>CAWGKQ010000008.1:140000-914137 GCA_963823245.1 uncultured Actinomycetes bacterium | reverse complement strand
TCCAGGTCGCGACGCAGCCGACGCCCGGGCACACGGGCTGGCTTCCTGACGCGAGCTGGTTGACGTTCCAGATCTTCGACTTGTCCTTGGGGTCCGGAGTCGCCGAGGCGTAGTCGCCCCAGCGGCAGTCATCGCCCGCGTCCGGGTCAGTCGACGCCTCGCAGTCGAAGCCGCCGAGCGGGCCCGGCGACATAGCGACGACGACCTGGCCCGACTGGTTGTTGCCGCCTTTCTTCGAGACCATCCTGAGCCCCGGGTTGGCGCCGCTCGAGGAGCTCGAGAAGTTCATGAGCATGTTGGCGCCGCCGCTCGCGTCTCCGCCGCTGACGGCGCGGTTCGGCGAGATGGCCCCGTTGTACTCGTAGAGCGAGCTGCCCGAGACCGAGCCCTTCTGAAGCAGCTTCGGCGTCTTCGGGTAGATCTCGTACCAGCGCACCTTCGAGCCCGCGCCGCCCTTGATGGTGTGCTGGGTCCAGACCGCGAACTTGTCGTCGTGGTTCGGGTCGATCGCGCCTACCGCCTGGGTCATCCGGGTGTCGGAGGTGTCGATCTTCGAGGCCGAGGCCGCCTGCGGCGCCGCAGGCGGGACCTTGTACTGGTCGACCGAGATGTTCTTGGAGGTGCCCTGGATCTGGGCGTTGCCGTTGTCGTTCTTCGTGACCTTGAACACCGCGATCTTCGAGGCGGGCGTGGGAGCCGGGCGGGCGACCACCCAGCCCGTGCCCTGGCCGTCGATCTCGTTCGCGGGCACGGGAGTGAACGCGAGCGTGGTGTTGTTGGTCTTGAGCGGCGTCTTCGCCTTCACCTTCGGCGAGCTCGGGCAGCCCGACCCCGAGCCGGGCTTCTTGATCGCCAGCAGCTCGCTGCCGGTGAACGCCGACCCGGCGAAGATATTGACGCCGATGATCGCGAACGGCTTCGAGTCGCCGAGCTTCGGATAGTCGGGGAAGCGGGAGCCGAAGCCGATCGAGTACTTGCACCAGTCCGAGCTCGAGCCTCCGCTCGGCGAGGAGCCCTTGCTCCAGCCGAAGGCGAGGTTGTTCGTGACCGAGTTCTCGACGTCGATCATCGTGTAGAAGAAGCGCTTCGTCGTCGGGTCCCAGATGACCTGTACGTCGAACAGCGTGTCGGCGCTCGACGTGCCGGCGAGGGTGTTGAGGGTGCCGCTCGAGATCGGCGCGCTGTCGGACTTGTCGTAGATGGCGAACTTCGAGTTCACGAGCTGGATGAACCTGGAGTTGCCGACGGCGCCGGTCGAGTCCGATGGGGCGAAGCCCGGGCTCGCCTGGCCGCCCCAGGCGCGGCCGATCGCAGGAGCGAGCCGGCGGGACCGCGGCGCGAGGGGCGCGTGCACATCGAGGGCCTCGCGGCGGGCCGTGGATCGAGCGGCGGCGCGCTTCTGGCGCTCGTAGGCGCGCTGGTTCGGGACGAGATAGCCCTGGCGGAGGGCGCGCGCGGCCGCGGGGCCGAGGGTGCCGTCGGCGGCGGGGGAGGGGTGCGCGGCGAGCGCCCGGGGCGTCTCCAGCGACGCTGACGCGGTTTGGGCAGCGAGGAGGGCTGCCCCGAGCGTGCCGATTCCGGCACAAAGTGCCGTCCGCATGGCGAGTTGTAGTCGCATAGCGACGCCAAGTCGCCCCGGTCGCTGCATCAGTCGAGGAAAGTAACCACATCGTCGACGGGGGCGCGCTCGGGTGGCGGCTGCTCCTGCTTTCCCTGCCCGAGGTGAAGGAGGCCGACGACCTCCTCGTCGGCGCCGATGCCGACCGCCGCACGGCCGCTGGGCTCGCCGAGCACCGGCACGGTTCGCCAGTAGCCGGCGAGGCCGCGCCCGTGCGCGCCGAGAAGGACGATGTAGCTCGCGACCGCGGTGGCGAGCAGGTCCTCGCGGCGCTGGGAGGCGTCACCGTCCCGAACCGCGCTCGCCACGATCAGTGTCGGCGCCCGGTCGAGCTTCCGGGCCGAGCCCGGCTTTGCCCGCTCGACGACCTCCGCGAGGCGCGCGCGTGCGCCCTCGCCGAGGACCCGGAACCTCCACGGGTTCGTCAGGTGGTGGTTCGGCGCCCAGCGGGCGAGCTCGAACAGCTCCAGGAGCGTCCCGCGGTCAACGGGCTGCGGGCCGTATGCCTTGTGCGTGCGGCGGGTGCGGATCGCCGTCTCGAGGTCCATCGCGACGCCATTGTCTCGGTTGGCGCGTGGGTGGCGGCGGGAGAGCGCTCAGGGGCCGTTGCTCAGCGAGCGGATGCCGCCGATGGTGCCGAGGTACGCGGTGCCGGTCGGCCCGAGGGCCAGGCCGGCGTAGTTGTTGTTCGCCAGCAGGCCGTCACCCGACGGCACCGTGAAGGCGGTCTTTCCGGTCTGGGCGTTGATGCCGACCCACGACCACGCCCGGTCCATCGGCCCGAGCCCGGCGGTCTGTGTGTAGGCGTAGACCAACTGGTTCTTGGTCGAGAGCTTCGGCACCACCGACGGGGCGGCCACGGTGCTGTTCGTCCACACCTTCCTGCAGCCGCCGAGGTCCTTGTTGACGTCGACGCGAGCAAAGCCCGCCGTCGTGAGAGCGCCACCCGTCGAGGGGCCGAAGGGGTCGACGTAGCCGTAGTTGTTCTCGACGATCAGCGAGCGGCCGGAGCCGATGAGCGAGTTCTCGGTCGCGCTAGCGCCCTTCCTGAAGACCGGGGTCTGGCAGACCACGCGCTTCTGTCCCTGCCTGAGCTTCGTCGACTTGCGGTATACGACGACGTTCATCGGGTCGTCGTTGTCCGTGATCGCGACGAGCCCGCGGTCCATGATCGTCGGCGTCGTGCCGGAGCCCGCGTCGACCTGGCTCGGCTTGTGGATACCCGAGTTCTTGTACTTCGCCTGCCAGGCGATCTGGGGCTTGCCCTTCCGGTTCGCCGTGAACTTGTACATCCGCTTGTCGGAGACGATGTAGACGCCGTACTTGCCGACCGCGAATGAGTTCTCGATCTCCTCGCCGGTCTTGAACACCTTGATCTTCCCGTTCTTCGGGTTGAGCGTTCCGACCTTCCCGTCGGCCTTTGTGACGAACCAGACGAGTCCGTTGAAGTCGCGCAAGGCCGAGGTGATCCGCTCGTTGCCGGTGACGGCCTTGGTCAGGTTGTAGTCCTTGTCGAGCTTGAAGCTCGTGCCGCCGCTCGACTCGGAGAGGACGAAGAGGTGGTTCGTCTTGGTCGCGCTCCAGACGCGATCCTTGTTGTCGAGGAAGAAGTAGCCGCCGCCGGTGAAGTTCTGGTACTCGGGCGTATTCGGGGGCGGTGGCCCACCCGCCGGGAGGGTGTAGGACGCGAGCACCGCCAGCGTCCTGGGATCGATCAGGCGCAGCGTGGGCGGCGCGATCAGCGACGGGCAGACGGTGACGATTCGTCCCTGCTTGTCGAACGTGATCGAGCCGCACAGCGAGGGTGGGAGCGTGCCCAGGTTGGTGACCAAGCTCGATCCGCTCGGCCCCCCGCGAGCGTAGGCATCGGTCATCCACGTGTCGTTGTGGATGTTGTTGTTCGGGTTGGCGGCGAAGTAGGGGTTCTGCGGCGCGTTCGGCGGCGGTATGGGTGCGGCGGCCGACGTCGTCGCGGGGATCAGAAGAGCGAGCCCGACCAGGGCGAAGATGTGGCACCGGCGTCCCATCCCCGTGAGGCCCGGAGCCTACACGGCGACGAGAAGCGCGATGACCACCACGACGATGATCTCGAGCGGTCCGACGTTGGGAATCATCCGGTCCTCCAATCGAGCTCGGCGATCTCGCCGGCCGCGACCGCGACGTGGCGGGCGCGGGGCTCGTCCCCGACCCACAGGACGTATCGACCCGAAGCCAGGCCGTCGTAGAGCAGCGTGAACGACGACCGCCCGCCGATCTGGCGGTCCAGCACCTGCTTGTGGGCGCCGGTCCGCTCCTCGCCCTCCCGGCTGATCTCCACCTCGATCCCGTGCATCTCGGGGTCGGTGTGGACGATGAGCGCGCCAACGGCTCCGCCGATGTCGATGGCGACGTGCTCGGGATGAGCGCGCGCCGCGTAGTCGGGGTGATGGTGGTGGGCGTGGCGGTCGCCGACCAGCGTCGCGGGGGTCGCGGCGCTCATGCCGCGACCCCTGTGCTGTAGCCGTCGTGGGGCGTCCCGAGGTACGGGAACGTCGCCTGGTAGCGGTCGGCGCCGGGCGTAAGGCCCTGGGTCACCTGGGAGGCGGCCGCGTCGGGCGTGTAGCTCGCGTCGACGAGCGGGATCGTGACGCCGGCGATCGCGCGGAGCTCGACGTTGACGATGTCGTCGAACACCCGTCGTCCGTTCGGGAACCCGGCGGCGTCGCCGGCGATGAGGCCGAGCGGGTCCGGGTCGGACGTCGTCGGCGGAATCGCCACGTTCAGGCGCAGCATGTCCGCGTAGGTGCTCCCGGTGCTGTTCTGGAAGCCGGGCACGACGCCCTTCGGGATGCCGGTCAGGAGGATCGCCACCAGGTCGGCGCGGGGCTTCTTGTACGCGGCCAGCTTGGGGAAGACCCCCGGGTAAAGGACCGGCAGAAGCTTCGCCAGCTCCGGTCGCTGGACGTTCTTCAGGAACTTGTTGTCCTGCGCCGGCATGAGCGCGTTCCAGTAGTCCTTGTCGCCGAGCGGCACCACGACCTCGTTGAAGAGCGGGTTGCCGAGGCGGGACACCTGCACCCACGGGCCCGATTCCGAGATCTCGCCCCTCGCCCTGTCGATGACGCGCGTCTTGCGCCGGCTCGCGGCGCCCCAGATCCCCAAGACGGCCTTCCCTGACATCGGATCGGATGGGGCCGAGCCGTCGCGGGTCAGCTTGCGGATGGGTATCCGGATCGCGATCGTGTGGACGTTCAGCGTGGCGGTGGCGTCGACCGCCATCGTCGGCGAGGTCGCGATCAGGTGCAGGTTCTGGAGGGGCCGGAGGTCGCCGAGGTCGAAGATCGACCCGAGGTCGACGAAGAACCCCTCGTTGCGCTGACCGGCGAAGACCGAGCCGCCTCCGTCGAGGCCATGTACCGCCGCCGACGCGAGCGAGTTGTAGGCCGGCGTCGAGCGCGGCCCGATGTTGCAGGGCGGGCAGGCCAGGTTCTTGCCGATGGTCTTCGGCTTGCGCTTGCCCTCGACGACCTCGACGTCGTAGAACTGGCGCTTGTTCCAGTTCTTCGAGTTGATGCTCTCGATCGGCCCGGTGTTGTAGAGGAATGTGTCCTCGTTTCGGAGCACGGTCTTGAAGCGGAACCGGTACTCGATGTTCGGGAGCCCGTCGCCGTCGTTGTCGATGTAGATCGAGTAGCGCACGTCGTCGCCGAACTCGAAGAAGTTCGGGCCCCCGGGCGGATCCTCGAGCGGGATGTAGTTGGTGATGATCGTGACCGTGTCGGGCTTGTCGGGGCTCACGAACGCGTAGGTGTCCGTGTTGTCGGCTACCGGGTCCTGACTGATCTCAGGCGCTTCTCGGTGGGATGACATTCGGCTACTCCTTGCTCTTCGGCGCGGCCTTCATGAGCCGCTTGACAAGTGACTTGTCGCGGTAGGTGACCTCGCTGGTTCCCGCCATCACGGTCACCTCGCCGCGCTTTGCGTCGCGAACCACGGCCACGACCGCCTCCTCGGGCGGGGGTCCCGAGGGGTCGGCGACTTCGCCGCCCTCCATCGCTGCCCTGGCGACGCTCGGCGCCGCGGCGATTGCCGCCGTGCCCGCCGCCGCTCCGGCCGTCCCCAAGAGCCTTCGCCGGCTCACGCTCTCCATCTGAGACTCCTTTCCTGCGCCGGCCCCACGCCGGCTGCTCGCCCTCCCTCTACGGGCGATGGCCGAGGCCGGATCACCGACACGCCGGCTCGGTGACTCTGCTTGGCTTCGGTCGATGTCCCAGGTCCCCGACCCCGCACGTGTGGAGGCGACGCTCTCGACGCCCGTCCACGACGGCGAGCGCTATGTGCCGTTCGGCGAGTTGACCGTTGCCCAGGTCCGGGCCCAGGCCGATCGCATCGGCGACGCGGGCAGCTGGGGACCGCTCCAGCGCGCGGCCGCCGTGGCGCGCGAGTGGGGGCGTCTGGCCGAAGCCATGGACGAGGCAGGGGCGGCCCGGGTCTCAGACCTCGGGGACGAGGCCAGCGTGGATTGGGCGGAGCGCACGTGGGTTGTCCCGCCGGAGAGCGGGATGATCTGACTCAGTCCCGGTCGCCGCCCGAGCGCTCGCGCTCGGCGCATTCCGGGCACAGGCCCGTGATGGGGAAGTGGGTGAAGCGCGCCTCGTAGCCGAAGCGCTTTCGGATCTGGTTTCGCACCGGGTCGAGCCGCTCAGGCTCCACGCTCGTGACCCGGTCGCACCGCTCGCACACCAGGTACTCGCGGACGCCGCCACCGACGAGCGAGTAGAGGCCGGGCCCGTGGCCGAGGTGGACGTGACGAACGACCCCCATGGCCTCGAGCCGCTCGAGGTTGCGGTACACGGAGCTGACCTCGAACGTCGGCCCCCTGCGCGCGATCTGGCTCGCGATTCGCTCCGCCGAGACGGGCCCCGCCGCCGCGAACAGCTCCTCGAGAACGAGGCGCCGCGCCGTCGACAGCCGGCCTCCCTCGGATCGGATCGCCGCCGCGACGTCGTCGACGCTCCCGAAGTTGAGCGGGGAGGTCCGAGGCGACTCGGTCATCGCCTCGCTGACGTTACCCCTTCACCCTGGCGGACCACTTCTCCTCGATGCGGCCGAGCCGCCAGACGGCGAGGGCAACGGCCCACGTCAGCACGAACAGCCCGACGATGGCGTACCCGACGTAATTCAGGTCCAGGCTCGACAGGGTGTCCCACGGCTCGCCCGTCAGGTTGAGCTTGTCGGCGAGCACCGAGAGCAGCTCGATGGCGCCGATCACGAGCGCGACCACCACCGACAGCGAGGTGATCGTGATGTTGTAGAAGACCTTCCGCACCGGCTTGGCGAAGGCCCATCCGTAGGCGAAGTTCATGAACGCGCCGTCGATCGTGTCGAGCAGCGACATTCCGGCGGCGAACAGGATCGGCAGGCAGAGGATCGCGTAGATCGGCAGCCCACCCGCCGCGGCGACCCCGGCGGTCGCGAGGAGGGCGATCTCCGTTGCGGTATCGAAACCGAGGCCGAACAGCAGCCCGACGAGGTACATCTGCGAGGGCTTGCGCACCGCGCCCGTCGCTCGCCGGTAGAAGCGGTTCATGAACCCGCGGTTGTTGAGCTCCACCTCGAGCTCGGCCTCGCTGTAGTGACCCTGCCGCATGCGCAGGAATATCCGGACGATGCTCACCAGGACGACCAGGTTCAGCACGCCGATGATCGATCAGGAACGTCCCCGAGACGGTCGGGCCGATCACTCCGGTGGCCTGGTGAAGGGCGGAGCCGTCGTTGCTCACGGCGCCGCTGAGACCGCGGATCCCGGCCGCGAAGAGCGCCGCGAGGGCGAAGACGATCGTCGAGTGCCCGAGCGAGAAGAAGAAGCCGACGCTCACGGGCCGCTGGCCGTCGGCCATGAGCTTTCGAGTGGTGTTGTCGATGGCGCCGATGTGATCTGCGTCGAAGGCGTGGCGCATGCCGAGCGTATAGGCGGTGATGCCGATCCCGACGGTGAACGCCCCGGCGCTGCCGAGGCTGAAGTGGTGCGGCGCTACGACCGCGAAGAGAAGGAAGAAGCCGATGACGTGAAGCCCCAGGATCACCGCCGCCATCCAGCCAACGGTCCTCCACTGCTCGCGCGTCAGGCCGGCGCGGATCCGCTGCCACAACGAGGGACGCCCGGCGAGTGGAAGGCGGGCTGCCTCCATATCTCTGTACCTCCTCCTCCGCGGCCCGCGTGGCTGCTCCGCCGGCGGGCCCATTGACCTTATTGCTTACGGCCCGCTATTGCAAGCGGATCACAATAGGTCCCCGATCGCGGCGGCAACGGCCGCCTGGCCGTAGGAGATGCCGCCGTCGTTGGGGGGCAGGCGCTCGGGGATGAGCACCCGGAGCCCGGTCGCGGTGAGCCGCTCGACGGTTCGCTCGAGGAGCAGGCGGTTCTGGAAGACACCGCCGGACAGCACGACGATGGGGCTGCCGGTCCGCTCCGCGGACGTCGCGCAGAGCCTCCGCCGTCGCGGCCGCGAGCCCGTTGTGGAAGCGGGCTGAGGCCGCGCTCGCGTCGGCGCCGCCGCCGACGTCGTCGCGGACGGCGAGGACCGCCTCGCGGGCGTCGAGGATGAGCGGAGAGTCGGAGCCGCCGTCGATGAGCGGGAGCGGGTAGGCGCCGCGCTCGTCGAGGCTGGCCACGCCCTCGAGCTCGGCCGCCGCCTGGCCCTCGTGGGTAATGCGCGCCCGGAGGCCCGCGATCGCCGCGACGGCGTCGAAGAGGCGCCCCACGCTCGTCGTCGGCGGCGACGCCGTCCCGGTGCCGGCCATCTCGGCCACGGCCTCCCAGCTCCGCGGGTCGACCTCGTGCGCGAGGGCTTCCGGTATCGGCGGCGGCGTCTCGCCGGCGGCGGCGAGCCACGCGCACGCCATCCGCCAGGGCTCGCGAACGGCGGCGTCGCCCCCGGGTAGCCGCACCGGGAAGAGGAGCCCGACGCGCTCGTATCCCGCTCAGGTCGCCGGCCAGGATCTCGCCGCCCCAGACCGTGCCGTCGGGCCCGTATCCGGAGCCGTCGAAGATGGCGCCGACCGCCGGCTCGGTTACGCCGTGCTCCGCAAGGCAGGCGGCCAGGTGGGCGTGGTGGTGCTGGACGGCGATGCGCTGGATGCCCTCCCGCTCGAGCGCATAGCGGGTCGACAGGTAGTCGGGATGGAGGTCGTGGGCGACGAGGGCCGGCTCGACGGCGAACAGCCGCTCGAAGTGCTCGACGCCCTCGCTGAATGAGACGAGCGTCTCGTAGTTGCGGAGGTCGCCGATGTGGTGGCTCACCCACGCGCGCGCTCCCTTGGCGACGCAGAAGGTGCTCTTGAGCTCCGCGCCGCAGGCGAGAAGGGGACGCGTCGGCTCCGGCAGGCCGACGCTCCGCGGGACGTATCCGCGCGAGCGGCGCATGAGCAGCGGGGTGCGTCGCACCGCCGGTGCGAGCGAGCGAGCCACCGAGTCGTCGGTGCGGATGTGGATCGGGCGGTCGTGGACGAGGAAGCCGTCGGCGATCGACGTCGAGGCGCTCGTAGGCGTCGTCGTCGCGGTAGGCGATCGGCTCGTCGGAGACGTTGCCGGACGTGAGCACGAGGGGCTCGCCGACGTCGGCGAGCAGCACGTGGTGGAGCGGGGAGTAGGGGAGCATCACGCCGAGGTCGGCCGAGCGGGGAGCCACCGACCGCGCCACCGGCGCGTCCGAACGCCGGCGGGCGATCACGATCGGCCTCTCCGGACCGCGCAGGAGCGCTGCCTCATCCTCGGTCAGCTCGACCAGCCCGACAGCCGCTTCCGATGTCGGTGCCATGAGGGCGAAGGGCCTGTCCTCGCGGTGCTTGCGAGCGCGGAGGGCCGCCACCGCCTGCTCGTCGATCGCCCTGCAGGCGAGGTGGTAGCCGCCGATGCCCTTGACGGCGAGGATCGCGCCCGCCGCCAGGCGCTCCGCCGCCGCAGCGATCGCGTCGCCGGAGTCCGGGACCGGGAGAGGCGTTCCGGAGGCGTCCGTCAGCGTGGCCCGCGGCCCGCAGACCGGGCAGGCGTTCGGCTGGGCGTGGAAGCGGCGGTCGAGCGGATCGTCGTACTCCGCCTGGCACGCGGGGCACATCTCGAAGCCGGCCATCGTCGTGGCCGGCCGGTCGTAGGGGACGCCGCGCACGATCGTGAACCGCGGGCCGCAGTTCGTGCAGTTGATGAACGGATAGCGGTGGCGGCGGTCGGCGGGGTCGAATAGCTCGGCCAGGCAGTCGGGGCAGGTGGCAGTGTCGGGTGAGACCAGCGCCTCAGGCTCGCCTGAGCGCTCCGAGGCGAGGATCCGGAACCCGGTCTCGCCGGTCGCGTCGATCTCGGAGGCCTCGACGGACTCGACCGACGCGAGGGGAGGCGCGTCCGTCGAGAGCTCGCGGAGGAGCTCGCCGACGTCGTCCGGGTGGCCCTCGACCTCGAGCACGACACCCCGCTCGTCGTTGAGGACGAAGCCGGCGAGGTCCAGCCGGCTCGCGAGGCGGTAGACGAAGGGGCGAAAGCCAACCCCCTGGACCGTTCCGCTGACCCGGGCCGCGACGCGGCGGCGGTCGCTCAAGCCGAGCCGGCCAGCTCGATCAGCTCCCGGAGGACGTGGTAAGCGCTCGCCTGGGCCTCCTGGATTCTCGGGAATGTGCTGCGAGCGCGTGACCACGACGTGGTCGGCGAGGCTCTCGGCCGCGACGCGGCCCCCGTCGTAGCCGACGAACGCGATCGTTGCCATCTCGCGGCGCCGGGCCTCCGTCGAGCGCCTCGATGATGTTGAGCGAGTTGCCGCTCGTCGAGAGCGCGACCGCCACGTCGCCGGGCCGCCCGTAGGCGATCACCTGGCGCTGGAAGACCTCCTCGATCCCGATGTCGTTCGCGATCGCGGTGATGATCGACGGGTCCTCGGTGAGGTCGATCGCCCGCCGAGCCGGCCACCCCTGCGGCGCGGCGTGGAGGTCGGCCACGAGGTCCATCGCGTCAGTCGCCGAGCCGCCGTTGCCGAGCGCCAGCACCTTGCCGCCGCCCTCCAGGCGATCCCGGACGGTCGCCGCTGCCGCGAGCAGGACGCCGCGGTTCTCGGCGAGCGTCTGCTCGCGCAGCGCGCCGACCTCGCGTCGCCTTGAGCAGGATCGAGCCGCGGACGTCGTCGACCACGGCCTCGAGGTCCGTCTCCCCCTCCGAGAGGAACGGGTAGAGGAAGCTCGAGGCCCCGGTGTCGTGCACCGGCCCGGCCTCGCGGCCGGACAGCAGCCCGCGGTGCTCGAAGAAGACGTGCACCAGCTCCCAGAGCACGTGGTAGAGCGTCTCGACCAGCTCCTGCGCGATGAACGGGTCGTCCGCGCGGGGGGACGAATTCCTGCTCGGCGGTCGAGCCGCCGAAGCCGATGGTGAGGCACCCGCGCCCGGCCGCGCGGCGAACGGCCTCGGCGGTCTCGCCGGTGGAGTCCTCGTCGGCACCGAATGCGATCACGATGTCGTCCGCCTCGGCGAGAAGGTCGACCTGCGCGGGGAGGCTGCCGCCCTCGGGGGCGAGACCGATCGCAGGCAGCGCGCGCTTGCCGACGATGACGGGATGGACGAACTCCACCGCGACGTGCCGGACGTCGGATCGGGCGATCGGCGAACGGCCGATTGCGACGAGGCGGCCGCCGCGGGCGAAACGCTCGGCCATGTGGTGGCAGCAGCGCGCGAGCTCGTCCGCCTCGCGCTCGAAGAACTCGCGGTTCGCTTCGGTGCGGGCCGCGAGCAGGTCGTCCACCCGCGTCGCCAGCAGATCGGAGCCGGTCGCGCTCACCGGCCCGACATCAGGCGCCGGCCGCGGCGGCGGCCCGCTCGGGAACGGCGCCGAGCCACTCGACCCAGGCGTCGACGCCCTCGCCGGTCCTCGCGCTCACCAGCAGCCGCTCGACGCCGGGGTTGACCGCGTCGAGGTTGTCCAGGAACCGGTCGACGTCGAAGTCGAGGTGCGGCAGGAGGTCGATCTTGTTGACGACGACGAGCTCGCAGGTGCGGAACATGAGGGGGTACTTCAGCGGCTTGTCCTCGCCCTCCGTGACCGAGGTGACCATGGCCCGCGCATCCTCGCCGACCCTGAATTCGGCCGGGCAGACGAGGTTGCCCACGTTCTCGATCACGAGCAGGTCGATCTCGTCGAGCGGAAGCGACGGGACCGCCGAGCGGACCATGTTGGCGTCGAGGTGGCACTCGCCTCCGAACCCGTTGTCCGTGTTGAGCTGGGTGACGGGCACGTGATGGCTCGCGATGCGGTCGGCGTCCATCGTCCCCTGGACGTCGCCCTCGAGCACGCCGAGGCGAATGCCGTCGAGGCCTTCGATGGTTCGCTCGAGGAGGGTCGTCTTGCCGGCGCCGGGGGCGCTCATGAGGTTCACGACGCTCACGGATGCGCGGTCGAAGTCGTCGCGATTGGCGCGGGCGATCGTCGCATTGGCGTCGAGCGCGTCCTCGGCGACCCTGATCTTGGTGCGATGCATCTCCGCCTCCTCCTATGCCCGAGGGTACCCGGCCCGTCGATTCCTCCACCTCGATCGAGTCGACCTCGAGCTCGTCTCCGGCGATCGTCTCGGCGCCCGCGCTCCCGCACCCGGGGCAGCGGAAGACCGGGATCACGATGTCGAGCGCCGGCTCCGGCGCCGGGTCCCACTCGCGGGCGCAGTCGGGGCAGCGAAGGACGGCGTCGACCAGCTCGAGATCGAGCTCGGCGCCCTCGCAGACGCTGTCGCGGGCGACGATCTCGAAGTAGAAGGCGAGCGAGGAGGGCACGACCTGGCGGAGCGCGCCGACGCGCAAGGTGACCACGCTGACCGGGCGGCCGTCGGCGTGCTTCGTGGCCGTGTTGACCACCGCGCTCGCGATCGACAGCTCGTGCACTACGGCCCCTCGGCCGCGTCGGCGTACGCGGCGTCGCTGCGGCAGCTCCGACGATCTGCTCCATGACGAGGCCGGCGGCGCGCTCGACCGCGCCCTCCACCTCGGGTGAGAGCTCGAGGCCCATCTCCTCGACCGAGCCCGGCTCGCAGGCGACGACGACCACCTTGCCCGGCCAGCCGCCGACGGTCTTCACGAAGCGCAGCACCGTCTGCGGATCCATGCCGTGCGGGTTGACGACGCTCGCCGTCCTCGATCGGCTCGACCTCCTCCGGGTTCGGCTCCATGACGTAGAGCGTCCCCGGCTCGCCGCCCTGCCTGCGGACGTCGATCAGAACGAGCGCGTCGTAGCCGCGCATCACCTCGTAGGCGAGGTCGAGCCCGCCGGTGCCGAAGTCGAGCACCGTGACACCATCGGGGAGGTCGCCCCGAAGCAGCCGCTCGGCAACCTTGCCGCCGAACGCGTCGTCCTTCATCCAGGCGTTGCCGACGCCCGCGACGAGGATCTGCTTCCCCGGCGGCCCCTCGCATCACACCACCTCGAGCTCGTCGGCCTTGAAGAACAGGTAGCGGCCGGTCTCGCGATAGAGCTCCTGCTCGGCGCTGCCGTCGACCGTGACGGCGATGTGGATCGCGTCGTCGTAGTCGTAGTAGATGCGCTCGATCGTCGCCATCCGCCCGTCGAGCATCTTGTCGTAGACGTCGCGCTCGGTCCCGGGGCGAAGCACCACCTTGCCGCCCTTTCGGAACGTGCGCCCGTCGATGCTCACCTGCTCCTCACCGGGGTTGGGGTGGCCGGGCTCGGAGTTCGGGTCGGGGTCGTGTAGCTCGAGGCGTCCGTGGAGGGCGGTGATGTCCTCGGCCGTCGCCTCGGTCGGCCCGCTCGAGCATCTCGCGTCACGGCCGGGTCCTGCGCGGCGATCGCCTCGCGCTCGGTGTCCGAGAGCGTCTTCACGTGGAGCAGGAGCGCCTCCTCGATCTCGGTGTTGTCGAACAGGTTGCCGAGGCTCTCCGGCGCCATCCGAGGATGGTCGGGAAGCACGATCGGCGCCCCGAGGAGCGTCTCGTCTGCCTCGCCCGCGAGCACGGGCCACGTGTTCTCGCTCTCGCAGCCGGCCACCGCGGCGCCGGCCTCGCCGTCGCGCTCGAGCGGCGAGACGAAGCGCCCGCCGTCGACCTCGGCGATCACGTGGGTCGAGAGCAGGCTCGACCGCAGCGCCTCGCCGCGCTCCATGGCCTCCGCCTCGCCGGGCTCGACGGGGGTCGAGTTGTGGACGCAGACCTTCACCCGCGCGAGCCCGTCGCCGTCCACGGCCTCGGCGCGCAGCCGCGCCCGGCCCGCTGATCGGCCCGCTCGCCCTCGAAGGCGAACTCCACGGGCTCGCCGCCGCCGGCGAGCAGGTCGGCGAGCGGCGTTGGCGGCAGCTCGATCGCGCGCTCGGCGCCCTCGTGGCGCTCGCCCGCGACCTGAAGGAAACGCACCGTGCCCGATACCGTCGCGCCCGGCCCCGCCTCGACCACACCCTCCATCCGGGCGCGGTCGAACGTCGCGGGGTTGCGGTCGGCGTAGTCCGGCGGATAGACGATCCCGAACGGCGTCGGGGTCGCGTTCTTGGCCGAGCCCGGCGTGTAGGGGTAGAGCGCGTAGCCCTCGTAGAGCAGTGAGTCGACGAGGTGCGAGGTCGCGGCGTCCATCAGCCCTCGTCCTCGAGGAGCGCGTCGAGCGTCGCGTCGAAGGTCGGGAGCCCTCGCTTCGCCCGCAGGGCGACGAGCCGGTCGAAGGTGTGGGCGTCGAGCGGCATCCAGCGCCGGAAGGGGTAGTGCGCCTCGATCATCCGCTGCCACGCCTCGACGGGCATCGCGAAGCGCGCGTTGCAGTCCCAGGGGACCGTCAGGAGCTGGAGCCGTCCGTCGTCCGCCTCGTAGAAGACCGTGCCGTTGAAGTGGATCCG
Organism: uncultured Actinomycetes bacterium; assembly: GCA_963823245.1. Classification (GTDB taxonomy): domain Bacteria; phylum Actinomycetota; class Thermoleophilia; order Solirubrobacterales; family 70-9; genus JAWVFM01. Next base: position 899,682 of record CAWGKQ010000008.1, on the reverse strand, counting down.
CAGGGGGGCGTGGCCGTCGACGAGTCCGCCGAGGTACTTGCTCGCGGCGACCTCGTGGTCGTAGGTGCACGGCACTGGCAGCTCGAAGGTCGTCTCGCCGGTGAAGCGCGGCACCAGCACGTCGGCCTGGGCCCAGCGGAAGTTCTCGGTGGTCGACCCCCAGCGCTCGGGCTCACCGAAGAGCTCGAGCATCCGCTCGCGCTCCTCGGGCGAGTAAGAGCGCTTCGCCGGCTCGATCGTGATCAGGGCCGAGAGCGCGATCGTGTAGACGGGGCACTCGGAGGCGTCGGTGACCGAGATCCGGAACCGCAGGGTCGGCGCCGCGGCGCGCTCGACGTGATCCACGTCGATGACGTCGAACTCCGGCGCCGGGCGGTCCGGCGGCGCGGACGGCTCCGCCTCGGCCTCCGCCGGCGCGCCGTTCGTCGTGACCGGCTCGTCGGGCATCACGCCGCCTTCTCGCGCAGCTCCGCGAAGAACTCCGCGATCGCGTCTTCCGGCCCGGTGCCGCCGGAGATCCCCTCCCAGCGCAGCTTGATCATGCCGACCAGTCGGTAGCACTCGTCGATGGGGGCGATCGCGTGCTGGTGCGGCACGGTCATGCGGTTTACGACCAGGGCCTCGGCGTCGGGCTCGAGCGAGCCGAGCACGGGGTTCGCCCGCACGAGCTCCTGCCAGCCCTCGAGGTCGAGCTCCGACTCGGTCGCGCCCGCGGGGCTCGGGTACAGCGAAACGACGCCCCCGCTGGCGCTCGAGTGCAGGAAGAGCGCGAGGCCGATGGGAATCGAGAACGAGGCCCACAGCTCGTCCGCCAACTGGAAGTCATCGAGCCAGACGACGCGCGTTCCGGTGGGCCGGTACTCGCGGTCGCCGCCCCTCAGCGCGAGGCAGCTCTCGCAGACGCAGAGGATGTGCCGCTCCTCGAGCTGCAGCAGGTGCCGGTGGTCGGCCGGAATCGGGTTGGCGCAGAGGTCGCAACGCTCCTCGCCCGGGCGCGCCACGGCTCCGTTTCCACCGCCGTTCGTTGCCGGAGTCGCGGGCCCCTTCGAGAGCCGCCGCAGGCTCGAGACCAGGTCGGCCTGCCGCCGCGCAGCCACCTTGCGGTCGAGAGCGTCGCTCATGCGGCGAGCGCGACCCGGAACCCGGAGTCGCCGGCGAGCAACGGGACCGGCTCGAGCTGGAGCCGGTCGTCGTCAAGCGAGCGCCCGGCGCGCTCAAGCGAGTAGCGGCGCTCGCACCCCGGGCAGGCAAGCACGCCCTCCGTCAGCTCGCCGCCGGCGAGGTCGCCGCCACAGCCCGCGCATGCGTTCCGGTAGGCGAGCAGGCCGCCGTCGACCCGTCCGACGACCAGGTCGACCCCGGCGACCTCGGCGCGCTCGACCTCCCCTTCGGCGATCTCGTCGAGGCCCCCGAGGTCGAACCACGAGGGCGTGGCGTCGGCGCTGCCGGGCGCCACGCTCACCATCGGCAGCTCGAGGGCGCTATCGCCGAGCTTCGCCTTCGGGTCCTCTATCGCGCCCTCGACGACGAGGCCCTCGAGGTCGGGCGCCGCCTCCTCGAGCGCCTGCTTGATCGCAAGCTCCAATGTCGAGGCCGAGGCCGGGCAGCCCTCGCAGCTGCCCTCGAGCCTGATCGTCGCGACGCCCTCGTCGAGGCCGAGCAGCTCGACGTTGCCGCCGTGCGACTCCATGTAGGGCCGCACGCTGTCGAGCGCCTCCGCGACGCGCTCGTCGAGCGGAACGGGGTAGAGGCCGTGGATCAGCATCAGGCTTGCGACGACGCCGTCGTCGGCGAGCCGGCTCCGGATCTCCTCACCGGGCCCGCCGGCCTCGTCCAGGATCCCGAAGACCCGCTCGAGGCCGGTCCCGTAGAGCTCGATGATCGCCCCGATCAGCTCCTCGGCCCGGGCGCGGATGGCCGGGTCGCCAACCGAGTCGAGCTCTACCGTCAGCTCCTGGACCCGGGCGACGAGCTCCTCGGGGCTTGCCGCCCCGTTGCCGTTGGCCTCGGTCAATTCACAAACTCCTGCGGCGGCTTCGCCGCCTTACACGCTTCTTTCGGAGCTAAAGCTCCTCATGACATACCCGTGGGCGTGTGCTGGACCTTCCTCACCTTGCCGCCGCCGGTGTACATGTGGACGCCGCACGGCAGGCAGGGATCGAAGCTCCGCACCGCCCGCATGATGTCGACGCCCTTGAAGTTCTCCGGGCCGTTCTCCTCGAAGATCGGGGTGTTTTGCACCGCGTCCTCGTAGGGGCCGGGAGTTCCGTAGGAGTCGCGCACGCTCGCGTTCCACGGCGTGGGCGGGTAGGGCTGGTAGTTGGCGATCTTGCCGCCCTGGATGACCATGTGGTGCGAGAGCACGCCGCGAGCGGCCTCGTGGAAGCCGACGCTGACCGCGTCCTGCGGGACCTTGAAGCTGTTCCAGCTCTTGGTCCGGCCCGCGCGCACCTCCTTGAAGGCGCGCTCGAGGCAGTGGAGGCCGATGAGAGCGGAGTAGGCCTGGTGGTAGGTACGGGCCCGATCGCGCTCGATCGCGTTCGACTTCTCCGGCACCTTCCACTCGAGCTCCATCTCGGGCGCGCTCGCGGAGCGCGGGAGCACCATCTGGATCGACTCGCCCGTCGCCTTCGCGTAACCGAAGTCGACGAGGCCGGCCTTCGCGGTGCACCACTGGCGGGCGAACGGTCCGCCGCCGGTGTCGCAGCAGATGTACTTGTCGGTTCGCTTGTCGTACATCCGCGGCGAGACCACCCAGGAGTACTTGTCCGCGAAGTCGCGCTTCTGCGGCTTCGGGAGCGTCACCTTGTTCCACGGGTGCCGCGGGTCGACGTCGTTGCCGAGTGGGTCCTTGGTCACGAACGGCTGCTGCGAGTCCGTCCAGTCGTCGAAGTACGAGCTCCCGAGGAGGATCCTGATCATGAGGTTGATCTCGACCAGGTCGGTGGAGATCAGCTCGCCGCCGAACGCGACGCCGGGGGTGATGTAGCGCTTCCGCCCCCAGTCCGTCATCGTGGAGTAGCTCGAGTCGGCGTAGTCGGGGTCGTCGAAGCTCCCCCAATTGACCAGGTTCGTCTCGCGATAGCCGACCATGTCGTACCCCGGCAGCTCCCGAAGGAAGAAGTCGTAGAGGTCGTCGTGCATCGGCACCGACCGCTTGACGTAGTCGAAATACCGCATCAGGCGCACGTAGTAGTCGGTGAGCGTCTGGTGCGTGATGTGGGCGCTGCAGCCGCCCGGCATGATCGTCGATGGATGCGTGTGCCGCCCGCCGAACAGGCAGTACATCTCGCGCGTCCAGCGCGCCACCTGGAGCGTCTCCAGGTAGAAGTCGCCGGTGAACGGGTTCAGCGACCGCATGATGTCGGCGATCGTCCGGTAGCCGTGGACGTCTGAGCCGGGCGCCAGCTCCTGCTCCGCCTTCTGGAGCAGGCTCGGGTTCGTCTCCTTGACCATCTGCTCGCAGAAGTCCACGTTGCACATGCAGTCGTTGAAGATCGCGTGGTCGAACATGTAGTCGGCGGTCTCGGCGAGGTTGAACGCCAGCTCCCCGAGCGGCGGCATCTTCACCCCGTAGGCCATGTTCTGGTTCAGGCACGAGCAGGTGCAGTGGTTGTCACCGCAGATGCCGCAGATCCGGCTGGTGATGAAGTGCGCGTCGCGAGGGTCGATCCCCTTCATGAAGATGTCGAACCCGCGGAAGATCATCGACGTCGAGTAGCACTTGTTGACCTTCTGGTTGGAGAAGTCGATCTCGGTGTGGATGCCGAGGCTGCCGACGATCCGGGTGATCGGATCCCACGACATCTCCTTGACCATGACCTTCTGGTCGGCGCTCGGTGTCTCGGTTGCTGCCATCTGCTCTCTCTCTTCTGCTGCTCGTGTCTCGAAGTGGTTCTCTGGCTGGCTATCGGGTCATGACCCCGGCGGCGCGTAGCTGGTGGTGCGGCTCCTGTAGCCGGTGAGCAGGGTCTTCCCGGGCTTGCGCCACTCCGGCTCGATGTCCTTCTTCTGGAGGTTGCGCTTGCGGAAGTAGCGGAAGACCGGGCCGTAGGTGAACCGCTGGAAGTTGGCCGCAGCCTGCCCCCACGGATCCGGATCCATGAACGGCATGTACGAGTCGGGGAACCCCGGCATCGTGCAGGCCATGCAGATGCCGCCCACGTTCGGGCAGCCGCCGTAGCCGTCGACCCAGCCGCGGACCGGGACGTTGCACTTCACTACGGGTCCCTTGCAGCCGAGCTTCACGAGGCAGCGGGGGTCGTCGCCGTACTGGGTGGCGAAGTTGCCCTGCTCGGTGAAACCGGCCCGGTTGCAGCCCTCGCGGACGGTGCGCCCGAAGAGCCACGCCGGCCGCCTGGCCTCGTCGAGCTCCGGCGCCGGCGCCAGGCCCGCCAGATGGAGCGCCAAGTAGAGCAGCGTCTCAGTTGTGTTGTCGGGCTGCGCCGGACAGCCGGGGATGTTCACGACCGGCAGGCCCGCCGACGACTTCCAGTTCCACCCGAGGTGGTCGGCGACTCCCATCGCCCCGGTGGGGTTGTTCTTCATCGCCGGAATGCCCCCGTAGGTCGCGCAGGTGCCCACCGCGACCACCGCCGCGGCCTTCGGTGCCAGGCGGTCCAGCCACTCGCTGGTCGTGATCGGCTGGCCGCTCTCGGGGTCGACCCCCATCCCCGCCCAGTGACCCTCGCCGGAGAGCTCCTCGTTGGGAATCGAGCCCTCGATGATGAGCACGAACGGATCGAGCTTGCCGGCCTCGGCGTCGTACCAGGCCTGCATGAACTCGGCGCCGTTCTCGTAGGCGAGGACCGGCGTGTGCACGACCACCTTCGGCATCCCCGGGATCGCCTGGGTGATGATGTCCTCCAGGCTCGGGTTGGTCGCCGACGTCATCGCGACCGAGTCGCCGTCGCAGCCGAGGCCGGTCGTCATCCAGATCACGTGCGCGGTGACCGCCTCCGTCTCCTTCTGGCCGGGAACGAACTCGGTGCTCAGAGCCATGTCAACTCTCCTCGGGTCGGGGTCTCAACGGATGTCGGAAGTCGATAGTCATTCAGCAGATCCTTGGCAAGGGGTCGCCGGCGAGCAGGTCCATGACCCGGCGGCCGCCGAACGCGGTGTCGACGAGGACCATCCCCGGCGGCTCGGTCTTCACCTCGCCGATCTCGGCTGCCTGCTCGCCGCCCGGGGCGCTCCGAAGCGCCGCCAGAGCTGCCTCGGCCGCGTCGGGGGCGACGAAGGCGACGAACACGCCCTCGTTGGCGACGTACATCGGGTCGATGCCGAGAAGCTCGGCCGCGCCTCCCACCTCGGGGCTCACCGGAACGGCGTCCTCGCGCACGCCGATCGCGACCTGCGATGCCCGCGCGAGCTCGTTGAGCACCGAGGCGACACCGCCGCGCGTGGCGTCGCGCATGCAGCGGATCGAGGGCCCGGCGGCATCGAGAAGAGCGTCGACAGCGGGCCAGAGCGAGCGGGTGTCGGAGGCGATCTCGGAGTCAAGCCCGAGCTCGCCCCGGGCGAGCATGATCGCTGTGCCGTGCTCGCCGATCGTCCCCGAGACCAGGACCCGGTCGCCCGGCTCGATCGACGCGGGCGAGAGGCTCGCACGGGCGTCCACCTGGCCGAGGCCAGTCGTGCAGATGTACATCGAGTCACAATGGCCGCGCTCGACGACCTTGGTGTCGCCGGTGACGACCTCGACCCCGGCCTCGGTGGCAGCGGTGGCGATCGCCTCGACCTCGGCCCGGAGCTCACTGGAGTCGAGGCCCTCCTCGAGGATGAGCGACAGGCTGAGCGCCACCGGCCTGGCCCCCGAGACGGCGAGGTCGTTGACGGTGCCGTTCACCGCGAGCTCGCCGATCGAGCCGCCCGGGAAGCGGATCGGCTTGACGACGAAGGAATCCGTGGTCATCGCGAGGCCGGTGCCGTCGACGGTGACCTCGCCGGCGTCCCCCAAGGCCGCGAGGGCCTCGCCGCCGAGGGCAGGGGCGAGCAGGCCCTCGATCAGCGTCTGCGTCGCCTTGCCGCCGGCGCCGTGCGCCATCGTCACGCGCTCGTCCTTGAAGCGGGGGCGCTTGGCGCGCGTCGTCTCGATGATCTCGAGGATCCGCTCCTCGCGCCCCGAGTCGGTGCGCGGAGCGCTGGTGGTCGCGTCGCTCACACCAGCTCCTTCTCCCGCGCGAAGCGTCCGTAGTTGTAATAGGCGGCACAGGCGCCCTCGGGGGAGACCATGCAGGTGCCGATCGCGTGCTCCGGGGTGCACGCGGTCCCGAACACCTTGCACTCCCAGGGCTTGATGACACCCTTCAGCACCTCGCCGCACTGGCACGCCTTCGGGTCCGCGACCCGCACCCCCGGGACGTCGTAGCGCAGCTCGGCGTCGAAGTCGGCGTAGGCGTCGGACAGCTTGAGCGCGCTCTGGGTGATGAAGCCGAGGCCCCGCCACTCGAAGTGCGGGCGCAGCTCGAACACCTCCGACATCACCTTCAGCGCGGGGACGTTGCCCTCGTAGGGGACAACCCGCTTGTACTGGTTCTCGACCTCGGAGCGGCCCTCGGCCACCTGCCGCAGGATCATCTCGATCGAGTGCAGGATGTCGAGCGGCTCGAAGCCGGACGTCACGAGCGGGCGTCCGTAGTCGGCCGGGATGAACTCGAACGGCCGCACCCCGACGATCGTGGAGACGTGCCCCGGGCCGATGAAGCCGTCGAGTCGGAGGTCGGGCGAGTCGAGCAGCGCCCGCAGCGGCGGCACGATCGTGACGTGGTTGCACATGCAGAGGAAGTTCTCGACGCCCTCTGCCTTGGCGCGCTTCAGCGTCAGGGCCGTGGAGGGCGCGGTGGTCTCGAAGCCGATCGCGAAGAAGACGACGTCGCGGTCGGGGTTGGCCTTCGCGATTCTCAGCGCGTCGAGCGGCGAGTAAACCATCCGGATGTCGGCACCGTCGGCCTTCGCCTCGAGCAGCGTCCGCTCCGAGCCCGGAACGCGCATCATGTCGCCGAAGCAGGTGAAGATCACACCCTCGCGCTCGGCGATCGCCATGCCGTCGTCGACCCTGCCCATTGGGATCACGCAGACCGGACAGCCGGGGCCGTGCACAAGCTCGACGTTCTCCGGGAGGAGGTCGTCGATTCCGTACTTGTAGATCGAGTGGGTGTGGCCGCCGCAGACCTCCATCAGCTTGTAGTGACGACCGGGCTCGACGAGCGAGAGGATCTGCGCCGACAGCGCTCGGCCGAGCTCGGCATCGCGGTACTCGTCGACGTATCTCATGCCGCCCTCGCGATCGCCGTCCCGGCGTGGACGAGAAGGCGGTCGCCGAGCGCGACCGGGGCGACCAGGGCCGTCTCGACCGTCTCCCGCCGGTCGTGCTCGTCCCGGCAGAGGGCGAGCCCGCGAGCGTCGTCGATCGCCACCACGGCCAGCTCCACCGCAACATCGCCGCACGTGATGCAGCCCTCCGCGGGCGAGCAATGCTCACCCGGCATCAATGCGTCATTGGTGGCGACGGCCTCCGCTTCCGTTGCCACCACCGGCCTCACTGCGCGGGTGCCACCCGAAACTGCCGGCCGCGGCTACGGACCCGCAATCCCATCATCTCGGTCACTCGATCACGCTCGCGCGGAGCTCCTCGAGCTCCTGCTCGTAGTCGGTGCCCATACCCTCGAGCAGCTTCAGCGTCGCCTCCGCCTCCTCCTCGTCGACCTTCGAGATCGCGAAGCCGACGTGGATGAGGACCCAGTCGCCCGGCGCCGCCTCGGTGCCGTCCTCGTCGAGAAGCCCGATGTTGACGTTTCGCCGCACCCCCGCCACGTCAACCTTCGCGAGGCGATTTGCCTCATCGACCATCTCGATGACTTGGCCCGGAATAGCCAGGCACATCTGGCTTCTTCCTCTCCTCGTTTCCCTGCCGTCGCAAGCTATCACTCCGCGGATTTCACTGAAGGCCCCATTTCGGCAGCCCGCCGCGGGCCCGCCGCCGCGCCACGGCGACGTCGTCCGGCGGGAGGCTCGGGTAGGTGCGCATCGACCATGGGTGGGGGCCGATGGTCCCGTAGTGGTGGCGGACGAAGGCCTTGAGCTCGCCGCGATGATCCCCGCATCCGTAGAGCGTTCGCCCATAGACGCCGCGGCCGTGCCACACCAGCCAGTGACCCGGGCCCGCGTCGACGTACTCGCCGAAGCGCTGGTGCAGGAGCTGGCGCTCGAGGCTCGCCTGGGTCAGCTGGTCGGGCTCCGACCCGCAGTGCTCGCACCTGAACACGAGCCGCGACGGCATGTCCTCAGGGTACGCCTGCTCGGCGGGCGAGCAGATGCGCGCCGGCCGAGCAGATGCCGACGCTGAGAAGCGCGGCCGCGATGATCGCCGCCCCCTGCCCCGAGGTGAGGACGTGCTCGGAGAGCCCGAGCGCCACCACCGCGGCCGGAACCCCGAGCTCGGCCGCGGCGACCAGGCCGGTCGCCGGCCGCTGCCGGCTGGCGACGGCGGCGACCAGGTGAACCCCCGCGTTGAAAGCGGCCATGGATGCCGCGAGCGCGAGGTTGCTCGGGTCGGAGAAGAGGTCGCGCACGTTGAGCTTCGTGCCCAAGAGGACGAAGAAGAGCGGCACGAGGAACCCCCCGCCGACGCCTCGGACCTCGAGCGAGAGCCGCTCGGGGCCGCCGATCGCGGCGACGATCAGCCCGGTGCCGAAGCCGGCGATGAGGACGCTCGTCCCCAGGTCCTGAGCGAGCCACGCGAGCGCCACCAGCGCCGCGAGCGCGACGCGCAGGTCGAGCGCCCAGCCCCGCACCTTCGACTGGTAACGGAGCCACCGGTACCACTCGTTTCGCACGAGCAGCCGCATCGCGGCGAAGAAGACGAGGGTGGCGGCTGCAACCGCCAGGCTCGCGAGGGCGACGGTCCCCGCCCGGTCGGGCTGAACCGCGAAGGGCACGGCGAGGACCGCCGCGATGTCGGCGATGGTGATCTGGGCGATCAGCGGGAGCGTCTCGGCGGCGACCAGGCCGCGCTCGTCGAGGATCGGGAGCGCGATCGCCGCCGAGCTCGACGCCACGACGACTGCGATCAGGGCGGGGTGGGACACATCGCCGATCGCCGCAGCGGCGAGCGCCGCGGGGACCGCGGCCACCGCGCCCGCGGCCGCCGCGAGGGCGCCCCGGCCGAGGGCGCCGCGAAGCCGCCGGTCGTGAAGCGGGATGCGCATGCCGACCGCGAACATCAGGGTCGCGAAGCCGATCGTCTCGAGCAGCGCGAGCGGCGGGTCGGTCGCGTCGACAACGCCGAACCCGCTGACGCCGATGACGACCCCGGCGAGGATCTCGCCGATCACCAGCGGCACCAGGTTGCGGCTTGCGCCGGCGAGGAGCGGCCCGGCGAGCCCGCAGGCGAGCACGAGCGCTAGGGACCCGAGACTCGTCATCGCCCTATCGTGCCGCAGATGCGCGCTCTCGTCGCGATCCCGGCCATCGCACTGATCGTGGCGATGCTGTTCGAGTTCTTCGTCTCGTTCCTTCTTCCCCAGCGGGTGAAGCACGAGGCGCGGTTCGCCCGCGCGATCCTCGTTGGGTTGTGGAGGGCGTGGCGCTGGACCGCGGGCCGGCGCCGTGGGCCGGGCGGCGACACCTGGCTCGGGTTCTTCGGCCCGATCGGCCTGCTCACCATGCTCGCTACTTGGGTGGTCGGGCTGATCCTGGGCTTCGCCGTCCTTCAGTGGGCGTTCGACGTCCATCTCTCGAGCGGCGGCACGTCGTTCGTCGACGACCTCTACTACAGCGCCGGCAACTTCTTCAGCGCCGCGACGAGCCTCAGCGCAAGTGGAGGCGCGCGCTGGATCGAGATCGCCGAGGCGATGTGCGGCTACCTGGTGCTGTTCGGCGCGATCGGCTACCTCCCGGCGCTCTTCCAGGCCTACTCGCGCCGCGAGGTGGCCGTGTCGCAGCTCGACCCGAGGGCCGGAAGCCCGCCAAGCGCCGGCACGTTGCTCTACCGCTCCGCTCGTCGCGGCGGCTGGCCCGAGCTTGACGCCTATCTCGCCGAGTGGGAGAACTGGGCGGCCGAGCTGATGGAGACCCACCTCTCCTATCCGCAGCTCGCCTTCTACCGCTCACAGCACGTGAACCAGAACTGGCTCGCCTCGCTGGTGACGGTCCTCGACACCTCGGCGTTCGCCATCGCCGTCGCGCCCGAGCGCACGACCGCGGCCGAGGTGACATTCGCGATCGGCCGGCACGCGCTCGCCGACCTCGCCTACGCCTTTCGGGCGCATCCCGACCCCGACGCGTTGGAGCGGCTCGACGCCGAGACCTTCGAGCGGCTGCGGGTCAAGATCTCCGAGGCCGGCCTCGACGTCGCCGAGCCGGATCGGGCGCGTGCGAAGCTCGACGAGCTCCGCGAGCTCTACGAGCCGTACGCGCTGGCGCTCTCGACCCAGTTGGCGCTTCGGCTCCCGGACTGGATCCGCGAGGAACGGCAGGAGAACTGGCGCATCACGGCGTGGCGCACGCGCGAGGCCGCGCTGCATTAGCCAAGGGCCCTAACGACCCGGCCGCGTGCCGGCGCCCCGGCCGCAGTCGCAGTCGCTCCGGGCGAGCCGCTCACGCTGCGCCCTGACCGAGTCGAGGAGCTCGGTCTGGACGGCCGATCCACTGGCGAGCTCGGGGTCCAGCGGACTCCTGTGGCGGAACCCGCGACGGCGCATCTCCTCCACCTCTGCCTCGTGACGCGCAAGCAGCGCTGCGAGCCGGCCGCGCCAGCGAACCGTCTCGGGGTGGTTCGAGTAGCCGCGCTTGCCCTCGGTGAGGATCGTCCAGACCGCGTGGAGCTCGCGGTGCTCGCCCAGCAGGTGCTGGTCACAAAGGAAGGCGGGCTCGACGTCCCAGATGCGCACGGGACGACGCTACTGACGCCCGCTAGATCGGCTGGCTTGTCGGGCGCAGGAGGATCTCGTTCACGTCGACCCGCTCGGGCTGGTCGAGCGCGAACATCACCGCCCGGGCCACGTCGTCGTCGTGGAGCGCGTTATCTGGCCCGGGGCGGTTGTCGAAGAACGGCGTGTCCACCATGCCGGGCTCGATCAGAGTCACGCGGATCCGCGTGTTGTCGTGCATCTGCCGCAGCTCGGCCCGCAGCGCCTCGCCCATGGCCGTGACCGCCCACTTGCTCGCCGAATACAGCGAGCCGGGGAGCGCGCGGCGTCCCGCCACGGAGCTCGTGATCACGTAGTGGCCGCTGCCCCGCTCGAGGAGGTGGGGGAGGGTGGCGCGGATCGTGTGGGCCACGCCGAGGACGTTGGTGAGGATCATCGAGCGCCATTGCTCGGGCGACTCCTCCAGGAAGCCGCGGGTCGCGCCGAAGCCGGCGTTCGCGAACACCGCGTCGATGCGGCCGAAGGTCTCGATGGTGGCCCCGGCGAAGGCCTCGACCTCGTTCCACTCGGTCACGTCGCAGCTCCTGGCGAGGGCGCGACCCTCGCCACCGAGCTCCGTCGCGAGCTCGGCAAGGGCGTCCTCGCTGCGAGCCCCCAGCGCGGTCCGCCAGCCCGCCTCGGAGGCGCGGCGCGCCGTCTGAGCTCCGATCCCGCTCGAGGCGCCGGTGAGGAGAAGAACCGGGTCGTCGGGCACGGCGGCGATTGTAGGTGGGCGGTGACGGGTTAGGGTCGCGGTTCCTGTTCACACACAGGCGGGACGACAGTTGCGATCGGCTTCTTCGAGACCGAGGACGACCTGCGCCAGGGCGATGCGACGCTCAACTCGATGAGCCCGCCGGAGGATGCGGGATCGATCAGGCGGGTCTCCGTCGACCTCACCGAAGTCGCGATCGAGCTCTCGGCCGACTGACCCGTTCGCGCGCGGCGCCCGCCTCCCTCAGCGCGGGAAGCGGGCGTCGTGCGGGAACTTCCCGCTGCGCGCCCAAGGCAGCGCCTTGGCGATGAAGCGGGCGTAGGCGGCCGCGCCCGGGTAGGTGAGGTGCAGTCCGTCGCCCGCGAACCAGCTCGAGTGAGGAGAGCTGTACTTCACCCAGTCGAGGAGGACGATCCGGTGCTTGTGGTGGTGAGCGGCGGTCCGCATGGCGCCCGTGCCGCCCCCGCTCACGGAGCCGCGCGGCGTGACGAGGCCGAGCACCTTGTTCTTGGGCAGCGCGTGAAGCGCCGAGTGGATCCCGGCGCTCGTGACCGGGCCGTTCGAGCCGAGCGCGAGCACGACGAGGTGCGGAAGGCGCTGGCGCGCTCGCTTCTCGTTGATGATCCCCACGCCCTGGTACCACTGCCGGCACTCCATCGCGTTCGCGCGGTACCCGCGGTGGGCGAGGTGTGGGACGGCGAACACCATCACGGAGTCGCCGAGGACGATCGGCGCGCGCCCCTTCGGGTTGACCTTCTTCGTCGGTCGCGCCTTCGTCGTGTCGCCGCAGGCGGCGCTTGCAACCGCTGACGCGCCGAGGGCGACGACCATCGCCACGAGCCCGAGCGCAATCCGCCGCCCGAACGTCCCTCGCACGGGGCTATGCGCCATCTTCAGGGACGTTCGCGGCCGGAGGGGCACTCAGTGCGGGTAGCCGGCGCCGTTGGGGAACTTGCCGGGCTTTGCGAACTTGGTCGCCTTGCCGAGCAACCGCGCGAAGCCCGCCGCGCCGGCGAACGTGAGGTGCAGGCCGTCGGGCTGGAACCAGCCCGACCGGCTCGAGCTGTAGCGAACCCAGTCGAGCAGCACGATCCGGTGCGGGTGCTTCTTCGCAGCGTCGCGGATGTGCGTCGCGTCAGAGCCGCTGCCGCCGCCGAGCTCCCGCGGAGTCACGAGCGCGAGGACCTTGTTCTTGGGAAGGAGGTGGAGCGCGCCCCTGATGTCGCCGGGGGTGATCTTCCAGTCGGCCCCGAGCGCGATCGTGACCATGTGGGGAAGCTTCTTGCGCTGCTTCACCTGGCGCACGAGCGCCATGCCCTCGGCCCACTGCCGGCACCCGCGGGCGTTGACCCGGTAGCCCTCGTCGGCGAGCTTGTTGAGCGCCAGCAGCATCACCGAGTCGCCGATCGCAAGGGGGGCGCGGCCGTGCTTCGAGATCCGGTGGTGAGGCTTCTCCTTCTGAACGCCGCCGCAGCCGGCGCTGGCCGCCTCGGCCGCGAACAACGCCACGCAGACGGCGACGGCCGCCGCCAGCGCGATTGCACCGAAAGTACGATTCCCGCCCCTCAAGGCGCGATCAAGCTAGCACGGGGACCCAAGCCTGCTCTTTCCAACCGTCGAGTTCGCGATCTTCTTTGCGATCGTGCTCCCGCTGTCGTGGGCGCTCATGTCGCGCCCGGCGTGGTGGAAGCCGTTCGTCGTCGTCGCGAGCTACGTCTTCTACGCGGCAGCCGACCCGCGGTTCTGCCTCCTGCTCGGCGGCATCACGGCGGTCAACCAGCTCGCCGCCGTGGCCATCCATCGGGCCTCGGACGAGAGGCGGCGCAAGGCGATCCTCGGGGGTGCCGTGGCGGTCGACCTCGGTTCTCTCGCCGTGTTCAAGTACTACGCGTTCTTCTCGCAGGGCGTTGCCGACGCGCTCAACTCGGTCTCGCTCGGCATGCCGCTCCCGCTGCTGACGATCGCCCTGCCGATCGGCATAAGCTTCTTCACCTTCCAGGCGATCACCTACGTGGTCGACGTCAAGCGGGGCCTCGTCGCCCCGGCGAAGACGATCGACACGGCCATCTACCTGAGCTTCTTCCCGCACCTGGTCGCTGGGCCGATCGTCCGCGCACGGGAGTTCCTGCCGCAGCTCCAGAGCCCCCGCGACCCCGACCGCGTCGCCGTCTCGTCAGGCCTCGCGCTCATTGCGCTCGGCCTCATCAAGAAGGTGATGATCGCCGACTTCCTGGCCCGGGCGATCGTCGACCCGGTGTTCGCCGTCCCGCAGGCCTACGCGGCTCCCGACATGCTCATGGCCGCCTACGCGTACGCCGCCCAGATCTACTGTGACTTCTCCGGCTACACGGACATGGCGATCGGTCTCGCCCTACTGATGGGCTTCGTCTTCCCCCAGAACTTCAACGCGCCCTACCGGGCGACAGGTTTTCGCGACTTCTGGCGCCGCTGGCACATGACGCTGTCTCGCTTCCTGCGCGACTACCTCTACATCCCGCTCGGCGGCAACCGCGGCGGCCGGCTGCGCACGTACCGCAACCTGATGGCCACGATGATCCTCGGAGGCCTCTGGCATGGCGCTGCGTGGACGTTCGTCCTCTGGGGAACCTTCCAGGGCGGGGGTCTCGTGACCGAGCACGCGCTCGACGGGCGGATCGGCCGGCGAACGCCGGCGTGGCTGCGCGGCTTCCTCACGTTCAACCTCATCTGCTTCGGCTGGATCCTCTTCCGCTCGCAGGGGATCGGCCAGTTCTGGGACTACATAACGAGATTCACCGTGGCGGGCGCGCCGACGCGCTGGACCTTCCCGGTCCTGCTCGCGGTCGGGCTCGTGATCGGCCTTCAGCTCTTGCCCGAGCGGCCGATGGAGACGCTCCAATACCGGATCGAGCGCCTGCGCCCAGCCCTTCTCGCCGCCACCCTGTGCGTCGCGGTGCTCGTGGCAGGGGCCACGGTGCCGAGCCAGGGCGTGCCCCCGTTCATCTACTTCCGCTTCTAGATTTCCCGCCTGATGCCAGAGGTCCGAGACGACAGCGAGATGAGCCGCTTCGACCGTTGGGGACTGCGCCGCTTCACGGCCAGGCAGGCGGTCTGGTCGGTGGCCCTGGTGACGCTGCTCCTCGTCCTCTTCGCCGGCCAGGCGGTCCGGAAGCAGGGCGAGGAGATGAGCCCTGGGATCGCCCGGGATCTCGTGCTGGCGGTCGGGAAGCCCGCGGGCTGGCTCGCCGATCGACTGCCGCTCGCGGACCTCGCATCCTCCGCCACCTCCTGGCTCTCGCCCGACGAGAGCCTCGCCGGCGCAAGCCATGGGTTCGCGGCGAACCGGCCGGGCGCCGGCTCCGCCGCCGGGGGCGCGAGCGGGGGCATCCCGCCCGTGACCCCGGACTACTTCGACCCGGCCGCGTTGGGCCAGAAGGTTCCGCCGCGGCAGTTGCACACGCTGCTCGTCACCGGGGACTCGCTCTCGACGCCGCTCGACATCCAGCTCGCGCAGCGCCTCACCGGCGCGGGGGTGAACGTGATCCGCGACCCGCATCTCGCCACCGGCATCTCCAAGTCCGCCTTCGTGGACTGGGGCAGGCTCGCCACGACGCAGGCGCGCTCCGACCACCCGGACGCAGTGGTGGTCTTCATCGGCGCGAACGAGGGTTATTCGATGCCGGGCCCGGGGGGCAAGCCGGTGAGCTGCTGCGGGCCCGGGTGGGCGGCGGTCTACGCCGAACGCGTACGCCAGATGATCCACACCTACCTCCAGGGCGGGCGGGCCCGGGTCTACTGGCTGACCGTGCCGACGCCGCGCGATTCGGCGCGCCAGCCGATCGAGCGCGCCGTGAACGCTGCGATCAAGGTCGCGGCCCAGCCCTTCGCGAGCCTGACGCAGGTGCTCGACACCGTGCCGATCTTCACCCCGGGCGACCGCTACCGCGACTCGATGCCCATCAACGGCACGCCCACGATCGTCCGCGAATCCGACGGCATCCACCTCAACGAGGCCGGGTCGTCGGTGGCGGCCGACGCGGTCGAGAAGGCGCTCGGCCGGGACTACAACTGGTGAGCCGCCGGGCGATCGCCGGGCGACCGCTCAGATGTTCTGCGTATAGGTGCTCTTGACAAGCTTGGCGCCGTGCTTGCAGGTGACGGTGCCGTCGTACTGGACGTGCGGCAGCTTGTCGTAGCGCTTCTCCGAGCAGTGATAGTGGCGCACCGCATGGTTGCAGTGCCCAGCCGGGCCGCCGCTCTTGTGCCGGCACTTGTGGAACGCCTTCGTCACCTTCTTGCCGGAGCTGCATCCCGTGTGCTTGACATGAAGGGAGGTCACGTAGGAAGTGCCGAGGTGGCGGGCCTGGCTGGCGCTCAGGTGGCAGCTCTTCCCACCGCCCTTGTGGTGGGCCTGCGTGGCCGAGGCCGTCGTGGCGCCGAGGGCAACGACAAGCGTCAATGCGGCGGCAAGGGCAGTCGCGATCAGGCGTTGAGGCATAGGTTCGTGTCTCCCGAAGGTTTGAGGTTCCCTGACTCGCGGGACTCTAGCGGCGCCGCGCCCAGGCGGCGAGTGCACCCTGCGATAATCGCATCCCCTCCTATGGACCCCGACCGCAAGCGGAAGATCCGTTTGGTGGTGGCGCTCAGCGCAGCCGTGCTGCTCGCCGCCGGCCTCGTCTATACGTCGTTCAGCGCCTCCACCGAGGCCAAGGAGCCCTCGCAGCTCCTGACCGCGCAGCCCGGCGACTCGTACGACCTCACGGGCGTCGTCGTCCCGGGCTCGATCCGCCATCGCGGCTCGCGCCTCGACTTCCGCGTGGAGGACCGCGCGGGCGAGCGCCGAGCGTCGATCCCCGTCCGCTACTCGGGCGAGGTGCCCGATCCGTTCCGCAGCGGCCGCGAGATCATCGTCACCGGGACGCTCGCGTCCAGCGGCATCCTCGAGGGCCAGCGGGACAGCCTGATCACGAAGTGCCCGTCGAAGTTCACGACGCAGGCGCAGCAGGACCCGGAGCACGTCGTCATCACGAACGGCAGCAGCTAGGTGGTCGGGCTAGGCGCTGCGGCGCTCATCGTCGCCTTCGTCGTCGCCCTTTTCGCGATGGGGGCGGCCGTCGTGGGGGCCGTGGGCGGCGATCGCCGCGTCGTCGACTCCTCGCGGCGGTCGGTCTACGGGCTGTGCGCGCTCCTGACCCTCTGCGTGGTCATCATCGAGGCCGCCTTCGCCCGCACCGATCTGTCGCTCGCCGTCGTGGCCGACCACTCCTCGGCGACCACGCCCCTCTTCTACCGCTTCACCGCGATGTGGTCGAGCCAGGAGGGCTCGCTTCTGCTCTGGGCGTGGGTCCTGTCGATCGCCTCCTCGGCGGTGCTGTTCGCCACCCACCGCCGCCACCGCGAGATCGTCCCGTGGGCGACGGCCGTGCTCATGGGTCTCGCGTCGTTCTTCACCGGGCTCATGCTCTTCGGAGCGAACCCGTTCGACCGCCTCGACCCGCCGGCCGTCGCCGGCGTCGGCCTCGAGCCGCTCCTGCGACACCCGGCGATGGCCGTGCATCCGCCGATGCTCTACACGGGCTACGTGATGTTCTCGATCCCGTTCGCCTTCGCGATCGGGGCGCTCATCACCCGCAAGCTCGACGCGAGCTGGATCCGCTCCACCCGGCGCTTCGCCCTGATCGCCTGGATCTGCCTCACCGTCGGGGTCCTGCTCGGCTCGCGGTGGTCGTACTCGGAGCTCGGCTGGGGCGGCTACTGGGGATGGGACCCGGTTGAGAACGCCTCGCTGATGCCATGGCTCGCCGGCACGGCGTTCCTGCACTCGATCATGGTGCAGGAGAAGCGGGGGATGCTGAAGGTCTGGAACGTCTCGCTTGTCTGCGGGACGTTCGCCCTCGCCCTGCTCGGGACCTTCCTGGTCCGCTCGGGCATTCTCGATTCGATCCACGCCTTCGGCGCGTCAACGGTGGGGACGCCGCTGCTCGTGCTGATCGCCGTGGTGGTGATCGGCTCGGCGGCGCTGATCATCTCGCGCCTCGACGACCTGCGCTCCGAGAAGCGCCTCGAGTCGCTGGCGTCGCGCGAGGCGATCTTCCTCGTCAACAACTTCCTGCTGATCGCGCTCTGCGCCGTGATCTTCTGGGGCACGTTCTTCCCGCTCATCTCGGAGCTCTTCACCGGGCAGAAGGCCTCGCTCGCCGCACCGTGGTTCAACCGCTACACGACGCCGCTGGCGATCCTCCTCGTCCTCTTCACCGGCATCGGGCCGCTGTTCGCATGGCGGCGGATGAGCCTCGGGGCGATCGGCGCGCGTGCTGGCCATGCCCGCTGTGGTCGCCCTGGTGGTCGGCCTTCTGCTCGCGGCCTTCACCGACGCCGCGTCGAAGCCGCTCGCGCTCGCCATGTTCTGCCTCGGCGCCTTCGCGCTGGCGGCGCTCGGGCGGGAGGTCGTCCGCGGCGCCGGCGCCCAGCGGGCCCTATCGGGCGGGTCGCGACTGGGTGCCCTGGCCACGGTGGTCTCGCGCAACCGCCGCCGCTACGGCGGCTACACGGTGCACGCGGGCTTGGCGGTCGCATTGATTGCGGTCGCCGCATCCTCGAGCTTCCAGACCAGCCGCGACCTGCGGCTGCGGCCGGGCCAATCGGCGCAGGTCGGCGACTACCGCGTGCGCTACGTGAACCCCACGTCCGAGGTCAGCCCGGCGGAGGAGCGCCTGACGTTCGGCGCGGTCCTCGACGTGTCGAAGGACGGCCACCACTACACGACCCTCACCCCGTCGCGCAACTACTACGCGTCGTCGACGGTGCCGCCCGGGACGGGCCCTGTGCGGAGCTTCTTCGCGGGCGAGGCGACCAGCGAGGTGGGACGGAAGACGGAGCCCTCGGGCGACGTCTGGACCGCGATGCAGCCGGAGCTCGGCTCGTTCAACCCGTTCATCAACGGCGCCGACAAGCGACTCGAGCGGCTGGCCCGATCGTCGCCGCGCGGGAGCGCCAAGGCCCAGGCCGCGATCAGCTACCTCCAGGGCCTCGCGATCCGCTCGCTCGCCGCCCGGTACCTCAAGGACACGCCGCCCGCCGACTTCCGCGTCAACGTCAACCCGCTGGTGATCTGGATCTGGATCGGCGGCGCGATCGCGGTGACCGGTGCGCTCGTCGCCGTTTGGCCGGCGCCCGAGGCGCGTCGGCGCCGGGTCGCCGACGTCCACGCGGCGCGGTTGGCGCGAGAGCTCGGCGGCGCTTAGGCCGCGGGCCGTCCTGACTATTGCTGCTCCTGCCGGTGAAAGGCAGGACAGCCTCGCCGATCCGTTGCCCTCGCCGCTAATCCGCGGCGGTGAGCGCTTCGAAGCGGTCATCTGAGCGGAGCGCCGCCAGGTCTGCGTCGCCCCGCGCATATTCCGCGACCTCGGGGTCGCGCTCGATCGCCTCGCGCAGCCGTTCGAGCGCGGTCTCCAAGTCGCCGCCGGTCGCCGCCAGGCAGGCGAGCTCGTAGCGAACGGCCGCGCTCTCGGGGTGGGCCTCGAGCGCCTCGTCGAGCGTGGCGCGCGCGGCGTCGCGATCGCCGGCCTGGCGCTGCGCCGAGGCGCGGAACGTCCACTCCCACGCGGAGGGCTCGAACGTCGCGGGACCGCCGAAGCTGAGCACGGTCGTGCCGGCCTCGGCCGCCACCGCGTGGCGGTGCGACGCGGGGTCGGGGACGAACACGTAGGTGCCGGCGGGTGCGTCGAACTCCTCGCCGTCGATGGTGAACGTCGCCCTTCCCGCGTGGACGAAATAGAGCTCCTCGTGCGCGAGCTCGGGGTTCTCCGTGTGCGGCTCGACGACGTCCAGCCCCGGCTCATCGGCGGTGTACGCGTTCGTGCCGAAGGCGCGGAGGCCCGAGCGTCGCCCTCACAGGCCGCCAGGTCAGCGTGTCGAGGCCCGGCAGGGCGTCGAACTCCTCGAGGTGGACGACTCGCGGCGGTCGCTTGCCCTGGCTGCCCTCGCTGCCCACGCGGCCGAACCCTAGCCTTCCGCCGGTGGAATACGTCCTGCTCGCGCTGATCCTGCTGGCGCTCGTCGTCTTCGTCACCGCTCCGCTGCGGCGCGGCGAGCGCGAGCCGCAGACGGCGAGCGAGGAGCGGCTCAGCGCTCGCGTGGCCGAGCTCGAGGCGCGCAAGGAGGCGAAGTACCGCGAGATCCGCGACGCGAGCCTCGATCGATCGGCTGGCAAGCTCGACGCCGCGGACTTCGAGTCGGTGGACGCCGAGCTGCGGCGCGAGGCGATCGCGATCCTCAAGGAGCTCGACGTCGCCGAGGCCGAGCTCAGGCGCTCCCGGGGCGCCTAGACGGCCCCGGCTGGCGGCTACACTGCCCGGCGATGACAGCGGTGCTCGAAGTCGTGCAGGTGATCATCTCGGTCGTGCTGATCTTCCTCGTGCTCCTGCACTCAGGCAAGGACGCGGGGCTTTCCGGCGCCTTCGGGATCGGCCAGAGCGGCAGCTCGTTCGGTGGCGGCTCGCTCGTCGAACGCAACCTCGATCGCTGGACGATCTTCTTCGCGATCCTGTTCGCCCTCAACACGATCGTTCTCCTCAAGATCTGAGCCTTCGAGCGGCGGCGATAGGGCTCTCGCTCGCCGCCCTCGCTCCGGCCACGATTGGCTGCGGATCGTCCGGCGGCGGCTCGCTCGCGGCGTCAGGTCCACCGCAACCGCAGGGCGCGATGACCATCGCCGTCCCGTCGCGCCCGCGGCGGATCGACCCGCTGCTCGCCGCCACCCCCGTCGACAGGCTCGTCGCGGGCCAGATCTACGAGCCCTTGACCAGCAGCCTCTCGGGCCCCTACGACGACGTCCGCAGGGTCCCGGGGCTTGCGCTCTCGGCGCGTCCGGCGGAGGGGCGGCGCCTGTGGCGGGTCAGGCTGCGCCCGGACGTACGGTTCCAGGACGGCAGGCCGCTCGACGCGGCGGCCGTGGTCGCGAATGCGGAGCGATGGCTGACCACCTCGGCCGGGCGCGTCCTCCTGCCCGGCCTCACGGCTGCTGACGCCCCGCGCCCCGACCTCGTGCGCCTCATCCTCGACCGCCCGCTTCCCGACCTTCCTCGCCGCCTCGCCTCACCTCGGCTCGGGATCGTCTCGCCCGGCGCGCTCGAGCCTGGTTCCGGCGTGGCGGCGACGGTCCGAACCGGCGCCCGCGCAGGCACCGGGGCCTTCGAGCTGCGCGGGGGAGGGGGCACCGGAATCGTGCTCGCGCGAAACACCGGGTGGTGGGGCACGCGCCACGGCTTGGGGCCCGCGCTCGACCAGATCGAGCTGCGCGTCGCTCCCGATGCGTCGGAGCGCGTGCGCCTTCTGCGTCGCGGGGAGGCCGAGGCGGCTTGGAGCCTGCCGGCGGGTGTCGCCGCGAGGCTTCGGGAGGATCCGCTCCTGACCGGGATCCCGGGACCGGGTGTGCGATCGGTCGGCCTCGAGCGATCGGTGCGGGGCATCGACTCGGCGGCGCCGGCACCTGCGCTCTCGAGGGTGTGGCTGACCCGGATCGGCCCGCGCTAGCCGTCGAGCACCGAGAAGGTGATGCCCGCTGCCTGGAGGCGCTCGGTCAGCGCGTCGCCCATCGCCTGCGCCGTCGTCACCTGGCCGGCGCTCGAGGGCAGCTCGTCGTGGGCCAGGCAGAGGGCTGACTCGGCGAGCATCTTGGCGGTCTCGCCATAGCCCGGGTCACCGCCTGCCACCTCCGTCGTCGTCCGCTCGCCGCCGCCCTCACCGACGAAGCGAACCTTGAACCAGCCCTTCTCCCGCTGCTCGGGGGTCGGTCCCTCGCCGGCGGCGCGGCGGCCGAGAAGCCAGTTGCGCGTGGGCGGCAGCTGCGACATCGCGAAGAGCCCCGCGACGCCGACCGGCAGTCCGATGGCGGCTGGCAGGCGCTTCACGACGAAGTAGTGGCCGTAGGAGAAGTTCGGGCCGTAGCGTTCGAGCGCGCGCGCGGAGCGGCAGACGATCTGGGGGTCGATCGTCGGCATCGGCAGCGCCCAGCCCCCGGCCTCTGGCGCGTGCTTGGGATGTCCGCGTATGCCATGGACCTCGCGGCCGGCCGGCCGGGACTCGATGCGCTTCCGCTCCGCGCTCACCTTCCCGTACTGGCGAACGCGGGAGAACTGGTTGACGGCGCTGTGCAGCGTGCCGCCCGAGAACGTCCCGCCGGCGCGGACGAACCCCTCGAGCCGGATCGGCGCGCCCTCGGGGAGCTGCTTCACCGCGAAGTAGGCGCCGAGGTCGTGCGGGATCGAGTCGAAGCCGCAGGCGTGGACGATGCGGGCGCCGGTGTCCGTCGCTCTTGAGTGGTGGCGGACGTACATTGAGTCGACGAACTCCGGCTCGCCCGTGAGGTCGACGTAGTCGGTGCCGGCCTCGGCGCACGCGGCGACGACCGGCTCTCCGTACTTCAGGTACGGGCCGACGGTGGTGATGACCACGCGAGCCTGCTCGGCGACCTCGCGAATCGTGCCCTCGTCGCCGATGTCGGCCTCGAGCAGATCGAGACTCGCCGCCTTGGGGAAGCGCAGCGCGAGTCGCCCGCGCACCTCCTCCAGCTTCGCTCGGTTGCGCCCGACGAGCGCCCACCTCGTCTCGGGGGGCGCGTTTGCGGCGAGGTACTGCGCCGTGAGCTCGCCGGTGAAGCCGGTGGCGCCGAACAGCGCGATGTCGAGTGGGCGCTCGCCGGCCATTGAGCCGCCGAGGCTATCGTCACTCGAACGAGCGCGGAGGACAGGTGAGTCAAGGAACCAACGAGCCGGTTACGGAGCTGCCGGCGCCCCAAGCCGGCGGGTCAGCGGCGGCGGAGGGGAGATGACCCCGGGGCGAGGAGATCTCCCCGACCCTTCACTGGCTCTTCGAGGGGGCGGGCTACGCCTACGTCACGCTCACCGTCGACGCGCTGCTCCTCCTCGCCGCGCTCCTCATCGCCGACGCGATCAACCCCGAGCCGCCGTCGGTCCTGGTGCTGCTGGCCAGTCCGCTGGCGGTCGTGCTGATGGCGAGCAGGCGGCTCTACGACCCCGCCGCCCAGATCGCGCGCCTCGACCGCATCGGGTCGATCATCGGCGCGACGGCAGTGGCGGCGATTGCGATCGCGGGCGTCGTCCAGCTCACCAAGCCGGCCGCGACCGACGCTGACCTGATCGCGATCCAGCTCGCCCTGGCGGCCGGGATGCTGATCGTCTGGCGAATGCTCTTTTCGACCGCGCGCATATCCGCACGGCGGACCGGCCGCTCGGGGCGCAGGACGATCATCGTCGGGGCCGGAAAGGTCGGCGCCCGACTCGAGCAGCGGCTCGGCGACCTGAGGCAGATCGGCCTCGTTCCGGTCGGGTTCGTCGACGCCGACCCGGTGCCGACCCTCGAGCTCCGCGAGCGCCGGGCGCCCGTGCTGGGGGCTCCCGAGGACTTCGATGCGATCGTCGACGCCACCGGCGCCGAGCACGCGATCTTCGCCTTCCAGATCGAGCCCGACGTGACCCTGCGCGGCCTCATCCGGCGCTGCCGCCAGCGCGGGCTCGGGATCGCGATAGTGCCGCGCCTCTTCGACGACGCGACCAACCGGATGGTGCTCGAGCATGTGGGCGGCAATCTCCGTCTTCGAGCTCCGGCGGGTCGACCCCCAGGGCTGGGAGTTCGCGCTGAAGCACGGGATCGACAGGGTCGCCGCCGCGGTCATGCTCCTGCTCCTCTCGCCGCTTTACGCGGCGATCGCGATTGCCGTGTACGCGTCGCTCGGCAGCCCGATCCTGTTCCGCCAGCGGCGGGTCGGGCGCGACGGGCAGGGTGTTCGACCTCCTGAAGTTCCGGTCGATGAGGCACGCGGCGGATGGCGATGCCCCGGGGAGCCACGGCGAGGACGCCGCGCCCGGCGGAGTCGAGGGCGTCGATCGCCGAACGGGAGTGGGCCGGTTCATCCGGCGCTGGCACGTCGACGAGCTGCCGCAGCTCGTCAACGTCCTGCGCGGGGAGATGAGCCTGATCGGGCGCCCGGAGCGCCCCGAGCTCGCTCACGACTACGTCGAGAACGTCAACCGCTACGGCGAGCGCCACCGGGTCCCCTCGGGCATCACCGGCTGGGCGCAGGTCAATGGGCTCGTAGGCCCCCCTCACTTCGCTCGGCGACCGCGCCGAGCTCGACAACTGGTACATCCAGAACTGGTCGTTCTGGCTCGACTTCAAGATCGCGCTGATGACGATCCCGGCGGCGTTCCGAAAGACGGAGTGAGGGTAGGCTGCGGCTGATGAGGAGGTTGGGAGGCCTGGTTCTCGTTCTCGCCGTGTCAGCGGCGGTCGCGGTACCGAGCGCGTCCGGCCTGACGCTTGACCCGGGGCGCTACGGCCTCACGCAGATCGGCAGGTTCCATCCCCTCAGCGGTGAAACGCTCGCGGACGCGGTCCGCGATTTTGGTCGGCCCTCCAGCCGGCACGGATTCAGTGGGTGCGGCATCCAGTGGAGCCGCTACAAACTGAAGATCGTCTTCGCGAATTTCGGAGGCGGAGTCCAGCGGTGCCGGTCCGCCCAAGTTCTCAAGCGCGCTGATTCGCACAGGTGGCAGACCAACCGGCACCTGCGAGTCGGCCAGTCGTTGGCGCGGCTTCACCACCTCTATCCCGGTGCGAAGCGGCATGGCGCCAGTTTCTGGCTCCGGACCGCCGTCTCACCCTTCGGCACCGGTGCGCGCTACGCCGTGCTTGCCGCCCGCACCCACCACGGCCACGTGACGGGCTTCAAGGGCTGGATCGGGGCCGCGGGCGAGTAGGTCCGCCCGGAGGGCGCCGACTGCGCCGACAAGCAGGCGTGCGCGAGTCCTGGAGGCGATGGCGGCCGGGCCGGCTCCTCGCGTTCGTTGTGGCCTATTGGTTGCTATAGCACCCACAACCCCACAACGAACCTGATCCATGGCCGAGATCGCCCCGGAGGCCCTCCCCGGGGCGCCGCGCCTCAGGGCTAGAACGCAGCGCGAGATACTGCGGGCGATGTCGAATCGAGGAATGTGATCTGAAGTGAACGCGAATCAGCACGAGTCCGACGGCGCGACGCGGGTGGCGTACATCCTCGGCGTGCCCCTGGACGAGAACGTCGTTCGCCAGTGGCCGCAGATGGGCGAGATCGTGCGCACCAGCAAGCTCGTCGCCGACGTCGAGGGAAACTTCCCCGAACTCACTCTGGAGGTCGGCCGGCGTATCCAACTCGATGATGTCGTCGTGGTCGAGTGGACCTGCGACTACGGTGACGGCCGGCTGTACCGGAACGTGACGATCGGCGAGTTGGAGGACGGGCAGGCGGTGCGCGTCACCGACTACTGGGGCGAGCCCACCGAGACGCCTGAGTGGCGGCAGCCGTTGACGGATCGACTCGACATGCCCGGTGACGGCATCTGGCCGGACTCAGAGCACCTCGCCCATTACTAGGGCGTGCGACTCGCGAGAACGCCGGGTTAGAGGCTTTGTTGTCGCCCCGGGGGCTTCGATCATTTCGGCCGGTCCCGCGAGCCGCCGACCGGAGATACTGCGCGGGCGATGTCGCAGGAGAACGTGGAGGCGATACGTCACCGTCTGACACTGGCGGCTGATTCCAGTCGGCGCCTGGAAGAGCGCGTCGTTCTGCGGGTTCCGTACGTCCAGGCTCTGGTGGCTCGGGTTTGGTCGAGGCGGCCTCCGCAATCGCGGCTGCGACAGGCGATCTTGCCGCGACTTGTGCGCTCGGGGTTTGAGGCCGTCAATCGCGGAGACCTC
Organism: uncultured Actinomycetes bacterium; assembly: GCA_963823245.1. Classification (GTDB taxonomy): domain Bacteria; phylum Actinomycetota; class Thermoleophilia; order Solirubrobacterales; family 70-9; genus JAWVFM01. Next base: position 874,323 of record CAWGKQ010000008.1, on the reverse strand, counting down.
AAGGTGGCTTTCGCGAACTACGACCGCGACGTGGAGTTCTTCCCGCCGATCGGTTTGGCGGGACTTGGCAAGGAGGCCGCCTATCGCGGTCTCGAAGCGCGGCTTCGCTATTAACAGCAGTTCCGCGCCGAATGGGGGGACTATCGCTACGAGCCCGACGAGCTGAGAGACCTGGGTGACCGCATCCTGGTGATCGGTCACATCAGAAGCAGCGGGTTGAGCAGCGGCGCTGCCATCGATAGTGACTACGCCGACCTTTTTACCCTCTCGACTGGGCGGGTCGTCCGCGAGCAGGCCTACTTGAACCGAGCCGAGGGCCTCGAAGCCGCCGGGCTGCGGGCGTAGGCGATGTCGCAGGAGAACGTGGAGATCGTGCGACGCGTGTACGAAGCATGGGCGCAGGGCGATTTTTCGGACGACGCCGCGTACGACCCCGACGTCGCGTTCGAGATGGTCGATTGGCCTGAGAAGGCGAGCGTTCGCGGCGTCGATGCCATGCGTCGCGCATGGGTCTCGGCCCTTCACGCCTGGGACGACTTCCGTGCTGAGCCCGACGACTTCATTGAGAGCGGACCCAACGTCGTCGTGCTCAACCACATCTGGCCGCACGGGAAGGTCAGCGGCGCGGAGGTCAGAGCGGACGTTGCATCGGTGTTTACGCTGAAGGCCGGCAAGGTCGTCCGCCTCGCTCTCTACTGGAACGTCGGCGACGCCCTCGAAGCCGCCGGGCTGCGGGAGTAGGCGATGCACGAGAATCTGGAGCTCGTGCGTCGGTTCATCGAATCGGTTGGCAACGGCGATTACGAAAGCGCCGCCCAGCATCTTGATCCAGACGCCGAGTGGCACAACACAGCCGTCTTCCCCGGCCCGAGGAGAGTGGTCGGGCCGGATGCGATCGTTGGCTTCTGGCATGACTTCTTCGACCTTCAGCGCGGCGGCAGCTCCGGCATGAAGGCCGAGGAGATCGTGGACGGAGGCGAGATCGTCGTCGTCAAGGTCCACGGGTGGGGACGTGGTGTTGGAGCGGCGTCCCAATCGATTTGCGGTGGGCGCATGTCGTGCGCCTACGGGACGCCAAGGTCCTTCGCGTCGATACCTACGGGCACTTCGATCGAGCCCTCGAAGCCGCCGGGCTGCGGGAATAGGCGATGTCGCAGGAGAACGTCGAGCTGGTTCGCCGGACCGTCGATCTGTTCAACGCCAAGCGGATCGATGAGGCGCTGCAGGTGGTCCGGGACGACTTTGAGATGGATTGGTCGAACTCGATCGGTCCCCTGAAGGGCATCTACAGAGGAAAGCAAGGCGTCTTGGAACTCTGGACAGCGTTCCTGGAGGCCTGGGACACGGTCCGGTGGGACCCTCAGGAGATCATCGACGTAGACGACTCGCGCGTCATCGTCGTCAACCGCGTCCGCATGCGAGGGCGAGGCAGCGGCGTCGATGTGGATGCAACCGCCTTTCAGCTTTGGACCATCAACGACGGCGAAGCTGAGCGGGTAAAGCTCTTTCAGTCGAGGCCCGAGGCTCTCGAAGCCGCCGGGCTTTCGGAGTAGGCGATGTCGCAGGAGAACGTGGAGATTGCGACCCGTTGGTACGCCGTGGCTTCGAGCAAGGCGAAGCTGTTGGCGGCGATGCCCAGAACGATGGCCTTCTGCCATCCCGACGTCGAGTGGAGCGCTCCCGAAGACGGAACGACCTACCGTGGCCGCGAGGGCGTCGAGCAGCGGCTCAGGGAATGGCTCGAGAGCTTCGACGACTACCGATTCGAGGTCCAGCGAATCATCGACTGCGGACGCGATCAGGTGCTCGTCGTCGGAACTGAGGTGGGCCGCGGCGCGGTGAGTGGTGCTGAGGTTCGCGCGACCGATTACGAGCTGCTCACGATTCGGGAGGGGTTGATCGTGCGTATTCGCGAGTTCTACGACGAGGGCAACGCCCTCGAAGCCGCCGGGCTGCGGGAGTAGCCGCGTTCGAGCGCCGCAGATCAGGTCGTCGATGCAGCACCCCGATAAATTGGCCCGCTGTTGGCCCTCGATTCACACACGCAGAGGCCGGGAGATCGGAGCCCGCCGTGCGAAGTCCCGGCATTAGCAGGCGGTTTGAAATGCGACCGAGAGGAGTCGAACCTCCACGAGCCAAACGGCTCACAAGGCCCTCAACCTTGCGCGTCTACCAGTTCCGCCACGGTCGCGTGAGGGCTCGTCGATTCTAGTGTGGGGGCGCGGGGCTTGAATCCGTCCGCCGGACCTCGTACTCTGCGAACGTGTGTTCCGGTAGGGAGCTAAGCTAGGACCGAGAGAGGAACGAGGAGCAGATGGACCTGGACCTGACCAAGCGCCAGAAGGAGATCTTCGACTACATCCGTCGCTACGCGTCGAGGCATGGCTATCCCCCGACGGTGCGCGAGATCGGCAAGGCCGTGGGCCTCGGCTCGCCCTCGACCGTCCACGCGCACCTCGCGAACCTCGAGAAGATCGGCCTCCTGAAGCGCGACCCGTCGAAGCCCCGCGCGATCGAGGTGCTCGTCGAGAAGGCGAAGCGGGTGGTCCGCGGTGGCGGCCTTCCGATCGTCGGCGAGGTTGCGGCCGGCGAGCCCATGCTCGCCGAGGAGAACGTCGAGGAATACCTCGAGGTCCCGGCGGCGATCGGCGGCGAGGACGGCGACTTCATCCTGCGCGTCAAGGGCGACTCGATGAAGGACGCCGGGATCCTCGCGGGTGACTACGTCGTGGTCCGGTCCGAGGACACGGCGTCCAACGGCGAGATCGTCGTCGCGCTCGTCGGCGAGGAGGCGACGGTGAAGCGCTTCTTCCGCGAGAACGGCCGGGTACGGCTCCAGCCCGAGAACAAGGCCTTCAAGCCGATCCGCACCAAGAACGCGAAGGTCCTCGGCATCGTCGTCGGCGTCTTCAGGAGCCTCAAGTGACGACGGCGGTCGCCACGCCAGTCACTCCGGTGCGACTGTTCCCGCCCGACGCGGCAGGCGGGCGCGCCCGAACGCTCGAGGACGCCGTGATCGCGGCGGTCGAGAGCCGGCGCCTGCGCGGGTTCGCGGCCTGCCTCGTCTGCGGCGAGCGAGTCGAGGCCTCCGGCGAGTGCCGGGCCTGCGGATCCGAGCTCTCCTAGCGGCCGGCGCCCTGCGCTCATTGACGGGTTGTACCCCTCATGGGGGGTGAAACCAATCAACGAACAGCGCGGGGCGCCTACACTTGATGTCGCGGGCCACGCAGTCGCGGGAGGTGACAACACCCCTCGAGGAAAGTCCGGACACCACAGGGCAAGGGCGGTCGGTAACGCCGACCCGGGGAAACCCGCGGGAAAGTGCCACAGAAACGACACCGCCGATGGCGCCGCCTCAGCTGAGCGGCGTACAGGCAAGGTTGAAATGGTGCGGTAAGAGCGCACCGGCGTCGCGGTGACGCGACGCGTCAGGGCAAACCCCGCCCGGTGCAAGGCCAAGCAGGACCGTCGACCCGGCTCGGCGAGGTCCAGGTAGGCCGCACAGATGGATGGCTGCGCCAGACAGGATCCGGCTTACAGGCTCGCTAAGGAGAAGCCCCGCTGACGCGGGGTTTCTCTATTGCGCGCGCATTACGCTCGGCGAGCGCTCGGCCCCTCCGACGGTTTCATCAGTATCAGTACCGGCGTGAGCGACAGCGGCCCCCCGCGTAAACGCAGCCTCCACGAGGCGGCGCACAAGGTCGGTGCCACGGCGCCCACCGGCGCCGATGGCAAGGGCCGCGGGGTAAGGCGGCGGAGCTTCCACGAGGCGGCGCACAAGCTCGGTTACTTCGCGCCTCCGACCCCCAGCGCGAAGGAGGAGGACTCCAAGGCCGTTCGGAAGCGCTTCGAGGCCCTTGAGGATGCCGACCGAGACGTGCTTGCGGATGCCGGCCGGGCCGTCCTCGCGCTCGGCGCGCTCGGTGTCGTCTACGGCGACATCGGCACCAGCCCGCTCTACACCGAGCAGGTCATCTTCACCGCCCATCGGGCCGCGGCGCACACCACGCCCGCCGGCGTCTACGGCGTCGTCTCGCTGATCTTCTGGTCGTTGATGATCGTCGTCTCGGTCAAGTACGCCGGCTTCATCATGCGCGCCCACAACCGAGGCGACGGGGGCATCATGGCGCTGGCGGCACTGCTCCAGCGCCACAAGGTCGCGTACCGAGTGGCGCTGGTGACGCTCGGCATCTTCGGGGCGGCACTCTTCTTCGGCGACGGAATCATCACGCCCGCGATCTCCGTCCTCGGCTCGCTCCAGGGACTGAAGGTCGCCGAGCCGGGCCTGGCGCACCTGGTCGTGCCGCTGTCCGTCGTCGTCCTGATCGGGCTGTTCTTTCTCCAGCGGCGCGGATCGGGCGCCATCGGATGGCTGTTCGGGCCCGTGATCCTCGTGTGGTTCGTCGCGATCGGGCTCCTGGGGCTCAACCAGGTGGCGAAGGACCCGGCCGTGCTCCAGGGGCTGTCGCCTACGTGGGGGGCGCGATTCCTCGTCGACAACGGCGCCGCAGGCTTTCTGACGCTCGGCGGCGTCGTCCTCGCCGTGACCGGCGCCGAAGCCCTGTACGCGGATCGGGGGCACTTCGGCGCCGCCCCGATCCGGCTCGGCTGGTTTGCCGTGGCCCTGCCCGCCCTGATGCTGAACTACCTTGGGCAGGCGGTCCTGATCCAGCATGACCCCAGCACGGTGGTCAACCCGTTCTACCTGATGGTGCCGGGCTGGGCTCAGTACCCGATGCTCTTCCTGGCGACCGCGGCGACGATCATCGCCTCCCAGGCGGCGATCTCGGGCTCGTTCTCGGTCGCGAGGCAGGCGGTCCAGCTCGGCTTCCTCCCCCGTCTCAAGATCCTCCACCCGTCCAGGATGGAGGGCCAGATCTACGTGCCGATCGTCAACTGGGGGCTATGCATCGGCGTGGTGGCGCTGACGCTCGTGTTCCAATCCGCCGACAAGCTGGGCGACATCTACGGCGTCGCGGTCACAGGAACCTTCATCCTCAACACGGTGCTGTTCCTGGCGGTCGCCCGGTTCATCTGGGGCACGACGAAGCGGAGGCTCGTCCCCATCGCGGTGCTGTTCCTGACGGTCGAGGTGTCCTTCTTCGCCGCCAACATCGCCAAGATCGAGCACGGCGCATGGCTCTCGCTGGCGATCGCGCTTGTCCTGTGGGCCGTGATGGTCAACTGGCGACGCGGGCAGGTGACCGTCACGCGCAAGCGGGTCGAAAAGGAGGGATCGCTGACCGAATTCCTCGACGCGCTCACCGGGAAGGACCCTCCGGTCGTCCGCGTGCCCGGCGTGTCCGTGTTCCTGAACCCGAGCAAGGACACGACCCCGCTTGCCCTCCGCGCCGAGGTCGAGTACACCAACACGTTCCACGAGAAGGTCGTGATCGTCTCGGTGGACACGGTCAGCATCCCGCATGTCGAGAGCTTCGAGCAGTTCACGGTTGAGCGGATCGGCCGGAAGCACAAGGTCTGGCACGTGACCGCCAGGGTCGGCTACCACGACCAGCCGGACGTCCCCGAGCTGCTCGCGCTATGTCGCAAGGAGGGCCTGCTCGAACGCAACCTCGATCTCGAGCACGCGTCGTACTTCGTCTCTCGAATCGCGATCACGCCGACCGACGCCCCGCCGTTGCTGCGTTTGCGCAAGAAGCTCTTCATCGTCATGGCGCGTAACGCCGCGAGCCCGATCGAGGCATTCCGGTTGCCGAGCGATCGCACCGTGATGATCGGATCACAAGTGGCCATCTGACCCGGCCCTCGGCGGGGTGATACGCATGTGATAGTTTGCGTACCATTAGTCCCGCGTAGGAGGTAGGTGATGGCAGCGAACGGCGTGCTCCCCACAGATGAGGAGGTCCCGGGCCTCATTCCGGGCCCTGACTCGGTCGCCTGGAGGCTCTCGAGCGACTCGCGGATAATGGCCACGGCCGGGTACGCGCTGATGCTCCAGGTCGCCCACCCGACCGTGGGTGCGGGCGTCCACGAGCACTCGAACTTCGAGGCGGACCCGTGGGGCCGCCTCCTCCGCACCCTCGACTACACGACGGTGATGGTCTACGGGCCGCCCGAGCTCGCCGGGCCGATGGGCCGGCGAATCCACGAGATGCACAAGCACATCAGGGGCAGGAAGCCGGACGGCGAGCGCTACTTCGCGCTCGAGCCGGACGCCTACGCCTGGGTGCACGCGACGCTGGCGCAGGCGATCGTCGCCGGCAGCGAGCGCTTCGCCCGGCGCATGAGCCCGGCGGAGGTCGAGCAGTTCTACGCCGAGTGGCTGGGGGTGGGGCGGCTGATCGGCGTGCCCCAGGGTGAGCTTCCGGAGCGCTGGGCTGACTTCCGCGCCTACTTCGACCGCATGGTCGACGAGCGCCTCGAGGACAACCAGACCGTCCACACGGTCCTACGGACGCTCGCGAAGCCGAAGGCGCCACCGCTCCCGATGCTGAACGACCCGGTCTGGCGCGCGGCCAGCCTGCCGATGGGACGGCTCGGCGCGCTCGCAACCGTCGGCCTGCTGCCGCCGCGCCTCCGAGTCCGCCTCGGACTGCGCTGGACGCAGGGGCAGGCGGTCGAGCTGCGGGCACTCGCGGCGGCGTCGCGAGCGGCGACGCCGTTCATGCCCAGCTCGCTTCGCTGCTTCGGGCCGGCCTACCTGCGCTGGCGCAGGGAGGCGATCGACCGCGGCGACGTCGCATCCGGCGTGCCGGCAATGGCGACGGCGGCGTGACCGTCGCCGACACCCCCTCGAGCCTGCTCGCCGCCGGGCTCGCCGGCGAGGCGGAAGCGCCCGGCGACGCCACCAGCGAGCGCATTCTCGACGCCGCGCTCGCTCTCGCGGCAGCTTCGGGCCTTCGGAATCTCACAATGGACGACGTCGCGGCTCGCGCGAAGGTCGGGCGGATGACGGTCTACCGGCGGTTCGGTGAAAAGCAGCGCCTGGTCGAGGCGCTCGGCGCGCGGGAGGTCCGACGCTGCCTGGCCGAGCTTGACGCGGCGAGCGACCCGGCGGATCCGATCGCCGACCAGATCGCCGATGGCTTCGTCGCCAGCATGCGGATCGCGCGGGAGCACCCGCTCCTGAACCGATTGGCGCGAGTGGAGCCCGAGGCCGTGCTGGAGGCGGCGATAGCCGACGGCGCGGCGACGTTCGGCATGGCGCGCGCCTACATGGCCGCCCGGCTTCGCGCCGCCAAGGCCGAGGGGTCGCTCGGTGAGATGCTGGACGTCGACGCAGCGGCCGAGATCCTTGTGCGCCTGGCGATCAGCTTCGTCCTCATCCAGCCGAGCGTCCTTCCGCTCGACGACGAGGCCCGCCTGGGCGAGGTCGCGAAGGGCCTGATCGCGCCGATCGTCAGCTTGGGGCGAGCTGGGTGACGACGAAGCCCGCGTAGAGGGCGACGAGGATGGCGGCGCTCCCGCGTCTGACGCCGCCGGGCCGGGCGAGCAGGCCGATCGAGACCACGGTCATCGCCACCAGCCAGGCGACGTTGACCTTCCCTGCGGTTGACAGCCCTGTGAGCCCCACGATCAGGGCCGGCGCCACAACTCCGACGACGAGATTGATGGTGTTGCTGTTGAACGTCTCGGTGACGAGCGCCGAGCCCCGGCCGTGGCGGCCGAGGCGAATGGCCGTGAACGCGTTCGGCAGGCTGGTCAATGGCGCAAGGATCAGCACCCCGATCAGGGCGCCCGAGATCTGCCAGCGATCACCGAGGGCGAGCGCGGCCTGCACCATGCCGAAGCTCCCGAGCGCGATCAGGATGACCTCGAGGAAGATGAGGACGATCTCGCGAGCCGGGCGGGCGGTCGCCTTCGCGCGCAACGCGGGAACGCGCTTCCGCTCTTCGATCGCGCGCGAGAGGGCGGCCACCGCCCTGCCCCGCAGCCTCAACCGGGCGTTCAGCCGCGCGAAGGGCCGCGTGCCGCCGACCACGATCACGAGGTACGGAGCCAGAATCGCGACCATCAGCCCGGCGCCTGCGATCGGCGTCAGGATCTCCAGCAGGACCCCGGCGCCGACGAGCGTGACCGCGAGCCCGACGAGGCCCTCGAGCGCCAGGCTCTCGCGGGGAAGGTGGACGCTTCCCGCTACGAGGGCGGTGACGCCGACCATCGCCGCGAGATTGAAGACGTTCGACCCGACGAGCACCCCGACGCTCACCGTATGCGCCCCCTTTGCGAGCGCGACGAGAGCCGAAGAGATCTCGGGCCCGTCAGCGGCTACGGCGGTGAGCAACCCGACGAGTGCCTCCGACAGCCCGAAGCGCGTTCCGAGCCGGTCGAGCCTCGCCGCGAACAGCTCGGCGGCGCGCAGGGTGATCGCGAGCGAGATGAAGAACGCCGGCAAGGCGATGAAGACCGGCGCCATGGACCATGGCGGAGTCTAGAAGCGGGTGGTGCGCGCCGCGGGGCGCGCTAGAACAGACCCTTGACTCCGGCCTCGGCGGAGATCCGCCTCGTGTCGTCGGGGGCTGGACGGAGGATGAGGACCTCGGCCGGCACGCGCTCCAGCAGCCATTCGAGGTCGGCGCTCGTGAAGCCCGCGCGCGGGTTGTCGGTGGCCGAGACGATGATGCGATCGAATTGCTCCTCGTCGAGCAGGTGCTGAAGGGCGTCGCGGTAGGAGCGGCCGCGGCCGACCCGGGAGTCGACCTCGACCCCGCGGCGGACGGCGCGCTGCTCGAGCGCCTCGAGCAGCGGCATCCCGTTCTCGCACTGGGCGGGCAGCGGCACGTCGAGCGGGACCTGCATCGGCACCTTGGCCAGGAACGCGGGCATCAGCACGGCGTTCTCGGCCCGGGCGAGCCGGATCGCCGCGTCGAAGGCCCGACGCGAGATCGCCTGGCCCGTGAACGGGAGCAGGATGTGGCGCACGGGGCCGCTGGAGCGGGCGAGCGTCGGCCGATGCCCGTGCGGCGGCAGGATGTAGCCGGCGAGGAGCCCGAGCGCGAGAGCAGCGATGGCGATGCCCACGATCGCGGCCGCGCTCATTCGTCCTTCTCCTCTCGAGCGCTGGGCGCGGTCGGCGACGATCCGGAGGTCGACCCTCGGGAGGAGCTCGAGCAGCCGAAGGGCCAGCGGAGTCCGCAGCCGGGCGAGGCCCCGCGCCGGCCGCGGCCGTCCCATCAGGATGTACGTCGAGTGACGGTCTCGGCCACCTCGGCGACCGCGACCGCGACGTCGTCGGCCTCCTCGATCATCAGGTTCGCCCCGAGCAGCGACGCCAGCTGGCGAAGCGCGCGCAGCGAGCGCTCGCCCTCGTCGTCGAGGTTGGCGCCTGGCCGGCGCACCCAGAGCAGGTCGAGGTCGGCACCGAGGCGCTGCGCCGAGCGCCAGGCTCGCCGGACAAGTCGCTGGGTGCCGGGATACGGGCTCGACGAGGGCGAGCAGCCGCTCGCTGACGGCCTGCGGAGCGTCGCTCGCGATCGTGTCGCCGCGGGAACCGACCGGCTCGGTGACGATTCGCTTCGCCTCGACCTCCTCCGCGACCTGGCGCAGCGCGGTCTCACGCAGGGCGGCCAGGTTCTCGACGCGAAAGAAGTTGTTGAGTGCGGCGTCGATCCGCTCGGGCGGGTAGACCTTGCCGGCGCGAAGGCGGTCGAGCAGGGCCTCCGGCGTGACGTCGATGAGCACCACCTCGGACGCCTCGCCCAGGACCGAGTCCGGGATCGTCTCCCGTACGCGCACGCCGCTGAGCTCGGCGATCTGGTCGTTCAGAGACTCGAGGTGCTGGACGTTGAGCGTCGAGAGCACGTCGATGCCGGCGGCGAGGACGTCGCGGACGTCCTCGTAGCGCTTCTTGTGCTCGACGCCCGGGGCGTTGGTGTGAGCGAGCTCGTCGATCAGGCAGAGCTCCGGCGCACGCCTCAGGATCGCCGGGAGGTCCATCTCCTCGATGATCGTCTCCTTGTACGTGACCCGGCGTCTCGGGATCAAGCGGCAGCCCCTCGGCGAGCCGGAGCGTCTCGGTCCGGCCGTGCGTCTCCAGCAACCCGATCACGACGTCCCGCCCGGCCTCGAGCTCGGCGTGGCCCTCCTGGAGCATCCGGTAGGTCTTCCCGACGCCGGCCGCCATGCCGATGAAAACCTTGAGCCGTCCCCGTCCGTTCTCTCGAGCGCCATCCGCTGGCGTGACCGCCGGAACGGCGTCCTCGCTCACGCCCCGAGGAGGTTGTGAACGATCAGGTCGATGAGCTTGATGCCGATGAACGGCGCGATCACTCCGCCGAGGCCGTAGATAAACAGGTTGCGCCGCAGCAACGCGGAGGCCCCCACGGGACGGTAGCGAACACCTCGCAGGGCGAGGGGAATCAGCAGCGGGATGATCGAGCGCGTTGAAGATCACGGCCGAGAGGATCGCCGACTCGGGGGTGCCCAGCGACATCAGGTTGAGCGCGTCGAGCGGCCCCCTCTGGCCCGCCAGGCCGTAGGTGAACGCGAAGATCGCCGGCAGGATCGCGAAGTACTTGGCGATGTCGTTGGCGATCGAGAACGTCGTCAGCGCCCCGCGGGTGATCAGGAGCTGCTTGCCGACCTCGACGATCTCGATTAGCTTCGTCGGGTTCGAATCGAGGTCGAGCATGTTTCCCGCCTCGCGCGCGGCCTGGGTGCCGGTGTTCATCGTCACGCCGACGTCGGCCTGGGCCAGGGCTGGGGCGTCGTTCGTCCCGTCACCGGTCATCGCGATCAGCCGCCCGTCGGACTGCTGCTCCTTGATCAGCTCGAGCTTCCGCTCCGGCGTCGCCTCGGCGAGGAAGTCGTCGACACCGGACTCCTCGGCGATCTTCGCCGCGGTGAGGCGGTTGTCGCCGGTGACCATGACCGTCCGGATGCCCATCGCGCGGAGCTGGTCGAAGCGCGCCCGCATCCCCTCCTTGACGATGTCCTTGAGGTAGATGACGCCGAGCACCTGGTTGTCGCGGGCGACCGCGAGCGGCGTGCCGCCCTCGCGCCCGATTCGGTCGAGCTGTGCCTGGAGCTCCGGCGGCGCGTTTCCGCCCTCGCGCCCCACCCAGCCCTGGATGGCCTCGCCGGCTCCCTTGCGAAGCCGGGTGCCGTTGAAGTCGACGCCGCTCATCCGGGTCTCGGCGGTGAACGGGACGAACGTGGGCTCGTGGCCGGCGAAGTCGTGCTCCCGGATCCCGAACTGCTTGGCGAGGACGACGATCGAGCGACCCTCAGGCGTCTCGTCGGCGAGCGACGCCATCTGCGCTGCCTCGGCGAGGTCGGAGTCGCTGACGCCCGGCATGGGGATGAAGTCGGTCGCCTCGCGATTGCCGAGGGTGATCGTCCCGGTCTTGTCGAGGAGGAGGACGTCGACGTCGCCGGACGCCTCTACCGCGCGACCCGAGAGGGCGAGGACGTTGCGGCGCACGAGACGGTCCATGCCCGCGATACCGATCGCCGACAGCAGCGCGCCGATCGTGGTGGGATCAGCGCGACCAAGAGCGCGATCAGCGTCGTCACCGAGACGTCCGTCCCGGCGAAGAGGGCGATCGGCCGCAGCGACACGATCACGAGCATGAAGACGAGGGTCAGCGCGGCGAGCAGGATGCCGAGCGCCACCTCGTTCGGGGTCTTGCGCCGCTCGGCGCCCTCGACGAGATTGATCATCCGGTCCAGGAACGACTTCCCCGGCTCCTGGGTGATCTCGACGACGATCCGGTCCGACAGCACCTTGGTGCTGCCGGTGACGGCGCTGCGGTCGCCTCCAGCCTCACGAATCACGGGCGCCGACTCGCCGGTGATCGCGGACTCGTCGACCGACGCTATGCCCTCGATGACGGTGCCGTCGCCGGGAATCGCCTCGCCGGCCTCGACGACCACGATGTCGCCGCGAACGAGCTCCGACGATGGCTTGGTCCCGCCGTCGCGCAGGTTCGCGAGCGTCTCGGTTCGCATGGCTCGGAGGGTCGCCGCCTGAGCCTTCCCGCGGCCCTCGGCGATCGCCTCGGCCGCGTTGGCGAAGACCACGGTGAGCCAGAGCCAGATCGCGATGCTGAAGGTGAACCAGGCGGGCTCATGGCCGCCGCCCAGGGGAGTCCCGCCGAACACCTGGATCAGCCAGGCGACCGTGGTGATCACGGCGCCGATCTCGACAACGAACATCACCGGGTTCCGGAGCTGGACCCGCGGATCGAGCTTGATGAGCGACCCGAGGAGCGCCGGCTTGACGACCTCGGGGTCGAACATCGAGCTGGGCCGGTTCTCGGTCATCCGGCGGGAGCCTCCTTGTCGAGAGCGATGTTGAGCTCGAGCACGTTCACGCCCGGCTCGCCGAACAGGCCGAGGAAGCGGCCGTCGGTGTTGTCGGAGACCAGGCTCATCACCCGCGACAGCGGGAGGCGGCGCACCGCTGCGATCCGGTGGGCCTGGATGCGGGCGTTTGCCTCGGAGATCTGCGGGTCGACGCCCGACGCCGACTGCGTGATCGCGTCGACGGGGACGCCGGCGTCGGCCAGGCCGGGGTTGTAGGGCCCTTCGAGCTTGAGGTACGCCTTGAGGTTGTGGCTCACCTCATCTCGCTCTGCGGTGCTGTTCGGCCCGTTGTTGCTGAAGAAGGTGACGGACGGGTCGTAGCCGGTCTGCGACGGGCGCGGCTGGAAGTAGCGTGTCGGGACTTTCCGTCCCTGTGAAGTCCTGAGCGATCAGCTTCGAGCCGACGACGTGGCCGTTCTCGGTGATCTTCGATCCGTTCGCGTTGCCGGGGAAGAGCACCTGAGAGACGCCGGTGAACGCGAGCGGGTAGGCGAGCCCGAAGACGATCGTCATGAAGACGACGGCGATCAGGCCGGTGGTGAGGTCGCGGCGCATCTCAGAACAGCCTCGTGGTCAGGCTCTGGACGATCGGTCCGAGCAGCAGGGCCGGGAAGAAGGTCAGCGCGCCGACGAGAATGATCACGCCGACCAGGAGGACGACGAACGTCGGGTTGTCGGTGCGCATGGTCCCGAGGCCGGCCGGGGAGATCTTCTTGCCGGCCAGGGCGCCGCCGATGGCGAGCACGAAGAGGATCGGGATGAAGCGGGCCGTGAGCATCGTCAGGCCGCCGATGAGGTCGGCGAAGGTGACCCCGTAGGCACCGACGTTGCCCGGGGCGTGCGGCTGCAGGAACCCGGTGTAGCCGGCGAAGGCGGACCCGTTGTTGTTCGCCTGCGAGAGGTACGCGTAGAGCGTCTCCGAGAACCCCTGCGGCCCGGGCTTGGCGTAGATGGACGACTGCCCGTAGCTGGTCGCCGATCGCCGCGCCCGTCGTGACGAGGACCGCCAGCGGGGTGAAGAGCACGCCGAGCGAGGCGAGCTTGATCTCGCGCGCCTGGATCTTCTTGCCCAGGTACTCGGGCGTTCGTCCGACCATCAGCCCGCCGATGAAGACGGCGATGATCACGTACAGGAGCATCGAGTACATGCCGGTGCCGACGCCGCCGAAGACCACCTCGCTCATACCGAGGCCCGACATCGGCACGGCGCCGCCGAGGCCGGTGTACGGACTCGTGCGCCGAGTCGACCGATCCGTTGGAGGTCACGGTCGTCGTCGTCGCCCAAAGCGCGGACTGCGCGATCCCGTTTCGCACCTCCTTGCCCTCCATGTTGCCGCCGGTCGAGCCCGAGATGGCGGCGGTCGGGCTGCCGGCCTGGTGCTCGGCCGGGGTCCCGTGCTGCTCGGCGGGGTAGATGACCGCGATGAGGACGACCCAGAGGACCATCATCGACGCGAAGATCGCCCAGCCCTGGCGCGTGCGCCCGACCATCTTCCCGTAGGTGTAGGTCGAGCGCCGCGGGGATCAGGACCAGCGACAGCATCTCGATGAAGTTCGAGAGCTGGGTGGGGTTCTCGAACGGCATCGCCGAGTTGACGTTGAAGAAGCCGCCGCCGTTGGTGCCGAGCTGCTTGATCGCGACCTGCGAGGCGACGGGGCCGAGGGCCAGCGTCTGGTGGCCCCCCTCGAGCGTCGTCGTCGTGACCGCGTGTCCGATGGTCTGCAGCACTCCCTGCGAGAGCAGGATCACCCCGACGATGATCGACAGCGGCAGCAGGACGTAGTAGAGGCTCTGGACGAGGTCCCGCCAGAAGTTCCCGAGCCCGTTCGCCGCTCCGGCCGATGATGCCCGCGGGTCAGCGCCAGCAGCGCGCAGATCCCGACCGCAGGGGTGACGAAGTTCTCGACCGTCAGCCCGGCCATCTGGGAGAAGTAGCTGAGCGTCGTCTCGCCCCCGTAGTACTGCCAGTTGGTGTTGCTGACGAAAGACGAGGCGGTGTTGAAGCTCACGTCCCACGGGCCAGAGTCGAACCCGGCCGGGTTGAACGGCTGGATTCCCTGCGTGCGCAGGATCAGGTAGAGCGCGACCCATGAGAAGAGCGAGAACGCGATCAGGCTGCGGGCGTAGGCCTTCCAGTCCTGCTCCTTGCTCGGGTCGACCCGCAGGATCCGGTAGGTCACACGCTCCACCGGAGCCAGGATCGGGCGTCAGGAACACGCGCTCGTGGCGGAAGACCTGCGCCATGTAGGCGCCGAGCGGCTTCGTCAGCGCGGCCACAACCGCGACGAAGACGGCGATCTGGAGCCAGCCCTGGGCCATCAGAGCTTCTCGCCGCGAACCAGCGCGTAGACGAGGTAGATGCAGACGAGGACCGAGACGATCAGCCCGAAGAGGTCGGCGCCGTTCATATCCGGTCGATGAGGTCGATCGCCCAGAACAGGAACACGAAGGTGACGAGCGCGATGACGATCGCGACGACGTCGGCGAGCGGGCGTGCCGCCGCCGCTCAGGAAGCTCGCGATCGGCACCAGGTCCATCAGTGCGTCCCACCGACGCAAAGCGCGCGATAGGCGAGACGGAGCGCCGCCAGCAGGTCGTCGGCGCAGCCGTCCTCGGCGGCTCCACGGTGGTAGAGCGGGCTCGTCGGTTCGACGAGGAGAAGTCGCGCGAGCGCGACGCCCTGAGCGCGATGATCCGTCGTCGTCGCGAAGCTCCGCGCTCAGGGCCTCGAGCTCGGGCCGCGCCTCGAGGATCGCCGGAGAGCTGAGGGGCGCCTGCGAGCTCCGGCGATACGGCTCCGAGGCGCTTCTTATGGCCCGGTCGAGGCTCTCGGCGATGCCGGCGCGGGAGCGCTGCGAGAGCAGGGAGCGAGCGCGGAGCGCCAGCGCTGGGCTGGCCTCGGGATCGGCGCCTGCGGCGAGCTTCGCGGTCGAGGTGCCCGCTCCGCGCGAGAGCGGACAGGCGGGCCAAGAGCGTCGGACGTGGTGCGAGCGGCGCTCGGATGCCCTCGATCGCTGTGGTGGCCGACATAGCACGATCAGGATCGCGGGCAGATGTCCAGACGGAATCAAGGTTCCGCGCGCCGGCATGAAGATCGCGTAAAGGTCAGTCGATGAAGCGGTAGCCGATGCCCGCCTCGGTGCGGATGTGGCGCAGCGACGCCCTCGGGCTCGACCTTGCGGCGCAGGTTGGCGATGTGGGTCCGCAGGGTCTGCGACGTCGTCGGTGTACGCGGGCCCCCAGACGGCCGTCAGCAGGGCGCTGTGGGTCATCAGCCGGCCGCGGTTGGCCATCAGCGCGTGCAGCAGCTCGAACTCGGTCGGCGTCAGATGCAGCTCCTCGCCGTCGAGCCGCACCGCATGCTCGGCAACGTCGAGCTCGAGGCCGTCGGCGCTGCAGCACGGGCTGATCGGCCTCGGGCCCCGCTCGGCGAAGGGCGGCCTCGAGGCGCGCGATCGAGCTCGCGTGGGCCGAACGGCTTCGTCACGTAGTCGTCCGCGCCGGCCTCGAGCGCCCGCACCTTCTCGCCCTCCTCGCCGACGGCCGAGAGCACCAGGATCGGCATCTCGCTCCAGGACCGAAGCTCGCGGCAGACCTCGACTCCGTCGCCGTCCGGAAGCACCAGATCGATGATCGCTGCGTCGGGGCCCTCCAGACGCGGCGGTGTCGAGAGCCTCCTTGGCAGTCGCCGTCGCCAGCACCTCGAACCCGCGGTCGCGAAGGATCACCTTGAGCGCCCGGATGATCTGAAGCTCGTCGTCGCAGACGAGGACGCGGATGCCGCGCGGTCGTCACCGCTCCGCTCCGGTGGCGGAGGCCGGGCGCGGAAGCGGCAGCTCGATGACGAAGGTCGTCCCCTGGCCGGGCAGCGACTCGGCGGTGAGGCGGCCGTCGTTGGCCTCGACGAACCCCCGAGCGATGGCCAGCCCGAGGCCCGAGCCCTGATGGTCGCCGTCCTCGCGCGCCCGGTAGAAGGGCTCGAAGATCCGCTCCAGCTCGGCCGCACGGATGCCCGGGCCCACGGTCGACGATGCGGATCGCCAGGGTGTTCCGATGGCCCCCGCGCGGACCTTCACGGGGTGACCTCCGGAGTGGCGCCGAGCGTTCTCGAGCAGGTTCACGAGCGCCCGCTCGACCTGCGCGGCGTCGAGCTCGAGCAGCGGGATGTCGCGGTCGATCGAGACGACGAAGCCGATCGCCGTCTCCGACCTCGTCGAGCGCCGTGCGAACGAGCTCGTCGATCGAGGACCAGTCGCGCCGGGGCGTCGCGGTCCCTGCCTCGAGGCGCGAGAGATCGAGGAGCTGGTCGACGAGGCGCGAGAGCCGCCGCGCCTGCTCGCCGATGCTGTCGCTCAGGCTCCTCGAGCTCCTGTGGGCTCAGGCTCGGCGAGCCGATCGCCGCACTCGCGGTGAGGATCGTCGTCAGAGGAGTGCGCAGGTCGTGCGAGATGGCACGGAGCAGCGCCGTCTTGACCGTGTCCGACTGACGCAGCGCCTGGGTCTCGACCACCTCGGCCTGAAGCGCGTCCCGGTCAAGAGCTGCAGCCAGCAGCGCTTCGAGCGCCGGCAGCACGCGCTCGCGGAGGCGAGCCATGGTCGCGTCGTCGATCGTCGTCGGCACGAGGAGAGTCGCCTCGCGGTCGCGCGCCGAGCGCGAGCGGCAGCGCGATCCGGCGCCGGTCACCCTCGTGCCGCGTGCAGCTCGAGCGCTGCCGAGGGCAGCTCGAGCGCCTCGGCGAGCCGATGCGAGGTGGGGCCGAGCGCGCTCTGGAGGTCCGTCGAGCCGAGGAGCAGGCGCGCCAGGTCGGCGGCGAGATCCGCCTCCGCCCGACGCACGCTCGGCCTCGTCGGCGCGCGCTCGGGCGAGGTTCGCCACGGTCGAGGCGGCCACGGCGGCGACGAGGAAGACCCCGAGCGCGACATAGTTCTGCGGATCGCCGATCGTGATCTGGCCGGTCGGCGGGATGTGGAAGAAGTTGAACGCGAGCGCGCTCGCGAGAGCCGTCAGAAGGCCGAGCCACAGCCCCCAATACGTCGAGACCAGCAGCACGGCAAGCAGGTAGAGGACGCCGTTCGAGACGGCGGGCGTGACCTGCCGCAGCGGGAAGATCAGCGCGGTCGTCGCGGCCACTGCACCGAGGGCCACAACCAGCCCAACGGCGGGCGATCGCGTCGAGCCGCGAAGCCTGAGGGAGCCCCCGCGGGGGAAAGTTGGGGTTTGCGTATCAGCCGATTCCGTGGCAGCCATGACGGCGACTCACCGGGCTGGTTGGCAGCCCAGACCGATCTAAGGGTGTCAGGTGGGCGAGGGGAGCTCGATGCGGATCGAGAAGAAGTCGAGCATGTGCGGCATCGGCTTCCCCGGGTCGATGCGCGGTTGCACGGCGGCGACCCGGCGCTCGTCCAGCGCGGCTGCGAGCGCGGAGCCGCCGACGAGCTTCACGAGGTCCACCCCCGGACAGCCCTGGGGCCCGTGGCTCAGGTGGTTGAACGCCCAGTCGTCGGCGGCATCGCCCTCGATCCACACTTCCGGGGCGAAGCGGTTGGCGAACTCGTGGCGGTCGGGATCGCGGTGCATGTAGGTGTTGACGATCACGAGCTGCGTGCCGCTTGGCCACCGCCACGCCCCGCCAATCGGTCTCCCGGACGGCCTCGCGGGCGAGCATCGGCGTGGTCGGCCACAGGCGCATCGCCTCGTGGAGGCAGGCCGCGAGGTAGTCGCGGTCGCCGGTCCGCTCGAGCGCCTCGTGGTGCCTCGCGATCGCGGCGAGCGCGCGTAGCGTGTTGATCGCGAGCGTGTCGCCCATCGCGAAGAGCCAGTGGGTCACCTGGCGCACGGGCGCCGTCCTCTCATCTGCCGGCGCGCCGGCGAATCGGGCGACGAGGCTTCCTTCCTCGGCCGCGTCCGCGTAGCGCTGGATGCGGTCGAGGTAGGGGCCGAGCTCCTCGGAGGGGCCGTCGGGCAGCGAGTTCGCCTCGTCCATCATGCGCGCGAGCTGCGCGGTGAGCTCCTCGTCGTCTCGAGCGGAGTCGCCGAGCACGAGGCGACGGGTGATGCGCTGGAACGCCGGCGCCCACATCTCCCAGTCGAGGGCGCCCGCGGCCGCCGCCAGGGCGGTCTCGACCTCGTCGGCGACGACGGCGGTGGCCCGCTCCGCGAGCGGGTGGGGCCTCTCCCCGGTCGCGAGCACCGCCTCGTTGAAGGGGCGGCGGCTGCGCCATTCGCCGTCGCGCGAGATCGTCAGTGCGTCGGGCTGGAAGTGGCCCATGCCCTTGCGCTTCGCCTCGGGGTCGGAGGCGAACGGGTCGGGCGAGCCCTCGAGGAGGCGCCGCACGTCGGCGACGTCGAGCAGCAGCAGGGCCGGTGAGGACCCCACCCGTACCCAGACCGGCGAGCCGCCGTAGTTGCGTCGCATGCCGCGCAGCAGGCGCACCGCCCAGCGGTCGACGTCGGCTTGCGTCGCCGCCCGCACCGCGCCGTGCCGGCGGCGGAAGAGGCCCTGGAGCGCGTTCGGGACGACGACGAGGGCGTTGAACTGCGCGTTCTCGGCGAGCGACGCGCTCGGAAGCTCGCCGTCGCCGGGCCCGACGTTGATCCCGGGCAGCGAGTTGACCGTGGCGCGGGCGATGCCTCCTACGCCCACGGCCTGATCAGCCGAGCGTGTTCCAGGGGGCGAAGGCGTTCTCGACCCCGTCGAGCGCCGGGGCGAGCTCGGGGAAATGGCGCAGGAGAACGTCGGCCATCGTGTTCGACTCCACCCACTCGATGCCCTCTGGCGTGTAGACGTCGGGGTTGTAGTCGTTGGTGAAGAACCGGTCGGACTTGAGCCGCCGCGACGCCATCAGGATGAAGATCCGGAACGCCGTGTCGCTGAAGCCGAACCCGGGTGGGAGCGGCTCGCCCAGGAGCCCGACCTGGAGGTCGACGGCGTCGATGTCGCCGTCGTAGACGTCGCGGATCTCGGCGTTCCACTCCGGGTTCGGCGTCAGGTCCTCGAACTTCTCGACGCGCGGCTTCCGCAGGGCCTGGCGAAAGTCGTTGTAGCGGCGCACGCCGCGCTCGCGGTCGCGCAGGATGTCGATCGTCCCGAGGTCGACCCGGTCGCCGTTCAGGCGGACGTGGCCGTTGAGCGCCCTCGGGTGGTTGTGGAGGGTGATCGCGCCCGGGTTGGCGACGCCGAAGCTGTAGAGGAGGTTCGCCATCCCGTACTGATCGATGGTCGGGCGCGTGCCGTGGCCCTGGATCGGGTCGAAGTCGATCTCGGCGATCAGCTGGCCGTTTCGGTGGTCGCGGACCGCGTAGTCGTCGGGCAGCAGCGGGTGCAGCCGGTAGACCGAGACGAACTCCTCGGTGATCGAGTACGGCGCTGCGTGGTGCTCCTGGTTGGAGCCGACGATGCCGCCGATCATCTCGGTGCCGACGTGGCCGAAGCGGTCGCGCACCCAGCGCGGAAGGACCCCGTACCAGTTCGCGTGCATCGCCCGCTCGAGCACGGGATTGGCGAGGATTCCGGGAGTCCACTCGACGGTGTGGATCTTCGCCGTGAGGGCGGAGTTCACGAGCCGGGCCCTGAGGAAGAGCTTCTCGTCGTCCCAGCTCGGATAGGCCTGCTTCAGGCGGTCGCAGATGGCGTTGTGCTCGCGCACGAAGAGCGTGTGCAGCATGGAGAGGCCGATCCAGTAGTTGTCGGAGAAGCCGGTCAGGTCGACGCCGCCGAGCTTGGGGTCGTCCTCCTCCGGGAGGCGCCCGTCCTCCGTGATCAGCTTGCCGTCCTCGTTTGCCCGCAGCTTTCGGCAGCGCTCCTCGGTTGATCCGTAGATCTGCGATGCGTCCCACCAGTGGGTGACGGTGTTGACGTAGGTGGGGGGGAGGCCGCTCTTGTAGGTGCGGGTGCGGTCAGGGCTGGTGCGCTTGACCCGCATCGGCGCCCCCTCGGGCCAGTCGTCGCCCTCCGGCAGCGGGATCTCGATGAACTCGTCCGGCATGTTCTCGCCGTGTCCGAACCAGTCGTGGTTCTCCATCTGGATCCAGCAGGCGGCGAGCACGTTGAGGGTCGTCGCCGGCTTGAAGATGTCGCGGCCGAGCAGGCGGAGGCTGACCTCGCGCGGGTTGGGCTGAAGCTGTTCGGAGGGCGTTTCCGGCGCGGTCGCGTCGGGCGGCGCGTTGCGCCCGAAGCGAGAGCCGACCATCCCCATCTCCGGGTCTGTCGGGTCCTGGAAGGAGCCGTCGTAGGTCCGGTGCTTCGGCAGCTCGTCGAGCGGCACCGTCGTCCCGTTCGAGGGGGGACGGGTGTCGTAGAGGTTCGAGACGCGCAGGTCGTCGCGGTGCGCGCGGAGGTTCAGGAGGGCCACCGGGGTGGGGAGGTCCCACCAGTTCCGGGCGCGGTTGACCTGCCGAAAGACGGGCGAGTTGACCGCCCCGAAGACCCGCTCGACCGGATCCAAAACGCCCATCGTCTGCTCCTTCGCGTGGCCCGAGAACCCCTTGGAATTGACGCTACTACAGCCTCAGCCCCCAGGCGGCAGGTGGTGAGGCCGGAGTTGCCCCGCGCGTATTCCTCGGACTTCGGTGGGGCTCCTCGAAAAGCAGGGCCTGCGCTCGCGCAGTCTCGCGCTAGGCCATCCTCAGTTGGTCGCCGTGGTCACGCAGCGAAAGACCGTGGTGGTATTGGTCGTGTTGGCCGTCGGAAGGAGTTGGCGAGACGAGTTCTGTCCGAGCACGGTGGCCAGTGATGCACCGTTATCGGTGAAGCGGCCTACGGTCCACTCGTACGGCTGGCTGGCACTGAGATGGTCGTAGACGAGCGCCAACTCGCCGTCGTTGGGCAGGCGGCGCTGGTCGAGAGCACAGGCCTTGAGCGCGTCCGGGTAAAGGGCCGCCGGTCGCAGATCGACCTCGAAGCAGAGATCCCCGGCCCGATCGAGGTTGCCGGGGCAGTGCAGGCGATAGTCGGACGCGGGCTTGCCATCGAGGTTGATCGCGTTGCCGGCGTTCGTGGCCGTATCGGCGCTCTGCGCGTGCAGTACGGAAAGGCCGGGCGCCTTCTTCCTGATCTGCTGGTTCGCCTGGCGCCTGGAGATGTTCTTGACCTTGCCGCGGTTGAGGGCGGCGAGAGCGTAGGTGCCGCCGCCGACCGCCACGATCAGGGCGATAACCGAGATCACGAATGCCGGCGTCGGAAGGCGCCGAACTCTTTCCAGCATTTGGTCCCTCCTTGGGTCGAGTCGGATGCGCGGCCGTCCTCCATTTGTCGATCGCGTGTCCCGGGAGCCGACTCTACCCCTGCCGTTGGCGCTCCCGCACGTCTGGGGGCAGCGCGCCGGTATGTGACGGAACGCACTCACGCGACGCTAACGAAACGCAAACTTCCGTCCGATCTTTTGCTAGGCTGCCGCGACCTTGCTGAGTTCCCGCCCACATACCGGCGGGGATCGGGGGACCCAAATCTTTGGGGCGAGTCGCGGCACAAGGGCCGCGTAGCGCCATCTCTTTCGGCGCGAGCCCGTCAGCTAACCCCGTAAGCATCGAAAGAGCGATGAACGAAGGCATCCGCCGCACCGCGGCACACAACGACACCGAGCGCACGCGCAGCACGACCGCGCGTCCCGACCGCATCGCCTTTTGGGCGTTCGCCCTGGCGATCGTCGCGATGCTCGCCGCGGCCATCACGGCCAACGCGAGCTCCGGCGGCGTCAGCTCGGGCGGCAGCGGCGGGGGCAGCGGCACAGGCGGGGGCGACGCTGGAGTGCGCGCCGCCAAGTACGTCCGGATCTGGGGCGGCTTCAACCACGCCGACAGACATTGGGCGCATCGCGTCAGCTACTGCGAGTCGGGCAACAACCCGCGGGCGGTCGGCGGCGGAGGCACCTACCGCGGCGCCTTCATGTTCACGCTCGACGCGTGGAAGATCCCGCACAAGTCGCCGGGCGGCGACCCGGTCGTCTATCCCTGGAAGACCCAGGCGGTCGTCGCGGTGCTGCTGAAGCACCAAATGGGCACGAAGCCCTGGCCGGTCTGCGGCTAGCGCCGGGCAACTAGGCGGCAGCAGCAGCCGGGAGGATCTGCGGGTCCGTCTGGTCCTGCGGCAGCGCGGCCGCGTTCGAGATCAGGCTCTGGAACTCGTTCAGGGCCACGTGCGCGACCGCCTCGAGCACCTGTTCGTCGTCCCAGCCGTGCTCCCGCGCCTCCTCGACGAGGTGGCTCGACGGGCGCCCGTCGGTTGAGAGGACGGCCTCGAGGAAGGTGAGCAGCGCGGCCTCCTTCGGGTCCCGCGAGGTGAAGCTGCGCGCGCGAGAGATCTCGTCAAGCCCGAGCCCGGCGGCGCGCGCCGTCCTCGCGTGCTGGGCGATCGAGTAGGGGTCGCCATGGCGCTCGGCCACCGCAAGGCCGATCCGCTCGCGGGTCGCGCGAGGGAGCTTTCCGTCGCGGAGCTCGTGACGCATGCGCGTGAAGGCCCGAAGCGCGGCGGGCGAGCCGGCCAGCACGCCGATGAACTTGGAGACGGCGCCGCCGGCCGACTGGACGCCGCGGAGGATCTTGAGGCTGCCCTCGGGCGCGGTGAGCTCGTCGTGGATGTCGAAGCGGCTGATGTCGGTCTTGATCGTCATGGGCTCATCTCTTCTCGGCGTCTACGGTCGTGAGGGGGATACGTCACGGGCCCGGTTTTGGTTTACTCGTCGCGCTGCCTTTACTTTACCTTTAGCTAGTTACTTACCCCAGGTAAGTAGTTATACCGCGACGGCGTTCGTTACGCAAGCCGCCGATATGGTTCGCCGCCATGGCCGACGACGCGGCACAGGCGGCGGGCGCCTCGAGCCCGGAGGACGTGATCAAGCTCGTCGCCGACCGCGACGTGCGATTCATCCGCCTCTGGTTCACCGACATCCTCGGCCAGCTGAAGAGCTTCTCGATCAACTCGTCCGAGCTCGAGGACGCCCTCGAGGGAGGCATGGGGTTCGACGGGTCGTCGATCACCGGGCTTCAACCCGATCGAGGAGTCGGACATGATCGCCATGCCCGACCCGGCGAGCTTCGCGATCCTGCCCTGGCGCTCGGAGGAGAAGGCGACCGGCCGGATGTTCTGCGACGTCCAGGTGCCGGGGGCGAGCCGTACGAGGGCGATCCCGCGCTGGATCCTGCGGCGCGCGCTCCAGCGGGCCTCGGACCTGGGCTTCGACACCTACAACATCGGCCCGGAGCTCGAGTACTTCTACTTCCGCGACGCGCGCCCGGAGGGCGGCACGCCGGAGATCCTCGACGAGGGCGGCTACTTCGACCTGACCACGCTCGACGCCGGCTCGGACGTTCGCCGCGAGACGATCCTCGCCCTCGAGCAGCTCGGGATCCACGTCGAGTACGCGCACCACGAGGTGGGGCCGTCCCAGCACGAGGTCGACATGCGCTACAAGGACGCGCTCGCGATGTCGGACGACTGCATGACGTACCGCATCGTCGTCAAGGAGTACGCGATGAAGTTCGGCTGGCACGCGACCTTCATGCCGAAGCCCCTCTTCGGCGAGAACGGCTCCGGGATGCACGTCCACCAGTCGCTCGCGAAGGACGGCGGCAACGCCTTCTTCGACCCGGACGACCAGTTCTACCTCTCGGCCACCGCGAAGGCCTTCATCGCCGGGCAGCTTCGCCACGCGCGCGAGATCGCGCCGCTCTTCGCGCAGTGGGTCAACTCGTACAAGCGCCTCGTGCCGGGGTTCGAGGCGCCGGTCTACCTCGCCTGGTCGCGGCGGAACCGCTCGGCGCTGATCCGCGTTCCGCTCTACCACCCCGGCAAGGAGCAGGCGACGCGGGCCGAGCTTCGCTGCCCGGACCCCGCCTGCAACCCCTACCTCTGCTTCGCGGCGATGCTCCACGCCGGCCTCGAGGGGATCGAGCACGGCTACGAGCTCCCCGAGCCGATGGAGCAGAACCTCTACCACCTGACCCCGGAGGAGCGCGAGCGCCGCGGCATCGAGCAGCTCCCCGAGACGCTCGGCGAGGCGATCGAGATCGCCGCCAACTCGGAGCTCGTCCTGCGCATCCTCGGCGAGCACGCCTTCAAGCGCTTCATCGAGATCAAGCGCCAGGAGTGGGAGGAGTACCGCGTCCAGGTGACGCCGTGGGAGATCGAGCGCTTCCTCGCGGTCCTCTAGGCGGGCTCAGTCGAGCCGCCTGAGCGTCTCGGCCCGCCGCACCGTCTCCTTGCCCGATCTGTCGCTGCGGACGACGTAGCGCGGGTCATCCTTCGACGCCGCGACGGTGCGGCCGTCGATCTCCGTCCGCGCGGTGATCCTGCGCCGGACCTTTCCGACGACGCGCCGGCCGCGAAAGCTCCACTCGACGCGGTCGCCGCGCCGCAGATCCGTTGACATCTCGTACTCCTCTCGTCGCGTTCACCGACGAGAACCCCGGCGAGGCCGCGCGCGCCCCGCCGGCACCGCGATACTGAGGCGGTGGTTCACGTCCTCCGCGTCTTCGTCGGGCCCGATGGGGAGCACGGCAACCCGCTCGGCGTCGTGCTCGACGGACCGTCCGTCCCCGAGGACGAGCGGCAGCTGATCGCGACCGCGCTTGGCTTCAGCGAGACCGTGTTCGTGGACGACCCGGACCGCGGCGAGCTGCGGATCTTCACCCCGGCGGTGGAGCTTCCGTTCGCGGGGCATCCTCTCGTGGGCACGCCTGGCTCCTCGGGGAGGAGCGGTCGATGCCACCCGTCCTGCGCCCGCCCGCCGGCGAGGTCGAGGTCCGCCGCGATGGTGAGCTCGTCTGGATCGCCGGGCGCGGCGAGTGGGCGCCGAAGGCCGAGCAGGTGGAGATGGAGTCGGCCGAGGCCGATCGAGCCGCTGAGCTCGTCGCCGGTCGGGCACGACGCGTACTGCTGGGCGTGGGTCGACGAGGGCGCGGGCACCGTCCGGACACGTGGTTTCTTCCCCGAGGAGGGCATCGTCGAGGACGAGGCGACCGGCTCCGCCGCCCTGGCTCTGTGCGTCGCGCTCGGCCGGGACATCGAAGTGCGCCAGGGCGCCGGCTCGCTCATCCACGCCCGCCACCTCGGGGACGGCCGGGCGGAGGTCGGTGGCCGGGTGGTCCTCGACGAGGTCCGCGACCTCCCCTAACCTGTCGAACGTCCCGCGTCGGGGGCTATACGGGGTAGCGAGGGACGTTCGGGCGCGCCCAACATCGTACGCAGCCGCCGCGCGTCTGCGTACTAGTCGGCTCAGAGTCACGGCCTGATTCGCTCCCCTACGATACGTCCGGGCGCCTCAAGATGGCGCCGCCGCGTTGCCGATACTGAACGACGATGGCGCGCGTGCCGGTCTATCGTGGGCCCTTCGGCAGGGACCAGGCCGAGCGGCTGCTTTGGCGGGCGGGCTTCGGGCCGGCGCCCGGCGAGGCCTCCGAGCTCGCCAAGCTCGGCCTGACCAAGGCGATCCACCGCTTCACCCGCCCGCCGAAGCTCCGCCTCCACGGGCCCGCGCCCAAGGTCGACGGCCAGCCGCTCGCGCCCTACGACGCGTGGGGCCACGACATGCTCTGGTGGCTCGACCGGATGCTCGCGCTCGAACCAGCCGGGCGTCGGAGCGGATGACGCTCATCTGGCACGACTGGTTCGCCACCGGCGACGTCGGCTCGCAGCGGCTCGGGATCGGGCAGAACAGGCTCTTCCGCACGGCGCGCCTTCGGCTCGTTCAGCGACCTGCTCTACGACGTGACGGTCGACCCGGCGATGCTGCTGTGGCTCTCGGGCGTCGGAGAACACGAAGTGGGCGCCGAACGAGAACTACGCCCGCGAGCTGATGGAGCTCTTCACCCTCGGCGCCAGCGACGGCAGCTACCCCTACACCGAGGACGACGTCCGCGAGCAGGCGCGGGCGCTGACCGGCTGGACCAACAAGTGGGACGACGACACCGGGCCCTATGACTTCCACTTCGACCCGCAGCCTCCACGACAAGGGCGAGCAAGACAGATCTTCGGCCAGAGCGGGCGACTTCGACTGGCGCGACTCCTGCCGGCTCGTCCTGCATCACCGCGCGCACGCCCCGCATTTCGTCGCGAAGCTGTGGTCGCTACTTCGTCCCGGTGCCGCCGCCCGCCAAGACGGCCAGGGCGCTCGAGGAGATGTACGTGAAGGGCGGGTTCGCCGATGCGCCCGCTCGTCGAGGCGATCCTTCACGCATCCGCTCCTCCACGAGGGTCCGGCGCCTCGTGAAGCCGCCGATGGTCCAGATCGCGGGCATGATGCGCGCGCCGGCGCCAGTACGTCCGCAGCGACGTCTGGTCGTGGGTCTCGGAGCTGGCCGGGCAGCGGCCCTTCGATCCGCCGAACGTCGCCGGCTGGGACGAGACGCGCTGGCTCGACACCTCGACCTTCCGCGGCCGCTGGATCGCGGCGAGCTATGTCGACCGAGCGCGACGAGGTCGACGCCGAAAAGCCCTACGACGAGAAGGAGGGCCCGGCCGAGGCGGTCGCGAAGGCGCTTGCGTACTGGGGCAACCCGAACGTCGAGCGCCCGGACGAAGAGCGAGCTCGGCGGCTTCGCCGAGCGCGCCCAGAGCGCGATCGTCGCCGACTGGGAGCAGAAGCGCCTACCGCGCCCTGCGCCAGAACGCGCTGCGGCTGATGATCGCGACCTCCCCCGACTCGGTGACCTGCTGATGGCCCGCTGCGGCTGCAACGAGTTCACGCGCTCGCAGCATCCTGCGCCGCGGCGCCGCCGAGGCCGGGCGCGGCCTGCCCGCGGTGGAGCCCGGGATGCCCGCTCCCGCGGGAACCGGGCTCGACCGGCGCGCGTTCCTGCTTCGCTCGGGAGCGGCGCTGCTCTCGGTCTACGGCGCATCGCGCCTCGGCCTCGGGCAGCTCCGCGAGGGGATCGCGCGGGCGGCCGGCGGGAGCGGCCCGGTGCTCGTCTCCGTCTTCCTCGAGGGCGGCATCGACAACCTCTCGGTGCTCGCCCCGGTCGACGACGCCCGCTACCAGAAGCTGCGGCCCAAGCTCAAGCTCGCGCCGGGGGCCGGGCCCGACGTTCACGCGAGGACCCGAGGCTCCAGTGGCATCCCGCGGCGCGGAGCGCTGCAACACGCTTCACGACGAGGGCAAGGTCGCGGCGATGCCGGCCGTCTCCTACAACGACCCCAACCAGTCGCACTTCACCTCGCGGCACTACTGGGAGGTCGGCGCGCTCGAGCCCAACGGCACGACGGGCTGGCTCGGGCGCCTGCTCGACCGGATCGGGACCGCCCGACAACCCGATCCAGGGCATCTCGCTCGACGGGCAGCTCTCGCCGGCGCTCGCGCCGGCAAGCGTTCCCGTCGCGACGGTCGACGGCGCGACGCTACGACCTCTGGGCGCCCGGGCGTGTGGGGCGACGTCGAGGACCTGATGTACGACGCGCACGGCGCGCCTCGGCGCGGCCGCACGCCGGCGAAGCGCGACGCCTCGATCGCGCAGGCCGGCGCGCGTCGCCGCGCAGTCGATGCAGGTGCGCAAGCGAGCTTGCTGCCCTTCGGCGACGGCGGCGTCACGACGCCCGGTGCCCTACCCGGACGGGGGCGACGAGCGTTCCCGCAGTACATGGCGGCCCTCGCGGCGATGCTCGCCGCCGGCCTGCCGATCCGCTGCGCGGCGCTCAACGCCCCGGGCAGCTACGACACCCACGAGGAGCAGCCGGGCGACCTGCAGAGCGGCCTCAAGCTCACCTCCGACACCCTGCTGGCGTTCCAGCGCGACCTCGAGGCCCGCGGGCTCGCCGGGCCGAGTCGTGACGCTCCTCTGGTCGGAGTTCGGCCGCCGGCCCGGAGGAGAACGGCTCCGACGGCACCGACCACGGGGCCGGCGGCGTCGGCTTCGTCATCGGAAGCCCGCGTGAACGGCGCGATGCTCGGCGAGTTCCCGGGCCTCGACACAGCTCGACGCCGACGACAACCTCCGCTACACCGCTCGACTTCCGCTCGGTCTACTGCTCGATCGTCGAGCAGTGGTTCGGTCAGGACGCCGCGGCGATCATCCCGGGCGCCGCGTCGTTCCCGCGCCCGCGGGTGATCGCGTGAGGCTCGCTCGGGGCCGCGTCCTCGCGGCCGGCCTCGTCGCGATCGCGGCGGCCGCTGCTCCTCGGTGGTCCGGCGGGCGCCGCGCCGGGGCCGCCCCGGCTCCTCGTCACGGGCCGCGAGTACGACCTGACCCTGTCGCGGGCGAAGATCGACTCCGGCAACGCGATCGTCCAGTTCGCGAACGACGGGGAGGACCCGCACGATCTCCGGATCAAGCGCGTGGGCGTCGGCCGGCGACGGCAGGGGCGCGGGCGAGACGGCGCCGGGCGGGCTGGCCGAGTTCCGGTCGAAGGTTCGACCGGGTGCGCGCTACGTCCTCTGGTGCTCGCTGGCGAACCACCGCGCGCTCGGCATGGTCGCGCACCTTCGCGTTCGCGGCTGACGGAGCGGCCGCCACGGCGGTGCGGCCGCGGGGTAGAGTGCCGCGGGGCATGGAGGCGAAGAGCTCACCACGCGTGCCCGGCGCCGGCTGGGTCATGTTCGCGGCGACGCTGTTCCTGATCCTCGGGATCTTCAACGTCATCGATGGCATAGTCGCCATCTCGAAGGACGGGCACTTCGCCGCCGACAACCTGTTCGTCGGGGACCTGACGCTCTGGGGGGTCATCCTCATGGTCGTCGGCGCGATCCAGCTCCTGGCCTCGTTCCAGCTCTACAAGGGCCGGGGGCAGCTCCTCGGCATCTCGCTGCTCGTCCTGAACCTGGTCGCACAGCTCTTCTTCCTGCCCGCCTACCCGTTCTGGTCGGTGATCGTGATGGTCATCGACGGAATGGCCATCTACGGCCTCACGGTCTACGGCGAGCACTTCACGACGGAGCGGCCCGCGGAGTCGCCCACCGAGGAGCGCGACGAGAAAGAGGACGAGGAGCCCGACGAGGACGAGTGAGCTCGGCTCAGCCCGGGCTCTCGGTCGCGCGCGGGAGAAGCTGCGCGGCGCGAAAGAAGAGGAGCGCGCCCACGAGCGTTCCCGAGGTGGCGAGCGCGGCGTTGATCGCCTCCTTCGTGTCGGGCACCACGTAGGAGGCGATCGCGGAGATCCCGAAGGCGATGGAGCCGACGAGGTTCTCGATCGCGACGCGCGTGGCGACGTTGTGGCCGCGCGCCTCCGGCACGGCGAGCACGCTCGAGGCCAGGAAGCAGATCGAGCCAACCGCGTCGGGCGCCCACACGAGGAGGTTGGTCTCATGGCCGGAGAGGCCGTGCTTCATGGCGGCGAAGGTGCTGACGTTGAAGAAGATCGTGCCCGCGAACTGGACGACCGACGCCCACCATCCGAGCGAGTCGGGATCCGAGGCACGGAGCTGCTCGAAGGCCGCGGAGGTGAACCAGATCGAGCCGACGAAATAGGTGACGCCGACGATCCCCTGATGGGCGAGCGCCGCCGCGAACGGGAGCGATGCGACGGCGAAGCAGGCGGACCCGATCATGAAGAGGCGCGAGATCCGCGTCTCCGTGTGGAGGCGGGGCTGCGCGCCCGGGCGCGAGGGCATCGCTCGGGCGCTTACCGGTTGGTGAGCAGCCCGCGCGCCTTGGTGCGCAGGTTGATTGCGCCGAGCATCGCCTTCTCGCCGGCGGAGCCGGCCGGGGGCATAGCGCCGAGCTGGCGCGCCATCTCGGTCGCGTTCATGTACGCGCGGTTCTCGTGGATCAGGCCGTCGCTGATCGTGAGCAAGTCGCAGCCCTCCATCTCGACTCGCTCGCCGGTCGCGGTGAGGCCCTCGAACCTCCCCGGGCCGTTGAACGTGCCGGTGGCCTTCCAGCGCACCGCGGCCTTGTCGCCGTAGGCGACCATGTCGACGATCTCCATCTTGAAGTCGGGCATTGCCCGGAAGAGCCCGCCGAACCATTGGCGGTAGCCATCGGGCGCGCGGAGGTCGGCGACTCCGTGGATGTAGCCATAACCACCCGGCTCCCAGTGCTCCATCATCCCGTCGAGGTCGCGCCTGCCGACCGCCTCGAAGTAGGAGGTGGCGACCTGCTTGGCGCTCGCCTTCTTCGCGGAGGACTGCTTCGCCGGCGGGCTCATGCGGGGGAAGCTATTCGAGAGCGCCCGTCCGCGCACTCTCGGCCAGCGACCGATCGAGCTCTGCGGCCTCGGTCACCGGGCGGCGGCAGACGAAGCCCTCGCAGACGTAGGCGGCCGCGCGGCCATCGACCGCGGTTCGCTCGAGCATGAGCTCGGGCCGCTCGGCGCCCTCGGTCCCGCCGGCGAGGACGAGATGCGGACGCAGGCGCGCGCGGACGATCGCCGCGAGCGGGGCGAGCCCGTCGCCGTCCTCCGGCGTGACCAGCGCCACCTCGCGGGTGGGGGAGAGGTGGAAGTCGATCGCTCGCAGGAGGTGGGCCACCGCCTGCGGGTGCTGCTCGGCGACGCGCCCGAACAGCCTGAAGACAGACACGGCCCGCTCCGCGTAGGAGCGCTCGCCGGTGAGCGCCGCGAGGCGCAGTAGACCGTAGGCCGCCGAGGAGTTGCCCGAGGGGATCGGATGGTCGTCGATGTCCTTGCGGCGGGCGATGAGCTCCTCGTGGTCGTGCGCGGTCGTGAAGAAGCCGCCGCGCTCCTCGTCGGCGAAGAGCTCGATCATCAGGTCGGCGAGCTCGCGCGCCGTGTCGAACCAGCGGACCTCGAACGTGGCCTCGTAGAGCGCGAGCAGAGCCTCGACGCAGTAGGCGTAGTCCTCGAGGTAGGCGTCGAGGCGGGCTTGGCCGTCCTTCCAGGTGCGCAGCAGACGGCCACGGTCGTCGCGCATCCGCTCGTCGACGAACGCGGCGCACGCGCGCGCGGCGTCGAGGTAGTCCTGGCGTCCGAGCACGGCGCCGGCGTCGGCGAGGGCGGCGATCATCAGCGCGTTCCACGAGGCGAGGCGCTTGTCGTCGAGCGCGGGCCACGACTCGCTTGCGGCGGCGGTCGTAGAGCGCGTCGCGGGCCTCCTCGTAGCGAGGTGGGCGTTCGGCCACCGGGCCGAGCGGCAGGTGAAGGATGCTTCGCCCCTCGAAGTTGCCCGCAGCGCTCACGCCCCACTGGGCGAGCACCGCCTCGATCTCGGGCTCGGCGAAGCCCGCCTCTCCGAGGACCTCGCGGATCTCCGCCTCCTCCCAGACGTAGAAACGCCCCTCCTCTCCCTCCGAGTCCGCGTCGAGCGCCGAGTAGAAGCCGCCCTCCGGCCCGCGCATCTCCCGCAGGGCCCAGTCGAGGATCCGCTCGCAGACCTCGCGCCAGCGCTCGTGGCCCAAGGCCTGGAACCCGTGGAGGTACGCCCGGGCGAGCAGCGCGTTGTCGTAGAGCATCTTCTCGAAGTGCGGGACCAGCCAGGCGCCGTCGACCGAGTAGCGGGCGAAGCCGCCCCCGATCTGGTCGTGGATGCCGCCGTGCGCCATCCCGTCGAGGGTGAGTTGGGCGATGTCGGTATCGCCCCGTGCGAGAAGCAACTCGAGCGCCGAAGCCGGCGGGAACTTCGGGGCGCCGCCGAAGCCGCCGCGACGCATGTCCGCGGCCATCCGAAGGCTCGCGACCGCCGCGTCGAGCAGCGCCGGCGCCGGCTCATCGGACACCGGCTCGACCTGGGCTACCGCCCCCAGCCGCTCGCGAATCCGCGCCGCGGCTTCCGCGATGCCCTCGCGCTCGGTCTCCCAGGAGGTGGCGACCGCCTCCAGGACCATCCGAAAGCTCGGCATCCCATGCGCCGGCTCCGGCGGGAAGTAGGTTCCGCCGTAGAAGGGCACGCCGTCCGGGTCGCAGAAGGCCGTGAGCGGCCACCCGCCCTGGCCGGTCATGCCCTGGACCGCCTCCATGTAGATCGCATCGACATCCGGGCGCTCCTCGCGGTCGACCTTCACGCAGACGAAGCGCTCGTTCATGTAGCTCGGCCGTCGCGTCGTCCTCGAACGACTCGCGCTCCATCACGTGGCACCAGTGGCAGGACGAGTAGCCGATCGACACCAGGATCGGGCGATCGGTCCTCCGCGCGAGCTCGCGAGCGCTCGGTGCCCCACGGGTGCCAGTCGACCGGGTTGTCCTTGTGCTGGAGGAGGTAGGGGCTGGTCTCGGCGGCGAGGGCGTTGGCCATCGATTTGAGGCTACCCATCTATAGGGTTCGAGTCGACGTGCCGAGCAACCTCACGATCGTCCTGACGGACAAGCCGGGTGAGCTGGCGCGGATCGGTGAGGCCACGGGGCAGGCCGGCATCGACATCCTCGGCTTGGCGGCGTTCACCGGCGAGGGTCGGGGAATCATCCACATCCTCGTCGCGACCGAGCGCGCCGACACCGCCCGCTCGGCGCTCGAGCAGGCGGGACTTGGGGTGGCG
Organism: uncultured Actinomycetes bacterium; assembly: GCA_963823245.1. Taxonomy (GTDB): domain Bacteria; phylum Actinomycetota; class Thermoleophilia; order Solirubrobacterales; family 70-9; genus JAWVFM01. The sequence goes on along the minus strand of CAWGKQ010000008.1, from coordinate 841,702 downwards.
GACGTGCGCGAGGTCCTCCTGATCGACGTCAAGGACCGCCCGGGCTCGCTCGGCGGCCTTGCGCGGACGCTCGGCGAGCAGGGCGTCAACATCGAGCTCGCCTACACGACCTTCGGCGGCGTCAAGCTCGTGATCGCCACCGACGACCTCGAATCAGCGCGGGAGGCGCTTGCATGATGAAGCTCGACGGCATCCACCACATCACGGCGATCACCGCCGACGCGCAGGAGAACGTCGACTTCTATGCGGGCGTCCTGGGCCTGCGGCTCGTCAAGAAGACGGTCAACCAGGACAACCCGACCGTCTACCACCTCTTCTACGCCGACGAGAAGGGCGACCCCGGCTCCGACCTGACCTTCTTCGAGTATCCGGGGATCCCGAAGGGCCGCGCCGGCGACGGGATGGTGCACCGCATCGTGTGGCGCGTCGCGTCCGCCGCCGCGCTCGATTTCTGGGTCGAGCGCCTCGCGGGCGCCGGCGTCGACGCCGAGCGAGTCGACGGTCGCGAGGCGATCCGGTTCCGCGATCCCGAGGGGCTCGAGCACGAGCTGCTGGTCTCCGACTCGCCGGATGCAGCCGCTCATCGCCGAGCATCCGGAGGTCCCGGCCGAGCTCGCCCTCCAGGGGTTCGACGGCGTCTGCGCCTACGCGTCCGAGCCGGAGGCGAGCGCGGGGCTTCTCGGCGACGGCCTCGGCTTCGAGCGCCGCGACGACGGGCTCTGGGAGTGCGCGCGGCGACGTGCGCGGCTCGCATCTACGCCTACCACGACGCCACCCGCCGAGCGCGGGCTCCAGGGCGCGGGCAGCGTCCACCACGTCGCCTGGGCGTCGACGCCGTCCGAGCACGAGGAGTGGCGAGAGCGGGCCATCGGACGCGGGCGCCCGGCCGACTCCGGTGATCGACCGCTTCTACTTCCGCTCGATCTACTTCCGCGAGCCCAGCGGGGTCCTGTTCGAGATCGCGACTGTCGGCCCCGGCTTCACGGTGGACGAGCCGCTCGAGAGCCTCGGCGAGAAGCTCTCGCTCCCGCCCGACTACGAGCACCTCCGCGACGAGGTCGAGCCGAAGCTTCGGCCGATCACGAACCCGCGCGACGCAGCGCGGGCGTGACGCTCGAACACCTCCTACGCGAGCCTGACGGCGAGCCCGCCGGGGCCCTGATCCTGAACCACGGTCGCGGGACCGACGAGCGCGACCTCCATGGCCTGCTCGACGCGCTCGACCCCGAGCGGCGACTGCTCGGCGTTACTCCCGGCAGCGCCGCTGGGCGCGGCCGATGTCGCCGCCCGCAGCAACGTGCCGGTGCCGCCTGGCGGGAAGCACTGGTACGCGGTCCGGGAGGTCGGCTTCCCGGACCCGGAGACGTTCGCCACCGCGTATGAGGCGCTCACCGGCTTCTGCGACGAGCTCCTCGAGGCCCGCGGCATCGGCTGGGAGCGGACGGTGCTCGGTGGGTTCTCGATGGGCGCGGTGATGTCCTACGCCGTCGGCCTGGGCGTCGGGCGGCCGTCGCCGGCGGCGATCATCGCCCTCAGCGGCTTCGTCCCGACCGTCGAGGGCTGGGAGGCGGACCTGGAGTCGCGCCGCGGGCTCCCCGTGCTGGTCCACCATGGACGCGGCGACCCGGTCATCGGGGTCGACTTCGGGCGCGCGGCCGCGCGCCTCTTGAGCGAGGGCGGGCTGGCAGTCGAGTACGTCGAATCGGACGCGGCGCACTGGGTGCCGCCGGAGCTGGTGCCCACGATGCGCGAGCTCGTGGCCGCTTCGACGCCCTAGGCGTAGTCGAGCTCCTCGTCGGCGTCCGGCTCCACGGGCTCGCGGCAGGCCGGGCAGTACCAGCCGACCTCGAGCGTCGCCCCGCACGCGGCGTGGACCGGACGCTCGACCCCCTCGGCGTGCCGTGAGCCCCAGCCGGCCAGCATGCGCAGCGGCTCGGCGAGCTCGCGCCCGGCGTCGGTGAGCTCGTAGGAGAGGCGGGGCGGGCGGTCCGAGTAGGGCTCCGCGGAGACGAGGCCGTGCTCGGTGAGCTTGCGAAGCCGGGCCGAGAGGACGTTCGAGGCGATGCCTTCCACCTGCTCCTGGAGGTCGCCGAAGCGCCTCGGCCCGGCCAGGAGGGCCTCGACCACGAGCATCGACCAGCGGTCGCCCACCGCCGCGAGGGCTTCGGAGAGACCTGGGCTGGTGGCCGACATGCCAGCCATGCTAGCCTGATTTGGGAGAGTAAGTAGCAACTTGCAAGTCACGATGGAGGTTCAAATGGCCGTGCTCGAGGAGATCGGAGGTCATCTGAAGGCCGCTTCGGAGGCGTTCGGCGGCGCGGTCGTCGGCGTCGGCCGGGGCTGGCGCGTCGGCACCGGGGTCGTGATCGGCCCCGACCGAGTGCTGACCGCGGCGCGGCACGCCGGCGACGGCTCCGCGACGGTGTCCTTTGCCGACGGGCGCACCGAGCGGGGCGAGCTCGCCGGGGCCGATCGAGACCTCGGCGTCGCCGTCCTCGAGGTCCCGACCGGCTCGGCCGACGCGCTCGAGTGGGCGCCGGCGGAGTTCGCGCCGGCCATCGGCACACCGGTGGTCGCGCTCGCGAACCCCGGCGGGCGCGGTCTGCGCGCCACGGTGGGCTTCGTCTCGTCGGCCGAGCGTCCGTACCGCGGGCGGCGGGGCCGGCGTCTCGGCGCCGCGATCGAGCACACGGCCGCGCTGCCGAGGGGGAGCGCCGGCGGGCCGCTGCTCGACCTCGAAGGGCGCCTCGTCGGCCTCAACCTGGTCCGCAGCGAGGGCGGCCTGATCCTTGCGGTGGCCGCCACGGGCGGTCTCCACGAGGCGGCCGACCGGCTCGCCCGCGGCGAGGAGGTCCGGCGCCCCACCATCGGCATCGCGGTCGCCCCGCCCTGGGTCGCGCGCAAGATGCGCCGCGCCGTGGGCCTGCCCGAGCGCGACGGCCTGCTCGTGCGCGCCGTGGAGGACGGCGGGCCGGCTGACACCGCCGGCGTCGAGCGCGGCGACCTCATCGTCGCGGCCGGTGGCGCCGGCGTGGACGGAATCGACGCGCTCCATCGCTCGATCGACCAGGCTGCCGACGGAGGCCTCGCGTTGACCGTTGTGCGGGGGGTGGACGAACACGAGCTCGAGGTCGAGCTCACCGGAGGCAAGCGATGAATGCGGCAACGCGACGAGCGGAGCGCGGCTGGCCGCGAGGCGCCGCGGGCCGAGCCCGCCGCGGGCGCGCTCGACGCCTACTCGCGCGCGGTGATCGGCGTCGCGGAGCAGCTCGCTCCCTCGGTGGTGAGCGTGCAGGTGACCCGCTCGACCCGTCGCGGCCGGCTGCCGGCCGGGGCCGGCAGTGGCGTCGTCCTCACGCACGACGGCTTCATCCTCACGTCGGCGCACGTGGTCGCCGGCTCGGACGCCGGTGGACGGGCGGCGCTCACCGACGGGCGCGAGCTGCGCTTCGACGTGATCGGCCGCGACCGCCTCTCCGACCTCGCGATCGTCCGCGCCGAGGACGGCGACCTCACGCCGGCCGGCCTCGGAGACGCCGACGAGCTCCGCGTCGGGCAGCTCGTGGTGGCGATCGGCAACCCGCACGGCTTCGAGGGCTCGGTTACGGCGGGAGTCGTCTCGGCGCTCGGTCGCGCTCTCCCGGCGCGATTCGGCCGAGGACGGGCCACCCGCATCATCGACAACGTGATCCAGACCGACGCTGCGCTGAACCCGGGCAACTCCGGCGGCGCGCTCGCCGACGGCGCCGGGCGCGTGGTGGGCGTCAACACCGCCGTGGCCGGCATCGGGCTCGGCCTCGCGGTCCCGATCAACGGGGCGACGCGAAGCATCATCGGCGCCCTCATGAGCGAGGGCCGGGTGCGGCGCGCCTACCTCGGCATCGCCGGCGGCCCGCGGCCGCTTCCCCCACGCGCGACGGCCCGATGGGGCAAGCGCCCGGGGGTGGAGGTCGTCGAGGTGGTTTCCGGCAGCCCCGCGGAGCACGCCGGGATCCGAGCCGGAGACCTCGTCGTCGAGGTCGACGGCCGCCCGACCGAGAGCGCCGCCGACCTCCAGCGCATGATGGTGGCCGAGCTCATCGGGCGCCCGGTGAAGGTGAGCGTATGGCGCTCGGGCTCCGACGTCGAACTGAGCCTGGTGCCGGCAGAGCTCGAGGAGGAGTGATGACGCCGCCGACGCTATATGAGTGGGCCGGCGGAGCCGAGGCGTTCGAGCGGCTGACGAAGGCGTTCTACGAGCGCGTGCAGGCGGACGAGCTCGTCGGGCCGCTCTTCGCGAGCATGCCCGACGATCACCCACACAACGTGGCGACGTGGCTGGCTGAGGTCTTCGGCGGGCCCGCCGACTACACCGAGCACCACGGCGGCTACCCGCACATGCTCTCCAAGCACCTCGGCCTCGCGATCAGCGAGCAGCAGCGCGCGCGGTGGGCTCAGCTCATCGGGCTCGCGGCCGACGATGCCGGGCTGCCCGCCGATCCCGAGTTCCGCTCCGCGTTCGCCGCCTACATCGAGTGGGGGACGAGGCTTGCGCTCGCCAACTCCGAGCCCGGCGCCGATCCGCCCCGCGAGGCGCCGGTGCCGCGCTGGGGCTGGGGCGAGGCGCCGCCGTACGAGGGCTGAGCCCGGCTCAGTCCTCGGCTCGCGCCAGCTTCCGCAGCAGCTTCCTGAGCGTCTCGCGCTCGCGATCGTCGAGGGGCTCGAAGACCTCCTCGAGCGCCTTGCCCGCCGCCTTTCGGGCCCGGCCGAGCATCGAGCGGCCGGCCTTCGTCAGGTGGACCGAGTGCTTGCGCCTGTCGGTCTCGTGCGGGCGCCGCTCGGCGAGCCCCGCGGCCTCCAGCTCGTCGATGATCGCGACCATCGAGCTCGGGTCGATCAGCGACTCGGTCACGAGCTGCTGCTGGGTCGACCCCGGGTGCGCGTCGATCAGCGTCATGACGCCGAAATGAGGAGGCCGGAGGCCGAGCGGCTCGAGCGCGCCGGCGAAGAGCGCCGCCATCCGGTGGCCATTCCACGAGAGCAGAAAGTCCGGGTGCGCTGGCGAGTGGCTCGGGTGGCGGTGTGTCGAAACGCATGTACCAATCTTACCCTACGGCGGGCGGATCATTTGTGCTACAAATGATCGAGGTCGGGAACCGAACGAAAGTCGAGGTAACTGTGGCGCCGATCACCCGTTGGGTCCTCGCTCACAAACGCATAGTCACCGCCTTCTGGATCGTCCTGACGCTGGTGGGCATCGCCTCGGCCGGCAAGGCGACGCAGGCGATGGACCAGAAGTTCTCGGTTCCCGGCAAGGAGGGCTGGGAGACCAACGTCAAGATCGCCCAGGTCTTCCACGGGACGGGAGGCGACAACGCCCCGATTGTCCCGGTCGTCACCGTGCCGGACGGTCAGAGGGTCGAGCTCGCCGGCCGTCCGTCGCCAGCTCCAGGCGGTGGATCGGCGTGTTGAGCGGGCGCTTCCCGGCTCGCGCATCGCCTCGTATGCCTCCACCGGCGACCGGGCCTTCGTCTCGCCCGATGGACGCACGACCTTTGCGATCGTCTACCCGCGCCCGGATCCGAATTCGACCTTCGGCGAGAACACCGAGGCCGCGAAGAAGGCGAACGCCGCGCTTGCTCACACCACCGTCGCCGGCGCGCCGGTCCACGTGACCGGATTCGACGCGCTCCAGAACGCCAGCGGCAGCGACAGCGGCACCGGAGTGCTGCTCGAGTCGGTGCTGGGCGGCGTCGGTGCGCTGATCGTCCTCGCCTTCGTCTTCGCGTCGCTCCTCGCCTTCGTTCCGATCTTGATGGCGATCGTCTCGATCATGACCACGTTCCTGCTCGTCTGGGGGCTCACGGCCTTCACCGACATCTCGCCCGTGGTCCAGTTCCTCATCGCGCTCGTCGGCCTCGGCATCGCGATCGACTATTCGCTCATCGTGGTCTCGCGCTGGCGCGAGGAGCGCTCGCACGGCCGCACCGGCGAGGCCGCGGTCCAGCGGGCGATGGAGACGGCCGGGCGCGCCGTTGTCTTCAGCGGCACCACGGTTGCGATCGGCCTTCTCGCCATGGTCGCGCTGCCGGTGCCGTTCCTGCGCAGCATGGGCTACGCGGGGATGCTGATCCCGCTCGTCTCGACCCTGGTGGCGATCACGCTGCTCCCGGTCGTTCTCTCGAAGGCGGGCTCGCGCCTCGACTGGCCGCACAAGCGCACCGACGACAAGGCGAGTCGCGCCTGGACCCGGTGGGCCGAGTTGGTCGTTCGCCGGCGGTGGTTCGCCGCCACCGGCGCGATCGCGATTCTCGCGGTTCTCATCGTCGCCGCCGCGGGCCTCACGCTGGGCGACGCGAGCCCCGACGCGCTCGCGAGCCGACGGCTCCGCCAAGACGGGGCTGACCGAGCTCGAGCGCTCGGGCATCGGCTCCGGGGCGATCCTGCCGAACGAAGTGCTGACCCACCGGGCCGACCCCTCGGCCGTTGTCGCCAGCCTCGACAAGGTCGACGGAGTCCAGGGCGCGGCCGCCCCGCAGGGACCGCAGTGGCGAACCCACGGCTACGCGGAGGTGCTCGCGTTCTCGCACTCCGACGACTCGACCACGGCCGGCCGCGACGCGGTCGACCGGATCCGCACGGCTGCGCACGAGGCCGGGCCCGACGTGACCGTCGGAGGCCTGCCGGCGCAGAACGTCGACTTCATCAACGCGGTCTATAGCGGTTTCCCGCTCATGATCGCCCTGATCGCCACGATCACGTTCATCCTGCTGGCGCGGGCGTTCCGCTCGCTCCTGCTGCCGGCGAAGGCGGTGATCCTCAACATCGTGAGCGTCACCGCGGCCTGGGGCGTGATCGCGCTCATGTGGCAGCACGGCTACGGGTCGGACCTGCTCTGGAACATCGAGGCGACGGGTCGGTTCCGGCCTGGATACCGCTGATGGTGTTCGCGTTCCTCTACGGCCTGTCGATGGACTACGAGGTCTTCATCCTCACCCGCATGCGCGAGGAGTACGACAACACCGGCGACACGCGTGAGGCCGTGGTGCGGGGCATCGGACGGACCGGGCGCCTCGTCACGAGCGCGGCGCTGATCCTCTTCCTCGCGTTCGTCGCGCTGGCGTCGGGGCCCGGAACGGACCTGAAGATGTTCGCCACCGGCCTCGCCGCCGGGATCCTGCTCGACGCGACGGTGATCCGGGCCCTGCTCGTGCCGGCCGTGGTCTCGCTGTTCGGACGGTGGAACTGGATCCTTCCCGAGTGGCCTGCGCGGGTCCTGCGCGTGGAGCCTTCGCGGCCGGGAGGGCGGAGGCGGGCGCCTAGCGCCGCAACCCGCGAACGTCCCCCAAGCCCGCCCCCAGCCCCTAACGAGGGACGTTCGCGCCCGGTCACGGCGTCGAACGTCCCTCGAACCCGCCCCTAGCCCCCGAGGAGGGACGCTCGCGGCCACAGGGCCGGGTTCCGCCGCCTGGTTTGCGAACATAGGTTCGTGCGCTGGGACAACCTGAAGATCGAGGAAGAGGGCGAGTCGGCGAAGCTGCCGGGCTTCCGCGACCCGGCCATCGTCCGCACGTTCGATGCGCCCGAGGCACTCGGCACCCGCTTCTACGAGATCCGGGCCCGCTCGGCGATCAACTCGGTCCCGAAGCGCTCGCGGATGCCGTTCCGCTACACGATCAACCCGTACAGGGGCTGTTCGCATGGCTGTGCCTCTACTGCTTCGCACGGCCCACCCACACCTACCTCGACTTCAACGCCCGCGAGGACTTCGAGCGCGAGATCGTCGTCAAGGTCAACGTCCCCGAGCTGGTGCGCGCCGAGCTCGGACGGCCGTCCTGGGAGGGCGAGCACGTCGCGCTCGGCACCAACACCGATCCCTATCAGTGGGTCGAGGGGCGTTACCGCCTGATGGAGGGCATCTGGGAGGCGATGCGCGACCACGCGAACCCCTGCTCGGTGCTGACGAAGTCGCCGCTGCTTCTGCGCGACATCGGGCTCATGAAGGAGATCTCCGAGCGGACCGAGTTCGCGGCCAACCTCTCGATCCCGACGCTGGACGAGAAGGCCTGGCGAGCGACCGAGCCGCACACGCCGCATCCGCGAAAGCGGATCGAGGCGGTCGCCGAGCTGACGAAGGCGGGAATCAAGACCGGGGTGCTGATCGCTCCGCTGATCCCGGGCGTGAACGACTCGCCCGAGCAGCTTGCGCCGCTGCTCGAGGGGGTCACGGAGGCCGGCGCCGACTCGATCGGGGGCGTCGGCCTGCATCTGCGCGGCGAGGTGCGCGAGATCTGGTTCGACTGGCTGCGCGAGCACCGGCCCGACCTGCTGCCGCGCTACGAGGAGCTCTACGCGCGAGGCGCCTACCTCCCGAGCGGCGAGAGGAGCCGGCTCGCGGGCCTCGTGAAGACCAAGCGCGCCGGCGGTCGGATCCGCGCGAGCCGGAACACGGGCCACGCGCCGAAGCGAGGCGCGCGGGGGGCCCAGGCCGGCGCTCGACCGCCGACGGAGCCGGCTAAGCCGGCCGAGCAGACCTCGCTCTTCTGAGCCCAACGCCGGCGGCTGCCGCTGTCCCGAGGGCGCAGATCGCAGCGAGCCAGAAGGCGGCCGAGTAGCCGCCGATCGCCGCCGCCGCACCCGTGATCGGGGCCCCGAGGCCGACGCCCGCGTCGAAGAACGCGGTGAAGGTCCCGAGCGCAGCCCCGCGGCGATCCTCGTCGACTCGGTTCACCACGTAGAGCGACAGCGCCGGGTAGATCGTCGAGAAGGCGGCGCCCATGGCGACCGCGCCGAGGATCGCCACCGGGAGCGTCGTAGCGACGGCGATCAGGATCAGCCCGGCCGCCTCGACGAGGGCGGCACCAGCGGCACAGCGCAGGGGGCCGATCCGGTCGGGCAGGTTGCCCGCGAACACGCGCGTGGCGACCACGGTGACGGCGAACGCCGTGAAGGCCGTCGTCCCGTGGCCGATCCCCTTCGAGCCGAGGAGCAGGATGATGAACGAGGCCATGGCCGCGTAGCCGACCGTGGCAAGCGAGAGCGCGGCGCCCGGCCTGATCGACTCTCGCGCGATGAGCGGGCCGCGCTCGAGGCGGCGGTCGCCGGAGCTCGCGTAGGTGTCCGGGAGCGCGAAAGCGATTGCGGCGCCGATGGCGGGAGCGGCGGCTGCGAAGACCCAGACGGCGTCGAAGCTCGAGGCCTGGAGGATCGCGTGTCCGATCGGGGGGCCGAGGCTGAGGCCGGTCCAGACCGCGAGGCCGTAGAGGCCGATGACGCGCCCACGACGGCCAGGAGGCGCGAGGTCGACCACCCACGTCGCGCCGGCTGTGAAGACGGAGCCCTCGCCGGCTCCGAGCACGAGCCTCGCCACGATGAGCCCGGGTAGTCCGGCGGGGACGAGGTAGAGGACCCCGCCGAGGGCCGCCAGGAGCGAGCCGACGATGACGACCGGCCGCCGCCCGCGGGTGTCCGCGAAGTTGCCGGCGAGCGGGCGACAGGCGAGGGCGGTGAACGCGAACGCGCCGATGGCGACGCCGACGGCGAAGTCGCCGTCGCCGAGGCGACCGCGCACGAAGTGCGGAATCACCGGGAGGACCGCGCCGACCCCGAGCAGCGACAGGAGCGTCACGGCGAAGATGCCGGCGAACGCCGCGCGCCCGGAGCGACGCGATACTCGCGCTCGGGCCACCGAGCTACGCCGACTCTGTGGCGCGAAGCTCGGCGCGCTTGATCTTGCCGCTCGCTGTCTTCGGCAGGTCGTCGGCGAACTCGACGATGCGCGGGAACTTGTACGGGGCGGTCGTGCGCTTCACGTGCTCCTGGAGCTCGCGGGCGAGCTCCTCGGACGGCGCACCCTCGCGAAGCACGACGATGGCCCGGACCACCGCGCCCCGCTCGGCGTCCGGCGCCGCGACGGCCGCGGCCTCGGCGACCGCGGGGTGCGAGACGAGCGCGGACTCGACCTCGAACGGGCCGATCCGGTACCCCGCGGAGAGGATGAGGTCGTCGTGACGGCCCTCGTAGAAGAGGTAGCCGTCATCGTCGGCCCGCACGGCATCACCCGTCGGCCACCACTCGCCTTCGAACGGGGCATCGTCGAGGTAGCCGCTGAAGAAGGTGGGGACGGTCGCGGTGCGCACCTCGAGCTCGCCGTCCGCGATTCGCGTATCGATGCCGGGGAGGGGCTTGCCCATGGAGCCGACCCGGATCGGCTCGCCGGCGAGGTTCCCGGTGAGCTGCCCGGTCTCGGTCTGCCCGTATCCATCGGAGATCTCGAGCCCCAGCGCCTCGCGAAACCGCTCGATCACCTCGGGGTTGAGCGGCTCGCCCGCGGACACCATGCGGCGCATCGTGGGAAGCGGGCGAAGCTCGGTGCGCTTGGCGAGCATCCGATACTCCGTCGGGGCCTGGCAGAGCACGTTGACCTCCTCGCGGGCGCATATCTCGAGGCGCTCCGAGGCCTCGAACCGGCGCTCGTGGATCAGGGCCGCGGCGCCGCAGAGCCACGGCGCGACGAACACGTTCCGCGCCGACTTCGACCACCCGGTCGCCGTCGTGCACCACACGAGCTCGCCGTCGCGCGCTCCAAGCCAGCTCGTCGCCTGTAGGCGTTGCCCGGGCAGGTATCGCTGGGCGTGCACCGCGCCGCGAGGCTCGCCGGTGGTGCCGGAGGTGAACACGATCAGCGCGGGCTCGGAGGGGTCCAGGTCGGCGGGGTCGAGCGGCGGCTCCTGCGGGCTCTCCTCGTCCATCACCGCGGCGACGTCGTCAAGCGTCATCGCGTCGATACCGGACGGAAGCTCGGCGGCGAGCGTCTCGTCGGCGACGCAGAGCGCGGACCCGGTCGCGCTGGTCCGCAGCTCCAGGTCCTTGCGGCGGAGCTGCGGATTGCAGGGCAGCGGAACGGCACCCATTCGCCAGCAGGCCAGCAGCGTCAAGGCCCACTCAATCCGGTTACCGAGAAGGGTCATGACCACGTCGCCGCGCTTCACACCGCGGGCGGCGAGCGCGCCCGACAGGCCCGCACTTCGAGCGATCAGCTCGCCGAAGTGCCAGGTGCGGCGGTCGCCGGCTCGGTCGATCGTGACCAGCGCGGGCTTCGAGGCCGGAAAGCGCTCGAGGACGTCTTCGATGAAGTTCACGGGACCGCGATTCTGCCGCAGCGGCCGTCGGCTTCGTTTTCACTTGGGAGGAGGCGGGAACCTGAGAGGAATGCTCGCCGTAGGGATCGCGGCAGTGCTGGCCGCCTCGGCCGCCTACAACGCAGGCGTTGTCCTGCAGGCGCTCGAGGCGCGCAGGGAGCCGGAATCCTGCGCTCTTCGGCTGTCGCTCTTGGTCGACCTCGCGCACCGTCCTCGCTGGCTCGCCGGGACCTTGCTGGGCGTCGTCGCCTTTCCGCTCCAGGTCCTCGCTTACGCGAACGCGCCGCTCAGCGTCGTCCAGCCCGGCCTGGCGGTCGGCCTGGTCCTCGTGCTCTTCCTCGGCGCGCGGTACATGGACGAGGACGTCAAGCCTCATCACTACGCCGCGGTCGCCGGAATCGTCGCCGGCCTCACGATCATCGCGATCGCGGGGCCCGATCACCGCCAGCCCGACCGCGGCGGTATCGCCCAGCTCACCGTCATGGCGGTTCTCGCCGTGGGGATGGCGGCGCCCTACGTCTGGAGGCGCCGGGGGGCGGTCGCCGCCGTTCTACTCACGCTCAGCGCCGGTGTCGCGTTCGCCTGGGGCGACATCGCGACGAAGCTGTTCAGCGACGGAGTGAACGGCGACCGGCTGTGGGTCGCCGCGTTCTGGCTCGCCGCCGTCGTCGTCTCCGCGGTCGTCGCGACGTTGACGCTCATGACCGCGTTCCAGCGCGCCGCGGTGAAGCGCGTGGTGCCGACGGTCTTCGCCGTCGAGACGATTGTTCCGATCGTGCTGGCCCCGCTACTGCTTCAGCACAGCGGCGGCCTCGGCGGCGAGGACCTAATACCGATCACCGCCGGGCTCGCCCTGGTCGTCGGATCAATCGTCTTGCTCGCCCGAAGCGACCAGGTCTCCTGGGCCATGGCACCGCCGGCGGTCAGTGCTGGAGCAGCCAGACGAGCGCGAACGCCACGAGGGCAATTCCGGCCACGAGCGCGATCCATGCGAACACAACCGGCCAACGGAGCCGAATCCAGTCCCCGGCTCGCCGAAGCCACCGCCGCGCCGATTCGCCCCCGAACGCAATCGCCCCGATGATCACGAGCTTCGGCGCGACGAACGTGAGGTTGAACAGGAAGACGAGGGCGATTTGGCGCGGCAGGCCAAGGCCTGAGCCGATGATCGCGGCGAGCGCGGCGAAGTAGGGGAAGGCGGTCGGCAGCTCGGCCGCGCCGAGCCCGAGCCCGAGCGCCCAGGCGTGCTTGCTCTGCAGCTCTCGGCCCGATACCGGGGCCGCGGCCAGACGCGTGCGCCCAAGGAACAGCCCGATCGACACGGCGATCAGGATCAGGCCTGCGACGAGCTCGATGATGTGGTTGACCTCGGGGCCCGGGCGCTCGGCGAGGTTGACGAGAAGCTGCCCCGGACCGACGACGATGAGCACCCCCGCGGCGAAGTTGACGATGAAGAAGCCTGCCGTGAACTCGGTGACCCGCCGAATCGGATGGCTCGTGGTGGCGAAGTAGAGCGCAGGCCCGATCGTTGCCGGGTTGACCGAATCGGCCAGGCCGATGCCTGCGATGAGGAGGGTGAGCCTGAGCACGCCCGCGATCCTCGCGGATCGCGCGGCTGCGAGTCAGTGCCCGCGGATGAAGATGCGCGGCATGGTGCAGCGGACGCTCGCGAAGCGCGTGGCCCACGAGCCTTGCGATCTCGGCATAGGTGCCGTCACGCGAGACGGCGGCGAAGAGGTCGTGGAGCCAGCCTCGCGGCAGGCCGAAGCGGACGACGCCCCCGCTGACGTCGACGAGGTCGGCGCGCCTCACGACCTCGACCTCGGCTCCGGCGCTCCACTGAGCCCGCAGGTCGTGGTGGCGCTCGATCGCGTTCGCGCACAGGGTCGCGCGCTCACCGCTCCAGCCGTGCGGCGCGACCAGCTCCCTCGCGAACTCGGCGCCGTCGCTCACGTAGACACCGCCCCGTGACACGCTGTCGTAGAGGCCGAGGTCGTGGAGGAATCCGGCCACGAGCAGAACCTCGCGGTCGACTGCCTCCCCGCGGCGTTCGGCGAGCTTCGAGGCGATGAGGAACACGCGGAGCCCGTGACGCTCCATCGGGCTCGCCTCCTTGCCCGTCACTCGGCGGACGGCGGCGAGGGCGTCGCGTTCCGCCCCGGTCTGAGCGACCTCATCGGCGCTGGCCGGAAACGAGCCGCTCGGCACCGGCGCCTACCGCTCGTAGAGCTTGACGATCCGACGGTGCCCTCGGGCGCGGCCTCGACGCAGAGCTCGCAGAGCACGCACTCGTCGAGGTTCTCCCGCACGATCTCGACGCCCGCGTCGGTGGCCCTGAAGATGTCGACCGGGCAGACCTCCTCGAGCTTTCGGGCGAGGTCGGCGTCGCCCGTGATCGAATCGTCGACCGTCGACGCTCGATGAAGACGCGCGTCGAGCTGCTGCGGCGACATCAGGCGGCCACTCCGAGCTTCTCCTTCACCGCGTCGGGGATCTCGTCGATCCGCTCGACGACCGGGATCCCGGCCGCCTCGAGGCGGGCGATCTTCTCGGTCGCCGAGTCCTCCTTGCCCTCGACGATCGTGCCCGCGTGGCCGAAGCTCATGCCCTGCATCTCCTCGTCGTCCATGAAGCGGCCGGCCATGAAGGCGACGATCGGCAGGCGCGAGTCGTTGGCCTCGCGCCAGTCGACGAGCTCGGCCTCCATCCGGCCGCCGGGCTCGGTGTAGATGACGATCGCCTCGGTCTGCTCGTCGGCCTCGAAGAGCGGCATCAGCTCGGCGTAGGTCGAGCCGATGATCGCGTCGCCGCCGATCGAGATCGCGGTCGAGACGCCGAGGCCGGCGGCGGTCAGCGTCGAGGAGATCTCGGTGGTCATGCCGCCGGAGCGGCTCATCACGCCGACGGGGCCGGCGACGTAGGCCTTCGCGGCGTCCTTCGCCGGGCCGCCGATGCCGCCCATCTTCGCGACGCCGGGCGCGATCAGGCCGAGGCAGTTCGGGCCGATGATCCGGGCGCCGCGCAGGCCCGCCAGCTCGACCATCTCGGCGACGTCGCGGCGCGGGATGCGCTCGGTGACCACGACGATCAGCTTGATCCCGTTCTCGATCGCCTCCACCACGGCGTCCTTGGTGAACGCGGGGGGGACGGTGACGACGGCGCCGTCGGGCGCCGAGCCGTGGTGCTCGACGACCTGCTCGACGGTGTCGAAGACCGGCACGCCGTGGACCTCGCGGCCCTTGCGGCCGGGGGTCACGCCGCCGACGATCTTCGAGCCGAAGTCGAGGCACTCGCGGGTCAGGTTCACGGCCTCGCGCCCGGTGATGCCCTGGACGATGAAGGTGAAGTCCTCGTTGAGGAGGACGGCCATCAGCCCTGCACCTTCGCCACGGCCCGTCCCGCCGCCTCCCACATCGAGACGGAGCGGTCGCAGTACTCGATCCCGTACTTGTCGAGGATCTTGTAGCCCTCGTCCTCCCAGGCGCCGGGAATGCGGAAGATCACGATCGTCTCGGCGGGGTCCTTGCCGAGCTCGAGGCACGCCTTGATGACGCCGCGGGCGACGATGTCGACCCGGGTGTTGGAGACGATCGACATCATCACCGCGATCTTCTCGACGCCGTCCTTCTCGAGCACCTCCCTCGCCAGCCCGGCGGACTTCGAGACCGAGGGGTTGCCGCCGATCTCGGCGTAGTTGGCCGGCTTGCCGCCCTGGGAGCGGACCGCGTCGGTGAGCGTCAGCGAGCCGCCGCCGGCGCCGATCACGAGCCCGAGGTTGCCGTGGAAGCCGTGGTCCTTGCCCTGGATGACGCCGCGGTGGTCGGCGGCGTCGATCGCCTTGACGTTGCGCTCGAACTCGGAGGGCTCGTAGAGCTCGCGCGGCTCGTCGAGGTCGACGCCGATCTCCTGCGAGCATCGTCCTGTGGCGGCCCGACGGCCTCGTCCTCCATCTCCATGTGGGCGTCGAGGGCGACGAAGCTGCCGTCCTCGAGGCGGGCCAGCGGGTTGATCTCGGCCAGCGTCATGTCGTAGTCGCGCTGGAGGCGGGCGAGGCGGGCGAGGACCGCGCGTGGCCCGGTTGAGCTCGGAGCCGGTCATCCCGCAGCGGGCGACGGTCTGCTTGGCCTCGAAGTCGTAGATCGGGCGGAGGTTCGAGAGGTGGCCGCGGCCGACGTGGTCGGGATGCTGCTCGGCGACCTCCTCGATGTCGATCCCGCCCATGTCGCTGAACAGCATCATCGGGCGCTTCGCGCGCCCGTCCCAGAGCACCGCCGCGTAGTACTCCTGCGCGACCTCGGCCTTCGGGTCGACGAGCACGCCGACCGGCATGTGGCCGCCGATCTCGAGCTCGAGGATCGCCGCCGCGTGCTCCGCCGCCTCGTCCGGCGTGTCGGCGAACTTCACGCCGCCCGCCTTCATCCGGCCGCCGGTGAGCACCTGCGACTTGATCACGGTCGGCCCGCCGATCTCCTCCGCGGCCTTGCGCGCCTCGTCGGGCGTGGTGCAGAAGCCGTACTTGGTGACCGGGATGCCGGCCCGCTCGACGATCCGGCGCGATTCGTACTCGTAGAAGCGCATTCGGGCGCGGAACCCTAGCGTCCGTAGGATGCCGCGGGTCAAGAGCGCGGGAGAACCCTGTAGCGCCCCGCCGCCCGATCCGCCAGAATGCGCGTACGCCCGCCCGGGTATCCCAGCGGGCGTCATTCGTTTCCAGCGCCCACGAAAGGAGCATCAGAGCCAGTGAGCGAGACCGCAGAGGCGTCCACCCAGCCCACCACCAACGCGAAGCTGATCGCGTGGGTGGAGGAGATCGCGGAGCTCACCCAGCCCGACTCGATCCACTGGTGCGACGGCTCGGCCGAGGAGTACGACCGGCTCTGCCAGGAGCTCGTCGAGGCCGGCACGTTCGAGAAGCTCTCCGACGCCAAGCGGCCGAACTCCTACCTGGCGCGCTCCGACCCCGGCGACGTCGCCCGGGTCGAGGACCGCACCTTCATCTGCTCCGAGCGCGAGGAGGACGCCGGTCCCACCAACAACTGGCGCGACCCGGCCGAGATGCGCGAGCGTCCTGACCGACCTCTTCAGGGGCTCGATGAAGGGCCGCACGATGTACGTGGTCCCGTTCTCGATGGGCCCGCTCGGCTCGCACATCGCCCACATCGGCGTCCAGCTCACCGACTCGCGCCTACGTCGCCGCCTCGATGCGGATCATGACCCGGATGGGCAAGGGCGCCCTCGACGTGCTCGGCTCCGACGGCGACTTCGTCCCCTGCCTGCACTCGGTCGGCGCGCCGCTCGCCGACGGGCGAGGCCGACGTGCCGTGGCCGTGCGACGCCGACAACAAGTACATCGTCCACTTCCCCGAGACGCGCGAGATCTGGTCGTACGGCTCCGGCTACGGCGGCAACGCGCTGCTCGGCAAGAAGTGCTTCGCGCTGCGGATCGCCTCGGCGATGGCCCGCGACGAGGGCTGGATGGCCGAGCACATGCTGATCCTCAAGCTCACCTCGCCCGAGGGACGCGTGAAGTACGTGACGGGCGCCTTCCCTTCGGCGTGCGGGAAGACCAACCTGGCGATGCTGATCCCGACGCTCGAGGGCTGGACCGTCGAGACGGTCGGCGACGACATCGCCTGGATGAAGTTCGGCGAGGACGGCCGCCTCTACGCGGTCAACCCGGAGGCGGGCTTCTTCGGCGTCGCCCCGAACACGTCGCACAAGACGAACCCGAACGCGATGGACACGGTCGAGCGCAACTCGATCTTCACCAACTGCGCGCTCACCGACGACGGCGACATCTGGTGGGAGGGGATGACCGGCGAGCCGCCCGCGCACGCGATCGACTGGAAGGGCAACGACTGGACGCCCGACTCCGACGACCCGGCGGCGCACCCGAACGCCCGCTTCACGACGCCGGCCGCGCAATGCCCGTCGATCGCGCCGGAGTGGGAGGACCCGACCGGCGTGCCGATCGACGCCTTCCTGTTCGGCGGGCGGCGCGCGACGGTCGTCCCGCTCGTCTCGCGAGTCGTTCGACTGGGAGCACGGCGTCTTCCTCGGCGCGACGATGTCGTCGGAGACGACGGCCGCGGCCGCCGGCGCGGTCGGCGAGCTCCGCTTCGACCCGATGGCGATGCTGCCGTTCTGCGGCTACAACATGGCCGACTACTTCGAGCACTGGCTCGACGTTGCCAGCAAGCACCCGAACGAGATGCCGCGGATCTTCGTCGTCAACTGGTTCCGCAAGGACGAGGACGGCAAGTTCCTCTGGCCCGGCTTCGGCGAGAACAGCCGCGTGCTCGGCCTGGATCTTCCGCCGCTGCGACGGCGAGGCCGAGGCGACCGAGACGCCGATCGGGCTCGTCCCGACCCGGACGTCGCTCGAGCTCTCCGGGCTCGACATCTCGGCCGAGAGCCTCGAGCGAGCTGCTGACGGTCGACCGCGAGCGAGCTCGCTGCCCAGCTCCCGCAGCTCGAGGCCCACCTGGACCAGTTCGGCGACCGCCTACCCGGCGAGATCCGAGCGCAGCTCGAGGCTCTCAAGGAGCGCCTCGGCTGAGCGAAGACAGCTTCCATCGCAGATAAGCTGTAATCGCATATAAGCTATATTCCTGGCGTGGAATCGACGCCGGGACAGCTGCTGCGGGAAGCGAGGAAGCGCCACGGCGTGAGTCAGAAGCAGCTCGCGATCCGGGCCGGGACGACGCAGTCAGCGATCTCGCGCATCGAAGGCGACAAGGTGTCGCCGAGCGTCGAGACGCTCCGCTCGCTCCTGCACCTGCTCGGCGAGGACCTGGTGCTCGGGGTCGTGGAACCGGACTCCGGGGTTGATAGAAGCATGATCCAAGGCCGCTTCAGGCTGACGCCCAGCGAGCGGCTCGAGTACGGGCGAGGCTTCGCGAACCTGGTCATCAGGAACAGCCCCATCCACGCCGCAAGGAGTTCGCCGCGTGACCGACAGAACCCTGCCCGCCAAGGCGGCAGAGGTCCCCAATCTCCTCGCCCCGCTGGTCAGGCACGGGGTGGATTTCGTGGTGGTGGGCGGCCAAGCGGGAATCGCGCGGGGTTCGAACTATCCGACCTACGACCTCGACGTTGCGTACGCGAGGGGACATGCCAATGCGGTGCGGCTCGTCGAAGCTCTGAAGGACATCGGCGTGCGGCTGCGCGGCGCCCCGGCGGATCTGCCATTTCAGCTCGAGCCAGAGACGATCGAGAACGGGGCAAACTTCACTTTTGAGACTCCGTATGGCGACTTCGACGTGCTCGCCGACGTAGGCGGGGTTCGCTCCTATGAGGAGCTGAAGGAGGGGTCGCAGGACGTCGAGATCGACGGTCTCGCCGTCCGGATTGCATCCATCGACCACCTGATCGCGATGAAACGGGCGGCCAACCGCACCAAGGACAAGCTCATGCTCGAGGAGTACATCGTCATCGCCGACGAGCAGCGGCGGGCGGAGGAGGAGTCCGGCGACTAGCGCCGGCGCGAGCGCGCGCAGGGCTCGGGCGGCCGCGAGCCAGGTGGCCCAGCCGAAGGCATTGAAGAGCGCGCCGGCGACGATCTCACCGCGAACGCCGCCGCGGTCGCGCGCCTCGGCGATCGAGCGCGGCCGAGTCGGCCGCCTCCGAGGCCAGGTTGGCCACGATCGAGCGCCGCTGCGCCATCGGGTCGCCGTTGCCGGCCGCGGCGGTGGCGAGCCCGAGGATGATGTCGCGGGCGGCGAAGAGCCGCAGGCCGTACCGGCCGGCGGGCGTGAACTGCTTGCGCGGGACGCCCAGAAGGCCGCTCGCCTGCTCGGGTTCCAACAGGGCGGAGATGCCGAAGGTGAGCCGGACGGCGGCGCCCCTCGCGAGCATCGCACCGGCCGACATGGGCTAGGAGGCCGCCTTCTCGGCGGCGGCCGGAGCGCTGCCGTTGCCGTCGAAGCCGTAGGCCTCGGCGAGCTCAGGGTCCTTGCGGGCGAGCATCTCGGCGAGCGAGACCATCACCTTGCACTGCTTCCAGGTCGCGTCGTCCTGCATCTTGCCGTCGATCATGTGGACGCCGCGGCCGTCGGGGATCGCCTCGATCACCTTCTTGGCGAACCTCACCTCGTCGGGCGCCGGCGAGAAGACCTTCTTCGCGATCTCGATCTGCGCCGGGTGGAGCGACCACGCGCCGACGCAGCCGAGCAGGAAGGCGGCGCGGAACTGGGTCTCGCAGCCGGCGGTGTCCTTGATGTCGCCGTAGGGGCCGTAGAAGGGGAGGATCCCGGCCGACGTGCAGGCGTCGACCATGCGCGCGATCGAGTAGTGCCAGGGGTCCTGCTGCGCCGTTGCGCGCGGCGCCTCGGGGTCGTCGGGGTCGGGGTCCTCGATGACCCGGTAGCCCGGGTGGCCGCCGCCGACGCGCGTGGTCTTCATCCGGCGCGAGGCGGCGAGGTCGGCCGGGCCGAAGCTCATTCCCTGCATGCGCGGGCTCGCGGTGGCGATCTCCTCGAGGTTGACGACCCCGAGCGAGGTCTCGAGGATCGCGTGGACCAGGATCGGCCGGGAGATCTCGGCCTTCGCCTCGAGCTGGGCGAGCAGGCGGTCGACGTAGTGGATGTCCCATGGCCCCTCGACCTTGGGGACCATGATCGACGTCGACCTTGTCGCCGACCGCGGTGACGATCTCGGTGAGGTCGTCGAGCACCCACGGGCTCTCCAGCGAGTTGACGCGCGTCCACAGCGCCGTCTCGCCGAAGTCGCCGTCGCGGACGGCGTTGATGAAGCCCTCGCGCGCCGCCTCCTTGCGGTCGACCGGGATCGCGTCCTCGAGGTTGCCGAGCAGGATGTCGGTCTGCTGGGCGATCTGCGGCGCCTTGGCGGCCATCTTCTCGTTCGAGAAGTCGAGGAAGTGGATCATCCGCGAGGGCCCGAAGGGGATCTCGGTCGCGGGGTCGGGCGCGCCGATGGCCAGGGGCTTCGTGAAGTCGCGTGGGTTTCTCACTGCTGCCGAAGGCTAACTTGTGCGCGTGGAGGTCGAGGTCAGACCCGCGACGATCGCCGAGATCCCGACCGTCATCGGCCTCTACGAGTGGCTGTTCGCGCCGCCCGGCTCGCGCCCGCCGAGCTGGGACGAGCGCCACGCCGCGGTCGCGCTGCGGGAGGCGATCGACTCGCGCGACTCGCAGGTGCTCGTCGCTGACCGGGCGGGCGAGCTGGTCGGCTTCATCACCGCCTACTTCGACATGCACTCGGTGCGCTTCGGCTACCGGGTCTGGGTCGAGGACCTCGCGGTCGATCCGGACAGGCGCTCGGCGGGCATCGGCAAGGCGCTGCTCGACGCCGCAAAGGGCTGGGCGCGCGAGCGGGGCGCGACGCACCTCGAGCTCGACAGCGGCGAGGCGCGCCGCGACGCCCATCGCTTCTACGAGCGCGAGGGACCGAGCTGGCGCTCGGTCTGCTTTGCTTGGGAGGTCTGATGAGGGGTCTCGTCCTGATCGTCGCGGCCGTTGCCGCACTCGCCGTTACCGGATGCGGTGGCGGCGGCGGCGACCAGCTCACGAACGACGAGTACGCCAACAAGCTCCAGGACATACTCACCCCGCTCGGGAAATCGCTTGGCAAGCTGCAGGCGACGGCGCGGAGCACGCCTTCGCAGGCGGACCTCACCTCTGCCCTCGATGAGGCGGACACCGCCCTCCAGACCGCCACCGAGCAGGTCGCCGATCTCGATCCGCCTTCCGACGCGGCCGATGCCAACGACAGCCTCGAAGAGGCCCTGAGCACCTATGAGAAGTCCGTTGGCGACACTCTCGAGACCGTGAAGTCGGGATCGGCCAAGGAGGTCAAGGCCCAGGCGCACGCCTTCGAGCAAACCTCGAGGCAGTTCGCCTCCAGCCTGAAGCAGATCAAGGGCCAGCTCGCCTCCGAGGGCGTGAAGGTCGCCGGCGGCTAACGAGGGGCGCAAGCCACCGCGGCTCCGATGTGTTTCGCGACGTACTTCGCGTCGCGCCCCGCGCCGCCGACCAGCATCGACGCGAACGCGTACTGCACCGGGAGCCCGAGGAAGTAAAGGCCCGGGGACGATGGCACGACGCCGCGCTCTTGCTCGGGCCAGCCGTCCTCGCCGGCGACAGGGATCTTGATCCATGACAGGTCCTTGTTGAACCCGGTGCACCAGATCACGTTGGCGACCTCGCGCTCCTGGCCGTCGGCCAGCACCGGCTTCCCGTCCCTCACCCCGGTGACCTTCTCCTCGGTGCGCTCGACCCCGGCGTCGTCGAGGTCGGCCCGCTTCACTCGCAGCAGCGGCCCACCCTCGCCGCGCACGTGCTCGCGCATCTTGCGGCCGAGCGGCGTCCGCATGGTCAACACGTGGTTGGCGATGAACCAGAGGCCGCGGACGATGACGCGGAAGGGGCGGCCCTCGATCCGGAAGGGGACCTCGCCGCGGACCGGCCCCGCGAGGATCGTCTGATGCTCGCGTGAGACCTCGAGCGCGATGTCGGAACCGGAGTGGGCAGCGCCGACCACGAGGACCGGGCCTTCCTGGAGCTGCGAGGGGTTGCGGTAGTCGTTGGAATGCAGCTGCCTGATCGACGGATCGAGCTCGGCGGCGAGCGAGGGGACGATCGGGGTGGTGAAGCCGCCGGACGCGACGACGACGTTTCGGGCCTCGAGCCGGCGTCCGTCGCACTCGATCCGGTAGCGGTCGCCGTCCTTCGAGAGGCTCTGGACCGAGGTACCGGTCAGAACCGGGAGGTCGAACCGCCGCGCGTACTCCTCGAGGTAGTCGCCGACCTCGTCCTTGGTAGGGAAGTGCCACTTCTCGGCGGGAAACGTCAACCCGGGGAGGCCGTCGTAACGTGCCGGGCTGTAGAGGCGGAGCGAGTCGAAGCGCCGGCGCCAGACGTCGCCGACCCGCTGGTTCCTCTCGAGGATGACGAAGGGGCGGTCTTGCTTGGCAAGGTGGTAGCCCAGCGACAGGCCCGTCTGGCCGGCGCCGATGATCACCGTCTCGATTCGCTCGGTGCCGCCGTTCGAGTTGCCGGCGCGCTCGATGGTCTGGGTCTGGCTGCTCATGGTTCCTCCTCGGTCGTGTTCTGGACGACCCTAGAAACGCGCCGAGCGCCTCGCATCGGCTGAAGCACCCAACTTTGCGCGACCCGCGGGTGGGTATTTCCACCCACGCAGGCGTCAGAGAAGATGGTGTTGGTAAGCGAACGCCGTCGCCGCCGCCCGAGAGGAGACGCCGAGCTTGGCGAAGATGTTGCTGACGTGGCGGTCGACGGTTCGCTCGCTGACGACGAGCGCGGCAGCGATCGCGCGGTTGGTATCGCCGGCGGCCACCAGGCGCAGGACCTCCTGCTCGCGAGGCGTGAGGCCGTGGGCATCCGCCGGCGCCCCGCCGCGGATCAGCGCCTCGACCCGGGCCAGGTCGGGCCGAGCTTCGAGCGTCGTGAACGTGGCGCGGGCCGCCTCGAGCTCGATGGCGGCGGCGTCCTCGTCATCGAGCGCGCGGCACGCCTGACCCGCCAGCATCCGCGCCGCGGGCAGCCTCATACGGCGCCCCGAGGTTCTGCCATACCTGCGCCGCCCGGCGCAGCGCTGCGAGCGCCGCCGGCGCGTTGCCCCGCGCGAGGCTCACCGAGCCGCGGGCGCCCGCGGCCATCGCGCCGAGCATCCGCTCGTCCTCGCCCAACGCGATCTGGTCGAGCTCGTCAGCCGCCCTGCCTGCCTCTTCATCGGCGCCGACGGCGATCATGATCTCGACATAGGCGGGGAGGAGCGCGGCGCGCCTGGGGCGCTCGCTGGTCTCGCCCAGCACCCGTCTGATCGCCGCTGCCGCCGCCCCTTGTTCGCCCTGCGCGAGCCGCAGGAGCGCCATCCCCGGCTGCGGCTCGTAGCCGCCGCGACCAGCCTCGACGTACGCGCTCTCGGCCTCCGCGAGCTCGCCGCGGAGCCGATGCACGTCGCCACGCAGGTAGAGGGCCGTCGCCGCCGCCCGCGGGTTGCGCCCGGCCAGGCAGCGTTCGTGCGCGCGGTGCGCCTCCGCCACGGCTTCAGCCCAGTCGCCGCGGAGTTGGAGGATCTCCGCGCGGTGAACGAGGCACTGGCCGTTGAAGCTGACCATCTCGGGCTGGGCGTCGCACCAGTCGCTCAGCGCCGTGGTCCACTCCTGGGCTCGACCGAGCTCGAACGCGTCACGGCAGCCGGAGATCGTCCCGCAGTAGACGATCCCGGTGACCAGGGGGAGAGCTCGTTCGTCGTCGCCGGGACCATCGCCTCGTCGAGGTAGCGCAGGCCATCGGCTGGGCGCCCGGCCATCACCAGCACATGACCTTGCTCGTGAGTCGCGAGGGCGAACAGGTCCATATGACCATGCTTTGCGCCGATCTCAGCGACCGTCCCGAGCGTCTCCGCCGCGGCCTCGAACTCACCCTCGCCCGTCTGCCGGAACGCGGTGGGGATCATCAGGTAGCCGTGCTCGATCGAATCCGGCGGCTCGTCCTCGATCAGACGGGCTCCCCGGCCGAGCCATCCGGACGCGGCGCCCATCTCGCCTCCGCGCGCCCGCATCAGGCCGATCCAGATCGCGCAGCGCGCCGCGAGCACCGGTTCTCCCTCGGCGAGGTGTGCCTGGTGCTGGCGCTCCAGCGCCGAGAAGTAGCCATCCTCGTCGCCGACCATGCAAGCTGCGGCGGCGAGCAGCCTCAGGTCGTCGGCCGCCAGCGTGGCCTCCCGATCGGCGGCCGAGAGGCGTTCGTGTGCCTCCTTCCAACGAAGGCCGGCGCACGCCTCTCGGCCCCGATCGAGCTCCGTCACGCGTCTTCGAGCCCGGCTGAGCGCAGCGCCGAGGCGCGATCCAGGTGGAACTCGATGCGCTTGAGCTTGCCCTCGTCGAAGAAGGCGACGGTTGCGCCCTCGTTCTCCATCGGGCTCGCGGAGCCCTTCGGCGTTGCCATCTGGCGACCGAAGAACACGATCGCATCGTCCGTCCGCCGGATCTCCTCCTCGCGCTCGACGACGTAGCTCTCGAATGGCTCGAGCCAGTCCCGCCACGCGTCCACGAACCCCTCAGCGCCCGCGAACGTGCCCGTGAACCCTCCCGGACCGACCATTGCGGTCTCGAGGTCGGGCGCGGCCAGCTCGGCGAGGCGCCGCCGCCGCTCGTTCACGGCGTCGTCCCCGAACGCCTCGGTCCAATCCCCCTCGGGCATGAGGTCGGCGAGGGCGACGACGGTGGCTTCGTCCACGGGCACTGACCGAGTATCCCGCAGGTGATGCCCCAATATCCTTCGGCAACCATCCCACGACCCCGAGGAGCCATGGCAGTAGCCACCCAACAGGAGCTGACCGACGAGCAGAAGGCGATCACCGAGATGGTTCGCCAGTTCGCGGACAACGAGATCATCCCCGTCGCCGAGGAGTTCGATCACGAGGACAAGTTCCCGGAGGCGATCGTCGAGCAGATGAAGGAGCTCGGGCTCTTCGGCGTCACGATCCCCGAGGAATACGGCGGGATGGGGCTCGACCTCACGACCTACGCGATGATCGTCGAGGAGCTGTCGCGAGGCTGGATCTCGATCTCGGGCGTCGTCAACACCCACTTCATCGGGTCGTACCTGCTGATGAAGTTCGGCACCGACGAGCAGCGCGACAAGTTCCTGCCACGGATGGCCACGGGCGAGATCCGCGCCGCGTTCTCGCTGTCGGAGCCCGAGGTCGGCTCCGACGTCCAGGGGATCAAGTCGACCGCTACGCAGGTCGAGGGCGGCTGGGAGATCAACGGGCAGAAGATGTGGGTCACCAACGGCCTGCGGTCCGGCCTCGTCTTCGTCCTCGTCAAGACCGACCCGAAGGCCGACCCGCCATACACGGGCATGACCTGCTTCATCTGCGAGAAGGAGCCCGGCGCCGATGAGGTTCCGGGCCTGCGGATCCCGCCGAAGATCAAGAAGATGGGCTACAAGGGCGTGGAGTCCACCGAGCTCGTCTTCGACGGCTTCAAGGTCGCCGACGATGGCGTGCTCGGCGGGCCGGACGGCGTCGGCAAGGGCTTCAAGCAGATGATGGACGCCCTCGAGGTGGGCCGGGTCAATGTCGCTGCCCGCGGGGTCGGGGTCGCACAGCGGGCCCTCGAGCTGGCGCTCCGCTACAGCCAGGAACGCAAGACGTTCGGCAAGCCGATCGCCCAGCACCAGGCGATCACGTTCAAGCTCGCCGAGATGGGCACTCGGGTCGAGGCGGCGCGCCTCCTGACGCTGAAGGCGGCACGGATGAAGGATGCCGGGGAGCGGAGCGACCTGGAGGCCGGGATGGCGAAGCTGTTCGCGGCGGAGGCCGCCAAGTCGAACGCCGAGGAGTCCCTTCGTATCCACGGCGGCTACGGCTACTCGAAGGAGTACGAGATCGAGCGCCTCTACCGCGACGCGCCACTGCTCATCATCGGCGAGGGGACGTCCGAGATCCAGAAGATGGTGATCGGCCGCAAGCTCCTGCGAGCGAAACAAGATCTAGTTGGCGTCCGCAGTCGACCTCATCAAGACCGCGGTCGAGCGCGTCCAGCGCGAGGCCCCTGCGCTCGCGGGGCTGAAGCTGGTGTTCGGCGTTGAGCTGCCGGCTCGCGGCGACGTCCAGGTGTTCCGAGTCGAGGTCCCTGGCCCGAAGGTGTCGAAGGGCTTCTCAGAGGACGAGCGCCTGCGGCTGTCCATGCCCCGCTCGATGTTCAACATCCTCGCCGTCGAGGGCGAGCTCGCGGACTGGCAGGAGGCCTACGAGCACGGGCATCTCAAGATCGAGGGCGATCGCAAGGTCCAGCAGCTCGTCGGCCAGGTGATCGTGCGCCAGATGGCGCGTGCGCACCTGAAGCGGGCGCGCTAGTCGGTCTTAAGCCCGCCGGTCTCGCGCCGAAGGCGCTCGCGCGGGAAGATCGAGAAGCTCCCCACGGCGGTCGCGAGGAGCCGGTTGTCCTCGTGGCGGACCTCGCTTCGCATCACGCCCACCCTGTCGTTCCTGCGATCGAGCTCGCTCGTGCAGATCACGTCGCCCTCGCGCGCCGTCTGCACGTAGTTGATCGAGATCCCGATGGTGGCGATCCGCTCGGTCTCGTCGAGCTCCCGCCAGAGGGTCGAGCCCATGCAGTAATCCACCATCGCGTAGGCCACGGGGCCCGACAGC
Organism: uncultured Actinomycetes bacterium; assembly: GCA_963823245.1. Classification (GTDB taxonomy): domain Bacteria; phylum Actinomycetota; class Thermoleophilia; order Solirubrobacterales; family 70-9; genus JAWVFM01. The sequence continues at coordinate 815,435 of CAWGKQ010000008.1, read as the reverse complement.
AGCCCGGCCGCGTTGATCAGCTCGGGCCTGATCGTGAGGCGGACCCGGTCGTGCGCCTCCCAGCGCATGCCGAACCAACTGCTTACCCCGTCGAATCCTTCGCGCTCGCGCGGCCAAGGTCGGGCAGGGTATCGGGCATACTGCCGACCCCTATGAATGACACCGCGACGCATGAGCTGATCACCGACCAGGCGGGCCGCGAGGCCTCCGGCGCGCACCGCTACGGCCGCTATCTCGAGGAATTCGAGGTCGGCGCCGTCTACAAGCACTGGCCGGCCAAGACGGTCACCGAGGCCGATGACCACCTGTTCTGCCTGATCACGATGAACCACCATCCGCTGCACATCAACGACGTCTACGCGCGGAAGTCGCAGCAGGGGCAGAACGTCGTCGTGGGCCCGCTCGTCTACTCCCTCGCCGTCGGGATGACCGTCTCCGACGTCTCCGGGAAGGCGATCGCGAACCTCGCCACGGAGGAGCTTTCCCACCCCAACCCGGTGTTCCACGGCGACACGCTCTACTGCGAATCCGAGGTCTTGGAGGTCCGGCCCTCGCAGTCGAAGCCTGACCGCGGCGTCGTCAAGGTGCACACGCGGGTCTTCAAGCAGACCGGTGAGCCGGTGGCCGAGTTCAAGCGCTCGGTCCTCGTGCCGCGTGATCCCGAGGCGATCGGGGCGGCCGAGGGCGCGGTCGACTAGGCCGTCCGTGGCGGACGAGGGCGGCGAGCACCCCTTCGCGGCTCTCGTGCGCGAGCGGGGCGGGCTTCCGCTCGCCTCGCCCGATGAGGTCCCGCTCCCACTCGGCGAGGCCGCCTTCGTCGCCGTGCTCGCGCGCGGCGAGGAGATCCTGCCGCCCGTGGCGCGACTCGGCCCCTGGCAGGCCGGCGCCTGGCTGCTCCTGGCCGCGGACGACGCTGAGATCGGCGATCAGCAGGCGTCCGCAGCCCAGTCGCTCGCGGACGCGCTGGCCGAGGGTGACGTGCCCGCCTACCTGTTGACCGCCGGGCGGGTGGGCGGCTCGGGAGCAGCCTCGCGGGAGATCGACGCCGGGCTCGTCGGCCGCGTCCTCGACGCGGCGATGGCGAGTGAGGTCGACTGGGAGGCCGATCCCGACTTCTTCTACGAGCTCCCGATGGAGACCCCCGGGGTCGGGATCGATGAGCGACGCGTCGCTCGTGCCCCGGTTCCTCTACGCGCGAACGGACCGCGTCTACGACTACGCGGCGATGGTTCCCGCCGCCCAGCGTGAGCGCGCCGCGCGCCTCGACGCGGTGGTCGGGCTCGCGACGGGGATCTGCGACTCGATTGCGCCGCCGCGCCGCCGCGCGTAGATCGATGAAGCGAGCGACGACGCTTGCTCTCGGCCTCGCGCTCATCGCGGCGATCGCACTCGCCTCAGGCGCTCGGCGATCGATCGCCGCGGCGCCGGTCTGCGCCGGCGACACCAGCGCCTCGCAGGTCGACGCGAAGCCCGGGCCGCGCCTTCGCTTCGGCATCAACCCCGCCGGCGTCGCCGGGGCCCTGGGCCCGCCGGTCGCGCCGGCGCCCGACCACCCGGGCAGGACGCTCGCCGCGCTCGCGAAGCTGCGTCCGACCCGGCCGGCCCCTCTACCTGCGCCTCAACCGGTTCTTCTGGTCGGACGGCGCCGCGGGTGTCAGGGAGTTCGCCAAGCTCACGAGGCGCTATACGCGCCGCGGCTATCCGGTCGAGCTCCAGCTTCGCTACCACCCGCGTCCGAGCCAGGAGGGGCGGATCGCCCGCTGGGCCCACTTCGTGCAGCACGTGGTCCGCCGGTTCGGCCGCAACCCGCTCGTCGTCGCGATTCAGGTGACGAACGAGGTGAACTTCCTTCCCTTCGTGCCAGACGCCTCCGACGCGGCCTTCGCGGGAGCGAAGGACGCCCTGATACGCGGCGTCGAAGTCGCGCACGACGTGGCCCGGCGGCGCGGCTACCGGCAGCTTCGGATCGGGTTCAACTGGGCCTACCGAAACGACCCGGCGAGCGAGAACGCGTTCTGGACCTACCTTCGCGACCACGGTGGGCCGCGATTCGTCCGGTCCGTCGACTGGGTCGGGCTCGACGCCTACCCCGGCACGTTCTTCCCGCCCGCGGAGCCGCTGCCCGGCGGCTACCGCGACGGGATGGTCAACGCGATGAGCGTGCTGCGGGAGTGCTTCATGCCGATCGCCGGGCTCGGTGCCCGCGTCCCGATGCGCGTGGAGGAGAACGGCTACCCGACCGGGGTGGGTCGCTCGGAGGCCACGCAGGTCGACGCCATGCGGGAGATGGTCGGCGCGGTGAACCGGTTCCGCGGGACCTACAACGTCAGCGACTACCGATGGTTCGACCTGCGCGACCACCTGACGAGCGATCCGGACTTCCAGCGCCATTTCGGCCTTCTCCGCGACGACTACACGCCCAAGCCGGCCTTCGACGTCTATCGCCGGCTGGTGGCGCGCCTGGCCCACCGATGATTCGCGTCGAGCGCCGAAGCAGGCTAGGCGCCGCCCCAGACCACGGCGCGAACGTCCCTCGCCCGGGGCTATGGGCGGGGTTGCGGGACGCTCGACGGGGTGGGCGTAGGATTTCGGCGATGGCCCGGCTCGGCTCCCAGCACTCGACCCGCGAGGAGGCGGACGCGATCCGCGACAAGCTCGCGGCCGAGAACCCCGACGTCAGCTGGTTCGTCTTCCAGCGCGACGACGGCTGGGTGGTCGCCAAGGCCGACATCAAGCCCGCGCCCGGCGCGCAGGGCTCGGCGACCGAGGCGCGCCCTCGTCCAGACGCGGACGCTCCGCGTGACGCGAATGTGCGCAACATCCCGCCGCTCGGCGGCGGGCCGATCTAGAGAAGCTCGGCGGCGGCCTCGAGGGTCGCGTCGAAGTCCGTTCCGGGCACCCCGCCCACGCAGGGGGAGATGGCACCCGCTTCGCGGTATCGCTTGACCGCCGCTCGCACGGCGTCACCGTCGCCGATGCCGGCCAGCGCGTCGAGCATCCGCTCCGAGATGCCGCCTTTCGCCGCCTCGACGTCGCCGGCCGCCATCCCCTCGTCGAAGGCGGCGATCTCGTCGCTGAACCCGGAAGCCTCGAGCATGGTGCGGTAGAAGGGGAGCGAGCAGTAGGTGACGAGCTCGCCTCGCATGGCGGCGAGCGCGGCCCCTCGGTCGTCGGTGAGACCCGACGGGACCGCCGCGACGACGTCGAAGCCGTCGAGCGACTTTCCGGCTCGCTCGCGCCCCTCGCGCACGGCCGGGATGACCGTGTCGCGGATGTAGTCGGGGGCGCAGAGCCAGAGCATCACCCCGTCGCCGATTTCGCCGGCGAGCCGGAGCATGTTCGGCGAGAGGGCGGCCACGTAGAGCGGCAGCTCGGGACGCGGCGGGTAGCCCATGAACTGGAAGTGGGTGCTGAAGAACTCGCCCTCCGGCGGCGGCTCGCCGCGGAGAATCGCCCGCACGGCGGCGACGTACTCGCGCATCTGCGTCACCGGCTTCGAGATCTCCGCCCCGAACCAGTTCTCGACGGTCACCCGGTGAGAGACGCCGAGTCCGAGGACCATCCGCCCCCCGGAGAGCTCGTCGAGCGTCGCCGCGACCTGCGCCATTGCGACCGGCGTGCGGGCGAAGATCGGAGCCACCCCGGTGCCGACGCGCAGGCGCTCGGTCGCCTGCGCGAATGCGGTCAGGACGATGAACGCGTCCCGACCGGCGATCTGCGTCGTGTAGACGGACTCGAAGCCGAGGCTGTCGGCGAGCCGGGCGCGTTCGATCCCCTTCTCCAGCGAGCCGCCCGGGGAGATGAAGGTTCCGATGCCGGCCACGGCCCGGTGTCTATCAGACGCGTTTAGTGCGCCTCGTCCGCGGCGTGGGCGGGCGGGCGCGACTCCTCCGCCAACGAGGTGATCTCGAGCGTGCCGCGGGAGGCCTCCTCGAGGACCTCGGTGGCCTCCTCGCCGGAGCGGGCGTAGAGCTCCACCAGCAGGTGAACGACGATCTGCTCCTCGATGTGCTTGTGGAACCTCACGTGGGTGAAGAACTCGCGAGTGCCGGAGTCGCCGAAGGAGCCGTACGTCAGGCTGTCGGCTGCCTCGGGGCCGGAGCAGGTCTCGACCATGTCCTGGTCGATCATCACCGTGCACGAGGCAACCCACGGCGTGCCGGCCACCATTCGCTCCCAGCGCTCGTTCATGGGCACCACCCGGCCGTCCTCGATCGTCAGGTGCGGCTGGTCGTGCATGCAGTCAAGGCACTGCACCACGGCCTCCTGAATCTCCTCGACGCGGTCGCCCGCCTCGCCCGAGTCGGGGTCGACCTTGAGGATGGCGTCGTAGTGGACCTGAGCCTCAAGGCGGGTGGACCAGCAGCGGTAGCAGCGAAGCCAGGCCGAGCGGCCGTTCTCGAGCCCCTCGTTCACGCCTACGAGGGTAGCTCCCCCCGAATCAAGGAGTACATCGCCGCGTCGCGGCGCACCCCTTTGTTCACGAACCAGGACCGGAGCACGCCCTCGAAGGTGAATCCGGCCCGTTCCGCCACGGCGCGCGAGGGCGCGTTCTCGGGTTCGATGCCGAGCTGGATGCGCTCGATCGGAAGCGCCTGGAAGATCCAGCGCGACAGGAGTCGGATCGCTCGCGTGATCACCCCTCGCCCGCGCGCGTCCCGGGCGAGCCAGTAGCCAAGCTCGGCGCGGCCCTCCGTCCAGTCGACCTCGACGATCCCGCACGAGCCGAGTATCCGGTCATCCGAGTCGACGACCATCAGGGCGAGGAGGCTTCCGTCTTCGCGCCCTCGGGCCTGGCGGGTTAGCCACTCGCCGGCGTCCGCCGTGCCGTAGTCGTGGGGGATGCGGGTCCAGCGCGGGATGTCCGGGTCCTGGACCAACTCGACGAGCGAGTCGAGGTCGGCCTCCGCCAGCAGTCGCAAACGGACCTCGCCGTCCGAGATCCCCTCGACCGGGAACTCGATCGGCGGGCTCAAGCGATGGCGGCGCCCGCGAGGCGCTCGAACCGATAATCGTCGAGATCGAAGGTGCGCTGGCGCCAGGCGACCTCGAGCGTCGGGCTGGCCCGGAAGGGCACGTCGCCGTGGCGGTCGAAGTAGTAGCTGTTGGCGTTCGCGCACGATCCGCGGAAGAAGACCTGGTTGTGGCGGCGGGCGAGCATCGAGCGCCAGTAGCGGTCGTTCGCCTCGCGCCTCACCTCGACCCGGGTTGCGGCGTCGTGGCGCGCGCGCCGGAGGACACGGACGATGTGGCGCATCTGGTGCTCGATCAGGTTGAAGTACGACGAGCCGTTGAAGGCGTAGGGGCCGAGGATCGAGAAGAGGTTCGGGAACCCCGGCACGGTGACCCCCTGGTAGGCCTGGAAGCGGTTGCGGTCCCACCACTCCGAAAGGTCGACGCCGCCGCTTCCCCGGACCGGGTAGGGCGGCATGTTCCCCTCGTCGAAGACCTTGAACCCAGTGGCGAGGACGAGCAGGTCCAGCCTGTGGTCGGTGCCGTCCGTGCGGACGCCGTCGGCCGTGACGGTGGCGATCGGCGTCGTCTCGAGCGTGACGTTGTCGCGGTTGAACGTCGCCAGGTACTCGTTCGAGAAGCCGGGGCGCTTGCAGCCGAGGCTGTAGCGGGGCGTCAGCTTCTCCCGCAGCTCGGGGTTGCGAACCTGCTCGCGCAGGTGCTTCCGCCCGGTCGCCTCACCGCGCTTGGCGAGCGGCACGATCCCGTCGAAGTGGGCCGGCAGCGGAAACGTGAGCTCGACGAACATCTCGCTGGCCGCGCGCGCGAGCTGCTGGGTGCCGGGCACGCGACGGAGCGCCCATCGCAGCCGTGACGACAGCGGCCCGTCGGGCTTCGGCAGGCACCAGATCGGCGTGCGCTGGAAGACGGTCAGGTGCTCGACGAGCGGAGCGATCGCCGGGACGACCTGGACGGCCGACGCGCCGGTGCCGATCACGCCGACGCGCCTGCCGCGAAGGTCCTCGCCATGGTCCCATCGCGAGGTGTGCATGACGGGGCCGTCGAAGTCCGCGAGGCCGGGCACGTCGGGCGGCTTTGGTTCGCTGAAGACCCCGGTTGCGCCGATCACGAACCTCGCCGTGATCGACTCGCCGCTCTCGGTCTCGAGCCGCCAGAGGTGCTCGGCGTCGTTGAACGTCGCGGCCACCACCTTCGTGTTGAGCCTGATTCGCGACCGCAGCGCGTAGGCCTCGACGCAGTGCTCCGCGTAGGCCTTGAGCTCGTCCCCGGGCGCGTAGACCCGCGACCAGTCCGGGCGCTTCTCGAACGAGAACTGGTAGCTGAACGAGGGAATGTCGACGGCCACCCCCGGATAGGTGTTCCAGTGCCAGGCGCCTCCGATTCCGTCGCCGGCCTCGAGCAGGGTGAAGTCGTGAAGCCCGGCCTTGTCGAGGAGGATCGCGGCGCCGATCCCCGAGAACCCGGCCCCGACGATCGCGGTGTCGTAATCGGCCGCGATGAGGGCGCCTACGCCGCCGAGCCGGCGGTCGCGGGCTCGGAGGCGCGCGCCGCGACGAGCTCGGCGATCTCGCTCATGATCCGGTTGAGCTCGAAGTCCTTCGGCGTGTAGACGCGGGCGACCCCGGCGTCGCTCAGGAACCCGGTGTCGCCGGCGGGGATGATGCCGCCGACGATCACCGGTGCGTCGACACCCGCCTCGCGAAGGAGCCGGACCGTCTCGGGCACGAGCTCGCGATGCGAGCCCGACAGGATCGAGAGCCCCACGACGTCCACGTCCTCCTGCGCCGCGGAGGCGGCGATCTGCTCGGGCGTGAGCCGGATCCCCTGGTAGACGACCTCCATCCCGACGTCGCGTGCTCGCACGGCGATCTGCTCGGCGCCGTTGGAGTGGCCGTCGAGGCCGGGCTTGGCGACGAGGATCCGGATCCGGTGGCCGATCTCGGCCGCGGCCTCCTCCACCTTCGCGCGGGCCGCCGCCACGAGCTCGCCGTCGCCGCTCGCGGTGGCCGCGCCAACGCCCGTCGGCGCCCGATAGTCGCCGAACTCCTCGCGAAGCACCCCGGCCCATTCCCCGGTCGTCGCACCTGCCTTCGCGGCGGCGATCGTCGCCGGCATGATGTTCGCGCTCTCATCGCGCGCTGCCGCGGCCAGCTCCGTGAGGGCGCGGTCGACGGCGTCCTGGTCGCGCTCGGCCTTCCACCGCTCGAGCGCCTCGCGGCATTCGCGCTCGACCTCGGGGTCGGGCGTCAGGATGCCTCCGTCGGCGCCCGCCGTGAGGGGGGAGTCCTCGCTCTCGGTGAACGAGTTCTGCCCGATCACCTTGAGCTCGCCCGACTCGATCCGCTTCATTCGCTCGCGATGAGAGGCGACCAGCTCGTCCTTCATGTAGCGGACGGCGTCCTCCTCGGCGCTTCCGCCCCGCTCGGCGACCGCCTTCATCTCCTCGCGCGCCCCCTCGACGAGCTCGGCGACCAGGCCGTCCATCACCTTCGACCCCTCGAAGATGTCCGGGTAGTCGAGGATGTCGGTCTCGAAGGCGAGGATCTGCTGGATCCGCAGGCTCCACTGCTGGTCCCACGGGCGGGGGAGGCCGAGGGCCTCGTTCCATGCGGGAAGCTGGACGGCGCGGGCGCGGGCGTTGCGCCCCATGGTCACGGCGAGCGCCTCGAGCGCGATCCGCGGCACGTTGTTCTCGGGCTGGGACTCGGTGAGCCCGAGCGAGTTGACCTGCACGCCGTAGCGCATCCGCAGGAGCTTGGGGTCGGTGACGCCGTAGCGCTCGCGGCCGAGTGACTCCCAGATCTCGGCCATCGCCCGGAGCTTCGCGTGCTCCTCGATGAAGCGGACGCCCGCGTTGACGAAGAAGGAGATGCGCCCGAAGACCTTGGGGAAGTCGGCCTCCGACACCTGCCCCCGCGCCTTCACCTCGTCGAGGACCGCGATCGCAGTGGACAGCGCGTAGGCGATCTCCTGAACCGGGGTCGCTCCAGCCTCCTGGAGGTGGTAGCTGCAGACGTTGGTGGGGTTCCAGCTCGGGATCTCGTTGACCGCGAAGGCGACTGTGTCGGCGATGAGGCGCAGCGACGGCCCGGGCGGGAACGCGTAGGTGCCGCGGGAGAGGTATTCCTTGATGATGTCGTTCTGGGTCGTTCCCTTGAGCTTGGCTCGCTCGACCCCGTTCTCCTCGGCGACCGTCGCGTAGAGGCCCAGGAGCCAGGCGGCCGTCGCGTTGATGGTCATCGACGTGTTCATCTCGTCGAGCGGGATGCCGTCGAACAGCGCGTGCATGTCGCCCTTGTGGACGACCGAGACACCCACCTTCCCGACCTCGCCCTTGGCGAGGGGGTGATTGGGGTCGTAGCCGGTCTGGGTCGGCAGGTCGAAGGCGACCGAAAGGCCCGTCTGCCCCTTGGCGAGGTTGCGCCGGTAGAGCTCGTTCGAGCGGCGGGCGTCGGAATGCCCCGCATACGTGCGCATGACCCAGGGGCGATCCGGCTCGGCGAGGCGGTAATCGCTCACGGGTTGATTGTAGGTTCAGAGCGCGTCGGTGAGCCGGTGGAAGTCGCGGCGTTGCGCCGGCGTGAACGGAGCGGTGCCGCCGGTGGTGGCGTAGACGCCGTACGAGCCCTTGGTGGCTATCAGCACGGGCTTGTGCGTCAGCTTCTGCAGCGCCTTGATGTGGGCCAGGACCGCCGTAGCCGTCGACGGCGACTCGTACTGCTTCACCAGATAGCGCGCGCCGTCGGCGTGCACGACGACCGAAGTGGCCGTATCGCGCTGGACCGATCCGAACAGGGGACTGAGGCGCGCTTCGAGGTTGCCCGAGGCCGTGGGGCTCGTCGACGAGCTGCCGCCGCCGCAGCCGGCGAGCGCGCATGCGAGGAGGAGGGCCACCGCGGGTAGGTTTGCCTTCGTGACGCGTCTCATCGACCTCCTGCATCTTGGCAACGACCGCGTGATCGCGGCGCACGAGCTCGCCGGGGGCCTCATCGTCGATCCCGGCCCGGCCTCCTGCGTCGAGACGCTTCTCGACGGGCTCGAAGCGGAGCCCCGGGCGCTGCTCCTGACCCATATCCATCTCGACCACGCAGGGGCCAGCGGCGTCCTCGCCCGGCGGTTTCCCCGGCTCCGCGTCTATGTGCACGAGGTCGGCGCGCCGCACCTCGTCGACCCCTCGAAGCTGCTGCGAAGCGCCGAGCGCCTCTACGGCGATGACATGGAGCGACTCTGGGGTGAGGTGGCGCCGGTCCCGGAGGAGCGGATCACGGCGGTGACGGGAGGCGAGCGGGTTGCGGCCCTCGACGTGGTCTACACGCCCGGGCACGCAAGCCACCACGTCGCCTACTTCGACCGGGTCACCGGCGACGCGTTCGTCGGTGACGTCGCGGGGGTGCGCATCCCGCCGGACGGGCCGACGATCGCGCCGACGCCGCCCCCGGACGTCGACCTCGAGGCCTGGCAGCGCTCGCTCGACGTGGTGGCGGGCCGCCGGCCCGAGAGGCTTCGAATGACGCATTTCGGCGCCACCGACGCGGAAGCGGGACTCGAAGCCGCCCGCGAGGCCGTGCGCCGCGCGGGTGAGCGGTCGAGGGCCGGCGACCGCGAGGATTTCCTTCAGGCCAGCTCCTCTGACCTCGACGCGGTCGGCGAGGACGTCGCGACGCGAGCTCGCCAGGCAGCCCCCTTGGAATTGCAATGGCTGGGGCTCGAGCGCTATTGGCGCAAGCGGGCGGAGGCCGGGAGCGCCGCGCAAGCCTCATAACGGGCGCCGCTCCTTTTCGCGCCGGGGCGGGTTACACCCACTACTCTCCAGGCTTCCCGAGATGAGGAATCGCGCACATACACGCGTGCTGGCGGCCGCCCTGGGCGCGCTCGCGCTTGCCATGTCCGCCTACGCGGCCGTTGCGCTCGGCGCCGTGATCGTCTATTCGAACTCGCTCGCCTCGCCCCGCCTCGGAAACGAGCTCCACCACTTCGAGGGCAAGGCCGCGAACTGCTCGCGCCACGTTCGCAGGGGAAGCCTGCTGATCAAGGTCACGGGCAAGGACATCTGCGGGTACCGGCTGCCGCTCGAGGGCGATAAGCCGCAGCCCGACCACGCGCTCCACGCGCGGGTGAAGCTCGGCCAGCAGACCCCGAAGAGCCTGCGGAAGAAGGCATTCCTGGGCGTGGCGGTCCGCTACGGCGGCGGCACGGGTTACACATTGCGCGTCCTGCCGACACGCCATCAATTCGCGCTGCGGCGCCTCCCGAGCGGGAAGGGGTTCAACGTCGGCGGCAAGAACCCGAAGATCAAGGGCCTCAACAAGTGGAACGACATCCGCCTCCAGGCCACCGGCAGCAAGGTCACCGCGATCGTGAACGGGAAACAGGTCGCGTCCGCCAACGACGCTGACGCGAAGGGCGTGACGGGCCGCAAAGCCGAGGTCTTCGTCGGAGCCAACAAAGCCAACTCCGTCGGGGTGTCCGGGCGAGTCGACGACGTTCGCCTCACCGTTCCCTCGCCCTAGCCGCGACGCTGGCTTCCACCGAGACGATCGAGCGCCCGCGGACCGGCGCCCCGGGTTCCGGTCTCGGCGGCAACTGGATGGTGATCGTCCTCAACGATGATCACAACACCTTCGACCACGTCGCCAAGACCCTGGCCCGCATCGTTCCCGGCGTCAACCTCGACGCCGGCTACCGCTTCGCCGATCGCATCCACAACGCTGGTCAGGCCACGGTCTGGACCGGCGCGCGCGAGCCCGCCGAGCTCTACTGGGAGCAGTTGGACTCGGCGGGCTTGACGATGGCGCCGCTAGAGCAGCACTAGAAGCGCGGCTGCGGCGCCATGGTCACGGGCTGGCTCGTGCGCGGGGCGATGCCGGCGCCTGAGACGCGCTCGCGCCGGGGGCGGCCGAACCGGCGCTGTGCCGGCGCGCGGCTGCCGAGCTGGTCCGCGCGCAGCTCAAGCAGCGCGCGGAGCTCGACGGTGCGGCTGAACGGGTCGGCGACGAACGCGCCGGTCTCGAGCGAGAGGAGGGCGAGCGGAGTTCCCTCGACCTCGGCGACGAGCCACGGGCCGTCCGGCAGGCGCTGGGAGTCGCGAGCGGCCACTACGGCCAAGCGATGATCCTCGTCGGTGTCGGTCCAGCGAATCGAGACGCCGGCCGTTCCGTTGCTGTGGTTTGCGGTTGTCTTGTGGCGCTTGAACATCTCGTACCTCCAACGTGGGCGGGGCCGGATTTGTGATGTCTTCACGATCCCACGACCAGCGAATAAGCGCAACAGGAAGTTCTGCTGGCTCTGATAAGCTACACTTATGCTTGATACGAAGCGCCTGAGGATCCTCAGCGAGGTTGCGTGCAGGGGCTCGTTCTCGGCCGCTGCCGACACCCTCTACATGTCTCAATCGGCCGTGAGCCAGCAGGTGGCGACCCTCGAGCGCGAGGTGGGAATGCCTTTGCTCGACAGGGCGAACGGCGGCCCGCGCCTGACCGCCGCGGGCGAGGCGCTCGTCGGACACGCGGAGGCCGTGATGGCGCGACTCGAGGAAGCCGAGCGCGAGCTCGGGGCGATCGCCGGTCTGGAGGCCGGCCGGCTGCGGATATCGAGCTTCCCCAGCGCGAGCGCGACGCTCGTGACCGGGGCGCTCGCCGCATTCCGTTCCCGCTTCCCCGGAGTCGACCTCAACTTCTCCGAGCACGAGCCCGAGGACTCGCTGCCGCTGCTGCGGCGCGGCGAGCTCGACCTCGCCGTCGTCTTCGACTATCCGACGATCCCCGCTGAGCCCGACCGCGACATCGAGCGCGAGCTTCTACTTACGGAGTCGATGTACGTCGCCCTGCCGGTCGGCCATCCTCAGGCTGACTCGCCCACGGTGAGCATCGCCGAGCTGGCGGAGGACCCCTGGCTCTGCAGCACCCGCCCGAGCTCGTGCTCGGAGCTGGTGCTCGCCGCCTGCCGCGAGGCGGGCTTCGAGCCCCGCGTCGAGTTCGAGAGCGACGACTACTCGGTGCTTCAGGGCTTCGTCGCCGGCGGCTTGGGCGTCACCTTGCTGCCGGATCTCGCGCTCGCGAGCCTTCGCGCCGACGTCGTGGTCCGCCCGATCGAGCCCGAGACCCCGAAGCGCCGCGTCTGGGCCGCGGTTCGAAGCGTCGAGTCCCGCTCGCCGGCCGCCGATGCGATGGTCGACGAGCTCCGCGCCGAGGGCGAGCGGCTCGCCGGCGAAGCTGCGAGCGCCGCTTCGGGCGCAGCGAATCGCCGGGCAACTAGGAAGCGGAAGCCGGTTCCGGCGTAGCCGTGTCGGCCGCGGCGTCCCCGCCGGCCCGCGCCTCGACCACGATCGAGTGCCAGGCGGGCAGGAGCGGCTTGTTGTAGTAGTTGAGGGCGGCGAGGCGGAGGGCCGTGATCTCGTCCGAGGCCCAGTAGCGCTCGAAGTCGGCCTGGTCCTCCCACACCGAGACCTGGCGGAAGTGGAGCGGGTCGTCGATTGCTCGCGTGAGGTAGGACGCGCTCGCCCCGAACGCCAGCGCGCGATCGAGTGCCGGCGCCACGCCTCGAGCCAGCGCTCGGCCCTGAACGGGTGCGTGTGCCAGTCGATGTAGTTGATGTGCGGCATGCTTGGCGCGGCTCTATGCCCCGACCTCGGCGCGGATCGCGCCCGGGCCGTCCTCGTGCTTGCCCTCGTCCTCGCTCGTCGCGCCGACGAGGATCGAGATCTTGCCGAGGTGCTTGTTCTCGTGCAGGAGCTGATGCGCCTCGGCGACGCCGTCGAAGCCCATCACCTGCCACAGCACCGGCCGGATCTTGCCCTCGGCCATGAGCTGGTTGGCGCGCATGCACTCGTAGGCGTTCGCGAAGTGCGAGCCGATGATCTGCTTCTGCTTCATCCACAGGTAGCGGACGTCGAAGTCGAGCGTGTAGCCCGACGTGGCGCCGCAGATCACGACCTTGCCGAACGGCTTCACCGTGAAGACCGAGGTTGGGAACGTCGCCTGACCGACGTGCTCGAAGACGAAGTCGGGCGCGTCGCCGAGGATGCCCTTGACCTGCTTGGCGAAGGCGCGGGTGACCTTGAAGCGCTCCTTCTCCTCCTCGGCGATCTCGCCGCCGCGGCGCATCATCCCCGCGAACTCGTTGCGGTCGATGTAGTCCACCGCGCCCAGCTTCTTGACGAGCTCGCCCTTCTCGGCCGAGGAGACGACGCCGACCGCGTTCGCCCCGCTGGCGGCGCAGAGCTGAGTCGCGAAGACGCCGAGGCCGCCGGCCGCGCCCCAGATGAGGACGTTGTGTCCGGCCTGGAGCTTGCACTGGTCCATCAGCATCCGGTAGGCGGTGAAGTAGGTGAGCCCGTAGGCCGAGGACTCGGCCCAGGAGAGGTTCCGCGGCTTCGGCAGGAGCTGCTGGGCCTGGACCTTCGTGAACTGGGCGAACGAGCCCCAGGTGGTCTCGTAGCCCCAGATCTCCTGGCTCGGGGCCGCCATGCGGGTCGAGGCCGTGGACCTCGACGTCCTCGTAGGAGGCCTGGTTGCAGTGGATCACGACCTCGTCGCCCGGCTTCCACCGCGTGACCCCTGGGCCGACCTTCCAGACGATCCCCGACGCGTCGGAGCCGCCGATGTGGTGGCCCCACTCGGGGTGGTCGCCGTAGTTGAAGACCGAGACCGGCTTGCCGAGGGCCGCCCAGACGTTGTTGAAGTTGACGCCGGCGGCCATGACGCGCACGATCACCTCGAACGCGCCCGGCTCGGGAAGCTCGATCTCCTCGATCTGGAAGGCGTCCTTCGGCTCGCCCTCGCGCTCCTGGCGGATGACCCATGCCGCCATCGTCTCGGGCAGCTCGCCCGGCTCGACGTCGAGCTTGGAAACGTCCTGCGTGTCTACGGCCACGGTCCTCCTTCGCGGTGGGGTTCGGAGCCGCGGATCCTAACGCCGTGCTCACGTCAGGTTTCCGTCGGACGCCGCGACTACCTTCGTGGGTCCGATGGAAGCATCCGAGAAGCCACAGCTCAGCCTCGATTCGAGCCACCGTCCGACGGCATCGTTCGCGTGCTCGACGACCGGCTCGTGATCGAGGGCCTCACGATCAGCGACGAGCGCGCGGCACGCGTGGTGCGGGAGCGCGCCGAAGCGGGCCAACGCCCCGCCGACACCGTCACGCAAGGCGGTCGAGATCGGCGCGCGCGTCCTCGACAGCGAGGAGACCGCCGCCAACGTGGACTACGTTCGCGCCGAGCTTGGCCGCAGCCTCGGCGAGGTCAGCCAGGAGCTCGCCGAGCAGGCCGACGCCGCCATCGAAGGGCTGACCGAGCAGATCGCCGCCAGCTTCGGCCCCGAGCGGGCCGACTCGGTGCAGGCGCAGATCAAGGAGATCGTCGCCGCCGAGGCGCGCGAGCAGCGCGAGGCCCTGATCGGCACGCTCACCGCCGAGGACGGCGTCGAACCCGCTCGTCGCGATTCAGGCGCGGCTTGGGAAGGCCATGCTCGACGCCGAGGAGCGCCACCGCAGAGAGGTCGAGCTGCTGCGCGAGGCGCACCGAAGGAGGCGCGCGCGATGCACGGCCAGGTCGCCGAGCTCCGAAGGAGATCGCGCGCATGCTCGAGCGCGAGGACGCCGACGAGCGCGTCGCCGAGGCCGAGGAGGCGGGCACCCGCAAGGGCTTCACGTTCGAGGAGCGCGTCGACGCCGCAATCGAGCGCATCGCCGCGGCGCGCGGGCGACTGCGCCACCCACACCGGCGGCGAGGGCGCCGAGGGCGGTGGCAGAAAGGGCGACACGCTCGTCGAGCTCGGAGCGGCCGACGGACCGGCCGCAGGGCAGGATCGTCTTCGAGTCCAAGGACAAGCGGCTTTCCAAGAACGACGCCTGGCGGAGCTCAACGAGGCGATGGCTGCGCGTGCCGCCGCCTTCGCGGTGCTCGTCGTCGCCGGCGAGGACCGCGTTCCGGCGGGGCGCGAGCCGCTCCAGGAGTACGAGGGCAACAAGCTGATCGTCGCCGTCGATCGCGACGAGCCCGACGGCCTGGCGCTGGACCTCGCCTACCGCCTGGCGGCCGCGCGCGTGTCGATGGCGCGCGACCGCGACCTCACGGTAGACGCCGCCGAGGTTCGATGCCGTCGCCGAGGAGGCGCTGTCCTGCCTCAAGCAGGCCCAGGCGATTCGCTCGGCGCTCACGGGAATCAAGACGTCCTCCGACCGCGCCCGCACAGGTCTCGACGAGATGGAATCGGCCGTCAGGGCGAAACTCGAGCGCATCGACATGCTCGTGGCCGAGGCCGAGCCGACGACGGACGACTAGCGCCGGCCTACGGCAGCAGCAGCTTGTTCTGGCTCGACGGGCGCGGCGGCCCGACGCTGAGGAAGGCTCGAGCGCAGGCCGCTGCCCGGGGCGCTCACCTGGTAGTCACCCGTCTTCAGGTCGACCGCGACTGTGGTGACCCCGCCCGGCTCGATCTGGCTCGTCGGAGTGGGCGAGCGCGGGCCGCTGAGGCGGAAGGAGGCCGGGTTGCTCGAGAGGTTCGCGACGGTGAAGTTCGCGATGCCGGCGCCGCACCTGGTCGGGCGCGATCTTGACGGCCCGCGGGCCGATGCTCGCGGTGACCTCGATCGGGGCGGCGGCCCGCGGCTCGTTCGGGAAGTCGCTGGAACCGCAGCCGGCGAGCGCGAGCCCGATGACGATGCCCGGCAGGAGCATCCATCCTCTGCCGCTGGACCCGGAAGCCGAGCGTCGAACCCTCATCCTCGGCGCCAACCCTAGAACATTCACCGGCAGCCGAGGCCCGATGCATCGGCGCTCAGCCGAACGGAAGCTCCACGACCTCCGCTTCAGCGCCCTCGCCGCCCACGCTCACGTGTTCGCCGGGCTCGGCCTCGCGGCGGAGCACCGCGAGCGCGATCGGACCGCGCGCGGGGGAGATCACGGCCGTGCCGATGCGCCCCACCTCCCGCTCGCCCAGCATCACGAGGTCGCCAGCCGCGACGGGCCGGTCGAGCATGAGCCCGCGGAGGTGCCGGTTCGGACGCCCCTTGTAGTGAAGGCGGGCGACCGTCTCCTGGCCGATGTAGCAGCCCTTGGTGAAGCTGACGGCGCGCTCGGTGATCCCCGCCTCGGCCGGCATCGTCTCGGTGGTCATCTCACGGCCGAGACGAGGGCGCCCGGCCTCCACGCGCAGGATCTCGGCGGCTCCCTCGCTCGCCTCGGCAACGCCCTGGGCGGCGAGCCCGCCGGTGAGCGCCTCGGCGTCGGCGCCCTCGACGAGAAGGTCGACGCCGGTGTCCGTGGCGACGGCGCGGACCCCGCTGATGTCGCCGATCGAGACCTCGCGGTGCGCGTGCTCAGGCGCGAGGCCCTCGACGCCCGTCGCCCGCGCGGCCGCGGGCCCGATGACCGACACGGCGGTGACGTCGAGCTCTGAGACCTCCACGTCGCGCCCGATCCGGTAGGTGCGCAGGTGGCGGGCGAGCCGCTCCGCCCCCTCGGCCTCGGCGACGAGCCATACGAGCTCGTCGGCCAGGCGCAGCGCCGTGGCGTCGCTCTGGAGATGGCCCTTGCGGTCGAGCAGGGCCGTGTACGAGCCCGCTCCGGGGACCAGGCTCTCGACGTCGCTCGTGAGCTGGCCCTGGAGGAAGTCGGCGGCGTCGGCGCCGCTGATCGCGAGCATCCGAAGGCCCGGCCGGCGGACGAAGGCCGCCTCCTCGCGGAGCTGGCGGTACTGGCCGTCGAGCTCGATCGTCGCCTCGGTCGCCACGAACCGATTGTAGGCGCAGGACCGGGGCGCCGCCACTTGTTTTTAGTCTCGTCTAAACTGCGTTTTCGCCATGGCGCACACGCGCACATCGAGCAAGGCCCCGCTGGAGGGGCGGCGGAGCTCGCCCCGCAGCGAGGCGGCCGAGGATTACGTCAAGGCGATCTACGCGCTCGCCCACCGGCTGGACGGACCCGTGCCGACTTCGGCCCTCGCGGAGCGGCTGGGCGTCGCGCCCTCATCGGTGACCGCGATGCTCAAGCGCCTCGACGACGCCGGCCTGGTCCGGCACGAGCGCTACCACGGCGTCTCCCTGACAGCCAAGGGCGAGCGGCTCGCGCTCGAGGTCATCCGCCACCACCGCCTGATCGAGGCCTTCCTCGCGGAGACGCTCGGGATGCCCTGGGACCGGGTGCACGACGAGGCCGAGGTGCTCGAGCACTACATCTCCGAGGACCTCGAGGGCCGGATCGCAGCGGCGCTCGGCAACCCCGAGCTCGACCCGCACGGCGATCCGATCCCGACCGCCGACCTGGATCTCGCCAAGGACGCGACGATCCCGCTCTCGGAGCTCGAGCCGGGCCAGCGGGCGGTGTTCGCCCGGGTCTCCGATTTCGACCCGGCGATGCTTCGCCATCTGACCGGGCTCGGGATCGAGCCCGGCGGGGACATCGAGGTCGTCGGCGCGGACCCGTTCGGCGGGCCCCTGAAGGTCGTCGCGGGCGGCGTCGAGCACGCGCTGGGCTCGGAGCTCGCCGCGAAGATGCGCGTGGAGCTGGCGGAGACCGCCACGTGAGGCCGCCGGTCGAGGCGCCGGCCCCGCCGAAGCCGACGGAGCCGGCGAGCGCCAACGGACACCCGAACGGCCTCGAGGACGTCCTCCCCGGCGAGGCCGCGGTCGCGCGCGCCGCGAGGCGATCGCTCGAGGGCCGGGCAAGGGGCGTTTCCCGCATCTGGCCGTTCCTCGGGCCAGCGTTCATCGCTGCGGTCGCGTACATCGACCCCGGCAACTTCGCGACCAACATCGCGGGCGGGGCGAAGTTCGGCTACCTGCTGCTGTGGGTCGTCCTCGGGGCGAACCTGATCGCGATGGTGGTGCAGACCCAGTCCGCGAAGCTCGGCATCGCGACCGGCAAGAACCTCTCGGAGGCCTGCCGCGAGACGTACTCGCGCCGCACGTCGATCGGCATGTGGATCCAGGCCGAGATCGTGGCGATGTCGTGCGACATCGCGGAGGTGGTCGGCGCGGCGCTCGGCCTCAACCTGCTGTTCGGGATCCCGCTCTTCCCGGCCGCGCTCGTGGCCGGCGCGGGCGCGTTCGCGCTGCTCGCGCTCCAGCAACGCGGCTACCGGCGGCTCGAGGCGGGGATCGCCGTTCTCGTCGGCGTGGTCCTGGTCTCGTTCGGCCTCGAGATCCTCTACGCGAATCCCGACGGGGGCGAGGTGCTGACCCACCTCTTCAAGCCCGGCTTCGCCGGCACCGAGAGCATCCTGCTCACCACGGGAATCATCGGCGCGACGGTGATGCCCCATGTCATCTACCTCCACTCGGCGCTGACGCAGCGCCGGATCGTGGGGCGCGACGCCGGCGAGCGTCGGAAGATCCTCCGCTTCGAGCGAATCGACGTGGTGCTCGCGATGAGCCTCGCCGGGCTCGTCAACCTCGCGATGATGATCATGGCGGCGTCGCTCTTCCACGGCAGCGGCTTCACCGGTATCGACACGATCCAGGGCGCGTTCCGCGGCCTGCAGCAGACCGTTTCGGACAACGCCGCGACGATCTTCGGAATCGCGCTGATCGCGTCCGGCTTCGCGTCCTCGTCGGTGGGCACGATGGCCGGCCAGGTGGTGATGCAGGGCTTCATCCGCCGCCACATCCCGATCTTCCTCCGGCGCGCGCTCACGCTGGCCCCGGCGCTGATCGTGATCGCGATCGGCGTCAATCCCACCGACGCGTTGGTCATCAGCCAGGTGGTGCTCTCGTTCGGCATCCCGTTCGCCCTCGTCCCCCTGGTTCTCCTCTGCCGGCGCCGGGACCTGATGGGGAGCCTCGTGAACCCGCCCTGGCTGACCGCGGTGGTCGCCGTGCTGGCGTCGATCATCATCGCCCTCAACCTGTTCCTGCTGGAGCAGGTGTTCATCGGCTGACGGCCATTAGGCTCCAGCCATGGCCCTCGCCGATGAGTTCCAGTCCGTCGTCGACTCGCTGCCGGGCGACTGGACCGATCTCGTGATCGACCTGCGGATCGCCGACGAGACCCTGTACATCGACGCGGCGACGCTCCTGACCCAGATCAACGCCCAGCCCTACTCGAAGGCGGACTGGCATTGGCGCATCAACGTCGCCCACCGCTTCGGGCACGCCGCCGCGCCAGAGTCGGTCCAGGGCACCCTCGCGCTTCTCGACGCAGCGGGCATCGAGGGGGAGATGGTCGTGCGCGACTGGCATGAGGGCCGCGCGGAGGTCGTGCAGATGTGGGGCCGCCCGGAGTCGGTCCGGCGCGACTTCAGGGCCCGCCGGAGCCTGTAACGACGTAGCGCGCGAGCTCAGGCGGGGGCAGGTGCGGGCTGAATGCGCGCGCCGCGTTGAGCGCATGGAGCTCGGCTCGGGCCTCGCCCTCGTCGATGCTCGGATTGGCGGCCACGAGGGCATCCAGCGCGGACGCGGGGCGCTTCCGCGCAACGGAGTACCCCCGACGCGTCGCCCTCACCACCTCCCTGACCAGCCCAGCCCGCTCTCGCAGCGTCCGGCGCGTCGTAGCCAGCACCAGCTCCGGAAAGCTCGGCGCCCCGTAGTCATCGACCCGAAACACCCTGATCGGCACGCCCTGCCGCTCGAGCGTCACCCCCTCGGCGTTCCAAAACGCTGTCGCGGCGTCGACCCGCCCGGCGACCAGAGCCGGCACGGCGCCGAACCCGATCGTCACCCGATGAACGGCGTCGGGCCCGAGCCCGCCGGCGCGAAGGACCTCGTCGAGCACCGCGTTGTCGGACGGGAGCCCGGTCACGCCCACGGTCTTTCCCGCCAGGTCGGCAGGCGTGCGGACCGCCTTGCGGTCGCGCGCGATCACCGAGGCCAGGGGGCGATCGACGATCGGCGCCACCCCCACGAGCGGGAGCCCGCGCCGCCGCGCGATCGCGAGGTCGTGGATGTCGAGGATCGCGAAGTCGGTGCGGCCCGCGGCGAGCAGCTTCGGCGCGTCCGTCGAGCTCGACGGAGGATGCACGCTGAGGTCGACCGCCCGCCCGGCGGTAGAGGCCGTCGCGCAGGGCGGCGTAGATCCCCGCATGCGCAGCGTTGGGGGTGAAGTCGAGCACGAGCGTCGCCTCTTGCGAAGCGCCCGGTTCAGCGCCCCCGCCGCAGGCCGACATCGCGACCGAGGCGGCGAGGGCCGCCAGCAGCGCGGCGGCGGTCCTCATGTCCGGCGCCACCCTATCCACCGCGAGTAGGCTCCGGGCCGATGGCGGACCATCACCTCGACGAGCAGCTTCTGGCGCTGATCGAGATCCCGAAGGGCTCGCGCAACAAGTACGAGTACGACGAGGGGATCGGGAAGGTGATCCTCGATCGCTTCCTCTCCTCGTCGACGGTCTACCCGACCGACTACGGCTACCTGATCGGCCATCGGGGCCGTGACGAGGACCCGCTCGACTGCCTGGTCTGCGTGTCGGAGGCCACCTTCCCCGGCTGCGTCATCGCCGTGAAGCCGATTGCCCTGTTCAAGATGGAGGACGAGAAGGGGATGGACGACAAGATCGTCTGCGTCCCGAACCACGACCCCGGCTGGAACCACGCCGAGACGCTCGAGGACGTCCCCGAGCAGCTCCAGCGGGAGATCTCGCACTTCTTCTCGATCTACAAGGAGCTCGAGGGGAAGAAGGTCGACGTGTACGGCTGGCGCAGCCGCGAGGAGGCGCTCGAGGTGATCGAGGACGGGAGGCGCCTGCAGGCGGAGTACGAGGCCGGGCGGACGGCGGTCACCTAGCAATCGTCTAGACTGCCGCGCGCTCGCGCCCCGTGTGGCGCCTTGACGTTCCCCAACAGGAGGTAATCCCCAAGTGCAGGATCGAGGACTCGCGGCCTATATCGCAGAGCTCGTCGGGACCATGCTTCTGGTCTTTGCGATCTGCACGGTGGTCACGCTCTACGTCGCCACCGCCGCGAACGCGCAGACCGGCTCTGACTTTGCCGTCGTCGGTCTCGTCCACGGCATCGTCCTGTTCATGCTGATCGCGACGCTGGGGGGCGTCAGTGGCGGTCACTTCAACCCCGCGGTCACCGTTGCCGCGTGGGCGACGCGGAGGATCGATCCGATCGACGCGGTCGTCTACATCCTCGCCCAGCTCTCGGGCGCGGTTCTCGGCGCGCTGATGGTGAAGGGCTTCCTCCTCGACGAGGGGCGCGCCGGCCATTACGGCGCCGTGTCGCCCAGCGCGCTCATCAGCGGCAACTTCGCCGCCGGGCTCATCGAGATGATCGGCACCTTCCTGCTCGTGCTCGCCGTCTGCGCGGTCGCGTTCAACCCGCGCGCGCGCCGCGAGTGGGCGCCGCTCACGATCGGCCTGACGCTCGGGCTCGGC
Organism: uncultured Actinomycetes bacterium; assembly: GCA_963823245.1. GTDB lineage: Bacteria > Actinomycetota > Thermoleophilia > Solirubrobacterales > 70-9 > JAWVFM01. The sequence continues at coordinate 794,153 of CAWGKQ010000008.1, read as the reverse complement.
GTAATGATCTTCGGCCCGCTCACCGGCGGCTCCCTGAACCCCGCCCGCTGGTTCGGCCCCGCTCTCATCGCAAACTTCTGGGGCGGTACCTGGCCCTACATCGTCGGCCCGGTCGTCGGCGCGCTTCTTGCCGCGCTGCTCTACCGGTTCGTGATCGCCGGGCCGCAGTTCGCTCTCGGGCCGGAGCCGCCGACCGGCCCGGGCCGAGCGGTCGAGCAAGTCGCCCAGGACATCGACACGGTCGCCCGAGAGGAAGAGAGCTAAGCCCCGGCCGGACACGGTCGAGCACGTCGCCTGAGACGCGGCGACTGCCCGCCGGGCCGCGGGATTAGACTCCCCGCGTGGCGGAGCCTCGCCGCGAACGCAAGGTCGTCACCGTCCTGTTCGCCGACCTCGTCGGCTCAACCGCTCGCGCCGAGCGGATGGACCCCGAGGACGTCGAGGCCGAGCTCAGCCGCTACCACGCCCATGTCCGTGGCGAGCTCGAGCGGTTCGGCGGCACCGTCGAGAAGTTCATCGGCGATGCGGTGATGGCCGTCTTCGGCGCTCCGGCCGCGCACGAGGACGACCCCGAGCGCGCCGTCCGCGCCGCGCTCGCGGTCAGCGACTGGGCGCGCGAGGGCGACGAGCTCGAGGTGAGGATCGGCGTCAACACCGGCGAGGCGCTCGTGAAGCTCGGAGCTCGCCCGGAGGCCGGCGAGGGGATGGCCGCCGGCGATGTCGTCAACACCGCGGCGCGCCTGCAGGCGGCGGCGCCGGTCAACGGGGTGCTCGTCGGCGAGCAGACTCAGCGGGCGACCCGGCAGGCGATCGATTACCGCGAGGCGGAGGCGGTAGCCGCGAAGGGGAAGGCCGAGCCGGTGGTCGCCTGGGAGGCGGTGGAGGCGCGGTCGCGGGTGGGGGTGGAGCGGTCCCACGGCCCCTCCCTCGTCGGCCGCCAGAGCGAGATCGCGCTCCTCGCAGGCGCGCTCGACCGCGCTCGCCGCGAATCCTCGGTCCAGCTCGTCACCCTCGTCGGAGTCCCGGGGATCGGCAAGTCACGGCTCGTCTACGAGCTCTTCGAGCAAGTCGAGCTCGACCCTGAGCTCGTCCGGTGGCGCCAGGGGCGCTGCCTCCCCTACGGCGACGGGGTCACCTTCTGGGCGCTGGGCGAGATCGTCAAGGCAGAGGCCGGGATCCTCGAGAGCGATGCGCCGGCCGAGGTGGAGTCGAAGCTCGCCGCCCTCGGCGCCGAGCGTTCGGTCGTGTCGCATCTGCGACCGCTCGTGGGCCTCGGGACGGGCTCGCAGCCGGCGGGCGGGGACGGCCTCGCCGAGGCATTCGCAGCTTGGCGGCGGTTCTTGGAGGGCCTCGCGGAGCAGGGGCCGCTGGTGCTCGTGCTCGAGGACCTCCACTGGTCGGGCGACGAGCTCCTCGACTTCGTCGACCACCTGGTCGAGTGGGCGAGCGGCATCCCGATCCTGGTCGTCTGCACGGCGCGCCCTGAGCTCTTGGAGCGCCGCCCGTCGTGGAGCGGCGGCAAGCCGAACGCCCTCACGATCTCCCTCTCGCCGCTCAGCGACGAGGAGACCGCCCAGCTCGTCGGCGAGCTCGTCCCGGGGCCGTCGCTTGACGCCGAGACGCGCGCGGAGCTCCTCGTGCGCGCCGGGGGGAACCCTCTCTACGCCGAGCAGTACTCGCGCATCCTGGCGGAGCGCGGCGGAATCGCCGAGCTGCCCGAGACGGTGCAGGGGATCATCGCCGCGCGCCTCGACCTCCTCGAGCCCGAGCAGAAGGAGCTGCTCCAGGATGCGGCGGTCCTCGGACGGACGTTCTGGAGTGGGTGGCTCGCGAGCGCCATGGATCTCGATCGGACGGCCGTCGAGGAGCGCCTGCACGAGCTCGAGCGCGGCGGCTTCGTGCGCCGCGAGCGTCGCTCGGCGGTGGCGGAGGAAACGCAGTACGCCTTCCCCCACGTCCTCGTCCGCGACGTCGCCTACGCGCAGCTCCCGCGGGCGGAGCGAGCCGAGCTGCACCGTCGCGCAGCGGCCTGGGTCGAGTCCATCGGGCGACCTGAGGACCTCGCCGAGATGCTCGCCGACCACTATCTCCGGGCGCTCGAATGGGCGGCGGCCGCCGGCGTCGATGCGGCCGATCTGACAGGCCCGGCACGTCGCGCGCTCCGCGATGCCGGCGACCGCGCCGCAGCGTTGTACGCGGCCGAGGCGGCGGAGCGCCTCTACGACGCGGCGCTCGAGCTCACGCCGGCGGACGACCCCGACCGCGTCGAGCTGTTGTACCGACGCGCCGTCCCACTCGGGCCTCACGCCGCGGGGGGCGATCCGGCGCGCCTCGGCGCAGCTCGGGATGCGCTTCTGGCGAGCGGCGACACCGACCGCGCGGCCGAGCTCGAGCTCCTCCTGGCGGAGGCGGCCCGCATCCAGGGGGACCGCGAGCTCGCCGATAGGCACCGAGCAAGCGCGGAGGCGCTGCTCGGCGACGGCCCGCCGACGAGGTCGCGCGCCTGGGTCCTCGCCCGCCTCGCCTTCAACGCGTTCCTCATGGGCGAGGACGAGCGCACGAGCGCGCTGGCGACCCGCGCGAGCGCTGCAGCGGAGGAGGTCGGCTGGGACCAGGCCCTCAGCGAGTCGCTCAACCTGATCGGGTCGATGCGCGTCGGGGAGGGCGACGATGGCGGGATCGCAGACCTCGAGCGTTCCGTCGAGCTGGCGGTGGCGAGCGGCGCGCTCGGCGTCCAGGCCCGCGCGCTCAACAACCTTGCGGCTGCCCATCAGTCGCGCGGCGATCTGGAGCGTGGCTACCGCCGGCGGCTGGAGGGCGCCCGGGCCGCCGAACGGCTCGGCTCGAAGTTCCTACAGCACTGGTTCGAGGCGATCCTCGTCGATCACCTGTATCGGCGCGGCGACTGGGATGAAGCGCAGCGCGCCGCGGAGCTGCTCCTCGCCGACCCCGACGCGACCGCGCACATCGCCTCCTGGCAGCTCCTCGCTGTCCGCGCGCTCTTGCGCCTGGCGAAGGGGGACGACGCCGGTGCGCGCGCCGACGCCGACGATGCCCTCGCTTCCGGCCGGGCGGTCGGCGAGGTCCAGGCGGTGACATTCGTCCTCCCGGCGACCGCGCACATCCTCACCATGACGTCCGAGGCAATGAGGGCGACTGAGCTTGTGCGCGAGTTGATGGCGTTGCTGCGCGACCGCGCCCGCATGGACTTCGCGGTCATCAACCTGCCGCTGCTCGCCTCCGCCGCGCTGCGCCTCGGACTCGGCGACGAAGTCGTCGACGGCCTCGCCCGGCACCCGGAGTCGCCCTGGACCGAAGCCGCGCGCGCCTACCTCGACCACGACTTCACCGGAGCCGCCGAGATCCTCGGCCGCGCCGGAGCCAAGCCGGACGAGGCTGAAGCGCGGCTGCGGGCGGCCGAGCAGCTGGCCGCCGGGGGCCGGCGCGCGGAGGCGGACGAGGAGCTCGCCCGCGCCCTCGACTTCTACCGCTCAGTCGGTGCCACCCGGTATCTCCGCGAGGCGGAGGCGCTGGGGGCCGCGCCGGCCTGACGTCGGGCTCCACGGCGACCTGCCCCGGGCGATGCGAGAATCAATTTCGCCCCCTGAGGCGATTGTGTAAATGGAACGAGTCACCTTCTCGCGCAACTACACGCTGTCGCTGTCGCGCACCTGCCGCTGCTACTGCAAGTACTGCGCGTTCGCGACGCACCGGCCGCACCTGTACGCGCCGCAGGAGGTCGAGGCCCGGCTCGACGAGGCGGTGAGGCGAAACGCCAAGGAGCTGCTCGTCCTCACCGGCGAGGCGCCTGACGAGAACGCCGAGGTCGCCGAGCGCCTGCGCTCGTACGGACACGACGACTTCGTCGACTACGTCGTCTGGACCTGCGAGCGGGCGCTCGAGCGCGGCCTCCTGCCCCACACGAACCTCGGGGTGATGGAGGCCGGCGACCTCGCGCGCCTTCGCGAGGTGACGGCCTCGCAGGGACTGATGCTCGAGTCGATCTCCGAGCGCCTCATGGAAACGGTCCACGCGGGCTCGCCGACCAAGCACCCGGCCCGCCGGCTGGCCACGATCGAGGCCGCGGGCGAGCTTCGGATCCCGTTCACCAGCGGGATCCTCGTCGGGATCGGCGAGAGCGAGGAGGAGCGGATCGCCTCGCTCGAGGCCCTGGCGGCCGTGAACGAGCGCCACGGGCACATTCAGGAGGTGATCCTCCAGAACTTCGTCCCGCATCCCCGGTACTACGGCAGAGAGGTCGCTGAGATCGCGGACGAGGCTTCGAAGCGGCGATGGGGCAGCGAGGAGAGGGTGACGACCGGCGACGTCGAGCTGCCCGAGTGGGCGACGCCCGTGACGATCGACGACATGAAGCGGTTGATCCGTGAGTGCCGGCGCCTCATGCCCGACGTGGGCATCCAGGTGCCGCCCAACCTCGCCGACTGGTGGGGCGAGCTGGTAGACGCCGGCGCCACCGACCTCGGCGGGCTGTCGGCGAACGGCGACCACATCTCCCCCGAGGAGCCGTTCCCGAGCCCGCACGAGGTGCGCAAGCGCCTCGCGCCGCGCGGCTACGCGCTGACCGAGCGCCTCTGCGCCTACGGGCGCTACCTCGACCCGGCGTGGATCGACCAGGGCGTCCTCGACGTCGTCAAGCTCAAGTACTGGTCGTTCATCCCGCGCGGGGCGTCGGGCCGCCGTCGCGAGGTCGCCGCCGGATCCGCAGCTCGCGCCCCGAGCGATCTCGAAGGGACGGGACGGGGTCGCTCTCAGCGAGGGAGAGCTGGCCGCGCTCTTCGCCGAGACTCGGCCCGAGGTCATCGAGGAGATGCGGGTGGCGGCGGATGAGCTGCGAGCCGAGCTGGCGGGGGACGTCGCGACCTTCGTCGTCAACCGCAACATCAACTTCACCAACGTCTGCATCGTCGGCTGCGCGTTCTGCGGCTTCGGGCAGGGCCGCCGCTCACCCGACGCCTACCACGCCGACGAGGACAACTTCCAGGCGCGCGTCCAGGAGGCGGTGGACTTCGGCGCCACCGAGATCTGCATGCAGGGCGGCATCCACCCCGACTACACGCTCGACGACTACGGGCGGTGGCTGAAGCTCGCGAAGGAGGTCGCGCCGCAGATCCACCTTCACGCGTACTCGCCGATGGAGGTCCACTACATGTGCGAGCGGTCCGGGCGCTCGCCGGAGTCGGTGTTCGAGTACCTCATCGACCAGGGCCTCGGGTCGACCCCGGGCACCGCGGCCGAGGTGCTCGACGACGGCGTGCGGACACGGATCTCGCCCAACAAGCTGCCGGTTGCCCGCTGGATCGAGATCATCGAGGCGTGCCACCGCTCCGGGCTCCGCTCGACCTCGACGGTGATGTTCGGCCACATCGAGGAGCCCTCCGAGCTCGCGCGCCACATGCGAGTCGTGCGGGAGCTGCAGGAGCGGACGGGCGGCATCACCGAGTTCGTGCCGCTTTCCTTCATCCCCTACAACACGCTGCTCGGCCGCACCCACGGGATCGAGGAGATCGCCGCGGCCGACAACCTCAAGCACACGGCGGCGTTCCGACTCGCGCTCGGACGGACGATCAAGAACCTCCAGGCGAGCTGGGTGAAGATGGGCCTGGATGCCGCGACCGAGAGCCTGCGCTGGGGCGTCAACGACCTCGGCGGGACGCTGATGGAGGAGTCGATCTCGCGAATGGCGGGCTCGCGACACGGCGTGCGCCTCGAGCCGGAGCAGCTCATCGGGGCCGCGCGCGCCGCGGGCCGCACCCCGGCCCAGCGCACGACGCTCTACGAGATCGTCGAGACGTACTAGCCGCGGGCCGCTCGGCTCAACTGGGCAGCGAGGGGGGCGGATCGGCCGAGCGCAGGGTTGAACACCGTATGGGTGCTCAATCCCTCACTCGACGCGCCAGCCTGGTCATTCGCCGAGCTCGCGAGCCGGCAACACGGGGTCGTTTCACGCGAGCAGCTTCTGGCCGCTGGACTGACGAGACGCATGATCGAGCGGCGCCTCCGCGACGGCCGTCTCCACGAGATTCACCGGGGCGTCTACCTGGTGGGCCACACCGTGTTGCCTCCGCACGCGCACGAGATGGCCGCTCTGCTCGCATGCGGACCCGGAGCCGTGCTCAGCCACCGCAGCGCCGCCAACCTCTGGAACCTCCTCCCTTACCCAGCTGCAGCGCCGGTCTGCGTCACGCTGCCGCCGGAGCGGTACGCGCAAGCGCCCGCGGATCGAGATCCACAGGGCCACCATCGAGCCGCGCGACCTGCGGAAGCGGGAAGGGCTTCCCCTAACCAGCCCACCCCGGACGATCCTGGATCTAGCGTCGAGGCTCGATGCGAAACCCTCGAGGCCGTAGTCGCGGAAGCCGAGCTATCGCCAGCTCGCGAGCGAGACGGAGCTCAAAGATCAATTAGGGAGATATCCAAGGCGCCGCGGGGCCGCCTCCCTAATCGAAATCCTCGACCTTCCGGGTGGCCCGCGACGCACGCGCTCTCCGGCCGAGCGGTTGATGCTCAGGCTCCTCCGCCGCGCACAGACTCACCGGCTACGAGACCAATGGCCGGATCCACGGCTACGAGGTCGACTTCCTCTGGCGCGAGCTCGACTTCGCCGTGGAGGTGGATGGGTACGACGCGCATTCGGGCCGCGTCGCGTTCGAGCGCGACCGGCTGAAGATCGCGACGCTTGAGGCGCCGGGCTGACGGTCATGCCCGTGACGGGCGCGCCAGCTCCGAGTCGACGAGAAGGGAGCGCTCCGAACGGCTGGTGGCGGGCTCCGGCGGCTGGCTATTCAGGCCCGTGTCCCGTCGAGTGAGGACTTGAACACCCATACGGTGTCGAATGCTTCACTCGACGTCAGGGGCCTGCGCGACAGGGCCCAGCTCGCGGTCAGGATCGCGATCGCGAACGTCAGCACCGGGACGATGAAGCCGAGGACGCCGTCGGCCGCGAAGGCGCCGCTGGTGGAGAAGACGACGCCCAAGGCGAGGGGCTGTGTGATCGCCGCGAGGGCCGAGAAGCCCGCGACCCACGGCGGAACGAACCGATGCCGGTAGCCGGCGATCGCGGTGGCCGCGAACAGGGCCGTCAGCGCAGCCGGCGGCAGGCCCGGCCGTCATCGCGCCGAAGTCGTTGAGGGCGCGGGTGATGTTGGGGTCGATCTCCTCGGGGCGGAAAGCGGCGGTCGCGATCCCGGTCAGCGTCACCATGAGGATGGCCGAGCCGACGAGACCGCCCCCGAACGCGATCGAGGCGAGCCTTCCCTGACCTCCCTCGGCCGCGGCAATCGCGCTGCGAAGGCTGCCGAGGAACCAGATGAAGAAGAAGATGCCGGCGCCCACGATCGCCACCCCGAGCTGGATCCGCGTCGCGTGGTCGGCGAAGAATCCGCTCCAGGCCTGCCCGGACTCGTCGAATCCCGGTGCGCCGCTGGCGGCCAGTCCGAACCCGACGATCAGGGCAATGACGGCGACGATGCCTCCGAGCGCACCGAGTCTCGCGTAGCGGTCTTCCATTCGAGCACCTCCTCCGTGGCCACCCGCCGAGCCGATGGTCCACGGGGCAGCGGACGGAACGGCGCGCCACACTTCGGTGCGTGCGAACGATGCTCCTTAACCAGCAGCACCAACCCCTCGAGCTGCACACCGCCTCCGAGCCCGAACCCGGTCCCGGCGAGGTGGCCGTCCGAGTGCTCGCCTGCGGCGTGTGCCGCACCGACCTCCACATCGTCGACGGCGAGCTCACCGAGCCGAAGCTCCCGCTCGTTCCGGGGCACCAGATCGTCGGCGAGGTGGTCGAGGCGGGGGAGGGGGCCGAGCGCTTCGACCTCGGCGACCGGGTCGGCATCCCGTGGCTCGGGTGGACCTGCGGCGAGTGCCGCTACTGCCGCTCCGGCCGCGAGAACCTGTGCGTGCGCGCCCGCTTCACCGGCTACGACATCGACGGCGGGTACGCCGAGCGCGCCGTCGCCGACGAGCGGTTCTGCTTCGCCCTCGACTCCGATCCCGATCCCGTCTCGCAGGCGCCGCTCCTCTGCGCCGGGCTGATCGGCTATCGCGCACTCCGCCTGTGCGGGGACGCCGAGCGCGTGGGCCTCTACGGCTTCGGCGCCTCGGCGCACATCGTCTGCCAGGTCGCCGCGCACCAGGGCCGCCGGGTCTTCGCGCTGACCCGGCCCGGAGACGCCGACGGCCAGGCCTTCGCCCGCGAGCTCGGCGCCGAGTGGGCGGGCGACTCCGAGGCCGGCCCGCCGGAGCCGCTCGACGCGGCGATCATCTTCGCCCCGGTGGGCGCGCTCGTGCCGGCCGCCCTTCGCGCGCTTGCGCCGGGTGGAGCTTGCGTCTGCGCGGGCATCCACATGAGCGACATCCCGCAGTTCCCCTACGAGATCCTCTGGGGCGAGCGCTCGGTGCGCTCGGTCGCGAACCTCACCCGCCGCGACGGCGTGGAGCTTCTGGAGATCGCCCCGCGCGTGCCGGTCCGGACCGAGGTCACCTCCTACCCGCTCGAGGCGGCGAACGAGGCGCTCGACGACATCCGCACGGGTAGGCTCCGCGGCGCGGCGGTGCTTTCTATCGAAGGAGTGGCTGGTGGCTGAGGCGACGGTGAAGAGGCTGGATGAGTTCGAGGGGATCTACGGAGGCGCGTTCAGGCGGGTGCGCGCCGGCCTCGGTGTCGAATCGTTCGGGCTCGCGGTCATCGACTTGCCGCCGAACTTCTCCGACTACCCCGAGCATGACCACTCCGAGGACGGCCAGGAGGAGGTCTACACCGCGCTCCAAGGGAGCGCGACGATCACGATCAACGGCACCGACCACATTCTCGAGCCGGGCGTGTTCGCAAGCGTCCCGTCCGGGGTGACGCGGAAGATCGTTACCGGCGATGCGCCGCTGCGGGTGCTGGTCATCGGCGGCGCGCCGGGCCAGCTCTACGAGGCGCCCGACGTGAGCAACGAGGGCGAGCCCGATCCGATGACCGGCGAGCCGCCGCCCCGCTAGCGGAAGAGGTCCTCGGACTCCGCCCGCCGCAGCGCCACGGCCCCGGGGCCGTCCGCCGACGTGACGTGCGCGCCTACGCCCCGGACGACGGCCGCAGGCGTGCCGCTCACCTTGTCGCGCACCAGGTCGGCCGCGGCGGCGACCTCGTCGGCGATCGCGATCGCGGTCGCCGCGAGCTCTCCGCCGTCGCGGTCGACGCGACCGCGCCAGTCGTCCAGCGGGGCGAGGCCCGCGCATCCGATGGCGACGTCGGTCTGACCGAGGCGCCAGGGGCGCCCGAAGCTGTCGGCCACGACGACGGCGGGCAAGACCCCGCATGGCGTCGCGGAGCTCCTCGCGAATCCGCCGTGCGGAGGCGTCGGGGTCCGCCGGCAGGAGCGTCACGCGCTCGTCTCCCGGCACGTTCGACGAGTCGATTCCGGCATTCGCGCAGACGAGGCCCGAGCGGACCTCGACGATCAGAACGCCGCGCTCGGCGCGAACGACCCGCTCGGCCTCGCCGAGGACGAGCTCGACCAGCCGCGGATCCTTGCCGAGCTCGCGCGCCAGGCCGACGGCGCGCTCCCCGGGCTCGACGTCGGCCAGGTCGCGAACCCGCCCCTCCGCCTTGGAGACGGCCTTCTGGGAGACGACGACGACGTCGGCGCTCCGCGATCCCCGGCGCCGCATCCGCGATCAGGCGGCCCAGGACATCCCCGCCGACGACCTCGCCGAGGCCCTCCACGGGCAGGATCTCGATTCGCCCGCTCACAGTTGCGCCAGCTCCCGCGCCGTCGCCGGTGCCCGCTCGGGCTCCCGCGAGAGGATGTCGGTGAGGGCTGCGAGGTCCTCGGGGGTGTCGACGTCGAGGGCGAGGGAGGGGAGCTCCTCGAGGCGCGCGTCGTAGCCCGCCGCCGCCCCGCGCCCGAGGTGGCGGTCGCGGCTCCCGGGCCCGAACACCGGGCCGATGGCGTCGGCCGGCGCGAGCAGCAGGCCGTTGGTTCCGGTCGCGTGGCGGTCGGGGATGACGCCTACGACGCCGTCACCCAAGCCATCGAGCGCGGCGTCGAGCTCGGCCGGGTCGAGGAGCGGACAGTCGCCCGGGAGAAGCGCGACGCACCTTGCGCCGAGCGCCTTCGCTCGCACGATCCCGAGCACGGCGGCCTCGGAATGACCGGTGTCCTTGGGGTCGCGCAGCACCTCGAGCGGCGTCTTCATGCGCTGTGCCGCGCGAAGCGCCACCCGCTCGGCTCGCCCCTCGCCCGTGACGACGATGACGCGCTCGACTCGCTCGGCCCGCCCGATGGCCGCCAGAACGTCGGCGAGCATCGCCTTCACGATTGCCGCCCGCTGAGGCTCATCGACGGCGCCGAGGAGGCGTTGCTTCGCTCGCCCGAACCGCTTCACGGGGACGATCGCCGTGGCGTTCACGCCGCCATCGCGCGCGCGAGCTCGAGCACCCGCTCGGCCAATGCCCGCCGACCCTGCGCGTCGACCATCAGCGTCGGGCAGCGGAGCACCGTGACGTCGTCGGGATCCGCGCCCGGGTCCTCCGCGTCGGCGACGAACGCGTCGAGAAGGCCCTCGTAGAGCGAGGCGACGCCCGCCGGCGTGACCGGGCGCCCCGCCGCGGCGATGAAGGCCTCGGTCGGGCCCTTCATCGACCGCCCCGCCACGAGCGGGCTCACGGCGATGACGGGAGCGGCGCTCTCGATCATCGCCTCGCGTATCTCCTGGATCGCGAGGATGGGGCCGATCGAGATCACGGGGTTCGACGGCGCGATCACCACGACGTCCGCGCGCTCGATGGCCCCGAGCACCTCGGGGGTCGCCCGGGCGCTCTCGATTCCGCTCACCTCGATCCCCTCGATCGGCGCCTCCCCGTGGTCGAGGATGAGGAACTCCTGCAGCTCCCGCCAGCCGGCCGGCGTCCTCACGCGGGTCGCGACCCGCTCCTCGCACATCGGCAACACGGCGCCGACCGCCCCGAGCGTCCGCGCGATCTGAGCCTGCGCCGCGGTGAGCGTGCCGCCCTCGGCAAGGAAGTGGGTCCGGTACAGGCACGTCGCGAGATCGCGGTCGGAGAGGCTGAACCACCCCGGCGCGCCGAGGCGCTCGAGGCGCCGGTGGACGACGAAGTCGTCGTCGCGGATTCCCCAACCGCGCTCGGCGTCGATCTCGCCCGACAGCCAGTACGTCACGAGGTCCGGGTCGGCCGACACGCGAAGCCCGTGCACGTCGAAATCGTCGGCGGTGTTGACGATCGCGGCGAGGCCGTCGCCGACGACGTCCTGGAGGCCTGCGGCGAGCTTCCCGCCCCCGGTCCCTCCCGCGAGCAGCGCGACCCGGGTCACGCCCAGTGGTCGGCGTCCGGAAGCCCGGTCACGCGGATGCCGGCGTGGGCCTTGTAGCGCACGTTGATCGAGATGAGGAGCGGCGTGAGGCCCTCGACGATCCGGGCCGTCTCGAGCGCGCCCGCGTTGACCGCGCGAAGCCCCTCGATCAGCTCGATGAGCGCCGCGACGCGGGCCTTGTCGGCCTTCCGCTCGCCGCATACGAGGATGTCCTCGTCGAGCGGATCACCGTCGGCGAGCGCCTTCGCGCTGACCGTGTGGAGCGCCGACACGACGGTGACGCCTTCGGGCGCCATCTCCTGCGCCTGCTCCGCCGCCGATCCCTGCCAGACGCCGAGGAGCCGGGTCGCCTTGCCGCTCACGGCCGCCGCCGTGGGGACCGTGCAGTCGACCAGTAGCTGCGGCGCCGCGAGCGCCTCGCGCAGGTTCTGGAGCGTCTCGGACTGGGCGCGAAACGGCACCGTGAGGAAGACGATCGGGCCGCGCCGCGCCGCCTCCGCGTTCTCGAGCCCCTCGACGTCGCCACCGGTGGCGGCCCGAACGCGCTCCGCCGCCTCGGCCGCGCGTCCCGGCACCCGCGAGCCGATCACCACCGAGCGTCCGGCCCGCGCCCAGCGGACCGCGAGCCCGTAGCCGAGCGCGCCGGTGCCGCCGATGATGGGGATCGGGTCGTTTTCAGCGGCCGCCATCGGCGGCGGAGTCTATTTCCCGGCCAGCGCATATGCTGCCCGCGCGATGCGGCTGGAAGGAAGGAAGGCCATGGTCACCGGCGGCGCGAGCGGCATCGGCGCCGCGACCGCGCGCAGGCTCGCAGCCGAGGGTGCCGAGGTGTGGGTCGCCGACCTGAACGACCAGGGCTCCGAGGCGGTCGCGGGCGAGATCGAGGGGCACGCCGTCCACCTCGACGTCACCGACCCGGACTCGGCGAAGGCGGCGGTCGACGCGGCGGGCGGCACGCTCGACATCCTCATCAACAACGCCGGGATGGACGAGTTCGGCTTCTTCACGCAGGTCACGCCGGACCAATGGCAGCGGGTGATCGCGGTGAACCTGGTGGGCGTGCTCGCGTGCACCCAGGCCGCTCTGCCGGGCATGCAGGCCGCCGGGTACGGGCGCATCGTCTCCACGTCGTCCGAGGCCGGCAGGGTCGGATCGAAGGGCTCGGCCGTCTACTCGGCCGCCAAGGGCGGAGTGATCGCGTTCATGAAGGTGATCGCCCGCGAGAACGCCCGCTACGGGATCACGGCCAACTCGATCGCCCCAGGTCCGATCGAGACCCCCCTGCTCATGGGCGCCACGGAGTTCGGCGAGATGGGCCAGAAGATCATCGAGACGATGAAGGCCGGCACGCAGCTCGGCCGCCTCGGGCAGCCCGAGGAGGTCGCGGCTGCGATCGCCTTCCTTGCCTCCGACGACGCCTCGTACGTCACCGGCGAGACCCTTGGCGTCTCCGGCGGCCTGGGAATGGTTTGAGGCTCGAGCCGGGCCTGGAGCGCATCGACGAGTTCGTCGTCTCCGACCGCCTCGTCACCGACGTCGGCGGCACGATCGGCGCTCGCGTGCTCTCCACGCCGGGCATGATCGGGATGATGGAGCGCGCCTCCTCGGTCCTCTCCTACGAGAACCTGCCCGACGGCAAGGCGACGGTCGGCTTCGAGGTCTGCGTCAAGCACGTGGCCGCGGCGCTGGAGGGCGCGGCATGCACCGTGCGCGCGACGCTGGCCGAGGTCGTCGACGGCCGCAAGCTCCGCTTCGACGTCGAGGTGCGGGAGGGCGAGCGGACGATCGGCGTCGGCACCCACGAGCGCCGCGTGATCGACGTCGGCGCCGTGAAGAGCGCCTAGCCGCCTACGCTTTCGGCGTGAGCGATTTCCCGCAACGGGCGCGGATCCGCGAGGTGGGCCCTCGTGACGGGTTCCAGAACGAGCCCGAGGTGATCCCGACCGCCGAGAAGGTCCGCCTGATCGGCATGCTCGCCTCGAGCGGCCTCGAGCGGCTCGAGGTGACGTCGTTCGTCCGCGCCGACGTGATCCCGCAGCTCGCCGACGCCGAGGAGGTCCTCGAGGCGATCGAGAGGCCGGCGGGGGTGAGCTACTCGGTCCTCGTCCCCAACGAGCGGGGCCTCGAGCGCGCGCTCGCCCACCGCGACCGCTTCGACGAGGTGAACCTCTTCCTCTCGGCCTCGGAGACCCACAACCGAAAGAACGTCAATCGCTCTATCTCCGAGTCGCTCGACGGCCTCGAGCGGACCATCGCCTCGGCCCGCGACTCCGGCCTGCGCTGCGAGGGCGTCATCTCGACCTCGTTCGGCTGCCCGTACGAGGGCGAGGTGCCGCCCGACCGCGTCTTCGAGATCGCGGAGCGTCTTGCGGCGGCGGGGTGCGAGGAGGTCGCCTTCGGCGACACGACGGGCATGGCGAACCCGAGGCAGGTCGGGGAGTTCTTCGCTGCGGCGCGCGAGCGCCTCGGCGGCGTCGAGCTCACCGCGCACTTCCACAACACCCGCGGCCAGGGTCTCGCCAACGCTCTCGCCGCGCTCGAGGCCGGCATCTCGAGCTTCGAGTCCTCCTTCGGCGAGCTCGGCGGCTGCCCGGTCCCGCCGGGCTCCACGGGCAACGTGTCGACCGAGGACCTCGTGTCGATGCTCCACGAAATGGGGATCGAGACTGGGATCGAGCTGCCTCGGCTCCTCGACGCATCCCGCGCCGTCCAGGAGGTCCTCGGCCGGCCGCTGGGCGCCCACGTGCTCCGCGCCGGCCCGGTGGAGTGGGGCGGAGGCGAATAGGGTTCGGGACGATGCGAAGCGACGCCTTCGTCAACGCCGTCGAGTCGCGCGACGCCGCGGCGGTGCCCGACGTCCTCGCGGAGGACGTGGTCTTCCGGAGCCCGGTCGTCTTTCGGCCCTACGAGGGCCGCGAGGTGGTCGCCACGATCCTCGTCGAGGGGGCGATGAACGTGTTCGAGGACTTCCGCTACACCGATCGGCTCGCCGGCGATGACGCCGACGCGCTGATCTTCGAGGCGCGCGTGGGAGATCGTGAGGTCCAGGGTCTCGACCTCCTGCGGTTCGACGCCGACGGACGCGTGCGCGAGCTGACGGTGATGGTGCGGCCCATGTCGGCCATGCACGCCCTGCGCGACGCGATGGCGCGCGAGTTCGAGCGCGTCGGGCTGAGCGCGCCCACCGCCTGAGCATCTGCCGTCCTACTGGCAGGCGTCGTGGCCGTGGACGCCCGAGCACTGCTCGAGGCGGTGCAGCCTGCGTTCGAGAACCGCCTGGACCGCGGCGTAGGCGGGCTGTCCGGCGATGTTCGTCCGCTCGAAGGGGTCGGTGTCGAGGTCGTAGAGCTCCAGCTCGCCGTCCGTGTACTCCGTGTAGATGAACCGCTTGGTGCGAATCGCCGCGTAGTGGGTGCCGACGCTCGTTCCGGCGTTGATCTCGGCCAGCACCCCGCGGTCGCTCGGCCATGTGCCGGAGCCGCTGAGCAAGGGGCGGAGGCTGCGGCCGTCGAGGACGCGGCAGGTGTTCGGCCCCCGGCAGGGCGCCGCCCCGCCCGCGTAGTCGAGGATCGTCGGCGCGATGTCCTGATTCGAGACGACCTCGTCAGAGGTCCGTGGCGGGCGGGTCGGGCCCCGGTAGTCCGGCGGGATCCTGACGGCGTAGGGCACCCGGAGGGCGGGCTCGTAGGGGTAGGACTTCCCGCGGGTGACCCGGTGCTCGCCGAAGAAGTACCCGTTGTCGGAGAGGTAGAAGACGATCGTGCGCTGAAGCTGGCCGTTGTCCTTCATCCAGCGCATGAGCTGGCCGAGCTCCGCGTCGACCTCGTGCATCGTCGCGAGGGTGCACTTCCAGCGGGTGACGATGTGGTGGCGCGAAGCGGGCGGGATGTGGTGGAGCGCCTGCATGTACGCCGGCTTGTCGGAGACGTCCTTCTCGTTGAACGACGGCGGGGTGGGGAGGGGGTACTTCCCGTAGAGCCGCTCGTACTCCTGAGTGGGCGGCAGCGGCGAGCTGTGGCCGCAGTTGCCGATCACCGGCTTGGTGTCGTGCGGCGCGTTGTAGGCGAGCCAGAGGAACCACGGCTTCGAGGCATCGGTGGAGTGGATGAACTGCTTCGCGTGCCGCGTGATGACGTCGGTGGAGTAGTCGGTGCGCGCCGAGCCGAACGACTCCCGCTTGCCGTCGTCGGACATCGTGTAGTCGTAGTAGCCCGGCGGCTCGAGGAACCCGAACCAGGAGTCGTAGCCGGGCGCCGGCTTCGTCCCCTGGTAGACCGAGAGGTTGTTGAGGAACTTGCCGTCGAAGCCCGTCTGGTAGCCCGCACGCTGCAGCCACACCGGCAGGACGTCGCCCTTCCCGTTGAGGCTGCCGTAGCCCGGGTCGTTCGAGAAGACGTCGTTGTTGTGCGGGTACTGGCCGGTGAGGATGCCGGCGCGATCAGGGCAGCACAGCGGCGGCGCCGCGAGCCCGGAGGTGAACTTCGTCCCGTGGTCGACGATCCAGCGAAACGTCTCCGGCATGTACGTGGACCGGAACGTGTTCATGGCCTGGTCGTCGACCAGGACGAGCAGGACGTTGGGCGGCGGCACCGCCCGCGCTCCCGAGCCGCGGCTCGGCAGGGAGAGGACGGCGGCCGCGATGGCGCACAGCGCCAGCGTTGCGGCGACGACACGGGTCATTCGCACGCTCCCACGCCGACCGTCCCGGAGCAGCTGCGCAGGGCCGCGAGGCGCTGGGCGAGCTGGATCTGGGTGGTCGCATACGCGGGCTCTCCAGCCCGGTTGCGCAACTCGAAGGGGTCCTGGTGCAGGTCGTAGAGCTCCCGCTCGCCGTCGGGGTACTCGGCGTACATCCACTTGTGGGTGCGGATCGCCGAGTACTGAGCCGCCCTCGAGTTGATCTCGGCCAGGACGCCGCGGTCGGCCGGCCAGTCGCCCGTTCCTCCGAGCAGTGGCCGCAGGCTGCGCCCGTCGAGAACGCGGCAGTCGCTGTCGCTCGCACAGGACGGGACCCCGCCCGCGTAGTCCACGAGCGTCGGCGCGATGTCGACGTTGGCGACGAGCGCTCCGTCCGCCGGCTGCTGCGGGCCCTCGCGGTAGCGCGATGGAACGCGCACGGCGAACGGCACCCGCAGGGCGGGCTCGTACGGGAGCGACTTGCCCCGGTTGATCCGGTGCTGGCCGAAGAAGTAGCCGTTGTCGGACGTGTAGATCACGATCGTGTTGTCGAGGTCCCCGCTTCGGCGGAGCGAGCCCATCACCTTCGCGATGCCCCGATCCACCTCGTGCATCGCGGCTGCGGTGCAGCGGTACCGGCGCGTCATGTTGTCAACAGTGTCGGCGCTCAACCTCGGCAGCGAGCGGATCGCCTGCGGCTTGTCGGAGACGTCGCGCTCGTTGAAGGAGGGGGGCCGCGGGAGCTCGCGGCTCGCGAACCGGCGGTAATCGGCGCCGCGCGCGAGGAGCGGGTCGAGCCGCTTGCAATGCCCGCGGCCCTCGTGCGCGTCGTGAGGCGCGTTGTAGGCGAGCCAGAGGAAGAACGGCTTGCCGGGGTGCGCCCCGGTGAACTCGAGCGCCTGCCGCGTGAACACGTTCGTCGTGTAGCTCGCCGGCTGCGAGCCGAAGGCCTTTTGGCCGTCCTGGTCGGCCATCGTGTAGTCGAAGTACTGGTTGCCGTTGTCGTATGCGAACCAGCGGTCGAAGCCCGGTGCCTTCGCGTGGCCGAGGGTCGCCACGGTGTTGTTGAGGAACTTGCCGATGAAGCCGGTCCGGTACCCGGCCCGGTGAAGCCAGACGGGCAGGGTGTCGCCCGGGTCGTTCAGCGAGGGATAGCCCGGATCGTTCGAGAACACCCCGTCGTTGTGCGGGTACTGGCCGGTGAGGATCCCGGCGCGATCGGGACAGCAGAGGGGGGGCGCGGCGAGGCCGTTGGTGAAGTTGGTCCCGGGGTCGACGATCCACCGGTACGTCTGTGGCATGAAGTCGCGGTTGAAGGTGTTCGTCGCCTGGTCGTCGACGAGGATCACGATGAAGTTGGGGCGCGTACCGAGCTCGGCGCTCGATGCCGCGGGTGCCAGCGCGATCGCACAGGCGACGGCGGCCCCAGCCACGGCGCCCGCACAGGCCAGCCGCCTTCCCCGCCTCGAGCTCACTCGCAGAACGGCGTCCCGTGCAGGCTCTGGTCGCGACCCTTGATCCCGGCGCAATGCCGTAGCCGCTTCAGCCGGTCGGCCATGGAGCGCTCCACCCGCGAGTACTTGCCGTCCTCGGCCAGGTTCTTGAGCTCGTAGGGGTCACGGTGAAGGTCGTAGAGCTCCCTTGCGCCGCCCTCGTAGCGGGCGTACATCCAGCGCGGCGTCCGGACCGCGCGCCAGTGCTGAACGCCGCCCGAGATCTCCGAGAGGATCCCCCGGTCATGCGGCCACCGCCCGGAGCCTCCCAGGAGCGGCCGGATGCTACGGCCATCGAGCGTGCGGCAGTCGAGCGCGCCGGCGCACGCAGGCGGGTCGCCGGCGTAGTCGAGGATGGTGGCGGGGATGTCCTCGTTCGTGACGAGCTTGCGCGAGACCCGCTGCTGCGGCCCCTGGCGGTAGGCGGCCGGCACCCGGACCGCGTACGGCACCCGAAGGGACGGCTCGTACGGAAGCGACTTGCCGCGGGGGAGACGGTGCTCACCGAAGAAGTAGCCGTTGTCGGAGTAGTAGAGGACGATCGTCCGGGAGAGCTCGTGCTCGCGACGCAGCTGCCGGCGGAGGCGATCGATGCCGAGGTCGACCTCGCGATCGGTAGCGAGGGTGCAGTGGTAGCGGCGCCTAACGTTGTTGAACGTGTGGTGGCTGATGTTCGGCAGTTCCGAGATGCTCGGGGGCTTGTCGGACACCGCGTGCTCGTTGTAGCTCGGGGGTCGTGGGAGGGGCGTCTTCCGGTAGCGGACCGCCGCGGCGTGGTCGGGCGGCACTGGGTCGTTCCCGCCGCATCCCTTCACCACCGTCGAGTGCGCGGTGTGGGGCGCGTCGTAGCCCAGCCACAGGAACCACGGCTTGCCCCCGTTCGCGCTCTGGTGGATGAAGCGCTTGGCCTGGCGGGTGAAGACGTCGGTTGAGTAGTCGCGGCGCTTGTTGCCATAGGCACGGCGGCGGCCCTGATCGGAGACCTCGTAGTCGTAGTAGCGCTTCTCGGCGAGCAGGTCGAACCAGAAGTCGAACCCGGGGGCCGGGGCCAGTCCCTCGTGCTCGTCGTAGCCATTCAGGAGCTTGCCGACCATTCCAGTCCGGTAGCCCGCTCGCTTCAGCCAGACCGGGAGCGTGTCTCTCTTGTCCGTGAGGTTGACGTAGCCGGGGTCATTCCAGAACACGCCGTGGTTGTGCGGGTAGTCGCCGGTCAGGATCCCCGCCCGATCCGGGCAACAGAGCGGCGGTGCGGCAAGGCCGTTGACGAAGTTCGTCCCGCCGCGAACCAGCCAGCGGAAGGTGTGCGGCATGAAGCGCGGCTTGAAGCTGTTCGTCGCCTGGTCGTCGACGACGACGAGGAGGACGTTCGGCGCGCCGGCAGCGGCCTTCGGGGTGGGGCGTTGCCGGGGTCGGTCGAGCTCACCGCGCCCGCGGCGATCGACGCGAGGCTTGCGATGCCGACGAAGAGGCGCACGAGCGCCGCCGAGCCGGCTGCTGCGAGGAGGCCGCCGATCATTCGCAGAGTGGCTTTCCGTGGGCGGGCGGGACGACGCCGCGAGCGCCGGAGCAGCGGCGGAGGCGATTGAGCCGCGCGCCGAGCTCGGCCTCGATCTGGGCATAGGCCGGGCTTGCCGGCGAGGTTGCGCAGCTCGGCCGGGTCGCGGCGCAGGTCGTAGAGCTCCGACTGGGCGTCGTCGTAGCGCACGTAGACCCAGCGCTCGGTGCGGATCGCCGAGTAGGCGCCCTGGTCGGCGGCGATCTCGGCGAGGACTCCGCGGTCGGCTGGCCAGCGTCCCTCGCCCGCCCAGCAGAGGCTGGAGGGGGCGGCCGTCGATGCGGCGGCAGTGCTTGGCGGAGCGTGCAGGAGGGAAGGCCCCCCGCGTAGTCGAGGATCGTCGGCGTCGCGTCCTCTTCGAGACACACCTCGGTCGAGACCGCCGGCTGCGGCCGGTCGCGGTACCGCGAGGGCACGCGGACCGCGTAGGGCACCTCGCAGCCCGGGCTCGTACGGGTACTGCTTGCCCGAGAGGATCCGGTGCTCGCCGAAGTAGAAGCCGTTGTCAGACATGTAGAAGACGATGGTGTTGTCGAGCTGGCCGCTGCGCTTGAGCGCCCGCATCACGTGCCCGACCCCTTGATCCGCCGCCGACATAGTGGCAAGCGTGCAGCGCCAGCGGCGATCCAGGTGCCCGACATCGCGCGGCGTGACCGGCGGGAGCTTGGAGATGGCGAGCGGCTTGTCGGAGACGTCGCGCTCGTTGAACGAGGCCGGCTTCGGCACCGGGTGCCCCTTCAGCCGCCGCGCGTCGCCGCCCTTCGGCGGTCGCGGGTTGTGGTTGCCGCACGCCGGCCCCGAGTCCTTCACACCGTGGGGGGCGTTGTAGGTGAGCCAGAGGAAGAAGGGCCGGCGGGAGTGCGCGTCCTGCGTGATGAAGTCGGCCGCCTGGCTCGAGAAGACGCTGCTCGAGTAGTCGTGCAAGGCAGAGCCGTACTGGCGCTCGACCCCGTTGTCGGAGACCGGGTAGTCGTAGTACTGCTCGCGGTTCGTCTGCGAGAACCACGTGTCCCAGCCCGGCGCCGGCCGCAGCCCCTCGGTGCCGTAGTAGTGGTTCAGGTACTTGCCGATGAGCGCGGTGCGGTAGCCGGCCCGGGCGAGCCACACGGGCAGGGTGTTGCCCTTGCCGCGCAGGTCGGAATACCCGGGATGGTTGGAGAAGACCCCGCTCGAGTGCGGGTAGTCGCCCGTGAGGAAGCCGGCGCGGTCGGGACAGCACAGCGGCGGCGCCGCGAGTCCGTTGGCGAAGCGGGTCCCCGGGTCGACGATCCACTTGAAGGTCTGCGGCTCGTAGCGGGCCTTGAAGCTGTTGGTCGCCTGGTCGTCCATGAGGATCACGAGGAAGTTCGGCCCGCCCGCCGTCCGTTTCGCGAGCCGCTTGTCCACGGGCGTGGGCTTGGCCGTCGCTGTGCTGGGCGATCCGCCGCCCGAGCCGCAGCCGAGAACGCCCGCGAGCGCGGCGGCGAGGGCGACGGCGAGGGCGAGCGCGACAGGCGCCCGCCGCCACCGCCCGCTGGTGGCGTCGTCGGCCGGCAAGGGGGCGAGGAACGTAGCGAATCCAGCTAAACGGAGCCGAAGTTCCCCGAACGTCCCTCGTGCCCGGCTATAGCCCCGAGCCAGGGACGTTCGGCGGTTGGGAGGCGGTAGGGTGCCGCGGCCGACGAAGGGAGAAATGGACTGATGGAGATCAACAAGGTCGGAGTGCTCGGTTGCGGGCTGATGGGTCACGGGATCTCGCAGATCTGCGCGCAGGCCGGCTGGGACGTGGTCGTTCGCGAGGTCGACCAGGAGAAGCTCGACAAGGGCCTTGCCAAGGTCGAAAAGCAGCTCGCTCGGGCGGTCGAGAAGGGGAAGGCGGAGCAGGCCGACGCCGACGCGGTGCGCGCCAGGATCCAGCCCACCCTCGACTACGCCGAGCTCGCAGACTGCGATGTCGTCATCGAGGCGATCACCGAGGACCTCGACCTGAAGCTCGAGATGTGGCGCGAGGTCGACGGCGTGGTCAAGGACGGCGCCTTCTTCGCCACCAACACCTCGTCGCTATCGGTCGCCGATCAGGCGGCGGTCACGGAGCGCCCCGAGCGGTTCCTCGGCCTGCATTTCTTCAACCCGGCGCAGGTGATGCCGCTGCTCGAGGTCGTTCGCGCGGAGGCGACCTCGGATGAGGCCTACGACCTCGGCTTCGAGATCGGGAAGACGCTCGGCAAGACCACCGTGGCCGCGAACGACAACCGCGGCTTCATCGTCAACCGGCTCCTGGTGCCGTACATGCTCGACGCGATCCGCGCCCACGAGCAGGGCGTGGGCTCGATCGAGGACATCGACACGGGCATGATGGCGGGCGCGAGCCACCCGATGGGCCCCCTGACGCTCGCGGACTTCGTCGGGCTCGACACCCTCGCCTCGATCGCGGATGTCATGGTCGACGCCTACGGCGAGGAGCGGTTCGCGCAGCCCGAAACCCTGCGGAAGCTGGTGGAGGCCGGCGACTACGGGCGCAAGACGCGGCCGCGGCTTCTACGACTACTCGGGCGAGAAGCCGGTCGCGATCGACTCCTAGCTACCCTCGGGCGGACATGTCCGTGCCCGAGAATGACCCCGGCGCGACCGTGGAGGCGGCTGCCGTTGACCCTGGCTACGCGCTCGCCGAGCGCGTCCGAGGGGCGAGCTTCAAGGTCGCCCGGCGTGGTTACGACCGCAGCGAGGTCGACACCTTTCTGGCCTGGCTGGCCGACGAGCTGCGCGGCGCCGAGCTGGCGCGCACCGGCCCGGCGGGCGATCCCGACGCGGTGCGCCGCGAGCTCGAGCGCGTGGGGGAGTCGACGGCCGAGATCCTTCGTGCGGCCGAGCAGACGGCCCGCGAGCTCAAGGGCGGTGCCCAGCGCGACGCAGAGAGCGTCGCGTCGACCGCGCGCGCCGAGGCCGATCGTCTCCGGGCCGAGGCGGAGGAGTTTGCTGCCACCGCGAGGAGCGCGGCGGAGGAGGAGACGCGCGCCGAGCGGCTCGAGGCGAGCCGGCGCGCGCAGGAGGTCGTGCGCGAGGCCGAGAGCCGCGCCGAGTCGATCGTGGAGGACGCGCTTCAGCGCCGCCGCATCCTGGCCGCGCGGGTTGAGCATCTCGCCGAGCGACGAGGCGTGATCCTCGCCGAGGTCGGCCGCCTCGCGGACGAGCTCCGGGCGCTCCGCGAGAGCGCGGCGGCCGCCGAGGTGCCCGTCGACGACTCCGATGACGAACTAGAAGCGATGGGCGAGCCGATGGCGGAGCCCGAGCCGGAGTCGGTCGAAGCGCCCCCCTTTGACGTCGACGAGTTCGACGAAGGCGTCGAGGAGCCGGGTGAGGACGAGGAGGCGGAGCTGGGCGAATTCGACGAGCTCGATTCCGAGCCGCTGCCCGGCGACGCGACCGAGGTACTCGAGACGTTCGACGACGTCGACGATTCCGAGGCCGAGCCCGACGAGCCTCGATGACCGAGGTAGGTGAGCGGCGCGGGCTCGACGCCGCGCTCGAGGCGGCGCTCGGCGGGGGCCCCGAGCGCCACCACGCCAAGACCGCGGAGCAGGGGAAGCTCGAGGTCCGAGGGCGCATCGAGCGGCTGATCGATCCCGGGTCCTTCGCGGAGGAGGCGCTTCTTGCGAGCTGGGAGCAGGAGGGGCTCGGCGCCGATGGCGTCGTCACCGGACTCGCGGCGATCGCCGGCCGGCGGGTTTGCCTGATGGCCAACGACCCGACGGTGAAGGCCGGCTCCTGGGGGCCGAAGACGGTCGAGAAGATCCTGCGGATCCAGGAGCGCGCGCTGACGCTGGAGGTCCCGATGGTGTACCTCGTGGACTCGGCCGGCGCTCGCATCACCGACCAGGTCCGCATGTTCCCGGGACGGCGGGGAGCCGGGCGGATCTTCCACAACGAGGTGAGGCTTTCGGGGCGTGTTCCGCAGGTATGCCTGCTCTTCGGCCCCTCGGCGGCGGGCGGCGCCTACATCCCCGCCTTCTGCGACGTCGTGATCATGCGCGACGGCAACGCGTCCATGTACCTCGGCTCGCCGCGGATGGCCGAGATGGTGATCGGCGAGAAGGTGACGCTCGAGGAGATGGGCGGCGCCCGCATGCACACGTCGGTCTCCGGCTGCGGGCATTTCCTCGCCGGCAGCGACGAGGAGGCCATCGACGTCGCCCGCCGCTACCTGTCCTACATGCCGGGGAGCTGGCGGGAGGCACCGCCCTCGGCCCCGCCCGCGGCGCCGGGTGCCGAGCGCGCGGTGTCCGAGATCGTCCCGACCGACGAGAAGACGCCGTTCGACGTCAAGGAGCTGATCGACGCGCTCACCGACGCCGGCTCGTTCTGCGAGGTCCAGGCACGCTGGGCGAAGGAGCTCGTCACGGGCTACGCGCGGCTCGATGGGCAGGTCGTCGGCATCGTCGCGAACCAGCCGAAGTTCAAGGGCGGCGTGCTGTTCGTCGACTCCGCCGACAAGGCCGCGCGATTCATCTGGACCTGCAGCGCGTTCAACGTCCCGCTGCTGTTCTTGGCGGACGTTCCCGGCTTCATGATCGGCACCGACGTCGAGCGCCAGGGGATCATCCGGCACGGCGCGAAGATGATCTCGGCCGTCTCCGAGGCGACGGTGCCGAAGCTGTCGGTGATCGTCCGCAAGGCGTACGGGGCGGGGCTCTACGCGATGGCCGGACCGGCGTTCGAGCCGGACTGCTGCATCGCGCTGCCCACCGCGTCGATCGCGGTGATGGGCCCGGAGGCCGCGATCAACGCCGTCTTCTTCAACCAGATCCAGGCGATAGAGGACGAGGCGGAGCGCGAGGAGTTCATCCGCTCCAAGCGCGAGGAGTACTCGGCCGACATCGACATCCTCCACCTCGCCTCCGAGCTGGTGGTCGACGCCGTCGTGGAGCCCGACGACCTGCGCGCGGAGCTCGTCCGCCGCTTCGCCTACGCGGAGTCGAAGGACCGCCACTTCAGCGAGCGCCGCAACCCGATCACCCCCGCGTAGGCGGGTTTGGGGATTCATCCGCCCCATGGCGCGGATAAATCCCCAAACGCCGATATTTGGGCTGGCGTTTCAAAGCTGCTTTACCGTTTACAGGGTGAATCCACGCGTCCGCGCACCCCTCCTCGGTGCCTCGACCTGCCTGGGCGGCTTCATCCTGCTCCTCCTCGCGGCCTACGAGGTCCCCTACGCACTGACCCTCGATGCCACTGCCCTGCATGGCCTCGCGGCGCTCCAGGGGCCCGTCGCGACTCCGATCGCCGTCGCTGCCTCGCACCTCGCCGACCCTCTGCCCGTTGTCGGCATCCTGGCCGCGCTGCTCGTCCTCGGCCGCGTTTGGGGGCGAGAGCGCCAGGCCGTGGCGGCCGCCGTGCTCGTCGTCATGGCGATCCTCACGGCCGAGGGCCTGAAGCTGCTGCTCGCGCATCCGCGGGTGGGTGGCGTCGTGGGCCTGGACCAGCCCGGCGCGGCCGCGTTCCCGAGCGGTCACGCGACCGCCTCGGTCGCGCTTGCGCTCGCGGCCGTGCTGGTCGCACCGCGGCGCATTCGCCCATTCGTCGCGGTCGCTGCCGCCGCCTACGCGATCGCGGTCTGCATGTCGATCCTCGTCCTCGTGTGGCACTTTCCGAGCGACGTCTTCGGCGGGATGCTCGTCGCGTCGTTCTACTTCTCGCTCGCGGTTGCGGCCCTGCGGGCTGAGCGGCAAGAGCTGCCCCGGCCCATGGATCGTCTCTCCCCTGGGCTCCGGCCGTCGCGGTGGTGGCGGGAGGGACTGGGCGCGGTTGCAGCCGTCGTCGCCATCGCCGCCCTTGCGCGGGCCGGCGACCTTGCCGCGTTCGCGGCGGATCACACGGCGGCGACGGCGGTGGCCATCGCGGTCACCGTCTGCGCGGCGAGCCTCGTCGCCGTGGCGGGCCTCACCGCGGATCGGTAGTGGTTTCCTTACTGAGCCTTTAGCCGCCGCGACGTAGAATCGGGGCCGATGGCTCGTCTCGCCCTCGCCGGGAGCTACTACAACCTCGCCGGCCTGAGCATCCTCGGCGACGGGGAACGCGTGGACGTCGACGTCAGCGGGCATTCCGTGCCGGTCCTCGATTGCGGCGAGTTCCTATTCCTTCCCCGCCACGGGATGGAGCACTACATCCCGCCGCACGTGATCGATCACGTCGCGAACATGCGCGCGCTCGCGCAGCTCGGTTGCGATCGGATCGTGGCGATCGGATCGGTGGGCAGCCTCAGGCCCGAGATCCCGGTCGGCAGCTTCGTCTGCCCGAACGACTTCATCGCGCTTCACGTCGGGACGAGTGCCTTCGACGACGAGCGAGGGCACGGGGTTCCCGGCTTCCACTACGGCTGGCGCCGGCACGTGGTCGCGCGCTGGCGGGAGTGGACCAACGTCGACCTCTCCACGCAGGGCGTCTATTGGCAGAGCGTCGGCCCGCGCCTCGAGACCCCCGCCGAGGTTCGCCTGATCGCTGACCACGCCGACATCGTCGGCATGACGATTGCCTCCGAGTGCGTGGTGGCGGCCGAGCTTCATATCCGCTACGCCTCGATCTGCGTGGTCGACAACCTCGCGAACGGCCTCGACAAGCACCTCACGATGGAGCGCCTCGACGCGGGCCGCGCCACGAACCGCGACACCCTCGATGAAGCGCTGCGCGCCGTGATCCCGCCGCTCGCCGAGGAGGTCCGCACCGAGAACGAGGTGCCCGACCTCGCGCACCCGGTCCCGCACTTCCATCGCGAGCGCGCGCCCGAAGGGGCAACTTGAGCCTCTGTATCCGACGTGCCAGCCTCGACGGCGTCGAGGTGGGGCTGCGCTGCCACGACGGCGTCATCGCCGCGGTCGGGCCCGACGTGGCGCCGGAGGCCGGCGACGAGGTGATCGACGGCTCGGGGCTCGCCCTCGTGCCGGGTCTCGTCAACGGCCACACGCACGCCGCGATGACGCTCTTCCGCGGGTACGCGGATGACCTGCCGCTGATGGAGTGGCTGGAGAAGCACATCTGGCCGGTCGAGAAGCGAATGGGGGACGAGGACGTCTACTGGGGCACGCGGCTCGCCTGCGTCGAGATGATCCGGACCGGCACCACCCGCTTCTGGGACATGTACTGGCACGCCGAGGCAACCGCGCGAGCGGTCGAGGACGCCGGGGTCAGGGCGGTCACCGCCGCGCCGCTCATCGACGACGCGGATCCGGAGAAGTCCGAGCGCGCGTGCTCGGACGCCGAGCGGAGCCTCGAGCGGATCGCCGATGCGAACGGCGAGATGGCTCGCCCGGGGTTCGCGCCGCACGCCATCTACACGGTCAGCGAGCGTTCGCTGCGGTGGATCGCCGAGCGCTCCCAGGCCGACGGGCTGCCCGTGCAGATCCACCTCTCCGAGACCGAGGACGAGGTGAAGCGCTGCGTCGCCGAGCGCGGTGAGCGCCCCGCCGCATACCTCGACCGGGTCGGCCTTCTCGGCCCCAACACGATCCTCGCGCACGGCTGCTGGCTGGACCGCGACGAGCTCGAGCTGATTGCGGAGCGAGGCGCGACGATCGTCACCAACCCGGTTGCGAACCTGAAGCTCGCGGTCGGCCGGGTGTTCCCGTACGCGCAGGCGCGCGAGGCCAGGGTCGCGTTGGGCATCGGCACCGACGGCCCGGGCTCGAACAACTCCCTCGACCTGCTCGAGTCGGCGAAGACGTTCGCCCTCCTGCAGAAGAACGAGGCGCGCGACCCCGCGGCGGTGACGGCGGCGGAGACGCTCGAGATCGCCACCGGGCAGCGATCGGAGCTGATCGGCGGGCACGGCCTGGACGAGGGGGGCCCGGCCGACCTCCTGCTCGTCCGCACCGGCGATCCCGAGCTCGCCATGGGCGCCCTCGACGCCGGTCTCGTCTACGCGGCATCGGGCTCGATCGTCGACACCACGATCGTCGCGGGGCGCGTGCTGATGCAAGGCGGCGCGGTTGCCGGCTCCGAGGAGGTGGTCGCGCGCGCGCGCGAGCGAGCGCACGGGCTCGACATTCGCTGATCCGCCGGGCCTGTCGATTTCGCGCAATCGCGTTCGTCGTGCTACGAACATGCAATCTCCCGAAGGAGGGAATCGATGCAGTACCTGCTCATGATCTATTCGAACGGCGTCCATGAGAACTTCGACGCGATGTCGGAGGAGCAGCGGAACGCGATCGTCGGCGAGTACTTCGCCATCAGCGACGAGCCCGGGACGCTCGGCGGATCCCAGCTGCAGCCGGCCGAAACCGCGACGACCGTGAGGGTGGAGGACGGCAAGACGCTGACCACCGACGGCCCATTCCCGGAGACCAAGGAGGTCCTCGGCGGCTACTACCTGATCGAGGCCGACGACCTCGACGCGGCGCTGGAGGTCGCGGCGAGGATCCCGGCTGCGCGCCTCGGCGGGGCGATCGAGGTGCGGCCGCTGGTGGAGCGCTGATCGAGCGCTGATCGACCGCGTCTTCAAGGAGGAGTGGGGCCGCGTTCTGGCCTCTCTGATCGGGTTCCTCGGCGACTTCGACCTCGCCGAGGAGGCCGCTCAGGATGCCTTCGCGATCGCCGCCGAGCGATGGCCGCGCGAGGGCGAGCCCGCCAACCCAGGAGCGTGGCTCGTGACGACGGCGCGCAACCGGGCGATCGATCGCATCCGCCGCGAGCGCACGCTCGCCGAGAAGAAGAAGCTGCTGGACGTTCCGGAGGCGGTGGAAGACGAGATGGATGACGAGACTTTCGAAGACGAGCGGCTCGAGCTCATCTTCACGTGCTGCCACCCCGCGCTCTCGACCGAGGCACAGGTCGCGCTGACGCTTCGCACGCTCGGCGGCCTGACCACCGACGAGATCGCGCGAGCCTTCCTCACCTCCGAGGCGACGATGGCGCAGCGGCTCGTGAGGGCGAAGCGCAAGATCCGCGACGCGGGCATCCCGTTCCGAGTTCCACCGCCGCACCTCCTGCCCGACCGCCTCGACGCCGCCCTGGCGGTGGTCTACCTGATCTTCAACGAGGGCTACGGCGGCCGCGGCGACCTCGCCGGGGAGGCGATCAGGCTCGGCAGCGCCCTCGCCGACCTGATGCCGGACGAGCCGGAGGCGCAGGGGCTCCTGGCGCTCATGCTACTTCACGACTCGCGACGGGACGCTCGGCACGCGGACGGAGAGCTCGTCCTGCTCGCCGACCAGGACAGGGCCCTGTGGGACGGAGCCGAGATCGAGCGGGGGCGGGCGTCGCTCGAGCGGGCGATCGCGTTGCGCGGGGGCGGCCCGTATGTGATCCAGGCGGCGATCGCCGCGCTTCACGCCGACGACGAGCCCGACTGGCCCCAGATCGCGGCCCTCTACGCCGAGCTCGCCCAGCGGACCGCCTCACCGATCGTGGAGCTGAACCGCGCCGTGGCGATCGCCGAGGCGGAGGGGCCCGAGGCGGGGCTGGCGCTGATCGACGGCCTCGACCTCGACGCCTACCGGTACTTCCACTCCGCCCGCGCCGACATGCTCCGGCGCCTCGACCGCCTGGATGAGGCGAGAGCGGCCTACGAGCGTGCGCTCGAGCTAACGAGCTCGAATCCCGAGCGCCGCTTCCTCGAACGGCGGCTCTCGACGCTCGGAGGGCGGCCGGCCGGCGCTATTTGACCAAGACGTGAAGACCCTTACCCGGGTCAGCCGCCGCTTCCGTTGCCCTGAGCGCGAAGGGATTCGAGGCGGGCCTCCATGCGCCTCTCCTCGCGGCGCTCGACCCCGGACGTCGCCTGCATGACGTCCGGGCGTCGCTCGATCGACTCGCGCCAGTGGGTGGGCGGCGGCACGCCGTTACCCTCGCGCGGGGACGGCACCGGTTTGATGCCCGCCCAGCCGGGCCGCTCGGCGACGCGGCGCTCGGCCTTCTCGAGGAAGTCCTCCAACATCGTGAGGCCCTCCATCCCGGGCACCGCGGCGATCGTCTCGTCGATGCCCTTGAGCTGTTCACGGCCCTCGGCAGAGTCGCCGAACAGGTAGAGGGCGAGAGCGTCGACCTCCTCCTCGGACTTGACGCCGGCGCCCACCGGCGTCCACAGGTTCGACATCGCCCACCGCACCATCCGCCGCGCCGCGCGGGAGCGCTCCATCCGCGCCCTTGCCTGGGCGCGGTAGAACGCGAAGTGGCGGCGCTCGTCCTGGATCACCTTGCGCAGGAGCTGGTGCAGGACCGGATGGTCGGAGCGGCGGATCAGGGCGTAATAGCCGGTGAGGGTCGTCAGCTCGTTGACCGCGCCCCACATCATGTGGATGGCGACGAAGTCGGGTGCCACCATCGAGCCGAGCATCGTCGGGACGATCCCGAGCCCGTTGCCGACACCGATCTTCACGCGCAGGTCGCGCCAGCGGTTCGCCCGAGTGGGGAGCGGCGAGCGGCCGTCGGGGAGCCGGGGCTCGATCGGCTCCTCGATCCCGTAGAGGCGCAGGAAATCGGAGAACGCCTCGCCGTGCCAGAGCTCCTCGTAGACCCAGCAGGACAGAAAGGCGGTGACCTGAGGGTCGGCCGCCGCTCGGGTCGCGAGCAGGTCGCGCATGTAGATGACCGTGTGCGCCTCGATGTCCATCATGTAGTGGATGCACATCACGTCGCCGTCGGTCAGCGCGTGGTTCGACACGTCCTTCCAGTCGATCTCGGACAGGTCGACCTTCTTGGAGTTCCGCAGGTAGCGGTCGAGATCGAAATCGACCAGCGTGCCGTCTGCCATGTTCTGCTCCTACGTCGCCTGAGGCGGCGCGGATCAATGAATTACAAGGCGCCGATGAGGGTGAGAACCACCGCCGCCACCAGCGCGCCGGCGCCGAGGCCGACCAGGTAGGTCGCGAGGAGCCTCGACCGCTCGATCCGGTCGTAGGCGAGGTGGGTGATCAACGAGCTCATTTATCTCTTCCTTTCCGCCTGCGGGGTTAGCTGACGGGCTCGCGCCGAAAGAGTTAGCGCTACGGATGAGGCCTTCCTGCCTCCGATTCGCCCCCGGGGCCCGAATCTGCGTGCCCCGAGTGGTTCCCCCGCTCGCCGGACAGGGCCGGCGACTCGGCTGGTCTCGTATGTGAGCGAAACCTAACGAATTCGGCGGACGATTTGCTCAGTCGGCGCCAGCGCTATCCGCAAACTCGACGAACCAATCAAGGGCCTCGGGGTTCGCGAGCGAGTCGCGGCTCGCGGCGCGCTCGGGCGGAGTGCCCGTGAGGATGCGCTTCACCGGCACCTCGAGGACCTTTCCCGACAGGGTGCGGGGCACCTCGGCGATCGCGTAGATCTCGTCCGGGACGTGTCGCGGAGAGCACTGCTCGCGGATGCGCCGCTTGATCTCGCCGACCAGCTCGTCGTCGAGCACCGCGCCCTCGGGAATGACGACGAAGAGCGGCATCCAGCCCTCGGTGCCCGGTCGCGGGAGGTCGACGACGAGCGCGTCGAGCACGGCCGGGACGGCGGCGACCGCGCGGTAGATCTCGCTCGTGCCCATTCGGACGCCCTGGCGGTTGATCGTGGAGTCCGAGCGGCCATAGATGATCGCCGTGCCGCGCGAGGTGATCTCGATCCAGTCGCCGTGGCGCCAGATCCCCGGGTACATCTCGAAGTAGCTCTCCCGGTAGCGGGATCCGTCATCGTCGCCCCAGAGGAACACCGGCATCGACGGCATCGGCTCGGTGATCACCAGCTCCCCGACCTCATCGATCAGGGGCTCGCCGAGCTCGTCGAAGGCCTCGACCTTGGCGCCCAGGGCGCGCGCCTGCAGTTCGCCGCGGTACACGGGCAGCGTCGGTACGCCGCCGACGAACGCGGTGCAGACGTCGGTGCCACCGCTCGTCGAGAAGAGCCACGTGTCAGGACCGATGTGCTCGTAGATCCAGTCGAAGCCCTCCGGCGAGAGAGGTGAGCCCGTTGAGCCAATGGCGCGAAGGCGCGAGAGATCGCGCCCCGCGCCGGGCTCCGCGCCCGCCTTCATGCAGGCGGCGACGTAGCTGGCGGACGTGCCGAAGGTGGTGATCCCGGCGCGGTCGGCCAGCTCCCAGAGGACGTTCATGTCCGGATAGCCGGGGTTGCCGTCGTACAGCACGATCGACGCCCGCGTCAGGAGGATCGAGACGAGGAAGTTCCACATCATCCAGCCCGTCGTCGTGAACCAGAAGGCGCGGTCGCCCTCCTTCGCGTCGACGTGGAGGTGCATCTTCTTCAGATGCTCGAGGAGGATCCCGCCGTGGCCCTGGACGATCGCCTTCGGCAGGCCGGTCGTGCCGGAGGAGTAGAGGACCCAGAGGGGGTGGTCGAACGGCACGCGCTCGAAGGTGAGCTCGGCGTCCTCGCCCGAGCCCTCGACGTCCCCCCAGGCGACGCCCTTGGCGAGCCGGCCCGGGTCGGTGTCGGGATCGAGGTAGGGGACGAGGACGGTGCGCTCGAGCGAGGGCATGTCTCGCTCCAGCCCGGCCACCACGTCCATCCGGTCGAATTCCTTGCCGCCGTAGGTGTAGCCGTCGACCGCCAGCAGTACCTTCGGCTCGATCTGCGCGAAGCGGTCGACCACCGAGCTGGCGCCGAAGTCCGGCGAGCACGACGACCAGATTGCGCCCAGCGATGACGTGGCGAGAAAGCCGATGACGGCAGCCGGCGAGTTGGGCAGGTAGGCGACCACGCGGTCGCCGCGCCCGACGCCCAGCTCGCGAAGGCCCACGGCCATCGCGGCGACCCTGGAGCGCAGCTCGCCCCACGTGATCGCTTCGAGCTCTCCGCCCTCCGATTGATGCTGGATCGCGACCGCGGAGTCGTACTTGTCACGGAACACGTGCTCGGGGTAGCTCAGCTCGGTGCCCGGGAACCAGCGGGCGCCGGGCATCGTCCGTTCCGGGAGGACCTCCGCCGGCGGCGCGGTGCTCTGGACGTCGAAGTAGTCCCACATCGAGCGCCAGAAGGCCTCGACCTCGGTGACCGACCACCGCCATACCTCGTCGTAGCCGGTGGTCTCGACGCCGCGCTCGCCGGCGAGCCAGCGCGCGTAGGCGGTGAGCGCGGAGCGCTCGATCGCCTCGGGGGAGGGCTCCCAGAGCTTCTCGGGCCCGCCGCCGTCGACCGTCATGCGACGGCCGGTTCCCGCCTCGGCGGCTTCTTCTGCGATCGCCGGCCGGCTTCGCGATCGAGCTGGCGGATGAGCTCGAGGGTGAAGTTGTGCGCCCGCTCCAGGGCCACGGCGTCGATCGTGCCGGGTGCGTCCTCGGCGCGGTGGTAGTTGGCCGGGACCGCCTCGCCCGGTTTCAGGGACGTGATGGTGATTGCCGGGATTCCCGCGAGCCTGGCCCGCAGCGCGTCGCTCGCAACGCCGCGGCGAACGGGCTCGGCCCGGAACCGGTTGCCGTTCTCGCCGTCGGCCTTCGCGATCGCCTCGCACAGCTCGGCGAGGCGCCGGTCGAGAGCGAAGCTGACCGCCGCGCCCTCGCTGGTCGCGTAGCGGACGTCGCCGGCGCCCACGGCCTCCACGTTGACCACGTAGGTCTTCTCGGCGTCGAGGCGCTTGCGGTTGGCGCGGACGAACGAGCGCATCCCCTCCATCGGGCAGTCCTCGCCCGCCGTGAGAAGCACCCAGACGTCGAGGTTTCGCGGGTGGTCCTCCGCGAGCGTGCTCGCCAAGGCGATCGCGGTCGCGACACCAGAGGCGTTGTCGTTTGCGCCCGGGACCGCGTCGGAGAGCTGGATGTCGACGAGGAGGAAGGCCCCGACCAGGATCGTGAGCGTCGGGATGACCTGGAGAATCGAGAGAAAGTTGTTGTCGACGCCGGCGAGGCGCGCCCCGAGAATCGGCAGCAGCAGCGCCACCGACCAGAAGAGGGGCCGGTAGAGGCCCGGCGGAGCCCCCACGAGGCTCGAGATGCGGGCGAGGCGGCGGGCCACGCCGGGTCGGTAGACCGCTCCGGTGCGCCCGGAGTCGAGATGGGCCGCGATGATCACCGTGGCCGCCGCGCCGCGGCGCCGCCCGCGTGCGACGACGTTCTGGGAGGCGCGGCGGAAGAAGAGGCGGCGCAGGAGGTAGAAGCGGCCGTTGAGGTCGAAGTACATCGACGTGGCCGCGATCAGGACGAGCGCGAAGCCGATCGGGGGAGAGGGGATGGCCGCGAGGCTGCCGGCGAAGGCGAGGGCGCAGTGAAGGGCCCCCACCAGGGGCGTCTGCGGGTGGACGTAGGTCGCCTCCAGGCTCACGTTCCGCCCGCCCTCGTCGCGCAGGCGGTCGGCGAGCCAGTTGGCGGCTCGCCGCTCGGAGTCGGTTCCGGCGAGCCGCGCCTCGAACGAGCAGAGGTCGCGGATCAGCTCGATTCGCGCCTCGGCATCCACGGGCAGGGGATTATCGCGGCTGTCCTGCTTTGACCCGCTCCTGCGAGGTCAAGTCAGGACAGCTTGCATTCCGCTGAGTGCGGCGGGTGGGATTCGAACCCACACGCCCTTGCGGGCACGGCGTTTTGAGCGCCGCGAGTCTGCCATTCCTCCACCGCCGCTTGACGCTCCATTCTGACGCAAGCTCCCGCTAACTTCGAAGCACCATGTGCGGGCGCTACACGCTCACCAATCCCGACCCCGTCAAGCTCCGCCAGCGGTTCATGCTCGGCGAGTCCGCGGAGGTGCCCGAGGTCGAGCCTCGCTACAACGTCGCGCCGACCGATGCCGTCCTCGCCGTGCGCCGGGACGACGAGGGCGCGCGCGAGGCAGGGCGGCTTCGCTGGGGGCTGGTTCCCGGCCGGTGGGCCGAGAAGCGCTCCGGCCGGCCGCTGATCAACGCGCGAGCGGAGGGGCTCACGGGCCAGCCGGCGTTCCGCGAGTCGTTCGCGGGGCGGCGCTGCCTCATCCCAGCCGACGGGTTCTTCGAATGGCGTCGCGACGAGAACGGGACCCTGCCGTTCTGGATCTCCCTGGCCGACGGCGAGCTCTTCGCATTCGCGGGGATCTGGGCGGAGCTGCCGGCGCGGGCGTCAGGCCCCGACGGCGAGATGCTCCACAGTTGCGCGATCGTCACGACCGAGCCGAACGGTCTCATCCGCCCGATCCACGATCGCATGCCGGTGATCCTCGACCCCGGCCTCGAGTCCGGCTGGCTCGATCCCGAAGCGAGCGAGGATGACCTCCTCGCGATGCTCCGGCCGCTCCCGGCGGACCTCCTCCGGACCCGCGAGATCTCCGACGCCGTCAACGACGTCCGCAACGACGGCCCGGAGCTGCTCGAGCCTCGCCCCGAGGCCTTGAGGCTGCTCTAGGTCGGCCTACGCCGACGGGGGCGGGGCTGGGGGCTCGTCGGTCTGCTCGGCCTCTACGACCTCGTCGGGCTGGTCTTGTACTTCGCGGCCGTCCCCGTACTCGGGCTCGAGGCCGGCGAGCTCAGGCCGGTTGTGCACGGGCTGATCGTGGAACTCGCTCGGCCCGCCGCCGATCGGCCGTTCCTCCTCCACGTGCCATTCCTGGTTGAAGCCCAGCATCGACACCACGACCAGAAGGATCTGCGCGGGGATGACGAGGACGCACAGGAGGCCGAGCAGGTCGTCGGGCAGGGCCGGCGGGCTGAGACCCGGCTTGTCGCGGGCGAACCATGCCGGCGCCGCGATCGCGGCGAAGATGGCCATGATGATCGCGAGCGAAGCCGCCACGGGCAGCACCCCGCGATTCCACCGGATCACGAGGAACGCGAAGAGGATGTAAAGCGCCGCCCAGGCGATCGTCATGACGCCGACGCTCGAGCTCTCGAGGCGCGCCCAGCCGCCGAAGACGATGATCAAGAGCAGCGCGGCGGAGACGAGAAGGACGAAGGCCACGATGAACCGGGTCGTCTTCGCGTCGGCCTTCTCCCGATTAGGCCTCCAGAGCTCGTACCCCTCGCGAGCGACGTTTACCGTCATCGCGCCGCAAGTCTAGTTTCTTCAGCGGCCGCGCGTGGAGGTTGGACGCGGTCCTATCATCGGCTGCGCCCGCGGGCGTGCCGAAACTGGTAGACGGGCCGGGTTTAGGTCCCGGTGCTTGAGAGAGCGTGGGGGTTCGAGTCCCTCCGCCCGCACCTCATCGCTCGGGATCCCGACTGAGCTCGTCGCGCAGGGCAGTACGGAATCGCCGACGGGCTCAAAACCGAAATGTTCCGTTCGATTCTGCTGCCCCGTCCGTCCGGCTCCCGAGCATTGTTCGCGGAGGTGCATGTCAAGCAGGTGCGGCTCGACGTGGGGGAGAGCCGCCCATCAGGTTCTCGGAAGCTGCGCGGCGGGGCGCGGTGCAACGTGAAGGGGAGTCCGAGCAGCGCACGGTTGCGTACGGGATTCCCAGACTTCGGGCGGTTGCCCGAAAGACGTCGCCGCTGGAGCGAGGAGTGTCTCCTCGCGTCTTCGAATTCCTTCTCCGTTCGGCGCGCGCGAGACACGAACCGGATGTTCGCAAATTCGACCACCTTCGGACAAGGCTTCAGATCGCCGGCTGGGCTGTTATACAGCTGGGACTGATCCCAGGCGATGGGGGAGTGAGATGTGGTCTGGCCAACGCCTCGGTCGCCAAAACCGCAGACCCGGGTTCGACTCCCGGCTCCTCCCGGCCTGTCACGGACACCGGGCGTAATCCCTCGCTACCCTTGACCCGTGTCCAGGTACGCGGGACTTCTGGGCCGGCGCGCGAGGGTGGCCGCATGTGCTTGCGTGCCCTCCTGCTTTTCGGCGCCTTCGCTACTGGCGCGCCGGCGGCGGAGCCGACGGCCGGCTCCGCCTGTGCTCATGCGAACGCGCAGCCGGGCCAGGCGACGCCCAGCCAGCTCCGCCACGCGACGCTCTGCCTCATCAACAAGGCACGCAAGGCGGAGGGCGTCGGCGCGCTGGAGCTCAACAAGCGACCTCACCCGGATGGCGAAGCACCACACGGAGGCGATGCTCGGGCAGAACTGCCTGAAGCACCGCTGCCTCGGCGAGCTCGCACTGCCAAAGCGCCTGAAGAACAGCGGCTACGTCGATGACGCCACGGCTTGGGGCTACGCCGAGGACCTGGGCTACGAGTCGACGCCGAGCGAGATGGTCAGCCGCTGGCTCAACACCACGCTGGACGCACAGAACCTCCTGCGCGTGAAGTACGCCGACGTTGGCATTGCGCCGGCCCCCGGGGCCGCCGGAATCGGCATCGAGGACTCCGCGTTCGAGACCTACACGGTCGACCTTGGCTGGCGGAAGCTCGGCTGAGGCCTGACCGTAAGAGCCCCGGGTATGGCTAAAGGCTTCCGGAGAGCTGCCGACCTAATGGCGGCATGGATGCATCGCGCCGGAGGATCTTGCTCGCCGCAATCACGGCGGCGAGCCTTATCTTCGCCGGCGCAGCGTCGCTCAGCGCGGCGCCGGCATCGGCCAACCCCTGCTCCCACGCCCACGCCGGCCCGAGGGCGGTGGCCACGAGGAAGGCGGCCCACGCCGTCACGTGCCTGCTGGACAAGAGGGCTACCTCCTCCAGGGCCTGCTGAGCTGGGCCTACGGCGAGGACATCTACTGGGGTCCCAGGCACGCTTGGGGAACGCCGGCGGCGACCGTGCGCGGCTGGATGCACAGCCCAGCGCACTGGGCGAACATCCTCAACAGCCATTTCAGGGATATCGGCGTCGGGATCGCCTGGGGCACGCCGTCGAACGGGCGCGGGGATGGCGGCATTTACACAGCCGACTTCGGCTACCGGCGGCGCTGAGCCGCGAACCTATAATCGGCCGCTCTCGCGGGCGAAGTGTTACTGGTTGCACACGAGCCTTCCAAGCTCGAAGAACGGGTTCGAGTCCCGTCGCCCGCTCCTAGTCATGGGGTTGCGACCGTGAGCGCCGACGGCTCGCCGCGTCTTCGCGCGACGCTGATCGCGGCGTCGCTCAGCATCTTCGTCGTCCAGCTCGACTTCTTCGCGCTCAACCTCGCGCTACCGAAGATGGCGTCGGATCTCGACACGACGACGGCGAACCTGCAGTGGGTGATCAGCGGCTACATGCTCGCCCTCGCGGCCTGCCTGATCCCCGGAGGGAGGCTCGGCGACATCCTCGGCCGCAAGCGGATGCTGATCGTCGGCCTCGCGATCTTCGGCCTCGCCTCGCTCGGGGCGGGCGTCGCGCCGAGCGCCGAGGTCGTGATCGGATTCCGGATCGTGCAGGGGCTCGGCGCCGGGATCCTATTCCCGCTCGCGATCGCCGTCGTGACCGATGCCTTCCCGCCGGAGCGCACGATGCGGGCAATCGGCAACACCTACGGGATCGGCGCCGTGGCGACGGCGCTCGGCCCCCTGTTCGGCGGCGGGCTGACGGAGCTGACCGACTGGCGAGTGGTCCTGCTCATCAACGTCCCGGTGACCGCAGCGGCGATCCTGGTCGTCGCGCTCGGCGTGCGCGATCTCCAGCAGGTCAAGCACTACTCACCGCTCGACGCGGGCGTAATCTTCCTTGGGGCGTCGGCCCTACTGGGTATCGCCGGG
Source organism: uncultured Actinomycetes bacterium (assembly GCA_963823245.1). Lineage (GTDB taxonomy): Bacteria > Actinomycetota > Thermoleophilia > Solirubrobacterales > 70-9 > JAWVFM01. Next base: position 756,636 of record CAWGKQ010000008.1, on the reverse strand, counting down.
CCGCTCTCGGGTCGCCTCGGCGAGCGCTTCGACATCCCACGCACGATCGCCACCGCGACGATGGCTGGGTCAGTCGGCCTGCTGCTGGTGTCTCTGGGCGGCAACCTCGGCCCCTACGTCGTCGGGCTCGGGCTCGTCGGGCTCGGCTACGGGATCGGTTGGTCCATGGCTAGCGTTGGCACCCAGACGGTCGTGCCGCCCGAGCGGGCCGGACAAGCCTCGGGCGTCAGCCTGGCGATCGTGATCGGGAGCGCCGGCATCGCCGTGGCGGCTGCCGCGGTGCTTATCGAGGGCGGGACGACCGTGGGGAGTGCGATCGAGGGACTCCTGCGCTGGGTCGCGATCGGCAGCGCCGCGGCGGCGGCCACCCTCGCGGGGCTCGCGGCCTGGCCACGCCGAAGGAGGTGGTGGCCACCGGCCGGGGTGCGTGACGGCGGTCGAATCGATCCGGGCCGCCCACTAAGCGAGCGCCCGCTGTCCCTCGGCCCCCGGACATGCGCCGGCCCGCGACGCGGGTAGCATCGCGGCGCGGAGGCCGTGATTCGACGGAGGCAATCGCCAGCGACGGAGCGCGGGTGAGAAACGGCATGAGAAACGGCATGAGCGACGCCGCGGAGCTGATCCGCGTCGAGGACGCCTACGGGGTGCGCAACTACGACCCGCTCCCGGTCGTCATCGCTCACGGCGAGGGGTCGTGGGTCGAGGACGTTGAGGGGCGGCGCTACTTCGATGCGCTCTCTGCCTACTCGGCCCTCAACTTCGGGCACCGGCATCCGCGGCTGGTCGCGGCGGCCCTCGAGCAGCTCGAACGCCTGACGCTGACGAGCCGCGCGTTCCGAAACGACCGCCTCGGCGAGCTCTGCCATCGCCTTGCAGATGCCTGTTCGACGCAGCGCGTGCTGCCGATGAACACCGGCGCCGAGGCCGTCGAGACCGCCATCAAGGCCGCGCGCAAGTGGGGCTACGAGGCGAAGGGAGTGCTCCCCGGCGAGGCGAAGATCGTCGTCTGCAGGGGGAACTTCCACGGGCGGACGACGACGATCATTTCGTTCTCCGACGACGAGGCCGCGCGCACCAACTTCGGCCCCTATACGCCGGGCTTCGAGAGCGTCCCCTTCGGGGATCTCGCGGCCCTCGAAGCGGCCCTCGACGACGACACCGTCGCCTTCCTCGTCGAGCCGATCCAGGGCGAGGCCGGGGTCATCATTCCGCCCGACGGCTACCTGGCGGGAGCGCGGGACCTCTGCGCGGAGGCGAACGTCCTGCTGATCGCTGACGAGATCCAGTCTGGCCTTGGCCGCACGGGGAGCCTCCTCGCATGCGAGGACGAGGACGTTGGCCCCGACCTGCTCCTCCTGGGCAAGGCCCTGGGCGGTGGGATAGTCCCGATCTCGGCCGTCGTCGGGTCGGACGCGGTGCTGGGCCTCTTCCGGCCCGGCCAGCACGGCAGCACGTTCGGCGGCAACCCGCTCGCCTGCGCCGTGGCGCTCGAGGTCCTCGACCTGCTCGCTGACGGATCGCTCGCCCGAGGCGCCGCAGAGGCGGGCGCCCGCTTCGCCAGCTCCGTGCGCGACGCCTCGCACCCCGCGATCGCGTCGATCCGCCAGCGGGGCCTCTGGCTCGGGATAGACATCCACGAGGGCGCCGGAACCGCCAGAGAGGCGTGCGAATCGCTGATGGCCGCCGGCGTCCTCGCGAAGGAGACCCAGCGGCGGACCATCCGATTCGCACCGCCCTTGACGACGAGCGCGGAGGACCTCGACTGGCTCGTGGAGCAGGTGAACGCGGTGCTCGCGGACCTCTAGCGAGCGCGAGACCGCGGCGGCAACGACGTAAACTGCCGATCGACCACGGGGCGTGGCGCAGCTTGGTAGCGCGTTCGGCTGGGGGCCGAAAGGTCGCCGGTTCAAATCCGGCCGCCCCGACTAGGGCCGGGCGTATCCTGTCGGCGCGATGTGCATGCAGTGCATGGTCACTGCGGCGACGAGTGTGAGCGCCGCGAGCGGGACGCGCGCCTGGATTGGCCAGCGCTACGGATCGGTGCTGACGCCGCGGCGACTCCGCATGATTACGGTCGCTCTGTTTGCGCTCGCGGTGCTCGCGTCGGGGCTGTTTGTCAGCGGGTCAGGCGCGGCGGCCGGCCACTAGCACGCGCCCCTCGAGGAACCTTCGGGGGGACTAGCCGACATAGCCAGCTTCCGGATCTGAGGAGACTGCGATTTCGACAACGGCGATAGGCGCGGTGCTCGGAGCCCTCGCGGGTGCTCTCGCTGCGATCCTCGGCACCGCGTTGCATCCTGCCTCTGTCGTGATCAGCGCGGCGACGTTCGGCGGTGCCATCGGGCTCTGGCAGGGCCGCTCATCTCCGGCTGACCTCTTCCTCTTTCGCCTGCTCCTTGCTGTCTGCCTCGGGACGTTTGCCGCCACCGAGTCTGGTCCCCTCGGTCTGGCTCCAAGCCTTGCCATCGGTTTCCTTGGCTTGCTGATCGGAGTTGCAGCCGCGATCAGCTTGTTGCGAGCGGTCCACGCGGAGAGACGCTTGCGGGCTCGCTCAGGCCGTCAATGACTCGGACAGCCACCGCGGTGCTTGCGCACCGGCCTTCGCGGAGTTCAGCCGAGAATGTTCACGGCGCGCGCCACGACGAGGCCCACCGTGACGATCGCGGCGGTCCCCTGGATGCCCATGAGCACCTTCGCCACCTGCGACAGCGGCATCGCGTCGGTGGGACTGAACGCGGTGGCGTTGGTCAGCGCGGTGTAGAGATAGTCGAGGAAGGTGGGCTGCCAACGGGCGCCCAGCGGGGTGAGCTGCGGGTTCTCCATCTGCGGGAACTGGAAGTCGGGCCAGGGCTTGGTCTGCTCGTACCGCTGCAGTGGCCCGCCCCGGTCGAGGTCCCAGTACACGACAGCGAACAACAGGACGTTCGTCACCCAGAGCACGGCGCCCGACCCGATTAGCGAATGCCCGCCGACCTTGCCGCCGGCGACCAGGTAGTGCACGAGCAGGCCGAGCGAGACCAGGTAGGTGAGAGTCACCAGGACGAGGATCGCCCACAGCAGGCGACGTTGGCGCCGCCAGCTCACACGGGAGATCCGCGGCGGGGCGATCACGACGAGGGTCACTAGCAGGAGCCCTTCGACTGCGGGGATGAGCCACTTGGGGCCCACGACGAGCTTGTCGGCGAGGGTGAGGTGGAGCGCGATCGCGAGCGCCACTGCGACCTGGGCCGGCCAGAGCGGGTCACCTTCGTCGACTCGTCGGTTGAGGCGCTGGAACTCGCGACGCAGGTGCCCGGGCAGAGACTCCGGTGGCGCCAAGTCCTCGGGCGATCGATTGGCCATCGCGCGGACCGAGGCTAGACCGGAGCCAGGACGGTGCGAGACGCCTGGCGTGGTTCGCGGCTACATGTAGCCGCCGCGCTTGAACAGGATGACCAACGCGACGGCAGTGACCACCAGGCTGCCGACCCCGAGAACCGCGAAGTCGCCGAATGACTGGATGTGATCGGTCATCCACTTGAAGTTCTGTCCGAAGAAACCGGTGACGAACGCCAGCGGCAGGAATATCGTCGCCACGATGGTCAGCTGCTTGCTGATCGTGTTGAGGCGGTTCGACACCATCGAGAGGTAGCCATCGCGAGAGCTCGCGAGCAGGTCGCGGTAGCTGTCGATGAGATCGGCGATCCGAAGCATGTGGTCGTAGACGTCGCGGAAGTAGTCGCGCGAGTCGCGCTCAAGGCCGGGCAGCTCGAGAATCTCGTCGGTGCTACGCGCGAGCAGGTCGCGCTGAGGGCCGACGACCCGCCGCAGCGCGACGAGGTGTCGCCGCAGGTCGAAGATTCGTGTCAGCTGCGCGTCGCTGGGCTCCGCAAGGATCTCGGCCTCGAGCCGATCGATCTCGTTCCCGATCCCTTCAAGCGCCGGAAAGAAGCTGTCGGTCAGCGCGTCTAGCACTCGGTAGATGACGAACTGCTCGCTGCGATTGTCCTGGCGCGGGAGGCGCCTGCGAAGATCCGTGAGCTCGGGGCTCGCGCGCTCGTGCAGCGTGACGATGTAGTCGCCGCTGATGAACGCGTGGACCTCGATGAGCATCTCATCGTCGCTCCCGCCCGGCTCGGGGCGCGCCCCGTAGTAGACGAGGAACATATGGCTCTCGTAATCGTCGAGCTTCGGGCGCTGACCGGCGTGGTGGGAATCCTCCGTCGCTAGCGGGTGGAGGGCGAGGAGCACGCCGAGCGCGTCGATGGTTTCGGAGGCGGGGGCCTCGAGGTCGAGCCAGAAGAACTCGTCGCCGGCCCGCAGCGCACTGATCTCCTCCGAGTCGAAGTGATCGAGGACGCGCATCACCCCGCCTCATTCGGCCCGGAGGGGTGGCCTCCTCCCGCTTGCAAGCACGTCCGGCCGGCTCAGGCCGAGCAACGTGACTGCGACGAGGATCAGCGAGAGCGTCGAGGTCAGGCCGACCGTAGCTGCCGTGACCCAGTCGACCGCGCCGCGGTTTCGGTGCTCGCCCAGAGCTCGGGGCTACGGGCGAGTCGCCAGATGAAGAAGAGGTTGATCGGCGGGAGGACGCCATTGACGACCTGAACGCCGACGAGCAGCGTGATCACCGGCACGCCCGGGATCACCGCCACGACCGTCGAGATCACGATCATCGCCGTGAAGACCGGCGCCTCGCAGGCGGGAGCCCAGATCGATCGAGCCCGGCGTCTCGCGAGACGCCCTGCTCCTAGAACTCCTTTCCCAGTCGGTAGGCCTCGTCGAGGTAGGCGCGCCGCTCCTCATCGCTGGCGGCGATCACAGCGTAGAAGTACGTGTGGCGCGCTTCCTTGACCCCTGCCATCTTCAGACCCCATGAGCTGATCACCGTGTCCATCGCCTCCCGCCAGCCTTTGTCGTATTCCTCCTCGGTGAAGAAAGTCGGCGTCAGGATGAGCGCCTTCTGCTGCGAGAGCAACGGGACACGGCCCTCCAGGTCTCCCTGCCATCCCTCGGGCGTGAGGGTGTAAGCGAAGCCATAGGCGAAGACTCGCTCAAACCAACCCTTGAGGATCGCCGGGAAGCCCATCCAGTACACGGGCGCGACGAAGATCAGACCGTCGGCCTCCGCGACCAGCGCCTGCTGCGCGCGTACGTCCTCCGGTAGGCGCTCTGCGAGCGCGCGGGCGATCTCGCGATTGTCCTTGCCGCGTATCCATCGCTTTGCCATGAACCGGCGGACCGGTCCGCGGGCCGACCCGAGCACCGCCTCCCGAGGGTTCGCCTCCTCGAGCAACTCCGCAGGTAACGACTCGTGCATGAACTGGACCGCGTCCTGGGCGCTGAATACCGGATCGAAGCCGCTCGCGTAGAGGTCGCTGACCTTGTAGGTGTGGGGACTGTCATCGAGCCCCTTGGTGACCTGCTCCAGGATCGCGTGGGTGAACGAGTCCGGGTTGTAATGCCCGTAGACGACCAGCACTTTCACGGCTTACCTCCAGTACGTAGTCTGACCGGGCGAACGCGATCGTGCTGGCCTAGGCCGAGGCAGTCCGGGGCGTTGCACCCGTTGGTGGGGAGACGCGGGAGGTGCTCGCTCGACTCGAGCATCGCGTCGCCGTGCGCTGCGGCCGGGACGAGGTCGAACTGCCGCGGTCGATTCGGCTGTTGACCCGATCCTCGTCTGCACGGACATCGATCGAGGCCACCTTTCAATGACGTTCCCGATCGAGCTTGCGTCGCCCGAGCGGGCAAGCAGACGGCCGGCGTCAGGCTGCCTGCGATACCTGCGCTGGTCGCGTGCTCCGTGCGACCTCGGTCGGCAAGAGAAGTGAGAGCAGGCCGGCTGCGAGGAGGAACCCAGTCGATACCCACAGGCAGGCGGTGAGCCCGTGCCATTGATAGAGCAGTCCTGAGAGGACGGTTCCGGTAAGGCGCCCGAAGGCGTTGGCCATGTAGTAAAAGCCGACGTTCATCGCCACCTTGTCGTTGTCGGCGTAGGCGAGGATCAGGTAGGAGTGAACCGCGGAGTTCATCGCGAACGCCACTCCGAACGGGATTAGCCCGGCGACGATCGTGAACGTTGGGTTGACGCCCGCATTGAGGGCTATTGCCATCGCGGCTGGGCATAGCGCCACGCCGAGCGCCAGCCATACGGCGGTCCTGCCGTCGGGCTCGCCGCCCGGGCCCTGGCCACGACGGCGCACGAAGCGCGGTGCCGCGGCTTGCACCGCGCCGTACCCGATCACCCACACGGCAAGGAGGGTTCCCACCGCCCAGAAGCTCCAGCCCAACTCGGCGTAGAGGAAGAACGGCAGGCCGACGACGAACCATACGTCGCGGGCGGCAAAGAGGAAGATCCGGGCGGCGGCGAGGATGTTGACCGCGCGGTTGTTGGAGAACATGTGCTTGAACTTTGCCTTCGCGTCGGGGCGGCCGAGATGGCCGCGAATCGAGGTCGAGGTCACGACGAGGGCGATGAGCACGAGCGCCGCCAGTGCCAGCGCGGCGCTCTGAAATCCGAACAGGGTGAGCAGCAATCCGCCGAGGAAGAAGCCGACTCCCTTCAGGGCGTTCTTCGAACCGGTCAGGATCGCAACCCAGCGATACAGCGAGGACTGGTCGTCTTCTCGTACGACGAGCTTTACGGCGCTCTTGGAGCTCATCTTGTTGAGATCCTTGGCGACGCCCGACAGCGCCTGGGAGACCATCACGTAGGGGACCACGAGCAGCGACGGCGGGGCGAAGCCGAGCATGCAGAGCGCCGTGACCTGGATCGCCAGACCCATGAAAAGCGTGATCTTCAAGCCCAGACGGGCGGCGAGCCAGCCCCCGACCAGGTTCGTAACGATGCCGGCGATCTCGTAGAGGACGAACAGCGAGGCAACCTGAAGCGGCGTATAGCCGAGTTGGTCGAAATAGAAGAGGACCAGGGTCCGGATCGCCCCGTCTACGAGCGTGTCGGTCCAGTACGCGCCAGTTACGAGGACGTAGTTCCGCATGTCCCGGCGCCCCACGTGTGCACCGCCTGCGGTCGTGGCGTTGGTGCTGCTAGCCATCCACCGGCCTGAGGGAGGCAACCGCGCGCTCCTCCTCGGGGAGGGTCTGCGCGACCCTACGCGCGAGCTCAACGAGGCGGTTCGCGTACCCCCACTCGTTGTCGTACCACGCGAGGACCTTGACCTGAGTCTCGTCGGTGACCATGGTCGAGGGGCCGTCGACGATCCCCGAGCGCGGGTCGTCCTTGAAGTCGACCGAGACCAGCGGCCGTCGCTCGTATCCGAGGATCCCCTCCAGCGGCCCGGCCGCGGCGGCTTCGAACAGGCCGTTGACCTCTTCCACCGTCGTCGGCCGGGCCACCTCGAACACGCAATCCGTGAGCGAGGCGTTGAGCAGCGGCACCCGCACGGCGAGGCCGCTTAGCTTGCCCTCGAGCTCCGGAAAGATGAGCCCGATCGCGCTCGCCGACCCGGTCGTGGTGGGGATGAGCGAGGCGCTTGCTGCCCGCGCCCTCCGCAGGTCCTTGTGCGGGGAATCGATCAGCGTCTGCGTGTTGGTCATGTCGTGCAGGGTCGTGATCTGCCCGTGCCGGATGCCGATTTCCTCGTGGATCACCTTCACGACCGGCGCGAGGCAGTTGGTCGTGCAGGACGCGGCCGTCAACAGATCGTGGTTCTGCGGTTCGTAAAGGTGGTCGTTGACGCCGACCACCACGTTGAGCGCGCCGTCCTTGACCGGAGCCGCGACGATGACCTTGTGCACGCTCCGCTGGAAGTAGGGGTCGAGCAGCTCGGGCGTGCGGAACTTCCCGGAGCACTCGAGAACGACCTCGACCCCCAGTTCGCCCCAGGGCACATCCCCGGGCTCCGCGTGGCTGCTGTAGCCGAGCGCCGTGCCGTTGACTGTGAGCACCTTTCCATCGCCGTGGACGTCTTCGGACCAGCGACCATGGATCGAGTCGAACGTCAGCAGGTGGGCGGCGGTGTCCGCATTGCCATGCAGCTCGTTGACGTGGGTGAACGTGAGCTCCGGCCAGCCCCAAGCGGCACGTAGCGCCAGGCGCCCCATGCGACCGAAGCCGTTGATCCCGACCCGTGCGCTCACTCGCTTGCGGTGGGCCGTGTCACGCGGTTCTCTTCTCCAGCTGACCCCGCTCGGCGGCGGCGCAGCGCCCGCACCGCAGCTTGCGCGCCGCCGGCTCGCTGGCGACCGGGCGGTTGATCGGCATCATGAAGGTGAGGTACTCCTCGGACTCAACCAAGTGCTCTGTGCAAAGGCCGGCGCCGCAGCGACCGCAAACCGCGACGGCGGCGGTCACATCCGGGCGGCAGTCGAGGCAGTTCATCTAGGCCTACACAGGTCGGCCGACGGGTTCGCGGAGCGGCTCGGATACCGGCACCGGTGCTGGCCGCTCGTCGGCCCACCAGCGCCGGCGCAGCCAGAGCGCGACGTAGACGAGGCTGACGAGAACCGGGACCTCGATCAGCGGGCCGACGACCCCGGCCAGTGCCTGGCCTGAGCTGGCCCCCCAGACCCCGACGGCGACGGCGATCGCGAGCTCGAAGTCGTTGGACGCAACCGTGAAGGCCATCGTCGCGGTCTTGGCGTAGCCGAGGTTCATCGCCCGGCCGATCACGAAGCCGAGCGCCCACATGCCCGCGAAGTAGACCAGGAGCGGAAGCGCGATGCGGGCGACCGTCAGCGGTGCAGCGGTGATGTGGTCGCCCTGGATCGCGAACAAGAGCACGATCGTGAACAGCAGCCCGTAGAGGGTGATCGGCGCGATGCGCGGGATGACCGTCGACTCGAACCACTCGCGGCCGTGCGCGCGCAGACCCCAGCGCCGGGTCAGGTACCCGGCGGTCAACGGGATGCCGAGGAAGATGAGCACCGTCCGAGCGACCTCCCAGATGGAGACCTGGAAGCCCTGGGTGTCGAGCCCGAGCAGGTTCGGAAGCGCGTTCAGGTAGAACCAGCCGAGCAGGGCGTAGGCGACGACTTGGAAGATCGCGTTGAAGACGACCAAGACGGCGGCACGGTCGTTGTCGCCGCCGGCAAGGTCGTTCCAGACCAGCACCATCGCGATGCAGCGCGCCAAGCCGACGACGATGACCCCGGTGCGGTAGGCGGGCTCGTCGGCGAGGAACAGCCACGCCAGCGTGAACATCAAGGCGGGGCCGACGACCCACGACAGAAACAGCGAGACGCCGAACATCCGCCCGTCGCCCCGCATCTTGCCCATGTCCTCGTAGCGGACCTTGGTGAGGACGGGGTACATCATCAGCAGCAGCCCGAGCGCGATCGGCAGGCTGACGGTCCCTACTTTCAGCGTGTCCAGAAAGTCGTTGAGCCCGGGGATCAGCGATCCGAGTGCGAGGCCGCCCGCCATCCCGAGCGCGATCCACAGGGGCAGGAAGCGATCCAGCGTCGACAGCCGTCGGATGACGGCGGCCTCACCAGGATCGGTGGCGCCTTCGTAGCCGCCGGCGGGGTCAGCCATCCGGCAGCAGCTCCCCGAGCAGCGCCCGGACGTGTTGATCGATCCCGTCGCGGATCCTCCGTACGGTCTCGAGGTCCTTGCCCGCCGGATCCTCCAGCTCCCAGTCCTCGTAGCGCTTGCCGGGGTAGATCGGGCAGGCATCGCCGCAGCCCATCGTGATCACGGCATCGGCCGCCTTTACGACCTCGTCGGTCAGCGGCTTCGGGAACTCCTTGCTGACGTCGACCCCGACCTCCTCCATCGCCGCGACGACGGCGGGGTTGAGCTCATCGGCCGGGTCGGATCCGGCTGAGCGAACGTGGAGCCTGCCCTCGGCCAGCTTGTCGAGGAGACCGGCCGCCATTTGGCTGCGGCCCGCGTTCGCGACGCAGACGAACAGGACCTCGGGCACCTCCTTCGCCACCTTACCCTCGGACTGGGCGAGCGCCCGCAGCCGCTCACGGGCGAAGCGGCGCACGAACAGCGGAACGAAGTCCTGAAACCGCGCTCCCGAGAGCCGCTCGAGGGAGTCATCGACCCAGCGGTCGACCGTCTCCGCGGAGAAGATCCCCGCGAACTCCTCTTTGAGGCTCGCGACTCCGGCATCCACGTGGGCGCGCGTCCCGGGATCGAGTTGAAGCTTCACCAAACACCTCCACCTTAGACGTCTTCCATCCACGCTAGCCAATTGAATTGATATATTCAAATAGATGAGTATCGATCTGGAGCTGACCCCGAAGCAGAAGCGTCCCCCCGGTGAGCCTTGTTGTGAGCCGGTCGTCTACCCCGACATCGAGCGCGAGGCTGCCGAGCGGATGGCGAGCGCGGCGAAAGCGCTCGGTGACCCGATCCGGATGCAACTCGTCGACGTCCTGCGAAAGCACGCCGGCAAGGTCTGCGTCTGTGAGCTGGTGCCGCTCTTCGACCTCGCTCAGCCGACGGTCTCCCATCACCTGAAGGTCCTGCGCGAAGCCGGCATCGTCGGCTCCGAGCGCCAGGGCCTTTGGGCCTACTACTACGTCAAGCCGGAAGCGCTTGAGGAACTGAGCGCATGGCTGACCTAACGACCGTCGAGGCCAAGACCACGAGTTGTTGTTCTCCGGCCGCGCAGGAGACCTGCTGTGAGCCCGAGGCCAAGGCAGGATGTTGCGGCGAAAGTCACGGCGCCGGCTGCGGGTGCAGTGCCGGCAAGGCGCCCGACACCGAGAACGTGCGCGAAGTAGTCCGCGAACGCTACGCAGCCGCGGCGCTGGCAGCGAGCACCGCGTCGGCGACGTGCTGCGATGACGCTGCCGTCATCACCGACGAGCAGCGCGAAGTATTTGGCTCCGGCCTTTATGAGAGCGAGGATCGTGACGCGCTACCGGACGCCGCGCACCTCGCCTCGCTCGGCTGCGGTAACCCCACCGCTGTCGCCGATCTCCATGAGGGGGAGACGGTCCTTGATCTCGGCTCAGGCGGAGGCATCGACGTGCTGCTCTCAGCGCGCCGGGTCGGCCCGACGGGGAAGGCATACGGCCTCGATATGACCGATGAGATGCTCGATCTCGCCCGACGAAATCAGCGCGAGGCCGGAGTCGAGAATGTCGAATTCGTCAAGGGCACGATCGAAGATGTGCCGCTACCCGACGACTCGATCGACGTTCTCATCTCCAACTGCGTTATCAACCTCTCGGGCGACAAGTCGGCGGTATTCCGCGAGGCCGCCCGGGTGCTGCGCCCGGGTGGGCGCTTCGCCGTCACCGACGTCGTCGCCGACGAGGGCATGGACGAGGAGACGCGCCGCGACATGGCGCAGTGGACGGGATGCATCGCGGGAGCACTAACCACGGCGGAGTTTCGTCGCGAACTCGAGGGCGCCGGCTTTGAGGACGTCGAGATCCGCGAGACCCACCGCGTTCACGAACAGGCTGGGTCGACGATCGTGCGAGCCCGCCTGAGCTCTCGCTAGCGGGCGCCCCCGGCGCACCTTTCGTGTCTCCTGAGTTATCGACATGGTCGACCGCGTCGTTCACGACTGACGACCCAGCCGGTCCCGGCGTCGCTCGGTGCGCTTGTCACGAGCGTCAGGTAGCCGGATGCGGAGCTCCCGCCGCCGCCGAGGGCCTTCTTGCCCGCGGGGCAGTCGACCTGCGTTGTGCCCACAGCGCCGGTGGTGATAGAGGACGGCGAAACTCGATACTCCCAGCCGCTGGTCCCGCTCGAGCCCGGGGGTCCGGCCGGACCCTGCGCGCCCGCCGGACCAGCCTCACCCTTCGGGCCGGCCGGTGATCGTCCCGTCATTGATGCTCTTCCGGTGACTCCTTCTCGTTCCGGCCGGGCGAATCCCCGGCGCTCACACCCACGGGTCGGCCGCGGGACCCGCCGGTGGGATGATCTCGGGATGCTCTCGTCTGCTCGGCCTCGATTCGTGCGTCCTTTTCGTTCGAGGGCCGTCTACTAGGGCGATGACCGAACCTGAGGGATCTGGCAGGAAGAGCCGCTCGCGCGGCGATCATTTCCCGATCACGCCGCGCCCAACGCGAGACCCGGGCGACCGGATCGCGATCGAGCGCGACCACCCGTGCTGCGGTCCGTTGGAGCAAGCATCGTGCTGCGAGCCCGGGGCGAAGGCGGACTGCTGCGGGTCGTCGGCGGACGGAGGTTGCGGCTGCCGATGAGCGCCGCGGTCAACGCACCCATCGTGGAGGAGGTGTGGCGTGAGCTCCACGACCGGCTCCTGGGCTTCATCTCGCGCCGCGTCCGCCGTCCCGAGGACGCCGAGGACATCCTCCAGGAGGTGATGCTGCGAATCCATCGCCACGGCGAAGATCTCGAGCACGTCGATCGCGTCGCGAGCTGGGTCTACCGCGTCGCCACCAACGGGATCGCCGACCACTACCGGAAGCCAGCGCGTCGCGAGCTTCCGTCGGGAGGGTCCACCGACGTCCCCGAGCCCGCGGGGGCACCTCCGCAGACGATGCGAACGGAGCCCGACTCCGCGGAGCTGCGCTCGGAGCTGGCCGGCTGCCTGCGGCCGCTGACCGCACGCCTGCCCGCCAGCTACCGAGAGGCGATCGAGCTGACCGAGTTCCAGGGGGTGAGCCAGGTCGACGCCGCGGGGCGGATGGGGCTCTCCGTCTCCGGGATGAAGACCCGCGTTCAACGGGGACGCGGGCAGCTCAAGGACCTGCTGCTCGACTGCTGCCACGTCGAGCTCGACAGCCGCGGCGGAGTCGCCGACTACCGCTCCAAGCGCGGGTCCTGCGCCACCTGCGGGCGAACCTGAACGCCCGCCCGCTGCGTCCCTTTCCGGTTACCGGCGTCTTAGGGGGAGACATGACGGGAGACGCAATCGTTGTCAAGGAACTTCACAAGCGCTACCCGAACGGGGTCGAGGCTGTACGCGGAATCTCGTTCCGCGTCCGGGCGGGGGAGGTGTACGGCGTCCTCGGGCCCAACGGGGCCGGGAAGTCGACGACGATCGGCATCCTCGGGACGCTCGTGCGCCCGACGTCCGGCCGCGCCACCGTCGCCGGCTTCGACGTCGTCGCCGACGCCAAGGACGTCCGCAGGAACATCGGCTTCGCCATGCAGGAGGTCGGACTCGACGAGCTCGCGACCGGCCGCGAGCTGCTCGTCCTTCAAGGGCGCCTCCACGGCCTTTCGCGCCGCGACGCCGCGCGGCGCACGGATCTCCTTCTCGAGCTGGTCGACCTCGAGTCGGAGGCGAGCGACCGGATCGGCAGCTATTCGGGCGGGATGAAGCGGCGCGTCGACCTCGCCTCCGCGCTCATCCACCAGCCCCCGATCCTCTTCCTCGACGAGCCGACCGAGGGCCTCGACCCGCGCGCTCGCACGGCGATCTGGGAGACGCTGGAGCAGCTGAACGCCGCGCTCGGGGTGACCGTGGTCCTGACCACGCACTACATGGACGAGGCCGAGAGGCTATGCACCCGGATCGGAATCATCGATCGTGGCCTCATCGCCGTCGAGGGCACCCCAGGCGAGCTCAAGGACGAGGTCGGCGAGCGGAAGGCCACGCTCGAGGAGGTCTACCTCCGAGTCACGGAGAGGGAGGCGGCATGAACTCGACCTCGTCCACGTGGCTCCTGGCAAAGCGGACGCTGCTCCAGTTCCCGCGCGACCCGATGGTCCTCGGCTTCTCAGTCCCGCCGGTGCTGATGATGTTCCTCGTCTTCGGGACGTTGTTCGCGGGGGTCAGGCACCTGCCCGGGTTTCCCACCGACAACTACTACGAGTACCTTGCCCCGGCGGCGGTACTGATGACCACCGTCCCCGGCATCGCCAACTCCGCGGTGGCCCTCGCCGCCGATTTCCAGAGCGGCTACCTCTACAAGCTGCTGACGACGCCGACCTCAATCGGATCGATCGTGCTCGGCCGCCTCCTCGCCGATGGCGTCCGCCTGTTCGTCACGGGAGGCGCGGTCCTTCTCCTGGCGCTCGCGCTCGGCGCTCAGATCGCGACGGGATTCGCCGGGGCGCTGCTGATGCTCCTGATCGGCACTCTGTTCGCGACCGTCACCTTCGGCGTCCTCACCGCGAACATCGCGCTGAAGACGAAGGACCCTGCGTCCGTCCAGGCCGTCTTCCCGATGGCGTTCCTCCTCATCTTCCTGACTACCGCCTACCAGACCACGGGTCAGGTGGAGAGCGGCCTGCTGCGGGCCGTCATCGGGGCCAATCCGACCGAGTACGTACTCCGCGCGATGCGCGACCTCATGCTCGGCGGGTACGACTGGAAGGCGATCGGGCTGGCGTTCCTCGTGATCGTCGGGCTCGGTCTGCTCGGCCTCCCGCTCACGATCCGTAACTACCGATCGGTCCGTCGCTGAGGTGAGCGGCCAGCAGACGGCACTTGAGAACTCTCGCTTCCGCGTGAAAGCGGGGGTCCGGGTGACCAGCGACAAGACGCTCGCCTCGGACGACGAGGAGGAGTCAGCGCCGCCTCGCCGCTCGCTTTCGCTCTCGCGTCAAGGGAGGCGTCCAGCAGAGCCTTGCCCGACGCCTCGAACGGACGCGGAGCAAAGTCCCTATGCGGCCACGCGTAGCTCCTCGACTATCCGTGCGTAACCCCGGGAGACGTAGCGGGCCCCCGCTACTCGCGAGAGGCCCGCTTCGGCGGGCCTTTTGCTTTCTCTAGTTGGCTACGGAATGGCTCCGAGGCACCGATTGCGTGGCGGCTGGGCCGGCCCTGGTTCGGCTCGTGGGAGTCCGTCGAGGTCGCCCGCGGCGAGCGCCGGGGCGCCATGAGCTGTCGATAGCCTGACCTGCCCGATGGCTCTCACCGATCCCGCCAAGCGCCTCGGCGCGATCCCGCCGTACAAGTTCGCCGAGCTCCAGAAGCAGGTGGCGGATAAGCGCGCCGCGGGCATCGACGTGATCAACCTCGGGATCGGCGACCCCGACTACCCGACCTTCCCGTACATCGTCGAGGCGATGCAGGCGGCCGTGGCCGACCCCGGCACCCACAGCTACCCGTCTAACCGGGGGCGCGAGGAGTTCAGGGCAGCCCTGGCCGACTTCTACCGCCGCCGGTTCGAGGTCGAGATCGACCCGGACTCGGAGGTGATTCCGGCGATCGGCGCCAAGGAGTGCATATACAACCTCTGCTTCGCCTTCCTCGACCCGGGCGACATCGCGCTGGCGTCCGACCCCGGGTATCCCCCATACACGGGTGGCCCGCTGCTGGCCGGAGCCGGCTCGGTCCTGCTGCCGCTGGAGCCCGATCGGGGCTTCGCGCCCGACCTGGACAAGCTCGACGCCGACTCGCTCGAGCGCGCCCGGCTGATCTTCATCAACTACCCGAACAACCCGACCGGCGCCGTCGTTCCCGACGGGTTCTTCGAGCAGGTCGTCGAGCTGGCGCACGAGCACCAGATCCTCGTCGTCCACGACAACGCCTACTCGGAGACCACCTACGACGGATACGTCGCGCCGAGCTTCCTCGCCACGCCGAGCGCCAAGGAGGTGGGGGTTGAGGTCTTCTCGCTCTCGAAGGGCTTCAACATGACCGGCTGGCGCTGCGCCGCCATCCTGGGGAACGCGGACGCCGTCTCCTCCTACTGGCGGCTGAAGACCAACGTCGACTCGGGCCTGTTCGAGGCCGTGCAGCTCGCCGGCGCGGCGGCGCTCGAGGGTCCGCGCGAGCGGATCACCGAGATGAACGAGATCTACGCGCGACGCCGCGACCTGGTGGTGGGCGCCCTGCGCGAGATCGGCGTCGACGTGGAGAAGCGCAAGGGCACGATCTACGTCTGGGCGCCGGTGCCGGAGGGCCACACCTCGACCTCGTTCGCGGAGCTGGTCCTGGAGGAGGCGGCAGTGGTGATCTCGCCGGGCTCGATGTACGGGCCGTCGGGCGAGGGCTTCTTCCGGATTTCGCTGACGACACCCGACGAGCGCATCACCGAGGCGGTCGAGCGCATGCGCGAGCACCTGGGCTAGCTTTCACGTCGCGACCCTGTATTTGAGGTGCGTGACGCCGGGGCGCGCTGGATCGCTTGACGCCGGGACGTGGGTCGGACGTGCGCACTGCTAGAAGTCACTCCGAGGCATGGATTCGCCATCCGCCCCCCACTCCCGCGTCGAGCGGATCGCAGTCGTCGGTCTTGGCAATGTCGGGCGGCTGATCGCCGACATGCTTGTCGAGCGCGGGTTCGAGGTGTGGGAAGTCGACGTCGACGAGAGTAGGGTGGCCGGTGAGCGCGCATCCGTTATGGACGTCAGTAATCCTGTTGCGCTCGAGGAACTGTTCGCAGGCGTCGACGCGGTCGTTTCATGCCTGCCCTATTACCTGAACGCCGTGATTGCCACGGCGGCGCATTCCGCCGGGGTGCACTACCTGGATCTGACAGAAGACGTCGCCACCTCGCGCACCGTAGAGGAGCTCGCGCGGAGCTCGAACACCATCCTCATGCCGCGCTGCGGTCTCGCCCCAGGGTTCATCTGCGTGGTTGGCGGTGCGCTTGTGGCCAGCCTTGAGACCGTCGATCGGATCGAGCTGCGCGTCGGCGCGCTTCCGCGCAGCCCGAACAATGCACTCGGCTATGCGTGCAACTGGTCTCCTGCCGGGATCATCAACGAGTATCTGAACGACTGCGAGCAGCTGCGTGGAGGGGAGCTCGTGACCGTGCCCTCGCTCGAGGACCTGGAGGCGATCGTGATCGACGGCGCGCGCTACGAGGCGTTCACCACCTCCGGTGGCCTCGGGACGATGTGCGAAACCTTCGCCGGACGTGTTGACAGCCTCGACTACAAGACGATTCGGTATCCCGGTCACCGGCAGCTGATGCGGTTCATGCTGCAGGAGCTGGGCCTTAGCCGGCAGCGAGAGGAGGCCGCGCGGCTTCTCGCGGACGCCTACCCTCCGGTCCGGGACGATCTGGTGATCGTCTACGCGGCGGCCGAGGGAAACGGCGGAGGACGCTCGGCCCGCGAGGAGTTCGTCCGCGTGTACCGTCCGCGGATCGTCGCCGGCGCCACCCGGACCGCCATCGCATGGACGACAGCCGCGGGGGCGGTCGGGATGGTCGAGCTGCTTGCCGAGGGCTCGCTGCCGGACGCGGGCTTCGTCTGCCAGGAGGACGTTTCCCTCGACGCCTTCCTCGCCACCAAGGCAGGCCAGATGCTGGCGCGCGAGCCGCACGCTGAGATGCACGACGACATCCCGCTGATGCCAGTCGCTTGAGCGCTCGGGCTCTGCGGCGAAAACGCCGGTCTAGCGGGAGCGTGAGTAGCTACCTGCGAGCGCACGCGCGGCCGCATCGATCTCCGCTTCTTGCAGCAAGACGTGGTCAGCGGCTTCCCCCAATGGAATAAAAGAGTCCTCGCTCGTCACCCGCGAGATCGTGCCCTCGAAGTTCGCGTCGACGAGCGCGCTCACGACGCCCTCGGAGACCCCGCCGCTCCGGCGCGTCTCATCCACTATCAGCACGCGTCCGGTCGCCTCGGCCTCTCGGAGGATGTCGGCAACCGGCAGTGGGACAAGCCAGCGTAGGTCCACCACGCGCACATCGATCCCATCGTCGGCGAGTCGCTGCGCGACGCGCAGCGACATGTACGTGCCGTTCGCGAATGTGACGATTGTCAGGTCGCTGCCGTCACCGTGTACTCGTGCCGAGCCAATTGGGGCGTGAGCGGCCGACCATTCGCCGGGTACGGGGTACGGCGCGACCCAGCCACCATCACCCGGGCTATGCAGATCACGGATGTGGTAGAGCGCGATCGGCTCCAGAAAAACGCACGCCGATCCGTCAACGGAGGCGGCCGCTACGCAGGCGCGGAGCATGGCCGCCGCGTCGTCCGGGCGCGCTGGAGACGCCACGACGATCCCGGGTATGTCTCGGAGGACTGCCACGGCGTCGTCGTTGTGGAAATGGCCGCCGAAGCCTTTTTGGTAGCCGTATCCGGCGATCCGCAGCACCATCGGGTTGTGGTACTGGCCATTCGAGAAGAACGGCAAGGTCGCGGCCTCGCCTCGAAGCTGATCCTCGGCATTGTGCAGGTAAGCCAGGTACTGGATCTCGGGAACCGGAAGCAGACCGGAGACCCCGCAGCCGAGCGCGAGACCGAGGATCGTCTGTTCGTCGAGAAGCGTGTCGAACACGCGAGTGATGCCGAAACGGCGCTGCAGTCCCCGGGTAACGCCGTAGACGCCTCCCTTACGACCGACGTCCTCGCCGAACACCAGTATGTCCGGCCGGGCTGCGAGTGCATCGGTCAACGTCGCGCTGATCGACTCGGCCAATGTCAGTGGGCCTGCTTCCTCCGGAAGCTTTCCTGCGAACGCGTTCGCCCTCGCATCCGGGCTCGCCGCCCGGCTCACGTCCGAGGCGACCATTTCCGGCTGTCGTCGAGCGAGCGGCTCCATCACTTCTGATGCGCTCGACAGCCGCCGTTGATCGGCGGCGTCGTCCGCTAGGCGCCGCACGTCCGCTGCAACCGCGTCGTGCCTGCCGAGCAGTTCGCTGGGCTCGGCGATCCCGGCCTCCGCGAGCAGGCGCGCTGCGTGGACGAGGGGATCGCGCTCCAGGTCCTCGCCGATCTCGGCGCGGCTGCGGTAACCGACCTCGGCGTCGCTGCCGGCATGACCGAGGAAGCGAACGCAACGCAAGTGCAGAAACGCTGGGCGGCGTGTGCTGCGCACGTATTCGGCTGCCGCCAGAGCCGCGTCATAGGCGCCTGCGATGTCTGTCCCCTCGGCGCTGAAATAGCGCAGATGTGGCCGATTCGACCAAGCCTCGCTCACCCAATCGCCAGGCGTGCGGACGCTAATGCCGAATCCGTTGTCCTCGCAGCAGAACAGCACCGGCATCCGCAGCCCCTGGTGCACGGTGTACTCAGCGGCGTTCAACGCTCCCAGGGCAGTCGAGTGGTTGAGCGAAGCATCGCCGAATGAGCAGACCACGATCGCGTCCGCCGGCCACGCAGGGCTGACACCGATCCGCTGCGCGCGCTCGATTGCGAACCCGATCCCCATCGCACGCGGCACATGGGACGCAACCGTCGAGGTCTGAGGGATCACCGCGAGCGCGTGGTTGCCGAACACCTTGTGTCGGCCGCCGGAAATCGGCTCATCCGCGGCTGCGACCAGGCCGAGGAGGATGTCCCGCAACGGGGTGGAGCCCGGGACCTGCTGCGCCCGCGCGCAGTAGAACCCGCCCGATCGGTAATGGAGGAGCGCCGGATCGGTTGGTCTGAGCGCCGCTGCGATCGCGGCGTTTGACTCATGGCCCGCGGAACCGATCGTGTAGACGCCGGGGCCCTCCTTCCGCAGATAGCGCGCGGCTAGGTCGAGATTCCTGCTCGCCACCATCGCGTCGAACACTGCGACGGCCATCTGTCCGGTCAGCCGGGTGCCGTCGCGGACCGGCTGATCGAACTCCACGTCGCGAGCCCCGCTGCTGCTGAGCGCAGCCACGCGCTCGCGGAAGTGACGCTCGAGCGCTTGCTCCGGTGTGTCGGTCGCCGTCACAACCGCCCTCTATCCCCGACGCATCAGTAAGAGGGCACGGACCTCACCCAAACTCAACTCCCTGGGCCAGCGGGAGCTCGTCTGAGTAATTGATGGTGTTGGTTGCCCGGCGCATGTAGGCGCGCCAGGCATCCGAGCCGGACTCGCGGCCGCCTCCGGTGGACTTCTCACCGCCGAACGCGCCGCCGATCTCAGCGCCGGAGGTCCCGATGTTGACGTTGACGATCCCGCAGTCCGAGCCATCGGAGGAAAGGAAGCGTTCGGCCTCTCGTTGATCGCCGGTGAAGATGCTGGACGACAGTCCTTGGGGAACACCGTTGTGGAGCGCGATCGCGTCCTCGAATTCCCGGTAGGTCATCACGTAGAGGATTGGGGCGAACGTCTCGCGACGCACCAGCTCTGTCTGGGCGGGCATGCGGACGATCGCGGGCTCGACGTAGTAGGCATTCGGGAGGCCCGCAGCCGCACGCCGGCCGCCGCCTACGATCAACTCGCCTCCGTCGGACTGTGCCTCCTCGAGCGCCGCGACCATCCCCTGGTACGACCTCTCGTTGATCAGCGGACCGACCAACGTCCCGGAGGCACTCGGGTCGCCGATCGGGAGTCGGTCGAACACGTCACGCAGCGAGGCGGCGAGCTCGTCGGCGACGTCGTCGTGTGCGATCACCCGACGCAAGGTCGTGCAGCGCTGGCCAGCGGTTCCCGCTGCGGCGAAGACGATTCCCCGCCGGGCGAGCTCGAGATCGGCCGACGGTGCCACGACCGCGGCGTTGTTTCCGCCGAGCTCGAGCAAGAATCGCCCCATGCGGGCCGCCACGCGTGGCGCGATCTCGGCTCCCATGCGCTCCGATCCAGTCGCGCTCACGAGCGCGACGTCGGAGCTGTCCACCAGCACTTCGCCCTCGCGAGCGCCGGCGATGACGAGCCGATGCACCGCCGGCGCTCCGCAGTCCGATGCGGCGCGATCCAGCAAGGCGGAGCACGCCATCGAGGTGAGAGGAGTCATTGGTGAGGGCTTCCACACGATGGTGTCCCCGCAGACCAAGGCGACCGCGGTGTTCCAGGACCACACCGCCGCCGGGAAGTTGAACGCGGTAATGAGGCCGACCACGCCCAGCGGGTGCCACGTCTCCATCAACCGGTGGCTTGACCGCTCTGACGGCATCGTGCGCCCATCGAGCTGGCGTGACAACCCGACCGCGAAGTCGCAGATATCGATGGCCTCCTGCACCTCGCCGAGGGACTCCGAGGTGATCTTTCCCGCCTCGATCGTGACCAGCTCGGCGACGTCCGCCTTGTGTTCGCTCAGTAGTGCGCCCAGACGCTTGACGAGCGCACCCCGGATGGGCGCGGGTACGCCACGCCATTCACGAAAGGCAGCGTTCGGTCGTCGGCGATTGCCGCCTCCACCTCCGCCTGTCCTGCGGCGGGCACATCGAACAACGACTCGCCCGTGATCGGCGAGCGCGCGCTCACGGACGGTCCAGTACCGAGCGAGGAAAGATCGACACCGCAGTTCTCGAGGGCCCCCCGGGCTCGCGAACGAAGTTCGTCAGTCGATGAGACGGACAGCTCGGCCTGGGGCTGGGTTGTTGTCATTGGTTGCTCCCTGAGTTCCGGGCGGAAGATGGAAATCGCTTATACAACGTTGTACTCGGGGCGAAGGGCGGAGGTGTCGAAGCGCTCCAGGCCCAACGGTTCTATGTCGACGAACGGCGGGCGACGCAAAACCAGGTCGCGGAGGATCTCGCCGACGGCGGGGGCCTGGAGGAATCCGTGTCCGGAGAACCCGGTCGCGTAGAGGAAGCGCGAGACGCCGGTCGCCTCCCCGATGATCGCGTTGTGGTCAGGCGTCATCTCGTAGAGCCCGGCCCACCCGCCGCGGATACCGGCGTCGGCGATCCGGGGCGCCCGCCGCCGGACCGCCTGCATCAGGCCAGGGATCCAGTCATCGGTTGTCTCGACGCTGAAGCCCGGCTTCTCATTCGGATCGGACATCCCCATCAAGAGGCCGGGGCCCTCGCGGTGAAAGTAGAAGCTTGACTCGAAGTCGATCGTCATTGGGACGTGGGCGGGGAGTCCGTCGATCGCCTCGGTGAACAGGATCTGGCGACGCAACGGCGTGATCGCGATGTCCACGCCGACCATAGCGCCGCAGCTTCGCGACCAGACGCCGGCGGCGCAGATCACGGTGTTCGTCCGGATCAAGCTGTGGTCAGTGACGACCTCGGTGATCTCGTCGCCGCTGATGTTGATGTCGAGTACCTCGCAGTTGACGCGGATCTCCGCGCCGTGGGCGCGGGCGGCGGACGCGTATCCCTGGACGACGCCCTCGGGGGTTGCGTGGCCGTCGCCAGGTGAGAACGCGCCGGCGAGGATGTCGTCCCCCTGCACCAGTGGGCACAGATCGCGCGCTTCGCCAGCCGTAAGCATCCGGGAAGCCAGTCCGCATTCGTTCTGAAGCGCGACGCTGCGCTCGAACTTCTCGACGTCCGCCTCACGGCTGAGGACAAACAGGTACCCGACCTGCTTGAGGTCTATCTCCCACCCGGGCCGCCGGCCGAAGTTGCGGAACGCGTCCA
Organism: uncultured Actinomycetes bacterium; assembly: GCA_963823245.1. Taxonomy (GTDB): domain Bacteria; phylum Actinomycetota; class Thermoleophilia; order Solirubrobacterales; family 70-9; genus JAWVFM01. Next base: position 734,621 of record CAWGKQ010000008.1, on the reverse strand, counting down.
GGCTGCGCTTGGCAATCTCGACGTTCAGCGCGTCAGAGAACTGGGTTCGCACGCCGCCGGCCGCTCGGCACGTGGAGCCGCTCCCGAGTTGCGCCCGCTCGAGGAGCGCGACGTCAACGCCCGCCTCGGCCAGGTGGAAGGCCGCGCTGGTGCCGATCACGCCGCCCCCAACGATGACCACGTCGGCGGACTCCGGAAGCTGTGAGACAGAGCGGGGCATTTCCAGGATCGTACGTCGGGATCAGGTCTCGACCCTAGCCTGGCGACGGGCCCCAATCGCGGAGCGCCCTGACTTCGAGGCGTTCACGGATGCGATGCAGTCGGCGTTCGAAGTGGTTTCGAGAGCCGCGGGTTGGCTGCTTGCGCAGGGCGACGACATTGCCCCGATCCCGGGCACCAAGCGCGTCTTCCGCGTCGAGGAGAACACCGCCGCCGACCAGCTCGAGCTCAGCGCCGAGCAGATCGAACGACTGAACAACCTCACCCCCTGCCGCCGGCGAGCGCCACGAAGAAGCGCAGATGGCCGTCATCGACCGCTGACAGCGCCACGGGACGACGCGGACCGCCGCACCCCCGCTGCGTGCCGCCATGTGCGAAGGGCAGCGGAGCCCTCCGTCCCGGGGACGGCTGACGAGCGCCCGGTTAGCTCCCGCGTTGACGCTGGGCTCGTGCGAGTCGCTCTAGCTCCCTAAGGGCGAGCCGGCGCAGGTCGAGGCCGTAATAGGTAGTTACGCGCTCATGGACCTCGCGCAGCCGATCGGGATCGAGCCGACCGACGGGTTCGGCGTCGATCGCAGTTCGATCGACGCGGACGAGGGCGGCGATCATCACCGCGTTCTCCTCCGGGAGTTCGAAGCGTTCAGGGTCAAGGGGGAAGAGGCCGGGCTCGTCCCCGGCGCGGACGATCTCTCGCTCGCGAGGTCCGAGGGCGCTGAGCCGCAGCAGCCGCAGGGCGAGCAATTCACCAAGACGCGGGTCAAGCCGATCGGAGATGATCAGCACCGGGCGCGCTTTGCCGGGTACGAGGAACGTGAACTCGCTGTCAGTGCCCTTGCGGGCAGCCGCAATCAGCTTTGCCGCATCGGCGACCTCCATCGGCGCGTGGGTCTCGCCAGCGTAGAGGCGAAACGGAGCCTCCGGCACGAACGGCACGACCGCCCGGACGACCGCCCCCGCCAGATCGTTCACGACTCGAGGATCGCGGCTATCCGTTCAGGGTCCTCGATGAGCGCGTCGGCCCTTGGGCGATCCTCGAGCAATCGCGCCTTCCTCGAGATCGCACCGAGCGAAACGGGCGCGACGTCGCCGAGTAGCTCCAGGATCTCATGGGATTCCTCGAGCATCGCCAGATCCTCGGGGTGGACGAGCGCGACCTTCGCGACGTCCTCGCGGTACCGAGTGACGATCATCGCCGTGCCCCGCGGCATGGCGGGGGCGCGCAGGTCGTTGGAGCGCTTCGTCGTGTGCTTCAAGGCCATGCCGGCACGGTACCACTTATGTCGACCGACATCTTCAGATAGTCGTACGACTATTCCTCATAACCCGGAGGTCGCGGGTTCAAATCCCGCCCGAGACCGTGGCCGAGGCCTGGTCGCGCGGAGCGTGTTCGAGAGGGCGAAGTCGGTGACCTGTGGCCGGGGACGAACTTTCCGAGGAAGCAAGCTCGAAACCGAAGGTCACAGGTTCGAATCCTGTCGGGCGCGCTGCCTTGATCAAGCCGTTTGTGCTTGTTCAAGCCCTTTGTGAATCCTGAGCCGCACGGCTCAAGGGCTCAGCCGAACCACCGCCCGAGCCCGCTCAAGGACGCCTGACTCGGGTGAAGACTGTCGCGCAACGACCTGAGCCGTGGCCGCTGCCAGTGGAGAGCTTCGGGATGGGCGGCGTCCACCTGCTGCGCCGGGTAGGGGCGGCCTCCGGGGATAGGCTTCGGTGAGGATGAGGCTGCGATGGGGATGATTCGGAGTTTGGGGTTGCTGGTCGCCGGCGTGTGCGGCCTTTTCTTTGGGGCGATCGCGGTGGGGCCGCTGCCGCAGGCGGCGGCCGCATCGCAGCAGGCCACGAGCGGTCGGATTGCTTGGAAGGGTTGTGGGAAGCGGCTGCAGTGCGCGCGGGTGGGCGTACCCTTGGACTGGTCGCGTCCCCGGGGTCCTCAGATCTCGCTAGCGGTCATTCGTTATCGCGCGACCGGTCCGGGACGGAGGATCGGATCGATGTTCGTCAACCCAGGTGGGCCGGGCGGCTCGGTCGATCAGGTCAAGCGCGACGGGGCCATGTTGGACGCCGCGGGACGGGGCCGTTTCGACATCGTTGGCTGGGACATGCGGGGTGCGGGCGAGAGCACCCGGGTGCGATGCTTTCGCAGTCAGCGCAGTTGGAGGCGGTTCTTTGGCGGATGGGCTCTGCCGATCCCGGGCACGACTGAGGCGTCGCGGCGTTTTCTTCGTAAGGCCGCCGGGCTGACGCGGCGGTGTGGCGAGCTCAGCGGCAGCCTGCTCGCCCACATCTCCACCGCCGACACGGTGCGCGATCTTGACTATCTACGCTCGCTGCTCGGCGATCATCGGCTGACCTACTACGGAATCTCCGGCGGCACCTTCATCGGCGAGACCTACGCCAACATGTTCCCTGGCCGGGTGCGCGCGATGGAGCTCGACGCAATCGTCGACCCGATCGCCTATACGAAGGGCAACGAGGCCGGGTACGCGAACATGCTCGCGGCCGCGGATCAGGGGTTCAAGAACTTCTTAACCCTTTGCCAGCGAGCGGGGTCCGGGCGCTGCGCGCTCGCCGGGCACGGCTCGGTCGCGGACCGCGTCGACCGCCTGATGCTGCGGCTGAAACGCCGGCCCATCCCCGCGCCGTCCGCATCCCCCAAGGGCCGGCTGACCTACGCGGACGCTCTTCAAGCGATTCTCGTCGGACTCAGCGCGGGCCCGGCCGCATGGCCGCAGATGGCCGAGGCTTTCGAGGCGGCGATAGGTGGCGACGGCTCGAAGCTGCTGTCCCTCGGCCGCCTCCTTACGACCGCGTTCTCCGACCAAGTCATGTCCCCTGGCTTGCCGGCGATCGGACTGGTCTGCGCCGACAGCCCCGCTCAGCAGGCCCCCAGCGCTTGGCGCAGGGTGCGCGCCCGATTCACACGCGTGAGTTACATCTACGGGCCGGTGATCTTCTGGTGGCGCTGGGCGATGTGCGCGCAATGGCCCGCGCGCAGCGTTGACCGCTACACCGGGCCCTGGAGCGCCAAGACCCGCAACCCGATCCTTGTGATCGGCACCAAGCATGATCCCAACACCCCTTACGCCAACGCCCGCCGCGTCGCGCGTCTGCTCGGAAATGCGGTGCTGCTGACCCACGATGGCTATAGCCACACCAGTCCCCGGGATCCCAGCGCCTGCGTCGAGCGGGCGACTAGCGCGTACCTCGTACACCTGATCACCCCCCGCCCCGGCACCGTCTGCCCCTCGAACCATCAACCGTTCGACCCGAGCTTCGCCAAACCAGCTTCACCTGGCCCGGGCCGACGAAAGCGGTGATCCGGATCGTCTGGGCTTAGTCGTCCCGCGGCGGCCATCGACTTAGTGGTAGTTCCGCGTTCCTGAACGACGGCGCCATAGTGTCGTCTCCTCATCTAGGAGCACACCATGCGCCGGACCGGCAGTACGCGAGACCATCTCATCGAGGGCTACCGCAAGAGGGCCCGGCGCTACGACCGCACTTCACGGCTCTACTACCTTCAGCGGGCCCACCGCCGCAGGGCCGTCCAGGCGCTCCGGCTTCGCCCGGGCGACACCGTGGTCGAGATCGCGTGCGGCACGGGCCTCAACTTCGCGTTGATCGAGCAGGAAATCGGTCCCAAGGGCCGGATCGTCGGCGTTGATCTGACCGACGCGATGCTCGCCCGGGCTCAGCATCGGATCGAGGCCAACGGCTGGAGCAATGTCAGCCTCGCGCAAGCCGATGCGGCCGAGTTCGAGTTCCCGATTGGGGTCGACGCGATCCTCGCCACCTACCCCCACGCGTTGCTGCCGGAGCCCCGCCGGGTCAGCAACCGCCGTTGGACGCAGAACTTGCGGGGATAGCCACGATGGGCGGCCCCCCCGGAGGCGGAAGCCCACGCGCGTCGGGTCAGACGGCAACCAGCTCGATGATGCGCGCGTCACCGCGGGAGACGTAGCGGGCTCCCGCTACTGAAGGTCGGAGGCACGGGCGCCGCCCGAGGCAATCCAGTTCCGGCGAGTCGCGACGCCAGTTGACTGAAGCGTAGGCTGGGGCAGCTTGACCGGCAGCGAACGAAGAGGGTGAAGCCGTGAACGGCTTCGTCTCCCGAGGCTTCAGGGGTCGCCGACGATCACCGGACGAGGTGGCCGACCGCCTCCCGCCCGGTCAATACGCCGAAGACGGATTCCCGGTGCTGACCGCCGGTCCGACGCCCGACGTCCACCTCGATCAGTGGCGCTTTCGCGTCGATGGCATGGTCGCCGAGCCACGCGAGTGGACTTGGGAGCAGTTCCGTGCGCTGCCGTGGGAACAGATCCCGTGCGACATTCACTGCGTGACCAAGTGGTCGAAGCTCGGCACGAGCTTCGGCGGTGTTTCCGTTGACACGCTCTTCGAGGAGGTCGAGCCTCTTGACGCGTATGCGATGGCCTACTCCTACGGCGGCTACACGACAAACCTCGCGATCGAGGACCTGACCGATGGGAAGGCGTGGGTCGCATGGGAACACGAGGGCGAGCCACTTCCGCGCGAACACGGTGGTCCGGCGCGCCTGCTCGTACCCCACCTCTATTTCTGGAAGAGCGCCAAGTGGGTCGCCGGGCTTCGGGTGACCGACCATGACGAGCCGGGGTTCTGGGAGGCGAACGGGTACCACAATCGCGGCGATCCCTGGAGCGAGGAGCGCTATTGGACGGACTGATGTCGGTCGAGCCGGACCGACTGACACCGGTCCAGCAGCGCGCCCCGGGCCGCTGGCAGATCGGGACTGTCAAGTCGATCAGGCGAGAGACGCCGCGGGTCAAGTCGTTTCGCATCGCCTTGCCGATGTGGACGCCACACCTGCCCGGTCAGCACTACGACGTCCGGCTCACCGCCGAAGACGGCTACCGTGCCCAGCGCTCCTACTCGGTCGCATCCTCGCCGCTCGACGAGGGCGAGATCGAGTTGACGATCGACCGCCTCGACGAGGGTGAAGTCTCCCCCTATTTCCACGACGTGGTCATCGAGGGTGACCAGGTCGAGGTCCGAGGGCCCTTCGCGTCCTATTTCGTCTGGCGCGGGGAGAAGCCGGTGCTTCTCCTCGGCGGTGGGTCCGGGGTGGTCCCGCTCATGGCAATGCTCCGTCATCGCCGCCGCACCATGCCCGATCTACCAATGCGGTTGATCTACTCGGTCAGGACACCGGAGGATGTGATCTACCAAGACGAGCTCGGCGATGATGCCGCGCTGACATTCACCCGCGAGCCACCGGATGGCTGGAAGGGTCATACGGGCCGCCTCGACGCCTCGCTGTTGCGGATGGCGATGCCGCAGATCGACGCCTGCATCGCATTCGTCTGCGGCTCGAACGGATTCGTCGAGGCTGCGACCGGCCTATTGCTCGCGGCGGGGTCCGACCCGAGGCAGATCAGAACCGAGCGTTTCGGGCCCACCGGCTGATCGCCCGAAGGCGAGCCCGCTTCAAGAGCGCGGCAGGAGGCGGGTGGCGACCGCCTTCCAGGTCGCCCTGACGGGCGATCCCACCTCGAGGCCGAGGCGCACGATCGATGCCTCCGTCACCTCGGCGACCAGCGGCTGGGCCGCGTCGATGCCGACCCTCACCCGCCCGCCGATCGTCCAGCGCGAGGCAACCGTGCCGACGAGCTCGTTTCGCGCCGAGCCATGGTGTTCGCCGTGTGGCCTGTGGAGCTCGATCTCCCATGGATAGACGCTCGCCGAGACCCGGCCGTGCACCAAGTCGGAGCTGAGGATCGTGCCACCCCCGTCGAGCTCGACGGCCGTGAGGCCGTCCGCCGCCGGGTGTGCGGTGCCGGTGAGCACGACCGCCCCGACGAGGCTCGCGACGAAGCCGGCGGCCGGACGGGCGGCGACCTCCGCCGGCGTCCCGAGCTGGATCACCCTGCCCGCGTCGACCACCGCGACCTCGTCGCCGATCGCCGCGGCCTCGCTGAACTCGTGGGTGACCAGGAGGGTCGGGACCCCGGTCTCGGAGAGCGTCCCTCGAAGCTCGGCGGCAACTGCCGTCCGCGTATGGGGGTCAAGCGCCGAGAGAGGCTCATCGAGAAGGAGGACGCTCGGGCCTCTGGCGAGCGCCCGGGCCAGAGCCACGCGCTGGCGCTCGCCGCCGGAGAGCTCGGCGGGGCGCGCCGTCGCCAGGCCCGCCATTCCGAACCGCTCGAGCAACGAGAGCGCGCGGCGTCCGCGCTCGTGGCGCGGGAGATCGGTGAGCGGGTAGGCCACGTTCTGCAACGCCGTCATGTGTGGGAACAGCGCGTAGCCCTGGAACAACATGCCGCACTGCCGCGACTCGGCCGGCAGCTCGAGCCCGCGCGCGGTGTCGAGCCAGACCTCCCCGGCGGCGCTTACCCTCCCCGCCGCCGGGCGCATCAGCCCCGCCGCGATGCGGAGAATCGTCGTCTTCCCCGCGCCGGAGGGTCCGACGATCGCGAGACAGTGGGCGCCCGGTGCCGTCAACTCGACATCGAGCTCGAAGGAGCGGAGGGGTGTGCGGGCCTCAAGGGCGAACGACATCGAGACTGGAACGGTCGACGAGCTTTACGGCGACGAGGATCGCGGCGCTCAGGGCGACGAGGACCGCGGCAAGCGCCAGGGCGCCCGTGAAGTCGGTCGAGAAGCGGGCGAAGATCGCGAGCGGTGCCGTTTGGGTCACGCCCTCGAGGCTGCCGGCGAAGATCAGGGTGGCGCCGAACTCTCCGAGCGCGCGCCCCCACGCGAGGGCGGCGCCCGCCGCCAGCGCCGGCCTCGACAACGGCAGCGCGATCCGGATCAGCGTTCGCGCCTCTCCGGCGCCGAGGGTCCGCGACGCCGCGAGCAGATCCGGGTCGAGTGAGGCGAACGCCGCCTGGGCGGCCCGAATGTAGAAGGGGGCCGAGACGAAGACCAGCGCCACTACAACCCCCGCCGTTTCGAAGACGAGCCGGATTCCAAGCGAGTCGATCTCCGAGCCGAGCAGCCCGCTGGGGCCGAACGCGGCGAGGAGCGCGAGCCCGGCGACGGCAGGCGGCATGACGAGTGGCAGTTCCACCGCGGTCACGACCAGCGAGCGACCGCGAAAGCGGCGCCGGGCGAGGATCCACGCCGTCGGTGTCCCGACGGCAAGGATCACGGCAAGCGCGGCCAGTGTCGTCTCAATGCTCAGCCGCAGCGCCTCGAGCGAGCCCTGCTCTCCGAGACTAGAGACGAGCCTTCCGGGGGAAGTGTGGACGAAGAGCGCGACGACGGGAACGATCAGGAAGGCGACGGTCAGCGCCGTCGCCGCACCCGCTGCGACCGCGAACGCCCGTCCCTTCAACGGGGGGGAAGGCCGAACCCGGCCTGGCGCAGCAGCCGCCGCCCCGGCGGGGTCAGAAGGCCGGCGACGAACCGGCGCGCTGCCGCGGGATCGGGGGAGCCGTCAACGGTTGCAATCCCATAGCGGACGGTTGGCTGCAGGCTGGGGGGAAGGGGGACCTCTCGAAGCGAGCTGCCGGCGGCGACGACGTCGCTGTTGTAGAGGAACGCCGCGTCTGCCGCTCCGACGCCGAGCTTGCCGACGATTCCGGCCACGTCGGGCTCCTGCGAGCGTACGTTGGCCAGGACCGCCTTGCGTACGCCGGCGGGAAGGCGGGCGAGGACTTGGCGAGTGTAGATGCCGACGGGTACCGAGGGATCACCGATCACCAGGTCGAGCCCGGGCCGGGCGAGATCGCGAACGGAGTGGATCGGCGGTGCGCCGCTCGGCTCGCGCGATCACCAGTTCGTTGGTGGCGAACACCCGCGGAGGGCCGACCAAGCCGGCTCGATGCAGGGAGGCCGGGAGCTGTGTGTCGGCGGCTGCATAGGCGTCCGGCCGCGCGCCCTGACGAATCTGCGCCGCGAGCACGTCGGATCCGGCGAAGCTGTACTTCGGACGCTCAGCGAAGCGGTCGGCGTAGCGTTCGAATGCGGTTTGAAGCGACGAGGCCGCCGAGACGGTGATCCCCGACGAGCTCCCGCCACAGCCCGCGGTCAGTGCGCAGGCGGCAACGAACGCGACCAGGGCGGGTTTCACCGTCAGCCCCGCTCGATCATCACCGACGTGGCCTTGACGAGCGCGGTCGCCGGCAGGCCCGGCGCGAGGCCGAGCTCCTCGGCGGAATCCCGGGTGATCGCCGCGGTGATGAGGTGCGGCCCCGCCTCGATCTCGACGAGAGCCATGACTCCGTCGACCTCGACCGACTTGACGATCCCGGCGAAGCGGTTTCGCGGCGAGCTCTTGACACCTGTCTTGTGGCGCCGCGGCCGCTTGCTCAGCCTCGCCACTTCGCTCTCGGGGACGATCCGGCGGTTGGCCGCGTCCCGGTGGACGCGAAGCTTGCCCTGGCGATCCCAGCGCCGCAGCGTGTCGGGGCTGACGCCGATAGCGCGGGCCGCATCGCCTAGGCTCAGGTCGCGTGATGCTGCCATTTACCTAGGCAGTAGCTAAGCAGATCGGGAGCGGAGTCGGTGAGAGCTGGCTTCGGCGATCAGGCTGCGGGCAGCCGCGCCTCGACCTCGACCCGGACCTCGTCCGCGACCTTGAGCGTCCCGAACAGGGCCGAGTAGGGCTTGATCCCCCACTCGGTCTGCTTGAGGGTGGCGCCGCCCGCGATCTCGCGTTCGGGGCTGATGCTCAGCTCGAACTCGATCGGGTGGCTGGTGCCGGCGATGTCGAGGTCGCCGCGCACGCGCAGGCGCCGGCCGCCGTCGGAGGCGTCGACGGAGGTCGACCGAAACCCGATCGTCCCTGCGGGCAGGACCTCCTCCGCGATCGTCTTGCTGATGTCCAGCTTGTCGTCTTCGCTCAGCGCCTGGATCCCCCCCGTTCCCTGGAGCACGCGAAGGGAGCCGGCGTCGGCGTCGAGCGCGACGCTGATCTCACCCGGGTCATCGCCGACGTCGAGTGTCGCCTCCCAGGAGGTGACGTCGATCACGAGGTCGTGACCCGCCTTTGCGGCGGCGCCCTGACGGCCCGTCTTCACGCTAAGGACAGCATTGTCGGGCCCGAGTTTGTGGGTGCCTGCCTGAATCGACACGAAGCTACCAGCGCGACTGCCGGCTGAGTTGCCTCGAGGGCGCCGTGGCGCGGTGGCCGAAGCCTCCTCTGGCAGACTGCGTACGGAGGAGCGCGATGGCGGCAATGCACTTCGACAATTCCTTCTCTGTCGAGAAGCCCATTGCGGAGGTCTGGAGCATGATGTTGGACCTGGAGCGCGTGGTGCCCTGCGTCCCCGGTGCCCGGGTGGTGGAGAAGACGGGCGAGACGAGCGCCACGGCCGAGGTCAAGATCAGGCTCGGGTCGATGTCGATGGTCTATACGGGCCCGGCTGAGATCGTCGAGCGTGATGACGCCGAGCACCGGGCGGTTTTGAGCGCCAGGGCCAAGGAGGCCGGTGGGCAGGGCAATGCCGATGCGAGGGTGGAGCTCCAATTGACCGAGGCCGGGCAGCGAACCGAGGCCGAGATCCACTCCGACGTCAACGTCATCGGCAAGGCGGCGCAGATGGGCGAGGGCGTCATCGCGGCCGTGACGGAGGGGATGATCGCGGAGTTCGCCGCAAACCTCGCGCAGAGCTGACCCTCGTCCCCGCCCCCCTGCGGCGTGCATTAATCTCTCTCGAGTCCCGGGCCGGGAGCGTAGTGAGACCGGACGGATTGGATGCCCACCGGAGGACTGGAGCCAACGAGCGTGCTGATCAGCGCGGACACAACGGCTTGGTACGTAGGGTTGGCGCTCGGGGTTGTCGTTGTGGCGGTGGCGGTGATCATCGTCGTGACGATCCTGGTCCTGGCGTCGCGGATTGACGGGCAGGCGCGGACCGCAGTGGGCGCCGTTGACACGGTCCGCACGCAGACCGACGAGCTGAGCGGCGTCGGCCAGGTCAACGAGTCCGGCGTGAGGATCCTCCACGCTGCCCGGGCGCTTCGAAAGGCGGCAGTGGGCAGATGATCGCGGTGCCGATTGCGCTCGCGCACGCGGAGCGCACGCTTTGGTACGTCTCCCTCGGACTGGGGCTCGTCGTGGCGCTCGTCGTGGCGGGCATGCTGCTCCTCCTGCTGCGCTATCTCAGGAACATCGAGGCAAGCGTCGGCGGCCTGCTCGACGGCGCGGGAAAGGTGGCCGAGAACACCGCCAATATCCCGCAGCTCGAGGCCACGGCGCCCGTGCTGGAGCAGATTGCGGCGGAGGGAGTCGTTCAGGACGGATACATGAACGCGCTCTCACAGGGCTACGCGAAGGAGTCGACCTGAGCACCTCGCTACTGATCGTGCTGAGCGTCATCGAGGCGGTAATCCTCATCGTCGTTCTCGCGCTCGCCTTGATCGAGATCCGCCGGCGCCTGACCAGAATCGCCGAGGGACTCGGCACGCTGGGGTCCGCGCTCACCACCGTCGAGGCCGAGCATCTGCGTCCGCTTACTCCCGCCGTCGAGGCGATCAACAAGCAGTTCTCCGGAATCATCGGCCTGATGCCCGGCGTCGCCGACAAGGCGGCGATCGTCGCAGCGCATGCGAGGAAGCAATGACTCTCTGGTGGATCGGCGACATCGTCTTGCTGCTGGTGATCGTTCCGGTCGTCGTAATCCTGCTCCGCGGCGTTCTCGCCGCCGCCAAGAGCGTCGTGCCCACCGTCGAGGCCATCGCCCCGGTCGCGAAGGCGGCGTCGAAGGACCTCGACGGCGTCGAGCTTCTGCACACCACTCAGACCCAGGTAAATCAGACCGTCACCGTCGTCGCTAGGTACGGCGGCTCCCTCGACGAGATCCTCGACGACGCCTGATCACGATGGAACCCGCCGCCGTCTTCATGCTCCTCGCCGTAGTCCTGATCATCCTCGCCCTCGTCGTCTATCTCGTCGCCGTGATCATGGAGCTGAGGAAGATCACCTCGGGGCTGGACGTCGTCATCGGCGCCGTCGGTGAGATCGTCACCAAGAGCGAGCCCGTCAACGGCATCGTCAACGCCATCAACGCCGACCTCTCGGCGGGGACCGAGCTGCTCGAGGGCCTGCTCGAGAAGAAGGCCGGGACGGACGACGCCGCCGGCCTGGTCGAGTCGGTGTTTCCCGGCGCCGGCTCGGCAATGCTCGAGCGTCAGGGCCGGCCGGGCAACGTGAAGAACATCGACGAGATTTACACGAGGGGCGCCGTTCAGCTCGCGCGCCTCGGCCGTGAGAGCCCGCTCGGGGCCGGAGGCGAATCCGGCGCCGCGATGAGGGACGCGACCTATTCGAGCGCCGCGGCGCGTGGGCTGTACACCAACCCCGCACGCCCGGACGCCGGGGGGAAGAGCAGGTCGCGGTCTCCAGCCATCGGCACGGGCACGGTAAGAGAGGAGAGCCCTGCAGACCCCGGCGCCAATTGAGTACGAGCGCGCGACGAGCGTCGAGAACGTCATCGCCCTGCTCGAGAAGCACGGGCCCGAGGCCCGCGTCATCGCCGGCGGCCACAGCCTGCTGCCGATGATGAAGCTGCGACTCGCCAACCCCGAGTGGCTGATCGACATCAACGACCTCGACCAGCTCTCCTACATCCGGGAGGAGGACGGGGAGGTCCGGATCGGGGCCTTGACGCGCCACTACGAGCTGCTGGAGTCCGAGCTGCTGGCCCGGCGCTTCCCGATCTTCGCCGACGCCGAGCAGGTGATTGCGGATCCTGTCGTGCGAAACCGGGGCACGATCGGCGGCTCGCTGGCACAGGCCGACGCGGCGGAGGACCTCTCGGCCGTTTGCTCGGCGCTCAAGGCGCAGGTCGTCATCGCCGGCTCAGGCGGCGAGCGGACGGTCTCGATGGACGACTTCCACGTCGGCCCCTACCAGACGGCGATCGGAGACGCGGAGATCCTGGTCGAGGTTCGCATCCCAGTGCGCGGTGGTGGCGGCAACGCTCACGAGAAGGTCGAGCGCCGCGCCGGCGACTGGGCGATCGTCGCGGTGTCGGCGGCGCTGTGGATCGATGGGGGAGGGATCGCCGACGCAGGCCTGGGCCTCAGCGCCGTCGGGCCGACCACCGTCCACGCCTCCCGGGCCGAGGAGCTGTTGCGGGGCAAGCCGCCGTCGGAGGATCTGTTCGCCGAGGCCGGCGGGATCGCGTCCGAGGACTGCTCCCCGACCGCCGACGGACGGGGGCCCGTCGACTATAAGCGCCACCTCGCCGGCGAGCTCACCCGTCGCGCCCTGAGGCGCGCCTCGGAACGCGCCCTACGCCAGGAGGCCTGAATGGAAGTCACTATCACGGTCAACGGGGAGGAGTTCACACGCGAGATCGAGCCAGCGCTGCTCCTCGTCCACTTCCTCCGCGACACACTGGGCCTGACCGGGACCCACTGGGGCTGTGACACATCCAACTGCGGGGCATGCGTCGTGCAGATGGACGGACGCCCGGTCAAGTCGTGCACGGTGCTCGCCGCCATGTGCGAGGGCCATGAGATCCGCACGATCGAGTCGCTCGAGGTGGACGGGGTGCTCGACCCGCTTCAGGAGGGATTCCGCCAGGAGCACGGCCTGCAGTGCGGCTTCTGCACGCCCGGGATGATCATGACCGCCCGCGCGCTGCTCGACTCGAACCCCGACCCCACCGAGGCCGAGATCCGGACGGCGATCTCGGGCGCCATCTGCCGCTGCACCGGGTACGCGAACATAGTCAAAGCAATTCGTTGGGCGGCGGAGCACGAAGGCGCCGCAGCGCCGAGGAGCTGAGAATGGCTACACCCACCACCCAAGAGACGCCGATCGGGTACGGCAGCATGAAGCGCAAGGAGGATGCGCGCTTCATACGCGGCAAGGGCAAGTACCTCGACGACATCGTCCTGCCCGGGATGCTGCACGGTGCTGTGCTGCGCAGCCCCTATGCCCACGCCCGCATCGTCTCGATCGACACGTCCGCGGCGCTGGCCCACCCCAAGGTCCACCGGGTCATCACCGCCAAGGACCTCGAAACCTTGGGCTTGGCATGGATGCCGACGATTTCCTACGACTCCCAGGCCGTGCTCGCCGGCGACAAGGTCAGGTTCCAGGGCCAGGAGGTGGCCTTCGTCGTTGCCGAGGACCGCTACTCAGCCCGCGATGCGCTTCCGCTCATCGACGTCGAGTACGAGCCGTTGCCGGCGGTCGTCAACGCCCGCAAGGCGCTGGACCCCGACGCACCGTTGATCCGCGACGACAAGCCCGGCCAGACCGACAACCTCGCCAGTCCGACCTGGGAGGCCGGCGACAGCGCCGAGGCCGACCGGGTCTTCGCCGAGGCCGACACCGTCGTCACGCGGGACATGATCTATCCGCGCTGTCATCCCGCGCCGCTCGAAACGTGCGGCATGATCGCGGATATGGACCCGGAGACGGGTCAGCTCGACATCTACAACGGAAATCAGGCCCCCAACGCCCACCGTGCCGTGTACGCCCACGTTGCCGGCCTACCCGAGCACATGATCCGGATCATGACCAACGACATTGGCGGCGGCTTCGGCAACAAGGTGCCCGTGTATCCCGGCTACGTCTGCACGATCGTGGGCTCGATTGTGTCGGGCCGGCCGGTCAAGTGGGTCGAGGACCGCTCGGAGAACCTCATGTCCACCGGGTTCGCCCGCGACTACGTCATGCACGGGGAGATCTGCGCCAAGGACGGCAAGATCACCGGGGTGCGCGTCGACGTCATCGCCGACCACGGCGCCTTCGACAGCACCGCCCAACCCTCGAAGTTCCCCGCCGGCTTCTTCCACATCTTCGCCGGGTCATACGACCTCGAGGCGGCGCATTGCAGTGTCAAGGCCGTCTACACCAACAAGGCACCGGGCGGCGTTGCCTACCGCTGCTCGTTCCGGGTGACCGAGGCAATCTTCCTTGTCGAGCGGCTCGTCGGCGAGCTCGCGCTCACCATGGACGTCGACCCGGTCGAGCTGCGCATGAACAGCTTCATCCACCCGGAGCAGTTCCCCTACGAGAACAAGACCGGCTGGACGTACGACTCCGGCGAGTACGAGAAGACGATGCGCGAGGCGATGAGGATCGCCGGCTACGACGAGCTGCGCCGCGAGCAGGCCGAGAAGCGCGCGCGGGGTGAGCTGATGGGCATCGGTGTCTCCTTCTTCACCGAGGTCGTCGGCGCCGGGCCGCGCAGGCACATGGACATCCTCGGCCTCGGCATGGCCGATGGCGCCGATCTTCGCGTGCACGCGTCGGGCAAGGCGGTGCTCAGCATCAGCTGCCAGACGCAGGGCCAGGGCCACGAGACGACCTACGCGCAGATAGTCGCCGAGGAGCTCGGCATCTCACCGGACGACATCCAGGTCCGCCACGGCGACACCGATCGGACGCCGTTCGGTCTCGGCACCTACGGCAGCCGGTCCACCCCGGTGTCCGGCGCCGCGGCGGCCGTCGCCGCCCGGAGGGTGCGAGACAAGGCACGGCTGATCGCAGCTGGGCTGCTCGAGACCTCGCCTGAGGACCTCGTGTGGGAAAAGGGACGCTGGTACGTCAAGGGCGACCCGGAGAAGGGCGCGACGATCGACGCGATCGCCGAGGCGGCCTACGGCGAGGCGCCGCTGCCCGAGGGTCTCGAGGGCGGCCTCGACGGCCAATCGGTCTACGACCCACCGAACCTGACCTATCCGTGCGGGGCTTACATCTGCGTGGTGGACATCGACCCCGGGACGGCGGAGGTGAAGGTCAGGCGGTTCATCGCCGTCGACGACTGCGGGGTGCGCATCAATCCGATGATCGTCGACGGCCAGATCATGGGTGGCCTGGCCGAGGGCGTTGGCATCGCGCTGATGGAGGTGATCACCTTCGACGATCAGGGCAACTGCCTAAACGGGTCGATGATGGACTACCTGATCCCGACCGCGCTCGAGTGCCCCGACTGGGAGCTGGGCGCGACCGTCACCCCTTGTCCGCACCACCCGATCGGCGCGAAGGGCGTCGGCGAGTCGGCGACCAACGGGTCGCCCCCGGCAATCGTCAACGCCGTCTGCGACGCCCTCTATCAGTCACACGGCGTGAGGCACATCGACATGCCGCTGAACCCCGCACGGGTGTGGGCGGCGATGCAGGGCAGGCCCGAGCCACCGCAGTGATCGCGGACGGCGCCTGATCCGTTCGGAGAGCCGAATCGCTGGTGGAGGGGCGCGGTGATTGAGACGCTCGACCTCCCCGGGCTGGCGGCGGCATTGGGTCAGCGGCTGCGAGCGGCCGGCGTATCCGTCACGCCCGAACGGTCGGCGCGCTTCGCGCGGGCGCTGACGCTCGTCGCGCCGCTGACGCGCACGGAGCTCTACTGGACGGCCCGAACCGTGTTCGTCTCCTCGGAGGCGCAGTTGCCGACGTTCGACCGCGTGTTCGCGGCCCTCTTCGACTCGCGCCTGGAGCCCGACGAAGACCGCGGGGACCCTTATTCCCCGCCGCTCGGCGCCTCGGAGCTGAGGGACGGGCAGCCGCCGAGCCCTGGGGCGCGGTCGGTCCCCCGGAAACCGGGCCCCCCGGTTCACGGCGGCCTGAGCGCCGACTCCTCGACGTCCGGCGACGACCACGCCGATGAGCTCGAGGTGCCGCTGGCGATGGCAAGTGAGGAGGAGCGCCTGGCGGAGAAGAGCTTCGCGGCACTCGAGCCGTACGAGCTCGCCCAGCTTCGCCGGCTGATGGCACGCCTGGAGCTCGCCACCCCGCGCCGCCGCTCGCGTCGAGCCCGCCGTTCACGACACGGCGAGCGCCTCGACCTGCGCCGCACGCTTCGCGCGAGCCTCCGAACCGGGGGGGACCCGATCTCGCTCGCTCGCCGTCGCCGGCGCACCCGCCCCCGGCGCCTGGTGCTGCTGTGCGATATCTCGGGGTCGATGGAGCCATATGCGCGGGCCTATCTGCAGCTCCTGAGCTGCGCGGTCGCCGCGGGGACTCCAGCCGAGGCTTTCGTCTTCGCCACTCGGCTGACCCGCCTGACCCGTGCCCTCGGCGGGCGTAACCCGGAGGCGGCGATCCAGCGTGCCGCGGCAGCGGCACCTGACTGGTCGAGCGGCACGCGCATCGGCGAAGCGCTGAAGCGGTTCAACGAACGTTACGGACGCCGAGGCATGGCGCGCGGCGCGGTCCTGGTGATCCTCTCCGACGGCTGGGAGTGTGCGGACCCCGCGCTCGTAGGCCGCGAGATGGCGCGTCTCGCACGGCTGGCGCACCGAATCGTGTGGGTCAATCCACGCGCCGGCGCCCCGGGCTTCTCGCCGGTGGCCGGTGGCATGGCCGCGGCGCTGCCCTACTGCGACGCTCTCGTCAGCGGCCACAGCCTCAACGCGCTGGGCGAGGTCGCAGAGGCGATGGCTGCCGATACCGCCTCGCCCGATGCGCGCTGGATTCCGGCCTCGCCGGCGACCGGCACCGTCGAGCCGTCGTGGCCGAGCGCCGAGGCGACCGAGGCGCAGAAGCCCGTTCCCATGCCCAGCGGCTATGGCCCCAGCCGCGGCAATACGACGGCGTGAGAGCCGGCCGGCTCGCGGGCCGACGCGGGGCGCGCGGTAAAATCGCCGTAGGCTCGGCGATGGACGAGGAGAGGCGTATGACGGAGGCCATGCCCAAGACGTGCGCTTACCCGGGATGCGAGGTCGTCATGGAACCCGCTCCCGAACGCGGCGGACCTCCACCGCGCTACTGCGACTCTCCCGAGCACAACGCGCACAGCGTGTTCCGTGCACTCAAGCGTGGCGAGGGCGACGCCGCGCCCGACACCGTGGCCAGGCTCGGCCTCGGGGGCGCCGAGTCGACAGCTCGGGAAGGATCTGCCCGTGGGTGACGCCCCGGTCTACCGAGCGGTCTTCCTGCGCATGCACCCGACCGGAAAGGCGGTGCTGAGCCTCAGCGAGGCGTCCCAGGGAGAGGAGCCCAGGCTCGCCCAGATCGCCGGGGCAGAGCTCGGCATCCCGCCCGAGGACGTCAAGGTCGTGCACGAGGACACCAACCGGTTCGGAGAGGGGAACAGCTTCAACACCAGCCCAAGCGAAGCGGTTGCCGACAACGTCGCGATCACCGCTCGCAAGCTGCGCGACAAGGCACAGCTGATCGCGGCCTGGATGCTCGAATCCCCACCGGACGCGCTCACCTGGGACAACGGCCACTGGTTCGTCGGAGGTGACCATCAGGGGGGCGTCAGGATCCAGGCCGTCGCCGCGAGGGCGTTCGGCGCCGACTCGCTTCCGGAGGGCGTTGAGGGTTCGCTCGACGCCCAGACGACCTACAGGGATGTCGGCGTGCCGGAGGCGACGGAGGGCCGTGCCGCGGCGCCTCGGTAGCCGGATCGGGGTCCTCCGATGATCAGCGGAGAGCGGACCGAGCTCGCCGAGGAAGAGCTGATCGCGGAGGGCGTTCCCTTCGTCGAGGCAACGGTCGTCCGCGCCCAGAGTCCGACCAGCGTCAGAGCCGGCGACGGGGCGATCGTGCGCGGCGACGGCACGATCGACGGATTCGTCGGCGGCGCCTGCGCCGAGACCTCGGTCCGCCTGTACGCGCTGCGGGCGCTCGAAACCGGCGAGCCGCTGCTGCTTCGCATCCTCCCGGGCGAGGCCGAGGGTCAGCCCGGTGGAGGCGAGGGAGCGGTCACGGTCAGGAACCCATGCCTGAGCGGGGGGGCGCTCGAGATCTTCCTCGAGCCGCGGCTTCCGGCGGCGAGGCTCAGGGTGGTGGGGGAGAGCCCGATCGCGCTCGCGCTCGCGGACCTGGGAAGGCGCCTGGGCTTCGCGGTCGAGCTGCAAGCTCCGGCGGACGGCGATCCGCGTTCCGACGACGCGGCGGTGGTTGTCGCATCGCATGGGCACGAGGAGGAGCGCGTTCTCGCCGCGGCCCTGACCGAGGCTGTCCCCTACGTCGGACTCGTGGCCAGCGAAATCAGGGGGCATGCGGTCAGGGACTCGCTCGGCGTGCCGGAGGAGCTGCGTGCTCGGCTCCACACCCCGGCGGGTCTTGAGATCGGAGCCGACACGCCCGCCGAGATCGCCCTGGCGATCCTCGCCGAGGTCGTTGCCCTGCGGCGCTCGGCCCGGGGCGAGCCGGTCCCCGTGGCCGCGACGGCCCGGCACCTGGACGATCGCCCCGCTGAGCCGGTGCCCACGCCGGCGACGTCCGCCACGGCCACGTCAACCGAGGTTGCGCTCGATCCCGTCTGCAGTATGGAGGTGGCTGTCAGCGAGGCGAGCATCCATCTGGAGCGCGACGGCGAGCGCTTCTACTTCTGCAGCGAGGGATGCCGGGACAGCTTTGTCGCCGCGCGCGCTCCCGATGCCGGTGTCCGCTGAGCCCTTCGTCACGGGCCTGGTGCTGGCCGCCGGCGGATCGCGCCGGCTCGGGAAGCCCAAGCAGCTCCTGCCCTACGGCTCGGGGACCTTGCTCGACCACACCATCGGGACGGCCCGTGCGAGCGGCTTCGACCAGCTGATCGTCGCCCTGGGCGGGAGCTCGTCGGCGGTCCGGCGCCAGGTGGACCTCTCGGGGGCGGAGGTGGTCGAGAACCCGGACTACGCCGAGGGCTGCTCGTCTTCGATCGCCGCCGCGCTGACCGTCGTGGACCCTCGCTCCAAGCTCCTTGTCCTCATGCTGGGCGATCAGCCTGGAGTCAGTCCGGCGACGGTGCGGGCGTTGATTGCCGGTCGCGGGGAGGGGACGACGCTCGCGGTCTGCCGCTACGACGACGGGCGTGGGCATCCCCTCGCGTTCGGACGGGCCCTCTTCGGCGAGCTCGGGGAGCTCCATGGCGACAAGGCGGTCTGGAAGCTGCTCGATCGGCGTGCCGGCGAGGTGGTCGAGGTTCCCGTTCCGGGCTCGATCCCGCCCGATGTCGATACGCGCGAGGACTACGAGGCGATATTCGCGGCTGCGGGACCGTCGTCATGACGACTCCGGCCCATCCCGGTGCGCAGGCGCCGGTCAGCGCCGCCGTCCCAGATATCGAGTCGCTGAAGCGCCGCCTCGACGAGGCCGACTACCTCGCCGACCCGGGACTCGCCACGGCGCTCTTTCTCTCGCTGCGCCTGCCCCAACCGCTGCTGCTCGAGGGTGAGGCGGGCGTCGGCAAGACGGAGGCGGCCAAGGCGCTGGCCGCGGCACTCGACACCAAGCTCATCCGCCTCCAGTGCTACGAGGGGATCGACGCTGCCGAGGCGCTATACGAGTGGAACTATCCCCGCCAGCTCCTCAGGATCCGCTCGGCGGAGGCGAGGGGCACCGAGTTCACCGAGGACGAGCTTTTCGGCGAGGAGTTCCTCGTCCCGCGGCCGCTGCTGCAGGCTATCGAGCACCCCGGACCCATGCCCGCAGTGCTCCTGGTCGACGAGCTCGATCGCGCGGACGATGACTTCGAGGCGTTCCTGTTCGAGATGCTGGCGGAATCGAGCGTGACGATTCCCGAGATCGGAACGATCCATGCGACCCATCCGCCGGCCGTGATCCTGACCTCGAACCGCACCCGCGACCTCCACGACGCGCTGAAGCGCCGCTGCCTCTACCACTGGATCGACTACCCCAGCCCGGAGCGCGAGGTGGAGATCGTCCGGCGCCGCGTCCCGGGCACGGCCCAGGCGCTTGCCACCGAGGCGGCAGAGGCCGTCCGTCGACTCAGGGGGAGCGACGTCCAGAAGCCCCCCGGGATTGCCGAGACGATCGACTGGGTGGCGGCCCTGGAGCTACTGGGCGTGGCTCGGCTCGACCCGGCCGCCGCCGAGCAGACGCTCGGCTCTGTCGTCAAGTACCGCGAGGACCAGGAGAGCATCCAGGAGCAGGGAATGGACTGGCTCGTCGGGGTGGCCGATGGCTGAGGCGCCTACAGTGGTGGCGAGCTTCTCGGCCAGCTTGCCGGGAATAGGCGCCGAGAGCGGAAAGGAGCTCGCGTGAGGGACGTCCTCGAGGTCGTCGACGATTGGGTTCAGAAGGGCAGCGCCGTCGCCCTCGCCACCGTTGTCGACACACGGAGGTCGGCGCCGCGGCCGGCCGGGACGAAGATGGCGGTAAACGACGCCGGCGATCTCATCGGCGCGGTCTCGGGAGGCTGCGTCGAGGGCGCGGTCGTCCAGGTCGCCGAGAAGATCCTCCGGGGCGAGGAAGGCCCGAGTCTCCTGGACTACGGGATCGCCGACGAGGACGCGTGGGACGTCGGCCTGCCGTGCGGTGGCGAGATCTCGATCTGGGCGGAACGCTACGAGGAGGACGGACCGCAAGCCAGGTTCAGCGAGGTCGCGCGCCAGGGCGGACGTGCCGCCTTGGTGACGTTGATCGACGGCCCCCAGGAAGGCGGCGCGAAGCTGCTGGTCGTCGACGGCGAGCAGAGCCCGACCGGCACCCTCGGGAACCCCGAGCTCGATGCCGCCGCGGCGTCGGTCGCCAGGGAGACTGTGTGGCTGGAGCGCAGCGAGCTCCGGGAGGAAGCCGGAGCAACTCTGTTCGTCGACGTCGTCGCGCCGCCGCCCCGGCTGATCATCTTTGGCGCCGTCGACTTCGCGGCCCAGCTCGCGGCCTTCGCGTCGTTGGCCGGGTGGCGTGCGTTCGTCGTCGATCCACGCAAGCGATTCGCGACGGCCGACCGCTTTCCCGACGCGGAGCGGGTTATCGCCGAATGGCCCGAGAAGGCCTTCGACCAGCTCGGTGGCATCGACCGGGCGACCTCGATCGCTGTGCTCACCCACGACCCCAAGCTCGATGACGCCGTGCTCGAGATCGCGTTGCGCTCCGACGCCCAGTACATCGGGGCGATGGGGAGCCGACGGGCGCAGGAGAAGCGACGCCAGCGTCTGCTGGCGGCCGGCATGGACGACCGCGAGCTCGAGCGGCTGGCGGCGCCAATCGGCCTCGACATCGGCGCGGCGACGGCCGAGGAGACGGCGCTGTCGATCCTCGGGGAGATCACGGCCGTGCGCCACGGGCACGGTGGCGGCCGCCTGATCGATGTGAAGGGAAGGATCCACGACGCGCCGGGCGGCGAGCGGGCGGTCGCTGCCGCTCAGCCTGAATCGGGAAGCCGCGCCCCGTGACGCCGCGCGAGCCCCTGCGTGACGGGCACGGGCGGACGATCGGCGATCTGCGGCTGTCCGTGGTCGACCGCTGCAACTTCCGCTGTCAGTACTGCATGCCCGCCGACGGGCTCCCCTGGCTCGATCGCTCCGAGATCCTGACCTTCGAGGAGATGCAGCGGCTCGTCGGGCTGTTCACGAGGATGGGTGTGCGCGACCTGCGCCTGACCGGGGGGGAGCCGCTCGTCCGCCGCGAGTTCCCGAAGCTGGTGCGGATGCTCCGGGGCGTCGCGGGCCTGAACGAGATCTCGATTACGACCAACGGCTACCTCCTGGAGCGCGACGCGGAGGCCCTGGTCCGTGCCGGGGTTGACCGCTTCAACGTCTCGGTCGACTCGCTGGCCCGCGACGCCTTCTTTCGGATCACCCGCCGCGACGCCCTCGCCCAGGTGCTGCGCGGCCTCGAGGCCGTCGCCGCGTTCCCGGAGGTGCGCCCGATCAAGGTCAACGCGATCGCCATGCGTGACTTCACCGAGGACGAGGTTCTGCGCTTCTGTGAGTTGGCGCGCTCGAGCGACTACCAGATCCGCTTCATCGAGTTCATGCCGCTGGACGCCGACCGCAGGTGGTCCCCGGAGGCCGTTCTGACCGGCGCCGAGATCAGGGCGATCGTCGAGGCGGAACACTCGCTGGAGGAGCTTCCCCGCGAGCCGCACGCGACGGCGAGGGTTTACCGCTTCACCGACGGTGCCGGCGAGATCGGGTTCATCAACCCGGTGTCGGAGCCTTTCTGCGCCGATTGCGACCGCATTCGCGTCACCTCAGACGGCAAGCTCCGAACCTGTCTCTTCTCGATCCACGAAACCGACCTCCGTGAGCCGATGCGCACCGGCGCCGGCGACGAGGAGATCGAGGCGATCATTCGCGACGCCGTTTGGCGCAAGGAGCTGAAGCACCGCGTCAACGACCCCGGCTTCCGCCAGCCACCGCGGACGATGAGCCAGATCGGCGGCTAGCGGCCGCGTGCCGGCTGAGCCGATCGAGCTCGCCGAGGCGCGTCGGCTCGTGCTCGGGCGTGCGAGCCCCTTGAATGCTGAGCAGGTGCCACTGCGCGAGGCGTTGGGACGGGTCCTGGCGGCTGACGTCGAGAGCGCTGATCCGGTCCCGAGTTTCGACAACTCGTCGATGGACGGGTTCGCGGTGCGCGCCGCGGACACTCGGGGGGCGCGTGCCGATGCCCCGGTCTCCCTGCAGGTGATCGACGAGTCGCGCGCCGGCCGGCCGGCGCGCTCGTCGCTTGAGGACGGCCAGGCAATAGCCATCTCGACCGGGGCGATGGTGCCCAGCGGGGCCGACTCGGTCGTTCGTGTAGAGGACACCGGCGGGCGCGACGGTCGTCTGGAGGTGACCGCTGAGGTCGCCCCCGGCAAGAACCTGCGTCGTTCGGGAGATGACATCAAGCCGGGTGTGCGGGTCCTGCGCCGGGGGACGACCATCGGCGCCGCCGAGCTTGGAGTGCTAGCCGCGATGGGGGTGGCGGCCGCAAGCTGCGCTCGGCGCCCCCGCACGTGCGTCCTGACGACCGGCGACGAGCTGCTCGAGCCGGGTGACGTGATGCGACCCGGCGGCGTTCGCAATTCGAACGCCTATTCGATCCCGGCTCTCGCGCTGAGAGCCGGCGCCGATGTCGTCGCCGTCGAGACCGTCCGAGATGATCCTTCCTCCACTCGGACCGCTGTCGAGGCGGCCCTGGAGGGAGACGTCGCTGTGATCTCGGGAGGCGTCTCGGTCGGGGACCACGATCACGTCAAGGCGGCGCTGGACCACCTCGCCGTCGAGCGAGTCTTTTGGCGGGTCGCCCTGAAGCCCGGGAAGCCGACCTGGTTCGGCGTGGCCCCGGGCGCTTCGCTGGTATTCGGCCTACCCGGGAACCCGGTGTCGACGATTGTCACCTTCCTGCTCTTCGTTCGACCCGCGCTCCGTTCCCTTCTCGGAGCGGAAGACGCGGTCGAAAGCACCTGGGCAATCCTCGACGAGGACCTGCCGAAGGCGCCCGGGCGCGCCCACGCTGTCCGCTGTTCGCTCGAGTTGCACGACGACGGCTGGCATGCCCGCCCGACCGGCAACCAGGACTCGCACGTGCTTACGTCAATGCTCGGCGCCGACGCCCTCGCAATCGTTCCCTCGGACGCGAGCGCCCCGGTCGCGGGGGAGCGCATCGAGATCGAGCTGCTGCCCCGTACGGGGCACTAGCATCGGCCTCGTGACCGTCAACGTGCGCCTCTTCGCAATGCTCCGCGAGAAGGCCGGCAGCGATTCGATCGAGGTCGAGCTCGCCGATGGTGCCACCGTCGCCGAGGCGCTTGCCACGCTCGCAGAGCGCCCCGAGCTCGGTGAGCTCCTCGATCGGATGCCGGTCACGGTTGCGGTCAACCGCGACTACGCCGGCCTCGACACAGCTCTGGCCGCGGGCGACGAGTTGGCTTTGGTGCCTCCGGTCAGCGGCGGCAGCGAAGATGCGGACGTTCACGCGCGGATCACGGACGCGCCGCTGTCGCTCGAGTCCCTTTCCGGCGCCGTGTCACGCCCCGGAGCCGGCGCGACTGTCTGCTTCCAGGGGACGACCCGCGAGGTCGCCCGCCTTGACTACGAGGCCTACCGGGAGATGGCGGAGGAGAGAATCGAGGCGATCCTCCGCGAGTGCGTCTCCCACCACGGACTCGAGGCGGCCGCGGCCGAGCACCGCGTCGGTCCGGTCCCGCTCGGCGAGTCGAGCGTGATCGTCGCCGTCTCGGCCGCCCATCGCGGCGAGGCCTTCGACGGCGCCCGCGAGGCGATCGACCGAATCAAGGCCGAGGCGCCAATCTGGAAACGTGAGGTCGAGGCGACACCCGACGGCGAGCGTGGGCGGTGGGTCGAGGGTACGGTCCCGCCGGCGCCAGCCTCGTCGCCGGAATCGGGTGCGGCGCGATGAGCGATCTGACCCACCTCGACGACTCCGGGGCCGCGCGGATGGTCGACGTGGGCGGCAAGGAGCCGAGCGAGCGGCGAGCCCGGGCCGAGGCCCTGGTGCGGATGTCGCCCGAGACCGCGGCGGCGGTCGAGAGCGGCAACGCGCCAAAGGGAGACGTGATCGGCACGGCGCGCTTGGCGGGCATCCAAGCGGCGAAGCGCGCCGGGGAGCTGATCCCGCTGGCTCACCCCCTTCCCATCACGTTCGTCGACGTCGAGGCGCAGGTGTCCGCGGCAAGAGGGCTGGTCGTGCTCCGCGCCGAGGTGCGTACTGTGGCGCGGACGGGGGTCGATGTGGAGGCGATGACGGCCTGCGCGGTCGCGGCGTTGACCCTCTATGACATGGTCAAGGGCCTCGAGCGCGGGGTGACAATCGAGCGCGTCAGGCTGCTGGAGAAGTCGGGCGGCCGCAGCGGCGACTGGCATAGCGACGACGGCCAGGCGAGCGAGGCCTAGCGTTTGCGTGCTGTGATCGTCACGGTCTCGACCTCGAGGGCCGCCGGCGCGGGTAGCGACGACAGCGGGGAGGCGCTCGCGGAGTTCGCCGCCGGACTGGGAGCCGAGATCGCGGGCCGTGAGGTGATCGGCGACGACCGCGAACTGATAACCGAGCGCCTGCGTCACTGGGCTGACGAGGAAGGGTGCGAGCTCGTGCTAACGACGGGAGGAACCGGCTTCTCGCCCAACGACGTCACGCCGGAGGCGACCCTGGCGGTGATCGATCGACAGGCGCCGGGCATCGGTGAGGCGATGCGAGCCGCGTCACGCCGTCACACCGAGCATTGGATGCTCTCTCGGGGCGTTGCAGGCATCCGCGGGCGAACGCTGATCGTCAACTTCCCAGGGAACCCAAAGAGCATCGCCGAGGCGGGCGAAGCGATCGCCCCGGCGCTTCCGCACGCTCTCGATCTGATCGCTGGGCGCCAAAGCTGGCATTGACGCCCGAGCGGAGCCAGGCAATGCGAGGGGTGCGGACGCAGACGGTTTCGAATTCCCAGGCCTTCGTGTTGGGGGCGCGGTTCCTTGCCTCTGAGCACCATGGTCCAGCTCGGTTCGTGGTACCAGCCGTGGTACCGAACTGAGCGGAACTGAGCTCACCTCAAAGCACCTGAGACCCCTTGAAAGAGCCATAGGGCACCGGGCACAACGGCCTCAGGCGATCTCATAACCCGGAGGTCGCGGGTTCAAATCCCGCCGGGTATACGTCTTAACGGCGACGCACGGAATCCGCGGAATTCCCGACCTTCGGTGAGGGCCGTTCGCCTGCCGTCAAGCGGTCCCGTCGCGCGACTCGAAGACGATCACGGGCGTCTTGGTCGACCGCAGGCCGGCATACCCGTCGAGCTTCGGCTCGACCGCGGCCCAGCGCTGCCACAGCCGATCACGTTCCTGCCCCGCGGAGGGGCGTGCGCGCACCGGGCGCGGTTGCTGGTGTGCCAATCGAACGACGGCGTCCGGGTGCGCCTCGAGGTTGAGCCACCACGCGGGATAGCCCTCGCCCCAGCCGTTCATTGCGAGCACAACGAGGTTGGGGCCGTCCTCGAGGTAGCCGATGATGACGCTGCGCTCCTGTCCCGAGTTCCGCCCGATCGTCGTGAGGCGCAGCGCACCCCAGCCCCGCTTGTTTGACGTGGTCCACAGGAATCGGCCGCCACTGAGTCTGTAGAGCGCGCGATGAACGCGCCAGGCCGCGTGCACGAACCACCGCGGCGGGACTTTCGGCGGTCGGGTTGCCGCATTTCCCAAGGGCTACGTCGGAAGCTTGCCACACTTGACCTCGCAACCCGCCGTCGCGTAATCCAGCGCCGCAAGCCTGCCGCGTTTCGCGCATTGGGGAAGCCCCGCGGCGAGCCATCGTCGCGGCGAAAGCAGGAGCGGATCCCCGCCGCGGGCCTCTGCCTGCCCGGCGTCCGATCCAGGAGCGCCGACGAATGCCGCGAGCTCTTGCGCAACGTCTGGCGATGCGGGCATCTCTCGGTGGCGGGGCGGTGGCGGCTCATGTCACGGGTTCCGGTCGCAGGAGCGGACTGATCGCTCTCCACGGCTTTCGGATCGCGGCGATGCAGGAGCGCGACGAGCGCACGCGCCGCGGGTCAACTTGAGTGGGTGCCCCATTCTGCTGCGAGCATCGCGTACACGACGTGATCCGAGAGGCCTATCGCAGGGTAGTCGGGACTCGTTTCGCACGCCAGATGTGCTCCATCGGCCACCGCCTCGCCCAGCGGTGATCTGTCTCGTCGCGGTAGGTGCTCGTAGCGGAGTCCGGTGGGCGCAGCTCGACCAATGACTCGACCACGAATCCACTCTCCGTGAATAGGCGGATCCATTCGCCGTATGGCAGCTGAAAGCTGGTCGGCTCGCCCGGCTCCTCGAGCTTGTGAAGGCCCCAGTAGTCGAGTTCGAGCCGCTCGCCGGGGTGCTCGGCTCCAGGCGCCCATGCAATGTCAACGATCGGGGTGCTCGTCGAGAACGCGAACAGCCCGCCTGAGCGCAATAGCCGAGCGACCTCCGGAACCGTCCGATACGGATCCGCGAACGTCATCGCCCCGTAGTCGCAAAACACGATGTCGAACGAGGCGTCGGCGAACGGCGTCCGTTCGGCGCTCGCGCAGACAAGCGGGAACTCAAGCTCGGCTTCACGCATCAGCCCGCGAGCGTGCTCCAGCTGGCGCTCGGAGAGGTCCAACGCAGTGATGTTCGCTCCTTGGGCGTGGAGTGCGATCGACCACTGTGCCGCGCCGCACCCGAACTCGAGCACATCGCGTCCGCGGACATCCCCAAGTACTCGGAGCTCTGACTCGGGTAGCTGCCACACGCCCCAGGCCGCGCCGCCCGCGGCTGCGAGCTGTGGTCCATGCTGGGCCTGATACTCGTCTGAGCGCTGATCCCAGAGATCGCGATTGCGGACGGCATGAGGCGGGAGCGATCGGTCGGTCATCGACTCCTTGAAGTCAATCAAGCGAACCGCCCCAGTCAGGGCGCCGGCTTCTGCATCGCCAGGGATTGCAGAAGAGCTCGACCTGCCGGCTGGACGCTCATGCCCCGGACGACGAGCACGCAGACGCCGACCAAGGTCCCGGACTGCTTCGCCTTCCCGCGCTCCTGCTTTCGGCCCGGGGCGTCGCTGCCCCTCCCGCGTGAGAGCGGGAGGCGGGCGGAAGGTGCCCCGCATTGAACGAGCGTCTTAAGCAGCGTCGCGTATCTCTTCCACGATTCGTGCGTCACCGCGGGAGACGTAGCGGGCCCCCGATCTGAACCCGCGACGAGCTCGTGGTACCGCTTTGGTACCGACCGCTACGTCCTATGCGTCCAGGATGTCCAGGCGCGTGGACGATATGGACGCATCGGACGCTCCTGGACGCATCGACACCGATTGCAGCTCGGCCGGGGGCCGAAAGGTCGCTGGTTCAAATCCAGTCGCCCCGACTCTAGGGCGAAGCCCTTTCCCCAAATTTCCGGCTCTTGCTTCCTCGTCTGAAGAGGTAGCGCGTCCGCCTCTGTCCTTTGCGCCTTCTTCGGGCTGAAGCAGGCGTTAGCCGAGCTGCCGTCGTCAGCGGTCGTCGTCTCTGGGCTGTGTCCGGGAAAGCGCTGCGGCGACGCTCGCGGAACCGGCTGGTCGAAGTTCGGGCGGCTGATGATCCGAGGGACAGACCCTTCCGCGCGGCGGGCTGTCGAGGTGAACGAGGTAGGCGCTGGTCGCGCGCTTGGCGCTGGCGCTGGTCCGGGCCTGGAGGTCGGCCGACGGCCTGCTACGGTCCTAACGCGGTTGCTGTTCCGGACTTCTCTGGTGCGCTTCAGTCCTCCGCACCGAGACTCGTCAAGAAGGGATCCGCAGATGACCGCAGGACGCGGCCCGAAGTGCCCAGGGCAGCGCCGTTTCGCCAGCCTCACAGTCGCCGCCGCTCTCGCAGTCGTCGCAGCGCTGGCTTCGTCCGGTGCCGCCGCCGCGGTGCCGCCGCCGAAGCTCGACTGGCAGCCCTGCGCCGACCTCGCGCAGAAGGGCTTTCAGTGCGCCAACGCAACGGTGCCCCGAAACTACCGCCACCGGCGCGGCGCCAAGATCAACCTCGCCGTGATCCGCCACCGGGCGACCGGCCCGGCCCGTCGCATCGGCACGCTGTTCTTCAACCCGGGCGGCCCAGGGGCCAGCGTGCCCAGCTTCCCGGCCACCTTGCACTTCTTCCCGGCCGCGCTGCGCGCCCGCTTCGACATCGCCACCTGGGATCCGCGCGCCACCGGCGGCAGCGCCGGGGTCCAGTGCTTTGCCTCGCAGAAGGACGAGGAGCGCTTCCTCGACGGCGTCGGGCTCCCCGGGGTGTCGTTCCCGGTCGGCAAGGACGAAAAGCGCAAGTGGATCCGGCGCTGGCAGGCCTTCGGCCGCCGCTGCGGGCGGCGAAACGGCGGCCTGCTGCGACACCTCTCGAGCGCCGACTCGGCCCGGGACCTGAACCTCCTGCGCCGGGCGGTGGGAGATCGGAGGCTGAGCTACTGGGGGATCTCCTACGGCACCTTCCTCGGCGCCACCTACGCCAACCTGTTCCCGAGCCGGGTCCGCGCGCTGGTGCTCGACGGGGCCATTAACCCGCGAGCCTGGGTTCACCGGCAGGCGAAGGCCAACGGCGGTTTGTTCCTTGGCACCTGGCTTCGCCAACACAGCGACCAGGGGGCCGCCAAGACGCTCGACGCATTCCTCGGCCTCTGCGGACGCACCGACACCGCCCACTGCGCGTTCTCCGCCGGCAGCGCCGTTGCCACCCGGGACAAGTACGACTCCCTTCTGCGGCGGCTGCGAACCGATCCGGCGAGCGCCGACATCAGCTACGCCGATCTGGCTTCGAAGATCGTCACAATCCTCTACGGTCCGGCGGTCTGGCCGAAGGCCGCGGAGTGCCTGCAGGACGTCTGGACGACGGGCCGCTTCTGCCCTCCGGCGTCGCCTTCTGCCCTGCCGATACCCGGCGCGCCGCCCGCCGGGGCCGTCCAGTCGGCGGCCACCGGACCAAAGTACGCCGGCCCGGAGCAGGCGCTTGCGATCTTTTGCTCGGAGAGCCCGAACCCGCGACCGGGCGCTTTCCGGGCGCTTGACGTCTTCGCCAACCAGCGCTCCGGCACCGCCGGGCGCTACTGGTCGTGGGGGAGCGAGCCCTGCGCCAGCTGGCCGGCGAGCGCCGCCGACCGCTACGCCGGGCCGTGGAACCGGCGGACCGCAAACCCGGTGCTCGTGATCGGCAACACGTACGACCCGGCCACCCCCTACCGCGGGGCGAAGGTGGTGGCCCGTCAGCTTGCCCGCGCTCGCCTGCTGACCGTGCACGGGTACGGGCATACGTCGCTGACGAACCCAAGCGCATGCGCGAACGGCTACGCGAGCCGGTACTTCATTTTCAAGACCCTGCCGCCGCAGGGGACGGGGTGCAAGCAGGACCTGCAGCCGTTCAGCGGCAGCCCGTAGCAGACGGTGGCGCCGCGACGAGCGGATCCCGCTCAACCGAGCGAAGTCCGGCCGCCGAAGACACTAAGAGCCGCCCTGGTTCGAACAGGGACCCCTCGCGTTTGAAGCGAGCGATCGCCGCCGTCGGGGCCTCAGGCCGCGACTCGCTCGACAATCCGTGCCTCACGTAGCGGGCCGGATCTGAACCCGCGACCTCGGTTTGGTACCGCTTTGGTACCGACCGCCACGTCCTATGCGTCCAGAATGTCTACGGCGTGGACGATTTGGACGCATTGGACGCTCCGGGACGCATCTACAGCGGCTGCCGCCCGGCTAGGGCCAAAGATCGCTCGTTCAAGACCCAGTCGCCTCGAACCCGGCGAAAGCCCGCTTCCGGATTGCTAGCTCACGAAGCTTTCGATCGCCCGATCGAGCACGGGACCCGACCGGTTCCAGCGGGAAGGCGGCGCCGCCCCAACGACGACCGTCGTCGAGCGAGCGCCAGCGACGATGCATGCCAGTTCGCGATAGCGCTGCCCGCTCGAGGTCTCGTAGTCGTCGATCACGCACGAACCACGGCTCCCACGCAAGCGCAGGCCGGTCGCTGAAGCGCGGAGCTTGACGTTCCGGTCGCCCTCATCGGCATTGTGGGCCGGCCGGAAGGTCCGCCAGTCAGCGAGCGTCTCGTCGCCCTGTTGCGGCGTCGCGTTCAGGTAGCCGATGATTCGGCCGCGCCGGGACCTGAGGGCCGCCGAGACCGCGCCCGGATCGGCCTTGACCCTCCGCCAGCTTGGGGGATAGGCGAGGGTTGGGCCCCCGCGCGCGAGCTTGGCACGGCCCCACGCGTCCGGGACCGTTGCCCGTCGCAGACCGGCAAGCGGCCCGGGGCTTTTTGCCGCGGACTGGGCGGCCTGATTTGCCGACGAGCCACAGGCCGCGACCGCCGCCGCGCCGAGGACGCCCAGCGCGGCAGCGATCGTCCGGCGACTAGATGTTGCCGTCGCCATCACTCGGGCCGCCGTTGTTGTCGGCGTCGTGGTCCCCGCCGTTGTGCTGCGGGATGCCGTGATGGTGATGGTGATGGTGATGGTGCTTGTGGTGCAGGTGGGCGCCCGCCAGATCGGCGCCGAAGACCCCGGATCCGAGAGCGAGGGCACCGGATCCGAGCACGACGGCGCTCACCAGGGCGAGGCGATTTCGTGTCCGTGAGAGCATGATTCTCCTTTCGATTGCATTGTTGGAACGGTCGATGGTGTCCTGAGGCGGCTAGATGTTGCCGTCGCCATCACTCGGGCCGCCGTTGTTGTCGGCGTCGTGGTCCCCGCCGTTGTTTTGCGGGATGCCGGTCGCGGGGCTCTTCGCGCTCGATCCGCCGGAGGCACCGCCGCTGACGCTCGCCGCTGGCGCGGATGCCGACATCGATGAGCCGCCTGAGTACGCTCCGCCGCAAGCCGCGACCCCAAGGGCGACGACGGCCGCGGTGGCGGCGAGCGCCGCTCTCACTCTGACCTGGGACATACTTGACGCTCCTTCATCGCTTGCAGTTATTCGGCGGTGCTCCGTCAACTTGGCTGTTGGTTCGTCACCGTTTCCTCGGAATACGGGGCTGGCCACCCCAGCGTTGAGTGCACGTGGTCACACAGAGCCCAGGACCCTCGCGCTTCCACCTCGGCTCCGTTGGCAGGGACAAGAGGCCCGCGAGGAGAAGCCCAAGATCAAGTAGTGCGCGCTTCGACGGCTGCTCTGCGGAGGACAATTGCCCGAGGTTGCTCCACGAGCGGGGACGATGGGGGCGGAGCCGACGCTGGGTGGCGTCGTGCGAGGTCCCCCGGCCGAGCCGAGCTTCTCCGCGGCTCTCCGTCGTCCCAGAATCCAGCTCGGCTATATCGGCACGCGCGAATTTCTCGGAATCCGAGGGAACGGCCCCCGTGGCCTCGGAGATACGTGCCGTGGTCGTCGGCGCAGCCGCCAACGGCTCAGATGCGGCTTGGATCGGGTGCGACGCGGCAGACCTGTGGCGCGCGATCACGGAAGAGGATGTCGGCGCGAACCGGGGGTGATCCGAGCCGCGACCGGTAACCGATGGGCAGCAGACTCTAGAGGGCTTCGATTGCGCTTAGGTCGACGTTCTCGGGCAGGACCAGGATCTCGGCCTCGTCGCGTTCGAGCAGGTGCGCGAGCACGGCTCCGCGTCGGCCCTCCACGAAAGCGCTCGGCGGTTTCCGCTCCGACGCCGTTTCAAATGCGGTGGCCCATCGGGTCGCCGAGGACAGAACGACCTCACCGACGCCGGCCACCTCGCGCCGCGCGACGAACCCCTCATTGCCAACGCGCTCCAAGCAGCTCATGAGCGCCGCGGATCGCCGCTGACCGCGCAGGATCCGGCCGCCCCAGGCCCCGCCACTCATCGAACCGCCGAACGGGTGAACACGCGGATCGCGAGCCCAGTGAGCACGAGCGCCGCGAGGGCGACTACCCCGAGGCTCGCAGCAGCCTCGGTGGTGGTGCCGCCGCCGCCCCAGATGTCGTGGAGCCCGGCACCGTGGTCCCCGAGTAGCCCGTAGCGCATGAGCGCCAGAGCGTGGGTGAGCGGTAGCACCTTCGCGAACGCCGTAAGCGCTCCCGGGAGCGCCGTGATCGGGAACAGGGCCCCGGCGAAGAACCACGGCAGGATTGCCACGCCTGGCGTCGCCGCGATGTATTCCTCCTGCTTCGGCATGCGGGTAACGAGAACCTCCGCCACCCCGTACATGAACACCGCGAACAGGAGCGCTGCGGCGACGAACCAAGCGAGCCCGCCAGCCGCCACCTGGAAGTCGGCGCCGCGCAGTGCTGCGACCGCGATCAGCACGACGACCTGGAGGGCCGCGACGCCGAGCGCAACGACAAGGTTCCCAAGCACCAAGAGCGACCTCGGGACCGGGGCGGCTAGGAGCTCGGACTGGGCGCCGCTTTCGCGATCCACGATCACGCTCAGGCCCGCGAAGACCGCGGTCAGCGGCACCAGCAGGCCAACCGTGCCCACGGCAACGAACGCCGTGTAGTCGATGTGGGCGCCCAGGCCGCCGAGCGCCGATTGAAGCGCCGGCGCGATCACGAGGGCGAACAGAACCGGGGTGAGCAGCGGAACGACGATCTGCCGGGGCGTTCGTACAGTGAGCGCGGCGCGGCGCCCAGCCAGGGTCTCGATTGCAGCGATTGCGGACATCCGTCTTCTCCTTCTCGATCGGGTTGTCTGTTTCAGGCGGCCGCGCCGAGGCGATCGCCGGTCAGCTTCAGGTAGACGTCGTCGAGCGTCGGGCGCCTCGAGCTGAGACCGACGGCCCCGAGGTCGAGCTCTCTGGCGACCGCGATCGCATCGGTTGCTCTTCGCTCATGGAGCGGGATCGTGAGCGTGGTGCCGACCATGAAGGCGTCATCCCCCGCGATCCCCTGCGAGCGGAGGGCAGCGAGCGTGGACGACCCATCTCCGTTCACGCGGAGCTCGAGGATCTCCGAGCCCATGGTGCGGAGGAGCGCCTCCGGGGTGTCGAGCGTGACGATTCGGCCAACGTGCATTACCGCGATCCGATCGCAGAGGCGCTCGGCCTCCTCCAGGTAGTGCGTCGTGAGGAGGATCGTCATCTCGACCCTCGCACGGAGGTTCTCGAGCACGTCGTGAAGCTCGTGCCGGATGCGCGGATCGAGCCCTACCGTCGGTTCATCGAGGAACAGGACCGCAGGCTCCGACACCAGCGCCCGCGCGATCTCGAGGCGCCGGCGCTGGCCACCGCTATAGGTATCGACGGTTCGGTCGACGAGCTCGCCGAGCCCGAAGGCCGTCGCCAGCCCATCAATCCGCGATACCGCCCTCGACCGGTCGACGCCCCAAAGGCGGGCGTGGAGCTCGAGATTCCGCCGCCCGGTCAGGCCGCGATCGACAACCGGGTCCTGGAAGACGACGCTCGATGCCCGGCGCACGGTAAGCGGCTGGGCGGCGACGTCGAAGCCGGCGAGCCGGGCGGCGCCAGCGCTCGGTGCGATCGCCGTCGTCAGCATCCCGATAGTCGTCGACTTGCCGGCACCGTTCGGGCCCAGGAGCCCGAAGGTCTCGCCGGGCGCGACCTTGAGATCGATGCCTTTCACGGCCTCGATGCCGCCGGGATAGGTCTTCGTGAGTCCACTCGCCTCGATGGCCCATGCTCCGTTCGCTGTCATTCGTCTTCACCTCCGGGGTTTGGCCGTCACATCGACGGCCGGTGGTTCGTCACCCAGATGACGGATGCGAACGAGGAGATGTGACGTGAACGAGCGCGACCTACTGGCGGAGCAGTTCGAGGCACACCGCGACCACCTTCAGGCGGTCGCCTACCGGATGCTGGGTTCGACGACCGAAGCGGACGACGCGGTCCAGGAGACATGGCTTCGGCTCAGCCGCGCCGACGCTGACGGCGTCGGCAATTTGCGCGGCTGGCTCACGACGGTCGTCGGCCGGATCTCCCTCGACATACTCCGAGCGCGGCGAGCGAGACCCGAAGACGTCGTGGGCGAGTCGCTGCCGGAGCTGCTCGTGAGCACCGATTGGGAGAAGGACCCGGCCCATGAGACGGAGCTCGCCGACTCAGTCGGGCTGGCGATACTCGTGGTGCTCGAGACGCTGTCGCCGCCCGAGCGCCTTGCCTTCGTTCTTCACGACATGTTCGGCGTGCCGTTCGACGACATCGCCGAGATCCTCGATCGAACGCCCGCGGCCGCCCGGCAGCTCGCGAGCAGGGCACGGCGCCGGGTCCGGGGATCGGTGCCGCCGACCGACCGCGACCTCGCGGCCCAGCGCCGGGCCGCGGATGCGTTCCTGGCCGCGGCGCGCGCCGGTGACTTCGAGGCGCTGCTGGACGTCCTCGACCCCGACGTGGTCTTCCGCACCCACACGGGCCGGATCGGCCCGGCGGCAAGGCCTCCGGCGGTGGGCGCGGCTGCCGTTGCGGAACGGATCCTGAGCAGAGGCGCCCCGTTCGCGCCGCTGGCTCGGCCCGCGATCGTCAACGGGGGCGCTGGCGCCATCGTGGCTACGGGCGGCGTGCTGCGCGGCGTCGTCGGCTTCACGGTGAGCGGAGGCCGCATCGTCGCGATCGACCTCGTCGTCGATCCCGAACGCCTGCGGGCGATGTCGATCGACGTGTAGGTCGCGACGACGCCTATACGTCAGAGCGACCGCCCCACCTCGTGGACTTCGATGTCATCGAGGGCCGCGAGGTATCTGTTCCAGGATCCGTGCGTCACCGCGGGAGACGTAGCGGGCCCCCGATCTAAACCCGCGACGACTCGTGGTACCGCTCTAGTCCCGACCGCTACGTCCTATGTGTCCAGAATGTCCACGAGCGTGGACGATATGGACGCATTGGACGCTCCTGGACGTATCGACTCCGCTTGCCGTCGGCTGGGGGCCGAAAGGTCGCCGGTTCAAATCCAGCCGCCCCGATTAACGCATATCTCCGCACCGGCCCGCAAAGGCACGCGAGGTAGCGAGATGGCGGGGGGTTAGGCACGCAGGGCTCCGCACGTAACCCGGAGCACAACCCTGAGCATGGCGATCCTGCGCAGACCCTCGGGCCGATTCGGCAGCGGCGGCGCGGAGGCCGCGAGCTTTCTGAGCGATGTGGTGAGCCGCGCGCTCGACATCGCCGGCGACATCGACGGGCTCAGCCTCGGGGCCCCTAGAAGGTCGCGGCGCCTACTCCCGCAGCCCGGCGGCTTCGAGGGCTTGGTCACGCCGAGAGAACATCTCGATCCTCGCAACCCCGTCGGCCCGAAAGGTCACGACCTGCCACCAGTGACTCTCGACCTCACCCTCGCTCCCGCGTGGGCGGCCTCGTTGCAGGACCGCGCTCACCGCTTTGTCTCCCGCGTCGATGATCTCCGTCGCTTCCATCCTGAACCCGTCGAAGGACTCCATATACGCCGTCATCCACTCACGCGCTTCCTGACCGCGGTATCTCCCGGCGTCGGGCATCTCCTTCGCGGTCACAAACTCAAAATCGTCAGTCATCACCGCGAACATCAGGCTGAAATCGCCGCGGGAGTACTGCTCGAAGGCGGCGCGAATGGCTTCCACGTTCTCCTCCGACATCGCCCGCGCAGTATCTCGCCCCATCCCACGGGCCGCCAGCGCCACGGCTTCCATCGGTTGAGCGAGCTAGGAGCGCCGCTCGTCGGGCAGCGAGACGGACTCCAGGGCCCGCTCGCGGCTGACGTGGAACTCGACTCGCGCGATCTTGCCGTCGCGGAGCGTCCAGACGGAGGCGGCGACCTGGTCGACCTCGGCATCGCTGCCCCGAAGGCGACCGTGGTCTCGGATCAGGACGAGGACCCGGTCACCGCCGGCGTCGATGACGTCCTCGATCTCGGTCCAGTAGACCTCCCAGGGCTCCATCCACTCCCGCCACCTCTCGGCCAGCTCGGCCAGACCGGTGCCGCTGAGTCGAAGCCCGGGGCTCTGCTCGGAGACCCCTCCGATGAACTCGAACCCCTCATGGAAGAGTGGCGCGGCCGCCTCCAAGCGAGCCGCCACCTCGGGGTCGTCGGCAAACCAACGCACGAGATCCGTTCCCGACGGCGGATGGACCGACTTGACGATCTCGACGTTCTCCTGCGACATCGCCTGCTCCCGCAGCCCGGCGGCTGCGAGGGCTTCCTCCTCGCTTGGGAAGAAGGTGACCCGAGCGATCTTGCCGTCGATCACTGTGTAGAGCACGGCGAAGGTGCGCCGCACGGGAACGCCGCTGCCCTTGCCTCGTCCTTCCTCAGTGACGAGGGCGAGTACCGCGCCGGAGCCGAGGTCGGTAAGCCGCCGCGCCTGATAGTCGTAATCCTCGAACGCTCCGATGTAGTGCCGAGTCATTTGGATGACCTCTTCGTGTCCATAGGCCACGGGGACGTCGATGCCGCGAGCCCGGCTCGGGTCCCACACCACATGGGGATCGAGGTACGAGAGCGCGCCGGGTACGTCGTCCTGGCGAAACGCCTCGATGTGCTCACGGACGGTCTCCACGTTCTCCTGCGACATCGCCTACTCCCGCAGCCCGGCGGCTTCGAGGGCTTCAGGGGTCCAACGGAAGTGGGCTCGCAACCTCACCGTTGGCGCGGCGCCCATTTGAACCTCAGCACGCGGACGGGCTTACCGGTCAGTTTCGCGATAGCCACAAACTTCGTGCGCTGCGCGGCTCTGAGACGGTCCCCCGGTCCTTTGACCTCGCAGAAGAACCAATCTGTGAGATCTGGCGCGTACATCAAGAGGTCCGGCCCTTGGCACGCGCCGTGTTTAGTGCGGTCATCGATCAGATCACGGAGTCCTGGCGTTCGCTTGATCAGGAGGTCAGCCACGTTTGGCGGACGAAGCTCGTAGCTACCGGCGCAGTGATACCCGGTCGTGTGGTGAAGCACGATCGCTGCCAGCCATTCGATGTGGAAGAACCCGTCAGGCCCTTGGGTCTTCGCCAGCTCCAGGTCGGATTCCCTGAAAAGCTCGGGGAATCTCTGTGCCCAGAGGGGGGCAGGGAAGAGGGCTCGCGACGCGACGACCCCCGCCGCGGCCCCCGGCGCGAGACCGGGCGGGAGCCCGAGGCTCCCGCCCAGCTCCTTGGCCGGCGCCCATCGCTCAGTTGTAGCTGACGGTCCCCGAGAACACGCACGCCTTCTCGCCGGGCGAGAAGTTGCTCGCGTCACGGCCGAGGAAGTCGATCGTGTTCACCTTGCCCGTCGTGGACATGACCTCGGCGTGTCCGATGCTGGCGCCGGCCGCGGTCCCGGCGTCGAGCCTCTGTGTGCCCGAGAAGTCCGCGGCGCCGGTGTTCGAGAACTTCGCGTTGGAATTCCCGGCGGCGGCCGAGCTGCCCATGACAAGCGGTGGCGAGCCGGGGTCCTTCGTCAGCAGAATGCCGTGCTGGCCGCTTCCCAAGCACTCTCCTCGCAGGTAGGCGAGCCCGGTGTCGACCAGGATCGCCGCCGACTGGCCGGGCTGCACCTTTGCCGCGAACTGGCGTACCGTCACGCCGTTCACGGTGCTGGCGTTCGTGGCCTCTCCCGCGAACTCGGCGCGATGCGCGACCCGTGCGTGCTTCACCTGGAGCGTGTGCGCCAGCCTGTGGATCTGCTTCGTCGCAACTTGCTTGGCGATCCGCTTGACGCCCTTGCTGCTGACCGCAAGAGCGAACGAGCCGCCCCCGACGGCGAGGATCAAGGCGATCGATGCGATGGCCAATGCCGGGGAAGGCAGCCGACGAAATCTCCTGAGCATCATGCTCTCTCCTTCGTTCCTCGCGCTCGTGTAGAGCGCCTGGGTTACGGCGAACCCTAACCGAGAGGGAGGCGCCAAACAGCGGCGCCGAGCGCGATGCAACCATCCCTTCGCGGCCGAGATCCACCGAGTGGAAACACGTTGGTGCATTCGGTGCTCCAGGGGTCGCCAGAGTGATCAATCAGGTGTTCGCCCGCTACGGCCGCGTCTGCGTCCATTGCGGCGCACCCGCCACCGATATCGAGCATCTGGTCCCGATCGCCGACGGTGGCGACGATTCGCCCGCGAATCTCAGGCCCGCCTGCGCCCGGTGCAATCGCGGTCGGCGCTAGACCCGGCGCCTACTCCCGCAGCCCGGCGACACCCGCGTTCGCTCGCTGCGGGTGCCCGCCCGGTTCTTCAGTTACGTGCCATAGAAGGTGCGGTCGCCGAGGCACACGAACCCATCGCCCACCTTGCGCGTCACCTTGGCATACACGTCACCCTGCGCCCGGTTGCTGGCCGACGGGGCATCCAGGTACCAGTCGAACGAGTCGTAACGACGGACGAAATGGCTTCGGTCAGTGCCGAGCTTGCGATCCGCCCCGGGCAGCTGCCTGAACAGGACAACCCGTCGCCCTTCCATGCACTTCCTGACCTCTGACTGCACGTCGCCGTGCCAGAGGACACAACGCCCCGCCGGGACCCCGGGATGGCAGGGACCAAAGGCCCGCGACTCGTGGGTGATCGTCACCTTCGTGTCGTACTTGTTGACGCCCGCCGATGCCGCCGGGACCGCGATCACGCTGACGGCGACGGCGGCTGCGATGCAAAGCCAGAATCTGTGGCTTCGGTTCCTCATGAGAACTCCTCTCGGATCTTGGATCGCCCGGTGCGATCCTTCGTTCCGCAGCCTCCGACACGGCGGTACATTCTCGGTACATCGCCGGTAGGCGTGGTCCCCGGGTGCGTCGGGGTTTCCGCAACCCCCGTCGGCGTGCTGTGCGACTCGCCCACTCCCGCAGCCCGGCGGCTTCGAGGGCTTCGCACGCTGATGCCC
The DNA here is from genome assembly GCA_963823245.1 of uncultured Actinomycetes bacterium. Taxonomy (GTDB): domain Bacteria; phylum Actinomycetota; class Thermoleophilia; order Solirubrobacterales; family 70-9; genus JAWVFM01. Next base: position 695,657 of record CAWGKQ010000008.1, on the reverse strand, counting down.
CTTCATGCCGAAAGCAGACGCCCCGGTCATTTCCGACCGGGGCGCCCGCACTTACGCGCAGACCCTGCGGCTGTCACCCCAACTGGTGTTGGACGTAACCATCGTTAGGAAAGGAATCGACGGCAGGACCCCGGGCCGATCTTCTGCGACTGGCTCGCGCCCGGGAAGGGGTTCGGATTTGAGGGCCGGAGAAAGACTCGACGCCCCAACACGCACGCGGGTAACGTCGCCCTTGCCGGATGGGCGCGGCTGGTTCGAACCAGCGACCTCCCGAGTGTGAAGCGAGGCTGCAACTCGCGCAGCAGATGGAGGAATCGGCTTGTTCAAGCCAGCTTGGTCATGCGTGGGGCGGTTTGATCAGAGCGGAGATGCGGTCGGATCGGGGCGGATCGGACCGGATTGAGGCACCAAGATTGGTCTGGTGCCCATTCCCCCTGGGGGGGCGGGGCCCGTGTGCAAACGGCTGGCACTGCGATTTGCGTCAGTCTCGAAAACCGTTTCGGGCCATTTCGGTCCGACGAGGGTTCGAATCCCTCCCCCTCCGCTGATAGAGCCAAAAGCGGCATGGTTGAGCCGTTTCACCGCCTTCACCGGACCCCGTTCGGAGCTTGGGCGTCAGCCGCCTGAGACCGCTCAAGACCGCCTGATTCGGGTGCCGACTGTCGCGCAACTGTCGCGCACTTGCGCCTGAACGAACGTCGTAAACGTCTGCGGGGAGAGAAGAGAAGGCGCGCCGGAACCGGACAGCGGGCTCGCTCCTGCTTCTCGTCCGTTGCGGGGATCTCGACGCTGGGCAACCCTGACGCTCGCCTCCACGCGAAGCAGCACTGGGCGTTGTCGGCCCCGTGCTTGAGCCGGCGCCGGGATCGCGCGTCGGAGGTACTCGGAACGCAGAGGAAGTTTCGTACGAAGACCGATTAGGCTCCGTCCACGCAGGTCACTGGAGGACGCGATGAGTTCCGGATACTCCGTTTACAAGCTGCTCTACGGGGTCGGCTTCACCCCATGGGAGCAGATGGCAAAGTCGCCGATGATCACGGAGCAGATCACCGACCTCTTCGACCGCGAGGAGGCAGGACGCGAGCCGCCGTACGGCCGCGCGCTCGAGCTCGGCTGTGGCAGCGGGATCTGGGCGGTCAAGCTCGCGGCCCGGGGATGGCAGGTCACCGGCGTGGACTTCGTCACGAAGGCCCTACGCCAGGCCCGCCAGCGGGCAGAGGACGCAGGTGTCGAGCTGCAGGTTGTCGAGGGAGACGTAACGGCGCTCGCCGACGCGGGCATCGGCTCCGGGTTCCGGCTATTGATGGACTTCGGGTGCTTCCACGACGAACTCAACGACGCGGAGCGCGCGCAGGAGGGCCGGGAGGCGACCGCGGCCGCCGCGCCCGACGCCACCCTGCTCTTGCTGGCATGGGCGCCAGGGCGCAGACGGTTCCTTCCGCGCGGCGCGAGCCGGGAGGAGATCGAAGCCGCCTTGCCGGAGTGGACGATCACCCACGAAGTGGCGATGGACGTCACCGGAGCGCCGAAGTACGTACGAAAAGGCCACCCGCGCTTCTACCGGCTCCGCCGGATCTGAGCGGCGAGCCGAGCTTGAGCCGGACGAGGCCCGCCGTGAACGCCGTTCCGACGGCGGGCGCTCGCAGCACCAGCGAATCGAGCACGTCGCGCTTCTCCGCGGGCCGCGCCCGCGCAGTATCTCGCGAAACGTTGCGGATTCCATGCAGAGGAGAACTCCTCGAACGGGGCCGTCCGGTCGCACGCACCCTTTGTGCGACAGCCTCCGCGATTAGGAGGAGTGGCTCGTCTTGGCGATGCATTATTTGTTTGGCGCGATCCCGGTCGGCGGCAGCAAATAGGTTCACGGGCCGCTGCCGCCTTCAGGCCATTGCGGCAGCAGATCATCCCGATGTCGAGAAGCTCTGACGGGCTCCGCTCACCAGGTAAAGGGCCGCGACAGACACGGCCAACGACGCCAGGAGGACAACATGATTCTGCGAATGGACAACGTGCTCATCGTCGTCGAGGACCTCGAGGCTGCCAAAGCGTTCTTCGCCGAGCTCGGTATGGAGCTGGAGGGCGAGACGACGGTCGAGGGGCCTTGGGGTGGACCAGACCGTCGCGCTCAATGACGTCCGTGCCGACATCACCATGATGCGAACCCCGGACGGCCACGGCCGGGTCGAGCTGTCGAGGTTCCACAGGCCGCCAGGCGGTCAGAGCCGAGCCGGAAAGCGCACCGGCGAACGTGCTGGGCATGCGCCGCATCATGTTCATGGTCGACGACGTCGACGACGTCGTCACTCGCCTGCGCAGCCACGGTGCCGAACTCGTGGGCGAGATCGCGCAGTACGAGGACATCTACCGGCTCTGCTTCGTGCGTGGCCCCGAGGGCATCATCATCGGGCTGTCCGAGCAGCTCAGCTGAATGTGCGGCCGGAGGAGGCCCGGCGCTCCTCCCTTGCGCGAGAAGCGACACTCGCTTTGCACCGAGCAATACGTCCGGCGCGCCGTGGCCGCGCGGACACCCGCCCACGCCCACGCTCACTGAGGCGGAACGATGGCCGGCGATCGATACGTCCCAGCGCTTCGCTTCCGGGCGCTGTCAGCGCTCTATGACCCCGTGGTCGATCTGACGACCCGCGAGGCGACCTTCAAGCAGCGGGTGCTGGCGCAGGCGGGTCTCGCGCCCGGCCAGCGCGTCCTCGACGTTGGCTGTGGCACGGGGACACTGGCCCTCGAGGCCAAGAGGGCTCAGCTGGATGCCGACGTCGTCGGCCTCGACGGCGACCCAGATGTGCTCGAGCGGGCGCGCCGCAAGGCCGAGGCGGCGGGGGTCGAGATCCAGTTTGACCAGGGCCTCTCGACGGCGCTGCCCTACCCGGATGACTCGTTCGACGTCGCCCTGGCGACCCTCTTGTTCCACCACCTGACGGGCGCGAACAAACAGACGACCGCCAGGGAGATCGCCCGAGTCCTGAGGCCGGGTGGAGCGCTGCACGTCGCCGATTGGGGTCGCCCGTCCGATCCGCTGATGGCGCTCCTCTTCTGGCAGATCAGGCTTTTCGACGGCCTTGAGCAAACCCAGGCGAACGGCGCCGGTGCGCTGCCGGCGATCTTCGAGGAAGGCGGCTTCGCAGCGGCCTGCGAGACCGAGCACCTGCGGACGATCTTCGGGACGTTGGCCCTCTACGAGGCGAACGTTGGGACGCGAGCCGATGGCCACGGCTGAGCTCGACGTCCTCGAGCTGCGCTGCCCTGCCTGCGCCGGCCATATCGAGGCCGATCTTCACGACGCACCGGGGATCTCACGGGCCGAGGTCGACTACTCGCGCGATCGGGCCATCGTCGACTACGACCCGAAGCGGATCGACGAGGCTGGCATCCGCACGCTGATCGCTGCGCGCGGCTATCGCTGCGCAATGGGCGGTGACGGCGCTGCGGCGACCGTGCGCCGGAGCGCCGGCCAGCTCGGACACGACGCCCAGCTTGCGCCGATCTGCTGTGGCACGAAGCACGACCGGATGCAGTACGAGCTTCCGCATTCGGCGGCCGAGCAGGAGCACGACGACGTCGAGCCTGGCGATCCCGACGCCCACGCCGGCATGGACCACGACATGTCCGACCCCAAGGTTGCGCGGGCGATGGAGGCGGATATGCGCCGGCGCTTCTTCCTCGCCCTCGTGCTCTCGATCCCCGTCTTCGCGCTCTCGCCGGTGACGGTTAACTTCTTCGGCCTCGAGCTAGTGAAGAGCGAGGCCGCCCGCAACTGGCTGATGCTCGTCCTCTCGACCCCGGTCGTCTGGTTCGCGGGCTGGATCTTCATCGGCGGCGCCTACACCTCGCTGCGCTCGCGGGCGCTCAACATGAGCGTGCTGATCGCGGTCGGCGTCCTCGCCGCCTGGTCGTTCAGCGCGCTGATCACGGTGATCGGCGGCGAGACGTTCTTCGAGGCCGCGGTGCTGCTGGTCACGTTCGTCCTCTTCGGCCACTGGATGGAGATGAAGGCGCGCCGCGGGACGACCGACTCGCTACGCGCGCTCTTCGACATCGTCCCTCCGAAGGCAACGGTGATCCGTGATGGGGAGGAGGTCGAGGTGCCGACCAGCGAGATCGTCGTCGGCGAGACGGTTCTTCTCAGGCCCGGCGACAAGGTCCCGGTCGACGGTGTCGTCACGGACGGTCGCTCTGCGATCGACGAGAGCCTCGTGACGGGCGAATCCGTGCCGGTCGAGAAGGGCCCTGGCAATGACGTCGTCGGAGGCTCGATCAACCAGAGCGGCGCGCTTCGCTTCGAGGCGACGAAGGTTGGGGCCGACACGGCGCTGGGCCAGATCATCGACCTCGTCGAGGAGGCGCAGAGCTCGAAGGCGCCGGGGCAGCGCCTCGCCGATCGGGCGGCCTCGTACCTGGTCATCCTCGCCGTCTCCGCCGGGCTCATCACGTTCGGCGTCTGGGCCTTCATCGGCGACAAGAGCTTCATCACCGCATTGACGTTCGCGATCTCGGCCGTGGTCATCGCCTGTCCGGATGCCCTTGGCCTCGCGACCCCGACCGCGGTGGCCGTCGGGACCGGCCTCGGCGCAAAGCACAACATCCTGATCAAGGATGCCGCCACGCTGGAGGGAATCGCCTCGCTCGATGCGATCGCGCTCGATAAGACGGGGACCCTGACCGAGGGGCGCCCGGCGCTCACCGACGTCGTCGTCGCGGCCGATCCGCTCGACGAGGAGGAGTTGCTGGGGTTGGTGGCGAGCGCCGAGCGGGGCTCCGAGCACCCCCTCGCCCGGGCCCTGGTCGAGGGTGCGAAGGCCCGCGGCATCGCGCTGAGCGAGGCGTCGGAGTTCGAGGCGGTGCCGGGGCACGGCCTCCGGGCGACGGTCGACGGACGCTCGCTGCTGGTCGGCAACCGTCGCCTTCTTGAGACGAGCGACGTGTCGACGGACGGGCTCGGCGAGCGAGCGGCGATTCTCGCCGCCGAGGGCAAAACGGCGATGCTCGTCGCCGTCGACGGCCGCCCCGCGGGCATCGTCGCCGCCGCCGATCAACTGAAGCCGTCGGCCGCGGCGGCGATCGCGGCCCTCGAGGAGCTCGGGCTGGAGGCGGCGCTCATCTCCGGCGACAACCGGGCGACCGCCGAGGCAGTCGCCGGCGAGCTGGGCATCGGCCGCGTCTTCGCCGAGGTCCTGCCGGCCGACAAGGCCGACTACGTCAAGCGCCTGCAGGGTGAGGGCAAGCGCGTGGCGATGGTCGGCGACGGCGTCAACGACGCGCCGGCCCTAGCGCAGGCTGACGTTGGCATCGCCATCGGCGCTGGGACCGACGTCGCGATCGAGACGGCCAAGGTCGTCCTAATGCGTTCCGACCCCGCCGACATCGCCAACGCCATGCGCCTTTCGCGGGCGACGGTTCGCAAGATGAAGCAGAACCTGGCCTGGGCCAGCGTCTACAACGTCGCCGCGATCCCGATCGCCGCCGGGGTCCTCTTCCCCGCCTATGGGATCGAGCTTCGGCCCGAGTGGTCGGCGCTGCTGATGTCGTTGAGCTCGATCATCGTCGCCACGAACGCGGTGCTTCTGAGGCGGGTCGAGAGCGAGCTGTCCGGCGCTTGACGTCGCGGAGGCGCCGGCGGCTGCACTGGCCGCGAGAGACGAAGGACGCCTAGGGAACCTTCCGCGTCCTCGACTTTATTGCCAAAGCAGGTGACCTCGTTGACATGCAGCTGGCCGACCGCCGCGTAGTACTTGCCGTTTCCGGTTTCGGGTCAAGATCGACCACGAGACACACTGGCCGTACAAGGCACCGGGCCACTACCGCGCGACGCTGGTCGCGACCAACGACGCCGGCGAGGCCTCCGACCCCGTGCTTCTCGGCTTCCGCATCGTTCCGTGACCTAAGGCAGGGCGTGGCCGAAGCGCACGTCCGGCAGGACGCGGTGCGCCCACGGCGGCAGATACCACGCCCAGCGCCCGAGCAGGCGCAGCAGCACCGGTAGGAGGAGCAGGCGGATCAGCATCGCGTCGAGGAGGACCGCGACGCCGAGGATGATCCCCATCTCCTTCGGCGGCAGCGGGCCGGAGAGGGCGAAGGTGAGGAAGACCGCGACCATGACGGCGCCCGCGGCGAAGATGACGCGGCCGGAGTGCGCGAGCCCGTCGACCATCGCCTCCTTCGCGTCGCCGGTGCGATCCCAGTGCTCCTTGGCCGACGAGAGCAGGAACACGGTGTAGTCCATCGAGATCGCGAAGATCATCGCGAAGAAGAACACCGGCCCCCACGCATCGAGGAATCCCTGCGGCTGGAAGCCGAACAGCGAATGAAGGGCGCCGTCCTGGAAGATCCACTTGGCGACCCCGAACGCGGCCGCGGTCGCCACGAGGTTGGTGACGACACCGACCGCCGCGATCAGCGGCGCCTGGAGCGCGACGAGGAGCAGCAGGAAGCCGAGGCCGAGGACGACGCCAATCACGAGCGGCGTCTTCGCGGCCAGCGCCTGCTGGAGATCGTGGTTCTCCGCGACGGCGCCTCCGATGAGGGCGCCAGGTGGCAGCTCGGCGCGGAGGCGGTCGACCGTCCGCCCGACCGCAGGGTTCGACGGATCCTGGGAGGGGACGGCGGTGACGAGCGCGGAGCTTCGACCTCGCTCGATCGGAAGAACGCCGGCGATCCCCGGATCGTGGCGCACGAGCGCCGCGGCCGCGGCCGCCTGACCGCTTGGCGCCACGATCTGCAGCGGCCCGGTGGCGCCCGGGCCGAACGCCGCCTGCACCTGCCCGTAGCCGACCCGCGAGGAATCGCCGGGCGGCACGACCTTGATCGACGGCATCGCCGTCTTCAGCTGGGTGACCGGGAACGCGAGCAGGAACAGAACCGCGAGCGCCGGGATGCCATAGGCGAGCGGTCGCCGCCAGAGCCGCTCGCCCCATGCGGCGAAGCGAGGCGAGCGGTGCTCGCCCGAGTGCGCCCACGGGAGCGCCACCTTGTCGACCCTCCGGCCGAGCCTCGCGAGCACCGCCGGCAGCAGCGTCAGCGTCGCCGCGAGCACGAACAGGATGGCGAGCATGATCCCGAGGCTCATCGAGCGGAAGGCCGGGCTCGGGACGAGCATCACCGCGCTGAGCGAAATCAGGACCGTCACGCCTGAGAAGAGCACGGCCTTGCCGGCGGTGTCCATCGTCTGGGCGGTCGCCTCGACCGGGTCGAGCCGCGAGCCGAACAGCGCGCCGCGGAATCGATAGACGATGAAGAGCGCGTAGTCGATGCCAAGCGCGAGCGCGAACATCAGCGCGAAGTTCATCGCCCAGATCGACACCGGCAGGAGTTGAGTGCCTAGGTAGAGCGAGCCAGCCGCGGCGAGCAGGCCGACCATGGTCAGCATCAGCGGCAGCCCGGCCGCGACCAGGGAGCCGAAGGCGAGGACCAGGATCGCCAGGGTCACGGGCCAGGAGATGAACTCCGAGCGCAGCATCGCGCTGCGGTTGGCGGCGTTGAAGTCCGACCACATCGCCGCCGCGCCGGTGAGGTGAACCTGGACGCCGTCTCGCCCGACGCTCCCGAGCGGGCCCTTGAGTCCGTCGGCGGCACTGACCATGCCGTTCGAGTCGCGGGCGGCCCCTGCCTGCACGATCGCCGTGTGCCCGTCGGGCGAGATCGAGACCCCGCGCCGCGGCGCCACCACCGTGCTGACCGCGCGGCTCGCCCGCAGCCGCCGCTCGGTCGCGGCAATCGCCGACCCGAACGCCGGGTCTCCGACCGTCTTCCTCTGCGAGTGGACGACCGCCATCAATCCGTAGCTCGAGAGGCCGTGGAAGTTGCCGTCGATCGCCTTGCGGGCCTGCACGGACTGCGAGCCGGTCGTCTCCCAGCCGGCGCCCGAGAGGGCGGTTTCGACCCTCGGTGCGAAGAATCCGAGGACGACGGCGACGGCCGCCCAGGCGATCAGCACACCTCGAAAGTGGCTCGCCGTGTACCGGCCGAGCCTCCCGATCGGGCCCACTGCACTCATCGAGGCGCCGAAACCCGGTCGGGATGAGCGCGGTCCGGATAAACGACCGAGCGCAGGCAGAAGGCGCGCTTCAGGATCAGCGAGGCCGGGCATGCCCCGACCAGGACGTAGAGCCATTGGTTCACGCCGACGAAGGCGGTCAGCAGGAGGAACCACGGCGAGACGAGGGCGACCAAGAGCACGCTTACCAATGTCACGCTGCCGGCAAGCGCGAAGAGCACTCGCTCGAGCGGCCAGTGAGGCGGTACCGATTCCCGGTACATCTCACTCGCCTCCTTCGAGGAGGGCGCCGAGCTCCTCGGCCTCGCGGCGCAGACCGCCGCAGACCTCCTCGCAGAGTGCGAACACCACTGGATCGGCGATCGAGTACACGGAGTGGTTGCCGTCCTTGCGGCGGGCGACGATTCCGGCGCGAAGGAGCATCCCGAGGTGTTTGGAGACGTTCTGCTGCGAGGCGCCGATGGCGTCCTGCAGATCCACGACTGTTGCCTCCCGCTCACGCAGGGCATCGAGGAGGCGTATGCGCATCGGTTCGCCGAGCACGCGAAAGCGCTCCGCGATCCGCTCCACGAGCGGACCGGGAAGCGGATGCGGCATGGATGAGGCTGTTGGGGCCTGCTGCATTACGGTGAGGGTATCACAACTAAACCATTGTGTAGTAGATGCGTTGTAGCAATCGATGACTCCCAAATGGCAATACTCCGACCCATGCCGGCATCCAAGGAGTGCGTTCACCATCCGCTCTTCGCGCGCTTCTACCTCAAGTTCGCTGCGCAGGCCGACTCTCGTGGCGGCGCCGAGCACCGTCGCCGGCTGCTCGAGGGCCTCGCCGGGCAGGTGATCGAGGTCGGCGCGGGGCACGGTGGCAACTTCGCCCACTATCCCGAAACCGTCGAGAGGGTCCTCGCCGTCGAGCCCGAGCCGCTCTTGCGCGAGCATGCCGAGCGGGCCGCCGGGTCGGCTCCGGTTTCGATCACGGTGGTCGGCGGGCTCGCCGACGCCCTACCAGCTGAGGACGAAACCTTCGACGCCGCGATCGCCTCGCTGGTCTTGTGGACGGTGCCGGACGAACCGCGGGCGCTGGCTGAGATCTATCGAGTCCTTCGTCCCGGCGGCGAATTACGCTTCTATGAGCACGTCGTCTCGCGGCGGCCATTGATGTCTCGACTCCAACGCTTCGGGGACGCCACGGTCTATCCCAAGCTGGCCGGCGGATGCCACGCCGCGCGCGACACCGGGTCAGCAATCGAGCGGGCCGGATTCGAGATGAAAAGCTGTGAGCGCTTCCCGTTCAGGGCCGAAGCGCTAGCGCCGCCCATCCCCCACATCCTCGGGGCCGCACGCCGGCCGCCAGCTCAATGAGCACGCCGACCTTCCTGTTCGCGGACCTGTCGGGCTTCACAGCTCTGACCGAAGCCCACGGAGACGAAGACGCAGCGGATCTGGCCGGTGACTTCTTCGACGACGTCCGCGCAATCCTCGACGAGCACGGGGCCGAGGAGGTCAAAACGATCGGCGACGCGACGATGATCCGCTGTGAGTCTGCATCGGACGCGATCGGGCTTGCCCTCCGAATGGTCCAGGACATCGGCACACGCCATGGCTTTCCAAGCGTCAGGGTCGGACTCCATACGGGACCGGCCGTGGAGCGCGAGGGAGACTGGTTCGGCGCCGCTGTCAACTTGGCCGCACGCGTTTCAGCGATTGCGGCCGGGGGCCAGGTCCTGTTGACCGCGGAGAGCGCCGAGGCGGCGGCCGCACCGGGCGGAGGCGATCTAGGTGCTCTCGGGGACCACGAGAACGTCGTCTTGAAACCGCGCGGCAGGCGTGCGCTCCGCAATGTCAGCGAGCCGGTGGAGCTCTTCGAGGCATCGTGCGAGCGGTCCCGTTCGGCCGACGCTCTGCCCATCGATCCCGTCTGCCGCATGGCCGTCGATCCCGAGCATTCGGCGGGCACGCTCCGTCACGGTGGCGCGAGCTTCTACTTCTGCTCGATGGAATGCATCCAAGCGTTCGCGGCCGATCCCGGCCGATACGCGGCCGCGGCCCGTCGAGGTGAGGCGAGCAGCGAGGATGCCCCTGCCGCTTGAGCGTGCTTACCGGATGCTCGGACCGCGCTTATGGGAAGGGCGGGCCGTGGGCCTGTATGCCGCCAACTCCTCGTTGATTGAGACGGTGGGTTCGGATCGTGGGTGATCTGGCGTCCGTCGCTGATGCCGCTGAGGCGAAACGGAAGTACCGGCGCCTCGCCTCCACCTATGACCAGCGCCTCGCGAGCGCACGCGCCTTTCATCGCCGCGCCGTCGCCGGTCTAGATCCGAACGCCGGCGAGGCGATACTTGATGTCGGCTGCGGAACGGGCCTGTCCTTCAGTCTCCTCGAGGATGGCATCGGAGCCGAAGGGCGGCTCATCGGTCTCTACGAGGCACATCGATGATCGCGAGCCCGTGACGAGTTCTACAGGCCGTAGGAGGAACTACCCCGTGGCGGAGCAGGAATCCGCATACGCCCCGACCGTGCCTGCGGCCGTGCGAAAGGATGGGCCCGCGGCACCGGTCCGCGTTCTTGCGATCCTCGTCTTCGTCGTCGGCGCCGCAAGCCTGGGAACCGAGATCGCCGCAGCCAGACTAATCGCTCCGTTCTTCGGCGCCTCGACGATCGTCTGGGCCAACACGATCTCGGTGGTTCTCGTCGCCCTCTCCGTGGGTTACTGGGTCGGCGGCCGGCTCGCCGACCGCCACCCGCACCTGCGCGGCCTCTGCTGGCTCGTGATCGTTGCCTCCGGCCTGCTCGCGGTCGTACCGTTCCTCTCGCGACCGTTCTTCGATATCTCCGTGACCGCCCTGGACTCGCTCTCGGTCGGTGCCGCTGTGGGATCGCTGTTGTCGGTGCTGTTTCTGGTCGCGATCCCCGTGATGCTCCTCGGCGCCTGTGCGCCGTACGCGATTCGCCTTGCAGTCACCGACGTGGAGCACTCCGGACGCACTGCCGGACGCCTCTACGCCATCTCGACGGCCGGCTCGCTGCTCGGGACGATGCTCACGGCCCTGGTCCTGATTCCATTCGCCGGCACCCAGCGCACGTTCCTGGGCTTCGCCGCGGCGCTGGCGCTGCTCGGCGCGGCGGGGCTCGGGCGACGCTTCATGGTGCTTCCCGCCGTCCTGGCCGCTGCGATCGCGCTGCCTCCGGGCGCCATCGGGGCCACCGGCGGCGGTCGGATTCTGTGGGAGGGCGACAGCGCACTCCAGTACATCCGCGTCGTCGAGCGCTCCAACGGGGATCGCGTCCTCGAGCTGAACGAGGGCCAGGCGATCCACTCGCTCTACCGGCCCGGCGCCTATCTCACGGGCGACTATTGGGACGGGATGCTGACCCTGCCGTTCGGGGCGCTCGCGCACCGCCCGCGGCGGGTTGCGATCCTCGGCAACGCCGCCGGCACCACCGCCCGCGCCTACGGTTACTTCTTTCCCAAAGCGGGAGTCGACGGCGTCGAGATCGATCCCAAGCTCGCTGAGATCGGCATGCGGTACTTCGACATGGGCAGCAACCCGAACCTGACGGTCCACAACGAGGATGCGCGACCATGGCTGCGGCGCTCCCCGGGCGGGTATGACGTCATCTTCGTCGACGCGTATCGCCAGCCATACATCCCCTTCTACATGACCACCAGCGAGTTCTTTGGGCTGGTTCGCGACCGCCTCGCGCCCGGAGGGGCGGTCGTCGTCAACGTGGGTCATCCCTCGGGAACCGACGATCTGGAGAGGGTCATCGGCCGCACGATGGCTGCTGTCTTCCCAACCGTGCTCCGCGATCCGATCGAGACGACGAACACGCTCCTGGTCGCCGGCAGCACGGGCGCCAGCGTCGCCAGGCTGAGGGCGGCGGCACCCTCGCTGGGGCGCGTGCTGGGTCCGCTTGCCCGAGACGAGGCGAGCAGGCTGGCGCCGCGGTTGCCGGGAGGCGAGGTCTACACAGACGACCGCGCGCCGGTGGAATGGCTCGTGGACCGCTCGCTGCTCGGCTACGCGACGCACGGATAGCCCGAGCCTGTATCGGCGCCTAGCTGGGATCGCGTAGATGTTGTCGCGGTTGGTGCGAGGGGAGGAGGGATGCGGTCGCTCCACCACCTGGTCGATTTCAGCGTCGCCACCGGCAGGCAGCCGCGCACTATCCAGCGCCGACTTCGGCCTTAATCTGCTCGAGGCGGTCGCGCAGCAACGGGAACTCCGTCTTCACGTGGTCGTCCAGCGCCGCGGCGAACGCGCTCGAGAGGAAGAGCTTGACCAGCGGGTCCAGAATTTGGCCGGCGCCTCCGAGCCCCGCCTGAACGGTGTGCGTAATCGCGACACCGCCCTCGTAGTCAGCGAATTCCAGCGAGAGCCGCGCGGGCAGATTGATCACCCTCTTCAACCGCCAGACGAGTCTCTTGCCCGGAACCGCCTCGAGGACGATCGCGCATCCGCAGCCTGCGTGTCCCGACGCACTCGTCCATGTAGATCACGTCGCCAACGTGAGCCTGGTGGCGTTCGAGTAGGTGGAACTGAAAGTGCGTGCCGGGCCACCACCGCTGGTAGGCGCGGTCGTTCGGATCCGCGAGGAAATCGAAGATCTCCATCCCCGTGATGCCGTCTACTCGGATCTTCGTCTGGAGCGTCAGCACTGTGCCAGCCGTCCGTTCTCATCGTGGAGCTGAACCGAAGCATCGCACGCCCGATGCGGCGCCAGGGTCGCTGATTGCCGCCGTGACACCCTCGGGTGCAAGCGGGCGTCTGGATCGCCGAACTCGCGGAGATGAGGGCGAGACAGAGCCGAGCAGGCACACCCCGAGCCTAGTCCGCCCAAGCGCGAAACCATTTGAGCCCGGCCACCGGACCCCAATTCCGCGTGCTCTGAAGACGCTCGTGCTTGTCCGGGGTGACTACACATCGCAGACATCGGGTGTGGCTCGCGTCGAGTCGCCGGCTACGTCGCCTAGGGAGTTAAGCCTCTCGAATGAGATGGCGGCTCAACGGCCGGCGCGTGCCAGCGGCGAAGCCGGTTTGCATTGCTGACCACCGACAGTGAGCTCGCCGCCATCGCCGCGGCGGCGATCATCGGGCTCAGCTGAAGGCCGAGGAAGGGGTAGAGGACGCCGGCGGCGATCGGGATGCCGACGGCGTTGTAGCCGCAGCGGTTCTTCTCACCCGACGTAGAGACGGAGCGGGTCCGCGATCGCGTCGCGACCGCGGAGCCGGCGGCGCCCGTCCCAGCGGAGGAGTACGTCTAGCCGCGGTCAGCCGCCGGTGACGACGAATCCGGCAGCTCGCAGCGCCGTGCCGTAATCCCCGCCCACCAAGCCGACGACGCGCGTTGAAACCCAAACCGGCGGCCGCGCAGCGCCCCTTACGGCGTCGGCCCCGAGCCACTGCCGCCCACCGCGAGATACTGCGCGGGCGATGTCGCAGGAGAACGTGGAGGTTGTCCGCCGCATCTTCGAGGGCTGGGCTGCCGGGGACTTCGCCAGGCAGGTCACAGATCTCGACGCGGACGTGGTCTTCATCGTTCGACAGCCCTTCCCCGAACCCGTCCGAGCTTTCGGCCAGGAGGAGATCCGGGACTACACGCGTCGCCTCCTCGACAACTTCGAGGGCTATGCCGTCCGCGCAACGGAGCTTCAAGCGGCGGGCGACACCGTAGTGGTGGATGCGGTTCAGAGCGGCACGGGAAAGGCGAGCCACATCGAGATGGCGCAGCAGTTCTTCATGCTCTTCACCTTCCGAGGAACGAAGATCGTGCGGATCGAGGCCATTCTCGACCGAGCAGAGGCCCTCGAAGCCGCCGGGCGTTTCGGGGTAGGCGATGTCCAGGGTCGAAACCTGGAAACGAGCTGGAAACAACTGATGGCAGAAGCCAGCAGCAGATCGCAGCCGGCCCCGCCCGAAGCTTCGTTTCACAGGCACAAGCGGCAGTAGCTGGCGGCAGACGGCCGCAGCAGGGAAGATTTCACATGCGAGAGGTCGCTGGTTCGAAACCAGCCGCGCCAATCACCTCCGTCGCCGAGGGTGTCGTTTAGGCTCACGAGCTTGGAGGCAGGCGCCCTGACGAACGCTGATCCGCGCCCCCATCACCGGCGCGCCGCACTCGTCATCACGTCCGCTGTGGTGGCCATCGCGGGGCTCGGCGGCCTCGCCACCGACACCAACTCAGCGTGGTACCGCGACCTGGAACTTCCCTCGTGGCAGCCGCCGGGGGCAGCTTTCGGACCCGTGTGGACGGTGCTCTATGTGCTGTTGGCCCGCTCGGCGTACCTGGCGTGGCGGGACCTGTCGGGCTCGCGGCGGACGCCCGTCCTTGGCCTGTACGCGCTCAACGGCGCGCTCAATCTCGCCTGGACCATCCTCTTCTTCCGCGCACACCGCCCGGTGATCGCGGGCATCGAGATCCTCTTGCTCCTCGCCACGATCGTCGCTCTCATCATCCTCATGCGCCCGGTGTCCCGCCAGGCGACCTGGGCGCTTGTGCCCTACGCGCTCTGGGTCGCGTTCGCCGCAGCCCTGACGTGGGCCATCGCGGCCAACAACTGACCGATTACCGCTGTTGAGGTCAGGGCGGCTCGGCTGCCTCCCCCGAGCGTCGAAGGTCTGGAAAAGCCCTGGAAACAACGGATCGCAGCAACAGACATGAGATCGCAGCCGGTCAGGCCACGAATCGGGCGGTTTCCAGGCGTAAGGCAGCAGACCGCCGAACACGGCAGCATCCCGGGCTCATTTCACACGCGAGAGGTCGCTGGTTCGAAACCAGCCGCGCCCATCGGACCGTGCCACCGCGAGATGCTGCGCGAGCGATGTCGCAGGAGAACGTGGAGGTTGTCAAGCGAGCGTGGGAGGCGTCTCAGGCAAGGACAACGAGACCGCGCTTGCGTTCTATGACCCCGAGGTCCAGATGGACGTGACAGCGGGCACCCACATCGGTCAGCGAGGGATCTATTACGGGCTCGATGGGGTCCAGGAGTTCTATCGGGACCTCCTCGTCAGTTTCGAGGAGCTGACAAGCGAGGTCGAGGAGTGGATCGACGCCGGCGAGCGGGTGATCGCGATGGTCCACAGCTACGCGCACGGCAAGAGCAGCGGCGTCCCGGTCGACAAGCTCGAAGCTCACCTTTGGACCGTGCGCGACGGGCTGCTGGTCCGTCTTCAGATCTTCACCACCAGAGCCGAGGCCCTCGAAGCCGCCGGGCTGCGGGAGTAGGCGATGTCGCAGGAGAACGTGGAGATCGTGCGCGCGGCACTTGGCGCCTTCGAGCGGGGCGACGTGGAGACCAGCCTCGCCTGCTTTCACCCGGAGATCGAGCTTTCGACCCCCCCATCGCAACCGGGAGCATCGACCTACCACGGTCTCGATGGTGTACGCCGGGCAACAGCCATCTGGGTGGGCACCTGGGACGACTTCCACATGAACGTCGAGGAACTGACTGACCTCGGTGAAGATGTCTTGGTCAGAGTCCTAGAGCGAGGGCGCGGCAAAGGCAGTGGCGTCGAGGTCGAGCGGGAGCTGTTCGACCTCTTCACGGTCCGCGGCGACAGGATCGTGCGGCTGAGGATGTACGACACGAGGCCGGAGGCCCTCGAAGCAGCCGGGCTGCGGGAGTAGGCGATGTCGCAGGAGAACGTGGAGTTGGTCCAGTCGATCGTCGAGGGCTGGAATCGCGGCGACTACTCCGTGGCGTTGGAATCTGTTGACCCGGGGATAGAGGTCGAGGCCGCGCTCGGGGGAACATTCGACGGCACCTATCAGGGGGCCGCTCAGGCTCAGACGTTCCTCGAAGACTTCTGGCGCAACTTCAAGCAGTCCCACGCCGACATCGAGGAGTACATCCCGGTGGGCGACAGCGTCGTCTTCGCGGCGCACCTCCGGGGCAGGGGAAAGGGCAGCGGCGTTGAGGTTGAGATGCGGAACTGGCAGGTGTGCACCATCCGTGACGGGAAGGTCATTGCCTATCGGATGTTCACCAACAAGCGCCAAGCCCTCGAAGCCGCGGGGCTGCGGGAGTAGGCGATGGCCGACGAGAACGTCGAGGTCGTCCAGCGAATCTACGATGGGTGGGCTACCGGCGACTTCCGTGTGGCGGTCGCCGACTTCGATCCCCATGTGATGATCGTGGTTCCGGCTTCCTTCCTGGAATACGGTGTTTTCATCGGCCCCGACGGGATCAGGGAATACACGCATCGTTTTCTGGATCAGTACGAGCGCGTCACCATCAAGGCAAGGGGCCTTCAGGTCGTGGGCGACACGGTCCTGGCCGACGTAGTTCAGCAGGGCACGGGCAGGCTGAGTGGGCTCGATATGCGCTTCACGTACTTCATGCTGTTCACCTTCCGAGGAGGGAAGATCGTGCGGATGGAGTCCGTGCTGGACGAGGACGAAGCCCTCGAAGCCGCCGGGCTGCGGAAGTAGGGGTGTCTGAGGAATGACCCGGTTCCTGGTGAGCTTCGACGGCCGCCAGCTCGATGCCGCCGCTCGCGAGCGAGTGACGGCAGCCGGGGGTGAGTTCGTTGCCGAGCTTGTGCTGGCTGCCGACGGAGCCACCGACGCTCCCGGCATCACGTTCCGCCTTGAAGCGGAAGACGCCCATGATGCGTACTGGACGGCACGCGATCGCCTTGGGAACGGACGAATCGAGGTCCGACGCGAGCTGGATTGAGTGAGCCCTAATCCAGCGGGCCACAGCACTTTGGGTGATACGCCGCTGGGGCGAGATACTGCCGGGCGATGTCGCAGGAGAACGTCGAGACCTACCGGCGAGTCGTCGCAGCCTTCAACCGTGGGGGCGACCCGCAGGCGCAGGAACTGTTCGACCCGGAGGTGAGAATCGAGCCGTTGCTGGCGGGCGGGGTTGAAGGTGCCGTCTATCGAGGGCGAGCAGGGGCGGTGGAATTTGTGTCGCAGCTCAACGAGACTTTCGCGGAGGTCCATGCCGACTACTCCCGGATCGAGGAATTCGGCGACGTACTCCTGGCGTCCGGCAAGACCACCGGGCGGGGTCGAACGGGCGGCGTCCCCGTGGAGCAGCCTTGGTTCTCGGCAGTCAGGTTCCGGCAAGGCAGGATCATCTACGCGGCGTTTCGCCGAACCCGTGCCGAAGCCCTCGAAGCCGCCGGGCTGCGGGAGTAGGCGATGTCGCAGGAGAACGTCGAGTTCGTCAGGTCGAGCATTGAGGCCCTACGACGTCTTGGTGCCGACGCGTATCTCGAATTCATGGCAGAAGACGTCGAGGTCCACCCCGATTCGTCCCGCTTCCCCGAGGCAAAGCCATTTCGCGGTCACGAGGAGTTCAGACGCTTTTTCGCCGAGATCGACCAGGGCTGGGAGGGGGGCGCCAGTCTGTCGGAGATCAGGGAAATCTTCCCCGTGGGCGACCGGGTCGTGGCTCGGGCCGACTGGGGAGGCAGGGGCCAGGCCAGCGGTATCGACCTGCGCTCCAGCCTGACCGCTATTTACACCGTCCGAGATGGACAGATCACCAAGATCGAGTTCTTCTTCGACCACGCGCAGGCCCTCGAAGCCGCCGGCCTGCGGGAGTAGACGACGCCGTCCGCATCCAGGCAGGGCTGGGTTCCCACCAGCCCATCGCTCGCCGTCGGGCGCTCTGCCCGATCGGGAGTCGCGGCCGGGATGAGGCTATTCGCGTTCCCTGCGGTGCGCTATCTCGTAGATCTCGACGTTCGAGCGGCGCTGACCAGCATCGACAGGGGGAGACATCGCGTTCAGCGCCTCGTCGCCGCGGCGCAGGTCCTCCTCGTTCTCGAAGAGCGTGACGCCCAGCCCTCGGGCGTTCTCGCGGTCGACGAGCATCCACATGGCCTTCAAGCCCTCCAACCCCTCGGGCGGCGAGTCGAAGTTC
Source organism: uncultured Actinomycetes bacterium (assembly GCA_963823245.1). Classification (GTDB taxonomy): domain Bacteria; phylum Actinomycetota; class Thermoleophilia; order Solirubrobacterales; family 70-9; genus JAWVFM01. The sequence continues at coordinate 677,772 of CAWGKQ010000008.1, read as the reverse complement.
GAATCCATCATCTGGCGCGCGCCGTCTATCACCGCGTCCATCTGCGATGTGTCCCCACCCTCGAACCGCGCGATCCTGGCATACACCAGCACCACCTCCTTTGTGTTGAATTCCACCCGCAACCTACCGCGAAGCCCTCGAAGCGGCCCGGCGACGGGGGTAAGCGATCTCGTAGGAGAACCTGGACTACTGAGTAGCTACCGCGCGCACGGTCGCAGCCCACCATTGGCGCCCACCCTGTGCCGTGATACTGCGCGGGAGATGTCGCAGGAGAACGTGGAGATCGTGCGCGGCGGACGCCTCACCCGCTGGAGATCTTGATCGAGCCGGACGTCGCGGAGAGGCAGGTCTTCTCGCCGTTGTCGAAGTTCTTCTTCTTGACCTTCGCGTAGTACTTGCCGTTCTTCACATCGCTGCTCGGAAGCTTGATGTCGAAGTGGCCGTTGCTGTTCGCGTCGTCGGAGCCGAGCGTCTTCTTGTCGCCGTTGTGCTGGCGGATCACCTTGACCTTGCGGCCGTTGACGCATTTGCTCTTCTGCGAGTCGATCGTGCCCTTGAACTCGCGCTTGCCATTCGAGGTCCGCTCGTACTTGAACGAGGTGAAGAACGTGTTGAACTGCGTCTGCGACGAAGCCGCAGCAATCCCAGCGAACGCAAAGGCGATCGACGCCGACGCGAAAACGAGGTACCTACGAAGTCCGAGCACGTCTGGCCTCCTGGCGTCACGTGCATGCCTGAAGTTGCGGGGCGATTCTACCCCGCGATCGGGCCCAGACGGCAAGCGGTCCCGGTGCTCCGCGGTTCGCTCAGACTGGCTGTCACCCCTCTAGGCGCGGGCGATGTCGCAGGAGAACGTGGAGATCGTGCTCGACAGATACGCCCGTTACAACGCGGGCGAGCGGACGCCGGATCTTGGGTTCTGGCACGAGGACGCCGAATACCACGCCGCTCGCGAGGACCCCGACTCGGAAGTCCATCGTGGGATCGAGGCAATCAGGCGTCAGTTCGAACGCTGGCACGAGGCTTACCCCGACCTCAACGTGGAGCCGTTGGAGGCTAAGGGGAGGGCGGACCGAGTCTTCCTGTGGGTCCGCTTCTCCGGTCACGGGGCAGCCAGCGGAGCCCCGATGGAGATGGAGTTGGCCCACGTCTACACGATGCGTGACCGCAAGGCCGCTCAGGTCGTCGAGTACTTCGATAGGTCCGAGGCCCTCCAAGCCGCCGGGCTGCGGGAGTAGGCGATGATCGCCGTGCTGGTCGCGTTCGCGGTGGGGGTGCTGGTGGCGCTCCGCCGCCTGACGAATCGGAAGTAGGCGTGGCCGACGAGCCCCGGTAGGCAGACGGGCGCTGCCGGGTCCACTTTGCAGTCGCGCTAACGTTGGTGGTTCGCCGTAGTCCGGCACGAGGAGAGGGCACGACCGGGGCGCGGACCTAGTTCCGACCCAGGAGGTGTCTCTCATGCCATGCATCCGAGACGAGATCACTCGCTGGACTAGCGAGGGCGCGTCCATCGAGCTGATCGAGAAGCGCATCAGTGCGCTGCCCGCATCAGATGAGGGGAAAGCGGCTTTGTGGCTTTGGGCGTGGTCAATTCGAGTCGAATGAACATCGGCCCGCCGAGGCCCGTACTCCTCGCCAGAGGGCCGAGCGGCTGATCCCGTTAGCTCGACGACCGCAAGCGCAACGAGCGCGACGCCCAGTTTGGGCGGCCGAGCCATCGGGCAGCTTCATCGCGAGACGTTCCGCTCGTGCCCCGATGAGCGGAGCACACGATGGCGGCGGGCCCCTTCGGGGGCCCGTCCTCGTGGTCCGCCTAGGGCTTGCGTCCACTGACGCGAGATACTGCGCGGGCGATGTCGCAGGAGAACGTTGAGGTGGTCCGGGCCGCAGCCGATGCCTACGGACGCGAGGGAATCGACGGCTTTAGCGACCACTTGACCGAGGACATCGACCACCGCGCCGCTGAAGGCGCCATCGACGATCGCGGGCCGATCCATGGCAAGGACGCCATGCGCGCCTACATCCAGGATTGGATCGACACGTTTGACGATTACAAGGCCGAGGCGGTCGAGCTGATCGACGCGGGGGATGACAAGGTGATCGCCATGCTTCACGTGAGCGGACGAGCGAAGCTGAGTGGCATCGAGACCGACCTGACCTATGCAGTCGTCTACACGATCCGCGACGAAAGATTGCGCGGGGCCGTGAGTACATGACGCGGGAAGAGGCCCTCGAAGCCGCCGGGCTGCGGGAGTAGGCGATGTCGCAGGAGAACGTCGCGGTCGTGCGTGCCGTCTACGCGCGCTGGGCACCCGGCGACTTCGCCACCGTGGACCCAGTCGACCCCGAGGTCGACTTCGAGCGAAGAAGGTCCCGGATCTCCCGCCGCGCCTCGACTGGGACGATGTAACGCCTGAACACGGCGAGGATCGTCTCCGCAGTGTGCTCGATGTCCCGCTCGATCGACCCCCGCTCGGGGTCCGGCAGGCGGCCCGCCTTCCCCAGCAGGTCGACGTACCGCTGGAGGCCCCTGAGGTAGGCGCCCAGCGCGCTCACGCGTGCCGCGCCGGTTAGTCCATCCCGGGCCCGGGCTAGGTCGCAGAGCACTTCCTCCGCCGCCAGCAGCACCCTGTCGACCACTTCATAGGGCGAGGGGTCGCGCGGGTGCTCGGCGACCTCCCTCATCTGGCGGAGGATTTCGCGGACCTGTCGATCGCTCAAATCGTTTTCCCTAGCGAGGGACGCGGCGCTTCGGCCCTCTAACCACTCGCGGTAGATGCCGAGGTCGCGGCGGTACTTTGCGATCGCCGAGCCCTTCGGGCCGCGCTTGCGGCCGGTTGGCTCTCCCGCCATTCCCGGAGATTGATTTTCCACTTACCAAATCGTAGGTGCGGCCGCAGTGGCCGCCCAACCGCGCCGCGATCAGGCGGTGAAGGCAGCTCATCGGCCATCGCGGGCTGCTCGGAGTCGACCCGCCCGCAGTCGCCGCTGAGGCGAGTCGGACGGGTTGACGATCTTCTCGGCCTCGCCGGCGACGCAAGAAACGGCGGCTCCCCAGGGATCTTCGGGGCCCGCGATTCATCAATGCCCGTCCCCCGGTGCGCGAAGGCCGCGCGGGAAACTCCGCCTTGCTACCCATTCGGCCCTTGCTGTGCTACCGGCTTGCTACCCGCTCACGCGTGATCGGGTGCGGCGCTGTGCGGACCCTACGGCCCGATCTGTGCTTGAACTGCGGGGTTTCGCGAACGGCTGCGGTTGAGACAGACAATGGGCGCGGCTGGTTTCGAACCAGCGACCTCCCGAGTGTGAAGCGAGCGCTCACTGTCATCAGCACCTCAGGCTGCGATCCGCTCGAAGATCCGTGCGTCACCGCGGGAGGCGTAGCCGGCCCGCTACTCGAAAAGGGCCTGGAAATCAGGCCCTTTTCGCGTGTTCTGGGGCGAGCGTGCGCGAACCCGTCGTCCCAATGTCGTCCCATTTTCTCGGCGAACCTGTATTTCGTCGGGTTCCAGCCACCGCGGGACTGCCGAAGTCCCCTGCGAGGCCGTCGAGCAGGGCTGAGCGCGAAAGCGGCACCGGTAACGTTCGCGCCGTCATGGACGACGCAAGGACCGCGGAGCTGGTTGCGGACGGCACAGCGGCACTCAACGCGGGGCGCTACGCGGAGTCGCGGGAGCTGTTCGAGGAGGCGGTCGCGATCGAGGAGGCGCCGGAGGCCTATGCGGGTCTCGCCGAAGCGGCGAGGTGGATGGTGGATGCCGAGGCCTGCCGCGCCGCGCGTGAGGCCGCCTACCGCCTCTACCGCGACCGCGGCGATCGCGCTCGCGCGGCGGGCGTCGCCCTGCGAATAGCCAACGACGCCCGCCTGATCCAGGCCGACAGCGCAGTCGCGGCCGGCTGGCACGCGCGTGCGAAGACTCTCCTCGAGGGCCTCGAAGACGCTCCGGAGCGCGGGTGGCTTGCGCTCCAGGACGCCGAGCTTGCGTACTTCGCCGGGAATGCGCTGGCCGCGCTCGAAAGCACCGAGCGGGCGATCGAGATCGGCCGCTCTCACCCGGCTGAGGACATCGAGCACGTGGCGCGGGCCGCGCACGGGCAGGCACTCGTGATGCTCGGCCACACGGAGGCGGGGATGCGCGAGCTCGACGAGGCCGCGGCCGCGGCGCTCGCGGGCGAGGTCGCCTCGGTGACGACCTCGGGCCTGATCTGGTGCTACCTGATCTACGCGTGCGAGCGCGTCCGCGACCTCGAGCGCGCGGACCAGTGGTGCAAGACGGTGCGCGAGCGCGCCGAGGCGATCTCGAACCGGCAGCTCTTTGGCTTCTGCCGCACCCACTACGCCGGCGTGCTCACGGCCCGCGGCGCCTGGAGCGACGCCGAGCGCGAGCTCGCCGCCGCCGCCGAGGACTTCGAGGCCGCGGCGCCCGGCGGCGCAGCGGAGGCCGAGCTGGCGCTCGCGGAGATCCGGCGCCGCCAGGGTCGCGCGGACGAGGCGCAGCAGATCTGCCTTCGCCATTCCTCCGACGTGCTCGCCCAGCTGTGTCTCGCGGAGCTGGCTTGGGACCGCGGCGACGCCCGCACCGCGGCCGAGCTCCTGGAACGGCGTAATCGCCGTCTCGCACCCGATGTCGTCGACGCGGACCTCCCAGGCCTCGAGCTCGGGGTCCGGATCAACGTTGCCGCAGGCGACCGCGGGGCCGCCGAGCGGGTGATAGAGCGGCTGACCGCGCTCGCGTCGACCACCCCCGCGAGGGCCGCAGCCGCGTTCGCCAGGGGCATCGGAGCGGCCTCGGCCTTCGCCGAGGCACGGCCGGCACTCGAGGACGCCGTCGACGCGTGGGGGAGCGCCGGGATGCCGTTCGAGGAGGCTCGAGCGCGGGTCGCCATGGCCCGCGCTTTCGAGGCCAGCGGGCGGTCCGAGGACGCCGCCCGGGAGCTCGGGCACGCCGGCGAGATACTCGCGCGCCTTGGTTCGACCATCGCACCGGCAGCGATGGATCCAGCCCTGGCGCCGGCCAATGGCGCGGCGGCGGGCGAGCTCAGTCCGCGCGAGGTGCAGGTGCTGCGCCACGTCGCCGACGGCCTCAGTGACGCCGAGATCGCCGAGCGGCTCTACCTGAGTCCGCACACCGTGCACCGCCACGTCGCCAACATCCGCGCGAAGCTGCGCCAGCCTTCTCGCGCCGCGGCGGCCGCCCAGGCCGCGCGCGAGGGCCTCATCTAGCTCGCTCATCGGGCTCTGGCCCGTTCCGGCCATTCCCGCGAGATGGCCGTAAACGGCGAAGTCAAACCGCTCCCGGCAGCCGAGGATGTCCCGCGTCAATCCCGACCCAAGGAGATCTCATGACCATCACGACCAACACGGAAGAGTCCGCCGTCGCCGAGCTCAAGCAGGTCCACCGCGCGACCTGGGCCGCCGGCGACTACGGGGCAGTGGCCGAGCACATCGAGCTCGTGCCGCCCACCCATCTGCTCTCGTCGATCGGCATCGCCCCGGCGCACCGCGTGCTCGATGTCGCCACCGGCACCGGCAACGTCGCCCTGCGCGCCGCCGCGTCGGGCGCCGAGGTGACCGGCCTCGACCTCGTTCCCGAGTTGCTCGCCGTCGCCGCGCGCCGCGCCGTCGAGGCCGGCGTCGCAATCGAGCTCGTCACGGGCGACGCCGAGGCGCTCCCCTTCGCCGACGAGTCCTTCGACCGCGTGCTCTCGGTGTTCGGGGTCCAGTTCGCGCCGCGCCACCGCCGCACGGCCGAGGAGCTGGTTCGCGTCTGCCGCCCCGGGGGCGCGATCGGCCTCGCATCCTGGACGCCGGAGGGGCTGATCGGCCAGATGTTCGCGATCCTCTCCCGCTATATGCCCGCCCCGCCGCCGTTCGCCTCGGCGCCACCGCTGTGGGGGAGCGAGGAGCACGTGAGTGATCTCTTCGCGGGCACTGCAGTCGAGGCCGAGCTCGAGTTCGAGCGGGCGACGAACCCGTTCCGGTTCCCCTCGATCGAGGAGTACATGACCTTCTTCGAGGAGCGTTACGGCCCGAGCCTGAAGACCAAGGAGCGGCTCAGTGCCGAAGGCACGTGGGAGCAGTGCCGCGCCGACCTACGGGAGCTCTACGAGTCGCTCAACCGCGCGACCGATGGCACCGTCCACCTCGAGAGCGAGTACCTGCTCGCGATCGCGCGCCGCTGAGCGCTCGTCGTTCGGTCGAATTGCACAGAAGCGGAGCTGAACGTCTGCCACGCTGACGCCGGAACTGATCACCATGGATGTTCGTCAGACAGATACCGCGGCTGAACAGCGGAGGCGTCGTGACCGTCGCGATCCGCATCCTTGTCGCCAGGGCGCGCCCGGCGCTCGCGCGGCGGACGTCGACATCGCGCGGCGCTGCTTCTTTCGCCTAAACCGGAGCATTTCCGAAGAGCCCGACTACGACGACCTTCTGGACGCCGACGTCGAATGGACCCCGATCACCGCTCTCCTGGACGGGCGCACCCACCGCGGCATCGAAGCGGTGCGTGAATGGGTAGACGATCTGAGGCGTGACTGGAGGGTGTACGAGATCAAATGGACCGAGGTCCGCGATCTTGGCGCTGGACGCGTCCTGGCCTTCGGCCGGTGGGATTGCATCGGCCGGCGGGATGGGGTCGAGTTCAGCTACGACCAAGCCGCGTGGCTCATCGAACTCCGCGGCGACAAGCTGATCCGCCTTCAGAGCTTCGGCGACCGGAGCGAGGCGGTCGAGGCCGCCCGGCTTGGATCGATGTCACGGGCGGGCGTGGAGTTGGGGGGAGAGGAGTACAGGGCGGATCAGGTCGTCGAGCTACGAGATGGGACCAGGGCGTTGATTCGACCGATAGGGCCATGGGACCGTGAACGACTGAACGAAGGCTTCGAGAGCGCCAGCGCGGAGTCGATCTACATGCGCTTCCTCGCCCCTCGGCCGCGGCTCTCGAGCAACCAGCTTGACTACTTGACAGCGATCGATCACGTTCGTCACGAGGCGCTGATCGCGGTCGATCCCCAAACGGGCCAGAGCTTCGGCACCGCTCGCTACATCCGCAGCGACGAGGACCCCGAGACGGCGGAGTTCGCGGTCGGCGTCGGCGATCGGTGGATGCGGATCGGTCTCGGCACGGCGCTGCTAAGCGCGCTGATCCTTCGCGCCCGCGAGATGGGCATCGTCCGATTCATCGGCCTGATCCATGTCGACAACGTCGCGATCAGGCGCCTTGTGGAGAAGGTGGCGGGCCGCTACGAGGCCAGGTCGTCGGGCCATGGCGCCATCGAAGTGGCGGTCGACCTGCGAACGGAAGGGCGCCTATCGCCAAGGCCCGGCCGAGACTCGCAAGCGGGATGCGCCGTCTCAGGGGGCGGTCAGGGGTAGCGGCGGCGGCTCGGGTTCCTCGTCGTTCGGGCCGTCGTTCCGTTCTGAGCGAAACTACAGTGGTCCGAGGTGAGGCAAGCCGGCGCGGCCATGTGGGTTATGACTTCATCTCGCCTACGTAGCCATTGCTCATAACCCGGAGGTCGCGGGTTCAAATCCCGCCCCGTATCGACCCTCGGGTTATTCCTGCAAAATTCGACAAGTCGCTCAGGCGAGGTTGTCCCGGGGCACCGTGCCAATCCGCGGAGACCGACCTCCCGGGGCCGGGCGGCATCCGCGACCGTGGCCCAGCAGGTAGCGCATCCGGTCCCAGCGACGGCCGGAATCGTCGGAGCGGCTCCATCGGCTCCCGGCCTCGAGTGCCACCTGACGCCGTAAGAGGCCCTCGAAGCCGCCAGGCTGCGAGACTAGGCCGGCTTTTTTCACACCATGCGTGGCCCTACTTCCGCTTTCACGCTAAAGCGCAAGCGGCCGTATGTGGAGCGTGCGCCGCCGCTCGTCGTCCAGAGCAGGCGTTTCGCAGTTGCTCTCCCGGCCACCTGCTTTCACGCGAAAGCGGAAGCCGCCTTCGCTTCAACCCGAAACGCAGGGGTCTCTGCCGACTCGCTCACCCGCGACCTCGCCGACTCCTTTCATCCCACACGGTCCGATGCAAGAACCGCATCTCAGTGGCGGTCAGCAGTCCTACTCGTAATGGAGGGCGTCGAGGACGTCGAGTCGGGCGGCGCGCCTCGCCGGTAGGACCGCGGCCAGAACACCGGCGGCGATCGCCACCAGAGTGAAGGCGACGAGCGATCCCACGGGCACCGAGTAGGTCACCCCCTCGCTCGAGAGGGACTTGATGACCACCGCTGCCAAGAACAGCCCCAGCGGCAGTCCCAAGCCGGCTCCGATGAGGGCGGTGATGACACTCTCCTGGCGGATCATCCGCCTGACTTGGCGTCGCTTCATGCCCACCGCGCGCAGCATCCCGATCTCGCGGGTGCGCTCGAAGACCGAGAGAACGAGGGTGTTGACCATGCCGAAGAGGCTGACGATGACCGAGAGCGCCAGCAGGACGTAGAGGAGGTTCAAGAGCTTGTTGAGTCCACCGGAGCGTGTTGTGACCCAGTCGGGTTTGGTCGCGACCTTGGCGCTTGAGAACGGCTTCAGGCCACTCTTGAGGGCCGCTGTGTTAGCGGGGGTGGCACCGCCGCTCATGTTGACGAATGCCAATTGATTCGTCGGCCTCGGGAAGGCTGAATCGAACGCCCCCTTTGAGATCAGAACCTTGCCGATCAGCGGATCGAGCTTCTGGATCTCGGGCGGAGATTGGATGCCGAGGACACGCACCACCAGCTGCTTGCCCGAGGGGGTACGCATGGCGAAAGTGGTGCCGACCGAAAGGTTGTGGTCGTCGGCGAAGGTCTTCTGAATCACCGCGCCGTTGGCCCCGAGCTCGCCAAGGAGGCGGTTCGAGCCCTGGCTCCAAGAGAGGTTGAAGACCTTGGCGAAGCCGTCGTCGACTCCATTGACGGTGATGGTGTCGCCTAGGGCCTTGGCGCCGTCCTGGCGAAGGGCCGAGGCCGCGGTGACCCCAGGCGTCTGAGCGGCAGCGCTTCCGGCAGCAGCGGGGAAGTTGTCGAAGCCATTCTTGGATGTGACGACGTAGTCGCTGCTGACCGCCTGGTTGAGAGCATTTCGATCGGAATCACGAAGGGCGGCTCCGAGGGTCGCGACGACCGTCACCAGTGCCAAGCCGATCATCAGCGCCGAGGCCGTGCGGGCAGTCCGGATCGGATTGCGGGTGGCGTTGGCGCTCGCAAGGCGGCCGGCCTCACCACCGAGGCGCCGGGCCGGCGCGCCCACGGCGGCGACGACCGGGACCACGAGCTTCGCGGCCCCGATGCCAACGGCGAAGAAGAGAAGGACGCAGCCGAGGCCGACGAGCTCGAGAGAGGCGAGCGTGCTGTGACTGCCAAAGGAGCCGTAGACAAGAAGGGCGGCAGCGAGGACCGCGAGGACGAGGACGATCGGGCCACGGCGAGTCGAGATTCGCGATGGCGGCAGGGTTGCGCCTTCGCGCATCGCCGAGACCGGAGGAATCCGGGTCGCGCGAAGGGCGGGGACCACGCTGGCGATCACCGTCACGCCTACTCCGACCAGGATGGCCACGATCGCCGTCCGAGGCTTGAAGACGGTGCCGGTGCTGGGAAGTGAGAGACCGAGCGCGGTGAAGAGGGCGTTCAGGCCTTTGGCCAGGGCGACACCAAGGGCGACACCGACCACCGAAGCCAAGAGACCGATGCAGAGGCCCTCGATCAGGACCGAGCGAAGGACCTGGCGGCGCTTGGCCCCGAGCGCGCGCAGCGTCGCGAACTCGCGGATGCGCTGGGCAACCGTGATCGAGATGGTGTTGAAGGTGACGAAGGCGCCGACCAGCACCGCGATGCCGGCAAAGGCGAGGAGGAAGTAGCGGATGAACGAGAGGAAGCTCTGCGTGTCCTTGGATTGCGAGCTCGCCTTCTGGGCGCCGGTCTGGACCTTGACCGAGCGCGGTAGCAGCGGTCGGACCTGCGAGATCAGCTCCGAGTTTGAGACCCCCGGCTTCGCCGCCAGAAAGACGACGTCGTACTGGCCCCGTTTATCGAGCAGCGCCTGGGCGGTTGGGACGTCGAAGACGGCGATCGTCGCCCCGCCGAGCGAATCCACGGACCCGAAGCGGGCAATCCCGGAGATCGTGAAATAGCGAGTGGGACCGACCGCCGAGACCCCGATCCGGTCGCCGACTCCGTAGCCGTTGCTGTCTGCCGTGCCTTTGTCGATAACCACCTGGTGAGAGTCAGTCGCGAAGTGGCCGGCGCTCAGCTTCATCGGGTTGAACTGGGACTGGGCGGGGTCGAAGCCGAAGCCGAAGTTGGGAGCGCCGCCGCTTGAGATCGCGTTTCCCTGCTTGTCGAGGAGCTGGGCTTTGTCGCCCATGCCGTTGGTGTCGAAGATCGCACCCGAGGCGGTCTCGACCGACGGCAAGTCTTTGACTCGGCGCACGATGGACGCGCGAACGGTGGCGCTCCCGGACATCGAGTTCGAAACCACGCTTTTGCCTGAGATCACGGCGCTTGTGTTCGAGTAGGAGGCGGAGAAGATCCCGTCGAAGGCCGAGGAGATGGTGTCGGTGAGGACGTAGACACCACTGATCAAGCTGACGCCGATGACAATTGCGATCGCGGTCAGAATGGTCCGGCTTCGCCGGTACGAGAGGCCCTTGAAGGCGACCTTGTTCACGTCTAGAGCTTTTGGCTCGCGGTGATGATCTCGCTCGCGTCGGGCTTGTCTAGGTCGCGCACGATCTGGCCGTCGGCGAGGAAGAGGACGCGGTCGGCGATCGCAGCGGCGCTCGCGTCATGGGTGACCATCAGGGTGGTCTGCTCATAGGCGTCGACCGACTGACGCAGGAGGTCGAGGATCTCGGAACTGGTGGAGGAGTCGAGGTTGCCGGTCGGCTCGTCGGCGAAGACGATGGTCGGCCGCGAGGCCAGGGCTCTCGCGATCGCCACCCGCTGCTGTTGCCCACCCGAGAGCTCGCTCGGCCGATGATCGATGCGATCGCCGAGCGCCACGCGATCGGTGAGTTCTGACACCCAGGCCTCGTCCGGGTCCTGGCCGGCGATCGAGAGCGGCAGCAGGATGTTCTCCTTCGCCGTCAGCATCGGCAGCAGGTTGAAGAACTGGAAGATGAAGCCGATCTGCTTCCGTCGGAGATCGGTCAGGTCGTCGTCGTCGAGAGCGGTGATTTCGACTCCACCGATCCGGACCGTTCCCTCCGTCGGTCGATCGAGACCGGCGAGGACGTGCATGAGAGTCGACTTGCCCGAGCCCGAGGGGCCCATGACCGCGGTCAGGGTGGCCTGCGTGAGCTCGAGATCGACACCGCGCAGCGCGTCAACCGCGGTCGGGCCCTCGCCATAGCGGCGCTTCAGACCCTCGCCAACCACGACCGGTGCGGCCCGAGCGTCGGTCGGCTCGCTGGGTGGAGTCGGGGCCTCAACAGCTCCGCTCATGCTCTAGTCCTCCTTGAGCGCGTCGCTTTCACGAGACACGCTCGTGGGTTCGAGTTGACGGCAGCGGCTTCGTCCCGTTTGACGCGCGTCCCCCCCGAAGTGCGCGCCGGGCCCGAGCAAGACGCGCACGCATGATCGCTCGCCCCATCTGCCTAACCACCTGCATCCGTGAGACACCGGCACTGGCCATCATGACCTCCATGGCGCGCCGCTCGGTCCCGGCGCCGGCTTTCTGCAGAGAGCCACTATCGAATGGCGGCTCGGGGTCGTACTCGATGACGAGCTGGAGGGCCTCGGCAAGATCGCGCCCGTGAACGCGCTCGGTGAGCGTCAGGGCCATGTCGATGCCGGCTGAGACTCCGGCGCAGCTGATGTGGTTGCCCTGCCAGACCACCCGCTCCTCAACCACCTCGACGCCATAGGCCCGGACGACATCGCGAAAGCCCCAGTGCGTGGCGGTCTTCTTCCCTTCAAGCAGGCCGGCAGCGGCATAGAGCCCGGCCCCGGTACAAACCGACGCCGTCCAGCGACATCCGGGTGCGGCCGCGCGAAGCCAATCGATCAGCGCGCCGTCGTCGAGCAGCGGCAATGGGTTGCCACTGCCGGGAACGACGATGAGATCGGGATCGCGCAACGACTCCGGGGTGTCGGTGGGGATCACCGTCAGGCCGCAATCGGTGCGCACGGGACCAGCTGAAGTGGCCAGGAAGTGAATGTCCACGCCTGGCCAGCGGCTGATGATCTCATAGGGGCCGATGAGGTCTAGAGCGGTGAAATCGGGGTAGAGGACGTAAGCAGTCTTCATCTCCAACCTCACTCCGTCACGTCGAAGCTGAACATCATTCCGCTCTCGTGGTGCTCAGCTATGTGGCAATGGGCCATCCAATGACCCGGGTTGGTGACGTCGAGCAGGATGTCGACGGTCTGCCCGGCCGGAATCAGGACCGTGTCGGTCCAGACCAGGTTCGGCTCGACCTCGCCATCCCGGGCAAGGACCAGGAAGCGGCCGGCCCCGTGGATGTGGAAGGGATGGTGCATCGGGTGGTCCCCGGCCATCTCGTTAAGCAGCCGGATCTTCACTCGGTCGCCAACCCGGAACCGCCACTCGATGGCCTGGTTCTCGGCCTCGACATCCCGGTCGATCAGCTTCCAGCGCATGTTCGCCGGCGTCGTCAACTTGTTGACGTCGACCATGTCGTCCTCCCACTCGATCCCGTCGGCGGTCGAGTGCTCGTGCCCGCCGTGCTCGTGGGCTTCGCCAACTAGCTGCGAGGGCAGGAGCTTCATCCCGCACTCGGGGCACTTGCCCGGCTCCCGTCTTACGACCTCCGGATGCATCGGGCAGGTGTAGGAGGCCTCGACGGCGATCAGCTTCATCCCGCACTCCGGGCATTTGCCCTCTTCCTCGCTCACCACCTCGGGGTGCATCGGGCAGGCGTAGACCACCGGGCCCTCGCCCTCGGGGGCGCCGAGGTCCATCTCGGCGATGAAGGAGAGGGTCTTGTCGGGCTCGCGCTCGAGGTCTGCCTGGATCCGCTCGCGCTCGGCGGCGAGATCGGCGTTAGTGCGCAGGTTCTCGAACTCCGCTTCGAGCGAGGGCTCGGCCCGCTCCTCGCTGACGCGGATCCGAGCCAGCGGATAGACGCGACCCGGCGTTTCGTGCTCGAGTGTCAGCTCGCCGGCCTGGTCGAAGAGGACGTCGACGATGACTCGCTCGGATGGGGCGAGGATGACGCTTTCGACCAACTCCTCGCGCTCGACGTGGCCTGAGTCGCCACCGACCAGCTTCATCTTCGCGCCCGGCAGCTTGACCTTGAAGACCCGGGTGTTGGCGGTGTTGGTGAAGTAGAAGCGGACTACTTCGCCGGCCTTGGCGGTAAGGTCGAGGTCGGCCTCGCCGCCGACCAAGAGCACGTCTCCAAAGCGGCCCATCGCCGAGTGCGTGGTCTCGCTGCGGCTGAAAGGGGCGACCTTGCCGTCTTCGAGCAGGATGTCGTCGAGGGTCAGGGTCAGCTCGCGGTGCACCGACGCCCAGTACTCGGAATCGGAGGGCTCGACGATGACGTTGCCGTAGAGCCCCATCTCCTGACCGTAGTCCTCGCGGATGTGCGGGTGGTACCAGTAGGCGCCGGGATCGGGGAAGGCGACGCGGGCTCGGAAGCTGCCGCCGACCGGGATCGGGGTCTGGGTCTCGTGGGTTCCGTCATAGCGGTTATCCAGCCTCAGGCCGTGCCAGTGGACGGTGTTCTCCATGTCGCCCTCGTTGACAACGTCGACGACGATCTCCGAGCCTTCTTTGACCCGCAGGGTCGGGCCGGGGATCGATCCGTTGTAGGCCAGCATCCGCACCTTCGCGTCGCCGATCTGCTTGACGACGGGCGCGATCTTGAGTTCGAACTCCTCGCCGCCGGCGAGCTCAATGACTTCCGAGGCTCGGGCCTCGGGTAGGCCCTCGGTCTCGGTTGGGAAATGATCAGTGTGCGTAGTCATGGGATCTCCTGGTGGTCTGCTGCCGGACTTCAAGGACCGGCTGCTGTCCGACGGCCTCACGATGCAAGGCTCCAACAGTCGGCCGATTGGTGCTGATCTGCTCGGCGATGTAGGCGGCGTCGTCCTTGACGAAGCCGATCAGTGCCGAGCCACGGGTGTGCTGCCAGGTCAAGCCGAGGAAGTAGAACCCGGGCGAAGCGGTGACACCGCGTCGGTGTTCAAGCCGGCCCCCGGAATCGAAGATCGGGAGCTCGATCCATGGGTGATCGAGGCGGTAACCGGTGGCCCAGATCACTGTGCGGGAATCGAGCGTGGTCCCGTCCTCGAAGGTCACCGTCGAGCCTTCGGCCGTGACCGCCCGCCCGTGGAGCTGGACTCCGTGGCGGCGAATCGATCGCGGGCTCGACCCGATCAGGGTGTCGCGGCCCTCGAGCTTGCGCCCGATCCGCGACTCCCGGCTCTTGCGAATGATCCCGGTGGCGTCGAGGTACCAGAAGAGATCGCGACCGAGCAGCCGCTGGGGAAACGGCTTCTGCGGCGACCCGATCGATAGGTGGACCTCGTGAGAGGCGGAGAGCTCGGCGGCGATCTGGTAGCCGCTGTTGCCGCCGCCGACTACAACAACGCGGCCCTCGGGGATGTCCTCCGGGCGGCGGTAGGCGCTGGTATGAAGTTGCGTGACCTCGGGTCCGAGGCCCTTAGCGATGGGCGGAATGAAGGGAACCTGAAATGGCCCGGTAGCGACTACGACCTGCTCGGCCTCGGGGGTTCGGTCGCCGAGCTCGATCGAGTAGTTCCCGTTTGACCTCGTGACCCGCTTGACCCGACTTCCGGTCTCTACAGGGAGGTCGAAATGCCGCGCGTAATCAGCCAGATATGCGGCAACCTCGTCGCGAGTTGGGTAGCGGTCAGGATCGCCCGGGAAAGCGAGGCCGGGCAGGCCGCTGTAGCGGGCAGGGGTGAACAGCTTCAGCGAGTCCCAGCGCCCGCGCCATGCGGCGCCTGGCTCGTCGGCGGCTTCGAGGATGGTGAAGTCGCGGTTCTGGTTGGAAAGGAGATGGCCGAGGGCGAGGCCCGCCTGGCCAGCGCCGACGACCACGACTTGGTGTTCCTTGGCCGAGGCATCCATGTGCGTTCACTCCCTCACGGCGCCGGCCGGCCGACCTAGCGCCGATCTCCTGCATTGCTCGACGACCCCTGTCGTCGGACAGATCTGTGTGCGACGCCGAGTCGAGTTCGGCGCCAGGCGCACCCCTGCCAGAGAGCGCTTCCTGCGATGGAGGATAACGTCGACCTTTCCTGCTGATCTGGTCATCCTGACCAGCGCCCACCCTAACTGACGCGAGGGAGGTCGTGGAACTATTTCTCGTCGAGCTCTAGAGGTGCAGGCGAAGCGCTCGGCGTGAGCGGCAAAGGCGCTCACGCATTCGGGGCCCCGGCCTTGCCCCAGCCCCTCACTTCACTCGAAGGCATCGTCCCGGTGGCGCGGTCGCGAACGGCTGGACCCGCCGTGGGAGACTCCGCGTCCATGGGAGCCTCTGCGCGTCTCCGGGCCGCGCTGGAAGACCAGGTCTCAGCCGGCGCACCCGGCGCGCTGGCGCGCATCGAAGCGCCGAGCATGGGATTCGAATGGAGCGGCTCGGCGGGCGCTCTGGCCCAGGGCGAGGCCCGGAGCCTCCGACCCGACGACGCATTCCGTATCGCCAGCGTGACCAAGACCGTGACGGCGCCAGTCGCGGTGAGGATCGCTCACGACGGCAAGCTGGACCTCGACGGTCCCCTCGATGGCCAGCTGGACTCGACCCTGCTCGAGCGCTGGCGATCGCTCGAGGATCTACAGCGAATGACGCCCCGGCAGATGCTCTCGCACACCTCAGGAATCCCCAACTACTTTGGGGCGGAGGGCTTCTTCGAGCGCGTTCGGCAAGCGCCTGACCGCGCCTGGCTTCCGGTCGAGCTCGTCGACGATGCGGTCGAGCACGGCACGGCGCCTTTCCCGCCCGGACAGGGCTTCCAATACTCGGATACCGGCTTCGTCGTTGTCGCGATTCTGCTCGAGCAGATCATGGGTCGGCCCCTTCACGCGATTTATCGAGAGATCGCCTTTGACCCACTGGGCATGGAGAACACCTGGCTGGAGGGCCACGAGGAGCCGCGAGCACGGGAGGTCGCGCACCACTACCACGGGGAGATCGACATGACATCCCTCTCACCGACGATTGACTGGGCGGCGGGGGGTCTCGTAACAACCGCCCCGGATCTGGCCGGCTTCCTCCGCGGCCTGTGGTCGGGGCGGATCCTCGACCCAGAAGGCCTCGCGGAGCTCAAAGACTGGACGCCTGGCGCAGCTTTCCCGCCGGGCTACATGGTTCGCTACGACGATTACGGCCTCGGGACCGGACGCGTCGTCGTCGAAGGGGTCGAGCTCATCGGCCACACTGGGTTCATCGGCGCCTTCGCCTTCTTTGCGCCTGAGGAAGATGCGGTGCTGGTCGGCACCCACAATCAGTCCCAGGTCGACCGATGGCCCATGGTCGGCGCGCTCTGCCGCGAGCTACGTTTAAGTGCTGAGCACCTGCCGGAGTCGTGCGCCCCGCCGTGAACTGGCTCTACGACCTATGGCAGGACGTCGACGACTAGCTCGAGCCGCGGTTCGCAGCCGCCGTCACGCGGACGACAGCGTGAGCACCGCGGGCCTGCTGGTGGTCGAGCGGGTCTCGTGCTCGACCCCGGCTCGCTAGTTAAGGGCGGCGATGCTCCACGTAAGGGCTGTGGCGAACGCGACCCACAGCGCGTAAGGCACCAAGCACAACGCGGCCAGGCGGGAAATCGGCCACGCGCGGACGACGAGCGCCACCGTGGTGGCTTCGAGCACGACGATCTCGACGCCAGCGGCGAGCGGGCTGCGACCTCGGAAGAAGATCAGCGTCCATGCCAGGTTGAGGGCCAGGTTGCTCCCGTAGAGCACGAACAACACCTGCTCGGGCTTGCCAGCGCGGCGCCGCGCCGTGAGCATCGACGCTGCGATCAGCGCGTAGATGACGGTCCACACGGGGCCGAACACGGCGTCAGGAGGCTGCCAGGGCGGCTTATCGAGCTTGCGATACCAGCGGCTCGAGATGATGGGCGCCGATGCTGCCCCGCCCGCCGCCGCCGTCCCGGCCACGGCGGTGAGGATCGCCACAGCCGCGCGCGGCGAAAGGCCTGATTGCTGGTCGATTTCAGATGCTTCCAAGGTCAGGGCTTGCTCCCGCAGAGAAATCGAGTGACGTTCAGGATCCCTTTGCGAACGAAACCGTGGCGGGCTCGGGTGCGAGCCCGGCCTACGGCGCCTCCGTGCTCGCGGACGCCGCGACCTCTTCGCGGAACGCCTGGAGGGCCTCGCTCGCTGCGTCGTAACCCTGGCGCATCAGGCGCGGCCAGTGGCCGCGATCGAGGAAGAGGTCGTAGAACGACGTTCCGTGCAGCTCCGAGTCCTCGACCGGGTCGATCATCGTGAGCCGCTCGCCCAGCTGAGCTCTGGCGCGCCGTGCGAGCTCGAGGTGATAGCCCTGCTGGAGCTGTCGACTCGCCTCGAACAGACCGCCGACCCTGTCCTTCCAGCCGGTGATGTCCTTCGGTTCGAGGCCGCCGGGCAACATGAAGTTGACGCCGATCACGTGGTCGTAGCCACCCTCGTCGAGAACGGGCTGGATCGGCCAAACCTCGATGATCCCGCCATCCACATAAAGGTGGCCGTGAACGGGGACCGACTCGATGAACAGCGGCAGGGCGATCGCGACCCGGACCAGATGGCCGATGGTGATGTCCGGGGTCTCGCGGCTCCCGAAGTACTCGACCCGGCCGAGGTCCATGTTGTAGACGATCGTCTTGATGGGAATCGGTGTCTCGCCACAGGCCATCCCGCGAACCCGTCTGTCGAAGAGCTGCTCGACGGCTTCGCCCTTGGCGAGGCCAGTGAAGCCGCGCAGTGCGGACAGAGCGAAACGGGGGAGCTTGAGCCACTGGATGTCGAGGTAGTCCTCTGGCCGCCAGCTGAGCGAGAACTCAGCCATCTCCTGAGCGCTCATCCCAGCCGCCCACATCGATCCCCAGATCGCGCCGCCTGAGCAGCCGACGATCTCTGCGGGTTCGATCCCCGCCTCCTCGAGCGCGCGCGCCACTCCGACCAGAGCGACCGCCCCGCCGCCTCCGCCGGAAGCTACGAGGACCACCCGCTTGCCCTGGAGCATCGGGATCGGCCGCGAACGGAACGGCGGGAAGACGCTCGAGGCATCGATCTCCTCGGGGCGGTCGACCAGCGGCAGGGGCAGCAGAGCCCGGCGAGCACGGCGCAGGAAGCCGGCGTCCGCGACGAGCGCGCTGAGATCGACCACCTCGCCGTACCGCTCAAACCAGTTCTTGATCGCGAACAGGTCGAGTCGTTGGTCGAGGGCCATGGACGCACGTTAGCCCGTGGTACCAGCCGTGGTACCGAACTGAGCGAATCTCAGGTGATCTGAGAGCAGCTCACCGTGCCTGAGAGCGGCTCAGAGCAGGCAGCAAGCCAGCGTACGGGCTTCTCATAACCCGGAGGTCGCGGGTTCAAATCCCGCCGGGTATCGGTCCTGACGGCGACGCACGGAATCCGCGGAAATTTGCGACCTTCCACCAAGCCATTGGGTTCCCGCTTCTCGTCCATTCCGGGCGTCTCGAACAGCCGACGGAGATGCTCGCTTTGCAGGAAATAAGAAGCTTGGCCGGTGGCTTAACCAGGTCCTTGTCCGGGGGTTCCCGTGCTCTGGGCAGCCTCCGGCAAGAATCGATCGGTCTATCCGCAGCTGGATTGGAAACAGTTATGTCAGAGCTCAAGGGCAAGTGGCAACTCGGCCACGAACCGGCGCAGGCCGGCGCGGATGTATGCGATCACACGGACCCGATGCGCCTTCGCCTTATCGAGTACACGCGCTACGGCACTTGGATCGGATGCGTGGAGTGCGGCACCTCATGGCTGATCCGAGCCTCCGCCATGGGCTCCTCTCGCGTGTGAATCGCCCGCCGGCCGACCCCGGGGGCGGGAGGCGCCCCTGAGGTCGGCCCGGTAGGCTCAGATCTCAGACCGTGACCTTGGCGACGCAGCGCTCGCCGCTCTTGGGATTGCGACCGATGCCGACGACGGCGTCGCTACCGGGGGAGTCGTTGATGTTCCGCTCGACGGAGAAGGACCCGCTTGGGGGCTTGGTGGTCGCGGTGCCATCGAAGACAACGGCCGAGTTGTCCTTCAGCTTCCAGTTCCATTTGGCGCCGTTGCGATTCTGATCGACCTCGAACTCCGCCTCGAGGCGGCCGTCGCGGGGCTTGACCTTGATCTTCGAGGTGCTCGCCGCAGTGCACGTACCGGCGCTGCGAACGGTTCCGCCACCGCCACCGCCACTTGCCGAGGCTGCGGCGGGGCCCGCTAGCGCGGTGAGCGCCACTGTTGCAAGGATGGGGATGCTTCGTCTCATTTGCTTTGTCCTCTCTGGATGGCTCTCCGATTGGACCCAACGATGGACCCTCCCGGGTCGGGGTTTCAAGGCGACATTGGTCGTAGGACCTGCGGCGCGCTTTCCTCTGTTCTCGCTTCGTTCTCGCTCGTGCGCGAGGTGCGGGCGTCTCGGTTCGCGGCGAGCTCGCTCTCGCTCCTGACGAGAAGGAGGCGTCAGCGTGGCGACATTGCACTTCCGCCCGGAACGAGGAGCGAAAGTCCCTACGCGGCCACGCGTAGCTCCTCCACAATTCGTGCGTCACCGTGGGAGACGTAGCGGGCCCCCCGCTACTCACGAAGCCCCCGCTAACTGCGGGGGTTTTTCGTTGGCTCGGGCGGCCGCATCGTCGAGCGCCAGCGGCCGGAGACGCAGGGCAAGACCGTCGTCCGCGTCCCGGCTCCTCGGCCACGCCGGCGCAAACAAAGCGGTTAGCGTCAGTGGCCACCGACCCCCCCGTTTGTTTGGTTTCTCGCTGTCGACTCGCGGTTACACCGCACAGCCTCCCCGCCTGGAGGCTTCGGCGGACCATGGGGCGAGAAGTGGCAACCCAAGCCCGTCGTCGAGCTCCTAACTTCGGCCCTGTAGGCACCCCACGGCCCCGGTAGTCGACCTCGGCGCCTTCACCGAGGCGAATTGCCGCAAATGACGGATGCGGCTTGAAGCGCTTGGCCGAAGCCCCAGGCGGGTACAAGCCGCGCGAAAGGAATCAATGACCATCCTCGTCATCGTGGCCGTCTGCATCGTCCTCGCGGTCCTTGCGTTTCTGCTGCCCCGACTGTCGATCTGGCCGCAGCGGGGCGTCGACGCGACGCTCAGCGCCGGGCAGCGCGCCGGGGGCTCGGCGCCGGGGCGTCTCGGCCGATGGCTGCAGAAGCCGTTCTCGAGCTCGCGCCGGGCGGCCGACCGCAGCGCCGGCACCGGCCGTCGCGCCCGCGGCAAGCTCCCGGTCTAGCGAAGGTCTCAGGCTAGGGAGATGACGGGGCCCTCGCGGCCGAGCTCGTTAGGGGAGCAGCGACTTGTCTTGCGGCTCGCGTCCGAGCGGCCCAGCATGTACCCCTGCGCATCTTGCGCCGCAAGTTGGGGTAACAGGGAAACGTGTCGACGATCGCAGCCATCGCCATCGTCATCGGCGTCTTGATCGTCGTCGTGCTGGTGCTGGTCGCGGCCCGACGGGCGGCAGAGAGCCGACGGCGCGAGCGCGAGCGACTGCGCAGCGAGGCCGCCGGGCATCGCCAGGAAGCCGACGCCCACGCCGTCAAAGCCACGGAGAAGCGCGACGAGGCTAGAAAAGAACGCGAACGCGCGGCGCAAGATGCGGCCATCGGCGGGGAGCATGCGCAGGCGGCGGAGGAGCGCGAACGAAGCGCCGTCGCGGCTGAGGAGCGCGCGCAGCGCGAACGTCGCGTCGCCGCGACAGAGCACGACCAGGCAAGACGTGAGCGCGAACGCGCGGAGGAGCACGCGAAACGGGCCGAGGAGCGCGAACACAGCGCCGCCGAGGCTGAGGAGCGCGAGCATCGCGAGCGCCGCGCCGCCGAGATGACCTACCGCGTTGCGGAAAGTGAGCGCGAAATCGCGGAGGAGCACGCCCAGACGGCGGCGGAGCGCGAACGAAGCGCCGCCGAGGCTGAGGAGCGCGCGCAGCGCGAAGGACGCGCCGCCGGATTCCACGACGAGCGGGCAACCGAGCGCGAGCGCGAGGCCAACTGAGGCAATGGAGGCGTCCGGTCGCCTGCATCCTGCCTCTCGAGCAGTCCTGCTCGCCTTCGGGCTGGTCGTCCTGGGACTCCTCTTCGAACAGCTCGCGACGCTCCTCGTGGCGATCCTGATGACGGTCTTGATCGCAATTCCTCTCTCCGCGCTTGCGACGAGGCTCGAGCGCTTTCGGGTCCCCCGCGCGATCGGTGCGCTGATCGGCCTTCTGTTTGGGCTTGGCGTCTTGGCCGGGATCCTTGCGCTCGTGATTCCAGCATTCGTCGGCGAGGTCAGGACCTTCGCCGATCAGGTTCCCTCAATCCTCGATGCTCTGAAGGCGAAGATCGCCCACGCAAGCGGCAATCAACCTAGCGAGGTCGGCGTTCAGATCAAGCACTTCCTAAATGGCTACACGAACGATCCAGCGAAGCTGGTCGGCCCGATCGCGACAGTCGGAAAGAGCATCGTCACGGGGCTTGCTGCGCTGCTCCTGATTCTGATCACCGCCTATTACATGGCGATCCGGCCACAGCCTCTGCTGGATGGGGCCCTGCGGATATTCCCGCCGGAAGGGCGCGAGCGTGCTCGCGATGTCATGGAGCGGCTTCGCGGCGCGTGGATCGGGTGGATGCAGGGCGTCCTGGTCGGAATGCTCATCAATGGCGTGCTGCTGTGGGTCGGGCTTCAGTTGATCGGCCTCGACTTCGCCGTCCTTTTCGCCGTGTTCTCCTCGGTCTTGATCCTGATCCCGTACTTCGGCACGCCCTTGGGAGCGATCCCCCCGGTGCTCTACGGACTCTCGCAGTCGCCCGGGACGGCACTCGTCGTCCTCGCGATCTACGTTGGCGTCCATGCAATCGAGAGCTACGTCACGATGCCGCTGGTGATGGCAAACCGTGTCAAGCTCCAGCCTGCGGTCGTGGCGATCGGGGTCATCGTCATCGGCGAGCTCTTCGGCTTCATCGGCCTCTTCGTGGCGGTGCCGATCCTCTCGCTGATCGTGATCTTGGTGGACGAGCTATGGGTGACGCCGATTGAGGGCCGTCGTCGAATCGAGCCGGCTTCCGATGGTGAGCTGGCGCACGCAGTCGTCTCCTCGGGTGAGATCCAGAAGATGCCGCGCGCCGCGCCCCAGCGGTAGAGCGCACACCACGCGAGTCGAAGCCAGGCTCGACTCCACCGCCCGCGGCAACCATGAGTAGCTACAGCTAGGGCTTGGCGCAAGCCCTCCACGGTGTCGCCCGTGTAGGCATCAAAGGGCCGTTTAGGACTTTCGTAGTCCCATTGGCGTCCAGACAGCTCAATAGCGTCACGACACCATGCCGGGCGCGTCGATCCTTCAAGCGACCTGGATGTCTTCGAGACCCTTCGTTTCGACGATGAGGCAAGCATCGTCGGATCACGGTGCATCAATCGAGCATCTATTTGCGACGAGCGATCGGGCGGCGGTGCGTCACTGTCCCCGCAAGGTCACCGCTACAAGGACCAGCGACAGCGTCGAGGTGAACATCACGGTCGCGGCGTTGACCCAATCGACCGCACCGCGGTTTCAGTGCTCGCCCACCCCGGGCAAGCCGCCAGGTGAAGAAGAGGCTTCGCCAACCGCCCGGCCGCTGCACTGAAGGTGTTCGGCCTCCGCGTCAGCACGAGCCCGAGGGCCTCAAGACCGCTTTGTCGCGACCAGCGAGATGCTCTCCACCCCGTAGGTGTTGCAGGCGTCGAGAGCTCGTTCGGAGATGAAGCGGTAGTCATTGCCTCGGGTCTCCGTGACGGAGAGGCCCGCCCGCTCGATCGCATCGGCGTAGCTTCGGCGCGGGACCGCTCCCGCGATGCAGGCCGCCCACAGCTCGGTGTTGCGACGGGTTCGCTCCTTGAGCGGACGCGCGCTGACGATGTCCGCCAGCGCGAGCCGCCCGCCGGGTCGCAGCACCCTGGCCGCCTCGGCGAAGACCCGAGCCTTGATCGGCGAGAGGTTGATCACGCCGTTCGAGATGACTAGGTCGAAGCTCGCGTCTTCGAACGGCGCCTCGCTGATCGGACCCTCAACGAACTCGACGTTGGTGATGGTCGCGGACTTGCGGAGGCGCTCCGCCTTCCGAACCTGTTCCGGGGTGAAATCGAGCCCGACGACTCCGCCGGCGCCCACCTGCTGTGCGGCGAAGAAGACGTCGGTCCCCGACCCACTGCCGAGGTCGAGGACACGCTCGCCGTCGACGATCGACGCCAGGTCGAAGTGATAGCCGACGCCGGCGAAGGACTCGATCGCCTCCGCCGGGATCCGATCGAGGAGCTCGGGCGGATAGCCAAGCCGCTCGGCGAGGACCCGACCGGTCTCGAAGTGGAAGTCGCCTCGCGCGTCCTCCGCCACCTCGCGGTACATCGCCTTGACGCGGGACTCGAGCTCGCCGGCGTCGACGAGCGACGTTGCGTCGAGCTGCGGCAGGTGCCCTGCCGTGCTCGTGGCGCCCCCGGTGCTGGTCCTCTCGTTGGTCATCTTGACCTCCCTCGTTCGAGCGGATCGTCGACCCGCATGATCAGCGGCCATGCCGGCCGCAAGCACGACTCCAAGCGTTTGCGTAGCCCGCGCCCGCTATCACGGCGCTCCGCTACGAATCGAGGCCGCGAAGTGGCGGCTCCGCCGCCTGCCAGCAGCCACCGGGCGGCGGTCTCGCCCACGCGCAGGTCGCCAACGAAGAATACGCCGGCGAACGTCAGCCGGGGATGGCTTCCTGTCGTCTGGGCGGTCACCGCAACCTCGCGGGCGCCGTGACCCCGGCGCCGGCCGTCCGCGCTCCCGGAAGCCGGCGGTCGACTCGGCTCGGAATCCACCAGGCCACGGGCCCCAGCAGCCGCAGGGCGGCAGGGAGGAGCAGGAGGCGCACGAAAGTGGCGTCGAGCAGCACGGCGACCCCGAGGATCACGCCCATCTCCTTCGGAGGCAGCGGCCCGGACAGCGAGAAGGTGAGGAAGACGAACACCATGACCGCCGCGGCGGCGTTGATCGGCCGCCCGGCGTCGGCCAGCCCCTCCACCACCGCCTCCCGCGCATCGCCCGAGCGCTCGAAGTGCTCCCTCACCGCAGCCAGCAGGAACACCGTGTAATCCATGGCCAGGGCGAAGATCAGGGCGAAGAAGAACACCGGGCTCCACGCGTCGAGGAAGCCCTGCGGCGAGAACCCCAGCACCCCGGCCCCAAGACCGTCCTGGAAGATGAGCTTCGCGACTCCGAACGCACCCCCTGTTGCGAGGAGGCTCAGCAGCACCGCGACCGCGGCGACGACCGGCGCGCGGAGGATCACGAGCAGCAGGAGGAAGCCGATCCCGAGCACGAGGGCGTAGATCCGGGGCGTCCACTCGTGAAGCGTGGTTGTGAGATCGGCGTTCTCGGCCGCGGAGCCGCCGACCATCGCGCCGCCCGGGAGGGACGCCCTCAGGTCGCCGACAACGCCGCTGACGTGATCCGCATCGACGGTGGGCGTGGCACGGATGAGGGCCTGCCCGCCCGATCGCTCGGGCTCGCTGACCGTTGCGATGTTCGCGCTCTGGAGCAGCGTCGCGCGCGCGGCTCGCGCGTCTCGCTTTGAGACAACGATCTGAAGCTCGCTCGCCGAGCCCGGCCCGAAGGCATGCTGGATGCGCTCGTAGCCGATCCGCGCGCCCGAGTCCTGGGGCACGGCGCCAACCGACGGCATCTCGGTCCTCAGGTCCAGCAGCGGCGCCATCAGCAGCGCGAGCAACGCGAGCGCCGCGCCTCCGAGCGCGATCGGGTGCCTCCACACTCTCCGCCCCCAGCGCGCGAACCACTCGCTGCGGTGTTCGAGGCCGTGGCGCCAGGGCAGGGCCAGGCGATCGATCCGCGGACCCAGGCGCGCGAGCAGTGCGGGCAGAAGGGTGAGGGAGGCCGCCAGCACGAAGCTGACGGCGAGCAGGATTCCGAGCGCGCCGGTGCGGAACGGCGGGCTGGGAACGATCATCACCGCGGCCAACGAGGCGAGCACGGTGAGGCCGCTGATCAGCACCGCCCTGCCCGCCGTATCGAGGGCGAGGCCCGCCGCGTCACGGGGTTCCAGCCCGGTCCGAAGCGCGGCACGGAAGCGCACGACGATGAACAGCGC
Organism: uncultured Actinomycetes bacterium; assembly: GCA_963823245.1. GTDB lineage: Bacteria > Actinomycetota > Thermoleophilia > Solirubrobacterales > 70-9 > JAWVFM01. The sequence goes on along the minus strand of CAWGKQ010000008.1, from coordinate 652,547 downwards.
GTAGTCGATTCCGACCGCCAGGGCGAACATCAGCGCGAAGTTCATCGCCCAGATCGTCACGTCCCCGAACTGAGTGGAGAGCCAGAGCCCCCCGCCGGCGCAGATCAGTCCCAGCACCGCCAGCATCAGCGGCAGCCCCGCGGCGGCGAGCGAGCCGAACGCGAGCACGAGGATCGCGAGTGTCACAGGCCACGAGAGGACCTCCGACTTCAGCATCGCCGTCTTGTTCGCCTGGTTGAAGTCCGCCCACAGCGCCGGCGCGCCGGTCAGGGTGACCTGGATTCCGCCGGATCCGAGACGTTCCAGCGGCCCGGCCAGGCGCTCCGCGGCGTCGACCATCGCGGTGTCGCCCTCGGCGGCACCGGCGCGGACGACGGCGACCCGCTGGCCGGGCGAGACCGATCCGCTCTCACGAGGACCGACGACGGTCGCAACCGCCGAGTCGCGCTCGAGCTCGGCGCGCACGCGGCCGATCGTGGCGCGGAACGCGCGATCGCCGACCGTTTGCCGCTGCCCCGACACGACGACGGCGAGGGAGTAGGCGCCGAGGCCGCCGAACTTCCGGTCGATGATCTGGCGCGCTCTCACCGACTCCGAGCCAAGCGCCTTCCAGCCGGCTCCCGATAGCGTCTGCTCTGCTCGCGGCGCCAGCAAGCCGAGGCCGAGGAAGATCACGAGCCATCCGGCGGCGACCAGCTTCAGGTGATCCGCGGCCCACCGCCCCACACGTCCGATTCGTCCGAGATTCATCATGGGTCGGTTATAAGCCGGATTTCCGGCCGTGACTTCGCCTCCCGAGGCCATTTCGAGCGGCTCGGCGAAAATGGCCCGTCGAGGCCACCGGCGCCCTGGCGCGGCGCCGGCTAGTGGCTCAGAGGAGTCCTTCCTCGGCGGCCCTGGCGACCGCCGCGGCCTTCGAGCGCTGATTCAGCTTCGTGCGGACGTTGGCCATGTGCCGGTGCACGGTGTGCTTGGAGACGACAAGCCGCTCCGCGATCTCCGGGTCGGTGAGTCCCTGCGCGGCGAGGCGCAGCACCTCGAGCTCGCGGCGGCTGAGGCCGCCCCTATCCTCCGCGCCCGCCCGCACTCCCCTGGGACCTGGCTCGTGCAGCTCGGCGAGCAGGGCGATCACGCGCTCTCGCTCGCCCTTGGCGCCGAGCGCTGCCAGGTCGTCGACGGCCGTGCTCAGCTCGAGCTCCGCCTCGCCGGGCCGCCCGAGGTGGGACAGGGCGACTCCGAGCGATGCTCGCGCGCGAGCCGCTTCGAATGGGTCTCCGCAGCGCGTCCAAAGGTCGAGGGCGTCCTCGAATGCCTCGCGCGCCTCGTCGTCGCCGCCGCTCTCCGCGGCAACCAAGCCCTGGCTGAACCGAAGCGATGCGCGCAGCGGATCGGTCGCGGCGTCGGCAGCGATCGTGCCGAGCTCGCCAAGGTTCGAGGCGGCAAGCTCGGTGTCCCCGCGTCCGGCGTGAACGCGAACGGCGAGCGCGAACGCCGGTGCCCGAGCCAACCTCTCGCCGGCCGGGAGCGCGCGCAGGTAGCGATCGAGAAGATCGGCGGCGACGCGCAGGTCGCCGCGGTCGAGCGCCAGCTCGGCGAGGCACAGCTTCGCCTGCGGGTGCGACGAGATGCGCTCGCAGAGCTCGGCCGCCTCGTCCGCACGGCCCTGCCGGCGCCGCAATTCCGCCATGCGCAGGAGCGCCTCGAACACCAGCGCCGGGGCTCCGAGCTCAAAGGAGCCGATGGCCTCGTCCAGCTCTCGCTCGGCCTCCTCCCACTCGCCGCGCCGGATCAGGACCCCGGCGTAGTGCGCGCGGCAGAAGCCGAATAGCTGCGGCACCGACCGTTGCTCGCAGAAGCCGCGCACCGTGTTCGTCCACTGGGCGGCGCGGTCGACGTCCTGCACCCGCTCGCACGCGTAGATCAGATGGCAGCAGGCGCCCCCCGCGAACTGGAGGGCGGAGAACTCGCCCGACACAGCGGCCGCCGTGGCTTCGTCGAGCAGCGCCATGCCCTCTTGCACCTCGCCGGTCGCGACCCGAGCGAGCCCCTCGAGGGAGCGACCGAGCATCTCAAGGTCGAGAATCCCGTGGCGAGCGCCGACCTCGGTGGCGGTCGCCGCAAGCTCCCCGGCGCGGACCGCATCGTCCTGCGCGACCAGCGCCACCTCTCCCTCGAAGAACGCGAGCCACCCTCGCTCCTCGCTGTCCTCGAGCCCCTCGAGCAGCCGGTGCGCGCGCGCGAACCATCCCGTCGCGACCGCGGCATCGCCGCGGAACACAATGTGGTCGTAGGCGAGCCACGTGGCGGAGCGCGCAGCTCCGTTCTTGTCCCCCGCGGCTCTGTAGGCGCGGAATGCTCGCTCGCGAGTGTCCAGACTCGCCGATGCCTCGCCTAGCCACCTGGTCGCCTCTGCGTATCCCTCCAGCGCCGCCGCAGACTCCCGCGTTTTGAGCGCGCGCTCGAAGGCCTGCTTCGCTTCGCTCCATGCGCCTTTGAGGAGGGCGTCCCGCCCTTGTGCCACCCCCTTGGACGATTCGGGCCGAGGCTCCATCCTTCGAAACCCTACGCAGCTGCGGGTCCGAGCGGGCGAGGCGATGGAGAGGCCCTCGTCAGCCGTTCGCAAACAGCGAGGTCTTCGCCTCGAAGAGGGCAAAGGCCTGCCTGCGCGCTTTCCCTCGCCGGGCTGCGTTGCATCGGCGGCGCGCGGAAGCTATGGCTGCGAGATGAATTGCTCGAGCCTGTCGAAACTGTCCGTCCAACCGTCGCGGTGAAGCGCACGGCGCGCTTCGGTCTTGAAGCGACCCTGAGTGAAGGCGACCTCAGTTGATTCGCCGCGATCGCGAAACGAGAGCTCGACCAGGGTCTCGACATCGTCGGGATCTGGGTCTTCATACGCGAACGTGAAGGCGAGGCGGCCGGGCGGATCGACCTCACGGAACTCCCCGCCGAGATGAAAGGGATCCCCCTCGGGCGGCTTCATCTCGATCCGGTATGTGCCTCCGACGCGAGGGTCGAGTTCGAGGCTCCCAACAGTAAAGCCCTCCGGCCCGAACCACTTCGCCAGCTCGTCCGCATCGCTGAAGGAGGCGAAGACGCGCGAAGGCGCGACGGGCAGGGCGCGGACCATCTCGAGGGTCAACTCTCCGGACTGCGATGCCACCCGTCGAACCTACTGCCTCCGCTGCGAGGACGTCCAGGGCGCTACTCGATGGAGAAGGCGCGCGGGCTGATTGATGGGACGGAGTCCATCTTCCAGACGCGACCGCAAGGCGGCTGCGCTTCCACGCGCAGCCGCCGGCAAAGGCCTCAGGAGAGCGCTCTCATGAGGTTCGGCTTCGCGAAAAGCAGCAGAGGCGGCATCGTCACCGAGGTGCGATCCTCCGCATAGCCGACTGCGTTAGACAAGGCGGATTGAGGGAAGTCCGACAGCTCGGAGCTTCACTCGCCCAAAGATAGGAGGCAGCCGTGAGCACTGAGCAGGATCCAGGCCGTGTCGCGGTCATCACGGGAGCGTCGTCGGGCATCGGCGAGGCAACGGCTCGCGCCCTTGCCGCCGATGGTCATCGCGTGGCCTTGCTGGCCCGTCGTGTCGATCGCCTCCAGAGGCTCACCGAAGACATCGGTGGGTCCGCGGTTGCGATCGAGGCCGACGTCACCGAGCGGGGCTCGATCGCGGCGGCGGCCGACCGTGTGCGGGCGGATCTCGGCGGTGCCGACATCCTCATCAACAACGCGGGCATGATGCTGCTCGGACCATTTTCCGAGGAGCAGCGATCCGACTATCGACACATGATCGAGACGAACCTCCTCGGCGCGATCACCACCACCGAGGTCTTCCTCGATCAGCTTCGCGACGGCGGTGGAGACCTCGTCAACATCTCGTCGGTCGCCGGACGAACGGCGCGACCGGGAAACGCGGTCTACGCCGCCACCAAGTGGGGTATCAACGGCTGGTCAGAGTCTCTGCGTCAGGAGCTTCAGCCGGACATCCGCGTGATGGTCATCGAGCCAGGCGCGGTCGCGACCGAGCTCACCGACCACATCACACATGCGAAGACCAAGCGAGCGACTGAGGAGTTCGTCAAAGACCTCGCGATCAAACCGGAGGACATCGCCGAGGTGATCGCGTTCGCTGTCGGGCGGCCCCGCCGGATGACGCTGAACGAGATCCTCGTTCGCCCGACGGCGCAGGCGGGCTGACGAAACGGGGCCGCCGCCGATCGCTTCCGCTTTGCGCGGAGGCTGTCGCGTAAACGCTGACCAGGCGCGAACGGCTCGATCCGGAAAACGGCAGGGCCTTCCGGCCCTCGCCTCAGGCCGCGGCGGCCGCCAGGGTGTGCCGGTGGAGCTTCAGCAGGTTGTGGGTGGCCGCGATCAGACGCCATTCCGAGCGAACGGCGGCCCTGCCCCGACGTTTGAACCGCCCGGCCCGCCGGTTCTGCTTGATCTCGGCGAACACCGGCTCGACCATCCACTGTCGTCGTGAGTAGAGATCGGCGCCCCTGTCGGTTTGAAGGACGCTGCGCATGAAGTCGTAGGGCCCGCCGAGCCGCGTCTTTCGCGGTCCTTTGCTTCGGTCAGCGTCGGCGGCGACGAGCGGGGTGATCCCCCGCTCGCGCAGGCGATCGATGTGCTCGTTTGACCAATAGCCGGCGTCGGCGAGGACGACCTCGGGGCGCTCGGTGACGCCAGCGTCGGCGAGCTCGCGCTCAGCCGCCGCGACCATCGGGTCGAGCTGAGCGAAGTCGAGGCCGTCGGGGGCGATCTCGGCGGCGACGATGATCTGGCGCTCGGTGGTCACGGTCTGCGCGTTGTAGCCCTGCAGGTAGCCGCGGTAGGCCTTCATGTTCTTGGAGTCGGGATCGGTGAGGTTGATCTTGCCCTCGGGCTTGGCGGGCGGCGTGTGCGGGTCCGGGGGCGGCCGAAGCGCCGGCCGTCGCGCATCACCCCCCGCGCGCGGTAGGCCTCGTAGGCGCGGTTGGCTTGATGCTCCGCCCGCCACTCGTCGACCAAGCGGCGGCGGCCGATCTCAAGCCGCTTCCCCCGCTCCCTCGGCACCGACTCGGGCTTTTCGGCACGCTCACGCTCGAGCCGCTCCTTCGCCTCGCGAAGCCAGGCCCGGCGGCCCTCGCGGGTGGTCAGATGCTCGGGCAGCTCGTCGCCGCGCGCGGAGCCGTAGAGCTCGTCCTCGGCTCGGTCGATCCGGCCCGCCTCGGCGAGGATCTCGGCGGCGATCTGCTCGTAGCTTCGGGTGGCGTGGTTTGAGGCCGAGGCCTCGAGCTTTGAGCCGTCGACCGCCAGCACCGCGACCTCGACGATCCCGGCCTCGGCGCAGAGGCCGAGCACCTGGCCGAAGAGCTCGGCGAGCGCGCCCTCGTGGCGGACCCGAAAGCGGGCGATCGTCGCGTGGTCGGGGATCTGGTTGGCGCAGATGACGCGGAAGGCGACGTCCTCGCGACAGCGGCGCTCGATTCCCCTCGATGAGCGCTCGCCGACCGCGTAGGAGTAGGCGAGCAGGGTGAGCATCATCTTCGGCTCGTGGGCGGCGGCGCCGTGGCCGTCGGAGCGGTAGGCGGCGTAGAAGGGCTCGAGGTCGAGCTCCTCGATCGCCTCGATCACGAACCAGGCGAGGTGATCGTCGGGCAGCCACTCGCGCAGGTCCGGCGGCAAGAGCAGCGGTTGGTCTCGGTCGCAGGCGAGGAAGTTCTGTGGCGTGCCCGAGATGGTCCAAAGTGGCCCGGACAGCAGGGGGTTTGTGCGACAGCCTCCGCGAACAGCAGCCCGGGCGCAGTTAGCGACTCCGCAACCGCCGCGGTTAGCTTCGGCTGAGCCAGAGCGCTTAGACTGGACTCGCCCAGGATGAGACAGAGGGCTCGACGATCGCCCACTTCGGTTGCTCGGGTGCACCGGGCACTGGCCATCGCTGCGCTTGCGCTCGCCGGAGTCGCCGCCGCGCCGACCTCGGCCTCGTCGGCGGTGATCAATTTCGACGACCTCAGCCCTCCGCCCCCGCCGCCCGGGAGCCACGGGACGCCGGTGAACTCGCAGTACTCCTCGCAGGGCGTCACCTTCAACAACCCGGAAGCATTCACCTACGGCTCCGCATTTGCGCACTCGGACGGTGTCGCGGTTGAGGCCTGCGTCGCGATCGAGTTCTGTCAGGCGCCGATCCGCGCCGACTTCACGACGCCGCAGAACAGCGTCGGCGTCTGGGCCGGCTTCTCCTTCCCTCTCTCGGCCCCCGAGACCGTGCGCCTGAATGCCTTCGACGCCTCGAACACCCAGATCGCCACGACCAGCGCCACCCTGCCGGCGAGCAGCTCCCGCGCCCCGATTCAGACGCACCTCACCCTCAACCCGCCGGGCAAGACGATCTCGCACATCGAGGTGACCACCCCGGACTTCAACAACGGCCTGGCGATCGACGACGTCGAGTTCTCCACCGTCGGGCCGCCACCGCCGTGCAACGCCAGCGGCCCGCCGACGGTCCGGATCACCCAGCCCACCGGCGGGATCGGCGTCCAGAACAACGCCTTCACGCTGGCCGGCAACGTCGACCCGCACGGCGGTCAGATCACGGCGGCGTCGTTCGTCGCCACCTCGCCGACCCCGCACACGGCGTCGGTCTTCCCCGTCCTCATCGGCCCCGACGGGGGCCCGTTCGGGCCGATCAGCGTCAACGGCCTCCTCAGCCCGGGCGACAACGTCGTCACCGTCACCGCGACCAACTGCGCCGGGACGGGGACGAGCGACTCACGGCACGTCAACTACTCGCCGATTCCCGCCGCCGCTCGGTTCCAGCAGTTCGGGATGATCGAGGTGAACCAGACCGTCCAGAACACCTTCGGCTCGGTCCCGCTGATCGCCGCCGGACCGAGCACGATCAAGCGCACGATCGCGCGCGTCTACCTCGGGGTCCAGGGCACTCCGGCGATCACGCAGGTCTCCGGGACCCTCGAGGCGACGCTTCCCGACGGCTCGCGCGCACCCGGCCCGGCGCAGATCCCGTCGCTCAGCACGATGACGGTCAACTCCTCGAACACCGCCCTCAACACGCGCTCGAGCCTCGCGAAGAGCCTCAACTTCGAGCTGCCGAAGGAGTGGCTCGCCGCCGGTCGCATCCATCTGCAGCTCGCGCACCTCTATGTCGAGGGCCAGGAGAACCACCTTCCGTGCGATGGATGCGACAACCCGTTCACGGGAAGCACGACCCCGGCGAAGTACCGCTTCTTCACCGTCCCGCCGCTGCGGATCTGGCTCGTGCGCGTGCCGTACCAGCAGGCCCCCCGCGACCATCGCGCGATCGTCCCGACCCAAAACGACATCGACATGCTCGCCTCGTGGCTTCGGCGCGCCTATCCGACGGCCGAGGTGCGCGACACGCAGATGTTCATGCCGGTCCAGTCCGACCACCCCGAGGTCCGCGACAGCGACGGCAACGTGATCAGCGCGGGCTTCAAGTGCACCGACATCAACAGCCGGCTCCGCGACTGGGCCTCGTCGATGCAGGCGCAGCCCGCGAACACTCGCTACTACGGCGTCGTCAGCGACAACGCCGGCACGATGTTCATGCGGGGATGCGGGGAGAGCATCCCAGGCACCTACGGGTCCGGCCCGTCGGGCAACCCGCCGGACGAGGGCTACAACTGGGACACCGACTCAAGCTACGCGGACTGGTACGGCGGCCATGAGCTCGGCCACCTGTACGGCCGCAAGCATCCCGGCTACTGCGACGGCAACAGTCACGATGACGACCACTACCCCTACGGGGGCGGGCTGATCGGCGGATCGCTGGTGAACGGGATCCTCGCCGACAACCAGGGGGTCGACGTTGGCGACTCCAGCCTCGGCCTGTCGACGCAGCTCCTCGACTGGCGAACCGGTGCGACCGACGTCATGACCTACTGCGACAACGAGTGGATGTCCGACTACACCTACGAGGGGATTCTCGCGAACCTCTGCGGCCACGAGCAGCAGAACTGCCCCGACCACGCCGAGCTCACCGCCGCCCGCTCGCGCCGGCGCGAGACCGCGCGTCGAAAGTCCAACCGTGGCGGGGTGCGGCTGGTTGTGAACGGCTCGCTTGCGCCCAAGACGGGGCGGGTGTCGCTTCGGCCGCTTCTCGCGCTGCGCGGACCTACGCTCACAGAGCGACCGCGCCACAGCCCCTACGCGATCGTCGAGCGCGGCTCCGGGAATCGCGTGCTCGCCCGCTATCCGTTCGCGCCCAAGGTTGCGACCGACCTGCCGCCCGGAGAGCGGGAGGCCTCGGTGCACGAGATCGTCCCATTCAACCGTGCAACGCGTCGGATTGTGGTCGAAAAGCGCGGACGGGTGCTGGTGTCGCGGACGGTGTCCCGCCACGCGCCGACCGTTAAGCTTCTGGCGCCGAGGGGCGGGGGGAGGCTCGGTCGCCACGTCCGGGTGCGCTGGCGCTCGCATGACGCCGACGGCGGCCGGCTCACCTACTCGCTCCTCTACAGCCCGGGCGGCAAGAGCTTCGTCCCGGTCGCCGCCGACCTCCACAAGACCTCCTACCTGGTCGACACCAGCCGGCTCCCCGGGGGGCGCCGGGCGCGCTTCCGCGTAATCGCGACCGACGGCGTGCTGACCGGGAGCGCCACCTCGAAGAAGCCGGTGAGCGTTGCCTTCAAGCCCCCGCGCGTTGCGATCGTCTCGCCGGGGCCTGGGTCGACGTTCACCGAGGGCGATCGGATCCAGTTCGCGGCAAGCGTCGAGGACCTCCAGAGCACGCGCTTCCCGCCGCGAGACGTGGTCTGGCGATCGTCGCTTCAGGGCGTGATCGGCAGGGGGGAGACGATCTCGGCGGCGCTCAAGCCAGGCGACCACGCGATCTCGGTGAGGGCGACGAACCGCGGCGGCAGGAGCGCCACGGCCACGGTCACTGTCCACGTCGCCGCGATCCCGCCTCCGTTTGACGCGAGCACTGCTGGCCCCTAGGCGGTACGGGTCCGTTCGCGGTACCAGCCGTGGTACCGAACTGAGCGAAACTCAGCTCCGTAACGATTTCGTCATAAGGTCGGGCGATGGATGTCCAGCTCGTCGTCGCGGTCGTGTTGGCACTGGCGTTTGCGGCGACGAACGGGCTCCTGGACGCCGCGAACTCGATCGCGACGCTAGTCGCGACCCGCGCCGCTACGCCGTTCCAGGCGATCGTCCTGGCCTCGGTCTTCAACCTCCTCGGCCCATTCGTGGTCGGCGCGGCGGTCGCGGAGACGATCGGCGGCATCGTCACCGTCACGCCTGCGGCCGCCAGCATGGTCATCGGGTCCGGGCTCGCCGCTGCGGTTGCCTGGGACCTGATCGTCTGGCGGCTCGCGCTCCCGTCGAGTTCGGGACACGCCCTGGTCGGCGGGCTGGTCGGCGCGGCGCTTGCCGAGGGCGGGCTCGACGCCGTCAACTGGGGCGGGCTCGACGGAATCCACCCGGTGGGCGTCTTCGGGACCCTGATCGCCCTCGCCGTCTCGCCCCCGCTCGGTGCGCTCGCAGCCACGCTGGTGATCCGGGGGCTGCGCCGAGCGACGCGACGAGCGACCCGGCGCTGGCAGCGTCCAGTGCGGCGCTCCCAGTGGGTCACCGCGGCGGCGCTCGCCTTCAGCCACGGCGCCAACGACGCCCAGAAGTCGGTCGGAGTCATCGCCGCGCTGCTACTCGCCAACGGGCGCATATCGACTCTCGCGGCGCCGACATGGACGACCGCCGCCTGCGCCCTTGCGCTCACCGCAGGCACCGCGCTCGGCGGATGGCGGGTCATCCGCACCGTCGGCCGCCGGATCTACCGAATCCATCAACTCGAGGGCCTTGCGAGCCAGACCGCGTCGGCCGGTGTGATCTTCGGCGCCTCGCTGGTCGGGGCGCCGACCTCCACCAGTCAGGTCGTGGCTTCGTCGGTGGTGGGGATCGGGGTCGGGCGCAGGCGCGTTCACCACGTGCACTGGCTTATCGTGCGTCGCATCCTGCTCGCGTGGCTGATCACGCTGCCCGCTGCCGGTGCACTCGCGGCCGGAATCTTCGGGCTATGGCGGTTGCTGTCAGGACCAATGGGCTGAAATTTCGTCCCCGCCTACGCGGCCACGCGCTCGACGATCCGTGCCTAACTCCCGGGAGACGTAGCGGGCCCTCGCGGCCCCGCGCGGTCTTGGGGCGGCAACCCCGGGGGCCTCAGCCCAGTCTCGGCGGGGGCTCGATGTCGCGCTCGCGCATGCTGCGCTCGATCAGGTCGATCGTCGTCTCGATCACCTTCACGCGGGCGTAGCGCTTGGATTCGGCCTCGACGAGCTGCCAGGGAGCCGCCTCGTGGTCGGTGTGGGCGAGCATGTCCTCGGCAGCCGCTTCGTAGGCGTCCCACTGGCCGCGGTTGCGCCAGTCCTCGTCGGTCAGCTTCCAGTGACGAAGCTCGTCCTGCTGGCGCTGGTTGAATCGCCGAAGCTGCTCTTCGGGTGAGATGTGGAGCCAGAACTTCACCAGGATCGTTCCCTGGCGGACGAGAATGGCCTCGAACTGCACGATCTCCTCGTAGGCAAGGGTCCACTCCTCGGGGGTCACGAGCTCCTGTACGCGTTCGACGAGCACGCGGCCGTACCAGGAGCGGTCGAGCACGCTCATCGAGCCCCAGCCGGGAAGGGCCGGTATGAACCGCCACAAGAAGTGATGGCGCTTATCGTCGGGGGCCGGAACGCCGAACGTCGCGACGGTGAAGTGGCGCGGGTCGAGCGGGGCGACGAGTCGCTTGATCGCGCCGCCCTTGCCGGAAGCGTCCCAGCCCTCGAACAGCACGCAGAGGCCGGGGCCCACCTCCCGCCGCCCCAGCATGCCACCGAGGTGCAGGCGAAGGGTGAGGAGGTTGCGCTGGGCGACCGCCAGGCGCTGCTGCTCTTCGCTCTTGGACAACTTGAGCGTCAGGTCGAGCTCGCGAAGGCGTCGCGCGTGAGTCACACGACCGTTGATACCAGCTTCGCCGTCGTAGGCGGTGCGCCAAGTCCAAGCTCTCAACGGCGTCGAGGCCAAAGGGCCAGGGCCTTTACTCAATCGTCGGCGACTCGGCACGCCGTGGCCGTTAGCGACTGGCGGCGACTCGGGCGCAGGACCCTGCTCTCCCTCGGGATGGCGGGGGATCCAGCTAGGGTGGCCGTGTGATCGACGAGCACGACTCGTTTGAGCTCCCGACGGACAGCTTGGACGCGGTCATCTTCGATCTCGACGGCGTCATCACTGACACCGCGTCCGTCCATGCCGCGATCTGGAAGCGCATGTTCGACGAGTTCCTCGCCGACCGCACGGGCCGCGAGGGTGAGGACCACCGACCGTTTTCCGGTGACGACTACTACCTGCACGTGGATGGCAAGCCGCGCTACGACGGAGTCGAGTCGTTCCTCAGCTCGCGCGGGATCTCGCTCCCGCGTGGTGATGCCGCCGATCCCCCCGTGGCCGAGACCATCTGCGGCCTGGGCAATCGCAAGGACGAGCTGTTCCTCTCGCTGCTTCGGCGGCGGGGCGTCACCCCCTTCCCATCCTCAATCGACCTCCTCCGCTGGCTGCGGTCGACGGGGTGCCGGACGGCGATTATCTCCGCCTCGCGCAACTGCTCCGAGGTTCTCGACGCCGCGGGGGTCACAGACCTGTTCGATGCGAAGGTCGATGGCATCGATGCCGACGAGCTGGCGCTTGGCGGCAAGCCCGACCCAGCGGTCTTCCTCGAGGCCGCGCGGCGGCTCGGGGTCGAGCCTGCTCGGGCCGCTGTGGTCGAGGACGCGCTCGCGGGGGTCGAGGCAGGGCGTCGGGGCCGCTTCGGGCTCGTCATCGGCGTGGACCGGACTGGACATGGCGATGCGCTGCGGGCGCACGGCGCCGATGTCGTGGTCAGTGACCTGGGCGAGGTCCGCAGGCGCGCAACGAAAGACGAGCCGCGGTGAGCGACCGACCTGCGGCGCCGCGGTCCCTGAGCGGCTGGACGCTGGTCTACGAGGGCTTCGATCCCGCCCAGGAGGCCCAGCGCGAGGCGCTCTGCGCACTCGGGAACGGGCGCTTCGCAAGCCGTAGCGCCGCGCCCGAGGCCGAGGCCGACGGGGTCCACTACCCGGGCACCTACGCGGCCGGCTGTTACAACCGCCTGACGAGCAACGTCGGCGGGCACGAGGTCGAGGATGAGTCGATCTTCAACCTCCCAAACTGGCTCCCCTTCACCTTCCGCATCGAGGACGGCGATTGGCTCGACCTCTCGAGACTTGACGTCGCCGAGTATCGGCAGGAGCTCGATTTGCGGCGCGCCGTGTTGACGCGGGTGGTGCGATATCGGGACGTCGGAGGTCGCGAGAGCGTCCTCGGGCAGCGCCGGTTCCTCAGCATGGCTGACCCGCACGTCTTCGCTCTCGAGACCACCCTCCTCGCCGTCAACTGGTCGGGCAAGGTGACGTTTCGGTCCGGGCTCGACGGCGGGGTCGCGAACGACGGGGTCGCCCGATATCGCGGACTCGCTAACCGCCACCTGCATGCGATCAAGACGCGGGCGGTGAATTCTGACGCGGTGCTGCTCGAGGCGGAGGCCACCCGCTCGCACATTCGCGTGGCCGAAGCGGCCAGGACCGTCCTCCTGCGCGACGGTGAGAGGGTGGCCGGCCCCTGCCGGGTGATCGAGGACCGGGCCTGGATCGGGCTGGAGCTCGAAGCTGAGCTTGGCGAGGGAGAACGGGTCAGCGCCGAAAAGGCCGTCGTCGCGTACACGTCGCGCGACCCGGCGATCTCCGAGCCCGGCGTCGAGGGCCTCGAGGAGGTCGTTCGCCTGCCGGGTTTCGACGACCTCCTGACCGAGCACGTTCTGCGCTGGGACGAGCTCTGGGATTTCTGTTCGCTCGAGCTGACCGACGAGGAGGAGCTGACGCCAGCGGCGGTGCGCCTTCACATCTTCCACCTGTTGGCGAACCTCTCCGAGCACAGCGCCGACGTCGATGCCGGGGTGCCGGCGCGCGGGCTGGCCGGGGAGGCGTACCGCGGGCACGTCTTCTGGGATGCGCTGTTCGTCTTCCCGTTCCTCAGCCTGCGCCTCCCCGACCTGACTAGGGCCCTGCTTCGGTACCGCTATCGGCGGCTCAATGCGGCCCGCCGGATCGCTCGCGAGGCCGGATGCGACGGGGCCGCCTTCCCCTGGCAGAGCGGTTCGAACGGCAGCGAGCTGACTCCAACGGTGCACCTGAATCCGCGCTCTGGCCGCTGGATTCCGGACAACTCGCGTCTCCAGCGCCACATCAACGCCGCGATCGCCTACGACGTCTGGAACTACCACCAGGCGACCAACGACGTCGAGTTCCTGGCGCTAAGCGGCGCCGAGATGTTCATCGAGATCGCTCGCTTCTTCACGTGCATCGCGACGCTCGACCCCGACCGTGATCGCTACGCGATCCGCGGCGTTGTCGGGCCCGACGAGTACCACGACGCCTATCCCGATTCCGAGCGTCCGGGGATCGACAACAACGCGTACACCAACGCGATGGCGGCGTGGATCCTTTGGCGGGCCGAGGACGTGCTGAGGGCACTGCCGGCGCAGAGGCGGGCGGAGCTGTCGCAAACGCTCGGGCTCGAGCATGAGGAGCTCGAGCGCTGGGAGGAGGTCAGCCACAAGCTTCTCGTCCCGTTCCACGATGATGGAATCATCAGCCAGTTCGAGGGCTACGACGATCTCGACGAGCTCGACTGGGAGCGTTACCGGACGCGGTACGGGAGCATCGACCGGCTCGATCGCATCCTCGAGGCCGAGGGGGACACACCGAACCGGTACAAGGCCTCAAAGCAGGCGGACGCCCTGATGCTCTTCTACCTGCTCTCCGCTGACGAGCTGCGAACGCTCTTCGGCCGCCTCGGTTACCCGTTCGAGCCGGACGCGATCCCAAAGAACGTCGAGTACTACCTGGCGCGCACCTCGCATGGCTCCACTCTCAGCAAGGTGGTCCACGCGTGGGTGCTGCTGCGCTCCGACCGCGAGCGATCGTGGAAGCTCTTGTCCGAGGCGCTCGAGAGCGACGTGCTCGATGTTCAGGGCGGCACAACGGCGGAGGGCGTGCACCTCGGGGCGATGGTCGGGACCGTCGACCTGCTCCAACGCGGCTACGCCGGGATCGAGACGCGGGACGAGGTCCTGTGGCTTGACCCGATGCTGCCCGACGAGGTGCTGGGCCTTCAGTTCAAGCTCCGCTACCGCCGCCACTGGGGCCTCGAGGTCGAGATCACGCCGGCTCGAATTCGGGTCAGCGCCCAGCCCGCCGCCGTCTTTCCGATCAAGGTCGGGATCAGGGGCGAGGTCGTCGAGCTCCCCGCCGGGACCTCGATCGAGCGCCCGTTGTGAGGCGAGCCGCCGAGGGCAGGTGAGCTTGGCCACGGGGGGCGCATCACGGGTGGTCGGGCCCCGATCCGGTAACACCGATGGCATGGGGAACCGGCGCAAGGTGGGCGCTGGAGCGCGCGAGGATGCCGCTGGCGTCACCGGAGAGGATGGCGGAGAGCGACTGACCCTCCGCGACCGCTCGGCCGTGCTCGTCCGTCCGCTGGAACCGGGCGACCGGCCGCTGGTCCAGACGATATTCGATCGGATGGGGGAGGAGGCCCGCTACCGCCGCTTCCTCGCCTTCAAGAAGCGCCTCTCGGCCACCGATCTCGAGCGCCTCACCGCCGTCGACCATCACGACCACGAGGCGCTGGTCGCCGTCGATGCGGAGAGCGGCGTAGCGGTAGGGGTGGCCAGGATGCTGCGAGAGGCTGGGCGACCGGACACCGCCGAGGCGGCGGTCGCCGTCGTCGACGCCTGGCAGGGCCGTGGATTGGGCGGCATGCTCCTCGAGCGCCTGGTGACGCGGGCTCGCGAGGAGGGCGTGCGGCGGTTCACCTCCGTGTTGCTGACCCGCAACCTGGCGATGCTGCGCCTGTTCGGGCGCACCGGCTCGGTCCAGGTGACGGCCCGTTATGGGGAGAGCCTCGAGCTCGAGGTTGAGCTCCCGTTCGAGACCGGTGCGCCCCGCGAGGCGCTCCGGGCAGCGGCCGCCGGCGAGGTGCTCGGGCGGCCGGCTAGGGTCCCTCACCGAGCCAGATGAGTGATCATTTGCAGAGGAGGTCGCGAGGAATGCGCGCGTGAGTCACGTCGTCTTTCCGATTCTCTTGGGGATCGGCCTCCTCGTGTTCGCGGGGATCATGGCCGTCAGGATGCGCCTGTTGCTGGCCGCGCGCCCGGCGCCGCGTCTTGATCGGATTCCGGAGCGGATCAGGCGGACGGTGGTCTATGGGCTCGGCCAGAAGAAGTTCCTGTCCGGCGAGCAACCGTCGGGGATTGCGCACGCGCTCGTCTTCTGGGGCTTCCTCGTCCTGATGCTCCAGGTCATCACCCTGTTCGGCCGGGCATTCGACTCGGGCTGGGACATCCCGGGCTTCGCGCCGAACCAGCCGTTCGGCCCGCCGTTCTTCCTGGCCCGCGATCTGCTCGAGGCGACCGTGATCGTGGGCGTTACCTACATGCTCTACCGGCGGCTGGTCCTCCACACCCCGAGGCTGTTAGGGATCGGGCGCGCCGAGCAGCGCTATCGCGACGCCCCCCACTGGGAGGGCGTGCTGATCCTCGTCCTCATCCTCCTGATCATGCTCGGCGGGTTGCTCTACGACGCCGCCGACCTGGTGGCCAACGACATCCACGGCAACGAGCGCGACTTCGCCCCGCTCACCGCGCTGGCGGCGGCGGCGCTCGGCGGCGTCGGTCCCTCATCGGCGCGCACCGTGAGCGAGGTCGGATGGTGGCTCCACAACGTCACCGTCCTGGCGTTCCTGTGCCTGCTGCCGCTGTCGAAGCACTTCCACATCATCACAGCGATTCCCAACGTCTTCTTCGGCAGACTCCCGTCGCGCGCCCCCGAGCGTCCGCTGGCCGTCACCCGCGTCCCCGCGGCCCCGGTCGCGGCGCTCGACCCCCCGCCAGAGGGGCTGGTCGGTGTGGCCACGCTGTCAGACGTCACCTGGAAGCAGGTTCTCGACGCGTTCTCGTGCACCGAGTGCGGCCGCTGCACGGCGGTCTGCCCGGCGACGGCGAGCGGGACGCCGCTGGCGCCGCGGCAGGTGATCCTCGACATCCGCGACCGTCTCTACGAGCACCCGGAGGAGCAGCGAGCGGGCAATGGTCGAGCCGCGCCCTTGATCTCCGAGGAGGCGCTGTGGGCGTGCACGACCTGCATGGCCTGCGTGGAGGCGTGCCCGGTGGGGATCGAGCACGTGCCCACGATCGTCGACATGCGCCGCAACCTCGTCAACGAGGGCGAGCTGGATCCGCTGCTTCAGCAGACGCTCGAGAACTATGGCAAGCAGGGCAACTCCTACGGCAAGTCCGCGCGCCTCCGGGCCCGCTGGGCCAAGGGCCTCGATTTCAAGATCCCGGACGCCCGCAAGGAGCCCGTGGAGTACGTGTGGTTCGTCGGCGACTTCGCCTCGTTCGACGAACGCGTGCAGCTCGCCTCGCAGGGCGTCGCGCGGATCCTGCACGACGCCGGCGTTTCATTCGGGTTGCTGTACGAGGGCGAGCGCAACGCGGGGAACGACGTTCGCAGGATCGGCGAGGAGGGCCTCTTCGAGATGCTCGCCGAGCAGAACATGGGCGCTCTCGCCGAGGCGCAGTACGAGGCGATCTTCACGACCGATCCCCATTCGCTGAACGCCCTGCGCAACGAGTACCCGCGGTACGGGCTCGACAAGCCGGTCTACCACTACACCGAGTTGCTCGCCGACCTCGTCGCGCGCGGGGTCATCTCGCTGCGGACGCCGCTCTCCGGGATGCGCGTCACCTACCACGACCCCTGCTACCTGGCTCGCTACAACCGGATCACCGAGGCGCCGCGAGCGTTGATCGAGGCGACCGGCGCCGAGCTCGTCGAGATGCCGCGCCACGGGACCAACACCTTCTGCTGCGGGGCCGGGGGCGGGCGGATCTGGATGATGGACGAGGCCGAGGTCTCCGAGCGGCCGAGCGAGCAGCGAATCCGAGAGGCTCAGACGCTGGGCCAGATCGACTACTTCCTCGTCAGCTGCCCGAAGGACCTGGCCATGTACTCGGACGCGGTCAAGGTGGTCGGCGCCGACTTCGAGGTTGCGGAGCTGACGGCGCTGATCGAGCGCGCGCTCGCCGAGGCCGAGCCAGTGCCGGCGGCCTAGGTCACTCGCCGACGAGGCCCGTCAGCTCGTCGGCGACGTCGAACAGATCGGCGACCACGCCGTAGTGGGCGACGTGGAAGATTGCCGCCCCGGGATCGGTGTTGACCGCGACGATCAGCTCCGCCCCCTGCATTCCCTCGACGTGCTCCGGCGCGCCCGAGACCCCGAGCGACAGGTAGAGCTTGGGGCGCACCGTCGCTCCGGACTTCCCGATCTGCCGCGCTTTGGGGAGCCAGCCGGAGTCGATGACCGGTCGCGACGCGCCGAGCTCGGCGCCGAGCGCCTCGGCGAGCTCCTCCGCGATCGAGATGTTCTCGGCGCCCCCGATGCCGCGGCCGACGCAGACGATCCGCTCGGCCTTGGTCAGGTCGACACCCTCGTCCGGCGGAGTCACGGACTCGACGAACGCGGTCTTGAGGCTCTCCAGTTCGGCCGGTGGTGGGAGTTGGACCCGCTCGCCCCGACCGGCAGCCGTCGGCTCCTCGTGTAGGGCGGTGGTGTTGATCGCGAACACCGCCGGCAGCGGCGTCCGCGCCGTGGCCTCGAGCTGACCGCCGTAGATCCCGCAGGTCGCCTCCGCCTCGCCGGCCTCGAGCGCCACCGCGGTGCAGTAGCCGACGAACGGAAGACCGGCCCCAGCCGCGACCCCGGCCGCGAGATCGAGGCCGGCCGTGGTGTTCTCGAGCAGGACGAGCTCCGGCGATCGCGCATCGATCGCGGCCGCGAGCACGGCCTGGTGCGCCTCGGGCAGATAGGGCGAGAGCGCCGCGTGCGATGCCTCGAGCACCACGTCCGCCGCGGCGAGGCCCTCGTCGTCGCTCGCCGCACCGCCCGCGACGAGCGCCACCAACGCCCCACCCGCGGCGCCCGCAAGGGGCCTGGCGAAGGCCAGCAGCCGTGCGTTGACCGGCGATTCGACGTAGACGAGGATGTCGCCCATCAGCCCGGAAGAGCTCCCCGTTCGCGCAGGACCTCGACGATCTTCTCGGCCACCTCGTCGGCTTCGCCGTCCAGCATGGTCGCCTGGGTCTGCGGCACTGGGCGGGCGAGCGAGACGAGCTTCGGCACCGCGGCGGGCGTTACGTTGACGTCGAGGGCGTGGGGATTCGCCTCGGTCATCGCCTGGCGGAGCCTGCCCATCGCCACGTAGCGTGGGGGAGAGCTCGCGGACTGAACCCCCACGACGGCCGGCAGCTCGAGCCCCAGAACGGCGAGCCGTCCACCGGCGTACTCCTGGACCACGCGGGCGGTCCCGTTGGCGATCGTGACCCCGACGACCACGTTCGCCTGCGGCCAGCCGAGCGTCCTCGCGAGGACCGGCGCCGTCTGGCCGAAGACGTCTGTGGGCGTCTGCACACCGGTGAGCACGAGGTCCGGGGCGAGCTGACGGAACGCCTCCGCGAACGCGAGCGACGCGGTCCGCGAGTCATAGCTGTCGATCTCGCCGGCCTCGACGACGACAAGCTGGTCAGCCCCGCGCGCATAGGCAAGGTGAAGCGCCTGCTCCATTCCCTCCGCCCGCAGGCCGACCGCGGTGACCGTGGCGCCGGTCGCCTCCTTGATCAGCACCGCCTCCTCGAGCGCCTGGTCGTCGGACTCGTTGAGCACCATCTCGACGAGCTCGCGGTCGATGTCGGTGCCGCCTTCGGCGACCTCCAGCTCGTCGCCGACCTTCGGCATCAACCGCAGCGCGACCGCGATGTTCATCGCTGCCCGTCCGGCTCGAGCTCGAGAGGTACGATTCGCATGTCGAGCGGCTCCTCGTCGCTTTGAGTGAAAGGCTAGGTACGGCGCTTACGGAAGACCTTAGTGCGAATCCGATGCTGGAGTTTCCCAGTTCGGTCGCCTTCCCCATCCCCTCGCCTTCAGTAGATCGAGGCCGCGCGATCAGTAGTTCTCTCGTCCACCTCCCGGGTCAAACCCGATGGCGTGGGCCGTCACGAGGTGAAAGGCTTGGTTAGCGGGGAGTCGAGGAGAGGAGGAGCCTTCCGATGGCGAACGAGCTCAACGCCGAGACGCTGAGCGTTGCGCTCAAGTCGATCGACGAGTTCGCCGCCCGCGAGCTTCCGGATTCGCTGCTGGTCGAGCTCGACGAGCGCGACGAGTTCCCAGAGGAGCTCGTGCGCCGGATGTCGTCGGCCGACGAGCTTGGAATCCAGCTCCTGTTCGTTCCATACGAGTACGGGGGGATGGGAGGCGGCGCGTTCGACGTCTATCGCGTCTGCGAGCGGATGGCCGCGATCGACCTCGGCCTGGCGACCTCGGAGCTTGCGACGTTCCTCGGCAGCGACCCGATCAGAGTCGGCGGCACGGAGGACCAGAAGCGCGAGTACATGACCCGGATCGCCAAGGAGGGAGTTCTGTTCGCCTACGGCGCCACTGAGCCCGAGGCGGGCAGCGACCTCGGGGCGCTGAAGACGACCGCGGAGCCCGTGAGCGAGAACGGCGCCGTCACCGGCTATCGGATCAGCGGCGCCAAGCAGTGGATCAGCAACGGCGGCGTCGCGGATCTCTACACGATCCTCGCTCTGACGCCAAGCGGGCCGAGCTGGTTCGTGGTCGAATCAGGCGCGCAGGGATTCACGCACGGCAAGCACGAGGACAAGCACGGCATTCGGCTCAGCAACACCGCCGCTCTCTTCCTCGACAAGGTCCAAGTCGATGCCGACCGGCTGGTGGGGGGCGTCGAGGGCCAGGGGCTCGTCCAGGCCCAGCAGGTGTTCGGTTACACGAGGCTGATGGTGGCCGCGTTCGGGCTCGGCGCCGGTTGGGCGGCGCTCGAACGCGCGATTCCCTACTCGCGCAAACGCATCCAAGCCGGCGGGCCGCTGTCCGAGAAGGAGGGCTTCACGTACAAGCTGATTGCACCCCACGCCGTCGCGCTCGAGGCCTCGAGGGCGGCGATCGAGGAGACGGCAGAGCGGCTGGATGCAGGCGAGGGCCAGCTAAACGTTGAGGGGGCCGTGGCCAAGCTCCTCGCGACCGAGGCCGGCGACGCCGCGGCCGATGCGGCGATCCAGGCCCACGGCGGCTACGGCTACACGCACGACTACATGGTCGAGAAGATCAAGCGCGACGTTCGAATCACCACGATCTATGAGGGCACCTCGGAGATCATGGAGATCACGATCGCCCGTGGGCGCTGGCAGGAGCATCTGAAGTCGAGCGGCGACTACTACCACGGGAAGGCGCGTGAGCTCGAGGCGCTCCACGGTGAGCATCCCACCGTCGGCGCCGACATCGCGGCGCTCGCCCATCAGGCCCTGGCGGAGTTGCTCGAGCGCTGCCGGGTCGAGAGGTTGACCCGCCACCAGCATGTCCTCATGCGGCTCGGCGCCTTGATCGCTCAGGTCGAGGGAGCGGCCGCGCTCGCCAGGCGCGCGAAGCGGTCGGCGGACAAGGAACTGAACCCGAAGGCGTCGCGGCGCCTTCGGGCTGGGCCCCTGGCCGCCGCGTCGCGGGTCCATGCACGCGGCGCCGCCTTGGCCGTTGCGACCGAGGGCGTCCGCAACGTGGCCGGAGCCGACGGCGACCTCGACGAGCTCACCGGTCGCCTCGACCTCGCGTCGATTCAACGGGCCCAGCGTGGGCTGTTCGCCGACCTCGGGGCGGTCACCGAGGCCGTCTATGGGCGGATGAGACCGTGATCGGCGTGACCCGATGACCGGGCCGCTGGACAATGCCGCCGCGATCATCGGCGTCGGCGCGATCATGCCCGATGCCCCCGACGCGGCGGCGTTCTGGCGCAACGTGACGGCCGGCCGCTACTCGATCAGCGAGGTCGAGCCCGAGCGCTGGGACCCCGCCCTGTACTACGACCCGGACCCAAAGGCGCCCGAGAAGACGTACTCGAAGATCGGCGGCTGGGTCCGCGGCTGGGAGTGGGACCCGTTTGCCTGGAAGCTCCCGTTGCCGCCGAAGGTGAGCGACGCGATGGATGACGCCCACAAGTGGGCGGTCGCGTGCACCCGGATGGCGCTGATGGACGCCGGCTGGCCCGATCGCCCGCTCGACCTCGATCGCACCGCCGTGATCATCGGCAACGCCCTCTCCGGCGAAAAGCAATACCTGACGTCGCTGCGGATCATGTTCCCCGAGCTCGCGCGCGAGCTCGAGGGCGCCGCGAGCTTCGCGGCGCTCCCGGCGGACGTCCGCTCGACGATCGAGAGCGAGCTGCATGCCAACCTCGAGGCCTGGCTTCCTTTGGTCACCGAGGACACGATGCCGGGCGAGCTCGGCAATTGCATGGCCGGCCGCGTCGCCAACCTCTTCAACCTCCACGGGCCGAACTTCACGACGGACGCGGCCTGTGCCTCCGCGCTGGCGGCGATGGACGCGACCGTCGACGGGCTCCTCGCCCACGAGTTCGATGTCGCGATCACCGGCGGCGTGGATCGGAACATGGGCGCCCACATGTTCGTCAAGTTCTGCGCCATCGGGGCGCTGTCGCCTACCGGCACCCGTCCCTACTCCGACGGCGCCGACGGGTTCGTGATGGGCGAGGGCGCGGCGTTGTTCGTCGTCAAGCGGCTCGCCGACGCCGTCGCCGCCGGCGACCGGGTCTACGCGGTGGTCCGCGGGGTCGGGAGCGCAAGCGACGGCAAGGGCAAGGGCATCACCGCCCCCAACCCTGTGGGCCAGCGCTTCGCCGTCGAGCGGGCGTGGCGGAACGCCGGGCTGTCGCCCGCCGAGTGCACCCTGGTGGAGGGTCACGGCACCTCGACAAGCGTCGGCGATGCGGTCGAGCTCGAGAGTCTGATGGCGGCCTTCTCCGGCGCCCACGTCGCGCCGGGTTCGATCGCGCTCGGTTCGGTGAAGTCGAACATCGGCCACCTGAAGGCGGCGGCGGGGGCGGCTGGCATGCTGAAGGCCACGCTGGCGCTCCGCGACAGGGTGCTACCGCCGAGCATCAACTTCGAGCGCCCGAACCCCAACCTCGATTGGAGCGCGTCGCCGTTCGCGGTCAACACCGAGCTCCGCGATTGGGACATCGCCGCCGACCGGACGCGGGTCGCCGGCGTGAGCGCATTCGGCTTCGGCGGCACCAACTTCCATCTCGTCATGGAGGAGTACGCGCCCGATCGCCGCTCAACCAACGGCCACCGCTCCTCGGCGGCCGTGCCGGTCGAGCCCTTGCCGCCGGGTCGGCCCCGCGTCGAGCCCTCATCGGCGAAGCCGCCGCTGCGCGGAGCGCTTGTGATCGGCGCCGACGACGAATCGGGGCTGGCGAACGCGCTTCGGACCGCGCTTGCCGAGGCGCGCCAAGGACGCCACCTCGAGCCGACGCCTCCCTCGAGCGAGGCGCTGCGCGCGCCTGAGCGGATCGCGATCGACTACGCCGACGGACAGGACCTGGAGGCGAAGGCGGAGTTGGCGTCACGGGTGCTGCAGTCGGGCAACGCCTCCGGCTGGCTGGCGTTGCGCCCCCGCGGCATCCACCGCGGCAGCGGTCGCCCCGGCAAGGTGGCGTTCCTCTACACGGGCCAGGGCTCGCAGTACGCGAACATGCTCGCCGAGCTGCGCGACCGCGAGCTTGTGGTCGCCGAGCTCTTCGACGAGGCAGATGCGATCATGGCCCCGCTGCTCGAGGGGCGCCGCCTCACGGACATCGTGTTCGCCGAGCCGGCGGACCCGGACGCGATGGCGAGGGCGGAGGAGGAGCTCCGTCGAACCGAGATCCAGCAGCCGGCGGTGATCACGGTCGACACGGCTCTGACCCGACTGTTGGGCGAGTACGGGATCGTCCCCGATCTCGTCATGGGTCATTCGGTCGGCGAGTACGCGGCGCTGGTCAGCGCCGGCGGGCTGTCGTTTGAGGATGCGCTCGAGGCCGTCAGCGCGCGGGGGCGCGAGATGGCGAGCCTTCGGGTTGAGGACCCGGGGGCGATGGCCGCGGCGATGGCGCCGGTGGAAGAGGTCGAGGAGATAGTTGCCGGGATCGACGGTTACGTTGTCCTCGCCAACATCAACTCGCCGCATCAGGTCGTTCTCGGCGGCGCCACCGACGCGGTAGCCCGAGCGGTGGAAACGGTGAAGGAGCGCGGGCATACCGCGATTCCGCTCCCCGTCAGCCACGGCTTCCATACCGAGATCGTGGCGCCGGCGAGCGCCCCGCTGCGGGCGATGCTTCAGCGTCTCGGCCTGCGTCCCCCCGAGCTTCCGGTCGTCGCCAACCTGGACGGCGAGCTCTATCCCACGGGCGAGGGGGCGCCGGAGCAGATGCTCGACATCCTCAGCCGCCAGGTTGCATCGCCGGTCCAGTTCGTGAAGGGGCTTCACACCCTCTACGACGAGGGCGCGCGGGTGTTCGTCGAATCGGGCCCGAAGCACGCGCTCCAGGGCTTTGCGTCCGATGTGTTCGGCGACGACAAGGTCGTCAGCCTCGCCAGCAACCATCCCAAGCAGGGCGACGTACCGACGTTCAACAATGCCCTTTGCGGCCTCTGGGCAGCGGGCCTCGGCATCGGACGGGAACCGGTAGCGCGCGAGTCGGTCGAGCTGCGGGAGGGCGCGACCGCGCAGCCGTATCCACGGGCGGCGCGGGAAGCGCGCGCGCGCCGAGCGCCCGCCGAGTCCGCGACACAGCCCTCCCCGGAGCCCGAGCCGGCGTCGGGCGAAGGGGGGGAGCCGGTGCGCAAGTCCGTGGTCATAACCGGCGCCGCGCTCGGGCTTCCGGGCACCGAGCGGCTGTTCGACGACGCGAATGTCGGGCGGCTGCTCGACGGCGAGCAGGGGATCGACGTAATCCCGGGCCGCCTGCGGCGCGAGATGCTCGACAAGCACATCACCCGGCTGGTCAAGCGGGACGACGGCGCCGCTTCGTTCGAGACGATCGACCGCCTCGATGCCGTGATCAAGCTCGCGGGGCGCGCCGGCGGATTCGATCCGGTCGAGGAGTTCGGCGTCGATGAGGACCGCCTGGCAGCGCTCGGGCGCGATACCCAGCTCGCGATCGCCGCCGGCATCGACGCGCTACGCGACGCGGGCATCCCGCTCGTCTTGCGCTACAAGACGACGACCACGGGGACCAAGCTCCCCGACCGCTGGTCGCTCCCCGACGAGCTCCGCGACGAGACCGGGGTGATCTACGCATCGGCGTTCCCCGGCCTCGAGGAGATGGCCGACGAGGCGTCCCGGTACACGACCGATCACATGCGCCGCGAGCGCCTGACCGCCCTGGAGACGCTCCGGGCGCGGATGCTCGACCACGACGGCACCGACCCGGTCGTGCTCGACGAGGTCGAGCGGCGCATCCACGACGTCGAGCGGAAGCTCGAGGAGGAGGCCTACACGTTCGATCGCAGGTTCATCTTCCGCGTCCTCTCGATGGGCCACTCGCAGCTCGCCGAGCTGATCGGGGCCCGGGGGCCTAACACGCAGATCAATTCCGCCTGCGCGAGCACCACCCAAGCGGTCGCGCTGGCGGAGGACTGGATCCGCGTCGGGCGCTGCCGCCGGGTGCTGATCGTCGCCGCCGACGACGCCACCTCGGACACGATGATGGGCTGGATCGGGTCGGGGTTCCTGGCCTCCGGCGCGGCTGCGACCGACGACGTCGTCGAGGAGGCGGCGCTTCCGTTCGACCAGCGTCGTCACGGAATGATCATCGGCATGGGCGCGGCCGGCATCGTCGTCGAGAGCGCCGAGGCCGCCCGCGATCGGGCGGTAACGCCGATCTGCGAAGTCCTCGGATCGGCGACCGCGAACTCCGCGTTCCATGGCACCCGGCTCGACGTCGAGCACATCGGGGCCGTGATGGAGGGCCTCGTCGAACAGGCCGAGGGCCGCGGGGTGCGTCGCGAGGAAATGGCCGGCGAGACGGTCTTCATTTCCCACGAGACGTACACACCGGCCCGCGGCGGCAGCGCCGCGGCCGAGATCCACGCCCTCCGCCACGTCTTCGGCGATGACGCCGACCGCATCGTGATCGCCAACGTGAAGGGGTTCACAGGCCATCCGATGGGGGTCGGCCTCGAGGACGTCCTGGCGGTGAAGGCGCTGGAGACGGGGGTCGTCCCGCCGGTCCCGAACTTCCGCGACCCCGACCCCGAGCTCGGCCTGCTCAACCTCTCGGGGGGTGGCTCCTACCCGGTCAGCTACTCGCTTCGGCTGGCGGCTGGGTTCGGATCGCAGATCTCGATGCTGCTTCTGCGGTGGACGCCGGTGGCCGATGGTCGTAGGCGCGCCGCGGACGAGCTCGGCTACGACTACCGGATCGCCGACCGCGACCACTGGGGCGCGTGGCTACGGCGGGTCAGTGGGTACGACGATCCGCAGCTCGAGGTCGTGCAGCACCGGCTTCGCGTGGCCGATCAGGGCCCGCCCGCCGGCGTAACCCGGGTGCCCGTCGCTGAACCGGATCTCGCCCCGGCCGAGATCGAGCCCGCGGTGCTCGAGACAGAGCCCGCCCCAACCGAGGCCGCCCCTCCGCCGCCTCCCCGCGAGCCCGAGCCGACACCCGCGCCCGCCGAGGACGTC
Organism: uncultured Actinomycetes bacterium; assembly: GCA_963823245.1. Classification (GTDB taxonomy): domain Bacteria; phylum Actinomycetota; class Thermoleophilia; order Solirubrobacterales; family 70-9; genus JAWVFM01. Next base: position 626,876 of record CAWGKQ010000008.1, on the reverse strand, counting down.
GCCGAGCGGGTGCTCCAGATCGTCGCCGAGGAGACCGGCTACCCACCGGACCTGCTCGACATGGACCTCGACCTCGAGGCCGACCTCGGGATCGACACCGTCAAGCAGGCCGAGGTGTTCGCGACGATCCGCGAGGCCTACGACATCCCCTTCGACGACGCCCTGAAGCTCCGCGACTACCCGACCCTCAATCACGTCGTCGGGTTCGTCAACGAGCGCTCGCCCGCCGCCCCGGCTGAGGCCGCCGCCCCAACCGAGGCCGCCCCTCCGCCGCCTCCCCGCGAGCCCGAGCCGACACCCGCGCCCGCCGAGGACGTCGCCGAGCGGGTGCTCCAGATCGTCGCCGAGGAGACCGGCTACCCACCGGACCTGCTCGACATGGACCTCGACCTCGAGGCCGACCTCGGGATCGACACCGTCAAGCAGGCCGAGGTGTTCGCGACGATCCGCGAGGCCTACGACATCCCCTTCGACGACGCCCTGAAGCTCCGCGACTACCCGACCCTCAATCACGTCGTCGGGTTCGTCAACGAGCGCTCGCCCGCCGCGGCCGCGCCGCCCGCCGCCCCGGCTGAGGCCGCCGCCCCAACCGAGGCCGCCCCTCCGCCGCCTCCCCGCGAGCCCGAGCCGACACCCGCGCCCGCCGAGGACGTCGCCGAGCGGGTGCTCCAGATCGTCGCCGAGGAGACCGGCTACCCACCGGACCTGCTCGACATGGACCTCGACCTCGAGGCCGACCTCGGGATCGACACCGTCAAGCAGGCCGAGGTGTTCGCGACGATCCGCGAGGCCTACGACATCCCCTTCGACGACGCCCTGAAGCTCCGCGACTACCCGACCCTCAATCACGTCGTCGGGTTCGTCAACGAGCGCTCGCCCGCCGCCCCGGCTGAGGCCGCCGCCCCAACCGAGGCCGCCCCTCCGCCGCCTCCCCGCGAGCCCGAGCCGACACCCGCGCCCGCCGAGGACGTCGCCGAGCGGGTGCTCCAGATCGTCGCCGAGGAGACCGGCTACCCACCGGACCTGCTCGACATGGACCTCGACCTCGAGGCCGACCTCGGGATCGACACCGTCAAGCAGGCCGAGGTGTTCGCGACGATCCGCGAGGCCTACGACATCCCCTTCGACGACGCCCTGAAGCTCCGCGACTACCCGACCCTCAATCACGTCGTCGGGTTCGTCAACGAGCGCTCGCCCGCCGCGGCCGCGCCGCCCGCCGCCCCGGCCACTGAGGAGAAGGGCCAGTTGCCGGCCGCCGGCGCAGAGGCGGCCGAGAAGGACCGGCCGAGCGCGTTCGCCCGCCGCGTCCCGGTTCCGGTGGTGCGCCCGGCGCTCGAGTACTGCGTGGCGACCGGAATCGAGCTCGAGGCAGGCCGCCGGGTGATCGTGGCGCCGGACCGCGGCGGCATCGCTAAGGCGCTCGTCGCCAGGCTCGAGAAGCTTGGGGTTGAGGTGCTGATCGCGGATCCCTCGGCGGACGAGGAGGCGCTTGAGGGACGGATCAAAGCCTGGAAGTCCGAGGGCCCCGTGCACGGCGTCTACTGGCTGCCGGCCCTTGATCTGGAGGGTCCGCTGGCGGATCTCGACGCTGACGCATGGTCGGCGGGCCTGCGATCCCGCGTCAAACTCCTCGCGGTGGCGATGCGTGCGCTCGCCGAGGAGATCTCCTCCGCGGGGACGTTCCTGATCGCCGGCACCCGCCTCGGAGGGCGGCACGGCTACGACGCGAGCGGCGCGACGTCGGTGATGGGCGGCGCGGTCTCCGGGTTCTCTAAGGCGCTCGCCCGCGAGCGGCCCGACGTCCTCGTCAAGGCCGTCGACTTCGCGCCCGGCCGCAGGACCGCAGCCCTGGCCGAGATCCTCATCGATGAGACGGTCCGCGATCCCGGCACGGTCGAGGTCGGGTACGCCGACGACCTCCGCTGGTCGGTCGGGATTGTCGAGCGGCCGGTCGAGGCCGACCCGGGAAGGGCGCTCGGAGCCGACACCGTCTTCTGCGTCACTGGGGCGGCGGGAAGCATCGTCGCGGCCATCACCGCCGACCTCGCGGCCGCGTCCGGAGGCACCTTCCACCTGCTCGACCTCGTGCCCGAGCCCGATCCAGCCGACCCCGACCTGGCGCGGTTCGCCTCCGATCGCGACGGCCTCAAGCGCGACATGGCCGAGCGGATCAAGCAGCGCGGCGAGCGCCCGACGCCGAAGCTCGTCGAGCGCGAGCTGGCGCTGATCGAGCGAGCGCGGGCGGCGCTCGACGCAATCGAGGCGATCCGCAAGGCGGGCGGCGCGGCGCATTGGCACCAGGCTGACCTAACGGACCCCGACCAGGTCACGGCGGCGATCTCGGCCGCCGTCTCGGACGGTGGTCGGCTGGACGTCCTCATCCACTGTGCGGGGCTGGAGATCAGTCACTACCTGCCCGACAAGCCTCAGCGCGAGTTCGACCTCGTCTTCGACGTCAAGGTCAACGGGTGGTTCAACCTGCTCCGCGCGCTCGGCGGCGCGAGCGTCTCGAGCGCGGTCGTGTTCAGTTCGATTGCCGGGCGGTTTGGGAACGCGGGACAGACGGACTACGCGGCCGCCAACGACCTTCTCTGCAAAAGCATCTCGGGCCTGCGAGCGGATGGCCTCGTCCGCGGCGTCGCCATCGATTGGACCGCCTGGTCGGAGATCGGGATGGCGAGCCGCGGCTCGATCCCGAAGATGATGGAGATGGCCGGGATCGACATGCTGCCCCCCGACGTCGGCGTGCCGATCGTACGTCGGGAGCTGACCGCGTCAGGGCCGGGCGGGGAGGTGCTCGTCGCCGGCTCGCTCGGCATGCTCGCCGCCGAGCGGCACCCGACGGGGGGTCTCGACCCGGTCGCCGCGACGAGCGCGGTCTCCGCAGCGTCTGGGCCGATGACCGGGAAGGTCACCGCCTTCACGTCCGGCGAGGGGCTGACGGTCCTGACCGAGCTCGATCCCGCCCGCCAGGCGTTCCTCGACCACCACCGGATCGACGGCACACCGGTGCTGCCGGGGGTGATGGGCATCGAGGCGTTCGCCGAGGCGGCGGCGGCGCTGCTGCCCGGATGGCGGGTGGTCGCGCTCGAGGACGTCGAGCTTGCGGCGCCGTTCAAGTTCTACCGTGACGAGCCGCGGACGCTTGAGCTGCAGGCCCTGCCGCGCGACGGCGGCGACGGCACCCTGGTTGCGGATTGCCGTCTCGTCGGCCGCCGCCCGCTGCCCCAGGGCGAGCAGCGAACGGTTCACTTCACCGGCCGTGCGGTTCTCGCCCGCAAGCTGCCGGAGCCCCCCGCTGGGGAGACCCCAACCGAGGGTCCGGAGGGCGGCGGCGTGGGGGCGGAGGCGATCTACCGCATCTACTTCCACGGGCCCGCCTACCGGGTGCTCGATCGGGCCTGGCGCGACGACGGCACCGTGGTCGGCCGCCTTGCCTCGGACCTGCCGGCAGATCACGAGCCCCAAAGCCAGCCGACCGAGGCAGCGCCGCGCCTGATCGAGCTCTGCTTCCAGACTGCGGGGGTCTGGGAACTAGGGACCGAGGGACGGATGGCGCTTCCGACCCACGTCGATCGGATCGTCCGCTTCGCTGACGCCGATGCCCCTGGAGCACTGGTCGCGGTCGTCAGCCCGCGCGCGGACCGATCGGTGGTCGACGCCAGGGTGATCGACCAGCGCGGCAATGTCCGGGTGCTCCTCGAGGGGTATCGAACGATCGAGCTCCCTGCCGCTCTCGATGCCGACGCGCTCGAGCCGATCCGGTCGGCGATGAGCTGAGGGACCCGGCTTGAACAGCCCCTTCCACCGACTCGCCGTCGTCAACCGAGGCGAGGCGGCGATGCGGGCGATCCGAGCCGTCCGCGAGCTGAACGACGAGAGTGACGATCCGATCACGCTGATCGCGCTTTACACCGAGGCCGAGCACCAGGCGATGTTCGTCCGCGAGGCCGACGAGGCCCACTGCCTCGACCGGCCGCGGGCCCTCAGTGGAGACGGAGCGCAGCCTGCAAACGGCTACCTCGACTTCGTCGCGCTCGAGCGAGCGCTGGTCGCCACGCGCGCCGACGCCGCGTGGGTCGGCTGGGGGTTCGTCGCCGAGCATCCTGACTTCGTCGATCTCTGCAAGCGGCTCGGGATTGTCTTCGTCGGACCAAACGCGAGCGCCATGCGCCTGCTCGGCGACAAGGTCGCGGCCAAGCGCCTCGCTGAGGAGGCCGGCCTGCCGGTGGCGCCATGGAGCGGAGGCGCGGTCGACGATCTCGCCGAGGCGCTCGTGCACGCCGATCGGATCGGCTATCCGCTGCTGATCAAGGCGGCGGCGGGCGGCGGCGGGCGCGGGATCCGCCGCGTCGACGGCGCCGAGGAGCTCGAGGCTGCGCTCCGGAGCGCCCGCGCCGAGGCGCGAGACGCCTTCGCGGACGACGCCGTCCTGCTCGAGAAGCTGATCGAGCCGGCCCGCCACGTGGAGGTGCAGCTGATCGCCGACGGTCAGGGAACGGCCTGGGCGGTCGGCGTCCGCGATTGCAGCCTCCAGCGCCGACACCAGAAGGTGATCGAGGAATCGAGCAGCCCCGCGCTCTCGCCCGAGCAGGAGCGCGACCTCGGCAAGGCGGCGGTGAGACTGGCGCTTAGGGCCGGCTACAGCGGGGCGGCGACCGTTGAGTTCCTTTACCAAGCCGAGGAGGGCGTGCTGTCGTTCATGGAGGTCAACACCCGCCTTCAGGTCGAGCACCCGGTCACCGAGGCTGTGACCGGCCTCGACCTGGTGAAGCTCCAGCTCCACGTGGCCGCGGGCCGGCGCCTCGAGGGTGCGCCGCCGGCCGCGGTCGGCCATGCAATCGAGGCGCGGATCAACGCCGAAGATTCGAGCCTGGGCTTCGCGCCCGCGCCGGGCAAGATCGCCCTCCTCCGCCTCCCCGGCGGACCGGGGATCCGGGTCGACGCCGGGGTGTCGGAGGGGGATTCGATCCCCGCCCAGTTCGATTCGATGATCGCGAAGCTCATCGCCTGGGGACGCGACCGCGCCGAGGCACTCGCGCGCCTGCGGCGCGCGCTCGCTGAGACGACGATCGTCATCGAGGGTGGGACGACCAACGTCGGCTTCCTGGGCGAGCTGGTCGGGCGGCCGGAGCTCCGCAGCGGCCAGATCGACACCGGATGGCTCGACCGGCTCCAGCTCCGCGGCGGCACGATCCCGGTTCGCCATCTCGAGGTGGCGCTGGTCGCCGCCGCGGTCGAGCTCGCCGACGCGCAGACGACGGTCGATCGCGCGACCTTCTACGCATTCGCTCGGCGAGGACGCCCCGACACGCAAGCACCCGCCTCGCACGAGATCGAGCTTCGCTACCGAGGGCTGCGCTACCGGCTCGCGATCAGCGAGATCGGCCCGAGCCTGTACCGGGTGACCCTCGACGACACCTCGGTCGAGGTCGTCGCCGAGCGCTCGAGCGCGCACGAGCGCAGGCTCGAGCTCGGCGGGCACCGGTTCGGGGTTGTCGCCTCCGTCCAGGGCGAGGACCTGTTGATCGAGGTCGACGGCGTCTCGCATCGGTTCTCCCGCGACGACGGCGGGGTGGTGCGCAACCCTGCCCCGGCCGTCGTCGTCTCGATTCCGGTCGAGCCCGGGGACGAGGTCGCCGCGGGCGACGTCGTCGCCGTCGTCGAGATCATGAAGATGGAGTCGTCGCTCACCGCGCCGGTCCCCGGTCGAATCCGCGAGGTGCTCGTCGGAGCGAATCTCCAGGTCGGTGCCCAGCAGCCGCTCGTCCGAATCGATCCGATCGACGCCCCCGACCTCGCGCCGGACTCCGAGCGGGTGCGGCTGCCGGTCGGCGCTCTGGTCAGCGCCGACAGGAGCACCTTCTGCCGCGACAACCTCCAGCGCCTGACGTGGCTCGTGCTCGGCTACGACGCCGAGCCCGGCGAGGTCGAGCGGATCGTCGCCGACCTCGAGCGCGCCTGGGCGGATCTTCCTGGTGACGATCCGGAGCTCATCGCCGGCGAGCATCGGCTCCTGACGGCGTATGCGGATCTCCAAACACTCAGCCGGCCCCGGCACGAGGACGCCGATCCCGGCCTCGAGCTCCTGCGGAGCCCGCGCGAGCACCTCGACGCCTACCTGCGCTCGCTCGATGCCGAGGCCGAGGGGCTGCCCAAGCATTTCGTCGCCGACCTCGAACGCGCGTTCTCCCATTACGGGGTCGATGGGCTGGACAGGACGGCGGAGCTCGAGGAGGCCGCGTACCGGCTGTTTCTGTCGCTGCGGCGAGCCGAACGGCTTCGGATCGCGATCGTGGCTCTGCTCGACCGTCGCCTCGAGCAGGTCGAGGAGCTCGTCGACAAAGTCGGCGACGCCTTCCGCCGGGACCTCGACCGGCTGGCGATCGCGGCCGAGGGGCGCGATCAAATCGTCGCCGACCTCGCCCGCGAGACACGCTTTCGTTACTTCGACCAACCGTTGATCGAGGATGCCGCCGCCGCGACCTACCGTGAGGCTGAGGCGCACCTCGCCGCGCTCGCCTCGGATCCGATGCGCCCGGATCGGAGCGACCTGGTCGACGCGCTCGTGGCCTGCACGCGCCCGTTGGCGCCCTATCTGAGCGAGTGCTTGCGGGCAGCCGGGCCACCGCTGAGAGCGGTCCTGCTCGAGGTGATGACGCGGCGCTACTACCGGATGCGCGGCTTGCGGGGCTTCGAGGAGCTCGAGCTGGGTGGGCGGCCGTTTCTTACCGCCATCCACCCTCGCGGCGCCGCTCAACGGCGGGTGGCGACGGTCCACGTCGAACTCGACGAGCTCGCGGCGGCCGCAGCCGCCCTCGGCGAGTATGCCGCCTCGCTGCCGGAGGGCGAGGAGCTCGAAGCCGACTTCTACGCGGAGTACGACGGCCAGCCATCGGCACCGGACGAGCTGGCGGAGCGGCTGGCCTCGCTACTCGTCGACGTGGGGCCGGCGCCGAATGTCAGGCGGGTCGTGGTGGGCGTCGCCGAGCCCGCTCGCGGACGAGGCATGTCCGCGGTCGACCTGTTCACGTTTCGACCGACGGACGGTCGCCTGACGGAGGATCGGCTGCTGCGGGGCCTCCATCCGGAGATGGCTGGGCGACTCCAGCTCTGGCGCCTCACGAACTTCTCCCTCGAGCGGTTGCCCTCCGCGGCGGAGGACGTGTATCTCTTTCGCGGCACCGCGCGCGACAACCCCAACGAGGAGCGGATCTTCGCCCTCGCCGAGGTCCGGGACCTCACCTCCGTTCGCGACGACGACGGCCGCCTGACCTCGCTACCCGAGCTCGAGCGGATGCTGGTGGACACGCTGGAGGGGATCCGTGGCGTCCTTGCGCATCGCAAGCCGAGCCGGCGACCCCAATGGAACCGGGTGCTGCTTTACGTCTGGCCGGTAATTGAGCTGAGCCCGGCCGAGATCGGTCAGATGGTGGGCCGTCTTGGCCCCTCTACACGCGGGCTGGGTATCGAGATGCTGCTGGCGCGGGGTCGGATACGTGGCGCGGACGGGACCGAGCGCGACCGCGTGATCCGCTTCTTCCCAACTGGCTCGGAGGTCGTCGTAGAGGTCGAGGAGCCACCCAACCGGCCGCTCATGCCCTACGACGATGCGGGGGAGCGGATCGTCTCTGCTCGTCGGCGCGGGACTCTCCACCCGGCTGAGATCGTGAAGATGCTGGCCCCCGCGAGCTCCGACTTTGACGCTCCCACCGACCAGCCGGCCGGGGACTTCGTCGAGCACGACCTCGGCTCGAACGGGCGGCTCGCCCCAGTCGAACGCCAGCTGGCGACAAATCCCGCCGGGGTCGTGGTCGGCGTCGTCAGCAACTACACCGAGCGCTATCCGCAGGGAATGCGCCGGGTGGCGATCTTCGGCGACCCGACGAAGTCGCTCGGATCGCTCGCCGAGCCCGAGTGCCGGCGAATCATCGCGGCGCTCGACTTGGCCGACCGCCTCAGGGTGCCGCTCGAGTGGTTCGCGATCTCGGCCGGCGCCAAGATCGCGATGGACAGCGGCACCGAGAACATGGACTGGATCGCGGCCGTACTGCGGAGGATCGTCGAGTTCACGCAGCGCGGCGGCGAGCTAAACGTTGTCATCACCGGAATCAACGTCGGCGCACAGCCGTATTGGAACGCCGAGGCGACGATGCTGATGCACACGCGCGGGATCCTCATCATGACCCCGGCCAGCGCCATGGTGCTGACCGGAAAGCAGGCGCTCGACTACTCGGGCGGGGTCTCGGCCGAGGACAACTTCGGGATCGGGGGCTACGAACGGATCATGGGACCGAACGGGGAGGCGCAGTACTGGGCTCCGGATCTCGCTGGCGCCTGCCGGTTGCTGCTCGACTACTACGAGCATTCATACGTCGCGCCCGGCGAGCGCTTCCCGCGGCGCGCGCGGACCGCCGATCACTTCGATCGCGACGTCGCCGAGATGCCCCACCACGGTCCCGGATCGGGTTTCGTCCGGATCGGCGACGTGTTCTCCGACGAAACGAATCCCGGACGCAGGGCCCCGTTCGACATCCGCTCGATGATGAAAGCGACGATCGACAGCGATCGTGCTCCGCTCGAGCGATGGGCGGCGATGCGGGACGCCGAGAGCGCCGTGGTTTGGGACGCGCACCTCGGCGGTTGGCCGGTCGCGCTGCTTGGGATCGAGTCACGTCCGATCGTCCGCCACGGGGAGGTGCCCGCGGACGGCCCCACCCACTGGACCTCGGGCACGCTCTTTCCGCGCTCGTCAAAGAAGATCGCTCGTGCCATCAACTCGGTCGCGGGTCGGCGACCGGTCGTCGTTCTCGCGAACCTGGCCGGGTTCGACGGCTCCCCGGAGTCGATGCGCAAGTGGCAGCTCGAGTTCGGCGCCGAGATCGGCCGCGCGGTCGTGAACTTCGACGGACCGATCGTGTTCTGCGTCGTCTCGCGCTACCACGGCGGCGCATTCGTCGTCTTCTCGCAGCGCCTGAACGAGAACCTGCAGACGATCGCGGTCGAGGGCGCTCACGCGTCGGTGATCGGGGGCGCCCCTGCCGCCGCGGTCGTCTTCGCCCGCGAGGTCGCCCAGGCGACCGATCGCGATCCACGGATCATCGAGATCGACGAGCGCATCGCTGCGTCTGAGGGCCCCGAGCGAACCCCGCTTCGCGCCGAGCGATCCGACCTGTGGGATCGGGTGCATGCCGAGAAGCAGGGGGATTTCGCCTCCGAGTTCGACTCGGTCCACAGCGTCGAGCGGGCCGTCGAGGTGGGATCCGTGGAGGCGATCGTCCCGCCGGCCGAGTTGCGCCCGCGTCTGATCGAGGCGATCGACCGCGGGATCGAGCGAGCGGTCGACGCCGGGAAGGCGAGCGATGGGCGAGCTCGGCTGGCTGACGCGCGCCCTCGCTGACGTACCGTCGGACGATCGGTGGCTGAGCGAGCGGGAGCGCCGGATCCTCTCGGCGCTTCGAACTCCGAAGCGCCACGCCGAGTGGCGGCTCGGGCGCTGGGCCGCGAAGGCGGCTCTGGCGTTGTCGCAGGGCCTGCCGGCCTCAGAGGTCGAGGTCATGCCGACGCCGGGGGGAGCACCCGAGGCCCTCGCCGGGGGCGTACCGATCCCCGTTGTGCTCTCGCTCAGCCACCGCGCCGGCCGGGCGCTGGTTGCCGTCGGCAGCCGCTCAGCGACGGTGGGGTGCGACCTCGAGGTGGTCGAGCCTCGTAGCCCGGCATTCATCCGCCAATGGCTTCGACCCGACGAGCGTGAGCTTCTGAGCGGGCTGGACGACGAGTCGCGAGACCTGATGGCAAACCTTCTGTGGACCGCCAAGGAGGCTGCGTCGAAGGCGCGAGGTGAGGGCCTGCGTCTCGACTTTCGGCAGGCGCGGGTCGCGCTGAGCCACTTCGATGGGTCGCCCGATTCGTGGCGGCAGCTTCGAGTCGAGTGGGACGGTGGCCCCGTTGTGCGCGGGTGGTGGCGCAACGAGCTCGGATGGGTGATGGCGATGGTTAGCCAGCCCGGCGCGGACGCCCCCCCGCGCGAGCTCCGAGGCTAGAACAAGAGGTGGCGGTGGCCTTCCTCGTCGCTGTACTCGAAGACGGGCTCGCCCTCATCCGTCGGCGTGGCGCTCGAGACCGCGGCGATTGTGCGGACGGCGCCCGAGCGTACGTGGCTCGAGTCCGAGTTCAGCAGGGGCAGCAGGCGGTCGACGAGGTCAAGGTCGCCCGTGTGAGCGAGGGCGGCCGATGTCTCGCGCCAGAGCTCCGGGCGCTCTGCCAAGGCGACGACTAGCGCTTCAACGCCACGCGGATCGTGGATTCGCCCAAGGGCGAGCGTCGCTGCGCGCCGCACGCCGGCGTTCGCATCGTCGAGCGCCTCAACGAGCGGCTCGATCGACTCCACCGGTTTGCCCGTCACGCCGAGCGCCCGCGCTGCCTCGGTTCGAACCTCCGGCACCGGATCCTCTCGCAACAGAGTGCGAAGACGCTCGTCAACCGCGTCGCTCACGCGGCCATGGTAATCCCAATCTGGCGGGTCAAGAAATCCGGTGGGAAATTCCCTGGCCGCGCAGCGAAGCGGTTGCGGGAACAGAACAGCTTGGCTCTCAGATCCGGCCCGCCGCCCGATCCCCCCCGGCGATCAGGCGATTCTGGCGGTGAGCTTCGATGAAGCGTCCGTTGGCGAGTGCGGCGCAGATCGCAAGCTCCCCAGCGACGAGCGTCGCCCCGACGATCTCGGCGAACTTGCGTGCGGTGCCGTCGCCGGTGCACTCCAGCAATGCCAGGCATTCGTGCTGCGTGGGCAGCTTGGTGCCCCCACCGACCGTGCCGGACACGAGGCTGGGCAGCCTGGCGGCCACATACAAGTCGCCGTCGCCGACATGCTCGAAGTCCAGGAAGCCGATGCTCGCGTTGACGATCTGCGCCACGTCCTGGCCACAGGCGATGTAGATCGCCGCCAGGCCATTGGCGAAGTGCGCGTTCGCGCCCAGCGCCCCAGCCTGCATGGTGCCAAGTCGACCCGACGCAGCGAACTCGCATAGCCCGCGGGTTGAAACCCCGAGGTGCGTCTCGACAACATTGGCCGGCAGCAGCAAGTCAACCACTACCTCCTTGCCATATGGTCGGAACAAGTTGATGGCGGCTGGCTTCTTGTCACTGGAGTAATTGCACCTCAGGTAGTAGCGCTCACACGGCATCGCCTCGATCACATAACGGCAGATGCGGTCGACCGCGAGGTTGATCATGTTGAGCCCCATTGCGTCGCCGGTGCTGAACACGAACTGCGCGAAGACGCGGCGCCCGAGCACGCGGGGGCGAACCTCGAGCAAACGACCGTGCGCAGTGGTCTCGGCGGCCGCCGCCTCTAGCTCCGCAAAATGCTCAGTCAGCCACCCAGCGAGGGCGAGCGCGTCACGCATCCCTGCCCTGACGAAGCATGGAGTGATGTCGAGAGCGTCAGCCAGAACGTGGGTATTCGCCCCACCCGCCTCGGTGATCGCCCGCATGCCGTACTGGTAGGTGGTAACGAGCGTTCCTTCAGTCGTTGCGAATGGGACGTAGAACAGCCCGTCGGCATGCTGTCCATTGACGCGGATCGGCCCGCCGATGCCAAGTGGAACCTGCGTTGCGCCCACGAGATTCTCGATGCTTCCGCGTGTCTCCTCCGGCGCGAAGGCCGTGTCCGCAACGGCATCGAGAGCGTGCCCCGTGTTATGCGCAAGCCAGGCGCGTCGCATCGCGGGGTTCGCACCCAAGATCTGACGTGACCCGGTCCTGACCTCAGAGGCAGTGCCCGAAGGCATAATCAATCCTTCCACCAGCCCGCTTGGTCGCCGAAACACGGATTGCACCACCACGCGCCGCTGGCGGCCAGCGTGGAAGCGCGCGAGAAGGATGCGGGTCTCCCGCAAGCGCCGCCAAAGAAGAAGCAGTGGCGCAAGATTGCTCGCGCCGGGACGAGAAGCCGACCGTGACGAGGTCCTCACGGCCGCGATTCCGCTCTGACATCGTGGCCGTCTGAGGGGCTACTTCCCTCTCGGCGTGGTGATCCGGCTGAAGTAGTCGTCGACCTGGTTCACCGCCTGCGGCCTTCCCATCGAGTACCCGGCGACCATGCCGTGAGGCAGGCGGCCGATGCCCTCGAAGTCGCCGAGGAAGCAGCACGCCCGCGCGTCGCTGCCGGTCGTGAGCAAGTTGAATGGCCCGGCGAGCTTGGTGCGCTTCCAGTCCCGTCCGTGGTTCGTCGAGGTGGAGACGACCACCCGCGCCGGCCAGTCGCCGTCGACGCTCTTCGGGGCGGCGATGTAGTACACGACGCCCACCGTCCCGTCGCCAGCGACCTCGATGGTCGGCATCGCCGCCTGGCCTTGGACCTTGATGTGCCTCGTTGTCCAGGTGCGCCCGGAGTCGGTGGACCGTGCGACCGCGATCCGCGACGCCTGGTTCGTGGAGCCCGGCTGCAGCCAGGCGACGTAAACGTCTCCGTTCGGCGCGACTGTCTGCGACGGGTACGTGTCGAAAGTGTTCAGGCCGTGCGTGGGATGGGTCAGGTCGTCGGTGACCCCTCGCCCGGACGACCAGCCGATCGTGATCGGCTTGCCCCATGTCTTGCCCCCATTGGTCGAGCGGACCGCGAGCTCCTGTGTGGTTTGGTCCGCGGCCGGGTCCGAGAAGTTGGAGGTGATGACCGCCATCACGTCGAGCAGCGAGCCGTCGTTGTTGACGAGGACCTTGCTGATGCCAGGCCAGCTGTTCGTGGTGTGGGGGTCGTAAAGCGTCGTCGGCGCCGACCATGTTCGCCCGTTGTCGGTCGTCTTGGCGAAGAGGCTGTAGCCATGAAGGAGATCGGGCGGCTCGCGCAGGTCGTAGACGTAGTAGGCCGTGTTCGGCTTGCGCGGATCGGCCGTCAGTCGCGGCAGGTCCCAGAACTGATCCGTGTCGGGCTGGACCGTGTACGGCGGCGTCCACGAGAAGCCGCCGTCGAAGGACCGGAAGGCGTACATGGCCGTGCTTGCGCCCGTCCCAGGCGGCGGATCGCCCCCGTCCAATGGCGCCGGCGCGGGGGCGGAATCGCCCTGCGCCGTGACGCCGTTGACCACGATGGCGCTGAACCATGCCTGGCGCCCGTCGGCGGAGAAGTCGACGCCGGGGTCGCTGGCGACCTGGAACGGACCCCCGGTGCAGGCCGAGAGCCCGGGGACGAGGATCCGCGAGAAGGTCTTCCCGCCGTCGCGGGATGCCATCACGATGTCCGTTGCCCGGCCGTCCTGGATCCAGGCGACCATGATCCTCTTCGGGTTCGCCGGGTCGACCGCCACCGAGGTCTCCTGCGCGTACCCGCGTGAGAACCCGGGGTTGTCGAGCGCGCAGGTCGAGGATGGCGAGAAGGGGCTCGAGCGGGAGATGCGTTGGGTCCGCACCTTCACTGAAGCCGCCGGAGCCGGCGAAGCGGCCACGCCGCCGAGCGCTACTGAAAGCGCCAGGCACAGTCCGACGCGCTTGCTCGGATGAATCCCCACCTCCCGCGACTATATATCGCGGTCAGTCGGATCCAGGCCCCGAATGAATTCTGATGATTCAGTCACAGGTCGATGGCCCCGGCCTGGACTCCGAGCCCGAGCGCGCCCTGGCCTGATCCCCTCCGCAGGGTGTGGCGAGGTCCACACCTAGGGCCCCTGGTAGGGGCGGCCTTGCCGGGCGAGGATGCCCGTGCAGTTCGAAACCACCTACCAAGGAGAAGACAATGACCATCACCAAGACCCGCCGAGCCCTCACCGCCCTCGTCGCGGCCCTCGCGGTCGCCGGCGCGGCCACGACGAGCGTTGCCTCGGCGAGCCCCTCCCACGACAAGCTGACGATCCACTACACGGGCGACGGCTTCGAGGGGAAGATCAAGTCGAGCAAGGCCAGCTGCCTGTCCAACCGCACGGTCACCGTCCACAAGGCGAGCGGCAAGGTCCTCTACTCCGATAGGACCGAGACCGACGGAAGCTGGGACACCGGCAACTCCGGCCAGGTCCGCGGCAAGTTCTACGCCACGGTCAACGCCAAGGGCGGGTGCCTGCCGCTCGTCTCGAAGACGATCCAGGCCTAGCTCGAGCTCACATCAGCACCCAACGCGGGCCGGGTGGCGCACAGGCGTCGCCCGGCCCGTTTCGTTTACTTTGTTGGACGCCTCCCTCCACGCGTGACAGGAGTCTGATCTACCTGCCTTGCTCAAACAGCGGACGCTGAGCGAACCCTAATCCCGTCAGGGATTACGACCAGAACTCGTCCCAGGCGTAGAGGTCGTTGAAGTGCTCCCGACCATCGACGACCTTGCCGTCCTTGAGTTCGAAGACGAGCCGCGAGGCAGGTGTTTGCTGGAGCGAGGGGCGGTCGGCGTCCGCGTCAAGGACATCGCCGAGCGGGCCGGTCTTGCCCCGAGCCTGGTTCTCTACTACTACCCCAACCTCGACGACCTCCTCCTCGAGGTATCTCGCGACGCCATGCATCGCTACGCAGAGCGTCGCGCCGCCGCAGTGGGGGAGCTGAGCGAGCCCCCGGTTCAGCTACGCCTCGCGATCCACCTCGGCGTGCCCACCGGGCCCGGTGACGAGGAGAGCCGCCTTCTCTACGAGCTCGACGCCTTCACCGGCTCGAGCGCCGCCTTCGGCGTTCTCACCTCGTCTTACTTCGACCGCCAGGTCTCGCTCTACGAGTCGGTTCTCCACGCGGGCGCGACGCGGGGCGACTTCCGCCTCGCCGAACCGGCGCGGAGGATCGCCCAGGGGCTGGTCGCCCTCGAGGACGGCCTCGGCCTTCAGGTCGTGATCGCCCACCCGGCGATCGACAGCGCCGAGGCCGAACGAATCCTGATCGGCTTCGCGAGCGTCGCGGCCGGCATCGACCTCGCCGTTCTCGCGTGATCGACAAGCTTCCGCTCACGCGAACAGGTCCTCCACGGCCTCCGCAAACACGGTCGTGTGCTGGTCGACGTCGGCCGCGGTCGTCGCCGGGCACATCAGCGCCATGTTGTGGAACGGCGTCATGAGGATCCCGCGGTTGAGCGCGTGGAGGTGCAGGAAGCGGTCGAGCGCCGGGTCCGCGTGGGCAGCCGCCTCGCCTCCGTTCCGGGGCGGCTCTGGCGCGAAGGCATACTCGACGCGGCAACCGAGGCGGGTGACGTGCCAGCCAACGGCATGCGAGGCCAGCACCTCGTTCACCCCTGCCTCGAACCGCTCGCCCAGCGCGATCATGCCCTCGAACGCCTCACCGGTGAGCACGTTCTCGAGCGTCGCGCGCATCGCGGCGAGCGACAGGGCGTTGCCGGCGAGGGTGCCGCCGATCCCGCCGACATCCGAAGCCTCGAGCATCCCCTGGTGCCGAACGACCCGCTCGCCCACCTCGGCGCTCATCCCGTAGGCGGCGGCCGGCACCCCCGCGGCGAGCGGCTTGCCCACCGTCACGAAGTCGGGCTCGAGACCGTGGGCCGCGGTGTAGCCGCCGGGCCCGGCGCAGATCGTGTGCGTCTCGTCGATGACGAGCAGAGTGTCGTGCTCGCGGGTCAGCTCGCGCAGGGCGTCGTGGTAACCGGTCTCGGGCAAGACGATGCCGATGTTGGTCATCGCCGGCTCGGCGAGCACGCACGCGATCGTGCCGGTCGCGAGCGCCGCCTCGAGTGCTGCCACGTCGTTCCACTCGACGGCCGTCGTGGTCACCGCGGGATCCACCGGTGGACCGAGGTTGTCGGGCCGAGCCCGGGTCTCGCCCTCGACCTGGACAGCGAAGCTCTCGTCGACGGTGCCGTGGTAGCACCAGGAGTAGACGAGGACCTTGGGACGTCCGGTGATCGCCCGGGCAAGCCGGATCGTGAACCGGTTGGCGTCGGTGGCGGTGAGGGCGAACTGCCAGAGCGGCAGGCCGAATCGTCGCCCGAGCTCGGCTCCCACCCAGGCGGAGTCCTCGGTCGGCAGCATCAGCGTGATTCCGCGCCGCGCCTGCGCCACGATCGCCTCCGTCGTCGGCGCCGGGGCGTGGCCGGTCATCGCGCCCGTGTCCCCGAGACAGAAGTCCGCGTACACGTTGCCGTCCACGTCCGTGAACCGTGCGCCGGAGGCCTCGGCGGCGAACACCGGATGCGGGCTCGCCCACTCGGTCATCCACGGCATCGGCACGCCTGCCAGAAGCGATCGCTGCGCCTGCTCGTGAAGCTCGGCCGAACGCCGGTGCGTCGCCAGGAATCGTTCCTCCTCGCGTCGAAGGAGCTCGGCTAGGCGCTGACGGTCGAACTTGCTCATCGTGCTGCGCACCCTATTTCGCGACACCTGCAAGGGGATCACTGCGCGGCGTAGCCTCAGGGAATGTCCCGCCGCCGCTTCTTGGGCCGTCGCCGGACTCAGGCACGGCCGCCATCGATTTCCACGGCGTCGCATTACGGTGCGCGGAGCCTCTGGCTGGACCAGCTACCGGGCTCGCTGGCTCCCCGCGGACGGTTGGCGGGCGATGTCGACTGCGACGTTGCGATCGTCGGCGCCGGGTTCACGGGGCTGTGGACCGCCTACTACCTGAGGCGCGCACAGCCGGACCTGCGGATCGTCGTCGTGGAACGCGAGATCGCCGGCTTCGGTCCATCTGGACGCAACGGCGGCTGGGTTTCCGGAGGCATCGCCGGAAGCCCGGCCGCCTACGGGCTGGCCGCCGACTCCAACGTCGTTCGCCTCGCGGTGCGAACGAGCAACCAGGCCGTGGATGAGATCGGGCGGGTCGCGAACGACGAGGGCATTGCGTGCGGATTTCTCAAGGCGGGCGCGCTGGCGATCGCGACTTCCCCGCCGCAGTGGCAACGCCTCAGCGCCTCCGCGGATGGGGCCACGCTCGAGCCGGACGGGCACCTGCTGTCGGCCACGGAGGCCCGGGACCTGATTCGCGCCGAGGGGCTCCTGGGCGGCTGGTACCAGCCCCACGCGGCGCGGATCGATCCCGCAAGGCTGGTTCGCGGGCTCGCCGACGCCTGTGAGCGCCATGGCGTGACGATCTACGAACGAACCAACGCCCGATCCCTGGAGCCCGGTCGGATCGAGTGCGACTCTGGGACCGTCCGAGCCGAGGTGGTGCTCCGGGCCACCGAGTCGTATTCCACCCAGCTGCGTGGGCAGAGGCGGCGCTACCTGCCGATCTACTCACTGATGATCGCCACCGCCCCGCTCGGGCCCGATGCATGGGACGCGCTTTCATGGCGCGAGGGCCTGCTCGTCCGCGATAGCCGGCATCTCTTCTTCTACGCGCAGCGCACGACCGACAACCGAATCGCGATCGGGGGTCGCGGCGCCCCGTATTGGCTGGCGTCTCCGTTCGATCAGCGAAACGAGCGCAACCCCGTGGTCCGGGACCGCCTGGCCGAATCGCTGCGCCGGGAGTTTCCGGCCGCCGGCGCGGCCGAGATCACCCACCACTGGGGTGGGCCGTTGGCGGTCCCTCGCGACTGGAGCATGAGCGTCACGTTCGATCGGACCCGCGGCATCGGCTGCGCCGGCGGCTATACCGGTCACGGTCTCGGCGCTGCGAACATCTCCGGCAGAACGCTGGCCGACCTCGTTCTCGGGAACGACTCCGAGCTTGCGTCGATGCCGTGGGTCAACCACTCCTCACCTCCCTGGGAGCCAGAGCCGATCCGCTTTCTCGCCTCCAGGGCGATCACGGCCACGCTCGCAGGGGCCGATCGTCGCGAGGACGCGACCGGAAAGCCAGCCCGGCGCACAGGGCTGCTGCGGCCCTTCCTGGCGCCGGGCTGACGGTTCCGACCTCGGCCATGAGCAGGCCGACTCGAACGTCAGGCGGCAACCGGCTGTCCCGTCGTCGCCAGTCGCTCGATCAAGTCGGCGGCGCGCACGTTCCCCGGCTCCGCCTGCAGGCGCTCGGCGATCGCGCGGCGTCGCCCACGCAGCTCATCGTCGCCGAGGAGACGGTCGATCGCCCCGCTCATCTGCTCGTCCCTGAAGCGGTAGGTGTCGAGGCGCATGCCGAAGCCGGTCTCGTCAATGCGCTGCGCGTTGTCGTGCTGGTCCCAGAAGAGCGGCAGCGCGATCAGCGGCTTGCCGAAGTGGATCGCCTCGGTGGTCGTGTTGTTCCCGGCGTGAGTGATCACGAGGTCGACGTGGGGAAGCACCGAGACCTGCGGCAGGAACTCCCCCCCGACCATGTTCTCGGCCAGCTCGTATTCGGCGTGCTGCGGTCCCCGCGAGACGACGTAGCGGTGCCGCGTCTTGCCGAGCGACTCGACCAGGCGCTCCATCAGCGCCACGTCACCGGAGCCCAGCGAGCCGAGGCTCAGGTAGATCAAAGCGCCCTCGCCGTCTGCGATCCGCGCCGGCGGGCTCCACGGCTCGTCCGAGGTGCGCACGCTCGACTCGAGGTTGTGCCATGTCGGCCCGAGCGGTCGCGAGCGCCGGTAGTCGAGCTCGCGCGGATAGAGGTAGAGGTTGAGCCAGGCTGAGCTGTGAATGAACTCCTCCTCCGGCAGCGGCGGCGCTCCGCGCTCGACGCAGAACTCGCTGAACTCGCGCTGTATCTCCTCGATCGCCCGGCGGTACTCGGCGCGGAACGCTTCCCACTGCGAGCGGTCGTCGGCGGGCAGGCCCGAGTAGGGAGGCGGCAGCTGCGGATCCTTGAGCTCCAACGGGTTGCAGGAGACGATCCGCACCCACGGCCGCCCGCTCGCGAGGATCGCGGGGAAGGCGCAGACGTTGTCCTCGACGATCGCTTGAGGCGAGAGCTCGTCGAAGATCTCGGTCAGCTGCTTGTCTACGTAGCGCGCGCCGTCGATCAGTGCCCGCCAGGTCGGCGCCATGAAGTCGGCGAGCTGCTCGAAGGTCGTCTCGCGGAATACCGGCGCTGTCTCGCGGATGAAGTCCTTCCAGAACTGCCCCGGCTCCTCCGGGGTCTCTGGCGGAGGCGCCAGCCGCATCAACCGCTCCTCGAATCCCCGACTCTCGAGCGTTCCCGCGAACGACTCCTCGACGACGAAGAGCACTCGATGCCCCCGCTCCCGCAGGACCTCGCCGATCCCGACGCAGTTGTTCGTCGGCCCGAACGCTCCCTCGGGGAAGAAGACGACGGTGCACGGTCTCATATCGAGACCCTACGCCGAGCCGCTCCGGACCGGCATCGGGGCGTGCGCAGCGGGTCAGGTAGGGTCAGCTCCCTGGGTCGTGAGGGACCGCAGGAGATGAACTCATCGCCGACGCTGTTGCAGTGGCGCTCGAATCAAGTGCGGGGAGGGCGGCGGTCGAGGGACCGCGAGCGCGGTGTCTGAGTCGCCGATCGCATCGCCGCGCTTCGCCATCATTGGGGCGCCTTCGGGCCTCGGTCTTCGCGCCACCGGTGTGGAGGGACTCGGCGACGCGTTGCTCGGCCACGGCCTCGCGAGGGCGCTAGGCGCACGGATCGCCACTACGGTCGCGCCGCCGACCGGCTCGGGCGTGCGCGATCCCGCATAGCGGCGTGCTCAACGGCTCCGAGGTAGCCGGCTACGCGGTCGCCCTCGCCGACGCGGTCGGGACCGTGCTCGACGCCGGCGAGGTCCCGCTCGTCCTCGGCGGCGATTGCAGCGTGCTGCTCGGCGGGACGCTGGCGCTGCGCCGCGGTGACGGCGCCGGGCTCCTGTTCCTCGACGGGCATGCCGACTTCTATCAGCCGTCGGCCGAGCCCTCAGGCGAAGCGGCGTCGATGGACCTCGCGCTTGTCACAGGCCATGGACCGTCCGCGGTCGGCGACATCGAGGGCCGCTCGCCCATCGTCGCCGCCGAGGACACCGTCATCGTGGGCTTCCGGGACGCGGAGGAGCAGGCGCGCGACGGTAGCCAGCCACTTCCCGAGGCGCTCCTCGCACTCGACCTCGCAGAGCTCCGCGCGGCTGGCGCGCGGGCGGTCGCCGAGCGCGCCACCGCCCACCTGGTCCGCCCGGGCGCTCCCGACCGGTTCTGGGTCCACATCGACGCAGATGTGCTTGACGACGCCGTCATGCCCGCTGTCGACTACCGCCAGCCCGGCGGTATGTCGCCCGACGAGCTCGCAATCGTCCTCGCCGCGGCGATGACAACCGGCCGCGTCGCGGGCGTCGAGGTGACGATATACAACCCCACACTCGACCCCGACGGGACCGCCGGCGCCGCCCTCACCGAGGCGCTGGTGTGTGGGCTTGGAGCGGGTGGAGCCGCGGACGGGCCGGCCATCGGGCGCCACGCGGGGGTCCCGTGGCCCGGCGGCAGCTCCCGGAGATGATGGCTCGGCTCCGGCGGACGCTTGGTGCCGGGCGCGCCTACTCCCGCAGCCCGGCGGCTTCGAGGGCCTCGCCCGTCTCCTGATAGAGACAGAGGCGCGCTATCCGCCCCCCGCGAACCTCGAAGACCAGGGCGCTCCTCGCAACTGCTTCTATGCCATCCCGTCCTCGGACGTGAGCCGAGTTGGGAACGATGACCGAATCACCGGACTCGATGAAGCGGTCCGGCTCGATACGGACTTCCTGAAAGGTGTCAAGGAAGCTCCGGTGGAAGCGGACCACATCCTCCCGTCCGCGGTAGACGCCCGCCTCCAGACCCCGGGACGCCGACCAATCCACTTCCACATCGGGGTGGTTCAGCTCACGAACGGCCTCCAAGTCGCCGCGGTTATAGGCCGCGACCGAGCGCCGGACTACCTTCACTTTCTCCTGGCCGCTCGATACTGCGACGGAAGATCCCGAGCCGCGATCAAGAACCGTTCGTCCCATCAGTTCCGCGAAGCCTTCGCCGCGGCGGGCAATGGCTTCATCAATGCAATCCGCCAGCGGCGAGAAAGCTTCTCCTGCGGGAATCGTGATGACCGTAGAACCGCTTCGGGCCGGAGTCCGTTCAAACAACCGACCGTGACCTTGGTCACATGATCGGATTCACGCTGACAAGCAGCCGCAGGCGTTCGCGGATGATCTCGACCTCCTCCTTCCGACATCGCCCACCGCAGCTGGCCGCGGCCCTAGTGTCGCTTCGTCAGGCCCTGGAGCACGATCTCGATCGGAGAGCGTCCCTTCTCGCCGTTGCCCCCGGCGATGCCCTCCCGGACCTTGCGGATCTCGGCAGCGAGCGACGACATCCCTTCGCCGAAGCTGCCGACGTTCTTGGTTGCCGCGGCCAGGTTCTCGCTCACCGCCTGCGTGCCGCTCTTGGTCGGCAACGGCACGCCGAGGACCCGCTTTCTCGGCTTGAGAGCCACGAGCGCAATCCCTCCGGCAACGCCAGCCAGCCCGGTGCCGGCGGCGAGCGCCGGCACCCGCGCCTTCTTGGCCACGTCGCCCAAGGTGCTGCCGGCGCTCTTGACGCCTTCGCGGGCGGCGTTCGTGGCGCTAGCCGCCCCGCCCTGGTCGGACCTCGCGCGCCAGGTCGAGCCGCGCCCGCCATTGCTGCGCTGGCTGGCGGTGCGTTTGGTCGTGCGCTTGCTCGCCGTCCGGGAGCTTGTCCCGGCGCGGGAGCTTCCGTTTGGTGAGCGGCTCGTGCTCGAGCTCGATCGCGAGCCGGAGCTCGATCGCGAGTTGCCTCTCGTCGACGAATTCTTGGTCTGCTTGGTCTTGGCCTGCTGGGCCATATGAGGCTCCTTCCTCGAAATACCTGCTCGTGTCGGGTTTCGGTACCCCAAAGAGGTGAAGGGCAAAACGCGCGTGCCGGCCGACGTGAGGGGTCGATGCCGCCGCGCAAGGCCGGCGGATTGCTGTCCCGCGTCAGGCGCAGCGGCCGGCAGCACGCGCTTGGCGATCTCCGCCTCAATACCTCGGCGCCTCCGATCGCTCTCGGCGAAGAGGCGACGGATCGCGTCGGCGAAAAGCGGACGGCCAGCGCGAGCGGCTGGTCGCCAGGTTCTCAGCGGCCGAGCGCTGGCGCGCGAAGCCGAGGCGGCCAGGCACGCGATCGTCTCGGAGATCGAGGCCCGACTCCGAGCCGCCGAGAGTGCACGGGACGAGGCCGAGAAGGCTGCCCCGGCCAAGATCTCCCCAGCCCCCTCAGACTCTCGACGTCGCGGTGTTGAGCTCGAGTCGCCCGGTTGTGTCGTGCAGATCCCCGTTCGTTTCGGCGACCATCTGCAATTGAGCGATTCGGTCCTCGTAGTCCGCAGCGTCGGCAGTGCGACGTTGCTGGAGCGCGCCTACATCGACGCGGCTCTCGGACCCGGTTCGCGCTGAGCCCTAGCCCACGCCTGGTCGCGTCTAGTATCGGTCGGTGGCCGATCCACTGAGCGAGAAGGACGAGCTCGGCGCGGCGCTAACGACCGCGGCGGCGGCCGCCAAGCGGTACCTCTCCGACCTCGACACCCGCCCCGTTCTCGAGGCCGGGACCGAGGAGGCGATCCGCCGTTGGTCGGACCCGATGCCCGAGCACGGCGATGGCACCGTCGCGACAATCGAGGAATTGGCCAATCGCGGAGAGCGGGCGGCCACCCGCTCGAGCGGGCCGCGCTTCTTTCACTTCGTGATGGGTGGCGGGACGCCCGCAGCTCTGAGTGCCGACTGGCTCGCATCGACCTACGACCAGGTGGCCTTTGGATGGTCCTCCTCGCCGTTCGCGGCACGTCTTGAGCAGGTCTCCGTCGACTGGCTGCGCCAGCTGTTCGAGCTTCCGAAGGAGTTCGGCGGGGTCCTCACCACCGGGGCGACGATGGCCAACTTCGTCGCCCTCGCCGCGGCGCGAAGCTGGTGGGCCGAGCAACGTGGGGTCGACGTGGAGCGCGCCGGATTGTCGAGCCTGCCGGCTGTCCCGATCCTGACCAGCGGCTACATCCACCCGAGCGCCGTGCAGGCGATTGGAATGCTCGGCATGGGGCAGGGCTCCATCGAGCGATTTGTCCGCGACGGCGCCGGACGCCTCGACGCCGATGCCCTTGAGAAGAGGCTTCGTGAGCTCGAGGGCCCCGCGATCCTCGTCGCCAACGCCGGTGAGGTGAACGCCGGCGATTTTGATCCGATCGAGCGGCTCGCCGACCTTGCCGAGGAGCATGGCGCATGGCTCCATGTCGACGGGGCGTTCGGCCTCTTCGCCAGACTGAGCTCCTCCGCGAAAGGGCTCACCACGGGAATCGAACGGGCGAACTCGGTCATCTCCGACGGCCACAAGTGGCTGAACGTTCCCTACGACTGCGGCTTCGCGTTCGTGCGCGATCCCGGACGCCTCTCGCGCACCTTCAACGTCGGCGCCCCGTACCTCCCCTCGCCCGACGACCCGCACCCCAATCCCGGCTTCGTGAGCCCCGAGAACTCCCGGCGGGCGCGCGCGCTAACCGTATGGGCGACCCTTCGCGCCTATGGGCGCTCGGGCTACCGGGAGTTGGTCGACCGCCACCTCGCGCTCGCGAAGCACCTTGCCGATCGCGTCGATGCGGAGCCGAACCTCGAGCGGCTCGCGGAGGTGCCTCTCAACATCGTCTGCTTTCGGGCCCATCCCGCGAGCACCGCGTCCGACGAGCTCGACGCCCTCAACCGCGGCCTCGGCGAAGCGCTGCTCCGCGACGGGCGGGTCTTCGCCGGCACCACCACATACGACGGAAAGGTCGCGCTGCGCCCGGCGATCGTGAACTGGCGCACTCAGCAGGCCGACGTGGATCTGCTCGTCGACGTCCTCCTGGAGCTCCTGGATTCCTGACGGGCACTTGCTTCGCTTCCTGGTGCGCTCACGGTGATGCGGTGGGAACTCGACATTCGAGCAATTGAATCGGCGGGTGCTCGAGGAAGCGCTCCCAATAATCGCCGGGAAGTGCCCTCTCACCCTCCGCCGAGACCGTGGGGTCTGACCAGCGCGCGTGCTCAAGGCCGGCCGCGCTCAACGCCCACTCGTGGGTTGCGGGCGCTGAGATGGAAGTTCGTGATGTCGAATGACGATTCGTCGAGGTGGATTCGCCAGGTGTACGGCGCGCCCTCGGGCATCTCGCCGACGAAGATTCGCTCGAATCCGTACGGCGTGTAATCGATGTCGCGGAACGCGAGGCCGGGCCTGGTGTTGACGGTCACGAAACGGCCACCCGGCTTGAGAGCGCGGGCGATGGCCTCGCACATCGCGCGCAGCTCCTGGCGACTGCTGGCGTAGTTGAGAAGGTACGCCGCGGCCACGATGTCGAAGCGCTCGGGCGGGTCGAGATCGAGGACATCGCCAACCAGGTAGTCGATTCCGAGCGGCTCGCGCTGCTCCGCTTCGCGCGCGAGGGCGATCATGCGAGGCGAGAGGTCGACGCCCGAAACGCGGTCCGCGCCGCCCTGTTTCAGGAGCCGGGTGTAATGGCCCTCCCCGCAGGCGAGGTCGAGCACCGACATTCCAGGCGAGCTCGCCCACCAGCCCGAGCAGCGAGGGTGCCTCGATGAACGTCCGCCAAGGCTGAGCCTTCGCGCGCTTGTACTGATCGCCGATCTCCTCGTAGTCCGTCGTCATCGTCCATCCGTCGTTCTAGCACGCCCGTGGCGAGCTCTTCGAAGGAAGCGTGGAGCTGCCGCGATGGACTGAACCTCATCGGATCGTCGCGAGTAGGCCCCAAGGACGGCCTACTCGGTAGGGCAAGTGATCGAAGGAGGTGCGCGTATGCGCTTCTCACCGCAGGAACAAACGAGAAACCGGTCGGTATGGCTTACAGCCACGGCTTTGGCGGTCGCGCTGGCAGCGACGGCGCTCGCGACGAGCGCCCTTGCGGGCTCGGCGTCCAGCGCCGGCGAGGTCAGCCAGCACAACCTCGTCTCGGACCAGGCGGGGAAGGCGGACCTCAAGGACGGCGACCTCGTCAACGCCTGGGGCCTTGCGTTCGGCCCTGCGACGCCCGCCTGGGTGGCGAACAACGGCAGCAATAACTCGACCCTCTACATGGGCGGCGGTGGCAAGCCCGTCGCGAAGGTCCCGCTCACCGTCTCGATTCCGGGTGGCGCGCCCACCGGGATGGTCTTCAACAGCTCGCCTGACTTCATGACGAGCACCGGCGCGGCGCTCTTCATATTCGACTCCGAGGCCGGGAGGATTACGGCCTGGAACACATCGAGTTCGCCGGCCACGAAGGCGGAGACTGTGGCGAAGGTGAAGGGGGCCATCTTCAAGGGCCTCGCGATCGCAAAGGCGAAGGGCGGCGAGAGGCTCTACGCAACGGACTTCCACCACGGCAAGGTCGACGTGTTCGACGGCAACTTCAAGCGGGTGAAGGACCCTGGTGCCTTCAAGGACCCCGGTCTGCCGAAGGGCTACGCCCCGTTCGGGATCGAAGCGGTCGGGAACCGCATCCTCGTCACCTATGCGAAGCAGGACAAGAACGCGGAGGATGACGTCGCGGGCGCAGGGCACGGATTCGTTGACGTCTACAGCACGACCGGAAAGATGATCGACCGGCTCGTCTCGCGCGGCCCGCTCGACTCCCCGTGGGGGATCGTGCTGGCGCCGAAGGGCTTCGGCTCGCTCGGCGGCGATCTGCTGGTCGGGAACTTCGGGAACGGTCACATCAACGCCTTCAACCCGAAGAGCGGCCAGTTCCTCGGCCCGGTCGAGAATTCGGGCGGCGGGACGCTCGAGATCGACGGCCTGTGGGCCCTCGAGTTCGGCAATGGCATTGCGATCGGGACCCCGAACACGCTGCTGTTCACGGCCGGCCCGGACCACGAGGCGCACGGCCTCTTCGGCGAGCTCACGGCCTCAACGCCCTAGGTGGCCAGGCTGGGGGGCCGCCCGTCCGGCGGCCCCCGCTCGGGCGCTGGGAGAGCCAGCCGTCGTTCTCCGCGTGTACGGTTGTCCGAGGATCCCGAGAGGAAGGAGCCTTGATGCGAGTGTGGCACTGGCGGGCTGTGATCGCCGTTCTCACCGCTTCCGTGTGCGTCGCGCTCCCGGCCGCGGCCGGCGCCGTCAAGGATGAGACGACGGCGATCACGGTCGATGCCGTCGGCTCGCCTCACTACGTCCTCGCCGACGATGGGCGCAAGCACGTCGAATACGACCTGTTGATCACGAACAGCCTCGAGGCCGACGTGACCTTGAAGTCGCTCGTGGTCAGGGCGCCGGGACGGAAGCTCTTCACGCTTCGCGGCGCCGGGCTCGCGGCACATACCCATGCTCTCGGCGCCACCGAGCCGACGCGGACCGTTCCCGGGGCGTCGACCGTGGTCATCCTCGTCGACCTGGTCCTGGCTCGTCGAGCCGAGCTGCCGAAGCGCCTGAGCAACCACGTCCGCTATGCGCTCGCGCCGACTCCCATCAGCGTCGGGGTCGGCAGCTACACGGTCGACGCGCCGCGACTGCGGCTCGATCGCGGTCAGCCGACCGTGATCGCCCCACCGCTCCATGGGGCGGGCTGGGTGAACGCAAACGGGTGCTGCGCTCCAGACTTTCCGCATCGCAGCACACTCCTGCCGACGAACGGGAGGCTGCTGTCGATCGAGACGTTCGCGATCGACTGGGCGCGCGTCCGCGACGGCGTCATCTTTCACGGCGCCGGCACCAAGGTCGGCGATTACGTCGCCTACGGAGCGAAGGTGCACAGCGTCGCCGCTGGAAGGGTGGTCTCTGCCGTCAACGACCGTCCCGATGCGCCGATCAACAATGACCCGATCGCACCGGGCGTCCATAGCCCGGCGCAGTTCGTCGGCAACGGAGTCGTGGTCAAGATCGCGCCGGGCAAGTACGCCGTCTACGCGCACCTGCAACCCGGCTCGGTTCAGGTCAAGCGGGGGCAGCGGGTGCGTACCGGTCAGGTGATCGGGCTGCTCGGCAACAGCGGCAACAGCAGCGCGCCCCATCTGCATTTTTCGATCCAGGACGGCCCGCAGCCCCTGAGCTCGACCAGTCTCCCGTTCGAGTTCGATCGCTTCCTGTTCGAGGGGCGGGCCAGCGTCGGGCCGATGGGCCTGCCCCAGATCGTGGTCAGCGGCAAGCCCCGTGGCGAGCGTCGCGCCTATCCGCTGATCCAATCGGTCTCCGACTTCTAACTGCCCCGACTGGATCCGCTCGTCCCGGAGGCGGGCGTGGCGGTCGGAATCGCCGCCCGTCGCGCGATTGCCTCAGGCGGACCGAGGGGGCGTGTACGCGGCGAGAAACGCGCGGACCCCGGCGTCCGCTTGGCGCCTGATGTCGGCCGGAGAGAGGGCTTCGTCCCGCCCGAGGAGCATCGCCTCGTTGATCGGTGCCGACATGATCAGCCAGTTGAAGTGCGAGGCGGCTAGGGCCGGAGTCGTCGAGCTCGAGGGCGCCGCGCTCGGCGAGGCGCTCGAAGGCCGCGGCGAGGATCTCGATCGTCCGCCCGGGCCCGCGCTCGTAGAAGGCGCGCCCGAGCTCCGGAAAGCGGCCGGCCTCGCCGATCACGAGTCGGCGCAGGGCCAGCAGGCGCGGTTGCATGACGCTTCGCAGCTGCCGCCGGGCGAGATCGAGAAGGTCGGATTCGACGTCGCCGCTATCACGAAGGGCGAGCATTTCCTCGTGGACCGCGTCGCCGATCTCGTCCACCGTGGTGGTGACGATCTCGACGAACAGCCGCTCCTTGTCGGCGAAGTGCTTGTAGACGGTCTGCTTCGAGACGCCCGCGAGCCCGGCGATTTCGTCCATGCTCGTCCCGCGATGCCCTGGTCGATTCCTACCGCGTCTTCGTCCACCCGCTCGTGCTCGGAACGGGTAAGCGGTTGTTCCGGAAGGTCCCCCGTCCGCTGCGGTTGCAGCTGGTCGACTGCATTCCGACCACGACCGGGGTGTTGCTCCTCACCTACGAGCCGGAATGACCGAGTCGCCTCAAGGCTGCCTCGATGTCACCGCCGGTTCAGCTCGTCGTGGGGTCGGTTCGAGCGTCTGCGGCCGCCTGCTTCCGTGCAGCCTTCCTTGCCTGCTTCTCTTGCCGACGCTCGAGGAGCTTGCGTTCACGATTGAGCTTCGCCATGGTGGTCTTCCGCTTGCTGCTTGAAGCCATGCCTCTTGCTCGCTAGAGCGGCTGGACGTTCGCGGCCGCCAGGCCCTTGGCGCCCTGCTCGGTGTCGTAACTCACCTTTGCGCCCTCGGCCAGCGACTTGAAGCCGCTGCCCTGGATCGCGCTGTGATGCACGAACACGTCCTCGCCGGGCTCATCCGGCGTGATGAATCCGAAGCCCTTGTCGTCGTTGAACCACTTCACTGTTCCTCTGGCCATCTCTCGGTCCCTCCGTGTGGGTGCACTGCGAACGCGGAGGGTGCCCGAAGGCAACGACTGCGCAAATGCGGGGCACTTCTTCGATCGAGCGGATGCTCGACCCGAGGAACCAGTCTAGCCGCGCTTGCGCACAAGCCCGTTCCACACTTGGGAGGATGGCGGGACGCGATTGAGCTGCAACCTCCGCTGAAAGGGAGAGCCGCATGTCCAGATTCTGACAATGGCGTCGTCGGCGCCGATGGTCATTGGAGATTGATGTGGGCGTCGCGGATGCGAAGTCCTTGCTAATCGAGACGAGCGATTCGAACGGGACCCTTGCCAGCAGGGGGTTCTATGCGCAGGCGGTGTGCCCCGGCTGAGACTCCTCGCGGGCGCGGCGAGTGAAGACCGAGCAAGAGCACTGGGAGAGGGTCGCCACCAACGATGCGGCGGCGGTCAGCTGGTACGAGGAAACGCCGGAAACGTCGCTGCGCATGATCGCGGCCACCGGCGTTCCGCGCGATGCGGCGATCATCGACGTAGGAGGGGGTGCGTCCTCCCTGGCGGCCACCCTGGCGGAGCGCGGCTACTCGAGCATCGTGGTCGCCGACATTTCCCGTGGGGCGCTCGACAGGGCGCGATCCGAGGCTCGAAACGGTGGCGAGTCGATCGAGTGGATCCAGGCAGACATACGCGATGCCGACTTTGATCGCGAGTTCGATCTCTGGCACGACCGGGCGGTCCTCCACTTTATGGTCCGGCCAGAGGACCGCGGCTTACGTCTCGACGCTGTGGAGAACCGTGCGTGTTGGCGGGCACGTGATCGTTGCGACCTTCGGTCCCGGCGGACCGACGCAGTGCAGCGGCCTTCCGGTCAACCGCTACGGCCCCGACGACCTCGAGGGCCAACTCGAAGGCTTTGAGTTGCGCTCGGACTCGATCCACGTCCACACGACGCCATCGGGGATCCCGCAGCCGTTCCTACACGCGCATCTCCAACGGGTCAGCTAGCCGGTGGGAAGAGCCCCATGTCGAGGAGCATGGCGAGGATGTCGGGCCCCTGCCAATGCTCGACGATGCGGCCGTCGCGCACTCGCACGTGGTGGATGCCGCGGATGCGAACCGTCTTGCCGGTCGGCTCGACCCCCAGAAATGGCCCGAGGTGAGTTCCTGAGCCATCGAGCCGGAACGAGACCATGTCGCCCTCCTCGATGATCGTGACCGGCTCGACGTGCGCGTCGGGAAACCCTCGCCGCACGTTCCCCAGCATGACCCCGACGAATCCGTCGGCACCCTCCACGTCGCCCAACGCGCCGTGCGAGACGAGGTCCTCGTCGAGAAGGGCCCTCAGGGAGGCTTCGTCAGCCTCGTTGATCGCGGAGACCAGCGCCTCCACGATTGCCTTGTTCGCCGTCACCTTGGTCGCCTAGTATCGCCCTTGAATGGCCGGGGACGTGCTCGAATCGCTGCGGACGGGAAGGCGCTGGGTCAACTACAACCCCGGGCCGCCCTTCGACTTCCTCGCCGGAGCGCATCCGGCCACCGAGGAGCAGCTCGCAGCGGAGCTCGAGCGCCTGCGCACCGAGGGGT
Source organism: uncultured Actinomycetes bacterium (assembly GCA_963823245.1). Lineage (GTDB taxonomy): Bacteria > Actinomycetota > Thermoleophilia > Solirubrobacterales > 70-9 > JAWVFM01. Next base: position 597,191 of record CAWGKQ010000008.1, on the reverse strand, counting down.
TCCGCGGTCTCGTGACCAACACCATGGCGTTCGGGCTCGAGCGGGCCCCACAGATCGCCAAGGATTGCGGGTTCGAACACGTGGTGGCCAAGCTCTGGTGGCAAGACGACGAGCTCCTTGCCACCGAGAAGGCGAACCTCGAGGCGGCGGTGGGCGCGGTTGACGCCGTCTGCGTCGGCAACGAGATCATCCAGAAGGGGATCGCGGATCACGACCGCCTCGTCCAAGAGGTCGACGAAGCCCGCGAGCGGTTCGGGCTTCCAGTCACCACCGGGTTCCAGCCTCCCGACTGGCAGGTCTTCCCCGACCTCGCGACGGCGGTCGGTGACTTTTCGTTCCTCAACGTCCACCCCTGGTGGGTGCTCCATCGCAACGATCCGCTAACGGCCGCCGGCTGGGTTGTCGAGGCCTACCAGCTCGTCGCCGGAACCCCTGACATCCCCGCCGACCGGGTGGTCGTGGTGCAGGAAACCTCTTTCCCGAGCGGCGCGGTTCCTCCGGAGGCGGCCCCGGGTGCCACGCCCGAGAACCAGAAGCGCTTCTACGAGGCGCTGCTGGCCACCGACGTCCCCTTCGTCTGGTTCCTCGCCGTCGACTCGCCGATGCACCGCAAGGCCTCCCCGCCCGGAGGGTTCGGCGGCCTGTGGGACGAAAACTGGGGACCGAAGCCCGTCGTCGAGCTCCTCGCCTCAGCCCTGTAGGCGCCCGGCGTATCGCGAGCGCGACCGTCGAAGAGCTGATCCGCGAGGCGCTCGAGGCCAAGCGCACGGTGACCAGCCTCTCTACCGCTCGACCGTGACTCGAAGGAATGTGGCCGGGATCGACGTGCCGTCGTCGTTCGTGTTCTGTTGGTTGAACAGGTCCTCGAACTCGGCCTGCAGCTCGTCCTCGCGGCCGTCCGCCGCGGCGGCATCGAACGCGTTCATGGTCGGCCCGTAGTAAGTCCTGAACGCCGCCACGAGCTCCGAGGGAGGACCGGGATGCTCGAAGGTCCAGGTGTCTCGCTCGAACGAGATCCTTTCCTGGTCGACGCCCGCGGCCGTGAACCGCTCGATCACGTTGTCCTCGACGCCCCAGGTCATCGGGCTGACGAAGCCCTCGGGAGGCGGCGGCGAGTAGGAGGCGCTGATCTTCAGGATCTGGGCGACGAGCGTGGGGTCGTTCGGAATCCAGTTGCCCATCACGATCCGGCCCCCGGGTTTGGTGACGCGGACCATCTCCTTGGCCACGTCGAAGGGCTTCGGGGCGAACATGGCCCCGAAGATGCTCATGACGAGGTCGAACCGTTCGTCTTCGAGCTCGTCCAGAGCCGACGCGTCGCCCTCCTGGAAGGAGAGGTTCGAGAGGCCGAGGGCCTCGGCGCGAGCGTTGCCGGCCGCGACCAGGTTGGCGGCGATGTCGACGCCCAGCACGTTGGCATCACGCTGCGCGGCCGGAACCGCCGTCGTCCCGTCACCGCAGGCGAGGTCGAGAACCTCGAGCCCGCGAGTGATCCCCACCCGGTCGACGAGCGCCTCGCCGCCCCCTCGCATCGTCGCCGCGATCTGAGTGAAGTCGCCCTTCTCCCACAGGTCCTTGTTCGCGTTCATCGCTCCTCCGTCCTTGGATGCGTTTCCGGGTTCGCTTGATCCTAAGGGCCCCCGGGATATGGCCGGCGGGCTGGCGTCGGACTCCGCCGCGACCGGCATCCCGGCATCGCGCCACGCCCGGAAGCCCCCGATGACATCGGTCGCGTCGAGTCCGAAGCGGCGAAGCGTGGCCGCGGCGAGGCTCGACTGATAGCCCTCGTCGCAAAGGAGGATCACCTTGCAATCGCGCCGGGCGAGAGCCGGGTCTCGATGGGGGCTCGCCGGGTCCAGGCGCCATTCGAGGACGTTTCGCGCAACTCGGTGCGCGCTCGGCACCTCGCCATCGTCTCGCAGCTGATCATCCGAGCGGATGTCGATGAGAAGGGCGCCGCGCGCAACGGCCTCGTCCGCCTTCTCGGGTGAAAGGCGCTCGAGGCTCCTGCGAGCCTCGCCTAGAAGCTCGTCGCTCGTCGTCAAGGCAGCCGAATCAAGGCGCCATCACCACGCGGCCGAAGGCCTTGCGGCTCTCGATGTAAGCGTGGGCGGCGGCGGCCTCGGAGAGCGGGAACGCGCGGTCGATCTCGACCCGCAGCTCACCGGTCGCGACCCGCTCGAACAGGTCGGCGATCATGCCGTGGACGCGGGGGTACTCCGTCATGAGCGCCCCACCCAGGAAGACGCCGCGCAGCGCGTTGTTCTGCGCCCACAGAGTCTGCGCCTCCACAGTGGAGCCGCCGCGGCCCGCAACCCCGACGCTGACGAGGGTGCCACGGTAGGCGAGCGCGCCGACGCTGTCGACGAGGTTCTGGCCGCCGACCGAGTCGAGGACGACGTTGGCGCCGCGCCCGTCGGTCAGCTCGCGCGTCCGGTCGACGAAGTCATCGGTCGCGTAGTTGATCCCGTGGTCGAGCCCGAACTCCCTCAGGCGTTCGAGCTTCTCGTCGCTGGACGCGGTGGAGATCACGGTCGCGCCGGCCCGCTTGGCGAGCTGGATCGCGGCCATCCCGACGCCTCCCGCTCCAGCGTGGATCAGAGCCGTCTGCCCGGTCTCGAGGTGGCCTGCCGTGAAGAGGCACTCCTGGGCGGTGCCGAACGCAACCGGGACGCACGCGGCAGGTGCCGCGTCCAGCCCGTCGGGAATCGGCCACGTGGACATCGCGGGAACCGCACGCATGGAGGCGTGCGAACCCGCCATGTTCAGGGTCACGACACGGTCGCCGACTGCCCGATCGGAGACTCCAGCGCCGACCTCGACGACCGTGCCCGCAGCGAGATATCCCACGATGTGCGGGGTCGACGGGGGAGGGGAGCCGGCGCGGGCCAGCAGATCCCCGCCCTCGATGCTGATCGCCTCGACGTCGATCACCACGCAGCCCTCTGGGCACTCAGGATCGGCCACCTCCTCGTACCGGAGCACGTCAGGACCGCCGTTCTCGTAGATCACCGCCGCCTTCATCGGGACGGGGCGACTCTAGCCTAGGTCCCGCCGCACGGCGATCAGGGCCGCCGGGAGGTGCGCGAGGAGCCCGCCGAGGCTGACCTCCGGGCTCGACTGACGGGCGACGAAGGCGCCGTCGAAGGCGGCGAGCACGAAGCGGGCCAGGTGGTCGGCGTCTTCGCTTCGCGGATCGAGGCCGAAGACGATCTTCATCTGGGCCCGGAGGCGGTCAAGCGCCATCTCGCGCACCCGGTTCACGACGCGATGCACCTCGCCCTCGCCGGCGCTGATGGGCTGCGCCGCCATGACGACCAGGAGGCGCAGGAAGTCGGGATGCTGCTCGAGCGTGGCGGCGCTGGTCTCGACGAGCGTACGTAGGTGCTCGGTCCGCGACCCGACCCGCCGGTCGACTTCGGGGAGCGCCTCGAAGAAACGGTCGGCGCCCCGCTCCATGACCGCCAGCAGCACCCCCTCCTTCGCGCCGAAGTAGTGGTAGATCGAGCTGGGCGGAATGCCCGCCTCATCGACGAGCGCGGCGACCGTCGCGGCCTCGTACCCCTTTTCCGCCATCAGCCGCTCCGCGGCGTCGAGCACCGCTTCTCGCGAGCGGGTGCCGCGGCGGTTTGGGGTCACCTCCGTCTTGGTTGCCATGCGAGGGATCCTATCGAGAATTGGAGTTGACATTCCAAAAGAAGTAGTGTAGCGTCCGTTCCAATCTTGGCGGCGACGAGTCCGGAGGAGACCCAGATGACTGAGGAACAGGTGCGCGTCTTGATCGTCGGCGGCGGTGGAGCAGGGCTCACCGCCTCGATGTTGCTCGCCCGGCAGGGGGTCGATCACCTGCTGATCAGCGCGCGGCCAAGCACGTCGGACCTTCCAAAGGCCCACGTGATCAACCAGCGGGCGATGGAGATCCTCGAAGACTGCGGGGTGGCCGACGAGATCGCCGAGCGCAGCACCCCGCCGGAGCATATGGCGGCTACCGCCTACTACGCGGGCTTTGCCGGCCCTGACGATGACTGCGGGAGGCGCCTGGCCCGCCTCGAGTCCTGGGGAGCCGGCGGCGAGAACGAGAACTGGCGGGAGGCGAGCCCCTGGCGGTCGCTCAACCTTCCGCAGATCCGGCTCGAGCCGATCCTGAAGTCAGGCGCCGAGAGGCTCTCCCCGGGCCGGATCCGCTTCAACCACGAGCTTCTGGAGCTCGCTCAGGACGATGACGGCGTCACGGCTCTCGTGCGCGACAACGACAGCGGCGAGGAGTACAGCATTCGGTGCCATTACCTGCTCGGCGCCGATGGGGGCGCCGTGTTGCTGACGAGATCGGTGTCACCTACGAGGGCCTCGGCGTGGTCACGGAGACGGCGACGCTGCACCTCAGCGCGGACTTCTCAGAGTGGGCAACGGACCCCGACGTCCTCATCCGCTGGGTCTTCTCTCCGCAGTCGGGAATCATGGTCGTGCTGGTCCCGATGGGGCCGGAGCGCTGGGGGCCGGAATCGGAGGAGTGGGTCATCCACGTCAACTATCCGGTCGACGACCCGCGCGCCCAGTCGGACGAGAAGGTGGAGGCGGACGTCCGCGCGGCGACCGGCCTGCGCGATGCGCCGATGACGATCCACAAGATCACCCGGTGGTCGGTCGACGCGGTTATGGCGTCCGCTTTCCACGTCGGCCGGGTGTTCCTCCTCGGCGACGCGGCGCATCGACATCCGCCAACCGGCGGCCTCGGCCTCAACAGCGCCATCCACGATGCCCAGAACATCTGCTGGAAGCTCGCGGCGGTGCTCGCCGGCGACGCTTCGCCTGAGCTTCTCGACACCTACGAGCCCGAGCGGCGTTCGGCGGACGAGCGCAACGCGAGGCGATCGCTCGAGAACGCGGTCAACCATTTCGCCACCGGCGACGCCCTCGGCGTCTCGCACGAGAACACGGAGGAGGAGAACTGGGCGAGCCTGCGCCGGATGTGGAGTGGGCGCCCGGAGGACGCCGAGCACCGCAGCGCGGTGCTGCGCCTGATGCGGACGCAGTCGATGGAGTTCAACGAGCTGAACGTCGAGTTCGGCTACCAGTACGAGTCCGCGGCGGTGGTCTTGGACGGCAGTCCGGCGCCGCTCTCCCCGGACGAGATCCGTCTGTATGAGCCCTCGACGCGACCGGGCGCGCCGCTGCCGCATGCCTGGATCGACGACGAGGACGGCCGGAGGCAGCCGATCAAGGACCTGGTCCGCCCGGAGCGCTTCCTGCTGATCGCGGGCGAGGACGGCGAAGCGTGGTGCGAGGCCGCGAGGCAGCTCGCGGCCGAGGCCGGCCTGCCCCTCGACGCGGTCCGGATCGGCCACGTCGACGGCGACCTCTACGACCCCCGCTGCGCGTGGCTGCGCCACCGCGGCATCGAGAGCGACGGAGCCGTCCTGATCCGTCCCGACCGCTTCGTCGGCTGGCGAAGCGTCGGTGCGGAGGTGGAGCCGGCCGAGGCGCTCGCGGACGCGCTGACCCAGATCCTCGCCCGGCCGATCCGCGCCATGGCCGGGGCGGCCTGACCCAGACAAACAAGATCGGAGGCAAGAGATGTCAAGCGAAGTGATCCACCCGAAGTTCCATCACCTGAACCTCAAGACGACCCGCCTTCAGGAGATGATCGACTACTACTCGGTCCTCGTCGGGGTCGAGGTCATCCATCAGGATGACGTCGGCGCGTGGCTGAGCAACGACGATGCGAACCATCGCATCGCGCTGCTGGCATTCCCGAACTTCACCGACGACCCCGAGAAAGAGACCCACACGGGACTCCATCACAGCGCGTTCGAGTACGCCAGCTTCGACGAGCTCAACGCCAGCTACGTCCGCCTCAAGGAGGCCGGGATCGAGCCCGCGTTCTGCATCGACCACGGGATGACGCTCTCGTACTACTACGCGGACCCCGACGGCAACAACATCGAGCTCCAGGTGGACGTCTTCGGCGACTGGTCGAAGTCGACCGCGTGGATGCGGACCTCGGAGGAGTTCAAGGCGAACCCGATCGGCCAGTTCGTGGACCCTGATCGGATCGCGGCCGACCACGAGGAGGGCGTGGCGTTCGAGGAGATCCACTCGAAGGCGATGGCCGGCGGCTACGCGCCCGAGCAGCAGCCGGTCGCCGTCCCGGAGGCATCGTGAGGCTCTGCAGGTTCGAGATCGAAGGCGCGGTCCGCCACGGCGTCGTCGAGGGTGAGGAGGTCGCGGACCCCGACGGCGCCGAGCGTCACCGCCTCGACGAGGTGCGCCTGCTCGTCCCGGTGGTGCCGCGCAAGTTCCTGGCAATCGGCCTGAACTACGCGGACCACATCGCGGAGAGCGGCATGGAGGCGCCCAAGTTCCCGGTGTTCTTCAACAAGCAGGCGACCTGCGTCGTTGGCCCGGGCGACGACGTCCATATGCCGCGCGTATCGAGCCTCCTCGACTACGAGGGTGAGCTCGCGGTCGTAATCGGCACACGCTGCCGCCACGTCCCGGCCGACCGCGCACATGAGGTGATCGCCGGCTACACGATCGCGAACGACGTCTCGGTGCGCGACTGGCAGCTGCGGACGCCGACCATGACGATGGGCAAGTCGTTCGACACGCACGGCCCGCTCGGGCCGTGGATCGTCACCGGCGACGAGCTCGGCGACCCCCACCGACTCGCAATTCGCACCTACGTCAACGACGAGCTACGCCAGGACGGCAGCACCAGCGAGATGATCGTCGACTGCTTCGAGCAGGTGGCGCACCTCTCGGAGGCGTTCACACTCGAGCCCGGCGACGTCATCGCGACCGGCACGCCCGCCGGCATCGGCGCCGTCCGCCAGCCCTTTCCCGAGGGTCTGCTGAAGATTGGAGACACCGTCCGAATCGAGATCGAAGGCATCGGCGCGCTCGAGAACACGGTCGTCGAGGAACCCGACGGCTTCGTCGTCGCCGAGGTCGAGGCCGTCCCCGCATGGGTGGTCTAACCGACATCCTTCGCAAGTTCCTCGACGCGAACCGCGTCGGGGTCTTGGCGACCGTCGCGACGAGCGGAACGCCTCGTCAGTCCGTCGTCTACTACGCGCGCGACGGCGACCGGCTCCTTATCTCGACCGAGTCCAAGCGTCTCAAGGCGCAGGACGTGCGGCGAGCCGGATGGGCTTCGCTCTGCGTTCGGGGAGACGAGCAGCCCTATCCCTCCGCCGTCTTCTCGGGCCCGGCCGAGGTCCTGACCAAGGACATCGGCCCCGCGACGGCGATGGTCATGCAGCGCGTCGCCGGCATGCCTGAGCCGCCGGAGCCGCAGAGCGACGACGCGCTTGCCGCGATCGACCGCGTGGTGCTCGCGATCACGATCGACCGCGTGAGCGCCGTCAACTACATGGACGGCTGACGGTGCGTCCGACCCTGGACGGTGCCGGCGACGACGGTTAGGATCGGCGCTGTGAGGAGGCAGGGCAGCTTGCGATCGGTTGTAGCGCTCGCACTCGTCGGCGTCCTCGCACTCGCCCTCGGCCCCACGACCATGGCTCTGGCGGTCAACGTCAAGACAGCCCTCGTCAGCGTGAGCTCGTCGGGCGATCCAGCGAACGCGGAAAGCGGCAATCCCTCGCTTTCGGGTGACGGGCGGCTCGTCGCCTTCGTGTCATTCGCCACCAATCTCGACCCGAGTGGCGATACGGGGGTGTTCGTTCGCGATCGCAAGGCGGGCACGACTCAGTTGGCCGCGCCAGCCTCCGGACGCAACAAGCCCATCCAGCCCGCGATCTCGGCCAACGGTCGATTCGTCGCCTTCGCCGAGCCCGACAGCTTCGGCGACGGCAACATCCACCTCCACGACCTGAAGACCGGCAAGACGAGCCTGGTGACCGTCGGCGTCAACGGGAAGCCGGCCGGCGGCCGGAGCCAGAACCCGTCGCTGTCGGCCGACGGGCGCTTCGTCGCCTTCAGTTCCGGCGCCACGAACCTGACTCGGCGTAAGCCAATTGCCGCTCGCAACGAGTTCGTCCGCGACATGAAGACCGGAAAGACGCAGCAGGTGAACGTCACCTCAACCGGCAAGCCGGGGAACGGCTACTGCCACCATCCCTCGATCTCTGGCGACGGGCGCTACGTCGCCTACGAGACGCAGGCGACGAACATCGTCAAGGGCGCCAGGGGATACAACATCTACGTTCGCGACCTGCAGCGGCACAGGACGATCCTCGCAAGCGTGAGCTCCTCCGGGAAAGAGGCGAACGATGGGAGCCACAGAGCTGCGATCTCTGGTGACGGGCGCTACGTCGCCTTCGTCTCGAAGGCGACGAACCTCGTCAAGGACGACACGAACCGGAAGGCCGACATCTTCGTCCGCGATCTGAAGAAAGGCAAGACGAAGCGGGTCAGCGTGAGCTCGTCGGACGGGCAGGCAAACGAAGCGAGCAACTCCCCCGCCATTTCCAACCACGGCGGCTTCATCACTTTTGAGTCATTCGCGAGGAACCTCGTCGCAGGGGGGACGGACGGCGGCCTCCACGCCTTCTTCCGCGATGAGCGGAGCGGCAAGACGCTGCAGGCGGACGTGAGCTCGTCCGGCAGGCCGGCGAACGCCGGCCTGGGGGTCCTCATCCCCTCCTACACACAGTCACTGGCGATGTCAGCGGATGGGCGCTTTGTCGGGTTTGAGTCGCCGGCGACCAACCTCGTCCCGGGCTCCACCGACGGCACCGACGCCGTCTACCTGCGCGGGCCGCTGCACGGCTGACAGCGGCAACGCGGATCGAGACCGCCGCTACCGCGTGGCACTCACGCTGCCGGCGAACAGCTCGTAGCCGACCTTGCGAAGCTGGACCTCCTCGCTCCCTCCGTGATTCGGTAGCGGCGGTGATGGCGGTAGATGTGCTCGAAGGGCATGTGCCGCGTGTAGCCCATCCCGCCGCAGGTCTGCATGGCCCGGTCGGCGGCCTCGCAGGCAAGCCGGTTCGCGCGGTAGTTGGCCATCGCGACGAGGTGGGTGACCTCCATGTGGTGCCGGCGGTCGAGCTCTGCGGCGGTTCGCCGCACGAGTCCCGCGCACGAGCTCGCAGTCCGTCCACAGCTCGGCGAGCGGGAACTGGATTCCCTGGTTTCGCCACAGCGGCTTGCCCCAGGCAGTCCGATCGCGGGCCCACTTCACCGCCTCGTCGATGCAGAACGCCGCCGCGCCGAGGCTCGAGGCCGCCTGGCGGATCCGGTTCTCGTGCACGAAGTGCTGCGCGAGCTCGAGCCCGCGGTCGAGCTCGCCGAGGATCGCGTCGTCACCGACCCGGACGCCGCGCAGCGAGACCTCGGCGTGGTCGGTCGGCATGTTGAACGTCCACCAGTAGAACTCGACATTGAGGCCGGGTGCGTCACGCGGGACGATGAAGGCGGTGATCCCGAGGGCCTCGCCGGACGCGCCCGAGGTGCGGGCGAAGATCAGGTCGTGGCTCGCGCGGTGCATGCCCGAGTTGAACCGCTTGACCCCGTCGATCACCCACTCCGAACCGCCTCGGCGTGCGCGGTCGTCTCGAGGTAGGTCGCGTCGGAGCCGTGATTCGGCTCCGTGAGCCCGAACGCGAGCCCGACCTCGCGGCGCAGCGCCGGCTCGACGAACCGCTCGCGCTGTTCGGGGGTGCCGAACTCGTGCGCCGAGGATCACGGTCGGGAAGTTGCCGATCGATGCGAGATCTCGCTCTGAGGGTCGTTGTGGAGGCCGATACCGCGCCGCGCGAGGTGCTCGCGGACGACCGCCATGCCGAGGTTCGTCCCGTCGCGACCGCCGAGCTCGGCGGGCAACGGGTAGCGCCAGAGCCCTGCGCGGTCGGCGCGTGCCATCGCCTCCTCGAGCAGGTCCTCCCAGTCGCGGCTCGGAATCCCGCCCGCCTCGAAGTCGGTGCGCGCAGTACTCGCGCCGGTGGTCGAAGAAGCGCGCGTTGTCGCCCGCCTCCTCGAGCGGGCTTGATCTCCGTCTCGATGAACGCGTCGATCTCGGTGAGCAGGTCCGAGATCTCGGCGGGAAGCTCGTCTCCGCCCGGTTCCTTCATTGCGCCTCCTCGATGTATCGCGGGTTGGCGACCTCAAGCTTCGCGCGGACGAGCGCCCGCAGCGCTGCGACGAGCTCTTGCTCGCGCTCGGCGAAGTCGCCCGCGCGGATGCCCGTGGCGAGCTCCGCTTCGCCGCTGACGCCGAGGCGGGCAAGCGCCTCGCCGCGGATGCTGGGCGTGCTCGCCGGCCAGGTCGAGCTCGCGCTTGACGATCCCGAGCGCGCGCATCGAGACCCGCGCCTGAAACTCGCGCCGCCCGCTCGAGCTCGCGGGAGGACGTCATCGCCCAGGGCGCTGCGCGCGGCGTCGAGCAGCTCCTCGGCGGTCGGGCGGTCGTGGGGGGTGGGCTGCGGGCCCGTCGGGCGGGACGGCTGTGGACGCGCCCCTTCGTGTCCGGGGCCAGGAGGTCGAGCAGATCCCACTCGACCTCGCACGAGCGGCGCCCGATCACGGCGTGCTCGACCGAGCGGATCGCGCCGGACAGGTGGGCATCGGCCTGCATCACCGTGATGACACCCCAGCGAAGGGCGCCGAAGACCTCCCACCACGAGAGCTCGGCGGGATCGACGGCGACACCGGAATGACGCTCGTACGCCGCGAGCAGCTGCTCCCGGGAGCCGAGGCCTGCGGCGGCACGGTCGGGCCGCCCGAAGCGCCACGCCCGCACGCACAGCCAGCCGAGGTCCTCGGCCGGGTCGCCGACATGAGCGAGCTCCCAATCGAGCACGCCGCTCACGGCGTGGCAATCGACCATCAGATTCCCCAGGCGGTAGTCGCCATGGACCAGGCCTCGCCTCGTGGACCGCGGGCGGGTACGGCCGAGCTTCCGAAAGGCCAGCTCGAAGACCGGATGGGCCTCGCCGAGGCCGTCATGCAGCTGCCTCAACATCGCCACCGGGTCGTCGACCGCCGGCGCGAGGCCACCGTCGACGGGGATCCGGTGGACGCCGGCGAGCGCGGCGGCGATCGACTCCACCAGACGAGCCGGGTCGGACCCTTCGGCGGCCAGGATCGTCGCGGGATCGGTGGTCCCAGGAATCGCCTCGACCACCATCCAGCTCGAGCCGAGCACGGGGTCGTCGGCGCCCGACGCGATCACGGCCGGGACCGGGACGCCGGCGTCGGCGGCGGCGCGCAACAGGGGCGCCTGCGGCGGCCGGTCGATGACCGCGCGTCCGCCTCCGTCGAGCTGGGCCACGAGATCTCCGTGCGCGGTCGCCCCGAAAATCCACGTCTCCCGCGATGCGCCACTCGATAAGCGCCGCGGCGAGCCCGTCAGGCGGTCGCCGAGAACCTCCGTCAGCCTTCCCGCAATCAGTTCCGCGCGCTCCGGGCCCTCCATCGGCCGGATTCTCCACCGCCGGCTTCTTCAGCGCGGCCTCGAGGCAGGTTCGCTATGACGGCGCGACGGTCACGTCGTCGACCTGGGTCCAGGTTTCGCCTCCTCAGGCGGGCCGGCGGTCGCCGATCCAGTAGCGCGGGCCGGGCCCACGGGCGGCGATCCGGTCATCGGGGTTCGACCACTTACAGCGGTCGAGCGAGAGGCACCCGCAGCCGATGCACTCGGTGAGGCCGGACCGCAGGCGCTCGAGCTCTGCGATGCGGTCGTCAATGCGGGCCGACCACTTGCTCGAGAGGCGAGACCAGTCGCGGCGGGTCGGCGCCCGGTCGGGCGGCAGCTTGCCCAGCTCCTGGGCGATCTCGTCGAGGCTCAGGCCCACCCGTTGGGCGAAGACGATGAAGGCGATCCGGCGCAGGACGGAGCGGGGGAAGCGCCGATGCCCCGAGCCGGCGCGCTCGGAGGCGATCAGCCCACGCTCCTCGTAGAAGCGCAGAGCGGACGAGGCGACGCCGCTGCGTCGCGAAACCTCTCCGATCGTGAGCAGGTCTGCCATGGCTGAGAAGGAAATCACAAATCGGGCTTGACTTCAAGTTAACTTGAACTTGTAATCTAGGGACAACCACTGATTTCGAGCCTCCGGAAGGGGGAAGCAATGAGCGAGACGACCACCACCGCCAGCGAGCAGATCACCCGCGAGGTCACCTCCTGGCCCGGTGTGACCGCGGGCCACGGCAAGCGGGGTGAATGGAGCTTCAAGGTCGGCCGTCGCGAGGTCGGTCACCTCCACGGCGATCACGCCGCGCACTTCATGTTCTCCGGCGAGGTCGGCACCGGCCTGAAGGCGGCCGGACGAGTCACCGACCATCCGGTGTTTCCCGGCAAGCCGGGGCCCGCCGCTCACCCGATCGAGGATGACGACGACGTCCGCGCCGTGATCGAGCTCATGCGGCTGAACTACGATCGGATCGTCGAGCGCAAGGGCATTCCCGAGGGTGTTGCGTGAGCGCGGCCGACGGCTCTCGAAACGCGATCGTCACCGGGGCCTCGCGCGGGCTCGGGTTCGAGCTGGCAAGGGCGCTGGCGGAACGAGGCTGGCGATTGGTGATCGACGCGCGCGATGCAGCCGCGCTCGAGGACGCCGCGCGCGAGATGCGCGATGGAGAGGTGATCGCCTTGCCCGGCGACGTCGCCGACGAGGACCACCGCCGCGACATCGTCGGTGCCGCCGGCGAGCGGCTCGACCTGCTCGTCAACAACGCCAGCGTCCTCGGTCCGAGCCCGCAACCCGCCCTCCGCGATTACCCGCTGGCCGAGATCGAGCGGGTCTACGAGGTGAACGCTCTGGCGCCGCTCGGGCTGACGCAGCTCGCCCTCCCGCACCTCGGCCCCGGAGCGGCGATCCTCAACGTGACCTCGGACGCCGGCGCCGAGGCGTACGAGGGCTGGGGCGGTTACGGCTCATCGAAGGCGGCGCTGGAGCACCTCACCGCGGTCCTCGCGGCCGAGCATCCCGACCTGCGCGTTTACGCGGTCGACCCCGGCGACATGCGCACCCGGATGCACCAGGAGGCGTTCCCGGGCGAGGACATTTCCGATCGGCCTCCTCCGAGCGCGAGCGTGCCCGCCCTGCTGAGGCTGATCGAGGGGAAGCTGCCGAGCGGCCGTTACAGGGCGGCCGATCTCGTGCCTGCGCCGAGCGCGGTGTGAGCGTCCCGGCGTTCGTACTGCCGGAGGCGCTCGAGGCCCGAGAGCCGCCGGAGCACCGAGGTGTCGCCCGCGACGGGGTCCGGATGATGGTCACCTATCGCCGCACCGGCGAGATCGTGCACGCGACGTTTGCCGATCTCGCCCGGTTCCTGGACCCCGGCGATCTGGTCGTCGTCAACAACTCCGCCACGCTGCCCGCGGCCGTCCCGGCTCGCCTCTCCGACGGACGGCCGATCGAGCTTCGATTCGCCGGTGCGGCCCCCCAGATGTCGCGAGACGGCTGGTGGGTGGTGGAGCTGCGAAGCCGCGACGGCGGGCACCCGTTCGAGGGAGGCGTCGCGCATCAGCGAATCGACCTGCCGGGCGGCGCCACCGCCACCACGGTGGAGCCCTTCACGCGCGGCACGCGCCTCTGGCTCGCCTCGGTTCGCCTCGGCGAGCCCACGGACGACTACCTCTTGCGCTACGGCCATCCAATCCGCTATGCGTACGTCGACGGGGAGTACCCGCTTGAGGCCTACCAGACGGCGTTCGCGCTCCATCCCGGAAGCGCCGAGATGCCGAGCGCCGCGCGCCCCTTCACCCCGGACCTCGTCACCGCCCTCGTCGCGCGCGGGGTCCAATTCGCGCCGGTCACGCTTCACGCCGGCGTTTCCTCGCCTGAGCGCGACGAGCCCCCAGCCGCCGAGCAGTACGAGATCCCCGAGGCCACTGCACGCCTCGCCAACGCGGTGCACGAGTGGGGCGGACGCGTGATCGCGGTCGGCACGACGGTGGTTCGGACGCTGGAGACCGTCGCGAGCGCCGACGGCTCCGTGAGGGCGGGCCGCGGGTGGACGAGCGAGGAGATCTCCCCCGAACGCGGCCTCCTCGTCGTCGATGGCTTACTCACCGGATGGCATGAGCCGATGGCCAGCCACCTCCGCCTGCTCGAGGCGGCGCTCGGCGCGGAGCCCCTTGAAGCTTCATACGCGACCGCGCTCGAGCACGGGTACCGATGGCACGAGTTCGGAGACAGCCAGCTGGTCCTTCCTTGAGCAGGCTCCTGAGTAGGCTCGGGAAGCCCGCCAGTAAAGCGTCAAACAGGAGGAAGGAACATGCCCGAGCACAAAATCGGCACGCAGGAGGAGTTCGACGCGGCCCGCGCGGAGCTGCTCGCGGAGGAAAAGGAGCTAACCCGCCGCGGCGACGAGCTCGCACGAAAGCGGCGCGAGCTTCCCTGGGTGCCTGTGGAGAAGGACTACAGCTTCGAGACCGAGGCTGGAACGAAGTCCCTGGCCGAGCTATTCGACGGCCGCTCGCAGCTCCTCATCTACCACTTCATGTTCGGGCCGACCTACGAGACGGGCTGTCCAGTGTGCTCCTCGATCACCGACACCATCGCCCCGAACGCCCCTCATCTGGCGGCGCGAGACGTGACGGCGATGCTCGTCTCCCGGGGTTCGGTCGAGAAGCTCGAGGCCTTCAGGCAGCGAATGAGATGGGACATCCCCTGGGCCTCGGCCGGAGGCACCGACTTCAACCGCGACCTGGGGTTCACCCATACCGAGGAGGAGCTGCGCCCGTTCCTCGAGTCAGGCCAGATTCCGGCAACGGTCGAGCAGAACGCGGAGATGTGCGGCACCGACGTCGCCGGCTACGTCGCGGAGGGACCGGGGCTCAGCGCGTACGCCCTCGATGACGGCACCGTCTACCGGACCTACGTCACCACCGCCCGCGGGCTCGAGGTGGCGATGGGCTTCTACCAACTCCTGGACCGCACGCCGACCGGCCGCGACGAGGACGCCTCGAGCCCCCTCTGGATCCGCTACCACGACGAGTACTAGGCGTTCCGGAGGCGGCGACCCGCTCACTTCTCGGCGAGCCGCCCGAGGATCGGGGTCGCGCGGGCCAGGACGTCCTGGTCAGCCGGTGGAAGCTCGTCGATCGCCTCAACGAGCCACCCGACTCGGTGGCGGCGATCGGCCTCGAGCTTCTCAGTGCCCGCGGATGTGAGCTCGACAAGCACCCGGCGTCCGTCGGTTGGGTCGGGGCTTCGCCCGACGAGGCCGTCGGACTCGAGCTCGCCGACCGTCTGCGCCATCGACTGGGGGCGGACCCGCTCGGCGGCCGCCAGGTCGCTGACGCTCTGCGGGCCTTCACGGTCGAGGCGTCCGAGAACCGACCCGTGGAGGAGGGGAAAGCGGTGCTCGGCCCGGAGCCGGCGCACGAGCGCCCCGAGGGTCACGCGCAGCTCGCTAGCGGTACGGGCGGTATTCGTTTTCGTCGCGATCGGGCTCCCAGAAATTCAGCAGGTAAGGTGAACAGTCTACCTGTAGGATCGGAGGTCCATGCAGGATCGCTACAGGTGGATCGCGCTCTCCAACACCACCCTCGCGGTCCTGCTGGCGACCCTCGACGCCTCGATCACGCTGATCGCGATGCCCTCCATCTTCAGGGGCATCCACCTCGACCCGCTCGTTCCTTCTAACAGCTTCTACCTGCTGTGGATGATCCTCGGCTACCTCGTCGTCTCGAGCGTCCTCATCGTCAGCCTCGGGCGGCTAGGCGACATCTACGGGCGGGTCCGGATCTACAACCTCGGCTTCGTCATCTACACGGTGGCCTCGCTGCTGCTCGCGGTCGACTGGATGACCGGGCAGGCCGGGGCGATGTACCTCGTGGTCTTCCGCATCGTCCAGGGCATCGGCGGCGCGTGCCTGCTGGCCAACGCGGCGGCGATCATCACCGACGCCTTCCCTGCCAATCAGCGGGGCATGGCGCTCGGCATCAACAACATCGTGGGGGTGAGCGGGCTGTTCATCGGCCTCATCCTCGGCGGGCTGCTGGCGCCGATCGATTGGCGGCTCGTCTTCCTCATCTCGGTGCCGGTCGGGCTGTTCGGGACCGTCTGGGCCTATCTCAAGCTGGAGGAGCGGAGCAAGCCGCGCCGGGCCTCGATCGATTGGTGGGGAAACGCGACGTTCGCGCTCGGCCTGGTCCTGATCATGGTCGCCGTCACCTACGGCATCCGTCCCTACGGCGGCGATCCCACCGGATGGGGCAGCCCGCGCGTGATTGCACTGCTCGCCTGCGCGATCACCTCGCTCGCGGCCTTCGTCGCGATCGAGCGGCGCGTCGCCGAGCCGATGTTCCGCCTCGAGCTCTTCCGCATCCGCGCCTTCAGCTTCGGAACCCTGTCGACCTTTCTCTCGGCGCTGTCGCGCGGCGGCCTGATGTTCATGCTGATCATCTGGCTGCAGGGGATCTGGCTGCCGCTCCACGGGTTCGGGTTCACCGAGACTCCCCTCTGGGCGGGCATCTACATGCTGCCCCTCACGATCGGGATGCTCGTCGCCGGCCCAACCTCCGGTTATCTCTCGGACCGCTTCGGCGCGCGGCCGTTCGCGACCGGAGGAATGCTCGCCGCGGCGATCAGCTTCGGCCTGCTGATGCTGCTGCCCATCGACTTCGACTACTGGGTCTTCGCCGGGATCCTGCTGCTCGCCGGCATCTCGATGGGGATGTTCGCCTCGCCGAACCGTGCGGCAGTGATGAACAGCCTCCCTGCCTCCGATCGCGGCGCCGGCGGCGGCATGAACCAGACCTTCCAGAACTCGGCGCAGGTGATCTCGATCGGCGTCTTCTTCACCCTGCTCGTGATCGGGCTCTCCTCGAGCCTGCCCTCGGCGCTCGGCGACGGGCTCCAGGCGCACGGCGTGTCGGCCGCGGCCGCGCACCAGGCCGCCGCGACGCCGCCGATCTCAGTCCTCTTCGCGGCCTTCCTCGGCTACAACCCTGTCGGGCACCTCGTCGGCCATGCCGCGCTCGCCGGGCTCCCCGTGCACGCCCACGCTGCGCTCACGGGCCGCACATTCTTCCCGCATCTCATCTCGGGCGCCTTCAGCGACGGCCTCAACACCGCGTTCGCCTTCGCCATCGTCGCCTGTCTGATCGCCGCCGCAGCCTCGGCCATGCGCGGCGGGCGGTATCACCATGTCGACGAGCCCGCGGCCGCGTTCGCCCTCGAGGGCGCCGACGGGGGGGACGCTTACGGTCCTGTCCGCCGCTCGGTGAGTTGAAGCAGGTCGCTGTAGACGCCCTGGCCCGCGAGCTCCGGGCGGCCCCGGCGATCGTGATCTCGCCGATGGGATCGACCTCGGCGATGATCGCGTTGGTGGCGCCGTCGATATGCGCGAGCGGATCGTCGGGCGAAACGGCGTCCGCGGCGACGCTGAACAGGCCAGGCCCTGGGTCGAGCGTCGTGACCTCCCTGACGCGATCGCCGGGCTGCGGTTGGAGGTCGGAGAGGCCGCGGCGCGTCACGCCGTCGGCGGTCAGCTGGATCCCGAAGACGAGCGCCGCGAGGACCATCAGCTTCGAGACCGAGTCGTGGCCGTCGACGTCGGCGCTCGGGTCGGGCTCGGCGAGCCCGACCTCCTTCGCCTCCTCGAGCGCACGCTCATAGCTCTCGCCCTCGGCGACGCGAGAGCAGATGAAGTTCGCCGTCGCGTTGACGACGCCGCGCAGGCGAAGCGGCCTCGCGCCGGCGATGCCCTCGGTCAGGGTCGAGAGGACCGGCGTTCCGGACATCACCGTCGACTCGGCCCGCAGCGTCGCGCCATGCTCGCGGGCCACCTCGGAGAGCTCGACCCCGGCGATCGCGACGGGCCATTTGTTCGACGTGGCGACGGCGATGCCCCGGCCGAGCGCCTCGCGGATGTGCGACAGCCCGGGCTCCCCGTGGGGCGGGCTCTCGGAGACCTCGACGAGGACGTCGAAAGCGATCTCGCGCAACCCGTCGAGCGCCGCCGGCCAGCCCTCGACGCGCTCCATGCCCTCCAGCGACCGGTCGCTCGCTGTGGCGGCGAGCACCTCGTCGAGCCCGAGCCCCGCGTGGCGGTGGACCAGGCCCGAGCGGCGGTTCGCGACGGCCACGAGCCGCAGGTCGACGCGGTCGGCGTCGCGCTTCAGCGCCTCGAGCACCCAGCGACCGACGACGCCCAGGCCGACAATCGCGACGCGGGTCACTAGACCTCGAGCCTCGACTCCTCGAGGTCGAGCTCTCGCTCGACGCGGCGCATGACGTCGCCGCTGATTTCGCGGCTGTTGCGCAAGCGGACCAGCTCCTGGCGCTGGGCGGCGTAGATCTCGTGCATCAGACGCTGGTAAGCGAGCGAGCTCTCCTCGATCCCGTCCGTGTCCTCGACCTTGCCGGCCCGGATCTTGAAGCGGCGCTGGCGGTAGCGGTAGAGGTTGCGGACCCGCTCGACTGTCCCGTCGCGGGTCCAATCCTCGCTCTCGAGCTCATCCACCCGCTCCAGCGCCGCGCGCGCGATCACGAGGCGGGCGCGGAGCTCCTCATGCTCCTCCTCGGTGCCATCGTCGACGACCCCGAGGCGCCGGATGAGGTACGGCAGCGTCAGCCCCTCGCCCACGACGGTGACGAGGATCAGGGCGAAGGTGATGAACTGGATCAGCTCGCGGCCGGGTAGCGGAGCACCCGCGTCGGTGTCGATGGGAAGCGCCAGGGCGGCCGCGAGCGAGACCGCTCCCCGCATGCCGGCCCAGCCGTTGATGACGCGAAACCGCCAGCTGGCTCGCCGTTCGCGCTGGGACGGGCGCCGGTCGATAGCCCGGATGACGTACGTGCTGATGAAGATCCACGCGAAACGGGTTCCGACCACGGCCGCGCAGACGGCCGCCGCGTAGCCGATCACCTCGCCGGGCGGACGTCCCGCGAGGCCGTCGACGATCACCGGAAGCTGAAGTCCGATGAGGATGAAGAGCGCCGCGTTGATGAGGAACGTCAGCACCGACCACATCGCGAAGCCCTGCATACGGCTCTCGGGGGTGGCGATCTCCGGCGCCCGGAAACCGAGGTAGACGCCGGCCGTGACCACGGCGAGCACGCCCGACACGCCGAGCTGGTCGGCCGGGATGAAGGCGCCGTAGGCGCTGAAGAGCGAGATCGTGAGCTCGGTGTTGACGTCGGTGATCCGCTTGCGAACCTCGGCGATCACCCATCCGACCACCAGCCCGATCGCGATCCCCCCGGCCACGTCGACGGCGAACTCGAGCATCGTGTGCGAGGCCGAGACGCTCGCGCCGACCGCCGCCGCAACCGCGACCTTGTAGGCGACGAGCGCGGTGGCGTCGTTGAAGAGGCTCTCCCCCTCGAGCACGTTGACCATCCGCCGCGGGGCGCCGACCCGCCGCATGACGGCGGTCGCGGCGGCGGGGTCGGTGGGGGAGACGATGGCCCCGAGGACGAAGGACATGGCCCACGGAAGCCCGATCAGCTCGTGGGCGATCACGGCGACGACGACCGCCGTCGCGATGACCAGGCCGACAGCGGACAGAGAGATGACGCGCGCGTCGGAGCGCAGTGTGCCGAGGTCGGCGAAGAACGCCGCAGCGTAGAGCAGAGGCGGGAGGAACACGAGCAGGACGAGGTCCGGGTCGAGCTGGATGTCCGGGATGCCGGGCACCAGGCCCAGCACCAGGCCCCCGAGCACGAGCGTGATCGGATACGGCACGGCGAGCCAGTTCGCGATCGCGTTCAGCCCGGCGGCGGAGACGAATAGCGCCGCGATGACGATTTGCAGGTCGCCCAACGTCCCAATTGTTCCGCGTCGTAGTCTCCGCCGACATCGATCCCTGGGTTGAAGAGCACGCCGGCCACACCGTCGCTCGGTTCGAGCGTGATCTGGCAGCGCTCGTCGCGGTGTCGTCGCCGAGCGGCGACATCGAGGGCTTCGAGGAGTGCGCGACCGTCGCCGCCGCCCTCGCGCCCGAGGAGGCCGCTGTCGAGCGCCCGCCGTGCTCGTCGCCGGGGCATGCGCCGGACCTCCTGCTGCGCCTGACCGGGTCCGGCTCGACCCGGGTGCTGCTCCTCGGCCACCTCGACACGGTCCACTCCCACGAGCGGCATCGCCCCCTCGAGGCTGTGGGGGATCGGCTCCTCGGCTCGGGCTCGGTGGACATGAAGGGGGGAGACGTTCTCGCGCTCGCGGTCCTGCGCGCCCTGGTGGAGCGGCGAGACGACTTCGCGGAGGCGGCGCTCCTGCTCGTCGCCGACGAGGAGTGGCGCGCGTCGCCCTTCGCTCACGCCGCGAGGTTCGACGGCTGGGACGCGTGCCTGTGCTTCGAGGCTGGTGAGCGACTCGACGGGGAGGAGGCGGTGGTCGTCAGGCGCAAGGCTGCGGGGACGATTCGGGTCGCCGCCCACGGTCGCGCCGCGCATTCAGGCTCGGCGCCCGATCGGGGTGCGAACGCCCTGCTTGCCCTGGCGAACGCCGCCCGCACGGTGGCAGATCAGCACGACCCCGCCGGCGAGGAGCGTCTCACCGCCGTGCCGACGATCATTCGCGCAGGCAACGCGTTCAACGTGGTACCCGACTCGGGTGAGCTCCTCTGCGACGTGCGCGCTGACCGCCTCGAGGCGATCGAGGCCGCGGCGAGCGCGGTGCCGGCCGAGGTCGACGGGGTGCGGCTCGAGACCGAGCTCCTGCGACGCTGGCCGCCGATGGACTCCCGAGACGCGACGGCTGATCTGCTCGGGCGCGCCAGTGAGCTGGCCGGGCGTGCGATTCTCGCCTCCGGGCGCGGGGGTGCGAGCGACGCGAGCCACATGGTGTCGACGATCGCGCTGACGGTCGACGGCCTCGGGCCGCGTGGGGGCGCCGCGCACAATCCCGGGGAGCACGTGCTCACCGAGTCGGTGGCCCCGCGAGCGGAGATCGCCCTCGCGGTGGCTCTCGCGACCCTCGACCGCCGAGAGCCGCGGCCATGAACCGCGGCATCTTCCTCGCCCCGTTCGACGAGCTGGTCGATCCCCGTCTGCTCGGGGAGCTCGCGGCGAGCGCCGAGGAGGCCGGCTGGGACGGGTTCTTCCTCTGGGACCACATCGTCTATCGGCCACCCGTGCGAGCTCTCGCCGACCCCTGGGTCGCCCTTGCCACGATCGCATGCTCGACCGAGCAGCTCCGGCTCGGACCGATGGTCACCCCACTCGCGCGCCGGCGCGTGCAGAAGCTGGCCCGGGAGACCGTGACCCTGGATCAGCTGAGCCGTGGGCGGCTGACGCTTGGGGTGGGCCTCGGCAGCGACCTGAACGACGAGCTCGCCCCGTTTGGAGAGGTCGTCGACCCGCGCGAGCGGGCGAAGCTGCTCGATCTCGGCCTCGAGCGGCTGAGCGAATTCTGGGCCGGCGAGTTTCAGCCGCGGCCGATGCAGCAGCCGCGCATCCCCGTGTGGGTCGCGGCGCGCTGGCCCAATCGCCGGCCGGTGCGCCGAGCGGCGCGCTGGGACGGCCTCTTCCCGATCGAGCTTCCGGCCCCGGAGGCGCTCGCGGAGCTCGCGGCCGAGGTCAGGTCGTTGCGCGCGGGCAACGACGATCGCTTCGACCTCGTGATCGAGATCGGGCCCGGCGAGGACACCGAGCCCTGGGAAGCGGCGGGTGCGACCTGGGTCCTCACCGCCTTCGACTGGCCACCTCGCTTGGTCGACGTGCGCGCGGCTATCGAGGCCGGCCCCGGGTAGCGATGAGTCTCGATAGGCAAGCCGGTCTAAAGACACGATGACCGACAAGCTCGACGAGCTCCGCGCGTCTCTCACCGGCGACGTGCTGGCCCCGTCCGACCGGGAGTACGAGCGGGCGCGCCTGTGCTTCAACCTGCTGATCGACCGGCGACCGGCGGCGATCGCCCGCTGCGTTGACGCGGACGACGTCGCGGCCGCGCTTGCCTTCGGCCAGGAGCACCACCTGGAGATAGCGGTCCGGGGCGGCGGTCACAACCCGGCGGGGCACTGCGCCGTCGACGACGGTCTCGTCATCGACCTCTCCCGGATGCGGACCGTCGACGTCGATCCCGAGACGCGCATCGCCATCTCCCAGGGCGGAGCCACCTGGCTCGACTTCGACGCCGCGACCCAGGCCCACGGTCTGGTCACGCCGGGCGGCGTCGTCGGCTCGACCGGGGTGACCGGCCTCACGCTGGGCGGCGGGATCGGCCACCTGACCGCTCAGTACGGCCTCACGTGCGACAACCTGATCGCCGCCGAGCTCGTCACGCCCGCCGGAGAAGTGGTTCGCGCGAACGGCGATGAGACATCCGAGCTTCTATGGGGACTTCGCGGCGGCGGTGGCAACTTCGGCGTCGTCACCCGCCTCAAGCTGCGCCTCCATCCGCTGACCGAGGTCGTCGGCGGTCGCTTCGCTTACGCGGGCGACGACGTCCGCGCCGCGCTGCGGGCGTTCCGCGACGTGGATGCGAGCGCCGGCAACGACCCGAGCTGCCAGGCCCAGCTCACGGTGGACGCCGAGATGACGCCGGCCCTCACCATCGTTCCCTGCTACACGGGTGACGCTGAGGATCCCGAAGAGCACCGGGCTCTCCGCTCGACCCCCGGGCTGGTCAGCGATGCAGTGCGTCGCCAGGGGTTTCTCGATCAACAGCGCGTCTTCGACCCCGGCTATGGAGTCGACCGCAACTACTGGAAGGGCCATTTCGTCCGCGAGCTCTCGGACGAGCTGATCGACCTGCTTGTCGATCGTCTCGGCGCGCTCGGCCGGCCACCTGGCGCGATCCTGATCGAGTCGCTGCGCGGCGCGCCGAAGGAAGTCGACCCTGACAGCGCGGCGCTCGGCTACCGCGACGCCGCCTTCAACCTCAGCGTGATGGCGAGCTGGACCGATCCGGCCGCCGACGATGAGCACATCGCCTGGGCTCGCGAGACGGCGGCAGCCATCCAACCCTGGTCGGTAAGCGGCGGCTACGCCAACTACATGCAGGCCGACGAGCCGCTCGAGCGCGTTCGCGCCGCGTTCGGGGCCGGGTCCTTCGATCGCCTCCGCGCCCTGAAGAGCCGCTACGACCCCGGCAACGTGCTGCGCCGCAACCAGAACATCCCGCCGCTCTGAGCAAACATCACGAGAGGAGAGAGGGCCGTGGACATCGCATTCCCAGGAGAGTCGGCGGAGTACAGGGCCGCCCGCGAGCGGCTGCTCGAGCGGGAGATCGAGCTGCGGCGGGCGATGGAGTCGGTCGCGGCGGCGAGGCGCGAGCTTCCGCCGGGCGGAGGCGTGCCGGAGGACTACGTCTTCCAGGGCACCGGGCCGGATGGCGCGGCCGCGGACGTGCGCCTGTCGGAGCTGTTCGCGCCCGGCAGGGACTCGCTGGCGATCTACAGCTTCATGTTCCCGCGTGATCCCGCGGACGAGCGCCCCGGCCCGGCCGACGGGGAGACGGCGCGACTTCCGCTCGCCGACGGTCCCTGCCCCTCATGCGTCGCCCTCCTCGATCAGCTCGACGGCGCGGTGGAGCACACGAGCCAGCACATGAACTTCGCGGTGGTCGCGAAGGCTCCGCTGCTGCGCGTCCTCACCTTCGCCAGGGAGAGGGGCTGGTGGCGGCTCCGGCTCCTGTCATCGGCCGCCAACACTTACAACCGCGACTACCTGGCCGAGACCGACGCCGGTGAACAGCGGCCGATGCTGACCGTGTTCCATCGCGACGGCGGCGCGATCCGCCACTTCTGGAGCTCCGAGCTCTTCTACGCGCCCTGGGATCGCGGTCAGGACCCGCGACACGTCGGGACCCTCGAGCCGGTCTGGAACCTGTTCGACCTGACGCCGGAAGGCCGAGGGCCCGATTGGGACGAACAGCTGAGCTACGGGTGACGAGCGTGCGATGAGATTCCGCGCAGCGGGAAGTCTCATTGGTAATTGAACGACCTCAGAGGAGGACCACGAGATGGCTGAGCACACGGTCGGAACCCGGGAGGAGTGGCGCGCGGCGCGCGACGAGCTCGCGAAGCTCGAAGCCGAGCAGGGGGAGCGCAACAGGGAGATCGTCCGCAAGCGTCGCGAGCTGCCCTGGGTGCCGGTGGAGAAGGAGTACGAGTTCGATACGGCGGAGGGGAAGAAGAGCCTCGCCGACCTCTTCGATGGTCGCTCGCAGCTCCTCGCCTACAACGTCATGTACGGGCCCGACTACACGAACGGCGCCTGCCCGGGGTGCACCAGCCTCGCCGACGGCCTCGACGGCAGCCTGATCCATCTGAACCATCGCGACGTGACGCTCATCTGCTTCTCGCGGGCGCCGATCGACGAGCTCAACGCCTACAAGGAGCGAATGGGGTGGCAGTTCCCGTACGTGTCGACGTACGAGAGCGACTTCCCGTTCGACTTCCAGCTTGCGATGACCGAGGAGCAGGCCCAGGAGATCCCCGAGGTCAAGGCGATGATCGACGACCCGCCCCAGTGGCTCGAGGAGTGGGCGGGGCAGGTTGGGGCGGACCTCAAGGACGGGCTGCGCGAGGGGCCCGGCTGGATCGCGTTCGCGCGCGAAAACGGGACCGTCTACCACACCTACACGGTGATGGCGCCCGATTCGTTCGTCGCCCCGTACTTCAACTTCCTCCTCGACCGCACGCCGAAGCCGCAGCCCGACGAGCCGCGCTCCTGGCGCAAGGACGAATACCCCGACTGACTTTCAATGACGCTCGAGCCAGTCGTCATTCAGCCGGGCGAGGGGCACGTCCTTGGCAACGTCGAGTTCCTCGCCCGCACCGCCGATACGCCGCGGTTCAACTTCTCGATCATCGAGATCGTCGCCGGGCGCGAGCTCGAGGCGCATGTCCACGACGAGGAGGACGACGCGTTCTACATCCTCGAGGGCGAGCTGACCTTCTTCTTCGGCGACGAGGAGGCGAAGGCCGGCCCAGGCGCGTTCGTGCTGGTGCCGCCGGGTGTCGAGCACGGGTTTCGCAACGAGGGCTCGACCTCGGTGCGGATGCTCAACATCCACGCCCCCGGCGGCTTCGATCGCCGGATCGGGCTTTCCGGATAGGCCGCCCTCTAGCCGCGCGGGCTCACCAGACGCCCGGCACGAGGCGAGCCGTTCGCGCAGCGTACGCCGCATAGGGCGCTCCGAGCTCCCGCCGCAGCATCGCCTCCTCGTAGCGAATCCGGATCACGATGGCCGCCAGCGGGAGGAGGAGCGCCGCCGCCGCGCTAAGCCAGCTGCCCAGCGCGATGCCGAAGCCGAACGTCGCCATCAGCATTCCGGTGTAGCTCGGGTGGCGAAGGCGCCCGTAGGGACCGCGATCGACGACGCGCTGCGTCTCCGTGACGGTGACGTCGACGGTGAAGAACTCGCCGAGCGTTCGCACCGACCAGGCTCGCAGCGCTATGCCCATCCATGCGATGCAGAGCCCGACGACGACCGGCAGCCAGCTCGGCCCCGGCAGCGCCCAGTGGCTGGCCAGGAGGTAGGCCAGGGTGACGCCCCCGCCAGTACCGACGACCATTCCGAGCCGGCTCGGATCCGGCGCGCCCGGCGCTCGAGTGCGCACCTGTAGCACTACCTCTCCGACGACCCAGACAGCGAAGGTCGCGTAGAAGAGCACTCCCGCGAGCATCGAGTGATTGACGAGTGGCTGAGACATCCCGCGGCGTCATATTGCCGACCGCCTAGTCGGGGAGGAGCGGGACGGTTGGGCCCTGCTCGCGGCCGACCAGCACCGCGCGGGTGATTGCGCTCGACCCGTAGCGGTCGCGGATGTCGTCGAGGGCGGCGTCGAGGCCGCCGCGGCCCTTGCGGTCGAGGGGGAGCGCGAGCTGGATCGCGTCGTCGTCGGAGAGGGTGCCCAGGGACACTCCGAGGAGGGTGATGCCGCGGCGCTCGATCATCGGCGTGGCCGCGACGAGCAGGCGCCGGGCCGCGGTGAGGATGGCCTGCGTTCGCACCGTCGCCTCGGGGAGGGTCTGCGACCGCGTGACACGGGAGTAGTCGCGGAAGCGCAGGCGCAGAGTCACCGTCCGGCAGGTTCGCCTGGCGCCCCGCAGGCGGCGCGCCAGGCGGTCGACCAGCCCGATCAGCACCGACTCGAGAAACCCCGGAGGCCGCGGCGAGCGCCCGAGAGCCCGCTGGGCCCCCATGGAGCGCCGCCGCCGGCCGCCGCGAACCCGCCGCGGGTCACGATTGTGAGCGAGGGCGTGAAGGTGCCGCCCCGACGCGGGGCCCAGGATGGCGACGAGGGTGCCCTCGGACAGCGCGGCCACCTCGCCGACGCTCCGCAATCCGAGTGCCCGAAGCTTCTCGGCGGTGACCGGGCCGACGCCCCAGAGGCGTTCGACCGGAAGGGGATGAAGGAAGGCGAGCTCCTCGTCCGGTGGCACGACGAGCAGCCCGTCGGGCTTCGCGACGGCGCTCGCGACCTTGGCGAGGAACTTCGTGCGGGCGATCCCGACCGTGATCGGAAGCCCGACCTCATCGCGGACCCGGCGGCGAAGACGAGCCGCGATCTCCCGAGGCGATCCGAAGATCTCCTCGAGGCCGCGCACGTCAAGGAACGCCTCGTCGATCGAGAGGCCCTCGACGAGCGGGGTGGTGTCGGCGAACACGGCGAACACCGCTTTGCTGGCTCTTGAATACGCCGACATCCGCGGTGGGACGACGGCCGACTCCGGGCACAGGCGCATGGCCTGCCGCCCGCCCATTGCCGTGCGGACGCCGCGCGCCTTCGCCTCGTAGCTCGCCGCGAGGACCACGCCTGCGCCCACGATCACCGGGCGCCCGCGAAGGCTGGGTTGGTCGCGCTGCTCGACCGACGCGTAGAAGGCGTCGAGGTCGGCATGGAGAATCGTTGCCTCGTCGCGGTCCACGAACATACGTTCGCAAACGGAGACGACGGAATTCGCGAGGCGGGAGGCGGTCAGAGCTGGGCGACGGCGTCCGGCACGCCCTGGCGCGCCGTCGGGAACCGTGGTGTCCATGCGAGCTCTGACTTGATCAATGCGTTCGAGCTCTTGGCCGACCGCGTCGCGGCACGCACAGGGTCGGCACCGGCGGCGAGGCGCGCAAGCCAGGCCGGGATGCGGCGCGGCGGACCGGTCCCGAGCGCTCGCGCCGCCAGCGCGACGAAGTCGTAGAAGCGGATCGGCTCGTCGTCGACGACGTGATAGAGCGCACCGGCGGGCGCCCGCTCGCCCGCGTCCGTGCATGCGCCGGCCACGTCCTCGGCCCGGACCACGTCCCACCAGTTCTGGCCGGAACCGATGACGGCAAACCGGCCCGGTTGCTTCAGCCGAGTCACGAATTCCTCCACGAACCAGCCCCCGGGGCCGTAGACGTGACTCGGCCTGATGATCACGTCCTCGATGGCGGAGTCGCGCACCAGGTCCTCGCCCTCCTGTTTCGAGCGGCCGTACTCGGTCTCCACCGGCAGGCGCGAGCTCTCGTCGAGCACCTCGCCTCCCGCGTCGCCGGTAACGACGGTCGAGGTGAAGACGATCCGGCGCACGCCCGCCGCCTCGCAGGCGGCGATCAGGCGGCGCGTTCCCTCCACGTTCACCTCGCGGATGCGGGCGGCATCGCGCTGAGAGGCGATCTCGGCGGCGAGATGGAAGACGCACTCCGGATTCGCGCTCGCGATCGCCCTCGTCAGGGCACCGGCGTCGGTTAGGTCACCCGCGATCGGCGCCGTGTCCGGCGGCGCGGAGCCCTCGCGCCGCACGAGCGCCGCAACCTCGTGGCCCCGGCCGACGAGCTCGCCGCAGAGGACGCCACCCAGAAACCCGCTGGCCCCGGTGACGAGGACCTTCATGTGACGACGCTCAGGACGTCGGCCGGAGCGCCGCCAGCTTCCACTGTCCGACCCTAAACGATCTCAGGCAGCGCGGCGATCGTTTGCGACGATCTCCAGTATGGCCCGCGCGTGCCGCGAGACGAAGGCGGGGCCAATGCCGCGGATTCCTGCCAGCGCCTCGGCGCTGGCAGGGCGCGACGTGGCGATCGCCCGCAGGGTCGCGTCGTGGGCCACGGTGTAGGCGGGCTTGCCGGCGGCCGCATCCCGCCGCCAGGCGCGTAGCCGCTCGAAGAGCGGCGAGTCGGCACCGTCGAGCTCGACTGGCGCGGCGGGTTTCGAGCCGGCCCGAGCGCGGCGGCGGATCGGCAGGGAGTCGGGATCGGGCAGCCACCCGGACGGCTCGCAGAAGTCGCAGCACCGGCCGCTCGGCGCGGTCGGGGAGGGATCGCCGAAGTGGTCCAGGAGCATCCGCCGCCGGCAGGCGTCAGCGGATGCGAACGCCTTGACTGCGTGGTAGGCGCGCCAGCCGCGATCGCGCGCGACCCGACATTCACGCTCGGCTCGGACGGGGTCGAGCGCGCCGGTGAGCGTTACGGCGAGGCGCCCGCCGGGCGCGGGCTCGACGGCGCAGGCGCCGGCTCGCTCGGCGATCGCGAGACGGACCCGGTCCTTCTCGTCGCGCGGATTGTCGATCACCAGCACGTCCTCGGGCCCGGCAGAGGACCGCAGGCCGTCGAGGTAGCCCGCGACCTGCTCAGCGTCCATCGAGCGCAGCTGGTTGAAATGGACCAGGCGGCTCAGGTCGGCGCGCCCCGCGAGCAGAACGGCGCGAGCGGCTTCACCATCACGACCTGCTCGGCCGGCCTCCTGGTAGTAGGCCTCGACGCTCGTGGGGATCGCCCAGTGCCAGACGGAGCGGACGTTCGCCTTGTCGACGCCCATCCCGAAAGCGTTGGTGGCCACGACGACGTCGGCCTCGCCGTCCATGAATCGATGCTGCGCGGCCGCGCGCTCGTCCGCCGGCAGTCCCGCGTGGTAGGCGACGGCCTCCTGCCCATCCTCGCGAAGCAGGCCGGCGACCTCGTCGGTGTCGCGGCGCGTTCCGCAGTAGACGATGGCGGGTCGGTTCGCGGAGTCGCGCAAACCGGCTTCGAGCAGGCCGAGCTTGCGCGCCTTCGAGCCCTCGCCCTCGAAGCGCACGATGTCGAACGAGAGATTCGGCCGATCGAAGCCGGAGCGGATCGCGAGCGGGTCGCGCAGGCCGAGGCGGCGAGCGATCTCCTCCGCGACGTCCGGCGTCGCGGTCGCCGTGCACGCCATGATGGCGGGCCTCCCGAGTCGCTCGATCGCGCGCGGAAGGCGCAGGTAGTCCGGACGGAAGTCATGTCCCCACTCCGAGAGGCAGTGCGCCTCGTCGACGGCGAACAGGTCGACCCGCCGGTGGGCCAATGCGTCGAGGAAGGTCCTCGACCCGAAGCGCTCCGGCGAGCAGTAGACGATGCGGGCACCACCGTCGCGGACCCGCCGAAGCGAGCTCGCCGTCTCCTCGGCGCCGAGCCCCGACGCGAGCATCGCAACCGGATGTCCCGCCCGCGCCAGCTTCTTCCATTGGTCCGCCATCAGCGCGATCAGGGGGCTGACGACGATCGTCAGGTCGGCCGACGCAAGGCCCGGAAGCTGGTAGCAGAGGCTCTTCCCGCCGCCGGTCGGCATGACGACGAGCGAGTCGCGCCCCGCGAGCGCGGCTGCTGCGGCCTCACGCTGACCGGGCCGGAAGCGCTCGAGGCCCACGTGGCGCAGGAGCGCGTCTGGATCGGCGGGGCCCTCGTAGACGCGCTCGGCGACCGGCTCGGCTGGCGCCGGCGAGGGGTCGAGGCCCTGCAGCGCCAGCTGCGCCTCGGTCTGCTCGAGCGTGCTCACCGTCTGAGCCTACGAACCCCTTCGGCTGTAGCCGCGCCCCGTTGAGCAAGCGGCGCCCAGCCTCGATCGCCAATACGCCCAATTCGCCGAGCAAGGGCGGAAAGAAGGGCGCCCCGGGTTGCGGGCTAGGAAGGCGGAGCCCCCGCCGGCCGGCCCGGCCCGGGCTGTCCTGACGAGACCCGCCCACAGCGGCAAAGGCCCGGACGGCCTGGTTTGTTCGGACTTCACTGACCCCGGCGGCTGCTCGACGGCGCTCGCGGCTAACCTCGCGGCCGCAGATGGCTGACCGAGCCGACCTCGAGTTCACCTACTCGCTCATCGACCGGATCTTCCGGTTGAGCCTGGGCGAGCTCGCCGACTTCAGCGGCGCGAAGTACGACGGCGACTTCAGCCTCACGCTCGAGGAGGCCCAGCGACGCAAGCACGAGTACGTCGCCGAGCAGATAGGCATCGGCCCCGACCGGCGCGTCCTCGACCTCGGATGCGGATGGGGGCCGCTCCTCGCGTTCATCCGCCGGAAGGGGGGACGGGGGGTCGGCGTCACGCTCTCGTCCGCGCAGGCGGAGGCCTGCCGGCGGCACGGTCTCGACGCGCGTCTCGAGGACGGGCGGAAGGTGACCCGCGAGAGCTTCGGCGGGTTCGACGCGGTGGCGAGCCTCGGGGCATTCGAACACTTCTGCTCGCCCGAGGACTACGCGGCCGGGCGGCAGGAAGAGGTCTACAGCGACCTCTTCGCGCGGATCGCCGACCTCCTGCCCGACAACGGCCGGCTGTACCTCCAGACGATGGTCTTCGGCGGCAACATGATCCCGATCGATGAGGTCTCGATCGACGCTCCCCGCGACTCCGACGCGTGGTACGTGGCACTCATGCAGCACCAGTTCCCGGGGTCGTTCCTCCCCTTCGGCTCGGAGCAGGTCGTCCAGTGCGCCGAGCCCCGCTTCCGGCTCGTCGAGTCGACGAGCGGCCGGCTCGACTACATCGAGACGATCAAGCAGTGGCGGGCGCGCTTCGCCGAGCCGAGCCTGCGCAAGACGCTGCTCAAGCTAAAGCTCGTCCCCCGCTGGCTCACGAGCTCCGATTTCCGGCTCGCCTTCACCTCCGGGGTCAGCGCGAACAGCGTCTGCTTCGAGCGCGAGCTTCTCGACCACTTCCGGCTCGTCTTCGAGAAGGCCTAGACCGGGTCCTTGCTAGGCGAGGACCTGGTTGTGAAACGGGAGCGGACGGTCGCGGCCGCAGTCTTGGCCCGCTCCGCTCACCGACGCGAACGCGCTGCTAACAGAGGGCGCCGCTGGGGTAGTCCGGCCCCGGCCCGGGCTTGTCGCTCGTGTGCGCCCCGAGATGGCGCAGGAACCGAGCCATCTCCTTGCCCGAGTTCGTCTGCATGCCCTCGTGGTAACAGGGCGCAGCGCGGGTCGAGCCGAACCGGTTCGCCCACCCGGTCTCGATCCCGGTGCCGCCGTGGAGGGCCGTTGCGATGCGCTGCCCGGCCGTGACGACGGTGCCCTTCGGCACCAGGCGGGTGAGCGTCTCGGCGACGAAGATGACGTTGCCCGCATGGTCGCCGTCGAGAAGGCGGTACCAGATGAAGTGGCCGCCGGGCCAGCCGCTCTTCGAGTCGGAGCCGATGACCTTCGCGTCGCCGATCGCAACGACTGGGGCACGCGGGCCGACGACGCCGTAGTCGACGCCCATGTCGGTGCGGCCCGCCCACCAGTGCTTGGCGGGGAAGGGGTTGACGTAGCCGGCGCTCGTGCACGCACGCCGGTGGCCCCCGGAGCCGCCTGTGCCGGTGCCGCCCGAGATCGAGGGGCCGACCCCGCCGCCGCCGCCACAGCGGTGCTTGGCGGCGCCCGCGGGCGGTGACGCGAGCAGGCCGACAACGGTAACCGCCGCCAGTGCTGCGACCAAAGCCCTGTTGCGCATGCTGTGCAAGCCGGTATCTCCTTCGTCGGCCTACGGGGTTAGCTGTCGGGCTGGCGCTTAGGAGCAGCGCCCCCACCGAGGTGGGTTCGCCCCAAACTGTTCGGTTCCCCCGTTTCCAGGCCTGCCTTGGCCCGGAATTCGGCATTACCTATCGGGCAGGATCGCGGCACTGTACAGAACTGGACGGACGTTTGCAAGTCGCTAACACGACGCTAATGGCCGCCCAGACGGGTCGGGGAGCGGCGGCTTTCCTCGCCGACCCTGCTACCGTCGCCGCGACGGGCAAACCGTTTGCTCGTGAGTTTTCGTCGTTTCTCGAGTGCGCTTCGGCGCGATTGGGGTCAGCTTCGAACACTCCCCAATCGCATCGCGGCACCCGCCGCAAGGAGTCACTCATGTCATCCAGCACATTCGCCGATCTCGGCATCTCAGATCCGATCGTCGGCGCCCTACGCAAACAGGGCATCGTCGAGCCGTTCGCCGTCCAGCGACTCGTCATCCCCGACGTTCTCGCCGGCCGCGACGTCCTAGCGAAGTCGCCCACCGGTTCCGGAAAGACGCTCGCATTCGCGGCGCCCCTCGTCGATCGCATCGACGCTTCCGCGCGCCGCCCCGCGGCGCTCGTTCTCGCACCAACTCGCGAGCTCGCGATGCAGATCGTGGAGCAGACCAGGCCGATCGCGCAGGCCCGAGCCCTCTCGATCGCCGCGGTCTACGGCGGCGTCGGCATCCAGCGCCAGGCCAAGCAGGCTCGGCGCGCGCACATCCTCGTCGCTACGCCCGGGCGCCTTCTCGACCTCATCGGTCGCGGCGACGTAGCCCTCGCCAACGTGCGGGCGCTCGTTCTCGACGAGGCCGACCGAATGCTCGACATGGGGTTTCGACCCGACGTCGACCGGATAGTGGCTGGCATCCCGAGGGAACGACAGACGCTCTTCTTCTCGGCCACCCTGGACGGTGAGGTCGGCAGGATCGCGCATGACTACACGCGCTCCCCACGTCGCCACGAGCACGCCCCGCCGCGTGCCGAGGCTCGAGTCGAGCATCGCTTCGTCGGCGTCTCCCACCAGAGCAAGGTCGAGGCGATCGTCGGCGAGCTGCGCCGACGCGATCGGGACGGCCTGACGCTGGTCTTCGTCCGCACCAAGCACGGCGCCGACCGCCTTGCCAAGCGTCTGAGCCGGCACGGCATTCAGGCGGGCGCGATCCACGGCAACAAGTCGCAATCGCAGCGCACGAAGGCGCTCGCGAGGTTCGAGTCCGGCGCCACCGACACGCTCGTCGCGACCGACGTCGCCGCCCGCGGCATCGACGTCGACGGGATCACCCGGGTCATCAACTTCGACCCGCCGCACGATCACCAGGCATACGTCCACCGCGTCGGGCGTACTGCACGTGCCGGCCGGGCCGGCGTCGGCGTCACCTTGGTCATGGCGGATCAGGTCGGCGAGGTCGGTAAGATCGCCAGGAACCTCGAGCTTCGACGTGAGTTCGCCGAGGCCGGATTCGAGACCGGGCACCGACGCCCTCGGCGCCGCTGAACGGCCTTCGGAGACGACAATGACGGCAACCGCAACGCCCACAGCCCCAGCCCCGGCCGAAAGCGCCGAGCCCGACCGCGAGCGCTCGTTCTGGAAGGAGGGCCTCGACCCCTACGCGCGGCCGGTCCTGTGGCGGAGCCTCCTCGACCTCGCGACGTCGGTGGCGCCGTATCTGGCGCTGTCCGTCGCGATGTACCTTGCCCTCGACGTGTCGTACCTGCTCGTCCTGGCGCTCGCGATCCCCACGGCCGGCTTCCTGGTCCGCACCTTCATCGTCTTCCACGACTGCACCCACGGATCGTTCATGCCGTCGAAGCGCGCCAACGAGTGGGTGGGCTCCTTCTGCGGCCTACTGGTCTTCGCGCCGTTCCAGCGCTGGCGCCACCAGCACGCGATGCACCACGCGACCTCGGGTGACCTCGCGCGCCGCGGGGACGGCGACGTGCCGACCCTGACCGTGGAGGAGTACAAGGCACTCGGCTGGCGGGGGCGCCTCGGCTATCGCCTCTTCCGCAACCCGCTGGTGATGTTCACCATCGGGCCGATCTACTCGATGATGATCGGGCCCCGCTACATCTCGCGCTCGGCCCGGCCGCGCCTTCGCCGCAGCGTCATGCGCACGAACCTCGCCCTGGCCGTGATGATCGGCGGGCTCTGCTGGCTCATCGGCTGGGAGAACTACCTGCTCATCCAGGCCCCGACGATCCTCCTCGCGGGCACGACCGGCGTCTGGCTCTTCTACGTCCAGCACCAGTTCGAGGACGCCTACTGGGAGCAGGCTGACGGCTGGAGCTACGCCGACGCGGCGCTGCGCGGCAGCTCCTACCTACGGCTGCCGAAGGTGCTCCAGTTCTTCACCGGCAACATCGGCCTCCACCACGTCCACCATCTGAACGCGCGGGTGCCGAACTACAACCTCCAGCGCGCGCACGACGCGAACCCGATCTTCCACGACGTGCCGAAGCTGACGCTGCTCGACGGCCTCAAGGCGGTCCGCTACAAGCTCATCGACACCGAGAACGGCGGCCGGATGGTCGGGTTCGCCGCCGCCCGCGCTTAGGCCGCGCCCGGGCGCAGCCTACGCCGCCACGCCAAGCGCGCGGCGGCGCTAGCCGCCGATCAGCTTGAAGACGCCGCGCCCCTCGTCGTCGTCGCCGACCTTCTCGAGGCGGCCCGACTCGCGGGCCTCCTTGACGGCGGCCTTGAGGTCCGACGCCTCGACGCCGAGCTTCCCGGCGAGGTCGGCGCGGGTGAAATTGGGGTCGAGCTGCTCGGCTGCCTCGATGAGGCGGTCCGAGGTGACGTCTGTCGCCATTGTCAGCTTCCCTGCGGGGTGACGTTGGCGGCGCGCGGGCCCTTGTCGCCCTGCTCGGCCTCGTAGGAGACCTTCGCGCCCTCGCTCAGCGTCGCGTGACCGTCGGTCATGATCGCGCTGTGATGGACGAACAGGTCGCTCGAGCCGTCATCGGGCGTGATGAAGCCGTAGCCCTTGTCGTCGCTGAACCACTTGACAGTTCCTGTAGCCATTTCATTCCTCCTGTTTCCTAGTGCTGCGAACGCGGAGAAAGCAAAAAGCTACGACGCGGGCGCTGGGCACGATTTCGCCGGAACCACTCCGGCCAGACGGTCGGAAGGTAGCAGGTAGGCCGCGGCTCAGACCGCCACGCGGTAGTCCGCGGGGTTGATTCGGCGGGTGCGGCGGCGGTACTCGAGCCAGGCTCCGGGCCAGTTGTTGGTGTTGTCGCCGGCCTCGGTGACGTACCAGTTGTGGCAGCCGCCGGTCATCCATACCGTCCGCCTGCTTCGCTCGGACATTTCGTCCCTCCACTCCGCCTGGGTCTCGGGGCGAAGGTCGATCCACCGGAAACCGCCCTCGCCCACACGCCGCAGCGCGTCGACGATGTAGTCGAACTGGCACTCGAGCGTGTAGGGCACGGATCCGGATCCGTGGTTGGTGTTCGGGCCGTAGAGGACAAACATGTTCGGGAAGCCGGCCACGGTGGTGCCGAGGTAGGCCTCCGGGCGGCCGGCCCAGACCGCGTTCAGGTCGCGGCCGTCGCTTCCGCGCACCTCCATAGGGGCGACGAACCCGTGGGACGCGAAGCCCGTGCCGTAGACGATCACGTCGGCCGGTCGCTCGACGTCGTCGCTGTCGACGACGCCGCCGGCGGTGATCCGCCGCGCGCCGCCGGTGACCAGCTCGACGTCGTCGCGGCGGAGGGTCGGGTACCAGTCGCTCGTGATCAGGACCCGCTTGCAGCCGATGGGGTAGTCGGGCGTCGCCTTGGCGAGAAGCTCCGGATCGTCGCCGAGCTCCTTCCGCCGCTCACGGTCGGCGAGGGCGGTGAAGATCCGACCCATGGTCTCGTTGCCGGTGAACGCGTGGGTGCCGAGCTCGAGGAACGAGAAGAAGGCGAGGCGGCTCGCCAGCACGCGCGGGGGGAACGCCCGGAACAGCCGGCGCTCCCATGCGGCGTACTCGCGGTCGGACTTCGGGAGGATCCAGGGCGCCGAGCGCTGGTAGATCGTGGTCTGAGCCGCGACCTTCGCGACCTCGGGCACGAACTGGATGGCGCTGGCTCCGGTGCCGATCACGGCCACTCGCTTGCCGTCGAGATCGACGCCGTGATCCCACTCGGCGGAGTGGAAGGCAGGGCCGGCGAAGTCGTCGCGGCCCTCGATAGCGGGAATGTCCGGAACGCTGAGCTGCCCGCAGGCCGTCACGAGGACGTCGAACGAGCGGCTCGCGCCGTCGCTGGTGGTGAGCGTCCAGCTCCCGCTCTCGGCGTCGAATGACGCCGAGGTCGCCTCGGTGCCGAGCCGCAGGTGCGAGCGCAGTCCGTACTCGTCGACGCAGTTCTCGAGGTAGCGCAGGATCTCGGGCTGCGGCGCGTAGCGGCGCGACCAGTCATGGCCCGGGGCGAAGGAGAACGAGTACAGGTGGGACGGGACGTCGCAGGCTGCGCCGGGATAGGTGTTTGCGCGCCAGACGCCACCGACGCTGTCGCCGCGCTCGAAGATCTCGAAGTCCTGGATGCCGGCCTGGCGCAGCCGGATGCCCATCCCGACGCCACCGAAGCCGCCGCCCACGATGCCGACGGAGAGCTCGCGCCTGTCACCGTTGCGGCCGCCCATCGCCCCGCCAACCCTAGCGTCAGCCCGCCGCCCGAGAGACGTGGGGGCGGTTGCGGATGACCGCGCTGGGTAGGGTGGAAGCGTGTTGGGAGAGCTCTCCTCGAATCTGCTCGGGATCTACCTCAACGACCACTTGGCGGGCTCGACCACCGGAATCGAGCTGGTCAAGCGAGCGGCGCGAAGCAACGAGGGCACGCGACTCGGCGCCTTCCTCGACGGACTGCGCGGCGAGATCGAGGAGGACCGCGACTCGCTGATCGAGGCGATGGATCGACTCGGCGTTTCGCGTAACCGAATGAAGGTGACCGGCGGATGGCTCGCGGAGAAGGCGGGCCGCCTGAAGCTGAACGGTCAGGTCCTCGGCTACTCACCGCTCTCGCGGCTCGTCGAGCTCGAGGGCCTACATCTCGGCATCAACGGCAAGCTCAGCCTCTGGCAGTCCCTGCGGCAGGCGAACGCCTTCGAGCTCACGGGCTTCGACCTGGACAGGCTGATCCAGCGCGCCGAGTCCCAGCTCGCCGGGCTCGAGCCCTTCCGCCGCGATGCCGCGGCCGACGCGTTCGCCGCCAGCGAGGCAAACGTCTAGGATTCCGCTCGCGCTCCGGCGCAGTCCCAGGTGTCCGCCCTTCGAGCCTCAACCGCCGTCGTCCTTGTCGCCGCGCTCCTCGCCGGCTGCGGGTCGAGCTCCTCCGAGGACACCTCGGCCTCGACCCCGCCGAAAAGCTGCGAGAACTCGAAGCTCGACACGGTCTCGAAGGGTGAGCTGACCGTCGGCACCAGCAAGCCGGCCTATCCGCCCTACTTCGAGGACAACGACCCGACCAACGGCAAGGGCTTCGAGAGCGCCGTGGCCTACGCGATCGCCGACCAGCTCGGCTTCAAGCCCTCCGAGGTGACGTGGACCACCGTCCCCTTCAACGCGTCGTTCGCGCCGGGGCCGAAGGATTTCGACCTCGACGTCAACCAGATCTCGATCACTCCGGCCCGCGCCGAGCAGGTCGACTTCTCCCACTCCTACTACGAGGCGAACCAGGCGGTCGTCGCGCTTCCCGGCACGGACGCGGCCAAGGCGACGAGCCTTTCCGACCTCAAGGGCTCCACGATCGGTGTCCAAATAGGGACGACGAGCCTCGACGCCGTCAACGCCGAGATCCAGCCGAGCACCGAGCCACGGGTCTTCCAGACCTCGAACGACGTCGTGAGCGCGCTCAAGACGAAGCAGGTCGACGCCGTCGTGGTCGACCTGCCGACGGCGCTCTACCTCACCGCCGCGCAGGTCCCGGAGGCGACGATCGTGGGCCAGTTCCCGGCCCCGGGCGGCGACAAGTGGGGCGCGGTGCTGGCCAAGGACTCAACGCTCACGAGCTGCGTCAACGGCGCGATCGACAAGCTCCATCTCAACGGCGACCTGAAGCGGATCACCGATCAGTGGATGAGCCAGGCCGCCAACGCGCCGCTTCTGCGCTAGCCGCCCAAGGCTGAGCGGCGAAAATCACGCGCTTGTCGCTTTGTGGGTGGTACGCACCCATAAGGCGCCAAGAGGACGCCGACCCGCCGGCCTCTAGCCGTCCGCCGCGGGCGTCATGGTCGCGGCGGTGAGCGCTGCCGAGGCCACGGTCGACCGCCGCGCCGCGCGCGCGGCGGCCAAGCGGCAACGGGCGCGCCGAGCCATCGCGGTCGCCGCGATCTCGACGCTCCTCGTGCTCGGTGGCCTCGCGGCGCTGGTCCTGACGAGCCCGGGCTGGTCCAGCGTTCGCGACACCTTCTTCAGCTGGTCGGCCTTCAAGGACGCTTTTCCGGCGGTGCTCGACGGCTTCTGGCTCGACGTCAAGCTCTTCGTGATCGTCGAGCTCTGCGTCCTGGTCCTTGGGCTGGTGGTTGCGCTCGTGCGCACGAGCCGATCGCCGGCCTTCTTCCCGGTGCGCCTGATCGCAACCGTCTACACCGACCTCTTCCGCGGGATCCCGACGATCCTCCTCGTCTACCTCGTCGGCTTCGGAATTCCGGCGCTTCAGCTGAGCGGTCTGCCGACGGACCCGATCGTCCTCGGCGGCATCGCGCTGACCTTCTCCTACGCCGCCTATGTCGCCGAGGTCTACCGGGCCGGGATCAACTCCGTGCACCGCGGCCAGCGCGACGCCGCGCTCGCGATCGGGCTCACCGAGGGCCAGGCCCTCGGCCGCGTGATCCTGCCGCAAGCCGTTCGGCGCGTTGGCCCGCCGCTCCTCAACGACTTCATCGCGCTCCAGAAGGACGTGGCGCTCGTCTCGCTCCTCGGTGTCGGCGAGGCGTTCGAGACGGCCCAGGAGATCACCGCGCAGACGTTCAACTACACGCCGCTGCTCGCGGCAGCCCTGCTCTACATCGCCGTTACGGTGCCGCTCGCGCGGCTCCTCGACCGCTACGGGCTCGGCGGCGTGACGATCGGATGAGCAGTGCGGCTCCGGTCATCGAGATCCGCGGCGTCACGAAGGCGTTCGGTGACCGAGACGTGTTGACGGGCGTGGACCTCGATGTCCGCGAGCACCAGGCGGTGGCGTTGATCGGCGCCTCGGGGTCGGGCAAGTCGACGCTGCTGCGCTGCGTCGACCTACTCGAGGAGATCGACGACGGCGACATCTTCCTCGACGGCGACGTGATCACCGACCCGTCGGTCGAGCCCGTCCCGGTGAGGCGGCGGCTCGGTCTCGTCTTCCAGGCCTACAACCTCTTCCCGCACCTGACCGCGCTCCAGAACGTCGTCCTCGGCTCGGTCCGCGCGCTTGGTGTGTCGAAGGCCGAGGCGGACGAGCGCGGCCGCGAGCTCCTGCGCCGGTTCGGCCTCGCCGGTCGCGAGGACGACCGTCCCGACGATCTCTCCGGTGGCCAGCAGCAGCGGGTCGCGATCGCCCGCGCGATCGCCGGGCGGCCGCGCGCGCTGCTCCTCGACGAGGTCACGAGCGCGCTCGACCCCGAGCTCGTGGGCGAGGTGCTCGAGGCGATTCGGGAGCTGAAGGGGGCGGGTATGACGATGCTGTTGGCGACGCACGAGATGAGCTTCGCGCGCGAGGTCGCCGACACCGTGGCCTTCCTCCACGAGGGCGGCATCGCCGAGCAGGGCCCGCCGGAGCAGGTGCTCGCGGCGCCCACGCAGCCGGAGACGCAGCGATTCCTGCGCCGCCTCCTCGAGGCCGGCCGGATGTAGCGTCGCGTCGGTGCGTCCTGATAGAAAGCCGCGCGATGGCGGTCATCGGCTCCGACGCCTACAACTGGTACCTGGCCATCCACATCTTCCTCGCGGTCGTGTGGGTCGGCGGCGCTGTCGCCGCTCAGGTCTACGGCATTCGGGCCCGCGCGACCAACGACCCGCATCGGGTTGCCACCTTCTCCGCCGACACGGAGTGGCTGGGCAGGAGGGTTTTCATGCCCTCCTCGCTGCTCCTCGTGGTCTTCGGGTTCCTGCTGATCCACGAGGGCGATTGGAACTACGACTTCTGGGTCATCTTCGGCCTCGCCGTTTGGGCGGGCTCGGCGCTGACCGGTTCGCTCTTCGTCGGGCCGGAGTCGGGGCGGGTCGCCCAGCTCACCGAGGAGAAGGGCATCGAATCGCCCGAGGTTCAGGCCCGGGTCCGCCGGATCTTCATGATCGCGAGGATTGAAGCCGTGTTCCTCGTCTTGGCCGTCTTCGACATGACGATCAAGCCGTTCCTCTAGGCCCGGTCAGCCTCCCTCCTCGTCCTTCTTGCCCTGCCCCGGCGGCCCGTGCTTGGGCTTGCCCTCGAGGCCGGGCGGCAGGTGCTCACGAGGCTTGGGGGGCTTGGCCGGCTCCGGCTTTCCCGGCGCCGGAGCGGCGAGCGCGGCCCGCGCCGCGTCGAGCTCGTGTTGCACGACGTCGGTCTGGTCGGGAATCCGAAGTCGCTGCTCGAGGATGGGGATCGCCGCCGCGGGGTCGCCCGCCATGCGAAGGGCGTGGCCGAGGTTGAAGAGCGCGTAGGCGTAGCGGATGTCGCTCGTGCCCGGCGGGAAGGCGGCCACGGCGCGCCGCAGAACCGGCACGGCGTCGGCGTAGTCGCCGCTTTGGACCAGCGCGTACCCCTGGTCGTTGAGCTGGGCGCCGAGCGCCGCCCCGGTCGCTGGCGCGCTCCGAGCCGATGACGCGGGGCTCGTGGTCGTCGCAACGCTGCCCGCGGTGGCCGGCGAGTGGTGAGTCGGAGGCTGAGCGGCGCGGGCGCCGTTGTGGTGGGCGCCGCCACCGCCGCGGGAGCTCGCGGACGTGCCTGACGGCGAGCTTCCGCCACCACCCGCGAGGGCGATCGCGAGCACCGTCGCGACGGCGACGGCGATGAGGGCGGCGACGGCGATCCAGGGGGTGCGCTCGCCGGCCAGCGGCATTGTCTCGGTTGCGGGGCGCTCCGGCTCGACCTGCGTCGCCTCGATGTCGGCAACGAGCTGTGCCGCGGTCGGCTGGCGGCGGCTTGGGTTCGGGTCCATCGCCCGCTGAAGCGTGCGGGCAAGTCCGGCGTGGCCTCGGGCCAGCGATCGCGGATGTCCGGCGCGGTGCCGCGCGCGGTCTCGGCCACGGCCTCCGCCACCGTGGCTGCCGCGACCGGCGGCGCGCCCGTCAGCGCCTCGAACGCCGTCGCCCCGAGCGAATAGACGTCGGCCTCGGGGCCGCTTCGATCGCCGCCATTCAGCCGCTCCGGTGCGAGGTAGGCGAGCGTGCCGACCACGTTGTTCTCGGCGGTTATCCGGGTCGCCTGCGGCGCCGTTGCGGCGCCGAGGTCGACGAGCTTGACGGTGCCGTCGTCAGCGATGAGGATGTTCGACGGCTTGACGTCGCGGTGCACGACCCCGTAGCCATGCGCATGGTCGAGGGCGGCGGCGACCGGCCGAAGGACCTCGA
Organism: uncultured Actinomycetes bacterium; assembly: GCA_963823245.1. GTDB lineage: Bacteria > Actinomycetota > Thermoleophilia > Solirubrobacterales > 70-9 > JAWVFM01. Next base: position 556,130 of record CAWGKQ010000008.1, on the reverse strand, counting down.
CCACCCGCTCGGGCTCGAGGCCCTCGTCGCCGATCAGCTCCGAGAGCGGCCGGCCCTCGACGTACTCCATAATGACCAGGGTGTCGTCCTCGATGTCGATGACGTCGAAGATCGTCGCCAGGCCGGGATGGCTGAGGGCTGCGCCGAGCCGCGCCTCGCGAACGATCCGCTTGCGCTGCTCTTCCGAGCCGCCCTGGCGCAGGCGCTTCACGGCCACGCGGCGGCGTAGCACGCGATCCTCGGCCAGCAGCACGGTCGCCGTGCCGCCGGTGCCGATTCGCTCGCGGAGGTTGTAGCGCCCCGCGACGACCGGCGAGCCCCCGTTCGCCTTCATCCGGGACCGGCTACCCCGTCTGCCGTTTGTCAATCAACCAGCAGGTACCGTGCCGGACCGTGCCAAGGCTCGGAATCCCCAAGCTGCCGCTGATCCCGGACCCGCTGCGGCGGATCGATGTGCCGAAGGACCTCGAGCCGCTCACGACGGTGGGGGTGGAGGCCGATCCGGCCGAGGGCGGCATGACTCGCGATGGCGTCGAGGCGGTCTGGTCCTCGGTCGAGCGGCTCTATCGCAGCGGGGTGCACCCGGCGATCGCGCTCTGCCTCCGCCGTGAGGGCGTCGTGGTCCTCGACCGAGCGGTCGGCCACGCGCGAGGCAACGGGCCGGGGGATAGCGACGACGCCGAGCGGGTGCCCGCCACCCCGGCCACCCCGTTCGTCATCTACTCGGCCTCGAAGGCGATTGCCGCGACGGTCGCCCACATCCTCGACGAGGAGGGGGCGATCCACCTCGCCGATCGCGTGGCCGAGTACATCCCGGAGTACGGCAGCCACGGCAAGGACGTGATCACGATCGCTCACGTCCTCTCGCATCGCGCGGGCGTGGCCAACCTCCCAAGGGACGCCCTCGACCTCGAGAACGCGAGCGACCCCGACTACATCTGCCGAGGCGATCTGCGACGCCGAGCCGGCAGGCCGCCCGGGGAAGATGCTCGCCTACCACGCGATCTCGGGCGGCTTCATCGTCGGCGAGATCGTCAAGCGCGTGACCGGCAAGGACATCCGCACGGTGCTCGCGGAAAAGGCCCTCGAGCCGCTCGGGTTCCGGTGGACCAACTTCGGCGTCGCGCCGGAGGACGTGCCGGAGGTGGCGCTCGCCTATCCCACCGGCGCGCCGGTGGTGCCGCCGCTCTCGACCCTCCTCGAGCGCGCTCTGGGACGGCCGCCGGACGAGATCACGCGGCTGTCGAATGATCCCCGGTTCCTCACCGCGATCATCCCGGCCGCGAACACGGTGACGACGGCCAACGAGCTGTCGCGCTTCTACGAGCTGCTGCGCTGCGGGGGCGAGCTCGACGGCGTGCGGGTGCTCCAGCCGCGGACGATCCGCAGGGCCCTGACCGAGCAGTCCTACCGCGAGGTGGACTTCACGCTCGGCTTCCCGGCCCGATACGGCCTCGGGTACATCCTCGGTGCAAGGCTCCTCAGCCTCTACGGGCCCAATACGGAGCTCGCCTTCGGCCACCTCGGGTTCACGAACATCCTCGGGTGGGCCGACCCCGAGCGCGGCATCTCGGCCGGCCTGATCACAAGCGGCAAGCCCGTGCTCTACCCGGAGCTCCCCAGCCTCTGGGGAGTCACGCGCCGAATCGGCTCCGAGGCCCCGCGGACCACCGCGTCCGCGCTCGCCTTCCCGGCCACGACCTGAGGCACGTGGCAGCGCAACCCCCGGCGCGTTGGTGGCTGCTTCGCCCGGCGCGCAACCGCAAGCCGGCCACGTACCGCTGCCCGTTCTGTGGCCGGCGCCTCCTATCGGCGACCGACCACGTGCTGATCGCGCCAGAGGGCGACGCGACCCGCCGCCGCCACGCGCATACGGAGTGCGTCCGCGCCGAGCGTGCCGCGGGGGGACTGTTGACGCGAGAGGAGTGGGCCGCGACACAACCGCGCCCGCCGTCGCTGTGGCAGCGCATTCGCCGGTCAGGGGGCCCGGGGGAGGCGGGATAGCGGCTTCGGCGACCCTCCCCTCGCTGCGTGAGCGGAGTGAGCCCGGCTAGCCGGCCTGCGCAAGCTCGCGGCGGACCGTTCCGGCCTCCTGCGGCCCGCGAAGCACGTCCTCGATGCGCCCGTCGGAGCCGACGATGAAGGTGGTGGGGAGGCCCTGGATCCCGTAGTCGTCGCCGGAGGAGCCGTTCGTGTCGAAGAGCGTCGGAAAGCGCCACCCGTAGTGGTGGACGAAGTCGCGCGCGGCGCTGCGGCCGTCGTTCCAGGCCACGCCGACGAGATGTGCCCCATTCGGCAGTCTCCGCGAGAGCGCCTCGAGGTTCGGGGCCTCCTTCTTGCAGGGCTCGCACCAGCTCGCGAAGAAGTTGATGGCGGCGGGGTGGCCCCGAAGCTCCGCCAGGGTCACGGGCTTGCCGGCGAGGGCCGCGCGCGGGAGCGCGGGAGCCGCGCGGCCCTCGCTGGCGCCGCCGCTGAGGAGCTCGGCGGCGACCACCCCGCCGACCGCGAGGACGGCGACGGCCGCTATGACACCTCGACGGCCGATGGCTACTCGGAGGCGAGCAGCGGCACGTCGTGGACAATCATCTGCGGCTTGAAATTCGCCGGGTAAATCGTCGTGATCTTGCCGGAGCCGTTGATGCCGTAGATCAGCGCCGAGTGCTCCACGGCGTCGGGGTCGTTCTTCGTGGGCGTCGAGGCGGCCCTGATGTGCCACGCCCTCCAGGTGCTCTCCAGCTGCGGCCGCGAGCCGATGAGGTACTTCATCTTCCCCGTCATCTGGTGAGCGGCGAGGAACTTCTTCACGGTCTGCGGCGTGTCGCCCTTCGGGTCGACGGAGACGGTGATGATCTGGAGCTTGCCGGCATCGGCGCCGAGCTTGCCGAGCGCGGCGTGCAGGTGTCCGACGATGAGCGGGCAGACGTCGGGGCAATGCGTGTAGAGAAAGGTCACGAGCACGGCCTTGCCCCGGTAGTCGTCGATGTTGACCGGCTGGCCGAGTGAGTCGTCGAGCTTCAGGGGCGGCGCCGCGATCTGCGGCGTTGCGATGCCTCCCGCGAAGTCGGGCTTGGCGGGGTCACCGCCTCCGCTCGACCCGCCGCACGAGGCGAGCGCGATCGCGACGACGGCCGCCGCCCCGCCCATGAGTGCTCGTCCGCGTAGCATCGATGCGCCCATTACACGCGTGGTCCCTGAATCGAGTGTAAAGAGGCGTGATCTCGACGCTACCTGCAGCCGTCACCGTCGCTGGGACCACCCCGGTTGTCGAGGTCGTGGTCCCCGCGATTGTGCTGCGGGATGCAGTGATGACGATGAAGCGGCTGGCTTGCCGGCGCGGAGCCGGCGCCAACCGAGGCCACGATCAACGCTGCGGCGGCGAGAACGCACACGATTACGGCGGCGATTCTTGCGGTTCTGGTCTTGAGTGCGCTCATGCTCTTGAATACGGCGGTGGGCGGGCGCGGGTTCAAAGCCTAGGTCGAAAAGGCCGAAATCGCCCGCTCGAGCGCGGGTCCCTGGCGGTCCCAGGCCGACGGCGGCGCAGCGCCCACGACCACGGTCGTGGCGCTCGCGCTCCCCACCAGGCAGGCGATCTCCCGGTAGCGATGGCCGCTCTCCGTGTCGTACTGATCGATGACGCAGGAACCAATCGACCCATCGCGGAAGCGAAGGTGCTGCGCCGACGCCAGAGTCCTGATCCGTCGATCGCCCTCATCCGCGTTGTGCTCGACGCGGAAGTCGGCCCAGTTCCCGAACCTTTCCGCCCCCTGCTGGGGCGTCGCGTTGAGGTAGCCGGCGAAACCGATCGCGGGCGACCGGATCGCCGCGGTGACGGTGCCGGGGTCCGACCGTGTGCGGTGCCAGGACGGCGGATAGGCCAGCGTCGCCGATCCATCGGGCAGGCGCGCGATGCGCCAGCTCGACGGCGGGGGAGCGGGCCTCAGCCAGCCGAAGCCCTTCGAGTCGCCTGAGTTCCCACCGCAACCGGCAAGCGCGATCCCGGTGAAGCCGATGACGGCGAACCGGCGCATCTTTCGGCGGCGCACGACCATAATCCGATCCGGAGTACGGATGACGCGTCGGATTGTTTCAATCCGCCTCGCGCGCGCCTGGCACACTCCTCGAATGGACTCCGGCGCGATCGGCTTCGGCCTCGGCTTCGTGGTTGCGATGCAGCTCGGCCCGATGTCGCTCTTGCTCATCCGGACGACGTTGCGCGGCGGCTGGAGGCTCGGGCTCGCGATCGGCGCGGGCATCGCCGCCGTCGACGGCCTCTACGCGGCGTGCGGCGCCGCCGGCGCCGCGCCGTTCCTCGAGCTGCAGCCGGTGCGCGTGGCACTCGGGCTCGCGGGTGCGGCCGTCCTGGTCGTGCTCGGCGCCCGGACCCTCTACAGCGCCTTCCGCGTGCGGCTCGGCGCCGAAGCGCCCGCCGAGGTCGCGACGCCACGGCGGGCGTTCCTGACCTCGGTTGCGGGCACGGCGACCAACCCGGCGACGATCGTCTCCTGGGCGGCGATCTTCGCGGCGGCCAGCACCGCGGGCGCCGCCGCCTCCGCGAGCGGAGCCGTGCTCCTCGTCGCCGGGGTCGCCGCCGGCAGCCTCACGTGGGTGAGCGCGCTCGCCACGGCCACGGCGGTGGCGCGGCGAGCCGCGGGCGAGCGCGTCGTCCGCGCTGCGGACGGGCTCGCCGGCCTCGGGATGATCGCCTTCGGGGGAGCGCTGGCGTACGGCGCGGCGCACGACCGCTAGGCGAACAGCAGCACAGCGGCCGCGGCGACGCCCAGCGTCACCAGGCCGGCGATGAGGATCGGCCCGCCGTAGTCAGCCTCGAACGTCCCTGCGCGAAGCTGGCTGGTGACCCTCCGGGTCCGCAGCGTTCCGAAGACGAGGACGAGGAACCCGACCGCGATGAGGATGGTGCCCGCCACGTCGGCTCGAGCCCCCTCGCCGTGCAGCAGCTTCGCCACCGCGAGGCCGAGGATCATCACCCCGACCGCCGTCCGCAGCCAGGCGAGATAGGTGCGCTCGTTCGCCAGATGGTCCCGGGCAAGGGCGGCATCCGGGCCCTGGGGCGGCGTTGCTGGGGCCGTGCTCACGTCGAGCACCTGATACTGCCATGATCGGCGGCGGTGATTGTTGAACGAACCGAGAACCCGCAGTGGCTCTCGAACGCCTACCTGTTCGCCGAGGGCCCGGGCGGCAGCGGTGTGCTTGTCGACTGCAACGAGGTCGCCGATCCGCTGTTCGAACGAATCGAGGGCGACGGGATCACGGTCACCCACATCCTCCTCACCCACCACCACGCCGATCACATCGCCGGCCTCGCGGAGGTGCGCGAGCGAGCCGGCTCGCCGCCGGTGCTGGCCCATGGGCTGACCGCGGGGGAGATCCTCGATCCCGTCGACCAGACCGTCGGCGACGGGGATCGCATCGCGAGCGGCGGGCTCGAGGTCGAGGCGATCTACACCCCCGGCCACGACGCCGGCCACCTCGCGTTCCTCTTCGACGGCACCGATTGCGTGACGGCCGACCTCATCTTCAAGGGCACGGTCGGGGGGACGATGGCGCCGGGAGCGACCGGCTTCGAGGACCTCCGCTCGTCGATCATGGACCGCGTCCTGAAGCTCGACCCCTCGACCCGCCTTCACCCCGGCCACCGCGAGCCGACGACCGTCGCCGACGAGTGGGAGGGCAACCCCTTCGTCCGGGTCTGGCGCGGACTCGAGCCCGAGGGGGCCGATGCCTGCACGGTCTGGGGGCGCGACGCGACGCTCGTGGTCTGGGGCCCGGATTACGACGGCGGCCACAAGGCGTGGGTCCGGTTCGCCGACTCGGGCGAGGACGCGATCGTCGGCGGATCGCAGGTCGAGCGCTAGGCGCCTGCGCCCGCCGAACGTCCCTCGCTAGGGGCTATGCACCGGGTGAGGGACGGTCGCGCCCGTCATCTTCACGCGCTGACGCTCCGGAGTGATCCGGACGACGTTCCAGGCAAGCCCAAGGCGCTCCATGGCCGTGATGACCAGCGCCGTCGGGTCGAGCTCCCAGCGCCGCAAGCCGTGCACGGCCGAGCGGGGGAAGGCATGGTGGTTGTGGTGCCAGGCCTCGCCCAGCGACGGCAGCGCGAGCCAGAAGACATTGCGGGATTCGTCGTCGACCTCGAAGCGCCTCGTGCCGAGGAAATGGCAGACCGAGTTGACGCTCCATGTGACGTGGTGGACGAAGAAGACCCGGACCAGGCCCCCCCAAAGCAGGCCAGTGGCGGCCCCCAGGATCGTCCCGGTGACGAGGAAGCCGGCCATGGCGGGAAGGGCCAGGCCGGCCACCACGATGGCGACGAAGTGGCGGTTGATCCAACGCATGCCGGGGTCCTCGCAGAGGTCCGGGGCGTAGCGCCTCCGCGCGGCGCGCCCCTGCTCGGTGAGGAGCCAGCCGATGTGGGCGTGCCAGAGGCCGCGTAGAACCCCCATGGCGCCCCGACCATGCCCCACGTGCGGGCTGTGCGGGTCGCCCTCGCGATCGGTGTGCGCATGATGCTTGCGATGGTCCGCGACCCAGCCGATGACCGGCCCCTGCACGGCCATCGAGCCCAGCACGGCGAACGTGTACTCCACCGGCTTCGAGGTCGCGAAGGAGCGGTGCGTGAGGAGGCGGTGGTAGCCGATCGTGATCCCGAGCGCGGTCAGCAGGTACATGCCGACGGCGATCGCCAGGTCGGCGGGGCTCACGAGCGTGGAGGGCAGCAGGGCGATGGCGCCAATCGTCGCCACGAAGGGGAGGACCACGGCGCCGAGGTTGATGAGCTTCTCGGCTCTCGTCATGCTTCCAAGGTACGCTGGTCCGGAGTAGCGAATAACTGCAACAGACTCGTGCTTTACAGCAAATCTTTATGTCGCAGGTAACAACTTCTTCGGCCGCCCTCGACGCCGAGCCGTGGCGCCGGCTGCCCCCCGACGTCGCCGACGTGATCGAACCCGAGCTCGAGCCGGCGACGCGCGAGATCCTCGAGGCGATCGGGCGTGACGTGGACGAGTACGCCCGGCCCCTCGAGGGGGCGTTCGGGCGCGCGGTCCGCCGCGGCGTGAGCGAGGCGCTTGCCCAGTTCGTGACCCTCGTGCGCGACCCCGACGCGGACCGCGAGGCCGGGCGTGGCGTCTACCGCGCGCTTGGGCGCGGCGAGTTGCGCGCCGGGCGCACCCTCGACGCGCTCCAGTCGGCGTACCGGGTCGGCGCGCGCGTCGCCTGGCGCCGGCTCGGCGCGGCCGCCGGAAGGGCCGGCCTCGATGCGGAGACGCTCAGCGTCCTCGCGGAGTCCGTCTTCGCCTACATCGACGAGCTCTCGGCCGACTCGGTGGAGGGGTACGCGCAAGCCCAGTCGGAGCTCGAGGGCGAGCGGCACCGCCGGCGCCGCGAGCTCGTCGCCATGCTCCTGCGCGAGCCGCCGGTGGCGGGCGCCGACCTGAGCGCCGCCGCGACACCCGTTGGCTGGCGCGTGCCCGCCAGGGTCGCCGCGCTGGCGTGCGGCATCGACGACCTCGCGCGCGTGGCGAGCCGCCTTTCGGCCGACACACTCGTCGCCCCGATTGCCGGAGTCGGCATCGCGGTGATCGCGGATCCGGATGGCCCCGGCCGCCGGGCCGAGATCTCGAGGGCGGTCCGGGACCTGCGGGCCGCCCTCGGCCCGCCGGGCGATCGTTCGGCGCTCGCCGCGTCCTGGCGGCTCGCGAGGCTCGGGCTGACGGGCCTGGAGTCGGGCGCGGTCGGCGAGTCGGGCCTGCTCGTCGCCGACGAGCACCTCGTCGACCTCTTGCCGCTCGAGGCCCCGGCGGCGGCTGGCCGCCTTGCCGAGCGCAGGCTTGCGCCGCTCGACGGGCTCACCGACAAGGCGCGCGCCCGGATGAGCGAGACGGCCCTCGCATACGTTCAGCATCGCGGCAACGCCCCCGCGATGGCCGCTGCGATGGGCGTTCACCCGCAGACCGCGCGCTACCGGATCGCCCGCCTGCGCGAGCTCTACGGCGAGGCGCTCGAGAGCCCCGACGCGCGGCTCGAGCTCGAGCTCGCGCTGCGCGCGCGGCGAGTGAAGCTCACGGGGCCGGAAGCTCCTTCGGCTTGACGAAGGCCTCGAGCTCCGCTCCGCCAATGCGAAGCTCGTCCCACTCCGTGTCATCGATCGAGAGCGTCGCGAGCGCGGCCGTCGGGTACTTGGCGCGCACGGTGTAGAGCAGGTCGCTGTCCTCGCAGAGCAGCAGCGCGAGCCGTTGAATCGACGGGTTGTGGCCGACGAGCATCGCGGAGCTCACCGCAGGGTCGACCCGGTGAAGGACCGCGAGCAGGTCGGCCTCATTCGCCTCGTAGATGTCCTTCTCGAACTCGACTCGGGCATCGCCGATTGCGTCGCCGAGGCCGGCGAGGGTCTCCTTGGCGCGCGTGGCCGGGGAGCAGAGGACGAGCTCGAGGGCGATGCCGCTTGCGCGCATGTGGGCGGCGATCCGCGTCGCGGCATCGACGCCTCGAGGCGCGAGCGGACGGTCGAAGTCGGCGAGCTCGGGGTCGTCCCAGCTCGATTTCGCGTGGCGAAGCAGGTAGAGCGTCCTCATCGCGGCGCGCCCGGCGGCAGCGCGACGATGCCGGAGAGGAACCGCCGCTGGCCGCCTTGCCCGAAGAGGGATCGTCGCAGGTCGCGACGGTCACGAAGCGTGGGCGGCCGAGCCTCGTCGCGCCCGAAGCGCGCGAGCCGGAGCGCCCGCGCGTAGTCGGCCGCGGCTGGGCCCGCGATGGTCCGCAGGCGCCGCTCGAGCGCCAGGAGGGTCATTCCATCGGGGTGGTCGAGCTCCAGGCGGCGAACCAGGTCTCCGAGCTCGCGCGCCTGCACGACGGCGCTCTCCGCCGAGGACAACGCGAGGAAGCGCCGGCGCCGGTGGACGAGGGCCGCCACGGCCAGCGTCGCGAGGGCGCAGGCGACGACGGCCACGATCAACGCCCAGGGCGGGCCTCCGCCGCTGTTGGCGCCCGCGAGCTGCTGGTCGAGAGGCAGCGGGCCGCCGGACTTCTGCCCAGCGAGCTGCGGCCTTGGCTCGCGGACCGGCGAGCCGCCGGCGCCCGCCACCTGGGCGGCGGCCGGCGAGGCCGCGGGCGTCGGATCGAACGGCACCCAGCCGATGCCGTTGAAGTAGACCTCGACCCAGGAGTGCGCGTCGAGGTCGCGGACCACGAGGCCCGAGGTCTTCGGGTTCGGGATTCCGGGGCTGAAGCCCGTGGCGACCCGCGCCGGGATGCCGAGGGTGCGGAGCATCAGCGCCATCGCCCCGGAGAACTGCTGGCAGTAGCCGATCCGATCACGGAACAGGAACCCGCGGAGGGGCACCTGGCGGACCGGTGGCGACTCGTCGTAGGAGTAGGAGTTGCGCAGATGCCGCTCGATCGCCGTGACGGCGCCGTACTCGGTCTTGCGGTGCGTCGTCAGCCGGCGCGCCAGCGCGTAGACACTGCCGTAGGCGGATCGGGCGATGAGGCGCCGGTCGCCCAACCCCGCGGCCTTGCCGAAGAGCGGCATCTCGATCGTCCTGACGCTGAGGGTCGGGGACGGATGCGTTCCGCGCTGCAGCGGACGCCCGAAGGAGTCGGTCGGGACGGCCGCGTGGACGATTTGGGGCAATCCGATCTCCGTGTACTGCCGAAGGCCGGGGTCGAGGTGCTTGGGTGCGAACCGCAGGTCGGTCGGGCGCGGGTCGGGCTCGTACGCGGTGACCGTGTAGCTGTCGCCATCGCCGAGGCTGTCTTCGGCGGGAAGGCTGAGGCCCGCCGGGCCGCCGGAGGCGATCGCAAGGCCGCTGAGCTTGAGCACGCTTCCCGGTGCGACGACGAGGTCGCTCGACAGCGCGTCGATGTTGAAGGTGGCCCGATGGACCCAGCGTGGATCGAGGGCGTTGATCCGGTCCTTCAGGCTGAAGGCTCGCTCGGCGGCGTCAGGAAGCTCGAAGCGCGCGTCCACCGCGTTGCCCGCGGCGGTCCACGCGAGGCCGTTGAAGTTCTCGAGCACGCTGGTCCGCCAGTACTGCGGGCTGGAGCCGCTGACGGTCATCAGGGTCTTGCCGGTCCGCGACCACTTGAGCGGGCCGTAGGTCTGATCCCAGCTGTAGGAGATCGACTGGGCGGATGCGCTCGAGAGGCTCAGGTCCCAGGCCTGATAGTCGAGTAGCGGGCCGCCGCGATCGAGCGCGGCCGCAAAGGGGATCGCGAGCACGGCGGCCGCGGCGAGCAGGGTGGCCGCGGGCCGGGCGCGGCTCCGGGCGATACGGCCCAGCCAAAGCCAGGCGGCGATCGCGGCGAAGAGGGCGAGTCCCGCCGCCACCGGCTCTGACGGGGCACGCAAGGCCGTCGCGATGGCGAAGCCGCAAACGAGTGCTGCCAGGGCCCAGTTCCGCGATCGCCGTTCGGATCCTGGCGCGAATCCGAGCCAGGCGCCGAGCCCGAGAACGAGGGGCGCCCCGCAGAGGATGACGATGCGGGTCCACGGGTCCGGCTCGATGTAGGGGAAGCTTGCGGCGAACGCCCCCGGTAGCCCGGTCTCGAGCCCGTTCGCCAGGTTGTCCCAGCCGGACGGGACCACGGCGTGCGCGGGAAGTCCGGCCGCGAGCAACCCGCCCACCGTGAGGGCGATCGTGACGGCGACGCCCGCCGCGCGGCCGAAACCGCGCGGCCATCCGGCACGCGCCACCGCGGAGAGAAGTGCGGCCCCGGCGGTCGCGATGGCGACGATCGCGACTCCCCGCCCGGCCGGCGACGGCGTCACCAGGAGCATCCAACGCCAGGTGACGAGTGCCGCGAGCGCGGCGTAGGCCGCAAGCTCGCACGCGACCGCAAGAGCGTCCCTGGGAATCGCGAATCGCGCGGGTCGCGCCAGCGGAATTCCCGGCGCCCGCGCGGGAAGCTGCTCGATCATGCCGCCCGCTCCATCGGCGGGCGGGCGCGGGAGCGCTCGCGAACACGCGTGCCGCCGCACCCGGCCACCGTGAAGAGCGCCCCCGGCGGCGCGTCCCCCAGCGGAGCGACGATGAAGGCCTCGGCCGCGCCGAGGCCCCGCGGGGGCCCCGAAGCCCCCGGAGTGACCCAGAACACGACCGCGCCGCGGGCGCGGCCGCCGCGAAGGAGCGGGGGACGTTCGCTGCCTTGCACCAGAGCCAGCCTGGCGTGCGCCTCGGACCAGCCCCGCAACCGCGAATCGATCTCGAGCAGGCGGACCTCGCCGGAGATCAATAGCCCGCACCCTCCACCGAGCGCCAGGTGATGGCAGAGCGAGGCGGCGGCGCGAACCGCGCGGTCGAGCGCCGCTTCGTCCGCCCGCGCGCTCGAGTCGAGCACCACAAGTGGGCGGGCGCCGGCGCCGGCGTGAAGGCGAAGCTCCACCATCTCGCGCGTTCGGGCCACCGTCGGCCAGTGGATTCGCGACGCGGGGCTGCCCCTCCGGTAGGGGCGCAGGCCGTCGATCTCGACCTCCACGGCGGTTGCGCCGCGGCGGGCAGTCGACCCCTCGGCGAGCAGGCCAAGCGCTCCGAGCCCGCCGCCCGCGCCCTCGCCAGAGGCGATCCGAATCGCCTCAGTTCGCGGCAGCACGAGGACCGAGGCGGATCCCTGCTCCTCCACGAGCTCCTCGCAGAGGCCGAGCGGATCGCGGATCGCCACCGACGTCGGGCCGAGCCTCTTTCGCCCTCGGCGACCCCAGCTCGTCGTGAAGCTCAGCTCGTGGTCGGGCTCGGAAGCCGCCCCCGAAGGACCGTCGAGCCGCGGGTCGCGAAGCTCGACGCCGGGCGGCGGAAGCGATCCGTGCTCGAGCGAGAATCGGAGCTCGAGCGGCTCGTCCTCGAGGACCGTGGGCCGCGAGCGCACGCGGCGCAGCCGGATCCCGCGCGACCCCGCCCGCACCCAGAGCCGCGCGCCTGCAATGAGGAGAAGCAGCCCGATCCCGGGCTCGTAGAGCGCGGCGAGGTCGAACGCCAGGCCGGCGCCGATCAGCCCGGCGGCGAGGATGCCGACCGCGCGCGAGGCGCCCATCACCGACCTACAGCGCGGGCACCCGTTCGACCGCGTCGCGGATCGCGACCTCGCGGTCTTCGGGCCCGCATCCCGGCGCGAGCAGCAATCGGTGGCGAAGGACTGAGGCGGCCAATGCCTGAACGTCGTCGGGCAGGGCGTGGTCGCGCCCGGAGAGCGCGGCGCGGGCCTTCGCCGCGCGGAACAGGAGCAACCCCGCACGCGGGCTGGCGCCGAGCTCGACCCTGGGGTCGTCGCGCGTCGCCGCCGCGAGGTCGACGACGTAGCGCCGCAGGGCGTCGCTCGCGTGGACCGCGGCTGCGGCGGACTGAGCGGCGAGGACGGTGCTGAGCTCGACCACGGGCCCGAGGTCGAGCACGCGGTCGTGGTCGGCGTGAGTGGCGAGCATCCGCGCCTCGTCCACCGCGGCCGGGTAGCCGAGGCGAAGCTGCGCCATGAAGCGGTCGAGCTGCGCCTCGGGGAGCGGGTAGGTCCCCTCGTATTCCACGGGGTTCTGCGTTGCGATCACCATGAACGGCCGGGCGAGCTCGTGCGGGTGGCCGTCGACGGTGACGCGCAGCTCCTGCATGCACTCGAGCAGGCCCGACTGGGTCTTGGGAGAGGCACGGTTGATTTCGTCGACGAGGACGATGTTCGCGAACACGGGCCCGGGGTGGAAGTCGAACTCCGCGTCCGTCTGGTTGAAGACGTTGGTCCCGACGACGTCGGCGGGGAGGAGGTCCACCGTGCACTGCACGCGGGCGTACTCGGCGTCGATGGAGCGGGCGAGGGCGCGTGCGAGCGCAGTCTTGCCGACGCCGGGGTAGTCCTCGATCAGCACATGTCCCTCGGCCAGAAGCGAGACGAGGAGGCCATCGACGACGTCATCCGCGACCGTCACGGCGCGGCGGATGTTCTCCCGAAGCCGGGCTCCCGTCTCCGCCACCGCGTCCGGATCGAGCTTCGGCAGGCTTGCCACCGCAGTCCATGGTACGCCCGGGGGAACCCGTCGGTTCAGTCGCCGTCGGCGCCCTTGGACAGCCCCGCCGCCGACCTATGATCCGCGGAGCGTGTCCGACCTCCTCCTCGGCCTCCTCTGCGCCGTCGGTGCCTCCCTGCTGTTCGACCTCGGGGTCGCCCTTCAGGCGCTCGAGGCGAGGGCCACGCCGCACACGGACGCCCTTCGGCCGTCGCTGCTCGGCGGCCTCGTGCGAAGCCGCCGGTGGCTCGCGGGGACGCTCGTCGCGGGCTCCGGCTGGCCCCTCCACGTGGCCGCACTGGTCCTCGCCCCGTTGACGGTGGTGCAGCCGGCTCTCGCCGTCGGCCTTCTCCTTCTGCTGTTTCTGGGGGATCGAATGCTGGGGGAGAGGGTCGGCCCTCGCGAGGTGATCGCCGTTCTTGCGATCACCGTGGGCGTGGCGGGGATGGCGTTGGCCGCGCCCGGTCATGCGTCGACCCACGGCGGACCGGACCGCCTCGCCCCCGCGCTCGGGGCGCTCGGGGCCGTCGCTCTCGCGCCGTACGCGCTGCGAAGGCGCGGAATCGCCGGCAGCATCCTGGTGCCGATCGCCGCGGGCTGCGCATTCGCCTGGACCGGCATCGCGTCGAAGCTGATCGCCGACTACCTCTCGTCGAGCTCGTGGCTCGAGCTGATGCTCTGGTGTCCTCTCACCGGCATGTTCGCGGCGGTTGGCCTGTTAAGCGAGATGAGCGCCCTTCAGCGCCGCCCGGCGACGCAGGTCGTCCCGATCGTCTTCGTCGTCCAGATCTGCCTGCCCGTCCTCCTGGCCCCGGTCCTCGGTGGCGAGAGCTGGTCGGGCACTCCGCTCGGCGGCGCGGTCCTGCTCGGCTTCCTCGCCGCCGTCGCAGCCGGCGCCTGGCTGCTGGGGAGCACTCGCAGCGTGAGCGGCCTGGTCGCGGCGCGGACGGAGGGAGAGGGCGCTGTAGCTCAGCCCGATGCGGGGCAGGCCGAGGCCGAAGCGGCGACGGCGGCGCCCGAGGCGGCAGGGGCGGGCTAACGCGCGAGGCCGAGGGCCTGCGGCCGTCGGCGGCACCGAGGGAGGCACCTGACCGAGGTTTTGGCGCTCCGATGGGGATAGCCCCCGCTATAGGTGCATTAGCCGCATCAGAGCGAGGCAGCGGTTAATGCGACCTCCTAACCGGCAAATAGCGGCCCCGTGTAGCCGCGACGACCCGGACGGATCGATGCCCTACGTACCGCTCCCCACCAGCGACGTCACGGTGACGCCGCTCATGCCGTTCGAGGCTAGGTCGTTGCTGAGCGCCGTCATGGCTTCGGACGGGTCGCTGTCACCGCTCAGGTCCACCTCGACCAGGTCGCCGCGCACGAGCGTCGGCGGCGTGGTCGTTGGCGCCGCGTGAACGGCCCCGCTCACCGGTTGGCCACCGGCCGAGCGGGCGAGCAGGGCCTGGCTCAGGGTGATGCCGTCGGCGGAGGGTTGGTAGACGAAGTGGTCGCCGAGGCCGAGCTTGTGGGCGGCGTCAGACAGGCGGCCCTTCGTGCCCAGGGAGTGGAAGAGCCCGCCGCCATCGAGGAGCGGGATCGCCTCGTCGCCGTTGCTGTGGAGCACCGTGAGCGCGCGCTCGCTCGGCGTCTCGGAGACCGCGAAGGAGGCCGTCACCCCGTCCCTGCGGAGCTGCCGGGCGAGGGCGGCCACCGAGTCGGCGGGTGCGTCGACGATCACGCCCACCTTCGGCTGGGCGGTGGAGACCTGCTTGGTTGTGGCCACGCCGAGCGGCTTCGCGAGGAGGGCATAGGCGTAGTCGGTCAGGAAGGCGCCGGCGGCCAGCGCCGCCGTCGCCATCCCCACGCGCGCCAAGCGGACGGCGCGGATGCGCGCGACCCGCCGCGGCTTGACGCGGGGTCGCGCCTCGATCGCGAGCGTCGCGGGCGAGGGGAGGCTGGCGAAGGAGAGGTCGGGCTCCGGGCTGCGAGGCGACCGCCTCGCGAAGCGCGCCTGGCGAGCTCGCCACGGGACGTCGCCACCCGGGCGAGCCCGAACCGCTCATAGGCGCGGTTGTTGACGGCGCATGTGGCCGACGGCGAAGCCGTAGGAGATCACCGGGCAGCCGCGGATCTGCGCCTCGAGGACGGTGAGCCCGGCCGTCGAGTGGACCATGGCGTCCGCAGCGGCGAGCAGGTCGCTCATCTGGTCGGTGAAGCCGAGGAGCTGCACACGGGGCTCGGCACCGAATCGCTCGCGGAGGCCGGCGGTCAGCGCGCTCGTTGTGGCCGCTCAGGCAGACGACCGTGGAGCCCTCGACGGCGAGCGCCTCCTCGACCGCGCCGACGAGGTCGCCGATGCCCCAGCCGCCGCCGGAGACGACGACGACCGGGCGTCATCCTGAGGAAGGCCGAGCGCCTCGCGCGCGTCCACCCGCGAACGCGGCTCGCAGGAACGCCGGATCGGTGGGCGGGCGCGCCCAGCGCGCGCTCCCGGGGCCGGCGATCTGCCTCGACCTCCTCGATCGACTCGCGATGCGTGATCGTGTGGAGGTCGACGCCGGGGTGGGCCCAGAAGCGGAGGCCCGCGAGGTCGGTGATCGCGGAGACGACCGGGACGTCGAGCGTGCGGCGCAGGCGCAGCTCGCCGAGCACGGCCGTGGTCGCCGGATAGGTCGAGACGACGACGTCGGGGTCGTGGCGGCGGATCTCGCGCCGCAGCCGCCGCGCCCCCAGCAGGCACGTGAAGTGCGAAGGAGAGCCATCGCGTCGGCGCGAACTTCGTGGCCAGCAAGTACTGGAGCGAGAACATGGCCGGGAACCAGTTGAAGGCGAACCAGGAGCCGTCGCGGACGATGGCGGTGAGGATGCGACCCATCGACCCGCAGGCCGTCGACGATCTCGACCTCGCTGCCGGGGTGCTCGGCGGCGAGGTCGTCGGCGAGCGCACGGGCGGGCAGGTCATGGCCCTCGCCGATGTCGGCGGTGAGGATCAGGACCTTGCGGCGCTCGGGGCGGGCGCGGCGCCAGGCGAGGTAGCGCCGGAAGCCCTCGGCGAAGCGGGTGTGCGCGCTCCAGCCGAGCTCGCGCTCGGCCCGTCTCGCTCGAGACCTCCTTGCCGCCGAAGTCGCCGGTGCGGCCCTCCGTGTGGAGGATCCCCGTGTCGGCGACGTGGTCGCGGACAGCCTCGGCGATGTCGAGGATCGTGGTCGCCTCCTCGCCGGCGAGGTTGTAGACGCGGTTCGCGGCTGTCGGGTCGAAGCGCTGAGACGACGCCCTCGGCGAGGTCCTCGACGTAGACGAAGCGCCGCGACTGGCTGCCGTCGCCAGAGACCGTGAGCGCGCTCGCCGGCCTCCGCCTTGGCGCAGAAGGCGGCGAGCACCGTCGCGTCGCGGGCCCGGGGGCCGTACGGGATGCCGAAGCGGAGGATCGTGTAGTCGACCCCGTAGAGCTCGGAGTACGACTTGCAGTAGTGCTCGCCGGCGAGCTTCGTGGCCGTGTAGAGGTGGCTGGGCGCCTCGACCCGCGTGTCCTCGTCGACGGCGCGCTCCGGGCAGTCGCTGTAGGCCCAGATCGTCGACCCGTAGATCACGCGCTTCACCGCGGCGCGCCGGGCGGCCTCGAGGACCGTCGAGCGTGCCCTCCGAGTTCACCTCCTGGGCCTTCGACGGGTCGGCGACGACGTGGTTGACGTCGGCGACGGCCGCGAGGTGGATCACGGCGTCGCAGCCGCTCATCGCCGGCACGAGGGCGTCGAGGTCGGTGATGTCGCCGGCGCGGAAGTCGACCTCCTCCGGCTGCGGTACGGCGAGGGGGACAGGTCGTAGAGGCGGACCGTGTGGCCCTGCGTCGATGAGCTTGTCGACGACGTGCGAGCCGATGAACCCGGACCCGCCGGTGAGCAGGACCTTCACGAGCTCACCTTGATCGAGGTCCACGCGTCATTGTCTTGCGGCAGCTCCGGCCCGTGGTAGTAAAGCGGCACGCAGGAGTGGTTATCGGCGACCCAGTCGGTGTTCTGAAGTTCGCGCTCGGACCCGAGGACCCGGTGGCAAGGCTCGTCGTAGACGCGACCGGTCGAGCGCTCGAGCGGCTCGAAGACGACGTACTTGTAGAGGCCCGAGGTCATTCCCTCGCGGCAGCTCGACGCGTGATGCGAAAATCGGGTCGAGATGGCGGCGGGCCACCTCGTTCTTCCAGGAGACGATCTCGTCGAGGCGCTCGATCTGGACCAGGCCGAGCGCGGCCGTGAACTCGCTCATGCGCTGGCCGAGCCCATGGACCTCGTAGTCGGGCTTCCCGTAGTTGCGGATGGTCACGCGCGAAGTCGACGACATCGCCGGTTTGCGGAGACAAGCATGCCGCCCTCGCCGGTCGAGATCGTCTTCGTCGCATATAGCGAGTAAATCCCGGCATCGCCCCAGCTTCCGGGCCGCCGGCCGTTCCAGCTCGCGCCGTGCGCGTGGGCGCAGTCCTCGATGAGGAAGATCCCGTGCTCGCGGCAGTAGTCGGCGATCCGCTCGATCTCGAAGGCGATATGGCCGCCGATGTGGACCACGAAGGCGGCGCGAGGGCGCAGCCGCTCGGCCTCGCGCTCGAAGTCCTCGAAGGAGATGCAGAGGTCCTCGCGGTTGCAGTCGACGAATGCCGGGGTGGCGCCGGCGGCGAGGATGGCGAGTGGCGTCGCCATGAACGTGTTCGACGGGCAGAGGACGGTCTCTCGCCGCGCACGCCCGCGTACGCGAGCGCGGCGAGCGCGCCGCCGCTCCAGCCCGCGAACGCGCACGCCTCGAGGCCGTCGTGGGCGCCCCAGGTGCGCTCGAGCCGATCGACGACGGGGCCCTCGCTCCAGCGCCCGGAGTCGAGGACCTCGTCCCACAGCTCGTGCAGCCGGGCGCGATCGCGCTGATCGAAGCCGATCGAGAACGCGGTCGCATCTACGGCCGTTGGGACGGGAGCGGGCATCAGGAATACGCCGAGACCTGCGGGCGGGAGAGCCACCGCCCACGACGAGGCGCGCAAAGGCTACCAGCGGCCGTGGGCTGACCGCGGAGATATCGTGCGCGCGTGACCACCGGGGACGACGCCGAGCACGCGCCCCCTGGCCTTGCCAAGCCGCAGCGGTTCCGGCCGAGGTTCCACTACGAGCTCCTCGTCTGCGGCCTTCGCGGGCATGAGCTGATCGGCCTCGACGCCGCGGAGCTTCGACCCGAGGACGCGCTCGTCGCGCGCGAGGTCGATGGCGTCAGGTGGCACCGGTGCCTGCGCTGCGACGCCTGGCTGCCGGTGGCCCGGCCGGCGAAGCCGGCCCGCCGCCACCCGCCCGAGCGCGACGAGATCAGCCTCCCGCCGCGCGGCCGGCCGCTGCGCGACAAGATCGTCCTGCGCGCCATCGCGATCGACCGGGCCTTCCACTTCGTGATCCTCGGGCTGATCGCCGGCGCGATCTTCATCCTCGCGGCGCGGCGGGACGAGCTTCGAAGCGTCTTCTACCGCGTGCTCTCCGACATCGAGGGGACCGTCGTCGACCAGCACCACCAGGCCGGGCACGGCATCGTCCACGACGTCGAGCAGCTCCTCTCGCTCCGCACCGGGACGATCCGCCTCGTCGGCGGGGCCGTGGCGGTACTGGCCGTGGTCGAGCTCGTCGAGGCCGTCGGCCTCTGGTACCAGAAGCGGTGGGCCGAGTACCTCACGTTTGTCGTGACCGCCGCCTTCATCCCCCTCGAGGTCTTCGAGCTCGCCCGTACGGTCTCACCGCTCAAGGTGATCGCGCTCGTCGTCAACGTCGCGATCGTCGTCTACCTCCTGTACGCCAAGCGGCTCTTCGGCCTCCGCGGCGGCCCGGCGGAGGAGGAGGCGCGTGCCGCCCGTGACGTCGGGTGGCCCTCGCTGGAGCGCACCGCGCCGGAGGAAACGTTGCACCGTTCTATGTGACATTGCCCGCGCCGGGGGCTATCGTCTTCGGTGTGCCGGAGGAGAGCAAGGCCGCCGAGCTGACGATCGACGAGCTCGCCCGCGAGTCGGGGATGACGGCGCGGAATATCCGAGCGCACCAGTCGCGGGGCCTCGTGCCCCCTCCGGTCGTCCGCGGCCGCACCGGCTACTACGGGCCCGAGCACCTCGCTCGCATCGAGCTCATCAGGGAGCTCCAGGCTGAGGGCTTCAACCTCGAGGCGATAAGGCGCCTCATCGAGGCGGGCAACGGGTCGAGCGCCGACTTCCTGCGCTTCACCCGGGCGGTGCGCGAGCCGTTCGAGGACGAGGAGCCGGAGATCGTCTCGCTCACGGACCTCGCCCGCGGCTTCGGCGACGCGGGTGACCCGTCACTGGTGAGGAAGGCGGTGAAGCTCGGGCTCCTCCGCCAGATCGACGACGAGCGCTACGAGCAGGTGAGCCCTCGGCTCGCCCGTGCCGGGCAGGAGCTCGCGCGGCTCGGGGTGCCACCCGAGGCCACCCTCGAGATCGCGGCGCGACTGCGCCGCCACGCCGACGGCGTGGCCCGGATCTTCACCGACCTGTTCCTCGAGCATGTGTGGAAGCCCTTCGACGAGGCGGGACGGCCTCCGGAGCGCTGGCCCGAGGTCGTCGAGGCGCTCGAGCGCCTGCGGCCGCTCGCCTCCGAGTCGCTGCTCGCGATCTTCCAGCTCGCGATGACCGAGGGCGTCGAGGAGGCGTTCGGCCGCCAGCTCGAGCGCATGCAACGCGAGCCGCGCGATCGGGCGCGGCGGCGGCGCTCGCGTCAGCGATAGAGGTCGCCGAACTTCGCCTCGAGGTGGGCGACGAGGGGGGCCGGGTCGATCGGGCTCCCCACGACCCGCTCGACCGTCGCCGCCGCATCGAACTTCCCGGCGTGGCGGAAGAGGTTCTCCCGCAGCCAGGCGTGCAGCGGCTCGAGCTCGCCTTCGGCGAGCTGCGCGTCGAGCTCCGGAACGTCCTGGACCGCGCGCTCCCAGAGCTGGGCGGCGATCACGTTGCCCAGCGAGTAGGTGGGGAAGTAGCCGAAGGCCCCGCCCGCCCAGTGAACGTCCTGGAGCACGCCGTGGGCGTCGTCGGGCACGTCGAGCCCGAGGTAGTCGCGGTAGCGCGCGTTCCAGGCCTCGGGGAGGTCGGCGACGTCGAGCTTCTCCTCGAAGAGCTCGAGCTCGAGCTCGAACCGGATCGCGACGTGGAGGTTGTAGGTGAGCTCGTCGGCCTCGACTCGAATGAGCGAGCGGCGGACGACGTTGGCGGCGCGGTAGAGCTCGTCGGCCTCGACCGAATCGAAGCTGTCCGGGAAGTGGCTGCGGAGGCGCGCGAGGAGGGGGCCCATGTACGCTCGGCTCCGGCCGACCCAGTTCTCCCACAGGCGGCTCTGCGACTCGTGCAGGCCGAGCGAGCGCGGGGCGGCGGCCGGGGTGCGGGCGACGCCGTCCGGCATGCCCGCCTCGTAGAGGCCGTGCCCGGCTTCGTGGATCACCGACCAGATCGCCGTCCCGAGGTACGAGGCGTCGTACCGGGTGGTGAGGCGCACGTCGGCGCGGGAGATCGAGGTGGCGAACGGGTGCGTGGTGTCGTCGAGCCTCCAGGTCGCCGGCTCGAAGGGCATCGAGCCGGCGAGCTCCTGGGCGAGGCCCGCTGGCGCTCCACCGGGAAGTCGCCGCGCAGGCAGCCGCTGTCGATGTCGTCCGCCGCTGCCACGACGCTCGACGAGCGGGGCGAGCCCGGAGCGCAGCCGCGCGAGGATGCCGGCGACGGTGGGCGTGCTCGCATCGGGCTCGAAGTCGTCGAGGAGGGCGTCGTAGGGGTGCTCGACCTCGAAGCACTCGATGTAGCGCCGCTTCAGGTCCACGAGCTTCTCCAGGTGGGGGAGGAATTGGGAGAAGTCGTTCTTCCTCGCGGGCCGCCATCCAGGCGTGCTCGGCGATCGACTCCGCTCGAGCCATCTCCGCTCGCAGCTCCGAGGGGACGCGCCGTGCCTTCTCCCACTCGCGGGCCGAAACCCGGACGATGCTCGCCTCGTCGGAGTCCGGATCGGCGCCGTCGAGCTCCGCGCTCGCGGAGTCGATGAAACGGCCCGAGGTCGTCCGAGACAAGGCGCTCGTGGGTTATCCGGGCGAGGGTCGCAAGCTGGTCGGCGCGGGCGGGCGCGCCCCGCGGCGGGCATCTTCGTCCGCTCGTCCCAGTGCATCAGCGCGGCGCCGGATGCCAGGTCGGAGACCTCGGCGAGGGCGTCGCGCAGGTCGGCGTGAGCGTTCACCGCTTCTTCGGCGCCGCTCGGGGTTGGCAGGGCGGTGTGCTCGAGCCGCGCGTGGAAGCCCTCGGCGCAGATCGACTCGATCACCCGGTCGCGGTGCTCGGGGCCATCGGTCTGGAGCACAAGGCGGATCGCGGTTTCCCTGACGTGAAGATCGATGCCCTCGCGAAGGTGCGCGACGTCGAGGACGTTCGCCCCGCCCTCCGCTGCGATTCGGAGGAGGCCCGCGAGAGCGCCGGGGCGATCGGGCACCACCGTGACCAGCACGGCACGCCGCCCCGCGGCGGTCTCCCCGAGCCGGATGCACTCGACGAGGCGGCCGGCATCGACGTTTCCTCCCGAGAGCACGGCGCAGGTCTCGCCCTCGGACGGGGCTCGGACCTTGCGGTGGAGAATCGCCGCCGCCGCGGCGGCCCCGGCCCCCTCGACCACGAGCTTCGAGCGCTCGAGCAGGAGGACCATCGCCTCGGCCACCTCGTCGTCCGAGACGGTCACGATCTCGTCGACGTGGCGCTCGACGAGTGGAAGCGTCAGCTCGCCGGGCCGCTTGACGGCGATGCCGTCGCAGATCGTGGCCCCGATCGCGCGCGCCGATCGGCCGGTGCGCCGCGATGGAGGCGGCGTACGGCGCGCACGCTTCGGCCTGGACCCCGACGACCCGGGCCCCGCGCAGCCGGGCGGTCGCCGCGATGGCGATTCCGGCCGCCAGGCCGCCGCCGCCGAGCGGGACGACGATCAGGCGCATCGCGGGCCGGTCCTCCGCGATCTCGAGTCCGATCGTTCCCTGGCCCGCGACCACGCCGGGGTCGTCGAAGGCATGGATGAGGCTCATGCCGCTCGTCGCGGCATGCTGGCGAGCGGCGGCGTTCGCCTCGTCGTAGCCGCCGTCGACGCAGGCGCACCGTGGCGCCACTGGCGCGGACGGCCGCCACCTTCGCCAGCGGAGCCGACGCGGGCATGAAGACCTCGGCCGCGGCTCCTCGCCTGCGCGCCGCCAACGCCACCGCCTGCGCGTGGTTGCCGGCGCTGGCGGCGCAGACCCCGGCGGCCAGTCGGGCGCGGTCGAGGCGCGCGATCGCGTTCGACGCGCCGCGGATCTTGAACGAGCCGGTGCGCTGCAGGCACTCGGCCTTCAGCCAGACGGGTCCGCCGAAGCGGCGCGAGAGCTCCCCGGCCTCGAGCATCGGCGTGCGGCGCACCAGCGGTCCGACCGCGTCGGCCGCTTGTTCCACATCGGCGAGGCCGACGGCCTCGCCCCGGGTGCCGGCTTCCTGCGCCACTCCCCAAAGGTAGCCAACGTGCGGAGACTCGGAGTCTCGTTTCGCGCCGATGCACGAGGCTCGTACATCTGTCCGTCGGCGAGGTGACGGCCTTGACACCGGGCCCTCGATGGTGGATCCTGTGCGTTTGGGCGCGAAACACGCCCGATCACAGACATAGACCCCTTGGACCTACGGTCCTCGCGGGGCACCTCCCATGCGAAGCGAGGCGCCGGGCGGGCGCCTCGCTTCTTTCGCTCCGGCGCGGTGTCGAGCCCGGCCAGTGCGCGGGCGCCAGCCGCACGACTTGCAGCGAGGGGAGGCGGGCTCGGGCCGTCCGGGTTTGACCCGGCAGGAGGAGGTCAGAGCAGGACGGCTTGGCGCGTTCTGGGTGCTAGACACCCATAAAGCGACAACTCGCGTCAATTTCGCCGAGGCCGCTCCTCTAACCAGCCCAACCAACGTCGGCGTCCCCGCACGGCCGGGGGCTCACTCCAGCGGCTGGCGGCCGCCGAACCCCGAGTCGAGGTTGTGCCAGTGCGTCACCTCGTCCTCGCCCAGCTCCCAGCACAGGTAGACCTCGCGGCCGTCCATCACCGCCGGGAAGTCGACGAGCCCCCGGTCGAGGTCACGAAGCACGACGCCGGTCGCCTGCAGCTCGACGAGCAGGCGGCGCACGTCGCGAAAGGCCTCTCCGACGACGCGGGCGGGCTCGCCGCCGCCGTTCGCAGGAGCCGCCTCGGCGAGTGCCTCGTGCGCGTCGGGCTCGGCGAGGCGGTCGCGCGCCTCCCTGATCTCCTCGATGCGCTTGACGATCCAGGCCAGCGAGGCGTTCGCCTCCTCGATTGTGAAGTGGCGATCGTGGATCACGTGCGCTCGACCGACGAGGGGGCGGTGATCTTGCGGACGACCTCACCGACCTGGTCGGGCCGGCTGATGAAGCCGTCGTCGACCTGGACCACGTGCGCGTCCGGCAGCTCGCGTCTCATCATGCGCTCGTAGTCCGGGCCGTCGGGGAACCAGCCGCCGCCGAGGCCGGCCGCGTGCAGGAACCAGAGCCGATCGCCGGCCTCGCGCGCGACCTCGGTGGGGTCGTCGCCGGCCCATGCGCGAAGGCGCGGGACGGCGGCCTCGGCCGGCGAGTGCTCGAGCTGGATCGCGACCCGCTGCCTCAGGCCCTCCTCGTCGAGCTGTTGGTTGGTCGCGGTGAGGATGCCGCGGAGCGCCGAGCGGTAGTCCGTCTCGGTCTGCTCGAGGAAAGCGTCGACGACCGTCTGCGATCCGACCATCGCGTCGAACTCGGCGATCGCGTCGCGCCCGACGGGCGCGCCGCCGATCGTCACCACCGCGCGAACAAGGTCGGGCCGCTGAGCCACCACGCGAACGGCGCGGTTGCTTCCGTCCGCGGTCGCGACGACGACTGCAGTCTCGTCGGTCGCAGTCTCCTCGATGACCGCCCGCAGGTCGGCCGCAGCGGCATCGAGGTCGTACGGGCCGGCTCGCGTCGACTCGCCGCTGCCGCGGTCGTGGTAGGTGACCACGCGGTGGTCGGTCGACAGCTCGGCGCGAAGGGGGTCGAACGAGGAGGGATGCATCGACCAGTAGGCGGCGATGACCACCAGCGGCCCGGAGCCCTCCTCCTCCCAATGGATCTCGACGTCGTCCGGCCTCCGTAGTCGGGACACGCCTTCGATTCTGGCAGCGCCGGGACGGGTAGGTGGGGTGACGAGACGAAAGGAGCTTCAATGAGCGAGACTGCGACCGCGAGCATGGACATCCTCGCGGAGGACAACCGGGAGCAACGCGACGAGGTCGTCGCGCTCCTGGAGCGCGCGTACTGGATGGAGATCGAGACGGTGATGAGCTACATCGCGAACTCGGTGAACCCCGACGGCGTCCGGGCCCAGGAGGTGAAGAGCTCGCTCGAGGCCGACATCACCGAGGAGCTCGGTCACGCGAAGCTGTTCGCCCAGCGGATCAAGGAGCTCTACGGCGTGGTGCCGGGGTCGGAGGGGTTTCGCGCCGAGCAGTCGTACCTCCAGCCACCCGAGGACCAGATCGACGTCACGCACGTGATCCGCGGCGTCATCGAGGCCGAACGCGGCGCCATCGAGCACTACAGCCATATCGTCGAGGTGACGGAGGGAGTCGACCCGGTCACGCAGGACATGGTCATCGCCATCCTCCACGACGAGCAGGGTCACCTCCGGATGTTCGAGGGCTTCCTACGCGAGTACGAGGGCTCGGCCTAGGACGTCTAGCGAGCGGCCGGCGCCAATGAGCGCGCCAGCCGCGCCAGGTGATCGACCCCGTACTCGGAGGCCGATTCGGCTGCCGCCGTCAACGCCTCGCGGGCGCCGTCGGGATCGGCGTCGATGAGCAGCCGGCCGCGCAGGTACTCGGCGCGCGAGGCGTCGAGCGGCCTGCCCAGCTCCGCCCAGGCGTCGCGCGCTGCGGCGAGATCGCGGGATGCGGTGACGGGCTCGCCCGCGCTCGCGCCGGCGGCCTCCAGGCTCGCCGCCTTGCCGACGGGATAGCGCAGGCGCTCGGCCAGGCGGGTTGCCTCCTCGGCGGCCTCGCGGGCCGCCTCGGTGCGTCCCGACAGCGCGAGGGTGACCGCCCGAGCCGAGCTCGCCTCCACCGATTGCGCGACAAGGCCGGCCCGCTCGCACACGTCGAGTGCCCGCGAGAGCTCGGCCTCGGCACCGGCGAAGTCGTCGCGCTGGCGGAGCGTCGCCGCGAGGGCGAAGATCGCCTGGAAGGCGACCTCCGAGCGCCCGACCTGCTCGGCCAGCGCCGCGGCCTCGCGCAAGGACGAGGTCGCCGCGTCGAAGTCCTCGGCCCGCCAGGCGAGCCAGCCCTCCATGAGCGCTGGGAAGCAGAGCTTTCCGGAGAGCCCCTCGCGCTCGGCGAGGGTTCTGGAGGCCCGAGCCTCCTGCTCAACCGCGTCCCAGTCACCACGGTGGACGGCCAGCTGACCGAGGGCGCCGTGGAGCTCGACCTGCGAGGGAAGGTCGCCGGTCCTCTCGGCGAGCTCGAGGGCATCGGCGTAGGCAGAGCCGGCTCCGTCGTAGTCGGCCTCCGAGACCTCGCGGTGGTACCCGAGGGTGAGCAGCGCTCGAACCGCCTCGGCGGGATCGGATTCGCGAGCCAGCTCGACGGAGCGCTCGAGGTTCTGGCGGGCCCGCTCCGTGTCGCCGATGCGGCCGAACACCCGGCCGAAGATCCCGTGGGCCCGGCTCGCCGCCGCGGCCTCGCCGAGCCGCTCCGCCAGCCGCAGTGCCTTCTCGGAGGCGTAGATGGCGAGCATGTTGTCGCCGGTGTGCATGTAGAGCGAGGCGGCCTCCTCGTAGAGGCGAACGAGCTCGAGGCAGGGAGGGCCGTCCTTGAGGAGGTCGATCCCGCGCTGGTAATGCTCGATCGAACCCTCGCGATCGCCCTTGTGCCAAAGGGCAGCCCCGATCTTTCGATGGAGGTCGCCGACCCGCGCAAGGTCCTCCTGCGCGCGGTGGTAGTCGAGACACTGCTCCCACAGCTCGACGGCGCGGTCCACGCGCCCGAGCCGCAGGGCCACGTCGCCGAGCAGCTCGGCGATCCGCGCTCGCGTGGCCGGATCGCAGCCACGCCGGATCGACAGCGCCATCTCGTAGTGGCCGACCGCCTCGAGGTTCGAGTAGAGCGACGCGGCGAGCGAGCCCGCCTGCTCCAGCGAGGCGATCGCGTCGGCCGACAGCTGGTCGAGCTCGGCGTCCGGGAAGCCCGCGTCCTCGCCGAGGATCGCCGCGCGCCCGTAGTGCTCGGCGACCATCGCGGCCACGGCCTCGCCGCGGTCCGCGGCACGCTCGGCGATGAAGGTGCCGACGTCGGCGTGCTTTCGCGCCCGGACCGCCTTCGGCAGCGTCGAGTAGGCGACGTCGCGGATCAGCACGTGCTTGAAGGCGTACTCGCGCTCGCCCGCAAGCCTGCTGCCGGCGGTGGAGACGATGAGGTCCTTCTGCTGGAGCGACCCGAGCACCTCGCCGAGCCCCAGACGGGCCTCGTCGAGCTGGTCGAGGGCGCCCTCCCAGAACGTCTGCCCGACGACCGACGCGTGCTGGATCACCCTCCGCTCACCGGAGCTCAGCGCGTCGAGGCGCGCGGCGAGGACCGCGTGGACGGTCTCGGGGAGCGTCGCCGCCTCCGCGCCCTCCTCCTGGATCCGGTTCACCATCTCCTCGGCGAACAGCGGATTCCCGCCCGAGCGCTCGACCACCTCCTCGACCACGGCGCGGCCTCCGTTCTGCGGGGCGCCACCGGGAAGGAGCTGGGTGACGAGCTCCTGGACCTGCCCCGGCTTGAGCGGCTCGAGCGCGATCGTCGTGGCGTTGAGACGACCGCCGCCCCAGCCGGGCCGGCGGTCGAGCAGCTCGTCGCGGGCGAGGCAGACCACGAGCAGTGGCCCGCGGACCCACCGGGCGAGGTACTCGATGAGGTCGAGCATCCCCTCGTCCGCCCAGTGGATGTCCTCGATCGCGAGCACGATCGGTCGCCGCCGGCTCACGGCCTCGACGACGGTCCGAAGAGCCGAGAACATCCGATCGCGCATCTGCTGGGGGTCCTCCTCGGGGCCTCCCTCGTCGGGCGGCTCGATGCCGAGCGGCCGCGCGATCGCGGCGGCCAGCCGGGCGGGAGGCTCGTCGGTGTCGGCCTCGGTGATCATTTCCTCGACCCCCCCGAGAAGCTTCCGCCACGCTGCCTCGGAGTCGTCGGTGTCGGCGATGTCGAACTGCCCCCGCACGATCTCGCCGAGCGCCCAGTAGGCGAGGCCCGATCCGTAGGCGGGGCAGCGGCCCTCGCGAATCGCCGGTCTCTCGGGGCGTTCAGAGAGGTGGACGGTCAGCTCCCGAAGCAGGCGCGTCTTGCCGACGCCCGCCTCGCCCATGACCGTCACCAGATGCGGGCGCTCCTCGTGGACGACGCGGTCGAGGAGCGAGCGCAGGAGCTCCGCCTCCTCGGCGCGGCCAACGAGCGGCGTTT
The DNA here is from genome assembly GCA_963823245.1 of uncultured Actinomycetes bacterium. GTDB lineage: Bacteria > Actinomycetota > Thermoleophilia > Solirubrobacterales > 70-9 > JAWVFM01. The sequence continues at coordinate 528,624 of CAWGKQ010000008.1, read as the reverse complement.
CGGCGCGCGCGGGGCGCATCGTCGGGCCTGGCACGAGTACCCGGGCCGCTTCCCAGGCGGGGACCGGCTCGGCCTTCCCCTTGAGCTCGAGCGGGTCGAGGGGCACGTACTCGATGGCGCCCCGGGTAAGCCTCCAGGTGACCTCGCCGACCGTGACGCTTCCTGGGCGCGCCGCGGCCTGGAGGCGCGCGGCCACGTTGACGGCGTCGCCGATCACGGTGTAGCCGTCGCCCATGCGGCCGGCGAGCACCTCGCCCGAGTTGATGCCGACACGCAGCAGGAAGCTCACATCGCCCTCGATGCGATCGTTGACCTCGCCCATGGCCGCCTGCATGGCGAGTCCGGCGCGGACAGCGCGCTCGGGGTCGTCCTCGTGGGCCACGGGCGCCCCGAAGACGGCCATCACGTTGTCGCCGATGTACTTGTCGACGGAGCCGCCGTACCGCGCGACCTCGTCCCCGAGCCGGCGCAGGGCACCCTCGACCATCGCCTTCACCGCTTCGGGGTCCATCCGCTCGGCGACCGCCGTGTAGCCGGACAGGTCGGCGAACAGGACGGTCGCGTTCCGGCGCTCTTCGGGAAGGGCCTCGGGCTCAGCCGGCGCCGCGGGGGCGCTGCGCTGGCCCGCAAGCCCGATTCCGCACTCGATGCAGAACTTCGCTCCCGCCGGGTTCTCGGTGCCGCAGCTCGGGCACCGGACCTCGAGGGCGTTTCCACAGGACATGCAGAATTTCGCGCCCCCGGGGCTCTCCGTTCCGCATGAGGGACAGACCCTCGCCTCCACGAAACAAACGATACGTGGAGGCGCAAGCGCCAGTGTGAGATCGGTCACGAGCGCAGGGACTCGCCCGGCACCGGACAAGTGCGGCTTCGCTACCCTGCGCCGTCAACTCACCTACGGAGGAAGCCGCACTTGTCCCGACTGAGACTCCCCTTCATCGCGGTCGCCCTCGCGCTCTTGGTTTCGGCGTTCGTGGCCGCCTGCGGCTCGAGCTCTTCGAACAGCGAGGACCCGCAGCAGGCGCTCAAGGAGACCTTCAGCAACCCGAAGAAGATCACGAGCGCCAACCTGGACCTGAGCGTCTCGGCGGACATCTCCGGGAGCCAGTCGGGCAACTTCACGGCGGCGGTCACGGGGCCGTTCCAGAGCTCGGAGGACAAGACCAAGTTCCCGCAGCTCGACCTCACCGCCAAGGTGAGCGGACAGGGCAGCGGTACCCCGAGCATCAGCTTCGAGGGGGGCATCATCGCCACCGATACCGACGCCTTCGTCGAGTACCAGGGGCAGGCCTACCAGGTGCCGTCGTCGCTCTACCAGCAGTTCACGGCGCAGTACGCGGCGCAGCAGCAGGCCGCCCAGGCGGCAGGCGGGTCGTCGAATTCGTCCTCCGTGCTGAAGCAGTTCGGGATCGACCCGGCCACGTGGCTCACGAACGTGAGCAACGAGGGAACGGCCGACGTCGGCGGCGTCACCACGATCCACATCTCGGGCGACGCTGACGTCGCGAAGATCATCGGCGACTTCGGCAAGATCGCGCAGCAGCTTCCGAGCTCGACCGGAACGCTTCCCTCCTCGGACCAGCTGAAGCAGGTCGAGGACGCGGTCAAGACGGCGCACATCGACGTCTACACCGGCGAGGACGACCACCTGCTGCGCAAGCTCGCGATCACGCTCGACATCGCGCCCCCGGCGGGAACGGCGAGCGGCGTCTCGGACGTGAGCATCGACTTCTCGATCACGCTGAACGACGTGAACCAGCCGCAGACCATCACCGCGCCCCAGAACGCCAAGCCGCTGTCCGACCTCACCGAGCCAGCTCGGCGGGCTCGGCATCCTCGGCGGCCTGAGCGGAGGCTCGAGCCTCGGCGGCACGAGCTCCTCGGGGTCGTCCAGCAGCCTCCCGAGCACGGGCAGCTCGGCGGCCGGGCAGCAGTACATCCAGTGCGCCCTGAAGGCCCAGGGCGACGAGGCCGCGATCAACGCCTGCGCCCAGAAGTTCCTCGGGCAGTAGCGCGCACGACAAACGCGCGTCCAGAGACCCCGGCTCGCCGGGGCCTCTTACTTCCCCCGAACTAGTCTTCCCAGATGGGCTCGCTCGGCTGGCCATACCTGCTGACCCCGTTCATCCCGATCGCGATCGTGCTCGATCTGGCGGGGGCGGACGACGCGGTCGTCTTCGTCGTTTCGGCGCTCGGGATCATCCCCACCGCGGCGCTCATGAGCCACGCGACGCAGGAGCTCGCGGCGCGCTCGGGTCCCGGGATCGGCGGCCTCCTGAACGTGACCTTCGGCAACGCCCCCGAGCTGATCATCGCCCTATTCGCGCTCGAGAAGGGCCTTCAGGAGGTCGTCAAGGCGGCCCTCGTCGGCTCGATCATCGGCAACATCCTCCTGGTCCTCGGCGCGGCGATGCTCTTCGGGGGCCTGCGCCACCCCAAGCAGTTGTTCAGCCGGACCACCGCGAGCGCCCAGACGTGCGATGCTGCTGCTCGCCGCGGCCGCGATGACGATGCCGGCGGTCTTCGCCCTCATCGAGGGCCGCGGCCTGCCGCATCCCGGGTCGGTCCAGGTGAACTACGGCACCGACGTCGAGCAGCTCTCGCTCTGGGTGGCCGGGATCCTGATCGTCACCTACGTCGCCGGGCTCGTCTTCTCCCTTCGCACCCACCGGGACCTGTTCAACCCCGACTACGAGGACGAGACCGCGGCCGGCTGGTCCGTTCGGAAGTCGGTGGCGCTTCTCGGGGTCGCCGGCGTGGCGGTCGGCGTGATGTCGGAGATTCTCGTCGGCTCGCTCACCGCTGCCTCCCACTCGCTCGGGCTCTCGGAGTTCTTCATCGGCGTCATCGTGGTGGCGATCGTCGGCAACGCGGCCGAGCATTGGGTGGCGGTGGCCGTCGCCATGAAGGACAAGATGGACCTCGCCGTCAACATCGCGATCGGCTCGAGCACCCAGATCGCGCTCTTCGTCGCCCCGGTCCTCGTTGTGGCCTCCTTCTTCATCGGGCCCGTTCCCGATGCCGCTCGTCTTCAACGGCTTCGAGCTTGCCGCCGTCTTCCTCGCGGTGCTGATCGCGAACTACGTGACCAACGAGGGGGAGTCGAACTGGTTCGAGGGCTTCCAGCTCCTGGCCGTGTACACGATCCTCGGGATCGCGTTCTTCTACGCCTGAGCCAGGACCGCTAGGACGTCGCGTCGTGCGTCTTCGGGTTCGCCTTGCCGATCACGTGGCCGATCCTGCCCTCTGGGTCGATGACGAAGGTCGCGCGCTGGACGCCGAAGTAGGTCTTCCCGTACATCTTCTTCTCGCCCCAGACGCCGTAGGCGTCGGCGACGGCATGGTCCTCGTCGGCGAGCAGGGGAAACTCGAGCGAGTACTTCTCGGCGAACTTCGCGACGGCGCTCGGGGGGTCGGGCGAAACGCCGATGACCGTCGCGCCGGCCGCCTCGTAGTCGGCACGGTGGTCACGGACCCCGCATGCCTGCGTCGTGCAGCCGGGCGTGTCCGCGCGGGGATTGCCGTGGCGGACGGAGGGGACGTGAGCGCTGCCCACGCCCCCTCGAACCGCTCAGTGCGTACAGGCGACGTCGTACTGTGAGCTCTCGCTGTAGTTCTGGCCGCCGATGCCCCCGTCCGGGCTGCCGATGCCGGGCTCGTTGAACGGCGAACCAGGCGACGAGGCGGAGTGACCCGGAAAAACGGCGGGCCCGTTTAGCGCGTACTGGTCCTGGCACGACTGGCTGGGGGGACCGGTGTGCCCATTCGGATTGCCGGCATATGCGGCTGACGCCGGCACCACCGCAACTATCCCTGCGGTGATGACCGTGGCAAGGAACCGTCTCATGACGCTTCTCCTTCTCTGGTGGGTTCCTCCCCTCGCCCTTGCTACGAATCGGGAGGCTCGCAGGTTCATCGGTGAACGTCGTGAGCGCGGCAGGCAGGCCCTCGCATTTGTCAAGCCGCGTCGAGCCTGGCCCCTACTGTCTAAGAGTTACTTCGTGTCGGCGCGGAGATATGCCCGTCGCACGTAGGAAAGACAAACAGGACGAAGCCCTCGAAGCCGCCGGGCTGCGGGGGTAGCCCCGATGGACGACCCGCTTGATCATTGCTCGTCGCGCGGGTATGGTCAGCAGCGAACGAACTCGTCCCAAGGAGGGGAGCCATCCATGCGCCTGCTGAAAAAGTTCGGTGAGTGGCGGAGCCGACGCCGCGAAAAGCTCCGTCGTAACGCCGCCAATCACGCCGCCTGGGACCGGATGCGTGCGCGGGACCGGGGGTATGACAAACACGGGGGCAGCTTTGGGGGGCCGGCTTAGAGCGGTTCGGGTCTCTGCCGCCGCGTGTGGGAAGCCGCCGGGCTGCGGGAAGTAGGCGCGTTACTGGCTAAAAGTCATCACGTGTCCGCGCGGGGATAGAAGTAGAGGACGACGGTCTGCCCGCGGAGTCGACGAAAGCGTCACAGCGCTCCCGCGTTGATCCGGAAGCGTGAAATCGGGCGCGGTATCGCCGACGGAAAGCACCGAGGGGAATGCTAGTCGGGCGTCGTGGCGGGCCTTTGGGGATTAACCGGCCTATAGCGCGGATAAATCCCCAAACGCAACGGGCCGCCCTCCCTCGGTGCTATTTCGAAGCCCGCAGGCGATACAGCGCGTGCGGGAACCCCGCCCGCATGAACTCCCGCTCATAGGTCATGCCGAGCTTCTCCATGACCCGGATCGAGGCGCTGTTCTCGACCATCGCGAACGACACGATCTCGGGCAGGCCGATGCGGTCGAACCCCCACTCGAGCGACGCTGCCGCCGACTCCGTGGCGAAGCCCTCTCCCCAACGCTCGGGGGCGATCGACCACCCGACCTCCACGACCGCCTCGCCATCCACGTCCGCCGGCTGGAGGCCCACCTGGCCGATCAGCTCCCCGGAAGCGACCTCCCGCCACATCCAGAGCGTGTAGCCGTCGCGGGCGTGCTGCATCGCCTGCACGCGAAGGCGCTCGTGGACCTGGTCGCGCGTTCGAGGTCCACCGAGGCGCCCGGGCCAGTGCCACCCCGCCACGCGGGGATCGGCGAAGTGGGCGGCCGCGAACCGCAGATGGCGGCGCGTGTCCGGCACCTCGGCGACGAGGGTCCCGGTGCGCGGCGTGGCGGCCCTCCGCCGCCGGAGGCGCAGACTGGAGAGCGGCCGGTTGGCTATTCCGGCCAGAAGTCCTGGGTGAGGTCCGGCTCGGTCGCTCCGCCGTCGCCCTTCATCGAGCAGATCACCAGCTCGGCGTCGTCGGGCCCGTCGTTGTGGACCGAGCGATAGACATCGGCCGGGACCTTGACCGCGGTTTGGGGCCCGACCTCGACGACCTCGTCGCCGAACTTGAAGAGGAGGCTCCCGCTGATGACGAAGTAGATCTCCTCCTGCTCGTTGTGGCGGTGGCCGTAGGAGCCCTTGCCGCCGGTCCCGGGCGGCATCCGCCTCCAGGTGAAGGCGACCTGCTCGGCGTCGAGCGCGTCGGTGAAGCTCAGCATCTCGCCGAAGCCCTCGTAGCCGGCCATGTAGTCGGTGGCCTGGCCGGCCGTCGCAATGCTGTGCTCGCTCATCTCGATGTCCTCCCGTCCCGGGTCCTGGCCGTCCTCGCCCTCGTCGTACTCCTCGTCGCCCTGCTCCAGGGCGGCCTCGGAGACCGAGTCGCCGGCGCCTGGGTGGTAGCTCGTCTGGAAGGCCTCGAGCGATCGGTCGAGCGCGTCCTCGTCGATCGGCACGTCGTCCGCGATCCGGACCCATTCGGCGCCCTCGTAGGCCTCCATGTTGAAGATCTCCTGGTCGATCGAGGGCGAGTCGGTCACGACTACGACGACCTCGGTCTGCGGGTTGAAATAGGTCCCGGGACGGACCAGGAGCTCCTCCAGCTCGACGAGCTGAGTATCTGGATCGACCGCCATGGCCGGATCCTACTGACCGAGGTTCTCCAGGTCGCGCAGCTGCCGCTCGACCTCGGCCTCGACGTCGAGCGGCTCCTTTCCCTGCCGCATCCGGCGCGCGTTTCGAGCCTCGACGAGTTGGCGCACCTCCTCGACGAGTTGCCGGTCGTGGGCCAGCGTGCCGGTCTGCTGGGACTCGTTCAGAAGCCGGTCGAGCTCGGCGTCGACGTCGAGCGGCGCCTCCCCGCGCGCGCTCTGCCGGTAGGCCTTGGCCTCGAGGAGCTGACGGACCTCGGCCTCCTGCGCCTCCCGCGACACCGGCGCGGATCCTCCGCCGGTGAGACCCGACGGCGGCGCCTCGCGATCGAGCCCGAACGCGCCCTTGCCGATCTCGTCGTAGGCCTTCCGGGCGCCGACGACGAACGCCGTCAGGCCGATCGGGATCGCGGCGAGCACGATGACCACGATCACCTCGCCGTTGGAGAGCGCGAACGGGGGCACCCGGTCAAGGTTAGGCGGGTCAGGCGAGCTGCGCAAGCCGCGGCGGGCGTCCGGTAGACTGCGGAGACCCACTGATTGACTAGTCAGTCAATCGCGACATCGTCCTCGAGAGGAGCACCCAGCCTGTGGTTGATTTCACCCTGACCGACGAGCAGAAGGACCTTCGCGAGCTCGCCCACAACTTCGCCGAGAAGGAGATTCGGCCGGTCGCGTGGGACTACGACCGCGACGGCACCTGGCCTCAGGACATCATCGACAAGGCGTGGGAGGTCGGCCTGATGAACACCCACGTGCCCGAGGCGTACGGCGGCCCGGGACTCGACTACCTCTCCGGCTGCCTCATCGAGGAGGAGGTGGGGTGGGGGTGCTCCGGCATCGGCACGTCGCTGATGGCCAACGGCCTCGCCGGCGCCCCGGTCGCCCTCGGCGGCTCCGAGGAGGTCAAGAAGCAGTACCTGGGCATGCTCGTCGAGGAGCCGAAGCTCGCCTCGTTCTGCCTCACCGAGCCCGACGCCGGCTCCGACGTCTCGGGCATGAAGACGACCGCCGTCCGCAAGGGCGACAAGTACGTCATCAACGGGTCGAAGTGCTTCATCACCAACGGCGGCTACGCCGACTGGTTCACGGTCTACGCGAAGACCGACAAGGAGGCGGGCCACCGAGGCATCTCCGCCTTCGTCGTCCCGAAGGACGACACGGTCATCGTCGACAAGAAGGAAGACAAGATGGGCCAGCGGGCCTCCAACACCGCGACCATCACCTTCAACGACACCGAGATCCCCGCCGAGAACCTGCTCGGCGAGGAGAACCACGGCTTCAAGCTCGCGATGATGACCCTCGACCGCACCCGACCAGGCGTCGCCGCGATGGCCGTCGGCATCGCCCGCGCGGCCTTCGAGTTCGCCTGCGAGTACTCCAAGGAGCGGGTGCAGTTCGGCGTGCCGATCGCCATGCACCAGGCGGTCGCGTTCATGATCGCCGACATGGCGACGAAGGTCGAGGCCGGGCGGCTGCTCGTCTGGCAGTCGGCCGTTCAGCTCGATCAGGGAATGCGCAACACGCTCGCGTCCTCGCACGCGAAGCGGTTCTCGGCGGACACCGCGATGGAGGTCACCGTCGACGCCGTCCAGGTCTACGGCGGCTACGGATTCATCAAGGAGTACCCGGTCGAGAAGCTGATGCGCGACGCCAAGATCATGCAGCTCTACGAGGGCACGTCGCAGATCCAGCGCCTCGTCATCGCCAAGGAGGTGCTGATGGGCCGCAACATCAACGAGCCGCAGCCCGAGCTGACGACGAAGGAGACCGAGGTCGCGGCGGCGCAGCAGGAAACCGCGGCGGCGACCGTCTAGGTCGCGCCGCGGCACCCGGCGCGCGGCCAGCCGCGCGCAGTGATTCGCCCCGGCCGTCCTTCGGCGCGGGCCCGGGTTGGACGGTTAGGGAGCCGACATCGGCCGGACTTGGCGCCTTTTGGGTCCATAGCACCCATAAAGCGACAAGCCGTCCTGCTTAGACCTCCTTCTGCCGGGTCAACCCAGGACAGCCTTTAGGCGGCTCCGGGTCCGCCCCCTTAATCAGCCCAACCAACGTCGGCGCCGAGACGCGGCCCGGGGCTTGTCCGGGGAGCTCAGCCCCAGGGCGTCTTGCGACCTGGCCTGACCGCGATCATCAGGCCGACCAGGTTGAGCAGGATCACGCCGAAGACCACCGCGCCCGCCCAGCCGCTGATCTCCTGGATCGCGGCGTAGCCGAGGACGATGAGGATCACCGTCGAGACGATCGCGTAGATCGTGAGGCCCCTCCTGGACCGAAGCTGGACCCCGGTCGACGGGGGGCCGCTCAGGTCCACCCGCTCGAACTGGTTCCGGGTCTGAAGGTCCATGTTCGCCATCTGCTCTCCTCCTGTCGGCAGCAGGGACGACCCTACGCGATCCGCCGGATCGGCTGGGTGACGTTCGTCACTTGAGGCTGCCGTCGTGCTCCGGCGCCGCGCGTATAGTCGGCGGCGGTGACCGATCCGGTTGCGCGCGCTGCTCGTGCCGCCCGCGAGCGTGGGGCGGCCAAGCCGCGGCGCCGAGCCGGGCGGACGACGGCGGGGGCCCTCGACGTTTTCGGAGGCGAGGTTCGCCGCCGCGACGTCGTGCCGATGCTCGTGCTGCACCTTCTCAACGCCGAGCCCGGCTACGGGAACCGGCTGATCGAGGAGATCGAGTCGATGACCGGCGGCGTCCTGTCGGTGAACCCGAACACGATCTACCCGCTGCTGCGCGACCTCGAGGCGCGGGGGATGATCGAGGGCCGCTGGGAGCATCCCGACCGCCGCACGCGCCGCTACTACTCGATCACCGCGGCCGGGCGCCGCGAGTACCGGCGGCTGGTCGCCGAGCTCGAGCCGTTCCTCGACTCGATCGTGCGCTCGCTGACCCTCATCAAGGAGGAGGTCTATGGCGACGGTCGGCGCTGAGGTGGAGATCGCAGCAGAGGCGGCGGCGGTCTGGGACCTCTACTTCGATGCCGACCGCTGGCGCGACTGGGTCGACCAGTTCGCATCGGCGGTCTCTTCCGACGGCTACCCCCAGGTGGGCGGGACGCTGGTGTGGCGTTCGGGACGGGCCGGGCGGGGCGAGGTCACCGAGCGGGTCGCCGAGCACGAGCCCCGGCACCGCCACCGGATCGCGTTCTCGGACCCCGAGGCCGAGGGCGAGCTCGTGACGACGTTCGAGCCGACGGCCGGCGGCACGCGCATGCCGCCAGGAGCTCACGTACGAGCTTCGCGACCGCGGGCTCTTCGCCCGCGCAGCGGACCTGTTCTTCGTGCGCTCGCAGATGCGGGCCTCCCTCGCCCGCTCGCTGACGGCGCTCCGGGCTGAGCTTGAAGGCCGATAGCCTTCCGCGCCCGCAAAGCCCAGTGACCTAATCCAGGAGGAAGCTTGTTCGTATTCAAGGCCGCCGTCGTCGGCGCCGGGACGATGGGCGGCGAGATCGCCCAGGCGATCGCCAACGCAGACGTCCCCGTCGTGCTCAAGGACATCGATCAGAAGTTCGTCGACGCGGGCCTCGAGAAGGCCCGCGAGGTGACCGAGCGCCAGCTCGGGAGCCTGGTCAAGAAGGAGAAGCTGACCCAGGAGCAGGCCGACGCGCGCCTCGACGAGGTGATGGGGCTCATCACCGGCGCGACGAGCTACGAGGACTTCGGCGACGTCGACTTCGTGGTCGAGGCGGCGCCCGAGAAGATGGAGATCAAGCAGCAGGTGTTCGCCGAGCTCGACGAGGCGACGCCCGGCCACGCCATCCTCGCCTCCAACACGTCCTCGCTCTCGATCACCGAGATGGGCGAGGCGACGCTGCGGCCGGACAAGGTCGTGGGCTTCCACTTCTTCTATCCGGCCTCGGTGATGCCGCTGCTCGAGATCGTCGAGGGCGAGGACACCTCGGAGGAGACGGTCGAGGCGGCCATCAACTTCGCCCAGACGATCCGCAAGCAGCCGATCACCTGCGCTGAGGTCCCCGGGTTCGTCGTCAACCGCATCCTCAACTCGGCCGTCGGCGAGATCTGGCGCGAGCAGGAGGAGCACGGGCTCTCGATCAAGAAGATCGACGAGGGCGTGGCGGCCGCGAACACGGCGCCGATGGGCCCGTTCATCCTCGGCGACCTGCTCGGCCTCGACACGATCGTCCACGTCGCCGAGCACCTGCGCGAGTCCTACGGCGACAGCTTCTACGTCCATCAGGGGATGAAGAAGCTCGTGGAGGAGGGCAAGCTCGGGGCGAAGACCGGCGGCGAGGGCCTCTACAAGGACGGCGAGCCGCAGATCCCCGGCGACGCCGACCCGCCCGAGGACCTGGCCGAGCTCTTCACGCTGAAGGCGCTGGTCGAGGCGTGCCTGCTCCTCGAGGAGGGGGTCTGCTCGACGCGCGAGATCGACCTCGGGATGATGGCCGGCGCCGGCATGGACCCGCGGCGCGGGATCTTCCCCCCGTTCATGAAGGCCGACCTCGACGGCCTCGACACCACCTACGAGAAGCTCGAGAAGCTCGCCGGCGAGAAGGGCGAGCGCTTCACTCCGCCCCGCACGCTGAAGCGCCTCGTGGCGCAGGGCCGGCTCGGCCAGAAGGCCGGTCAGGGCTTCTACGCCTACCCGCAGGCCGACGAGGGCGACCAGGCCGAGACCGTGAAGCTCGAGACCCGCGGGGACGGCGTCGCCATCGCCTGGCTCGCGAACCCGCCCATGAACGCGATCTCGCCGCAGGTGATCGAGGACCTCGGGACGGTCTGGAAGAAGGTCAACGAGGAAGGCGACGTGCGGGCGCTGCTCGTCTGCTCGTCGATCCCGGTGGTGTTCTCCGCCGGCGCCGACATCAAGGCGTTCACGCAGGTCGACCCCGCAGGAGGGCGCGAAGGTCTCCGCCGGCGGGACATGACCTGCTTCGCGAGCTCGGCTCGGGCCGCGTCGCGACGATCGCCGCGGTCAACTCGCTCGCCTTCGGCGGCGGCTGCGAGCTCGCGATGGCCTGCGACTTCCGCATCGCCGCGAGCTCGGCCATCTTCGGCCAGCCGGAGATCAAGCTCGGGATCATCCCCGGCTTCGGCGGCACCCAGCGCCTGCCGCGTCTGGTCGGGCCGGGCAAGGCGCTCGAGATGAACCTGGTGGGCGACGCGATCACCGCCTCCGACGCGTTCGAGCACGGCCTCGCGACCCGCATCGTCCCCGACCACGAGCTCTTCGACACGGCGCTCGGATGGGCGCGCAAGCTCGCCGCCCAGGCGCCGGTGGCGGTCGAGCAGGTCAAGGCCGTCTCGCACAAGGGCGACCTCGACGAGGGCATCGAGGCCGAGAAGGAGGGCTTCGCCAAGGCCTTCCTCTCCGAGGATGCGAAGGAGGGCATCGGCGCCTTCCTCGGCAAGCGCACGCCTAAGTGGTCGGGCAAGTAGCAACCGAAGCGCACCAGCTCGCGGAGCTCGATCCTCGAGTCGTCGCTCCACGGTCGCCCTCACCGGCGCCGGCATCTCGGTGCCCTCGGGCATCCCCGACTTCCGCTCGCCCGGCACGGGCCTGTGGACGAAGGTGGACCCGATGAAGGTGGCCCACATCGACGCCTTCCACCGCGACACGAAGGGGTTCTGGGAGTACTACCGGCCGCGCTTCGACACCCTCGCCGACAAGGAGCCGAACCCCGCCCACGCGCGCTCGCCGAGCTCGAGCAGCGCGGGCTGCTCGAGGCGGTGATCACGCAGAACATCGATCGGCTGCATCGCCGCGCGGGCTCCGAGCGGATCATCGAGGTGCACGGCTCGATCGCCACCTCGAGCTGCACCACCTGCGCAGCTCGCTTCGACCTCGATCAGGTGGACCGGCTCTTCGACGAGGACGGGATCGCCACCTGTCCGGGATGCATGGGCAAGGTGAAGCCCGACGTCGTGCTCTTCGGCGAGCTCCTGCCCGAGTCGGCGATGACCCAGGCCCGCGCGCTCTGCGAGCGCGCCGACCTCCTGCTCTGCATCGGCTCCTCGCTCGAGGTCTATCCGGTGGCGGGGCTGCCCGAGCTGACGCTGGCCGGCGGGGGGCAGGTCGCGATCGTCACCCAGGGGCCGACGCCATACGACTCGGTCGCCGCGGCGCGCCTCGACGGGGACGTGGTCGCCGAGCTCGAGGCCGTGCTCGCCGAGCTCGACTGAGCGGGCCGTTGAGCCTGCCGGCTCCGCCTCCGGACGCGGTCGTCTTCGACAACGACGGGCTGCTCCTGGAGACCGAGAGCCTGTGGACCAAGGCCGAGCGCAAGCTGTTCGAGGCGCGCGGGAGGGAGTTCACGCCCGAGCACAAGCGCGAGATGGTCGGGGTCGCCGGGCCGCGTGCCGAGCGGCTTCTGGAGGAGATGCTCGAGGAGCCCGGAGACGGGGCGAAGCTCCTCGACGAGCTCAACCGCCGTGTCCTCGTCGAGGCCGAGGGCGGGGTGGAGCCGATGCCCGGCGCGGTCGAGCTCCTCGACGCCCTGGCCGCAAGCGGGACGCCCATCGGCCTCGTCTCGAACTCGCCGTTGGTGTTCGTCGATGCCGTCCTCGTGGCGAGCGGCTTCCACGGGCGATTCGCCGTTCGCCTCACCCCCGATCACGGCCACGCCCACAAGCCCGATCCCGGGCTCTACATCGAGGCCTGCCGGAGTCTGGGGGCGGCGGCCGAGCGCTCGATCGGGCTCGAGGACACGGCGACGGGCGTGGCCGCCGCGAGTCAGGCCGGGATGGGCGTCGTCGGCGTGCCCTCGGTGCCGGGCGTGAGGCTCGACGCCGCGGACCTGGTGGCACCGTCGCTTGCCGACCCGCGAGTGTGGCGGGCGCTGGGGCTCGAACGCGCCGGCTAGCCCCGGCCCGCGCCCAGGATCCGACGCCGGCGCAACACGCGCTCGCAGACATGCAGCGTCGCCTCGAGCTCGGCGACGCGCTCCGCGCCCACCTCGCCCTGAAGCGCAACGTCCGAGGCCGTCCCGATCGCCGGCCGGCGTGCCTGGAGGTCGGCGAGATCATCCGCTTGGTCGGCGCCGGCGTCGGGTCCGACCTCGGCGAGCAGGGCATCCAGGCCCACCTGAAGCTGGAGCGCCGCCTCGCGGTCGCGACCGGCGTCGAGGTCGGCTCGGGCCCGCAGGAGCAGCGTCTCGCAAGCGTCCGGGTCGCTCGTGGCCGCCCAGGACCGAGGCGACCCGCTCGGCGGGGCGGAGCGCCTCGGCGCGCCGGGCCCGGCGTTCCGGCGCCGGAACCTCCACGGCGTGCGTCCAGCGCCCGTCGGCGAGCGCCTCCCCGGTGCCGTAGCCGACCCGAACGGCGAGCGGATCGGCCCGGCCGATCTGCGAGAGCGCGGGTCGTGCGTCCCGACCGCATGGGCGTGCAGCGCGCTGTTCGCTGTGGCGAGGCCGCCCCTGACCTCGTCCTCGAGAGCTTCGCCATCGGCGGCGAGCTCATCCAACCATCGCTCTGCCGCCGTCCCTTCTTCCAGCGGCGTCGCCGCGATCACGGTGAGGCGCGTGAGGGGCATCGGCGTGGGGTCCTCATCGGGCTCCACCCGGCGCGCGCGGGGCTTGCGCCGCAGCCGGCCGCCAGTGGCCGCAGGAGCGCCGGTCGTCTGCACGACGAGGACCCCGGTCGCGTCGGCGCCTTCGGCGCCGAGTCGCCGGAGCGGATAGCGGCCATCCGCGACGCCCGTGGCTCCGGCGAGCTCGAGCTGGACGAACGTGAACGTGGGCGTGGCGGGACCCGAGGCCTAGTGGTGCGCCGAGCCCTTGAGCGACCCGTTGTGGTGGGTCTTCACGGCGTACTTGGACGGCTCCGTCGCGACGCTCGGCTGCTGGAGGCTTCCGATACGGCCGATCAGGTCCTTCCACTGCCCCGGTCGCAGGAGCTGGTTGAACTGGCGCCCGACCTTGCCCGGGCCACCGCCGAGGCCCTCGAGGAAGTCACGGAAGTCGCTGCCCCACTTCGTCACGTCGCCCTCGGAGTAGACGGGGGCCGCGAGGGGCCGTCCGGCCGCGTCGGCCCAGCCGATCTCCATCGAGCTGCCGGGGTAGAACGTTGCGATGCGCTGGCCGGCCACGACGGTTTGACCGGGCTCCACCGTCGGGACCACGCCCTCGTAGACGTAGATGATGCTGACCGGCCTTCGGACCGTCGAGAAGCTTGTAGAGGACGCCCTGCCCGGCCGGCCCCGCGCCGCCGTTCGGCCAGCCGGGAGCGCCGAGCCGCAGGATCTTCGCGTTCCCGATTGCGTTGATCGGGCCCGTTGCCGGTGAAGTCGACGCCCATGTCGGTGCGGCCCCAGGTGTACGAGAGGAACGGGAACTGGTAGCCCGAACCCGAGAGCGGCAGGAAGCCGATGTGGATCCTGTCCTCGTAGTCCGGCAGCGAGAAGCTAACCGGGCCGGGCAGGTTCTCCGGCGAGATGACCTCCTCCGGCGCCATGACGCCCTGGAGCTGCAGGGCGGTCTTGACGACCGATTCCGTAAGCGAGCCCTGCCCGCTGTGGCCCGCCACCGGAACGCCGTCGATTGCGGAGATCTCCATCGAGCTGCCGGTCTTGTCGCCCTTCTGGGCGCCCGACCTTGGCGAGGCTCTTCTTCGAGCTGCCGCACTTGAGCGAGGTGATGGTCAGGCGGTAGCCGTTGTCGGCGAGGTACTCCATGCCCGAGAGCACCCGCTGGTCGACCTGTCCCGTGCTGATGTCGTTGCGGCCGCACTGGTAGATCTCGAGCCGCGGGTCCGAGAGCACCTGCCGCTCGAGCTGCTGCTTCGAGGCGAGGAGCGCCTGGGTGATGCTGGCGTGCGGGTTGAACGGGTCCTTCCCGGCGGCGCGGTAGATGGCCGTGTCCTCCAGGAGCTTCCAGCCGTCGAGGATCGGCTTGGGGTCGATCTTCGGGGCGCCGGCGCCGGTGGGGCGGATCGCGAAGTTGACGTGCGGCGCGCTGCCGGGCGTCTGGCCGATACGGCCGAGCACCGTGCCGCCCGGCACGCGGGAGCCGACGCGGAGCGGGCGCAGGCGCATAGTCTTGCTGTCGAAGTGGAGGACGTTCCCGAGGTAGGCCTTCACCGAGTGGTAGCCGAGCATCCGGTGCTTCAGGAGGTTGTCGAGCTGCCCTGTGACGCCACCGCCCCCGGTGCCATGGGTCCGCTTCGGTAGCGCGTAGAGCCGCGGCCGGAGATCCTCGGTGTTCGTGGGCCCGGGCTTCGCGGCAGCGCGCTCGACCTGGGCGGCCGGGTTGGGCGCGGGATGGGCCGGCGCGGGCCGCTTGACCTGCTTCGCCGCCTTCTTCGCCTCGCCGCCCTTCACCGCCTTGGCGACGTCCTTCTTCGCGGCGGTGCCCTTGGCGCTCGTGGCCGTCGGGCCCGGGGTCCCGGCGCTCGCCGGCTCCTGCGGCACGGAGTCGTGCCCGGGCCGCACGAGCCTGAAGTCGGCGGCGGTCAGCTTCTGCTGCTTCGGCACGGGGTAGGCCTTCGCGAGCGAGCCGAGCTCCGCGTAGATGAACCGGTTGCCGTAGGAGTCCTCGAGAACGATGTAGTTGCCGAGCCGCTTGCTGTGCCCCATCTGCTTGATGGTCCCGTCGTTGACGGCGACCACCGGCGCCCCCGCGTGGGAGTAGATGTCGATCCCTCGACGTGTGGGTGAGCTTGCGACTACGTCGGCGACGTTCCCCGTCACGCCCTGGCGCGGCTTCGCCCGCTGGGCGGCCTGCCGGTCGACGATGTCATCGGCATAGCGCGCGTTCGCCGCGACCGGGAAGCGGTCGCCCTGGGTGAGACCGGTGAGCGATCCCAGGAGGCCCTGCGGCACGCTGCCGTACTGGCGCGCGTACAGCATCACCTCGTCGACGTACCAGGAGGCGTGGTTGTAAGCGAATACGGCCTTGCGGATGTCGTTATCGCCGCCGGCTGCCTTCAGGTAACGCGCCGCGGCGCAGATCGCGTCGACGGGGTTGTACGGGTCCGCCTGCCCGTCGCCGTTGGCGTCGACGCCGTACGCCTTCCAGGTCGAGGGCAGGAACTGCATCCACCCCACCGCGCCGGCGGTGGAGACGTTGAGGTTGGTCCCGAAGCCGGTCTCGATCTTGTTGATGCCGGCGAGCACGTTCCAGGGGATTCCGTACTCGGTACCGCAGGCCTGATAGATCGGGAGCAGGAACGGGGGGATCGTGAACTGGGAGATGACGAAGTTCGGGACACCCAGCGGAGCCGGCGTAGCGCCGGCGATCGTGACGGTGGGGTTCGAATTGGTCGGAACGCCACTCGAAGTCCGCGGGCGGCGGCGGCTGCATGGGGTTCGCCTCGACGCCGCCGGAGTTGTTGCGCTGGTGCTTGTGCTTGCCGCCGAGGCCGTGAGCCGCGCCGAACGACCGGCTCGTGGAGCCGCCGCCGGGGCCGAACGAGCCGCCTCCGCTCGCCCCGCCGTCACCACCCCCGCCCGGGACGCCGCCCGGCGACCCGGTGCTGCCGCCCGGACCGGTGGGACCGGTGGGGCCGGTGGGGCCGGTCGGGCCGGTCGGGCCGGTCGGCCCGGTGGGGCCGGTCGGGCCGGTGGGGCCGGTCGGCCCCGTCGGGGGCGGGGCAGGCGTGCCGCCGGACTCGCTCGTGTCGAGCGGCCCGGAGCAGCCGGGGTCGTTCATGTCGACGAGGCCGTTGCCGTCGTCGTCGGCAAGGTTCGAGCACTGGGGAAGGGCGCCGACGGGGGGCAGCGTCCCACCGCCCGGGAGAGTGATCTGGACGCCGCCCTGGCCGACCTGGACGGGGTCGGCGGCGCTCGCGACCGCAGCAACGACGACGGTTGCCAGAACCGCCAGCGCCGCGATCATCGTTAGGTGGCGTCTCATCCTGACCCTGGTCTCGCCTCGAGGCTCGAAACCCCTTGAACCACCCCGCTCCCTCTCCCGTGGACGGGGGGCGGAACGCTACTCGTTCGGCACGCGTGCGTGCAAGCCGGAAGCGATGGCCCGAAAGCTATCCGAGATCGTGGTCGTCATGCGTAGGTAGGCGCCCTGCGAGAGCACCCCTGCATTGGATCGGCAGCGTCCTTCTCCTCCTTTATCCGCTGACGGGGCGAGTTAATCCCCTAACCTTCCGGCCGTGAGCGACGAGTCCGAGCACGCGGGCATCCGAAACCGCGGCGAGGAGGCGATTGGCGACCTCGCGCAGGCGCTGCTCGAGAACCCGGTCTTCAACCAGGCCGTGAGCACGGCGCTCGGTGCGGGGGAGCGCGCCGTCCAGGCGCAGCGCAGCGCCATGGGCGCCCTCAACATCGCCTCGAGCGCCGAGCTCGAGCGGCTGGGCCGGCGCCTGCGGTCGGTCTCCGACCGGCTCGAGGCGATCGAGGACCGCATCGACGAGCTGAGCGACGACGTCGCCGCCCTCCGCTCCCAGCTCACCACCGCGCCTTGACGCCCGGCGAGCCGCGAGCACAGGACAGCGGCCTCCCCGACGCCCTTCGCGCCGCCGTCGAGCGCACGCTCGAGCTCGCCGGGCGCCCGGTGCGGGCCGGCTCGGCCGCGCTCGAGTCGGGATGGCGCGCGGAGGCCCTCGACGAGATCGTCCGGCGCGGGCAGGGAGCTCGCGATGAGATCGGGCGCCGCGGAACCCGGGCGCGGGAGGAGATCGGGCGCCGGTTGGAGCTCCTTGAGCGCCGGCTCCGCTCGATGGAGGACCTGCTGCGGGAGCAGGGTAAAACTAAGGGTAAACCAGAGGATTAGGGTTATGGCGGCGCCGCGCCGGGTGGTCATCACCGGGGTCGCGACCCGATGGGGGGCGGCGCTTGCCCGACGGCTCGAGCGCGATCCGGCGGTCGAGTTCGTGGCCGGGCATCGACTCGGCGCCGCCCCCGGTCGAGCTCGACCGCACCGAGTTCGTCGAGGCCGATCTGCGAAGCCCCGTCCTGGCGCGACTGCTCCCCGGGCTCGAGCCCGACGCCGTGGCCCACTGCGGCATCGTCTGGTATCCGTCGCCCGGGAAGCCGGCTCGCGCCCTGCACGACATCAACGTCATCGGGACCCTCCAGCTCCTCGCGGCCTGCGAACGCACGACGAGCCTCCGGCGGATCGTCGTGCGCTCGACGGCCGCGATCTACGGGTGCGAGGGCACGGCGCCCTCGTTCTTCACCGAGCCCATGGCTCGCAAGCTGCCGCTGCGAACCCGCTTCCAGCGCGACGCCTCGGAGCTCGAGGCGTACTTCGACAACTTCGCCCGCCGCCACCCCGAGGTGGCCTGCTGCACGCTCCGCTACCAGCCGGAGATCGGCGCCGACCTCGACTCGCCCCTCGTTCGCTACCTGACGCTGCCGATCGTCCCCGTACAGCTCGGCTTCGACCCGAGGCTCCAGCTCATTCACGCCGACGACGCCCACGGAGCGCTGGAGGCGGCCGTCCGCAGCGAGGTGCGGGGGCCCATCAACGTCGCGCCCACCGGCGCGGTCTCGCTCACCAAGCTCCTGCGGCTCGCGCGCCGGCCGGCCCTGCCGATCCCGCACCCGCTCTTCGGCCCCGCGCTCAGCCGCCTCGGCCGCGAGCTCGGTGCCGGAGCCCTGTACGGCGACGGAGTGCGCCTCCTGCGCTTCGGGCGCGGGGTTGACAACCGGCGGCTGCGAGAGGAGGTCGCCTTCGAGCCCGCCTACGACGCACTCGGCGCGGTCGAGGACTTCGTCGCCCGCACGAGCGGGCGGCGCGTCGGGCCGGCGATCCATGCCGGGAGCCTCGCCGGCAGGCTCGCGGGGATGGGGCCGTGAGGGACGCGATGCCCGCATGAGCCCGACCGTCGACATCGCCGGCGCCGAGGCAATGGCCGATTTCCTGCGGCGCGTTCGCCTTGGCCTCGAGGACGGCCTCGACCCGTTGCGCGCCGCCGAGGAGGCGGGCGCCTCCCTGCCCGGGCGCTTCGGCGAGGCGCTCGAGACCCTCATCCAGCGGATGCGCGGCTCCTACCACGAGGACGAGTGGGGCTTCGACGAGGGGTTCGCGGAGGCGGTCTATCCGTTCGCCGAGCTCGTCTACCGCGCCTGGTGGCGGGTTCAGACGGAGGGGGCGGCCAACGTGCCGGCGCACGGCCGCGCCCTGCTCGTGGCCAACCACTCGGGCTCGATCTTCCCGTTCGACGCCTCGATGATGGTCGTCGCGATGATGAAGGAGCACCCGCTTCCGCGCTGGCCGCGGTTCCTGGTGCTCAACTGGGCGTTCGAGCTCCCGGTCCTCTCGGTGTTCATGCGCCGGGTCGGCGGCGTGCCGGCGAGCCCGTTCAATGCCGAGCGGCTCCTCTCCCAGGACGAGCTCGTGATGGTGTTTCCCGAGGGGGTGAAGGGCACCGGCAAGCCGTTCTCGGAGCGGTATCGCCTGCAGAGGTTCGGGCGCGGCGGGTTCGTCGAGGTGGCGCTGCGGACGCGCGCGCCGATCGTCCCCGTCGCCGTGGTCGGCGCCGAGGAGATCTATCCAAAGCTCGGCGAGAGTGACGCGCTGGCGCGCGCGACCGGAGCCCCGTTCTTCCCGATCACGCCGACGTTCCCCTGGCTCGGGGCGCTGGGCCTGATCCCCCTGCCCTCGCGATGGCGGATCGAGTTCTGCCCTCCGATCGACATCTCCGAGTACCCCCCGGAGGCGGCGGAGGACCGCCGGGTGGTGCTCGACCTGTCGGAGCACGTGCGGGAGACGATCCAGGAGAAGGTGTACGAGAACCTGGTGAAGCGCGGCTCGGCGTTCCTGTAGCGACCTGCGCGCCCTCGTGTGACAGACCGCACACAGGGGGTAGGGTTCACACGATGGAGGCGACGGCTCCCGGGCGGGGTGTGCGCCGGGCGAAGACCGGCGCGGCCCGCAGCGCGAAAGGCGCAGGGTCCGCCGCCGAGATGCGCGCGGTGCTCGAGGACGTCCTCGAGGCCGTCGAGGCCGACGAGACGGCCGGCACGCTCGTCCGCGCGGCAGCGCCGCGGCTGCGGATCGAGATCACCGATCGGGCCCTCGTACTCAACCTGGCGCCCAGTGACGAGCCGTCCCGCAGGCTGCGCTGGAGCTTCGACGACGACATCGACTGGGAGCCGCGACTGCGGATGTGGATGGACGCAGCGACGGCCAACCGCTACCTCCAGGGGCGCGAGAGCCTCGCGATCGCGATCGCTCGCGGCCGGGTCCGCTGCGAGGGCGATGCCCGTGCCGCGCTCCTCTACGTGCCCGCGATGCGGTTCCTGATCGAGCCGTATCGCCGCCTCGTTCGGGAGCGCTTCCCGGACCTCGTGATCGACTGATCGCGGGCCCGCACTTCACTTGACGCGGGGCTGCGACCGGCGTAGGCTCCGCGGTCAGCAGATCGGAAAGAGGCCGGAGTGGTCCCGACGCTCTCGGCCCCCTGGCGACTGGGGACGGAGAGCCGGGTTTGCGAGGCGCCCAACGAGGCGCCGCAGGCCGACGGCGCGGGCCGAAAGCCCGCCGAGCGACGGGGTGGCGCGACCCCGTCGCTCTCTGTAAGGATCGATTCCGTGGCCCCCGAGGCGACGATCTCCACGGGCGAGGCTGCGGAGCTCGCCGGCGTCTCGCCCTCCACGCTTCAGCGCTGGGTGGCGTCGAAGATCATCCCGCTGAGGGACGGCCGCTGGACCCGCTCGGCCGCGGCCCAGGCGCGAGTGGTGGTGCGGCTGCGGGAGAGGGGGCACTCGCTCGAGGAGCTCCGCCGGGCGGTTCGTGAGGGCCGACTCGCCTTCGGCTACGTCGAGGACCTCCTGCCGGAGCCGGGGCGCACGCACGCGCCCGCTGAAGCCTCGGCGGAGACCGGCCTCGAAGAAGCCCTCATCGAGCGCCTGATGTCGCTGCTGGGAACGCCGACGGCGCTCGAGCGCCGCCTCACCGACCAGGACATCGAGGCGATGAAGACAATGGCGGGCGTGCTCGATTCGGGCTTTCCGCTTGTCGCGCTGCTCCAGCTCACCCGGGTCTACGCCCAGTCGATTCGCAAGATCGCTGAGGCGGAGGTGCGCCTCTTCCACATCTACGTGCACGAGCCGCTGATCCGCGAGGGCGTGCCCGCGCTCGAGATGGCCGAGCAGATGGAGGGGCTCGTCCGGGGACTCCTGCCGATGAGCACGCCCCTCATGGAGTACATCCACAAGCGCTACCTCCGCTTCTACATCGAGCAGGACGTGATCGGGCACATGGAGGCGGAGCTCGGCGGCGCGAGGCAGCTAGGCCGGATTCAGATGGCCTTCTGCTTCGTCGACCTCACGGGGTTCACTCGCTACACGGAGGAGGAGGGTGACGAGGAGGCGCTCGACATGGTCGAGCGCTTCGTCGAGGCGGTGGAGGCGACACTGCCGTCGGAGGCGGTGATCGTGAAGACGATCGGCGACGAGGTGATGATCGTCTCTCCCGACCCCGAGACGCTCACCGAGTGGGCGGTGGGCTTTCTCGCCCTGTTCCCCGATCGCCCGCAGCCTCGCGTCGGGATCCATTGGGGGCGCGCCGTGTACCGCGACGGCGATTACTTCGGCGGCGACGTCAACCTCGCGCATCGCGTCGTGAACCGGGCGCTCGGCGGCGAGGTCCTGACCACCGCAGCCGTCGTGGATGCGGTCGGCGAGACGGGCTACCTCGACTTCGCCCCCATCGGCGAGGTCGAGCTGCCCGGGTTTCCCGCCCCGGTGGATCTGTTCGTCGCGCGAGCCCGCAGCGTCGAGGACGCCGACGAGGCTCAGGTGGAGGGCGAGGAGTCCAGCTAGCCGGCGCCGCCCGAAAAGCCGTACGACGCTGGCCGTAAGATCGCGCGCAAATGGCTCGAGGCAAGGAGGAGGCGCTCGACGCACTTGCGGCAGCGGTTCGCGAGAGCGGACTCGTCGAGCCGACGTCATCCGTCGTCGTCATGGCCTCCGGTGGGCCCGACTCCGCGTGCGCCGCGGCGGGTCTCGCCCGTCTGCTCGGGCCCGAGAGCGTGCACGTCCTGCACGTCAACTACCGGCTGCGTCCTGACGCCGACCGCGACGAGAAGACCTGCCGGGAGCTGTGCGGCCGCCTGCGAATCGACCTCCACGTCGAACGCCCGAAGCATCTGCAGGGGAACCTTCAGGCGGCCGCGCGCCAGGCGCGCTACGAGGCGGCCGAGCGTCTGCGGGATCGCACCGGCGCGAGCGTGATCGTCACCGGGCACACGCGGACCGACCTCGCCGAGACACTCCTCTACCGCCTCGCTGCGTCGCCTGGCGCTCGCGCGCTGCGCGGAATGCAGCCGCGGCACGGGCGGGTGGTCCGCCCGCTGCTCGGCCGCTCCCGCACGGCGCTTCGCGAGCTGGCGATCGCCGCCGGGCTCCCGTTCGAGGACGACCCCACCAACCTCGATCCGGCCTTCGCTCGCAACCGCATCCGCCACGAGGTGCTGCCCGTCCTTGCCGAGCTCGGCGCCGCGGAGGCGAACCTCGCGGAGACCCACGCAGAGCTCCTCGAGGAGGCCGAGCTTCTCGATCGCCTCGTTCTCGCGGAGCTCGAGGCCGCCGGCGCCCCCGCCGGCTCGTCGGCGATCGGCGCCGCCGCGCTGGCCGAGCTCGACCCGGCCCTTCGCCGCCTCGCACTTCGCGCTCTCGCGGAGCGGGCCGCCGGGCGAAGCGTGGCCCTTGGGCGCGCCCGGGCCGCCGAGATCGTCCGCCTCGCGCGCTCGCCGGCGGGCGGGACGGTGGAGCTCGGTGGGGGAGTGCGGGCCGTGTGCGAGACGGGCACGGTCCACTTCGAGACAGAGAGCCCCGCCGACGCCGCGCCCGAGCCCACGCGCCTGGCGCTTCCCGGCACCTGCCGGATCGGCCGCTGGGAGGTGCGCGCGGAGCTCCACCCGATGCCGGTCGAGCCGGCCGGGCCCGACCTCGCCACGCTCGATGCCGGCGCGCTCGGCAGCGAGCTCGAGGTCCGCACATGGCGCGAGGGAGATCGCATCAGGCCGTTGGGGATGAGCGGCACGAAGTCGCTTCAGGACCTGTTCACCGACAGCGGCGTCCCACGGTCCGCCCGGCGCGAGCTCCCGGTGGTTGTCGCCGGCGAGGTGGTCGCATGGGTGGCAGGCGTGGCGGTCTCCGAGGACTTCAAGCTCGCCTCGGAGACGCGTCAGGTCGCCGTGCTGACCGCGCGAGCGCTTCATGACCGAGCCTGAGGAAGGGCCATCCGCGATCGGCGAGGTTCTCGTCGCGTCGGATGACCTGCAGCGCCGCGTCAGGGAGCTCGGGGCCGACCTCTCACGGGACTACGAGGGCCGCGACCTGGTGCTGATCGGCGTGCTGAAGGGCGCGGTGCTCTTCATGGCGGACCTGATGCGCGAGGTCACGGTGCCGTGCGAAATCGACTTCATGGCCGTCTCGAGCTACGGCTCCGCCACCGACTCGTCGGGCGTGGTGCGGATCCTCAAGGACCTCGACTCCTCGATCGAGGGCCGCGACGTGGTCCTCGTGGAGGACATCATCGACTCCGGCCTCACCCTCCACTACCTCCTGCGCAACCTCAGGGCCCGCAATCCTCGCTCGCTCGAGGTGTGCGCGCTGCTCACGAAGCCCGAGCGGCGGCGGGTCGACCTCCCCGTCCGCTACGTCGGGTTCGAGATCCCGAACCGCTTCGCCGTCGGATACGGCCTCGATTACGCCCAGCGCCACAGGAACCTCTCCTATGTGGCAGCGCTTGCGGACGGGTCCGAGCCCGCATAGACGCCGGGCGTCGGCTGGTACGCTGATCCAAGCCTGCGGGACGCCTCGAATCCATTGATGCATGCCGCAGCCAACCGAGCTGAGAGCCGCAGATGAGGCGATTTTTCCGTAGCGCTGCCTTCCCGATCATCATCGTGATCGTTCTCGCGTTCTTCGCGCAGAAGCTGATCAGCGGGCCGTCGGACACCCAGACGCCGACGTTCAACGAGTTCATCAACCAGATCAAGCACAACCCGAGCTCGATCGAGACGGTCACGGTCCAGCCCAAGACCAACGACATCCAGGTCGACCAGAAGAACGGGCAGAGCTACACCACCGGATATCCGAACAACACCGAGCCGGAGTTCATGCCGATCCTGACGAAGGCGAACAGCCCGATCGTCACGAAGGTCGAGGGCACCGGCGGCTCGAGCCTCTTCTCGATCCTCACCTACATCCTGCCGTTCATCCTCTTCTTCGGCTTCTGGTTCTTCCTCGTGAACCAGATGCAGGGCGGCGGCTCCCGCGTCATGAGCTTCGGCAAGTCGCGCGCGAAGCGGATGTCGGTTGACGCCCCGAAGATCACCTTCCGCGACGTCGCCGGCGTCGACGAGGCGGTCCAGGAGCTCCAGGAGATCAAGGAGTTCCTCGAGAACCCCAAGCGATTCCAGGCCCTCGGCGCGCGGATCCCGAAGGGCGTCCTGCTCTATGGCCCGCCCGGCACCGGCAAGACCCTGCTCGCGCGGGCGGTCGCGGGCGAGGCGGGCGTGCCGTTCTTCTCGATCTCCGGCTCCGACTTCGTCGAGATGTTCGTCGGCGTCGGCGCGAGCCGCGTGCGCGACCTCTTCGAGCAGGCGAAGCAGAACTCGCCCTGCATCATCTTCATGGACGAGATCGACGCCGTCGGCCGCCACCGCGGCGCCGGCATGGGCGGCGGCCACGACGAGCGCGAGCAGACGCTGAACCAGCTGCTCGTCGAGATGGACGGCTTCGAGATGAAGGACAACATCATCCTCATCGCGGCCACCAACCGGCCGGACATCCTCGACCCGGCGCTTCTCCGACCCGGCCGCTTCGACCGCCAGGTCGTCGTCGACCGCCCGGACCGCAAGGGCCGCAAGCAGATCCTCGAGGTCCACACGCGCGGCAAGCCGCTCGCCAAGAACATCGAGCTCGACACGCTCGCCGGCCAAACCCCCGGCTTCACGGGCGCCGACCTCGCGAACCTGATCAACGAGGCGGCGCTGCTGACGGCGCGCCAAAACCACCGCGAGATCACGATGGACGAGCTCGAGGAGGGGATCATGCGGGTGATCGCCGGCCCCGAGAAGAAGAGCCGCGTGATGTCCGAGAAGGAGCGCCTCATCACCGCGTACCACGAGCTTGGCCACGCCATCGTCGGCCACCTGCTCCCCAACAGCGATCCCGTCCACAAGATCTCGATCATCTCGCGCGGGCAGGCCCTCGGGTACACGATCAACCTGCCGACCGAGGACAAGTTCCTCACGACCCGCGCCGAGCTCACCGACTCGATGGCGATGACTCTCGGCGGCCGCGCCGCCGAGGAGATCGTCTTCAGCGAGATCACGACGGGCGCCTCGAACGACCTCGAGAAGGTCACCGAGACGGCCAAGCAGATGGTCATGCGCTACGGCATGAGCGAGCGTCTCGGCCCGCGCGTCTTCGGCCACGATCGCTCGATGCCGTTCCTCGGGCGCGAGTTCAGCTCCGAGCCCGACTACTCGGACGAGATCGCCCGCGAGATCGACGACGAGATCCGCCGCGTGGTCGAGGAGGCGCACCAGACCGCACGCGACATCCTGACTGATCGCCGCGAGGCCCTCGACCGGATCTCGAAGGTTCTGCTCGAGCGGGAGACGATCGAGGCCAAGGAGTTCGAGCGCCTGCTCGCAGGCGAGAGCGACGAGGACGTCTTCGGCGCCGCGGACTCGGAGCCCGAGAAGCCCGAGCCGCCCGAGATCGAGCCCGAGCCCTCGAAGCCGGGCCGCGAGGGCCCGCGCCCGATGCCGCGCCCGCGCCCGGGGCTCGAAGGGGCGTAGCCGGCCTGCCGAATCCGGGCCCGGCGGTCCTGATGGGGATCGTCAACGTGACGCCGGACTCGTTCTCCGACGGCGGGCTCTACCTCGACCCCGGCGCGGCGATCGAGCACGGTCGCGAGCTCGCGGACGCCGGCGCCGACATCCTCGACGTCGGCGGGGAGTCGACGCGGCCCGGGGCCGAGGAGGTCAGCGAGAAGGAGGAGCTGGTGCGGGTCGAGCCGGTGGTGGCTGCCCTGGCCGGCGAAGGGGGGGCCGGAGCCCGAGTCTCCATCGACACCTCCAAGGCCGCGGTCGCCGGGCCGGCGCTCGAGGCCGGGGCGTCGATCGTCAACGATGTGACCGCGTTGCGCGGCGACTCCGATCTCGCCGGCCTGTGCGCCGAGCGCGGCTGCGAAGTCGTGCTCATGCACATGCTCGGCACGCCGCGGACGATGCAGGACGACCCCCGCTACGACGACGTCGTCGACGACGTCAAGGCGTTCCTCGCCGAGCGGGTCGAGGCCGCGATCGCGGCGGGGATCGACGAGGAGCGGATCTGGGTCGACCCAGGGATCGGCTTCGGCAAGACCGTCTTCCACAACCTCGAGCTCCTGCATCGCCTCGGCGAGCTCCGCGAGCTCGGGCGGCCGCTCGTCATCGGCGCCTCGCGCAAGGGGTTCATCGGCCGGCTCACGGGCCGCGATGTCACCGAGCGGCTCGGCGGGACGATCGCGGCGAACGTGCTGGCGCTCGCCGGGGGCGCCGACGTGCTGCGGGCCCACGACGTGGCCGAGGTCAGCGACGCGATGGTGACCGCGGAGGCGATCCTTCGAGCGCCTCACGAACCGCGCTGACCGCTGCAGCACCGGCCACCTCGAGTGGGCGGGTCGTCTTCCACGCCCGGCTGAAGAGGAAGGCTCCCTCGAGCAGCATCAGCATCTCCAGGCACACCTCGCGCGCGGCCCCCTCCTCGATCCCGGCGGTCACGAAGTAGGCGGTGCCCGCGTCCATCCAGCTCTCGAAGACGTCGGCCGTAGCCGTGCGCAGCCTCTCGTCGGTGCTCGCCACCTCGAGCGCGACGGTGGCGATGGGGCACGCGTCGGCGTAGTCGGTCTCGCGAAGGGTCTCGGCCGCGCCGGAGAAGAAGTCGCCGATGGCGGTGACGACGTCGGGCGCCGCGCCCGCGATCGTCGCGAAGAGCTCGATGTACATCGCGCCGGAGGTGCGGATGACCTTCTCGCCGAGCTCGGTCTTGCCACCGGGGAAGAAGTGGTAGAGGGAGCCAAAGGGCGCGTTGGCCTCGGCGACGATCTGCTTGAGGCCCGTGCCGACGTAGCCCTGCCGGCGAAAGAGCTCGGCGGTGACGTCGACGATCGGGTCCTTCGTTTCCGCAGGCATGGTGCCGGGCGACCCGCGGCCGCAGCTGCGGCTCATCGGCGAGGACTCCCGCCTCGTCTTCCTGGGCCGCAGCTCGTGGTCCGGCGAGTTCGTCGGAAAGCCTGCCGTGACGCAATGGCTCGAGCGATTCGCGCGCTCCGGGCTCCAGATCTTCCCCGACGAGGTCGTGGTGAAGGGCTTCCCATGGCGCACGACGATCTGCGTTCGCGGCACAGACTTCCTGCGCTCCCCCGAGGGCGAGCTCGTCTACGAGAACCGCTACGTCATCTGGGGTCACGCCCGCTCGGGGGGCGGAGCCCGTCGCCGCCTGAGCAGCACCCCCTCCGATCGGCTACGTTGAGCCGATGGAGGACGACTCCGTCTCGGAATCTTCGGTCGACGTCGAGATCCGCGGGCTCTCGATCTACACCCACCATGGCGTAACCGACGCCGAGCAGGAGGTCGGACAGAGGCTGCTGCTCGACGTCTCCTTCGACGTCCCCTCGTGCGACGCCGTCTTGACCGACCGCCTCGAGGACACGATCGACTACTCCGAGGCCTGCGACATCATCTCCCTCGCCGCGACCGAGCGGAGCTACCGGACCCTCGAGCGGCTCGCCCATGTGATCGGCGAGCGACTCGCCGAGCGGTTCGGCTGCGAGGTCGTGCGGGTGCGAGCGTCGAAGCCGGAGCCGCCGCTGCCGCTGGCGTTGGAGGAGGTCGCGGTGGAGGTGGTGCACGAGCGGCCCTTCGAGGTCGAGGAGGACGACGAGGACGAGCAATGAGCGAGGAGCGCCGAATCGGCTTCCTCGGGCTCGGTTCGAACGTCGGCGACCGCGAGGGGCATCTGCGCGGCGCCTTGTCCCTTCTCGGCGAGCACGGGGTCGAGGTGTTGGCGGTTTCCTCGATCTACGAGACCGAACCGGTCGGCGAGATCCTCGACCAGCCCGACTTCCTGAACGCGGCGGTGCGAGTGGCCACCGATCTCGAGCCGTTGGACCTTCTCGATGGCTGCAAGGCGATCGAGGCCGAGCACGGGCGCATGTTCGGCGGGCCGAAGCACGGACCGCGGCCCTTGGACGTCGACCTCCTCCTGCTCGGCGACATCGAGCTCGAGCACGACCGGCTGACCCTGCCGCACCCCGAGGTGACGAGCCGTAGGTTCGTGCTGGCGCCGCTGCTGGAGCTGGAGCCGGACCTGGCGCTGCCCGATGGAACGAGGCTTCAGGCCGCGCTCGAGGGATTGGGCAGCGAGGGGGCCGTACGAAGAGTCGGCCGGCTCAGGTGGCGGCCGGGGTCGTCTCTCTAAGCGGCCCGAGCCACTGCGGCGGCAGGATCGGCGGCACGCGGCCCGGATAGTCCGGTACGACGCGCATCGCCAGCTCGCCGCATGGCCGCGACTCGATGAAAGCTTTCAGGTCGGCCACCGCCATCAGCGGCCACAGGCTCGTGGCGATGCCGCAACCCTATGCGGATAATGGCTGCCGTGCTGTTAGCGGTCGACGTCGGCAACACCCAGACGCACCTCGGGGTCTTCGACGGGGGCGACCTCGTCGAGCACTGGCGCGTCGCCACCGACTCCGAAGCGACGACCGACGAGATCGCGGCCCGGGTCGCCGCGCTGCTGGCACTCCGCGGAACCGGGTTCGAGGCCATCGACGGGGCGATCGTCTCCTCGGTCGTCCCGCAGCTGACGCCCGGCTATCAGGCGATGAGCGAGCGCTACCTGGAGGTCGATTGCCTCCTGGTGGGCCCCGGCGTGCGCACCGGGATGCCGATCAAGCTCGAGAACCCGCGGGAGCTGGGGGCGGACCGGCTCGTCAACGCGGTTGCCGCCTACGCGCGCTTCGGCGACGCCTGCGCCGTGGTCGACTTTGGGACCGCCGTGACCTTCGACGTCGTCTCGGCCGAGGGCGAGTACCTGGGCGGGGTCATCGGTCCCGGCGTCGCGATCTCGATGGAGGCGCTGGCGGAGCGAGCCGCAAAGCTGCCGCCGATCGAGCTTGGAGAGCCGCTCGGCGAGCCGGGGGGCGTCATCGGCCGCTCGACGCAGGCGAGCCTTCAGTCCGGGATCGTCTACGGGTTCGCGGGCGCGGTCGACGCGATCGCCCGTCGGGTCCGGCGCGAGCTCGGCACCGACGTCGAGTTCATCGCAACCGGCGGCCACGCTCACGCGATAGTCCCCTACTGCGAGACGGTCGAAGAGGTGGACGACCTGCTCACCCTGACGGGCTTGCGGCTTATATGGGAGATGAACGAATGACGGCGGGGACCGGACGGATATCAGCGAGGGGAGGGCGGTGAGGTGAGTTCGGCCGCCCACTCGAACGCTCGGAGCCGGCGATTTCGCCCAAGCCCGCCCCCTAAGTGAATCCCGTGCCACCGCCACCGCTCACATCCGCCTTCGCGATCGGCGACGTCGACGTCGCCAATCGCGTCCTCCTGGCCCCGCTCGCCGGCATCGGCAACTGGTTCGTGCGCCTCCAGGCGCGGCGCTATGGAGCGGGCCTGGCCGTCTCGGAGATGGTGTCCAGCATCGCCCTGGCGCGCGGCAATCGGCGGACGACGGAGGAGATGCTGCGCATCCATCCCGACGAGCACCCCGTTTCGGTCCAGCTCTTCGGCCCCGACCCCGACGCGATGCGCGAGGCCGCCTGGCTCGTCGCCGAGGCGGGCGCGGACGTCGTCGACATCAACCTCGGCTGCCCGGTTCCAAAGGTGTGCAAGACGGGCGCGGGCGCCGCGCTCCTGAAGGACCCCGACCGCGCGGTCGCGCTCGCCCGCGCGGCCGGCGCGCCGGGCCTCCCGGTGACCGTAAAGCTGCGCAGCGGCCTCGTACCCGGCGATCGCTCGGGGTTCGACCTCGCCATCCGACTCGTCGGCGAAGCCGGTGTCGCCGCAGTCGCCTTTCATCCCCGCTCTGCCTCCACCCGCCACTCGGGCGATCCGGACTACGCATTGACGGCGGACCTCGCCCGCACGCTTGACGCGCCGGTCATTCTCTCGGGCGGCCTCCACGACGCCGAGGCCGCGGAGACCGCCTACGAGCGGTCGCAGGCGGCCGCCGTGATGCTCGCCCGCGGAGCGCTCGGGAACCCCTGGGTCTTCGAGGAGGTGCTGGGTCGCCGGCGGGCTGCGCCGGCGCCGGACGAGATCGTCGCCGAGGTGCTCTGGACGCTCGACCGCGCCGAGGAGCACTGGGGCTCACGAGCGCGCGTCGCGCAACATGCGAAGGCTCTACCCGTACTACCTCGAGCGCCTGGGTGTGCGGGGCGCCGAGGCCGACGCCTTCCAGCGCTCGCCGGATCTCGATCGCGTGCGCGACATGCTCCACGCGCTACGCGAGCCGGTCGCCCTGGCTGCCTGAAGCATCTTCAGGCAGGGTTTTGGCCATCGCTATAATCGCCGCCTGCCCGAGACCGCGTGCGCACGAAAGCGCCGCGCTTCGGGCGTTTTGTTCGATAGAGCGGGCTCCGGTCCGCGCAGGTATGGAGAGAGGGTTTTCCCAAGTGGCGCGTGAATCGCTGATCACCCAGGCGGGGCTCGACAAGCTGAAGCAGGAGGTCGAATACCTCACGACCGAGAAGCGGCGCGAAGTGGCGGCCCGGATCAAAGAGGCTCGCGAGTTCGGCGACATCTCGGAGAACTCCGAGTACGACGACGCGAAGAACGAGCAGGCGCTCCTGGAGCAGCGGATCTCGCAGCTCGAGGAGCGTGTGCGGCGGGCGACCGTCATCGACGAGTCCGAGGTCGACACCGAGGTCGTGTCGGTCGGCACCCTCGTTCATGTGAAGGACCAAAAGTCCGGCGACTCGAAGAAGTTCCAGGCTCGTCGGCTCGGCCGAGGCCGATCCCGCCGAGAGCAAGCTCTCCAACGAGTCGCCCATCGGCCGCGCCCTCCTCGGCCACAAGCGGGGCGAGATCGTCAGCGTCGACGTGCCCCGCGGGCCGAAGAAGAAGCTCAAGATCACGAAGATAGAGGCCGCTTAGCGGCCTCGGTCTATGCGGAGCTTTAGCTCCGCAAGCAGCATGTAAGGGCGGCGAAGGCGCCCGCAAGTGATTCCTCGCATAGCCTCCGGCCAATGAGTGGGGAGTCGACCGGGGAGCAGCGCCCCGAGAACGCCCTGATTGCCGAGCGGCGGGCGAAGCTCGACGGCCTGCGCGCGGATGGGGTCGAGCCCTTCCCTCATACGTTCGAGGGCCGGACCGAGATCGCCGGCGTTCGAGCCGCGCACGAGGACCTCCGGGCCGGCCAGGAGACCGACGACGCCTACCGGGTTGCCGGGCGGATCACGGCTCGGCGCGGGCACGGCAAGGCCGCCTTCCTCGACATCGCCGACGGCTCCGGGGTCATCCAGCTCCATTCCCGCGCCGACGTTGTGGGGGAGAGGGAGCACGAGACCCTGACCGAGCTCGACCTCGGCGACATCGTCGGCGTCGACGGCACGGCGTTCAAGACCAAGCGGGGCGAGCTGTCGCTGCGCGTCACCGGCTGGACCCTGCTCGCGAAGAGCCTTCGCCCTCCGCCCGAGAAGTTTCATGGGCTCGCCGACGTCGAGACGCGGTACCGCCACCGCGAGCTCGACCTGATGGCGAACGCGGAGACGCGACGCCTGTTCGAGCTTCGCAGCCGAGCCGTCGCCGAGATCCGCCGCTGGCTCGACGAGCGAGGATTCCTCGAGGTCGAGACGCCGGTTCTGCAGCCGCTCTACGGCGGCGCGCTTGCGCGCCCGTTCACCACGCACCACAACGCGCTCGACCGCGACCTCTACCTGCGGATCGCCACCGAGCTCTACCTCAAACGCTGCGTCGTCGGCGGCCTGGAGCGGGTCTACGAGCTGGGCAAGGACTTCCGCAACGAGGGAATCTCGCCCAAGCACAACCCGGAGTTCACGATGCTCGAGTGGTACGAGGCCTACTCCGATTACGACGACACCGCCGAGCGCACCGAGGAGCTCGTCTCCACCGTGGCCGAGAAGGTCCTGGGCACGACGAAGGTCGAGCGCGACGGGCAGGAGATCGACCTGGCCCCGCCGTGGCGGCGCGTGTCGATGCGGGAGGCGATCCTGGAGCGCTCGGGCCTCGACATCGCCGAGCGGCCGGCCCGGGAGGAGCTCGCCGGCGCGCTCGGCCGCGAGGCCGATAAAGCGGAGGGCTGGGGCAAGCTCGTCGACGACGTCTTCTCCAAGCTCGTGGAGCCCGCGCTCGTCCAGCCGACCTTCGTGCGCGACTACCCGGTGGAGCTCTCGCCGTTCGCGAAGCGTCACCGCTCCGAAGACGGGCTCGTCGAGCGGTGGGAGGCGATTGTCGGCGGGATCGAGATCGCGAACTCGTTCACCGAGCTGAACGACCCCGACGAGCAGCGGCGCCGCTTCGAGCAGCAGGCCGAGGAGCTTCGCCGCGGCGACGCGGACGCGCAGCCCTACGACGAGGCGTTCGTCGAGGCCCTGGAGCACGGGATGCCGCCGACGGGCGGCGTCGGCCTCGGAATCGATCGTCTCGTCATCCTCCTCGCCGGCGCGCGTAGCATCCGCGAGGTGGTCCTATTTCCGGCGATGAGGGACTGACTCGAAGATGGGCGCCGACCCGGAATCCCCGCAGCTCGCCGATGCCCGGCGCCGCGGGGATCCATTCCTCGTCTACACGGACGGCGGCGGGTCAGAGCGGGTGCTCTCCATGCCCGATTCCTGGACGCGGGTGACGATCGGGCGCGGCATGTCGGCGGACGTCTCGCTCTCGTGGGACGCGGCGGTGTCGTCGCTCCACGCCGACCTCCAGCACCTCGCCGACGATTGGGTGCTGGTGGACGAGGGCCTCTCGCGGCACGGCAGCTTCGTGAACGGCGAGCGGGTCTCCGGGAGGCGCAAGCTCGTCGACGGCGACGAGCTGCGGTTCGGCCTGACGTCAATCCGCTTCAACGCTCCGTTCCAGGTCGTCGACAAGACGCAGATCGAGCTCCCGCGCCCGACCGACGACTAGGTGGTCAGCCCGCGGTCGGAGCCGGCGCGGGCCCGGCGACCCGCTTGGAGAGCGCCGCCGCGTACTCGTCGAGGTTGGCGATCGATAGCCCGGGGGCCGTCGCCGTGAGCTCGGTGACGGCCACAGGCCCGGATGAGCCGGCGACCACCGCTATCTGGTCGCTTCGCTTCATTCCGTCCCCCTTTAGCGCCAGCGCAGCGTCGCCGGTTCCGCCCGGAAGCGTTCCGGTGAAGACCCAGTCAGGCTCGAAGGGGAGGTTCGCTTCGGCGTGGGTGGCCGCGAACTGGAGCGGGTCGACGACCTGGAGGTGGCGAGATCGGGCGTAGCCGCGGAAGAAGGCCTCAGGGTCGAGTCTGTTCGCCTGGTCGCGGATCCTCCATCGCAGGGCGATGAGGAAGCAGATGCCGATCAGGGCACCCTCGAAGATGATGAGGCCCGAGTAGGAGTGGGCGACGATCAGGTTGATCGTGATCGCCAACAGGAACACGTTGAGGATGGCGGCGACCACGAGTCCCCAAAGAAGCGCCGTGAAGTACGTGCCGGGCGAGGCGAAGAGGTGGCGGCGGAAGGCACCGGTCGTCGCTCCGAGGTGGTCGGGCGTTCCCTCGCCGGTGACGTCGTTGAGCGTCTCTCCAGGCCGGGGTCCGGGGGCTTCGAGTGGGCGCCCTGGCTTGCCGCGAGCCCCGAGTCGACGGCCTCCTGGCATTCGGTTGCGATCGCCGCGGCGACGTGGGCCGCGTCATTGCACAGGCTCGTCAGGTCGCCGCCGCCGACGTAGTCGCTGCGAGCGACGCAGAGAGCCCCGCCGGAGAGCTCGAAGCCGAAATCGTCGGGGCTCCGGCCGAGCCAGTCGATGAGCGCCGGCGAGAAGAGCTGGGTGAGCCACGCGTCGCTCGTGCCGTCGAAGGCGAACGCGCGGGCGCCCTTGACGGCCTCGCCCACGGCCTCCACCTGCTTGGTGTCGCCGTGAAGGCCGAGCCCGGTCGTAACCGATGGCCCGCGGAAGGCCAGGTACGGGGCGAAGCCGATGCTCTCGGGGACCCGGCCCACGACGACCGTGTTGTGATGGTGGTGCGTCGTCGAGTGGCCGTCGGAGTCGGTGGTCGTCGTGGTGTAGGTGTAGTAGGCGAGCGTGCCGTCGAGGCCGCCGGGCAGCTTCCCGCTCGCCGCGCCCTTGACGTCACCGCCCGCGCTCAGAAGGGTGCCCTCCTGCGGAAGGCTCGGCGCATCCGAGAACACCAGCCCGTTGCTCTGGGCGAATGACTCGAGGCTTCCCGCGGGTCCGTCCTCAGGGGGCACGGCGCGCGATCCTACCGCCGCGCGCATGACGACCCCGCAAGTTGCGGCCCGGGCGGGCGGTGAGGCCTGCCTGGACACGCACGACCCCCCGATATACTGGGCTCTCGCCGTAGTCGAGAAACCGGAGGTCTAATCCGTCGGCATAGTGGGGCCGAGATAGTTGGATGAGACAGCCGGCGAGCCCGCGTCCCCGAGACCGGTCCGCCGGAGGCGACCACCGGCTAGGCAATACTGAGGCGGAACGACAAAGAGGCGGAGAGTTTGTTCGAGCGATTCACAGAGAGGGCACGTCAGGTTGTCGTCCTGGCGCAGGAGGAAGCCCGCACCCTCAAGCACAACTACATCGGCACCGAGCACATCCTGCTCGGCCTGCTGCGCGAGGAGGAGGGGCTCGCCGCGCGCGTGCTCGAGTCGCTCGACATCACCGTCGAGCGCGTGCGGGCGCAGGTGGTGCGCATCGTCGGCTCCGGCGAGGAGGTCACCTCCGGCCAGATCCCGTTCACGCCCCGCGCGAAGAAGGTGCTCGAGCTCGCGCTCCGCGAGGCGCTCTCGCTCGGCCATAACTACATCGGCACCGAGCACATCCTGCTCGGCCTGGTGCGCGAGAACGAGGGCGTTGCCGCGCGCATCCTGCTCGACTTCGACGCCGACTCCGAGAAGATTCGCAACGAGGTCATCCGGATGCTCTCCGGCCCCGGCGGGCGGCGGCAGGGCGCCGGCGTCGGCGGCGGCGAGGGCAAGAAGTCCTCGAAGCTGCTCGACCAGTTCGGTCGCAACCTCACGAAGCTGGCCAGCGAGGGCAAGCTCGATCCGACGATCGGCCGCGACACCGAGATCGAGCGGATCATGCAGATCCTCTCGCGCCGCCAGAAGAACAACCCGGTGCTACTCGGCGAGCCGGGGGTCGGCAAGACCGCGATCGTCGAGGGGCTCGCCTCGCGCATCGTGCGCGGCGAGATCCCTGAGCTCCTGCGCAACAAGCAGATCTACACCCTCGACCTCGCGGCCCTGGTCGCCGGCTCCAAGTACCGCGGCGAGTTCGAGGAGCGCCTCAAGAAGGTGATGAAGGAGATCACCCAGCGCGGCGACATCATCCTCTTCATCGACGAGCTCCACAACCTGGTCGGCGCCGGCGCAGCCGAGGGCGCGATCGACGCGGCCTCGATCCTGAAGCCGGCGCTCGCGCGCGGCGAGATCCAGACGATCGGCGCCACCACGCTCGACGAGTACCGCAAGTACCTCGAGCGGGACTCAGCCCTGGAGCGGCGCTTCCAGCAGATCAAGGTCGATCAGCCGTCGATCCCCGACACGGTGTCGATTCTCGAGGGCCTGCGCGAGCGCTACGAGGACCACCACCGAGTGAACATCACCGACGAGGCGCTCGAGGCGGCGGCGGAGCTCGCCGACCGTTACATCTCCGATCGCTTCCTGCCCGACAAGGCAATCGACCTCATCGACGAGGCCGCGTCGCGCATCCGCATCCGCTCGATGTCGCAGCCGCCCGTCTACCGCGAGCTCGAGGAGGAGATCGAGGAGACGCGGCGCGCCAAGGAGACCGCGATCGAGGCCCAGGAGTTCGAGAAGGCCGCGAACCTCCGCGACAAGGAGCGCCAGCTCACGAACAAGAAGCACGAGCTCGAGGACGAGTGGGAGTCCGGCGAGGGCGGCGAGCGGCCCGAGGTGGGCGAGGAGGAGATCGCCGACATCGTCTCGATGTGGACCGGCATCCCCGTCTTCAAGCTCACCGAGGCCGAGACCAAGAAGCTCCTGCGCATGGAGGACGAGCTCCACAAGCGCGTGATCGGCCAGCACGTCGCGATCGAGGCCGTCTCGAAGGCGATCCGGCGCTCGCGCGCGGGCATCAAGGACCCCAAGCGCCCCGCCGGCTCGTTCATCTTCCTCGGCCCCTCAGGCGTCGGCAAGACCGAGCTGGGCCGCACGCTCGCCGAGTTCCTGTTCGGCGACGAGGAGGCGATGGTCCGCATCGACATGTCGGAGTACATGGAGAAGCACGCGGTCTCGCGTCTGGTCGGCTCCCCGCCCGGCTACGTCGGCTACGACGAGGGGGGCCAGCTCACCGAGGCCGTGCGGCGGAAGCCCTACTCGGTGCTCCTGCTCGACGAGATCGAGAAGGCCCACCCGGACGTGTTCAACATCCTGCTCCAGATCCTCGAGGACGGGCGGCTCACCGACGCTCAGGGGCGCACGGTCGACTTCCGCAACACGATCGTGATCATGACCTCGAACATCGGGGCCAAGGACATCGCGAAGAACGTGAGCTTCGGCTTCGGCAGCTCCGACGAGCTCGGCGCCTCCTACGAGGAGATGAAGGACCGGATCATGGGCGACCTGAAGAAGGTCTTCCGTCCCGAGTTCCTGAACCGGATCGACGAGGTCATCGTCTTCCACAAGCTCTCTCGCGAGGAGATCAAGGAGATCATCGACCTGCTCATCGGGCGCGTGCGCGCCCAGGTCGCCGAGCACGAGCTTCAGCTCGAGCTGACCGACGCGGCGAAGGACCTGCTGGTCGACAAGGGCTGGGACCCAGCGATGGGCGCCCGTCCGCTGCGCCGCGCCATCCAGCGCTACATCGAGGACCCGCTCGCCGACGAGGTGCTCCGGCGGGGCGAGGTCGAGACCGGGACGACCGTGGTTGTCGATCGCGACGAGGGGGGTGACAGCGAGGACCCCGAGCGCCCGCTGTCGCTGAAGCTCGTGAAGCCGAAGAAGCGCGCGTCCAAGAAGAAGGACGAGAAGGAGCCGGTCGGAGTCGGAGCCTCGGGCTCCGATGACGGCCCGCCGGCCCCGTCGGGGAACGGCGGCGGCTCGGCCGATGGCGGCTCAACCGCCGACTCCGCCGAGTAGCGGCCTCTCTCGCCCGGCTAGAAACGCCGGGTCATCAGCTTCACGGACTTCTCGGCGTTGACGACCCCGCCTGAGACCGACTTCCCGCGCCAGGCCTTCACCGACCTGGCGCCGTCGATGATCGCCTTCTTCACCTGCGCGGCGCTGGCCTTCGGCGCCATGCCGAAGAGGACCGTCGCGAGGCCGGCGACGGTCGGCGAGGCGAAGCTCGTCGCGCATCCGGTACCGCCGAAGCCGCCGCCGTTCTGGGTGGTGACGGAGTTCTCGGTGGGCACCGCCACGTCGACTGTCTTCGGCCCGAAGGCCGCGCAGTCGAGGCCGTCGTCGGGCGCGCTGACGCTGACGCAGATGACGTTCGGAAGGGCCACCGAGCACGGCTGCGGGTGGGTCGGGTCGGCGTTGAAGGTGCCGCCGTTCCCCGAGGGGATCGTCACGAAAAGTGTCTGCGGGTTGCGCTTGATGACCTTGTTGAGGTCGGGGTTGCGGTCCGCCAGCCAGCTCATGCTGATCACCCGCGCTCCCCGGTCCGCGGCCCATTGCATCGCCGGCGGCTGGATGTGGCCGTAGCACTGATCGTCGTCCCAGCAGGTGCGCAGGGCGATGAACCGCGCGTTCGGCGCCACCCCGCTGCCGCCGACGCCGTTGTCCCAGGCCGCGCCGAGGATGCCCGCGACGAGCGTGCCGTGGTCGGAGCAGCCCGGCGGGTGGTTGGGGTCGAGGTCCGGGACCTCGTTCGGCGGGTTGCAGTCGTTCCCGATCATGTCGTAGCCGTGGGCGCCGGCGGGGATCGTCACATTCGGGAACTGGCCCGGGTACTGGTTCGGCGCCCTCGTGGCCTTCGGCAGCGAGTAGAGGCGCGAGGCGAGGTCAGGGTGGTCGAGGTCGAGGCCGGTGTCGGGGATCATCACCCTGATCTGCTGCAGGTGGCCGGCGTCCGCGACCGCCTGCTCCACCTTCATGATCTTGTGCGGCTGCTCCTGCGGCGTGAGCGGGTCACCCTGAGGGGAGGCGGAGGCGCCCGTCGCGAGCGCGACGAGTGCGACGAGGACAGCGCCGGCGAGTGGCGCGATGCGTGCGGCGAGACGGACCCTCATTTCGGTTGCAGGCCCTAGCCGCGGACCTTCCGGAAGTGCTTGCGCACGCCCTTGCCGAAGCCGCTCGGGTGGCCGCTGAAATACGCCGAGAGCTTCGGGCCAAGGAGCGCGTTCGCGCAGCCTCCGTAGTCCGCCTCGGTGTTCCAGGTCCATGCGAGGTACGAGATTCCCTGGCCGTCGGCGAAGTTCATGATCCGCTTGCTGTACCCCGAGTTGCAGTCCGTGTCGCCGAACCCGCCGATGACGATCGGGAAGCTGTTCGACAGGTCGCGCAGGAACGGCTTCGACGCGCCGAAGTTGCCCGAGTAGTCGAACGAGTTCCAGCCGACGGCGATCGAGCTCAGCGGGTCCGTCGGCATGAAGTCCTGCCACTGGCTGAGGTCCCCCGCGAAGTCGATGCCGGAGACGATGATCGGCTGAGTCGCGCCGGTCGCGCGGATCGCGTTCGACGATCGCCTGGTGGCCGGTCGCCTGGTAGGTGCCGAAGTGCGGCTCGCCCTCGGAGCCGTTGGCGTTGACGGTGCACCCGTTCAGTGAGCAGCCCCAGGAGATCTTGTGCGGCTCGTCGTAGGCGTGGAAGAGCACGGCGTGGTTGTCGCTTGAAGCGCGTCGGCGACCGAGCTCCAGAAGTCGAGGGAGTGGTCGGCGTCGGCCATCGGGCTCTCCGCATCGCCCGAGACGGCGCCGTAGACGTGGTCGTCGGGGCCCGGCGCCCGAGAGGCGCAGCACCACGTAGATCCCGTGAGCGTTGAGCCGGTTGACGTAGCCCTCGATCGCCGCCGGTAGTTCTCGCCGGTGAACTGGGGGTTGAGCCCGCCGATGCCGCCGAGCCAGCACGCCTCGTTCAGCGGCAGCGCGACGGCGTTCACCTTCCAGGTCTTCATCGCCTGGATCGCGCGGTCGTTGACCGGCCCCTGGAAGACGGCGTAGCCGTGGCCGCCCTGGCCGTCGGGACCCGAGCACGAGTACTCGGAGCCGGAGCGGTTGACGCCGATCAGGCGCACGTTCTTGCCGTTCGCGTTGACGAGGTGGTTGCCCGGAGACCGAGATCGACAGCGCGCCGGCCGGCGCCGCGGCGACCGCGGCGAAGGCCGCAGTGAGTAGCCCGAACAGAGCGACGACGGTCCCTCTGCCATGCGCGGATCCTCTCACGTCGGGCCGCGCAGCGCAACCGCCGCGGCGGCCACTAGCCTCGCGGCCGGTGACGGGCGCCACGCGCGGACGAAAGGACTCATCGCTGGTGGACGCTCGTCGGCTCGTGCGCCGGGCTCTTCGTCCTCATGCTCGACTCGACCGTCGTCGCGCTTGCGCTGCCGACGATCAAGAGCGACCTGGACACATCCCGGGCGACGCTGCAATGGATCCTCAACGGGTACCTGCTCGTGATCGCGGCGCTCGTGGTGACCGCCGGCCGGCTCGGCGACATGTTCGGTCGCCGACTCGTGTTCGCCACCGGGCTGGCGGTGTTCGGCGTCGGCTCGGTTCTCGCCGGCGCCGCGTGGAGCGGGGACGCGGTCATCGCCGGGCGCTTCGTCCAGGGCGCCGGGGCAGCGGCCACGCTGCCGCTTTCGCTCGCCCTCGTGACCGACGCGTTCCCGCCCGAGCGGCGAGCGCAGGCGGTTGGGATATGGACGGCGATCTCGTCGCTCGCCCTGGCGATCGGCCCACTGATCGGCGGCATCCTGGTCGATGCCGACTGGCGACTGATCTTCTGGGTGAACGTCCCCGTCTGCGTGTTCGGGGTCCTCGTGATCATGCGCTTCGCGCGGGAGAGCAAAGACGCCTCGGCGACGCACAGGCTGGATCGGCCGGGGCTCCTGCTCCTGAGCGCCGCGCTGATCGCGATCGTCCTTCCGCTCGTCGAGGCCCAGACTTGGGGCTTCGGCTCGCCGGCGACCATCGGCCTGCTCATCGCCGGCGCCGCTCTGCTCGTCGCCTTCTACTTCGTCGAGCGGCGGTCGCCGCAGCCCATCGTCGACTTCGAGCTCTTCCGCAGCGGGCCGTACTTCGGCGCCAGCGCCGCCGCCTTCTGCCTCGTGGGCGCCTACTGGGCGCTGATGCTCCTGCAGCCGCAGTACCTGCAGGACGTGCTCGGCCACAGCGCGACGGCGGCCGGGATCCTCATCCTCCCCATCACGGTGCCGATGATCTTCATCTCGCCGGTCGCCGGCAGGCTGATCAGGGCATTCGGCGTCCGGAGCCTGATGACGGCGGGCATGGTCTGCGGCGCGGTCGGGATCGCCCTCCTGACGCGCGTCGACGCGAGCTCGGGCTTCGGCACGCTCCTGCCCGGATACCTGCTGTTCGGGATCGCCCTCGGCCTCGTCTATGCGCCGATGTCGAGCGCGGCGATGGCCGCGCTCCCGGCCTCGAAGGCGGGCATCGCATCGGGCGTCCTCGCGATGGACCGGGTCCTGGCGGGAGCCCTGTCGGTCGCCATCGGCGGCGCGATCTTCCAGGCGGTTGAGGCGGATGCGACGGGGGGGGAGCACGCGGCGTTCACGGACGGCCTCTCCGCGGCGATGTGGTTCCTCGCCGGACTCGTCGCGGTCGGCGCCGTGCTGACCTGGATGTACGTGCGCGGTACGCCCGCCGCGGGCTCAGCCGATCCGGCGGCGCCCTTCAGTGAGGCCGAGCACCACCACCACCGGCGCTTTCACCTCTGACCCAGCCTCCAACCCTCGAACGTCCCGCCTTGGGGGCTATACGGGGGGAGTGAGGGACGTTCGAGGCTCTAGCGCGTGACCTTCTCGCACCCGCGCACGGTGTCTCGACGGTCCACCCGCGCCGCGTCCCGCCCGGCGGCCGCAGCGCACCCGGTCCCCGCCGCCGCCCGCGGCCACGAGCACGTCGCCGCCGCGACCTCCGAGCAGCCGGTCGTGCCCCGGCCCTCCGTCGAGGCGCCCCAGTCGTAGAAGCGCACGTCGCCGGCGCATTCGTTCGTCCGGTGCCCGCAGACGTTCCCGAGGTAGTTGCGGGCCGGGTCGTGGAGCTGGATCTCCAGGTCCTCCCGCTGCGAGTCGACGTTCTGGCTGCTGCAGCCGGGCCTGGAACTCCGGCGCGCGCAGTCGCCCACATGGCGCCGCTCGCCTACCACCCCGTCGCAAGACGGCGCGAACCTGGCAAGGCGTCAGTGGTGGCGCGCCGCTTCCGGGAGGGGCGCGGTGGCGTCGGGCGGGATTCGTAGGGTGGGCTCGTGGCGCGCTCGGCATCCAGATACGTCTGCCAGTCCTGCGGCCACGAGGCGCTCGCCTGGTCGGGGCGCTGCGCGGGGTGCGGAGAGTGGAACACGCTCGTCGAATCCCGGCGGGGCCGGCGCCGGC
This sequence comes from uncultured Actinomycetes bacterium, assembly GCA_963823245.1. GTDB lineage: Bacteria > Actinomycetota > Thermoleophilia > Solirubrobacterales > 70-9 > JAWVFM01. Next base: position 487,088 of record CAWGKQ010000008.1, on the reverse strand, counting down.
GGCGGGCAGCCGGCGGGGCCGCGGAGGCCGCAGCGCAGCCGCACCGCGTGCCGTGCCGTTGCGCGAGGTCGCGGCCCCGGCGGTGCCGCGTCTCGAGACCGGGGTCGCGGAGCTCGACCGCGTGCTGGGCGGCGGACTGGTGCCCGGCTCCCTCGTCCTGCTCGGCGGCGCTCCCGGTATCGGGAAGTCCACGCTCACCGGGATGGCGCTCGGCAATCTCGTGAGCGCGGGGAGGAAGGTGCTTTACGTCTCGGGCGAGGAGTCGACGGCGCAGGTGCGGTTGCGCGCCGAGCGGCTGGGAGACGCCGCCCTCGAGGTCCCGGCGCTGGCGGAGACGTCCCTCGAGGCCGTGCTTGCATCGCTCGAGGAGAGCCGGCCCGGACGCCTGCGTGATCGACTCCATCCAGACCCTCGCCGCCGAGGGGATGACCGGCGCGCCGGGCTCGGTCGGCCAGGTGCGCGAATGCGCCGCCCAGGTGATGGAGGCGGCCAAGCGCATTGGCTGTGCGACTGTGCTCGTCGGCCACGTCACCAAGGAGGGAGCGGTCGCCGGTCCCCGGGTGCTCGAGCACCTCGTCGATTGCGTGCTCCTGTTCGAGGGCGAGCGTGAGCGCAGCTACCGCACGCTGCGCGCGCTCAAGAACCGCTTCGGCGCGACGAGCGAGGTCGGGGTCTTCGAGATGCGCTCGGGCGGCCTCGTCGAGGTCGCCGACCCCTCGGCGCGCTTCGTCGGCGAGGCGAGCGAGGCGCCGGGCTCGGTGGTGCTCGCCTCGATGGAGGGAACGCGACCGCTCCTGGTCGAGGTCCAGGCCCTCGTCGCGCCGACCGAGATCGTCCCGCCGCGGCGGGTGGCGAACGGCATCGACCGCAACCGGCTGGCGATGGTGCTCGCCGTCCTCGCGCGTCACGGCGGCGTCTCGCTCTCCGCCGCCGACGTCTTCGTGAACGTCGCGGGCGGCATCCGCGTCGACGAGCCGGGCGCCGATCTGGCGGTCGCCCTGGCGCTCGCCTCGGCCCACCGCGGTCAGGCGCTCGCGCGGCCCGGGGGCAAGCCGCTCGCCTGCTTCGGCGAGGTCGGCCTCACCGGGGAGCTTCGGTACGTGGCGCATCCCGAGCGGCGTGTGGCCGAGGCGGCGAAGTTCGGACTCGGAACCGGTGGTGGGGCCGGCGGCGGACGAGGCCGTGGGGGGTTGGCCCCGGCCGGGTCGCTGCGCGAGGCGTTGAAGCTGGCGGGCGAGGGAGGCGCGAGCCGCGGGCCGTCGGTCGGCCCGCGCCGCCGCGCCGCCTGAGCCGCCAGGCTGTCCTGCCGTTTGCTCGCAGGAGCGGCACAGAGCAGGACGGCTGGCCCCGAGCGCACTTGACAAGCGCCATTCCGACCTGTCCACACGGGATTCGGCGGTGAGCGTGTCACCAGGCGTTTTTGCCATCATCTAGCGGTGACGCCGCATCGCAGGGGACGAGTTGAACGAGCTTGAGGCGCGACTCGACCCCCGGCTCCTCCGGGCGCTCGACATGGTCGCCCCGGGCACGGCGCTTCGCGAGGGCGTCGACGGGATCATCCACGCCCGCACCGGCGGGCTGATCCTGTTCGCGGAGCCGGACGACGTGTCGTTCCTGCTCTCGGGCGGGATCAGGCTCGACGTCGACTACAACCCGGCGCTGCTCTACCAGCTCGCGAAGATGGACGGCGCGATCGTCCTCGACGCGAACGCTTCGCGGATCCTCTGGGCGAACGTCCAGCTGATGCCGGATCCGACGATCCTCTCGATGGAGACGGGCACCCGACACCGCACGGCCGAGCGGGTCTCGAAGCAGACGAAGGCGCTCGTCATCGCGATCTCGCAGCGCCGCGACGTGGTGTCGCTCTACGTGGAGGGGATCAAGTACATCCTCGTCGACATCCCCACCGTGCTTTCGAAGGCGAACCAGGGCCTCGCGACGCTCGAGAAGTACCGCGACCACCTCAACCGGATTTCGACCCGGCTCTCCGAGCAGGAGCGACACGGGTCGGTCGCGCTTCACGAACCGCTCGTCGTGCTGCAGCGCGCCGAGCTCGTCACCCGGATGGCGGCCGAGGTGGAGCGCTACATCATCGAGCTCGGCACCGAGGGCCGCCTGATCGAGATGCAGCTCGAGGAGACCGTGATGGGCGTGATGGCCGAGCGCATGGCGCTGGTCCGCGACTACGTCGCCGTCGATTCGGAGCAGGAGCTGGAGCGCGCCGCCAGCGAGCTGGCGGCGCTTCCGCATCGCGAGCTTCTCGACTTCGGCCGCTTGGGCGAGGTGCTCGGCTACGACCGGAAGGCCAACGCGCACGACCTGTGGGTCCGTGCGCGCGGCTACCGCGCGCTGACGCAGGTGCCCAGGCTCCCGCGCCTCGTCGCCCAGAGGCTCGTCCACCACTTCGGCGACCTCGAGGGGATCATGGCCGCCACGGACGACGAGCTCGCCTCGGTCGAGGGGGTTGGCGAGGCACGCGCGGAGGAGATCCGGGCGGGGCTTCGCAGGGTTTCGGAGGTCGGCTTCGTCGACCACTACACGTGAAGTTGACGGGCCGCCAGCGAGCGGCTCGTCTCGATTAGAGGAGGAAAACATCCCAGAGATAGCAATCGAGGACGCGCAGGCCGATCACGAGATCGGCCCCATCGAGTGCACCTTCGAGGCGGGCGACAACGTCGTCTATCCGCACCATGGGGCCGGCGTCGTGATCCGCAAGGAGACGAGGGAGCTCCTCGGCGAGAAGCGCGACTACCTGACCATCAAGATCCTGCACAACGACATGACCGTGATGGTGCCGTGCGAGAACGCGCACGTCGCCGGCCTCCGGCGGGTGATCAACGAGGAGGAGGTCAAGCGCGTGATCGACGTGCTGACCGGTGAGATGTCGGACATGCCGAAGAACTGGAACCGCCGCTTCAAGCACAACCGCGAGAAGATCAAGACCGGCGACGTCTTCGAGCTCGCCGAGGTTGTTCGCAACCTCGCGATCCGCGAATGGGAGAAGGGACTCTCCACCGGCGAGAAGCAGATGTACACCCGAGCGAAGAAGATCCTCGCCTCGGAGTTCATGTACGCCCTGGAGAAGGACGAGGACGGGGCCGAGGCCTACCTCGACGAGCTCCTGGAGGAGCGCTTCGGCGCCACCGCCGCCGCCTAGCGGCGCGCAAACCGCCACCGCGGTCGTCGCGGCCGCCGGCTCCGGAAAGCGACTCGGAGCCGGCGGCCCGAAGGCCCTTGTCGAGGTCGGCGGGCGGCCGATGCTGGCGTGGTCGGTCGACGCACTGGTTCGGGCCGAGTCGGTCGGACCCATCGTGATCGCCGCCCCTCCGGGTGGCGAGGGGCTGGTCAGGGAGGCGGCCTCGACCGCGTCAGCATCGAGCGTCGTGAGTCGCGGAGGGCGAGACTCGGGCCGAGTCGGTGCGGAGCCGCGCTCGAGCGCGTCGAGACGCGACGCTCGTCGTCATCCACGATGCCGCCCGTCCGCTGGTCACCGCCTGCCCTCATTGACTCGGTCGTGCGCAAGCTCGATCGACGACCCGACGCGGACGGGGTGATCGCAGCGGCGCCGCTCTGGCCGACACCGTGAAGCGCGCTCGGGTGGACGGCGGTCGAGATCGTGGGCACCGAGAACCGCGAGCATCTGTGGGCGGCCCAGACGCCGCAGGCGTTCCGGTCGGGGAGGCTGCGCGCGGCCTACGACGCGGATCCCGAGAGCGTCGCCACGGCTACCGACGAGGCCATGCTCGTCGAAAAGGACGGCGGCAAGGTCCTGATCGAGGCGGCGCCGGCCTGGAATCTCAAGGTGACCACTCCCGATGATCTCCGGGTCGCCGAGCTTCTCCTCGCCGATCAGCGCCGCCGCAGCAGCACGTAGACGAGGGCCAGGGCGAAGCCGATCTGGCCGAAGGAGAGCGCCGTGCCGAAGTTCGCGGCGCCGAGGGCCGCGGCGATCGCCGTCGCGGCGGCGAAGGCGCCGAGCATGATCGCGAGGTCCACCAGCGTCCGCCGCACCGCGGGAGCGTAGACATCCCGGCCGGGAATACCCTGCCTGCCCGTGCTGACCGACTACCACGTCCACCTGCGCGAGGACGGCGACCACCGCGACCCCCTTGAGCACGCGTTCACCGAGGCGAACGTCGATCGCTACCTGGAGGCCGCGCGCGACGCCGGGGTCGGCGAGCTCGGCTGCTCCGAGCACATCTACCGCTTCGTCCAGGCGCTCGAGATCTGGCGGCACCCCTTCTGGGAGGCGCAGGCGCGCGACGACCTGAGCGAGTACTGCGAGTTCGTGCGCGGAACTCCGCTTCGCCTCGGGATCGAGGCCGACTTCGTTCCCGGGCGCCGAGGACCGGATCGCCGAGCCTCCTCGATGCCCACGACTTCGACTACGTCCTCGGCTCGGTGCACTTCATCGGCGAGACGGCGGTCGACCACGACGGCTTCGACGCCTGGGAGCGCGCGGGCGATCCCGACGCCGTCTGGCGCCGGTACTTCGAGATGGTCACCGAGGCGGCGCGGTCGGGCCTCTTCGACGTCCTCTCCCACCCCGACCTGGTCAAGGTCTGGGGGCGAGCGCGCCCGGCGCCGGCACGCGACCCGCGCTTCTACTACGAGGGGCTCGCCGAGGCGGTCGCCGACGCAGGTGTGGCCGTGGAGATCTCGACGGCGGGGCTGCGCAAGCCCGTCGGGGAGCTCTACCCGGCGCCGGCTCTCGCGGAGATGCTCGTCGACGCGGGGGCCGCGTTCGCGCTCTCCTCCGACGCCCACGTGCCGGGTGACGTCGGGCATGCGTACGATCAGGCGGTCGAGACCATGCGGGACTGGGGAATCGAGGAGATCGCCACTTTCCAGGGGCGCGAGCGGAAGATGGAGCCGCTCGGGTAGGTGGCTTCGCGCGTCGGGATCGGCTACGACAGCCACCGGTTCGCGGAGGGCGGCCGCCTCGTTCTCGGCGGCGTCGAGATCGACCACCCGCGCGGCCTCGAGGGCCACTCCGACGCCGACGTCCTGACCCACGCGGTGATCGACGCGATCCTCGGCGCCGCCGGGCTCGGCGACCTCGGCCAGCACTTCCCGCAGAGCGAGGAGCGCTGGCGCGACGCCGACTCGCTCGACCTCCTCCGGATGGTCGCTCGGGATGATCGGCGGCAGGGTCGAGAACGTCGACGCCACAGTCATCTGCGAGGCGCCGCGCCTGGCGGACCGACGGGCGATGATGGAGGGCCAGCTTCGTGCCGCTGTGGCTGCGCCGGTGAGCGTGAAGGCGACGACCAACGAGGGGATGGGATGGATCGGCAGAGGGGAGGGGATCGCGTGCGTCGCGGTGGCGCTGGTGGACGTGGACTCCGGGTAGGGTGCGAGTGTGTTGGTGAGGATCTCTAGATCCGAAAGCAGCAGGTGAGGGCACCGCAGGTGTCCGCAAGTAATTGACCCCGCTGGGCTCGGACCTGCCGATCGTCGGCCGCATTTCACGGTTCCCGCTGGGCAAGCTCGGGCCGGTGGGCGAGGTGCCGGCGGTGGTCCGCGAGCTGGTCGAGACCGGCCTGATCCGCCCGGTTCGGCCCGACAAGCTCGCCCGGATCATCCGCGAGGTCGCGCGCTGGGGCACGACGCCGGCGGCGTCGATCGCGGCGGCGAACATCGAGATTCCCGACAACGTGGGCCTCGTCGACGAGCTCGGCGAGCTGACCTTCGCGAGCTCCACGAGCGCTCGAACGGCCTCGCGCGGGCGCTCGAGGCCGAGGGGGTGAGGCCGGGCGAGGGGGTCGCGATCATGTGCCGCAACCACCGGGGGTTCGTCGACGCCACCCTCGCCGCCGCCAAGCTCGGCGCGAGCGTGCTCTACATGAACACCGGCTTCTCCGCGCCGCAGTTCAAGGACGTGGTCGAGCGCGAGGAGCCCGCCGTGCTCATCTACGACGAGGAGTTCGCCGACGTCCTGAAACCGGCGCGAGAGGCCGGCGGCCGCGCGCTCCACGCGTACGTCGGCTGGCGCGAGGACACCGACGCCGATCCTCCCGACAAGCCGCTCGAGGACCTGATCGGGGCGGGTGAAGTGAGCGACGTCGACGCGCCCGACGAGGAGGCCAGGTTCATCATCCTCACCTCCGGGACCACCGGCACGCCGAAGGGCGCCCAGCGCGGCGCGCCGGGGACGATCGGCCCGATCGCGGCGATGCTCTCGCGCCTCGGCCTCCACGCAAGGGAGGCCACGGTGATCGGGGCTCCCCTCTTCCACGCCTGGGGCTTCGCCCATCTCCAGATGGCGCAGGCGCTGGGCTCGACGTCGATCGTGCGCCGGAAGTTCGACCCCGAGGCCACGCTGCAGCTGGTCGAGCGAGCACGAGGCGACGGCGCTCGCCGTCGTTCCCGTGATGCTTCAGCGGATCCTGGCGCTCCCCGAGGAGACGCTGCGCAAGTACACGCTGCCGAGCCTCCGGGTGGTGGCCGTGAGCGGCTCGGCGCTGCCGGGCGAGCTTGCGATCCGGTGGATGGACACATTCGGCGACAACGTCTACAACCTCTACGGGTCGACCGAGGTCGCCTACGCGACGATCGCGGGGCCCGGAGGACCTCCGGGCCGCTCCTGGCACCGCCGGCTTGCCGCCCCGCGGAAGCGTCGTCAGGATCCTCGACGAGAACGGCGACGAGGTGCCGATCGGGAAGTCGGGCCGGATCTTCGTCGGCAACGAGATTTCAATTCGAGGGCTACACCGGCGGCGGCACGAAGGAGATGGTCGGTGGCCTGCATGTCATCCGGCGATGTGGGGCATTTCGACGACGAGGGGCGCCTGTTCATCGACGGGCGAGACGACGAGATGATCGTCTCCGGTGGCGAGAACGTCTTCCCGCGCGAGGTCGAGGACCTGCTGTCCGACCACGAGGCGGTCGCCGAGGCCGCGGTGATCGGCGTCGATGACGAGGAGTTCGGTCAGCGGCTGAAGGCCTTCGTCGTCACCGCTGAGGGCGAGAACCTCTCGGAGGACGAGATCCGCACCCACGTCAAGTCGCACCTCGCGAACTACAAGGTCCCGCGCGAGGTGGAGTTCCTCGATTCGCTGCCGCGCAACAGCACCGGGAAGATCCTGAAGAAGGAGCTCGCGTAGTCGACTAGGCGGCAGCCCCGGCGCGCTCGGCGCGGCGGCGGTGCGCCTCTTCGCGGAGCTTCTGGTGCTCCACCTGGCGCTTCAGCTGGTGGAGGCTGCGGCGCAGGTTCGATCCCATGCTCGGCATCGCCACCCATTCGGAGATCCAGCCCGCGATGCCGGCCCCGGCGACGCCGTAGGCGATCCGGAACTCGACCCGGGTGCGGCCGTCGGAGAGCTCGCGCAGGCGCCAGCGGCCGCGATGATCGAGGCCGGTGACGGAGGACCAGGCCATGTCGCGCGGCTCGTCGAACTCCACGACCTCGACCAGGCCGCCGGTCTCGACCGCGCCGACGCGGAACAGCACTCGGTACCGCGCGCCGAGGCCGATCGCCTTCTCGCCCTTGACCTCCCAGCGGGTGACCCCGGCCATGAAGTGGAGCGCGTTGGCCGGATCGGCCACGTAGTCCCAGATCAGCTTCGGCGGCGCCGAGATGACGACCGACTCGTTGAGCCTCATCCGATCACCGGGAAGCGCCGTTCCGCCGCCAAAGAGCTGAGGGCGTCCTGCATCACGCGGGTGATGTGCTGGTAGACCTCGTCGAGGTCGGGGTTCGGGCCGAACTGCTCGCCCAGATCGATCGCGGGAAGGACCTCTGTGGTCATTTTCGCCGGCAGCGGTATCCGCGGGAGGAAGTCGCCGATGTCGAGCCCCCACGGGGGCGCGATCAGGATCGGCAGCACGTTCAGGCGGACCGTCTTGTCGAGTCGCAGGAGGCGCGCCAGCCAATCGCCGCGGGAAAGCCACAGCGCGGTTTCCTGGCCACCGATCGTGACCACCGGGAGGATTGGCACGCCCTGGTCGATCGCGAGGCGAATGAAGCCGCGGCGCCCGCCGAAGTCGATCTTGGCGCTCTGCCAGCTCGGGCGATGGACCTCCCAGTCCCCGCCCGGGAACACGAGGACCGCGGCGCCCGACTCGAGCGCCTTGCGTGCGTTGTCATGCGAGGCGGCGACCGTGCCGAACCGCCGCAGATAGGGGCCGAGGGGGGAGGTGAGCACGAGATTGTGGGCGAGCTGGTGAAATCTGCGCTCGACCCCGAAGAAGGTCTGGAACGCGAGCGTGAAGAAGATCGTCTCGGGCGACATGTTCCCGCCGGTGTGGTTGCCGACCAGGAGCACGGGCCCCTTCTCGGGGATGTTGCCCAGGTTGCGCACCTCCGCCCGGTACCAGAGCGTGGCGAACAGCCAGCTCATCGGCAGCTTCTCGCGAATGTAGTCGGGGTCGCGATCGTCGAGGTCGGCCGTCAGGCGCCCGCCGATGCCCCCGGCAAGTCGCGACGCAAACGTGCCCAGGGCTTCGGCCCCAACGCCTGCGAGGCGCTTGCCGGCGTCGCCGACACCACCGCTCGCCCGCCCGAGCATCGCCGCCGCAGCCGAGCTGCGTCCGCGCAGGGTGCCTCGCGCGTCGCCGTCTTCCGACTCGCCCCCGTTCCGCTTCGCGCGCTCGGCCAACGTCGCTGGATCGGCCATGGGCGAGAGTCTAGTGGCGCTCAGCGGCCTCGTCAGGCGGTGCGGGCGAACGGAAGCGCGTGGACGAGGTGTCCCTCGACGTGCTCGCGAACAAGCAGGTTCGCCTCGGCGGCGAGCTCCACCTGGGGAACGTGGCCGCACTCGGGAAGCGTCACCTGCCGCGCGGTTGGAAGCGCCTCGGCGACGTGGCGCGAGAACCCGGCGGGCACGAGGCGGTCGCTGTCGCCCCAGACGAAGAGCGCGGGCACCTCCAGCTCGGCGAGCCGCGGCCAGAAGCCCCGCTCTCCCCATGGCGCGTCGAGGTAGATGTTGCGTAGCGCGGCGAAGAAGGCGACCCGCGCGGAGCGAGAGCGGTAGGTGCGGCAGAACTCGTGGGCGATGACGTCCGCGATAGCGGGGTCGAGCCGCTCCGGGCGCGCGAACATCGCCCATAGCTGCTGGCGGACGACCGCCGCTCGCATGGCGTGCGGGATCGCCGCCAGCTCGGGCCGCAGCAGCTTCACGAGGGGCACGAGCTCCCGGCGGCGCCTGAAGGCGAGCGCGGGAGCGAGCAGGCTGAGCGAGGCGGCGCGTTCCGGCGAGTCGAGGGCGAGCTGGATCGCGACGCGGCCGCCCATCGAGTTGCCGACGAGGTGGGCGCGCTCGATGCCCGCCGCGTCGAGGTAGGCGCGCACCGCTCGCGCGAAGTAGGCCGCGTCGTAGGGCGCCCGCGCCGGCTTCGCCGACGATCCGAAACCCGGAAGGTCGATTGCGTGGACGGTCAGCTCCGGCGTGAGGGCGGACACGGTCTCGAAGAAGGAGGTCTTGTTCGAGCCCAGCCCGTGCAGGCACACGACCTGCTCCGGCCCGCTGCCGGCCACGAGGGCGCAGATGCGACCGGCGCGCGTGGTCACGTCGGTGACCGAGATCAACGGCGGCCGCCCTCCGGACAGCTCGAACATCCCCTCGAAGCCAAGCGCGAGGTCGAGGTCGCCGCGAGCGTAGAGACGCCTGGTCGAGAAGGCGTCGAGGCCGGAGATGCGACCCTCGCGAAGAGCGATCCACGTCGATGCGTCGGTTCCGATGACCACGTCGGGCTCGCCGAGCGGGGTCGGGCGCACCTCGCACCGCTCGCCGCGAAGACGGACACCCCAGACCCTCCCGATGTCGCCCAAGCGGATCTCGAAGACGGCGTCGAAGTCGGCGTCGGCTCCCAGGTAGCGATCGGGGAGCGAGGTGAACGCCTTCGACACGCGCGCGACCACCCGCTCCCGCAGCGAGATCCCTCTCATGCGAGGCAGGACGTTATCGGCGGGTTCGGCCGAAGCAACGGCGCGCGCGTTCAGATCCTCGCAATTTGCATGGTCTTCAGCCCTCATTAGAGTCAGCGCTCGATGCGGGCCGTGCGGATCCACGACACCCTTACCGGCGAGCTCGTGGAGCTCGAGCGCGGGCCCGTCGGGATCTACGCCTGCGGTCCGACGGTCTACTCGCGCATCCACGTCGGGAACGCCCGCCCCTACGTGGTCTTCATGCTCCTGCGCCGGTTCCTCGCCTCGGAGGGTTACGAGCCGAAGCTGGTCGTGAACGTCACGGACGTGAACGACAAGATCTACGACGCCGCCCGCGAAGCCGGCGTGCCCTCCGCCGAGCTCGCGAAGGCGATGACGCGCGACTACTTCGAGGACACCGACCGCCTGGGCCTTGGCCGACCCGACTCCGAGCCGCTCGCGACCGAGACGATCGACGAGATCGTCGAGCTGATCTCCGCGCTGGTGGACAACGGGCACGCCTACGAGTCCGGCGGCGACGTCTACTTCCGGGTCCGCAGCTTCGACGCCTACGGGCGGCTCTCGAACCGCGATCCCGACGAGATGGACCAGGGAGAGGAGGCCGGCACCGCGAGCCTCAAGGAGGACCCGCTCGACTTCGCGCTCTGGAAGGCGACGAAGCCCGGCGAGGACACCTCCTGGGACTCTGCCTGGGGCCCCGGGCGGCCGGGGTGGCACATCGAGTGCTCGGCGATGGCCGAGAGGGAGCTCGGCACGCCGTTCACGATCCACGGCGGCGGTGTCGACCTCGTGTTCCCGCATCACGAGAACGAGATCGCCCAGACGGAGGCGGCCCGCGGCCACCCCCTGGCCCGGGTCTGGATGCACAACGGGATGCTCCTCGCCGGCGAGGAAGCGAAGATGGCGAAGTCGGAGGGCAATGTCTTCGGCCTCCGCGAGGCACTCGACGGCTACGGCGCCGAGGCGGTCGTCGGACTCCTCGTCTCCGGCCATTACCGCCAGCCCCTGGCGTTCGGCGCGGAGGCGCTCGACCAGGCGCTGGCCCGAGGCGAGCGGGTGCGGGACTTCTTCCGCTCGGCCGAGGAGGTTGGTGGCGAGCCCGACCCCGTCGTCGCGGGGCAGCGCGAGTCGTTCCTCGACGCCCTCGCCGACGACTTCAACACGCCGCGGGCGCTGGCCGCCCTCTACGACCTGATCGCCGAGGGCAACAGGCGGCCGCTCGCCGGCGCGCACGCCGCGGTTCGCGAGCTCCTCGCGCTCCTCGGCCTCGAGCGGCTGGCGGAGGCCGACGACGCCGGTAGCGCCGAGGCCGAACGGCTCGCCCGCGAGCGCGAGGAGGCGCGCGCGGCGCGTGACTTCGAGCGCGCGGACATGCTTCGCGACCAGCTCGCCGAGCTCGGCTACACCGTGCGGGACACGCCCGAGGGCCCGCGTCTCGTCCGCCGCTGATGGCCGGCTCAGCGCCGCGCGTGGCGGAGGGCCTCGAGGTCGTCTACGGTCGGCGCCCGGTGGCCGAGGCGCGGCGCGGGCGCCGCCGCGTGCACAGGGTGTGGAGCCGCGACGAGCTCGACGACGCCGGAGCTCGAGCGGCTCGCGGGGTCGCCCGACCACCAGGGCATGGTGGCGGAGGTCGATCCCTATCCGTATGCCGACGCCGGCTCCCTGCTCGTCAGCCGACGACGCGCTCGTCCTCGCCCTCGACGGCGTGCAGGACCCTCGCAACCTCGGCGCGATCTGTCGCTCGGCGGAGGCCGCCGGCGCCGCGGGCGTGGTGATCCCGACGCGCCGCGCCGCGGGGATCACCCCGGCCGCCTGCAAGGCCTCGGCCGGCGCGGTCGAGCACCTGCCCGTGGCACGCATCGCCAACCTCGAGCGGTGGCTCGCGCGGGCGAAGGACGACGGCGCCTGGGTCTACGGCGCCGATGCGTCCGCGCCCGGCGCCTATACCGCGGCGGACCTCACGGGCAAGGTGGTGCTCGTGCTCGGAGGGGAGGGGAAGGGCCTGCGTCGCCTCGTCGCCGAGCGCTGCGACGTCCTCGTCTCGATCCCCCTCGCCGGCGAGATCGAGTCGCTGAACGTCGCGGCCGCCGCGTCGGTCCTGCTGTTCGAGGTGGCGCGGCAGCGGGCGTAGCGGGCCTCCCGGACGGAAGCTCCAAACTGCAACTGAACTTGCAAGAGACCTCCGCGGGGGTTGACAGAACACCGCTCGAGCGGCTACAGTTCCGCACATAAGGTTGAACTAAAGGTCGAGCTTCGGCCCTTGGAGCAACCGGAGGGGCGCCCAGGGGAGGAGCGGCGCCACAGGATCCGACGAATACGGAGGACCCCGTGGCCATACCTACCACCACCCAGGACCTCGCATCCCTCGCACCGGCGGCAGCAGCCCCGGCCCGTCAGCGCTCTGAGGCTCAACCCGAGCTTGAGGATTCGTACCTCGTCGCACTCGCCAAGTCGGGCAGCGCCGACGCCTACGAGCGGATCATCAAGCGCTACCGCGGCTTCGTCCGGCTGAAGGCATCGTCGTACTTCCTGCTCGGCGGCGAGTCCGAGGACCTGATCCAGGAGGGCCTGCTGGGCCTCTACAAGGCCGTGCGCGACTTCCGCACCGATCGCGAGTCGAGCTTCCGCAACTTCGCCGAGCTCTGCATCACGCGCCAGATCATCACGGCGGTGAAGACGGCGAGCCGCAACAAGCACGCTCCGCTCAACCAGTACGTCTCGTTCGCGAGCTCGCCCGCCGCGACCGGCGAGGGGGAGACCACCATCGAGGAGATCCTGCCCGGCCCGGTCAGCGACGAGCCCTCGGAGCGCGTGATCGCGAGCGAGGAGCTCGCGAGCCTCGTCTCCTGCCTTTCGAGCGTCCTGTCGGAGCTCGAGAGCGAGGTCCTCGCCCTGTACCTCGACGGCCACTCCTACGAGGAGATCGGCGAGCGGCTGGAGTGCGAGACGAAGACCGTCGACAACGCGCTCCAGCGCGTGAAGCGCAAGGTCAGCTTGCATCTCGCGAGCCGCGAGGTTTAGGGCGTTCCGCTCGACCCGCCCGTTACGCGCGCGTCGTCGGACGGCAGCGAGGGCGGCGGACCGTCCTGGTCTCGCCCGCTCCTGCCAGGCAAAGTCAGGACAGCCTGCGGCGGTACGCTCGGCTTGACTGCCCGCCTAGCTCAACTGGTAGAGCACTGCCTTGTAAGGCGGAGGGTCCCGGTTCGAATCCGGGCGGCGGGCTCTTGCTGGAGGTTGAGCGCGAGTTCACCTGGCGCGACGGCGATCGGGTCATCGTCTTCCGCGCGGGTGCGTTCGCCGAGGCCGGGGAGGTCCTCGCTTCTCAGGGCTGGGAGGACTGGGAGCTCCTGACGACGCCGCGGGCGCTCGCCGCGATGCCGCTCGACTTCGCGAGCCTCGCCGGCGCCGTCCACGAGGTCCACGGCGGCCCGGTGGACGAGCTCGCCGCCGGTCTCGTCGACCACGTCAGCGGACGCTCGCTCGTCGCCCTGGGCGGGGGCCGTGTCATCGACGTCGCGAAGGCCGTGGCCGCGGTGCGCGGGCGCGCGGGTCGCGGCGATCCCCACGACGCTCTCGGGCGCCGAGATCACCGGCCTCCACCGCCTTCCCGAAGGGCTACAGCGCTTCGAGGCTCGTGCGGCCGGCAGCTCGTCGTCGCCGATCCGGACGCGATGACCTCCCAGCCAGACGAGGAGGCTCCGGGCGAGCGCCATGAACGCGCTCGCGCACGGGGCCGAGGCCCTCTACACGCCGCTCGCGAACCCGGTGTCGACGATGGCGGCACTCCGCGGCGCGGAGCTCATCGGCGAGGCCCTCGACCAGCCGCCGTCGAAGCGCGACGGCGCGGCGCTCGCACTCGGGGTCGATCCTCTGCGCGTACGCGGTCGACTCGACGCTCTTCGCCATCCACCACGTCGTCTGCCAGACGCTCGTCCGCACGCTCGGCACGCCGCACGCGGAGACGAACGCGGCGATCCTGCCGCGGGTGATGGAGATGATGCGCGAGCGCGCGCCGGACCAGATGCACCGCCCTCGCGAAGGCGATCCGCACGCGCCCGAGCTCCATCGGCTCGCGGATCGACAAGCTCGCCGGCGGCCGCCGGCACCTCGGCGAGCTCGGGCGCGGATCGCTCGAAGATCGACGCCGCGATCGACGCGGTCATGCGAGCGGGGAGACCTTGCCGCGACGCCCGGCGGGGCGCCGGGGCGCGACGAGCTCCGAGGGCTGATCGAGTCGGCCTGGTAGCGCAAGCCGGGCGGCTGCGAGTAACCGCCCCAGCGAAGACGTGTAGGCACGTACATGGAGGCGCAGCCCGCGTCGGCGCCACCGCGCAAGGACGCGGTGATCAGCGAGGAGCGCTATGAGCGTTACCACCGCTTCGCGCGCGAGAGGGGCACCAACCGCGTCCTCTACTACGCCGCGCGCATCCTTCTCGTCCCGGCCCTCCTGATCTGGCTGCGGCTCGGCCGCCACGGGCGCGAGCACGCCCGGGTCTCCGGGGGGCTCATCGTCGCCTCGAACCACCGGAGCTTCCTCGACCCGTTCGTGATCGGCGCTCTCCTTCCGTGGCGCCGGCGCATCCAGTTCGTCGCCAAGGTCGAGCTCTTCGAGAAGCGCTGGCAGGGGTGGCTGCTCTCCCGGCTTGGCGCCTTCCCGATCCGCCGCGGTCAGTCCGACGAGGCCGCGATGGAGACCGCGCGCGTCGCCGTGGAGCGCGGCGGCACCGTCGTGATCTTCCCCGAGGGGACGCGGATCCGCACCGGCTCGCTGGGCACTCCGAAGCGCGGGGTCGGCCGCCTGGCGCTGGAGAGCGGCGCGGCTGTCCTGCCCGTCGCGGTTTTCGGAAGCGAGCAGGTTCGCCGCGGCTGGCGGATACGCCCGCGGAAGGTCCGCCTGCGCGCCGGGCAGCCGATGACCTTTCCGCAGACGGAGCGACCCTCGCCCGCTCTCGCGGCGACGGTCAGCGACCGCATCTGGCCCAACATCGAGCTCCAGTGGGAATGGCTGGGCGGCCTGCCGCCGCTGCGCAAGGCGGCCGTGATCGGAGCCGGGAGCTGGGGCACCGCGATCGCGGTGCTGCTCGCGCGAGGCGGCCTCGACGTGCAGCTCGGGACCCGGTCGGCGGAGAAGGCCGCGGAGCTCGCCCGCAAGCGGGTCAACGGGGACTATCTCCCAGGCGTCACCCTGCCCGAGGGGGTCACCGTCAAGCGGGCCTCCGACATCGAGCTCGCGGGCCTGCGACCTCGTGTGCCTGGCCGTGCCCTCGGCCGGACTACCGGCCGTCGTCGGCTCGCTTGCCGACCGCGTCGGAGGGCGCACGGCGGTTCTTCTGCTCAGCAAGGGCCTCGTCGAGCCGCTCGGTCTGCAGCCGTTCGAGTACACGTCGCAGCGCGTGCGCGCCCGCGCGATCGCCTCGCTCGGCGGCCCGGCGCTGGCGCGCGAGGCGGTCGCCGGGATCGCGGCGCTGGTGCTGGCGGGGCCCGATGCTGACCTTCGAGCTCAGCTGGGCGAGGTCTTCGACCGTGCCGGGCTCGTCTGCGAGCGCACCGACGACGTGATCGGCGTCGAGATCGCCGGCGCGGCGAAGAACGCCGCGGCCCTCGCGGCCGCCGCCGCCGCACCGCACGGGCTGAACGCCGCCGGCATCGCGGCCGCCCAGGTGTGGCGCGAATGCGTCGATTTCGGCCTCGGAGCGGGGGCCCGGGTCGAGACGTTCTCGGGGCTGGCGGGCGTGGGCGACCTGACGGCGACGGTGCTTGCGCCGGGCAGCCGGAACCGTCAGGCCGGCGAGCTGCTGGGCAACGGCGTTCCCGCGGACCAGATACCGGGTCGCATCGGGCAGGCCTCGGAGTCGCTCGACTCCGTGCCCCTGCTCGCGGCCGCGATCAAGGGCGCGGGCTTCGACGCACACGGGCTCGACGGCCTCGCCGCGCTGATCGCCGGGCGCCTATCGGCCGATGACTGGGTGGCGAGCCTGCGGCGCGCCGAGCGCGAGAGGCAGGCTGCATGAGCGGGCGAGCAGGAGGTCTAGGCTTGGGTGGTGTCCGACCCCCCGAAGAGGGCAAGAGCCGTGGGGGGACCGCAGCCGCGCTGCCGGAGGACCCGGCCGCCAAGGCGGAGCTCGATCGCGCGTTCTCGGAGCTCTACCGGGCCCACCTTCGCGACGTCTACTCCTACGCGTACTACCGGGTGGGAAACCACCACGACGCCGAGGACCTGACCGAGCAGGCGTTCCTTCAGGCCTACCGCCACTTCGACCGGGCGCGCCGCGAGTCGCACGGCCGGCCGCTGCGGCCGTGGCTCATCCGGATCGCGCACAACCTGGCGTCGAACTACCACCGCGACCGGGCGCGCCGGCCCGAGGCCGCGCTCGACGCGATCGAGCCGCCGACCCACCCGCACGGGACCGAGCGCGTCGCCGAGGGCAGGGAGGAGCTGAGAGAGGTGATCGCCAAGCTCGACGGCCTTGCCGACGACCGTCGCGACGCGCTGATCATGCGGTTCGCGCTCGGGATGTCGAACCGGGAGATCGCCCGTGCCCTCGGCCGGACCGACGGCGCGACCAAGGTGCTGATCCACCGCGCCATCAAGCAGCTCGAAGAGGAGATGTCATGAGCAGCTCGGAGGTATTGCGATGACTGATCGAGCCAGCCCTCTCGACCTCGAGGCGCTTCTCAGCGACGCGCTGCGCCCGATCGATCCGCCCGAGAGCCTCTCGAGCCGGATCGAGACGACGCTCGCCAGCATCACCGAGCAGGCGGCGGCCGAGCTCTCGAGCTGGGCCGACGAGGTGACGGAGACCGAGCTCGCCTCGCTCCGCGACCCGCGCAATTGGGTGCGGCCGGTCGTCGCCGGAGTCGCCGGCGCGGCGGCCGGCGGGGCGCTTCTCCTTATCGAGGCCCGGCGCCGGCGCCAGCCGACCGGCCTGCGGGCCCGCGCCGACGAGCTGATCCGGTCGGTCCGCCAAGACTGACCGGCGTCGCGGCGCCGGCACCGAGGCCGACCAGGCCCAGGATCAGGTGCCCGATCGCGACCGAGGTCGTCACCGGCAGCTCGCCGAGGATCTCGGTCCCCGAGCCTGCCACGAGGCCCCAGACGCCGAGGACGCAGAGCAGGAGGCCGAAGCCCAGCGCGTAGTCACGGGCCCACGAGGACGCCGCGGCGAAGCCGAGGACGCCGGCGACGATGTGGAAGGCGTCCTGCCACCCGCCCGAGCCGACGAAGCCGCCGCCGAACAGCAGGCCGATCACGCCGGCCACCAGGAGGATCGCTCCGGCCGCGCGCGCATAGCGCTCAGCACCGCTCATGCGCGGGACTATCGTGGATCGGGCCGGTCGGTGTGATCCGCTCGCGGATCAGGGCCGTAGGTAGACAGATGAGCCGCAGCCGAGATCCGCGCGCGATCGAGCGCCTCGCCGACGAGGAGCTGATGGTCCTCGTCGACGAGAAGGAGCCCCTCGCCTTCGAGGTCTTCTACGACCGCCATGGCGGCGCGGCCTTCTCGCTCGCGCACCGGATCGTCGGCAACCGCGCCGCCGCGGAGGACGTCATCCAGGAGGCGTTCCTCTCGATCTGGCGCTCGAGCGCCCGCTACGACCCGGCGCGGGGCAGCGTGCGCTCGTGGATGCTCGGGATCGTCCGCAACCGCGCCATCGACGCCCTTCGGCGCAGCACCGGCCCGGCGCCGAAGCTCGATCTCGACGACGACGCCGTGCTCGAAGTCAAGGCGGCGGAGAACCTGACCGACTCCGAGGCGATCCGCCGCGACACCGCCGATCGGGTGCGCGGCGCGCTCGGCGAGCTCCCCGACGAGCAGTCGCAGGTCATCACGCTCGCCTACTTCGGCGGCTTCACCCACTCGGAGATCGCGAAGATGCTCGGCGCCCCACTGGGCACGATCAAGGGCAGGATGCGCCTCGGCCTCGAGAAGCTGCGCGACTCGCTCGCGGACAGCCTCGGCTTTCCTGACGGCCTCGGAGGCGTGAGATGAGCGGGGGCGGGGAACTCCCGGGTCACCCGGAGCGCCGCGACGACATCGCGGCCTACGCGCTCGGGGCCCTCGAGCAGCGGGAGGCGGAGGAGCTCGAGGCGCACATCGAGAGTTGCGAGGGGTGCCGCGACTACCTACGCGAGATGCTGCCGGCGGTCGACGTGCTGCCCGCCTCCGTGCCGCCGGTCACCCCGCCGCCGGAGCTGCGCGAGCGCCTGGTCGCGACCGTCCACGCGGAGGCGGAGCGGATCGAGGCCGTCGAGGAGGCCCCTGTCACGCCGCCCGCTTCGCGCTGGCCCAGCTGGCGGGGGCTCGCCGCCCGCCCCGCGACCGCAATGGCCGCCGGCGCCGTGCTCGTGGCCGGCGCTGCCGCGGGCTGGCTGCTGCACGACTCGGGCGGCTCCGATCACACCCTGATCCCGGCGCACCCGACCGCGGTGGCCCCGCCCGGCTCGGTCAGTGCCTCGCTCGACCGCGTCGACGGGGCCGGGACGCTCGAGGTGCGCCGCATGCCGCCGCTGCGCCGCGGCGACGTCTACGAGGTCTGGGCCGTCCGGGGCTCGAAGATGAGGCCTCAGAGCACGTTCGTCCTGCGGCAGGACGGCACGGCCAGCGCGGCGGTTCCCCGCCTCGCCGGCGCCAGCGCGGTGCTCGTCACCCGAGAGCCGCGGGGAGGCTCGAGCCATCCGACGTCAGCACCGCTGCTGCGCGCCCCGCTCTAGATTCCTTCGACCCATGGCCGTCTGCTACCGGCATCCCGACCGGGAGACGAACGTGGCCTGCTCGAACTGCGGGCGGCCCATCTGCCCCGACTGCATGACCCCGACCCCGGTCGGCATGCGCTGTCCCGAGTGCGCCGGACAGACCACGCGGGTGAAGCGAGCCCCCGCGGGCGTGTCGGGCCTCTCGGCCGGCAGGGCGCCCGCCACCTACGCGCTGATCGCCATCAACGTCGCCTTCTTCGTGGCCGAGGTCGCCTCGGGCTCGAGCGCGGGCATCGGCTTCAGCGGGGGCGGGAGCGTCTTCCACAACCTCGCGCTCGACGGACCGCAGGTGGCGAACGGCGACTGGTACAGGATCGTGACCGGCGGGTTCCTGCACGCCGGCCTGCTCCACATCGCCTTCAACATGTTCGCCCTCTTCATCCTCGGGACCCTGCTGGAGCCGGCGATCGGATCGCCCCGCTTCCTGGGCATCTACGGCGTCTCGCTGCTCGCCGGGTCGCTCGGCGCGCTCATCGCCACGCCGAACGCCCTCACCGTGGGTGCCTCGGGCGCCGTCTTCGGCCTCATGTCGGCCGCGTTCATCATCGCGAGGCACCGGGGCCTCGAGCAGGTCGCGGGCCAGATCGGCTTCTACGTCCTGATCAACCTGCTGTTCACCTTCGGCGTCTCCGGGATCAGCGTCGGAGGGCACATCGGGGGCCTGATCGGCGGCGGGCTCGCGGCGCTGGTCGTCGCCTTCGGCGAGCGGCGCCGGGTGGGCGGCGCGATCGAGGGCCTGGTGCTGGTGGCGCTCGGCGCCGCGGCGTTCGCCGGGTGTTTGGCGGCGGCGTCAGCCGCGTAGGGGCCTCCGTTTAGCAGCGAAGGGGAGGCGGCCCGGCGCCGCTTCGATCGAGTGAAGGGTTGAGCACCCTATGGGCGCTCAATGCTGCATTCGACGCTCGAGACGGACGCCGGTGCGTCCACCACCGCCGGATGGAGCGCATGCGCCAAGAGCTCTATTCCGTCCACCAGCCTCGGGCCGGGGCGCGAAAACGAAGAGGCGGCGTCGACGGCTACGAACCGCTCGGCGCCGAGCCGGCCGAGATCGCTCCGGTGGCTCACGGCCTCCCTCGCGGCCTCGTCGACGTAGAGGCCACAGGGCATAACGACCACGACCTCGGGGCGGGCGGCGGCGATCTCCTCCCAGGTCGCCGTCCGCGAGCGACCGCCCGCCTCGCCGAGCACGTCCTCGCCCCCTGCGGCGGCGATCATCTCCGGCACCCAATGGCCGCCGATGTACGGCGGGTCCAGCCACTCGAGCGCGGCGACGCGCGGCCGCGGCCGGCCGGCGACCGCCTCCCGCACCGCGCCCATCCGTCGCTCGAGGCTCCGCCGGAGCTCGTCGCCGCGCACCGGGCGTGCCGGCGGCTGTCGCCAGCGGCTCGAGGTCGCCGAGCACCTCGCCGAGCGTGCTCGGGTCGAGGGAGAGAACCGGCGGGTTCGACGCGCAGCCGCTCGGCCACCGCGCGTACGTCGTCGTAGGAGACGGCGCAGACCTCGCAGACCGCCTGCGTGACGATCAGGTCGGGCGCGAGCTCGGCGAGCAGGTCCTCGTCGAGCGCGTAGAGGGCCTCGCCGCGCCCGACAAGCTCGCGAACGCGGGCGTCGATCTCGGCGGGGGCGAGCCCGGGGTCGAGGACGCTGCGGGTCAGGTGCGGAAGCCCGGCCGCCTCGGGCGGAAAGTCGCACTCGTGCGTGACCGCGACCACGTGATCGCCCAGGCCGAGCGCGAACAGCGCCTCGGTGGCCGAGGGGACGAGGCTGGCGATACGCACCGGCCGAACCTACTGCGAGACGGTTGGTCTAGGGTTTCGCCGGTGGCGCGGCTGACTGACGAGGAGATCGACGCCAAGCTCGGCGAGCTCGACGGCTGGTCGCGCGCGGGCGAGGCGATCACGAAGACGTTCGAGCGGGGGGACTTCGTCGGCTCGGTGCGGTTCGTCGACGCGCTGGTGGATCCCGCCGAGGAGATGGGGCACCACCCAGACCTCGAGATCTCCTGGGACAAGGTCAAGGTCACGGTCACCACGCACTCCGAGGGTGGCCTGACGGCCAACGACTTCGAGCTGGCGGGGCGGATCGAAAACCTGGCATGACGGTCGGGCAGGTCGCCGCCCGCGAGGACGTCCGGTTCCCGTCCGGCGGCGAGACGCTCGCCGGCTGGCTCTACCGGCCCGAGGACGCGGAGGGCGACGCGCCCTGCGTCGTCATGGCGCACGGCTTCGGAGCGCTCAAGGAGGCGCGCCTCGACGCCTACGCGGAGCGCTTCGCGGCCGCGGGGTTCGCGGTGCTCGTCTTCGACTACCGCCACTTCGGCGAGTCGACCGGCGAGCCGCGGAACCTGATCGACGTCCGCCGCCAGCACGCCGACTGGCGCGCGGCGATCGGCCACGCCCGCGCTCTCGACGGAGTCGACCCGGACCGGATCGCGCTCTGGGGCTCGTCGTTCTCGGGCGGGCACGTGATCGCGGTGGGCGCCGCCGACCCGCGGATCGCCGCGATCGTCGCGCAGGTCCCGCACGCCAGCGGGCTCGGAACGCTGCAGGCCGCCGGTCCTCGCAACGTCCTGCGGCTCACCGTCGCCGGCCTTCGTGACGCCGCCCGCGCGCTCCGCGGCCGGGACCCGTACTACGCCCCGATCGTCGGCCGGCCCGGGACGCTGGCGGCGATGAACAGCCCCGACGCGCTCCCCGGCTACTCGGCGATGTACCCGGAGGGCTTCGACTGGCGCAACCGCTACGCGGCGCGGGTCGGGCTCACAGCTCGCCGGCTACTCGCCCGGGCGACAGGCCGGCGACGTCCGCTGCCCGCTGATGGTCGCCGTCGGCACCCGCGACGTCGTGACGCCGCCGGAGCCCGCCCGCAAGGCGGCTCGGCGGGCGCGACTCGGCGAGCTCGTCGACTACGACGCGGGGCACTTCGACGTCTACCGCGGCGAGCACTTCGAGCGCGCGGTCGGCGACCAGCTTCGGTTCCTGTCCAGGCACGTCCTCTGACCGGCGGGCCATGCGCCTCCTGCACGTAGTCGGCACGCGCCCGAACATGGTCAAGATGGCGCCCGTCATCGCCGCCGCTGCGCGATCGGTTCGCCGACTGGCCGCACGACGATCGTCCACACCGGCCAGCACTACGACCGCGAGATGTCGGAGGTCTTCCTGGAGGAGCTCGGCATCGGCGAGCCCGACCACATGCTCGGGGTCGGGTCGGGCACGCACGCCGAGCAGACGGCGCGCGTCATCGAGCGGATCGAGCCGGTCCTGCGAGAGCGAGAGCCCGGACCTCGTGCTCGTGCCGGGGGACGTCAACTCGACGCTCGCCGCCGGCCTCTGCCGCGGCGAAGCTCGAGATCCCCGTCGCCCACGTCGAGTCCGGGCCTGCGGAGCTTCGACCGCTCGATGCCCGAGGAGCTCAACCGCGTGCTCGTGGACCACCTGTCGGAGCTGCTCTTCCTCCACTGCGACGACGCGGTCGACAACCTGACGCGTGAGGGGATCGACCCCGCCCGGATGCAGTTCGTCGGCAACACGATGATCGACACGCTCGTCGCGCTCTCCGACCGCTTCCGGGCGCGCGAGTCGGCCGCGACGCTCGGGCTCGAGCCCGGCTCCTACCTGCTCGTCACGCTCCACCGGCCGGCGCTCGTCGACGGTCCGCTCCTGCGCGGAGGCGATGGCGGCGCTCGAGCGCGTCGGCGCCGAGATGCCCGTCGTCTTCCCGGTCCATCCGCGGACCCGGAAGATGCTCGGCGACCGCGAGCGCTCCGGGCGTTCGCCTGCTCGACCCGGTCGGCTACCTCGACTTCCTCTCGCTCGAGGCCGACGCGGCGGCCGTGCTGACCGACTCCGGGGGCATCCAGGAGGAGACCACCTACCTCGGCGTTCCCTGCTTCACCCTGCGCGACAACACCGAGCGCCCGGTGACGGTCGAGCGCGGGACCAACACCCTGCTCGGCCTCGAGCCGGCCCGAATCGCCGAGATCCCGAGCGCTCGTGGCCGCCGGCACGCGGGATGGCGCCCGCAACCTCCGCCGAAATGGGACGGCCGGGCGGCCGAGCGCATCGCCGACGTACTCGCGGATTGGTAGCTTGGCGCCCGGCCCTCCCATGGCGTTCCCCTCACTAGTTCCACGCGACCGCGTCTTCTTCGACCTCTTCAACGAGGCGGGCCAGAACACGCTGCGGGCCGCGAAGCTCCTGCACCAGATGCTCTCGAACTGGCCCGAGGAGGCCGGGCTGGCGCGCGAGATCCTGCTCGCCGAGCAGGAGGGCGACCGGATCACCCACGACCTGGTCAACCGGGTCAACTCGACCTTCGTCACCCCGATCGACGGCGAGGACATCTACTCGCTCGCGAAGCGAGATCGACGACATCGTCGACTACACCGAGGAGACCGCCGACTTCATGGGCCTCTACGGGATCGAGGCGCCGATGGAGCAGTCGCTGGCGCTCGCCGACGTGCTCGTGAAGTCGTGCGAGCAGCTCGCCGAGGCGCTCGCCGCACCTGCGCGGGTTCAAGAACCTCGAGGGGTACTGGATCGAGATCCACCGCCTCGAGAACGACGGCGACCGCATCTACCGCGACGCCGTCGCCTCGCTGTTCGCCAACGGCATCGACCCGATGGTCGTGATCCGCTGGCGGGACATCTTCCTGAGGCTCGAGCGGGCCATCGACGCCACCGAGACCGCCGCCCACATCCTCGAGGGCATCGTCATCAAGAATGCATGACGACGTCGTCCTCGTCATCGTCGTCGCGACGGCGCTGATCTTCGACTTCACCAACGGGTTCCACGACACCGCCAACGTCGTCGCGACGTCGATCTCGACCCGGGCGATGCCGCCGCGCGTCGCGATCGGGTACGCGGCCGTCCTCAACTTCGTCGGCGCGGTGATCTCCCTGGCGGTCGCGGCGACGGTCGCGCAGGACATCGTGTCCGCGGACGCGATCACGCCGACGGTCGTGTTCGCGGGGCTGGTCGGTGCGATCTCCTGGAACCTCATCACCTGGTACTTCGGCCTCCCGTCGAGCTCCTCGCACGCGCTGATCGGCGGCGTGGTCGGCGCGGCGTTCGCCGCGGCCGGGACCGAGCGCGGTCCTCGGCGAGGGGGTGGTCGGCAAGGTCCTGATCCCGGCGGTGATCGCCCCGATCCTCGCCTTCGTGGTCGGGGCGGTCGGAATCGTCCTCTGCTACCGGATCGTCGGCGCGCCAGCGCCCGGGCCCGGTCGTCCGCGGGTTCCGCCTCGGGCAGGTCGCTCTCCGGCGGGCTGCTGGCGCTCGCCCACGGCACCAACGACGCCCAGAAGACGATGGGGGTGATCACCCTCGCGCTGGTGGCCAACGGGAACATCTCGCCGAACCACTTCTACGTGCCGACCTGGGTGGTGATCTCGGCGGCCAGCGCGATCGCCCTCGGCACCTACGTCGGCGGCTGGCGGATCATCCGCACGGTTGGGACGCGGATCATCAAGATGGACCCGGCGCAGGGTTTCACCGCCCAGGGCGCCGGCGCCGCGGTGATCCTCGTCTCGTCGCATTTCGGCTTTCCCGCTCTCGACGACGCAGGTGATCTCCGGCGGCGTCATGGGGGCCGGCGCCGGGAAGCGGCTTTCGGCGGTGCGCTGGGGCGTCGCCGGCGACATCGTCACCGCCTGGCTCCTGACCCTGCCGGCGGCGGCGGCGATCGGCGCGGCGACCTACGGCGTCACGCAGATCTTCGGGACCGGGGCGGCGGGGCCGGTGGTCGTGACCGCCGTCGGCCTCGGCGCTTGCCGCCACCGCCTTCGTGCGCCGCGCCCAGCAGCGGGAGCCGGCGCCGGCCGCCTGAACGATGGCGACGATCGTCGACACCACGGCGCTCTGGCAGACGGTGGTCGGCTCGCTCGTCGCGGGCATCGGGGCGACGTTCGCCTTCTCGATCGCGATCTTCGGCTTTGCGCGGTCGATCGACGCGCGCTGTCGACGGCCGCGGCGCCGCCGCTGCGGCCTTCGGAGTCCTCGCGGCCGTCGGCCTCGCCGCCGTCGCGGGCGCGATCGTCCTCGGGGTTATCGTGATGACGTCGAAATGAGGCGCTGGACGAGAACCGCGGCCGACGTCGCGATCATCGCGGTCATCGCCCTCGGCGTGGCGTTCCTCCCCGGGGGCGGCAACGCCGCGGATGCGGCGCAGGCCGCGCTCGTCATCGCCTTCGGCGTCGCCATGGGCTTCGCCGTCCGCCAGCTCTACGCGCAGAACAGGCTCACGATCGACACCCTGTCCGACCGCGACCGCGGCATCCTCTACGCCGGCGCCGGCCTGATCGTCCTGATGGTCGCCGGCGCCGACAGCCTCCTCGACACCGCGGGCGGGACGCTGCTCTGGGTCGGGCTCCTCGCCCTCGGGGTGCTCATCATCGCCCGCGTGTGGGTCGAGGCGACGCGGTACTAGCGGCGCAACGGTACTTCGATTTTCAGCGAAGGGGGGACGGGCTGGGCGCTGGTCGAGGCTGTCCTGGCCTGACCTCGCCATGTGAGGTCTAAGCAGGACGGCCGGGTTCGCCTAGCGCCGCCCGCGTCGACCAAGTCGGCTCAGTGTGTTGCCCTAATCGACACGGAGCGCGCGCAACGCGCGCGCTCCGCCCCCCTACGGTCGGCGCATGGCAGCGCCGCCGAGGATCAGGTCGCCCGCAATCCGGCCAGGCGTCCGTCGAGCTCGTCGCGACGATCCCCGCCCTCGTGGCAGTCGCGCTCCTGGTGGTGCAGGCGGCGATTGCCGGGTGGGCGCTGTGGAGCGCCGCGAACGCGGCCCGCGCCGGGGCCCGCGCGGCCTACGTCGGGGGGCCGGCAGGCCGGGCCGCCCGCTCGGCGCTCCCCGGCCCGCTGCGCGATGGCGCGACGGTCCGCACGTCAGGCGAGATTGAGGTTCGCGTCCGCGCGCCGCTCGTCGTGCCGGGCCTGCCCTCGATCCCGATCTCCGCGAGCGCCGGGCTCGATCCCGAGGGCGACGGTGGCTGAGCGCGTCGCCGGCAGCCGAGGCCAGGCGACGGTCGAGCTCCTCGCGGGCCTCCCGGCTTTGATCGTCGTCGGGCTCGTCGCCTTCCAGCTCCTCGCCGTCGGGTACGCGTCCTCGCTTGCGGGCGATGCTGCCGAGGCCGGAGCGATGGCGATGGCCGCCGGCAAGCCGGCGGCCCCGGCGGTCCGAGGCGCGCTTCCCGGCTGGGCTCGCGGGCGGGTGGACGTCGAGGCGTCGAACGGGTCCCTGACCGTGAGCCTGCGCCCTCCGTCTCCCTTCGACGCGATCGCGGACGAGCTCGAGGTCAGCTCCTCGGCCTGGACGCGGCCGCCCGCCGCCGATGGGTGAGGCCCCACCTCAGCCGCCTCTCGTGCTCGCCACCGAGGCGGGCGAGGTCGGCGGCGTTGCAGCCTGCGCGGCGGCCGTGGCGGCGAGCGCGGCGACCGGCGAAGACGACGGCCGCCCGGCGGCGGTGATCTTGGCCGAGACCGGCGCCCGCTCGTCGCGGGGACCGACCATGCTCGCGAGCACGGCTGCGCGCGGGGTCGAGCGGAGCCTCATGGCCGCGGGCGTGCGCGGTGCCGCGCGAGGACAGGTCTGCTGGCTCTCGCTCGGCGAAGGCTCTGAGGGGCTCGACGGGCTCGAAGCTGCACTGGAGCTGCTCGCCGGCGCCAGGCTCGTGATCGCGACCCTGGCGCCCGCCCTGTGGGGCGAGGCGATCGCCCGGCCCGGACTCCGTCCCGTCGGCGCGCTGCTTCGCTGCGAGCTTCCGGCCGGCCGCTCGCTTGCCGCACTGGCGACGATGGAGCTGCGTGAGCGAGGGCTGGTCGTCCGCATCGACCGCCACGGCTTCGGCCCACTCGCCTCACGCCGCGCACTGGCCGGGCTGGACCCAGGGGGCGCGGCCGGCAGGCGCGCGCGGAGGATCGCCGCGGCGTTCCTTGGGGCGACCAACTTCCGAGCGTCCCGGGTCGGCTAGGCACCGCGTTTCAACTTCGGCGCAATCTTGCGCGCGAATCGGCGCGCAGAGCGCGCCACGCGCCTGCCGCCCGGACCTAGCTTGGCGAGCGTGATCGCACCAACGCCAGATCCGCGATGCCATGCCCGGAATCCGTGGGCCTCCGAGCGCGGGCAGTCCCTGCCATTGGTCCTCGGCGCGGCCTTCGTCGCCGTCCTCGCGGGGGTCGTGCTCGCGGCATTCGGCGGCGCGGTGAGCGGTGCCGAGACCGCCCAGCGGGGAGCCGATCTCGCCGCCCTCTCCGCGGTGCGCTCGATGCGCGACGACCTGCCTCGGCTGGTCGCGCCGGCTCGCCTCCCGGACGGCCGCGTGAATCCAACCCACCTCGAGCGTCCGGCTTACCTCGCGCGGGCGATCGCTGCCGCCCGGGAGGCGGCCTCGCGCAACGGGCTGGACCCCGCGCGCGTGCGCGTCGTCTTCCCGGATTCGCAGAGCGTCGCGCCGCTCCGCGCGCGGGTCAGCGTGCGGGCGACGCTCGACACGGGCCACGCGCTCCCGGGCAGCCAACGGCCGGGCCGGGTGGATCTCGAAGCGAGCGCGGAGGCGGAGGCGAGCGCACCCGCCAGCTACGACGCGGCGCCGGCGATGGCAACCGGCGGGGGCTACTCCGGGCCGCTCTCGTATCGACAGGGGAAGCCGATGCGGCCGGACGTCGCCGCCGCCTTCGATCGCATGGCGGCCGCGGCGGCGGCCGACGGCATCCAGCTCCTCGTCGTCTCCGCGTTTCGCTCCGACGCCGAGCAGGCGCGCCTCTACGCCGCCCATCCGGATCCTCGCTGGGTCGCACCGCCCGGCCACTCGCTGCACCGCTGCGCGACGGAGCTCGACCTAGGGCCCTCCATCGCGTACCCCTGGCTCGCCGCGAACGCCGGCCGGTTCGGGTTCCTGAAGCGGTACAGCTGGGAGCTCTGGCATTTCGGCTTCGTGCAGGGTCCGGCGCCGTGCTCGGCAGCCGGCGACTCGGTCGGCGCGCCCGCGAGCTCGGGCGACGGCGAGTCCGGGGCCACGGGGCTGCCCGACTTCGTTCCGGACGCCTACCGCGAGCTGATCCAGCGGGCCGCCGCGCGATGGAACGTGGCCGCCGGCCTCCTCGCCGCGCAGATCGAGGCCGAGTCGGGCTTCAACCCGAACGCTGTCTCTCCCGCGGGCGCGGAGGGGATCGCCCAGTTCATGCCGTCGACGGCCGCCTCCTACGGCCTGCGCGACCCGTTCGACCCGGCGGCCGCGATCGACGCCGAGGGACACCTGATGTCGGACCTGATCCGGCAGTTCGGCTCCGTCAGCCTGGCTCTCGCGGCGTACAACGCCGGGCCGGCGCCGGTCGCCGCATGCCGCTGCGTGCCGCCGATCCCCGAGACGCAGGCCTATGTCGCGCGGATCCTCGGGCTCATGGGGGCGAGCGGCCAGATCGCTCCGCCGCAGCTCGAGGTGCGCCTCGTGCAATAGACGATCGATCGTCTAGCCTGAGGCGATGGCAGCCGTAACGCTCGACGGAATCGACGCCCTCCGGGAGCTCGTCGGCCAGCGCGTGGGCCCAACCGAGTGGCGGACCATCACGCAGGAGGACATCGATGCGTTCGCCGACCTGTCCGGGGACCATCAGTGGATCCACACCGATTCCGAACGGGCGGCGAATGAGAGTCCGTTCGGCACCACGGTCGCCCACGGCAACCTGACCCTCTCCCTCATCGACGGCTTCCGCGGCCAGCTCATCGAGCAGCGCGGCGTGAAGATGGGGATCAACTACGGCTGGGACAAGGTCAGGTTCCCGGCGCCGGTCCCGTCGGGGAGCCGCGTCCGGGCGACCGCCGAGCTCGTATCTGTGGACGAGCTGGGCGACGGCTGGTGGCACGTCGTCACGCGATTCTTCATCGAGGTGGAGGGCAACGACAAGCCCGCCTGCGTGGCCGACGCCGTCGGCCGCGCGCTCGCTGCTTAGACCCGGCGGGGGTCTACTTGACGGTCAGCGTCCCCTTCATGCCGGCCTGCTCGTGGCTGTCGACGGAGCAGAAGAAGGTGTAGGTGCCGGGCTTCAGGTCGACGCTCGCCGAGGAGTTGCCGCCGGTGATCGTCTGCGTGGCGCCGAGCGTCTTGCCGCTCGAGTCGCTGATCGTCACGTTGTGGCCCACCGGCGAATCGTTGGTGAAGTCGATCGTCACCTTGCCTGCGGAGGCCGTCGCCGAGGTTTCGTCGTACTTGAGGGCGCCGCTCGGATCCGCGGCGATCTTGACCGCCGAGCCGCCGCCACCGGAGGCCGTTCCGCCTCCTCCGCCTCCTCCGCCGGACGAGCTCGAGCTGGTCGAGGCGGGCGTGCTGCTCGAGCTCGAGGAGCTGGAGGAGCTTCCGCAGGCCGCGAGAGCGAGCGCGGCAATCGAGGCGAGTGCGAGCGTGACGACGAGCTTTCTCATCCGTTTACCTTTCAGCGCGATCAGCGGGCGGGGTGGCGCGAGTGTATTACCGGAGTGGGGGCCGACGGGTTCAACGGCCGCCAGGTCGCGGCTCGGGCGCCACCTAACCTGTCTGGAGTGGCCGACCAGGAGCCAGCCCTCGCCGAGCGCCGGCGCAATCTGCCCGACCAGCCGGGCGTCTACCTGTTCAAGAACGCGGCCGGCGACGTCATCTACGTAGGCAAGGCCCGCTCGATCCGCAAGCGCGTTGCGTCGCATTTCTCCGGCCGATCCCGAGCCGGGGCCGAGATGGTCGCCCAGATCGCCTCGATCGACTACCTGGTCACCGAGACCGAGGCGGAGGCCCTGCTCGCCGAGCAGCAGCAGATCAAGCGGTTTCGCCCGCGGTTCAACATCCGCCTCCGCGACGACAAGTCGTACCCCTACATCGGGATCAGCCTCGACGAGGAGTTCCCCCGCGTGTACTTCACCCGCGAGCGCCATCGCTCGGGCCGCCTCTACTTCGGCCCGTACTCGAGCGCCAAGCGCACGCGGGAGACGCTCGAGCTGCTCGGCAAGCTATTCCAGTACCGCACCTGCGACGGCCCCGAGCCCGGTCGCCGCTCGGGCGTGCCGTGCCTCGACTACTACATCAAGCGCTGCCAGGCGCCCTGCGTCGGCTACATCGACCGCGAGGAGTACCGGCGCAACATCGAGGCGATCGCGGGCTTTCTGGGCGGCCGCTACCGCGACGTCGAGCGCGACCTCGAGCGCAAGATGGCCGAGGCCTCGGACGCGGAGGAGTTCGAGCGGGCGGCGGTCTACCGGGACCGCCTGGCGGCGGTCCGGGCGCTCATGGAGCGCCAGCGCGTGGCCGGCGAGTCGCTGGCGACGGCCGACCTCGTCGCGGTGGCCGTCGACGCTCGCGACGCGAACGCGCAGGTCTTCCAGGTGCGCGACGGCGTGCTGGCCGAGCGGCAGAGCTTCTATCTCGCGAACGAGGCTGAGCGCGACGAGGGCGAGGTGACGGAGGAGTTCCTCGCCCAGTACTACTCGCAGGTGCCGGCGATTCCGCGCCTCATCGTCGTCGGGCCGGCCGTTCGCGATCGCGCAGAGCTGATCGGCGAGGCGCTTTCGGCGCGTCGAGGCGGACCGGTCGAGATTCGCGTGTCCGAGCGCGGCGACAAGCGCCGGCTGCGGGAGCTCGCCGAGCGGAACGCGCGGCTCGCGCTCGCCGAGGACCGCCTCCGAACCGAGCGTCGGCGCCAGCAGCGTGTCGACGCGCTCTCGGCGCTCCAGGCCGAGCTCGACCTGGACTCGCTGCCGGTCAGGATCGAGGGGTTCGACGTGTCCAACATCGGGCCGGAGCACACCGTCGCCTCGATGGTTGTGTTCGAGGGGGGCGCGCCGAAGAAGTCGGATTACCGGAAGTTCGCGATCCGCGGCGACCGGTCGAAGGGGCCCGACGACTTCTCCGGGATCGAGGAGGTCCTGAGGCGGCGTGCGGAGCGGTTCGCCGCCCAGGCCGACCTCTCGCCGCACGACTCAGAGCGCGACGAGAGCTTCGCCGCCCTTCCCGACCTCATCGTCATCGACGGCGGCAAGGGCCAGCTTCGGCGCCGGCATGCGGGTGCTCGGCCCGCTTGCCGAGCGCGGTACGGCGGTCATCGGCCTGGCGAAGCGCCTCGAGGAGGTGTTCGTCCCGAACAGGCCCGACCCCGTACCGATCCGCCGCGACTCCGAGGCGCTCCGCCTCCTGCAGCGCGTGCGCGACGAGGCGCATCGCTTCGCCCTCGAGTTCCACCGCGGCCGCCGCTCGCGGGCGATGACGCGCTCGCTTCTCGACGAGCTTCCGGGCGTCGGGCCCGCGCGGAAGCGAGCGCTGCTGAACCACTTCGGCTCGCCCGACCGAGTGGCGAGCGCCAGCCGCGAGGAGCTCGAGTCGGTGCCCGGGATTCCGGGCAAGCTCGCGCGCGACATCCACCGCCAGCTGAACCGGACGGGCTGATGAGCACCCCGCCGGAGATGGACCTCGTCGTCATCACGGGGTACTCGGGGGCGGGGAAGACGGAGGCCGTGGCCGCCTTCGAGGACGCCGGCTACTTCTGCGTCGACAACCTGCCGCCGCGGATGATCGGCGCCCTGGGCGAGCTCTTTCGCCACGAGGGCAGCCACGTGCGCCGCGCCGCCATCGTCTCCGACGCGCGCGGGGGCGAGTACTTCGACGAGCTCTCCGCGACCCTCGAGGACCTGGCCGAGTCCGGCCTCGACCCCACGGTCGTGTTCCTCGAGGCCAGCGACGAGGCGCTCCTCGACCGCTTCAAGGAGACCCGCCGCCGCCATCCGCTCGCCCCCGACGGGCGCGTTCGCGACGGCATCCGCGCCGAGCGGGAGACGCTGGGCCCGCTTCGCGAACGCGCCGACTTCGTGATGGACACGAGCGGGCTGACGGGCGCCATGCTGCGCCGCAAGATCGCCACCGACCTCCTGGCGCCGAAGGACGCCGACGCGAAGCTCGCGCTGACGATCCTCACGTTCGGCTTCAAGAAGGGCACCCCCCGGGACGCCGACCTGGTGATCGACGTGAGGTTCCTTCCCAACCCGCACTATCGCGAGGACCTGCGCCCGCTGACGGGCCGCGATCCGGACGTCGTCGCCTACGTCGAGGCGGGTGATCTCGCCCGCGACTTCTACGACCGCCTGCTCGGGCTGCTCGACTTCCTGCTCCCGGCCTACGTCGCCGAGGGCAAGACCCACCTGACGCTCGCGATCGGCTGCACGGGTGGCCGACACCGCTCGATCGTCGTCGCCGACCGCGTCGCGCGCCACCTCGAGGGCCACGACGAGGTCACCCCGCGGGTGGTCAACCGCGACGTCGACGCCTGACTAAACGGCGAAGGATGTCGAAGTCGCGCCTCAGCCCTGGGCGTAAAGGGCATCGAGGAAGCGGGAGCACGAGTACTGCGCGCGGCACGGCAGGCCGCCGAGCGCGATCTTCGCGCCGGGAGGATCGGTACCCGCCTCATCGCCTCGAATATGGGGCCCGCGGGACTCGCCTCAGCCCAGCCCGAAGGGAGCGCTGATTCATACTGTGCGGGTGTCAGCGCCAGCCGTCAGCGTGCGCGGCCTGAGGAAGTCCTACGGGCCGGTCGATGCGGTTCGCGGCATCGACATCGAGGTCAATGCCGGCGAGGTGTTCGCGTTCCTTGGCCCCAACGGAGCCGGTAAGACGACGACGGTCGAGATCCTCGAGGGCTACCGAGAACGGACGGGCGGGGAGGCCACGGTCCTCGGCGAGGACCCGGGCAGCGCGAGCGGCGAGTGGCGCGAGCGGATCGGGATCGTGCTGCAGCAGTGCCGGATGCAGCCGCTCCTCACCGTTCGCGAGACCCTCGAGCTCTACGCCGGCTACTACCGGGCTCCACGTCCGGTCGAGGCGACGATTGAGCTCGTCGCGTTGAAAGAGACGGCGGACACCCGCGTCGGGAAGCTCTCCGGGGGCCAGCAGCGGCGCCTCGACGTGGCGGTGGCGCTGATCGGCGACCCGGAGCTGCTCTTCCTCGACGAGCCCACGACCGGCTTCGATCCCTCGGCGCGCCGCCAGGCCTGGGGGGTCATCGCGAGCCTGCGCGACCTCGGCAAGACCGTCTTTCTCACCACCCACTACATGGAGGAGGCGCAGGCCCTCGCCGATCGCGTGGCGATAATCTCCGGCGGCGCGATCGTCGCCGAGGGGGCTCCCGGGGAGCTGGGCACACGCGCCGATGCCTCCAGCGTGATCACCTTCGGGCTTCCCGACGGCGCCGTGGCGACCCTGCCTCCGCTCGCCGCAGCCGCGGTCGACGGCGATCCGGCAAACGGCACCGTTCGCCTGCGCTCCGACACGCCAATCGAGCTTCTCAGCGAGTTGACCAGCTGGGCAATCGACGGGGGCGTCGAGCTCACCGACCTCGAGGTCCGGCGGCCGAGCCTCGAGGACGCCTACCTCGAGCTGACGGGAGGGGAAGGGTGAGGACGCCGGCGCTCGTCTGGCACCAGTTCCGCTTCGACCAGAGGGTGTTCTGGCGCAACCCGCCCGCCGTCGGGTTCACCGTCATGTTCCCGATCGTCTTTCTCGTCCTCATCGCGACGATCGGCACCGGCAGCGTCATCCACACCTACGGCGGGATCCCGCTCGACTCCTACTACGTGCCCGCAGTGCTCACGCTCGCCGTCTTCTCGGCCACGATGATCAATCTCGCGATGAACCTCACGATCGCGCGCGAGGACGGGCTGCTGAAGCGGGGGCGTGGGACGCCGCTCCCCCCGTGGGTGTTCATCGCGGGCCGGGTGGGAAACGCAATCGTCGTGAGCCTGGTGATGATCGCGCTGGTCAGCTTGATCGGCGGCGTCGTCTTCGGCGTTGCCTTCCCGTGGGCCCGGATC
Source organism: uncultured Actinomycetes bacterium (assembly GCA_963823245.1). GTDB lineage: Bacteria > Actinomycetota > Thermoleophilia > Solirubrobacterales > 70-9 > JAWVFM01. Next base: position 453,626 of record CAWGKQ010000008.1, on the reverse strand, counting down.
TTGGAGGTCCTGGTGACGGCGATCGTCGGGGCCGCGTCGTTCTGCGTCCTGGGGGTGGCGCTCAGCGGCCTCATCCCATCACGCGAGGCCGCCGCCCCGATCAGCCAGCTGATCGCGTTCCCGCTCTACTTCATCTCGGGCGTGTTCATCCCCCAGAACGAGATTCCGAGCGGCGTCCTCACGGTCGCCTCCATCTTCCCGATGCGACCGTTCTTCCAGTGCCTCCTCGCCGCGTGGGTGCCCTCCGCGGGCGGGTTCGACTGGGGCCACCTCGCCGTTGTCGCCGCCTGGGGCGTCGCCGGCTTCCTGGTTGCGCTTCGCACCTTCACCTGGACTCCGCGGGCGGTGGCGGCGTGATCCACCACGTGGGCGTCGACGTCACCGACCTCGAGCGCAGCGCTCACTTCTACGACGCGGTGCTCGGCCCCCTGGGGTGGCGTCGGCAGGTCGACGAGGGCGGCCGCGTCGGCTGGGGCATCGTGCGACCCGTTTTCTTCACCGCCCTTGACGGCGAAGCGCGGTCCGGCGGCAGCCACGTGTGCTTCGCGGCGAACGCGATCCCGGCCGTGAAGGCCTCATGGGAGGCTGGGGTCGAGGCGGGGGGCACCGACGACGGAGCGCCCGGGCCGCGGCCCGGGTACGGTGCGGGACACTACGCAGCCTACCTGCGGGATCCCGACGGTCACCGGGTGGAAATCGCGGTTTCGAGCGACTGAACGATCGAGGAGGGTCAGCACATGGCGCCAGTGAAGGTGGGAATCAACGGGTTCGGCAGGATCGGTCGGAACCTGTTTCGCGCGGCCCACGAGGCCGGCGCTGACCTGGACATCGTCGCCGTCAACGACATCACCGACGCCGCGACCCTCGCCCACCTTCTCGCCTACGACTCGACCTACGGGCGATTCCGGGGCGAGGTGGAGGCCGCCGAGGGCGCGATCGTCGTCGACGGCAAGGAGATCAAGGTTCTTGGCGAGCGCGACCCCGCGGTCCTGCCCTGGGGGGATCTCGGCGTGGAGGTCGCGATCGAGTCGACCGGCCTCTTCACGGGGCGCGATGACGCCGCCAAGCACCTCGAGGCGGGCGCGCGCAAGGTCATCATCACCGCGCCGGCCAAGGATCCCGACGTCACGGTAGCGCTGGGAGTCAACTTCGACTCCGCGTATGACCCGGACGCCCACAACATCATCTCCAACGCCTCCTGCACGACGAACTGCCTGGCGCCGGTGGCGAAGGTGGTGCACGAGGCCGCCGGGATCGAGCGCGGCCTGATGACGACGATCCACGCCTACACCGGGGACCAGCGCCTCCAGGACGCCCCTCACAAGGACCTCCGGAGGGCTCGCGCCGCCGCCATCAACCTGATCCCGACCACCACCGGGGCCGCTCGAGCCGTCGGCCTCGTGCTGCCCGAGCTGGCCGGGAAGCTCAACGGAATGGCGGTCCGGGCCCCAGTGGTCACGGGGTCGGTCGTGGACCTGACCTTCGAGGCGTCACGGGAGACCAGCGCCGAGGAGCTCAACGCCGCCGTGAAGGCGGCGGCCGAGGGACCGCTCGAGGGAATCCTCGCCTACACCGAGGACCCGATCGTTTCGACGGACATCGTCGCCGACCCGCACTCGTCCATCTTCGACGCCGATCAGACGATGGTCGCCGAGGGCCGCCTCGTGAAGGTCTTCAGCTGGTACGACAACGAGTGGGGCTACTCGAACCGCTGCGTCGAGCTGGCCGCGAAGGTGCTCGAGCCGGCGTCGGTCGGCGCCGGCGCTTGACGCAGCCGTCCGCGCAGCGCACGGCCGCAAGTCGCGGCCTCGGCAAGGCGAGCGTCCGCGACGCGGACGTCGCGGGCAAGCGCGTGCTGGTCCGCGTCGACTTCAACGTCCCGCTCGAGGGCGGCCGGGTGGCCGACGCGGCCCGGATCGAGGCCGCCCTGCCGACGATCGAGCTGCTGCGCGAGCGCGGGGCCGCGCTCGTGCTCGTCTCGCACCTTGGGCGGCCGAAGGACCGCGAGCCGGAGCTCTCGATGCGGCCGGTGGCGGAGGAGCTCTCCAGGCTCCTCGGGGGGGCTCCGGTGGAGCTCGCGCCCGCGGTCGTCGGTTCCGAGGTCGAGAAGCTCGCCGCGGACCTCGATGGCGGCGACGTTCTGCTGCTGGAGAACTCGCGGTACGAGCCCGGGGAGACGGCGAACGACCCGGAGCTCGCCGCGGCTCTCGCTCGCCTCGCCGACGTCTACGTCGACGATGCGTTCGGCGCGGCGCACCGCGCGCACGCGACGACCGCCGGCGTCGCGGACCTGCTCCCCGCCCACGCCGGACTCCTGCTCGAGCGCGAGGTGCTCGAGCTCACGGCGGTGCGCGACCATCCGGAGCCCCCGCTGGTCGTCGTGCTGGGCGGAGCGAAGGTCGTCGACAAGCTCGCGGTTCTCCGCCGCTTCGCCGACGGCGGGGCCGACTCGATCCTGATCGGCGGCGCGATGTGCTTCAGCTTCTTCGAGGCCAGGCAGATCGCGGTCGGCGACTCCCTGACCGGCGAGGGCGGCGCCGAGGCGGCGGCCGGCATCCTCGCCGTGGCCCAGGCCTCGGGGTGCGACCTGCGCCTGCCCGTCGACCTCGTTATCGCCGACCGGTTCGGGGCCGACGCGGAGCGGCGCGAGCTCGACGGGGTGGAGGTTCCCGACGGTTGGATGGGCCTGGACATCGGCCCGCGCACCGTCGCCGACTACGCCGCCGTGATCGCGGACGCCGGCACCGTGTTCTGGAATGGGCCGATGGGGGCCTTCGAGCTCGAGCCGTTCAGCGGCGGCACGAGGGGGGTCGCCGATGCGATCGCAACCGCGCCCGGCAAGACCGTGGTCGGCGGCGGTGACTCCGCCGCCGCGCTCGCCGCCTTCGGCCTTGCCGACAAGGTCGACTGGCTCTCGACCGGGGGCGGGGCCTCCCTGGAGCTGATGGAGGGGCGCGAGCTCCCGGGCGTGGAGGCCCTCGACGATGCCTGAGCCGCGCACGCCCCTCGTCGCGGCGAACTGGAAGATGCACAAGACGCGCACCGAGGCGGGCGAGTTCCTCGACGGCTTCCTGCCGAATGCGGCGGGCCTCGGCGACACCGACGTCGCGATCTGCCCTCCGTTCACGGCGCTGGACAGAGTCATCGAGGGGTGCGAGGGGTCCAGCATCCTCGTCGCCGCTCAGAACGTCCATTTCAGCGAGGAGGGAGCCTTCACAGGCGAGGTCGCGCCTCGGATGCTGAGCGACGTAGGCGCGTGGGGAGCGATCGTCGGCCATTCCGAGCGACGGCACATTTTCGGCGAGAGCGACGAGGTCATCGGCCGCAAGGTGCCGGCCCTGTTCAACGCGAGCCTCGTGCCAATCCTCTGCGTCGGCGAGACCGAGGAGGAGCGCGATGCCGGGCGGACCGAGGAAGTCCTCCGACGCCAGCTCGAGGCGGACCTGGCGGAGGTGCCGAGAGGGCTCGTCCCCGAGGTCGTCGTCGCCTACGAGCCGGTGTGGGCGATCGGGACGGGCAGGACGGCGACGACCGAGCAGGCGGGCGAGGCGATCGCGTTCGCGCGCTCGGTGGTCGGCGACATCGACCCCGGGGCGGCGGACGCCGTTCGCATCCTCTACGGCGGATCGGTGAAGCCCCAGAACGCGGCCGAGCTGATGGGGGTCGAGGGGATCGACGGGGCCCTGGTCGGCGGGGCTTCTTTGGATCCCTCGGCGTTTCTCGAGATTTGTAAGGGGGCAGGGCAGTGAAGGGGCGCGGCCCCGGCGAAATCGTTTCGTTGTGGGGTGTTCGTCGCGGCGACAACAGGCCCACAACCAACGCACGAGGACGGGCTTCCTAAGTGATTGTTTCGGGCCCAGCGAGCGCTCCCGGTCCCCAACGTCGCCCTCGTGATCCTCGACGGCTGGGGCCTCGCGCCCGACGGGCCCGGCAACGCCATCAGCCAGGCGTCGACTCCCGTGTTCGACGAGCTCTGGGCCGCGTACCCGCACGCCACCCTTCGCACCTCGGGGCGCGACGTTGGCCTTCCCGACGGGCAGATGGGCAACTCGGAGGTCGGCCACCTCAACCTCGGCGCCGGGGCGATCGTGAAGCAGGACCTGGCTCGGATCGACGACGCGATCGCCGACGGCAGCTTCTTCGAGAGCCCGGCCCTGCTCGCCGCCTGTGAGGCCGCCCGATCGGGGCCGCGCGGGCGGCTTCACCTGCTCGGGCTCGTGTCCGACGGCGGCGTCCATTCGGGGTGGGCGCACATCGAGGCCTGCGTCGAGCTCGCGGCCCGCGAAGGGGTCCCGGAGCTCGTCGTACACGCGTTCACTGACGGGCGCGACACGGCGCCGACGGCGAGCCCCGGCTACCTCCGCGAGCTCGAGGGCTGGCTGCGCCACGCCGGCCGCATCGGCACGGTCTCCGGGCGTTACTGGGCGATGGACCGCGACCGGCGCTGGGAGCGCGTGAAGCTCGCATACGACGCGATCGTGCACGGCGCGGGCGAGCGGGCCGGCGACGCGCAGGAGGCGATCGCCGCAGCGCGGGAGCGGGGTGAGACGGACGAGTTCGTGAAGCCGACCGTCATCGGCGACTACGACGGCATCGCCGACGGCGACGCGGCGATCCACTTCAACTTCAGGCCCGATCGCGCGCGAGAGCTCACGCGGGCGTTGGGCGAGCCCGACTTCGACGACTTCGACCGCGGGGCCGCTCCGCAACCGACTCTTATGACGATGACCGAGTTCCACGAGGGCTGGCCGTACCCGGTGGCGTTCGCGCCGAAGGAGCCCGCGGTCACCCTGGCCGAGGTCCTCGCCGAGCGGGGTGAGCGCCAGCTTCACGTCGCCGAGACCGAGAAGTACGCGCACGTCACCTACTTCTTCAACGGCGGCCGCGAGCGCGAGTGGGAGGGAGAAGAGCGGTGCCTCGTTCCGTCTCCTCGCGACGTCCCGACCTACGACCAAAAGCCGCAGATGAGCGCCGCGGCCGCCGCATCCGAGTTCGGCACGCGCTGGGGCGACGGTGGCTACCGCTTCGGCGTCATCAACTTCGCGAACCCGGACATGGTCGGCCACACGGGCGACATCCAGGCGGCGGTGACGGCCGTCGAGGCCGTCGACGGCTGCCTGGGCGAGGTCGTCGACGCGGTCCATCGCTCGGGCGGCGCCTGCCTCATCACGGCAGACCATGGCAACGCGGAGGAGATGCTCGAGCCCGACGGCTCGCCGGACACCGCTCACTCGACCAACCCTGTCCCGTTCATCGTCACCGCTTCGGGAATCGAGGTCGCGGACGGCATCCTCGCCGACGTGGCCCCGACGGCCCTCGTGCTCCTCGGCATCGAGCAGCCGGCGGGCATGACGGGACGGGCACTCGTCGAGGTTGGCCCTCCGCGACCGATCAGAGGTAGGCGTCGGTCGGCGTGCGGCGAGAGCTCGATCCTGCGTCGAGGCGCCGCGGTGCTGGGTGCCGCGGACGTCGTCGCCGTGTGCTGCGCCCTCTACGTCGGCGCCGTCCTGGTCGGAAATGGCGAGCTCACTCCCGCGAGCCTCGCGGTGCCGCCGCTCTTCATCGTCGTCGCCAAGACGCTCGGCCTCTACGACCGCGACGAGCACCTCCTGCACAAGACCACCCTCGATGAGATGCCCGCCCTCGTGGGCCTCGCCACGCTGACCGCGCTGCTCCTGTGGCTCTCTGGGGGCCTGGTGGTCCAGGGATCGCTCGGCCGTATCGAGGTCCTCGTCATCTGGGCGACGCTCCTGCTCGCCGAGGTCGCGTTTCGCGCCGTGGCCCGCTCGATCGCCGCGGCGTGGCCCCCATGGAGCGGTGTCTGCTCGTGGGCGACGCCGCCACCGCGGCCGAGCTCCACGAGAAGCTGATCGGCAGCGGCTCGGTCAAGGCCCTGCTCGTCGACTGGATCCCGGTCGGGTCCGACGGCACGCCCGAGGCGAACGCCGACCTCGCGGAGCGGTTGCGCCGGACGACAGAGGAGCAGGGGATCGACCGGGTGATCCTCGGCCCCGTACCCAGTCGATCCGAGGAGCTCCTCGACACGGTTCGTCGTGGAAGCCACCAGCGGCTGCGGGTGAGCGTCCTCCCCGACCTCGCCCGCGTCGTCGAATCCACGGTCGAGGTCGACCGCCTCGAGGGCATCACCCTCCTCGGCCTCCGGCGCTTCGACATGACGAGGTCGTCTCTGATGATCAAGCGCACCTTCGACATCGTCGGCTCGGCGCTCGCGCTCGCGTTGCTGTCACCCCTGCTCGTGGCGATCGCGCTCGCGATCAAGCTCGACTCCCCGGGACCGGTGCTCTATCGCCAGCGTCGGGCCGGCCGCCACGGCGAGCCGTTCCTGATGCTCAAGTTCCGCAGCATGGTCGACGGCGCCGATCGGATGAAGGAGGGCCTCCTGCACCTGAACGAGGCCGACGGCGTCTTCAAGATCGCCGACGACCCGAGGATCACGCGCGCCGGCCACTGGCTGCGGCGCCTGCATCTCGACGAGCTTCCGCAGCTCGTGAACGTGCTCCGCGGCGAGATGAGCCTCGTCGGCCCCCGCCCGCTTCCGCTCGACGAGGACCGCCGTCTCGAGGGGTGGCACAGGCGGCGCCTCGACCTTCGCCCGGGGATCACGGGCGTCTGGCAGGTCCTCGGCTCCTCGCGGATCCCGGTCAGTCAGATGGTCCGCATCGACTACCAGTACGTCGCGAACTGGTCGCTCTGGAACGACATCCGCATCCTCATGCTCACGGTGCCGCAGGTGGTGCGGCGCCGGGGTCTCTAGCGAGCGCACCCTCGATCAGCTCGCGGATCGCGTCGAAGTACATCGGGTAGGTCCAGGTGGTCGCCCGCTCGAACGCACGCTCGGCGAGGCGCGAGGCTTCCGCGGGCCTCGCCAGGAGTCGTTCAACGGCCGTTCGCAGCGGTGCCGGATCGCCGGGCGGCACGAGCAGCGCCGTCTCGCCGTCGACGACGTAGCCGTCGAGGGCCGCGACGTCGGACGCGACGACCGGGGTGCGCGCCTGCGTCGCCGTCATTAGGCGCACGTGGCCGGCGCTGCCGAGCTGGTCCTCCAGCGCGATCACGTAGACGGCCGCACCACCCACCACCCGATCGTGCTCGGGCCCCGGCACGTCAACCAGGACTCGCGCTGCGCCCTCGCGGTTGAGGGCTCCGACCTCGGGAAGGTCTCGCTTGCCGCAGACCACCGTGAGCACCCAATCGCGCCCCCGGGCGGCCGCGAAGACGGTGGCCCAGTCGCACCAGGCGCGCCCCGACACGACGACGCCGGTCCGCTTGACGGCCGGCGCAGCCTCGCCAGGGTCACGGCACCAGGCCCACGGCACCTGCCGGATGCGCTCGGCGCCGATCCCGAAAAGACGCGAGCATTCGGCGCGCTCAGGGCTCGTCAGCACCTGCGCCGCAAGGACGGCCCTTCCGGCCGCGGGGCGCACGACGGCGCGGCGCCACAGCCGGCGAAGGGCCCGGCGCCAGGCGGAGGGGGAGCGGGGCGGCGCCAGCAACTCGAGCAGGACCACGCGGCGGCGTCGGGCGAGGGCCGAGAGCACGAGCGCCGTGGTCGTGCCGGGCTCGCCGGCCGTGAGCACGAGGGATCCGTCGCGCCCGGCAAGGACGGCCATCGAGAGGCCGCGCACGAAGTCCGAGCCGCGTCGCGGCCCGGAGCAGCGGCGAAGGGAGGCGGGCCCGGAGCCGAGCGTCCACATCGACGAGCTCCCCGCCGAGCATTCGGGCGTACCACGAGGACGTCAAGACCACGCCGGGATGTTGACCAATCACCGTTCCCTAGGGTCCGGGGTCGTGAGATCTGACCCGAACCGACTCGCCTTCGAGATCACCGACCGCGACGGGGCCGCCCGCGCCGGGCGGCTCCGCGTTGCGGGTGGCACGGTCGAGACGCCGGCCTTCGTTCCCCTCGCCACGCAGGGAAGCGTGCGCTCCCTGACCGCCGCCGACGTCGCCGCGCTGGGGTTCGAGCTCGTCCTCGGCAACACCTACCACCTGCACCTGGCGCCGGGCGAGGAGCGGATCGCGGCCCTCGGCGGCCTCTCCCGGTTCATGGGCTGGCGCGGGGCGACCATCACGGACTCCGGCGGGTTTCAGGTCTTCTCGCTGGCCCACGGCGGGGTGGCGGACGAGATCAAGGGCCGCAAGCGGGGCGCCGCGAGCGCCGGCGCCGTGCTCGACATCTCCGAGGACGGCGTGCGCTTCCGCTCCTACGTGGACGGGAGCGAGCGCTTCATCGGGCCGGAGGACTCGATGCGGATCCAGGCGGCCCTCGGCTCCGACATGGCCCTCGCCTTCGACGAGTGCACGCCGTTCCACGCCGATCGCGACTACACCGCGAGGTCCACCGAGCGAACGCACCGCTGGCTCGATCGCTGCCTCGCCTGGCACGCCGAGGGCGGCCCGGCGACCCAGGCGGTCTTCGGGATCGTTCAAGGAGGCGTCCACGAGGACCTCCGCCGCGAGTCGGCCGAGCGCGTGGCATCAGCCGACGTCGACGGGCTGGCGATCGGCGGCACGCTCGGCGAGGACAAGCCGCAGATGCACGCCCTGGTCGGGTTCGTGGCGCCGCTCCTGCCGGAGGCCGCGCCCCGCCACCTGCTCGGCATCGGCGAACCGGACGACCTGATGGCGGGGATCGCGCGGCGGCATCGACCTGTTCGACTGCGCGATGCCGACCCGGCTAGCGCGGCATGGCATGGCGCTCGCGCCGCTGCCGGACCGCCGGTTCCGGTTCGACCTCCGGCAGGCGACGCATGCGCTCGATGAGGCGCCGCTCGTCGAGGGCTGCCCTTGCCCGGCCTGCCGGGACCACACGCGCGCCTACATCCACTACCTCGTGCGCCGAGGCGAGCTCACAGGCGTGCGCCTCCTGAGCCTCCACAACCTGGCCTATCTGGAACGGCTGGTGAGCGGCGCGCGAGAGGCGATTGCGGCGCGGGCGTTTGCCGCGTACGCCGAGCGATCGCCGGGGCGAGACGCCGTGGGGGGCAGCGAGGGGGGCGGTCAGGCGCTCGTTGAGCGCTCGACGAAGCTGCGGCGCTCGATGTGGACTTGCTGTCGTATGCGACAATCCTGATGAACGGCGAGGATCCGTCGACTTCGAGCGGATCCGGCGCACGTGGTGCTTGATCGCATACTGCGGTGACGTCGCTGTTCTGACCCGGCGTTCTGTCGTGCAGCGAGCACGATCGCCCGGCGTTGATCGTCGGCAGCACGATCCCGCGATCGCGGCGAGGACCAGCACGACGATCACGAGGCCCAGCAGGCGCAGGAAGCGCACGCCGCCGGACCGCGCGCTTGGGCCGCTCGCGTGCCGGGCGGCGGGCCGGGTCGCTGCGCGTAGGGCTCGGCCACGGCCGGCGTCGACGGCTCGTCGCGATCGAGCAGCCGGGTGGCCGCGGTGGCCTCCGCCGAGGCGTGATGTGGGCGGCCTCGCTCGTCGCGATCGGCGGCTCGCGCCCGGCGAGGCCGGCCCGCAGGGCAGCGCGAGAGCTCGCGCGCCGTCGTGTAGCGCTCGGCCGGATCGGCGGCAAGCGCGCGAAGGACGGCCTCGGACAGCGTCTCCGGGACGTCCGGGTCGTACGTGCTCGGCGAGAGCGGAGCCTCGTTCTCGCGCCGGGTCGCGAGCTCGGCGAGGGTCGTGCCCTCCCAGGGCAGCCGCGCCGTGAGGAGCTGGTAGATCACGACGCCGAGGGCGTAGACGTCCGCTCCGGGAGTCGGCTCGGCGCCGCGGGCGAGCTCCGGGGAGAGGTAGGCGGCCGTGCCGACGACGGAGCCGACCTGGGTGAGCCGCGTCTGCTCGGCCGCCCGGGCGATCCCGAAGTCGGTCAGCTTCACCGTCATCTCGTTCGTCGGCGGGTCGTGGGCCCCGGAGGCCGACGGCCGGCTTGCCCGGCCGGCCCGCCGATCACCATCAGGTTGCCCGGCTTGACGTCGCGGTGGATGATCCCCTGTTTGTGGGCGTAGTCGAGCCCGGCGCATGCCTGCACGCCGATCTCGACCGCGGCCTCGGGCCCGAGGCGCCCCTTCGAGTTGCAGGAGCTGGGCGCCGGATCGGCCCTCGACGTACTCCATGACGATGTAGTGGCGGTCGCTCGTCGACGCCGGTGTCGTAGACCTGGACGATGTTGGGATGGATCAGCTTCGCGACGGCGAGCGCCTCGCGGCGGAAGCGGGCGATGAACTTCTCGTCGTCGGAGAGGTGCTCGGCGAGGATCTTCACCGCCACCGTCCGCTCGAGCACGTGGTCGACCGCCCGGTAGACGGTCGACATGCCGCCGGAGCCGAGCCGGTCGCCGAGCTCGTACCGGCCCGAGATGGTCGTCGCCATCAGGGCACCGCCCCGAAGATGCCCGTGGCCCCCGTGGCGCCCGTCTGGCAGCCCTCGCCCGTGCGCGCGAGGGCGGTGAGGTTGTCGCCGCCCTTGCGGAGCACGGTGATCACCCGCGGGTCGACCGTGGTGGGGAGGTCGGCGACCGCCCTCGAGTACAGCCTCGCCGCCTGCACGAGCGCGAACCGATCCCCAAGCGTGCAGGCCTGCTGAGCCTGGACGAGATAGCCGTTCAGGCCCTGTGCGTTCGCCGGGGGAATGTCCTTCGGCAGGCTCGAATCCGACGACCCGCAGCCCGCCACGAGCAGGGCCGCGGAAGCCACGAGGGCGATGAGGCGGGCGGAGTTCCGCATCGCCGCGAGTCTAGGTGCTGCCTTCTCCGGCGCTTGCATCATTGGCCGCTGTAGAGGCGCCGCCCGAGGTGCTCGGGAAGCTCGGCGGCGAGGATCGCGTTGGCCGCTCGGTCGATGTCGTAGGCGACCCGATGCCAGGTCGCTCGCCAGGCGTCGGTGTCGAGCTCGAGCCAGGCGGCGCGCGGGTCGCGGTCACGGGGCTGGCCCACGCTGCCCGGGTTGAGGAGCCAGCGGCCGTTGCTCACGTCGACCGACTCGCCCGCCGGTCGGCTGCTCCGCGCGGACCCCGCCATTGCGCGCGGGCCCGAAGCGAAGGGCGAGGTGGGAGTGGCCGACGAGGCTCACGCGCTCGGCCTGGATGGCCATGCACTCCTCGGCCTGCTCGGGCCACAGGACGTACTCCCAGACGGGGTCGCGCGGAGAGGCGTGGTAGATGGCGATCTCGCGGCTCTCGTCGGACGGCTCGCAGTCCCGCGCAGATAGCTCAGCGTCTCCGGTCGCGCGGTCCTCTGGGTCCAGCGGACGGCGTCGGCGGCGGCCGGCGAGAACGCGCCGAGGTCGAGGGCGCCCAGGACCCCGAGGTCATGGTTGCCGACGAGCGAGGCGGTGCAGCGCGCGGCCACCGCCTCGGCACAGGCATCCGGCTCGGCGCCGTAGCCGAGCACGTCGCCGAGCGACCAGAGCTCGTCGACTCCGGCCGCGTCGATTTCGGCCAGCACCGCTTCGAGCGCGGGCAGGTTCGCGTGGATGTCGGAGATGACGCCGAGGCGCATGGTCCGTGGCCCCGGCAAGGGGGCGGAACGAGGGCGCTTATCGTACGGGCCATGCGTCGCAGCACGCTCGCGCGCGCCGGCGCGGCAGCCGTGGGAATGGTCCTGATCGCTGAGGCGGGAGCGTTCCTGCTGCGTCCGCGGCCGGCACCCATCTCGCCGGCCCCGGCGTCGGCGAGCGATTACTTCACCCAGGCCCAGATCGACCGCGGGCGCGACTACAGCGAGGGCCAGCTCTGGCTCTACGTGGGGGGCGTCGCCATCGAGATGGTCGTGCTCGCCTGCGCGGCGACTGGCCGTCCGCGCATCGTGCGCGCCCGGCTCGCGCGCGCCGGCGGCAGGCCGGTGCTCGGCGCCGCGGCGGTCGGTGCCGGGCTCTCCGTCGCGGTCGCGGTCGCGAGCCTCCCGGTGGGCATCGCGGCGCACGAGCGCGCGGTCGACTTCGGGATCTCGACGCAGGACCTCGGCTCGTGGCTCGGCGACACCGCCAAGCAGGCGGCGATCGGCGCCGCAATCGCAGCGCCGATCGCCGCGGGCTTCGCTGCACTCGTCCGCCGTCTTCCCCGCGCGTGGTGGGTCCCGGGCAGCGCCCTGGTCGTCGCGATCGCGGCCGTGATGACGTGGCTCGCGCCCGTCGTCCTCGCCCCAATCTTCAACCGCTTCCAGGCCCTGCCGAATTCGAGCGCGGCGCGGGCCGAGGTGCTGAAGCTCGCGAGGCGCGCCGGCGTGGACGTGGGGAACGTCTACCGCGTCGACGCGAGCCGGCGGGTTCGCTCCCTGAACGCCTACGTCGACGGCCTCGGCTCGACCAAGCGGGTTGTGCTCTACGACAACCTCATCGAGGGCACCGATCGCGCCCAGCTCGCATCCGTCGTCGCCCACGAGCTCGGTCACGTGAAGCACGACGACATCCTGCGTGGCCTCGCGTTCCTCGCCATCGCCGCGCCCCTCGGCCTCCTGTTCGCGCGATCGGTCGGTGAGCCGCTCTCGCGGCGCTCAGGCTTCGCTCCCGGTTCACCCGGGTCGGTTCCGGCCTACGCGCTCGGCCTGGCGCTGGCGGCGCTCGCAATCGGCCTCGTCGGCAACCAGCTCTCGCGCCAGATCGAGGCGAGCGCCGACACCTTCGCGCTCGACGAGACCCACGACCCGAAGGCGTTCATCCAGCTCCAGCGAAAGCTCGCGCTCTCCTCGGTCGCCGACCCGGACCCGCCGGCGCTGCCCCAATTCCTGCTCGGCAGCCACCCGACGACCGTGCAGCGAATCGGCGACGCGCTGGCCTGGGAGCGGGGAGCGCGCTAGGCGGACGCCCCTCGCGCCCACTCGAGCGTCCTGGCCAGGCCGCCGGCGAGGGGGGTCGCCGCCTTCCACCCGAGCTCGTCGCGCGCGAGCGTTGGGTCGATCGCGATGCGGTTCACCTCTCCGAGGCGGGGCGGCGCGTGCTCGGGCGCGAACTCGGCCTCGGCCGCCCCGGCGAGGGCGGCGCCAAGCTCCAGGACATTCGTCTCGATCCCGGTCCCGATGTTGAAGACGCCGGTCGCCCCCGAGCTCACCGCGGCGACGAAGGCGTCGACCACGTCGCCGACGTAGATGTAGTCGCGCGTCTGCAGGCCGTCGCCGAAGACGGTCGGCGTCCGGCCGTTCAGCAGCGCGCCGCAGAAGATCGCCGCGACGCCCGCCTCGCCGAGGGGGTCCTGGCGGGGGCCGTAGACGTTTCCGAGGCGCAGGGAGACCGCCGCGAGGCCGTGCAGCCGCGCGTAGACGCCCACGTAACCCTCGGCGGCCTGCTTCGACTGGCCATACGGAGCGTCGGGACGGCACTCGGCGTCCTCGCCGAGCGGCAGGTCGCGCCCGTCGCCCTCGCCGTAGATCGCGCCGCCCGTGGAGGCGAAGGCGAAGCGCTCCGTGCCTCGCTCGCGGGCGGCCTCGAGGAGCTGGATCGTCCCGCCGACGTTGACGTCGAGGTCGAACCGCGGGTCGGCCACCGAGCGCCTCACGTCGATCTGGGCGGCGAGGTGGTACACGGCCTCGGCTCGCGCGCGATCGAAGGCCGAGGAGACCGTCGAGGCGTCGCGGACGTCGCCCTCGACGAGCTCGACTCCGCCAGCAAGCGCGCGGTCGAGGTTCTCGCGGCGCCCCGTCGAGAGGTCGTCGAGCACCGTGACCTCGTCGCCACGCTCGACGAGCGCGTCGACGAGGTTGGACCCGATGAATCCGGCGCCACCGGTGACGAGGGCACGCATTGGGCACAGCACCCTACTCGCCGCGAGGCGCGCCTAGACTCGGATCATGGATCCGCTCGGGGGACTGCAAGAGGCGATCGAGAGCGCGGCGACGGAGCTCGCCCCCGACGGAGTGCAGGCGCCGACCCTCGAGCGGCCACCCAAGCCGGAACTCGGCGACTACTCGACGAACGCCGCGATGCTCCTCGCCCCGGCGCTCGAAGCGAGCGCCGCGGGAGGTCGCCGGCGAGTTGAGCCCGCTCGTCTCGGAGCGGGTGGAGGGCATCGACCGGGTCGAGGTCGCCGGGGCCGGGCTTCCTCAATATCTTCCTGGGCGACCGATGGCACCGGCGGGCGGTGGCGCGGCATCCTCGAGGCCGGCGAGCGCTTCGGCGCCGGGACCGGAAGCGGGCGAGCGGGTGCTGATCGAGTTCGTGTCCGCGAACCCGACCGGGCCGATCCACGTCGGCGGAGGCCGAGGCGCCGCGTTCGGCGACGCCGTCGCTCGGGTGCTCGCGTTCGCCGGCGACGAGGTGCAGCGCGAGTACTACCTGAACGACGCGGGCGCCCAGGTGACGCTGTTCGCGCAGTCGATCGCCGCCCGCATGCGTGGCGAGGAGCCGCCCGAGCGACGGCTACGGCGGCGACTACGTCGCCGAGCTGGCGGATGAGCTCGCCGCCGAGGGCGCCTCACCCGACGACATTCCCGACCTCGGCGCCAGGGCGACCGAGGCGATGCGGCGGCGTATCGAGGCGACCCTGGACCGCTTCGGCGTGCGGTTCGACAGCTGGTTCTCAGAGCGCTCCCTGCGCGAGGCGGGGCGGATCGCGGAGGCCATCGAGGCGCTTCGCGAGGCGGGGCAGCGTCTACGAGTCCGAAGGCGCCATGTGGCTGCGCACGACGGAGGGAGGCGACGACAAGGACCGCGTGCTCATCCGCTCCGACGGCGAGCCGACCTACTTCGGCGTCGACATCGCCTACCACCGCGACAAGGTGATGCGCGGCTTCGACCGCCTGATCGACCCGCTCGGCTCCGACCATCACGGCTATGTGCCGCGGATGCGGGCCGCGCTCGCCGCGCTCGGCTTCGACCCGGAGCGCTTCGAGGCGCCGCATCATGCAGTTCGTCCACCTCGTCGAGGGCGGGCAGAGGGCGAAGATGTCGAAGCGAAGCGGCGAGTTCGTGACCCTCGACGAGCTCGTCGACGACATCGGCGTCGACGCAGCGCGCTTCCTGATGCTCCAGCGAAGCCACGACCGGACGCTCGACCTCGACCTCGAGCTCGCGCGGAAGCAGTCGCAGGACAACCCCGTCTACTACGTCCAGTACGCCCACGCGAGGATCGCGAGCATCCTGCGCAAGGCCGAGGCCGAGCTCGACGACTTCGACGCTGAGCGCATCCTCGGGTCGGCCGCGGGCGAGGAGGCGCTCTTAGCCGCCGCCGAGCCGTCGGAGCTCGCGTTGATCCGCAGGCTCCTCGAGCTGCCGGGCGAGGTGGCCACCAGCGGCGAGCGCCTCGCCCCGCATCGCCTCTGCGCCTACGCCACCGCGACCGCGGCCGACTTCCATGCCTTCTATCGGGACTGCCGGGTCGTGGGCGCGGAGGCCGGCGTTCAGGAGGCGCGGCTCGGGCTCTGCCTCGCCGCGAAGCGGACGATCGCGACCACCCTGGACCTCCTCGGCGTCAGCGCGCCCGAGCGGATGTAGCGACCGCGGTCGCGTCGCGGCTCCGCGGCCTCGGCGCCCGAGGCCGAGCACGACGCCCGCGACCAAACCGGCCGCGAGCAAGACGGCCGGGATCGCGATCGCCGGGGTGAGCGGGTATCCGGTCAGCGGCAGGTCGGTGCGCGAGTCGACGCTCGGCCGCGGGCCCGGGCGGGATCCGTGCCCGGGATGCGGCTTTGGCAGTGCGCGGCCGCCCCCACCGCGATGGGCCCCCGGCGGGCTGGCCGCACACCACGTACTCCTGGCAGGCGGCCGCAGGCGGGGACGCGACCGCGGCCGCCGGGGTCGCGGCGATGGCCAGCGCGATGACGAGGCCGGCGGTGGCCGCCGGCCGGCGGTGCCGCCCGTCGGGCGCCCTCGCATGACGCCGATCGTACCGGCGGGCGGCCCGCCCGAGCCGTCCGCGAAAGTACCCCGCTCATGAGTCAGGCGAGGCTTGGAGACAGGGCGCTTGCGTTCGCCGTCGGCGCCGGCGCGCCATTCGCGCTCGCGGTGCAGGGCGGCGGCTACGACATCGTCGCCCACGGGGTCACGAGCCTCGTCGTCTGGTGGCTCGTGGCGGTGGGCGTCGCCTGCGGCGCGCTGCCGCGGGCCCGACCACCGCAGACCATCAGCGGGGCCCGTGCTCGGGTTCGTGCTGCTCGCCGTCTGGACCGCCGCGAGCCTGCTGTGGACGTCGAGCGCCGAGCTGACCTTCGACGAGCTCGCTCGGCTCACGGGCTACGCGGGAGTCGCGGTGCTCGCATTCGCGACCTTCCATCGCGGCAACTGGCGGGCCGCCGCGGGTGGGGTGACGGCCGCGGCCATCGCGGTATCGGCGCTGTCGGTTGCGAGCCGGGTCGACCCGGGACTCTTCTCCGGCGCGAGCTCGGCGATCACGATCGAGGGGCGGCTCGGGTATCCGCTCGGCTACTGGAACGCGATGGGCGCGTGGAGCGTCATGGCGTTCGCCCTCGCGCTTGGCTGGAGCACCAATCACGCCTCGGCGATCGGCCGCCGCCTGGCAATCGGGTTCCTCCCGACGATCGGCCTCTCGATGTACCTCACGTACTCGCGGGGCGCCCTCGTCGGCGCCGCGGTGGGCCTCGGTGTCCTCCTCATCTTCAGCGGGGAGCCGAAGGAGGTGCTCGCGAACACCGTGATCGGCGCGGTGGCGAGCGTCGCCGCCATCCTCCTCGCAAGGACGCAGCCCGAGATCGCGAACGCGTCTGGAGGCGCGGGCGGCGGGATGGTCGGCGGCCGTCCTCGTCGCGCTCGGCGGGATGTGCGCCGCGTTCTCCGATGCGCTCGCGCGCCGCCGGATCGCCCTTGCGCCGTGGCGGCGCTCATCGCTGGTCGGCCGTGGCGCTCGCGGCCGTGGCGCTCGTGATCGGCGCGCGCCTGTTGCCACCCGAACACATCTGACGGCCCAGGCGACGTTCACGCCCGCCACCCGCCAGGCGCCGAGTGTCAGCAACCCCGCGAGCCGCTTCGCGAACCTCTCGGGAGCACGCTCGACGATCTGGCCCCAGGCGCTCGACGCGTTCGGCTCGAACCCGCTTCTCGGCATCGGGCCCGGGACGTTCGAGTTCTGGTGGAACTCGCACGAGGGCCAGCCGATAATCCGCGACGCGCATTCGCTCTACCTCCAGGAGCTCTCGGAGCTCGGGATCCCCGGCTTCGTCGCGATCGTGGCGATCGTCTTCGGCCTCTTCGCCGCTTCGCTTCACGCCACGCGCCGCCTACGGCGCACGACTGGCGTGGGAGCCGCGCTGGTGGCGGCGTTCGCCGTCTTCTGTGTGCAGGCTGCCGGCGACTGGCTCTGGAAGATCCCAGCGATCGTGGCGCTCGCGACCGTCGCCGTCGCGGCCGCGATCGCCATCATCGCCGAGCCCGCGAGCCGCCCGCGGCCCCGGGGCGGACGCGTCGGGCTCGCCGCACTCGCCGTGCTGGCCGGCGCCCTGATGGTGCCCGGGCTGGTCTCGACCCAGCTCGCGCGCGACAGCTCGAGCCTCCTCGGCGCACGGCGCGCGTCCGACGCCGCCTCGTACGCGCGGTCGGCGTGGCGGCGAGCCGTGGTCGGCGAGCGCGCACGCGCAACTCGCGTCGTCGAGGAGGAGAAGGGCGACCTGTCCGCGGCGCGCGACGCCGCGAAGCGGGCGGTGGACCTCGAGCCCCAGCAGTGGACTCACCACCTCCTGCTGGCGTGATCGACTACAGCCCGGCCTTCGCGACGCGGCGCTGGGCCAGGCGCGAGCCGCCGCCCGATTCAGGCGATCCCAAGTCGATCACCCGTCGCACGCTCCGGCGTAACGCGCGGGCGGCGAGCCTGGGGCTTGCGCCGTGACCATCCCCCCAGGAGGCGAGCGCCCGCCGGGTCCTTCTCGCGCTTCACGAGGAGGTCTTGGGAGGCGCCACGCTTTCGCTGCTTCGGTGCGTGCCGGTGCTCGAGGCCCGCGGCTGGAGGTTCGCGTTCTGGGCGCCGAGGCCGAGCGCGGTGTTCGACCACCTGGTCGCCCAGGGGCGCGACGTCGCCGGTACCTGGCGGCCGCTGGCATTCAGCCTCGCGGCGCTTCGAGTCCACCCGGGCCCGATCCGGCGGCTGTGGACGACCCCGTCGTACCTGCGGTCGTTTCGCCGCCACGTGCGCGATACCGGTCCGGCCCTTGTGCACGCCAACTCGCTCATCACCATCGGCGACGCCGCGGTCGCTCGCTCCGCGGGCGCTCGGGTCGTCCTGCACCTGCACGAGATGCGCACCGCCGGCTGGAAGGGACCGGTCGCCGCCCGGCTGGCACACCGGGCAGCCGACGAGGTCGTCGCGGTTTCGGAGTCGTGCGCCGCGTCCTGGACCGTGGGCTCTTCACGCCCGACGGTCGTGTACGAGGGCTGCGAGGCCCCTGCGGACCCGCCGCCGCTCCCGGGCGGGGAGAGGCTCGTCGTCGGCACCGTCGGGGTGATCGCGAGGCGAAAGGGGATCGACGTGTTCCTCGACGCCGCGGAGCTCTCCGCGCGGCGTGGCATGCCGGTCGAGTTCCGGCTCGTCGGCTCGCCGACTGACCCTCTGGACGCCGCCTGGGGCAGGGAAATCCTCGGGCGCGCCGCCGCGCTCGGCATCCGGCACCTTCCAAGCACCGACGTTGGGAAGGAGCTCGCCGGTTGGGACGCCTTCGCGCTCGCGTCGCGGCACGACCCGTTCCCGATCTCGATGCTCGAGGCGATGGCCCACGCCCGACCAGTCATCGGCGCGCGGGTCGACGGCATCGCGGAGCAGATCACTCCTGACGCCGGGCTGCTGTGGAGCCGGAGAGCGGGAACGCACTCGCCGATGCGATCGCGGTCCTGGCCGAGATGCCCGCGGGCCGCCGAGCCGAGATGGGCGCCGCCGCGCGGCGCCGCGCGGCGGAGTTCTCCGTCGAGCGCCAGGCGCAGGCCCTCGACGCCGTCTACGAACGGGTGCTCGGGCGATGAGCGGCGCCGGCGCCGAGCCCGTCGCGCTGGTCCACGACTACCTGCTGTTCCTTCGCGGGGCCGAGAGGGCGTTCAGCGCGATAGCCGGCATCTGGCCCGACGCCACGATCTACACGGGGGCCTATTCCGAGAGCGCGACCGAGGGCCGCTTCGCGGGCCGCGAGATCCGCACCTCGTGGGCGCAGCGCCTCGGCGTCAACAGGCATTGGTACCGCGCGCTGCTGCCCGTGTGGCCGCGCGCGATCGAGAGCCTGCCGCTCGGGGATCATCCGCTGGTCGTGTCGTCGAGCTTCGCCTTCGCCCACGGCGTACGCCCTGACCCCGGCGCCGTCCACGTCTGTTACTGCCACAGCCCGTTTCGCTACGCCTGGCACGAGAACGAGTCGGCGCTCGCGTCGCTGCCGGCGCCGGCGCGCCCGCTCGCGCGGCGCCTGCTGGCCTCGGCCCGCGAGTGGGACCGCGAAGCGTCGCGGCGGGTCACCCGGTATGTGGCGAACTCGCGGATAACGCAGCGGCGCATCCGGAAGGCCTATGGCCGCGAGGCCGAGGTGATCCACCCTCCGGTCGAGGTCGAGCGATTCGGGCCGGCGGAGCCGGAGGAGGTCGGCGACCACTTCCTGTTCGTGGGCGAGCTCGTCGCCCACAAGCGCGCCGACGTGGCGCTCGAGGCCGCGCGGCGCGCCGGAAAGCGGATCAGGGTGGTGGGAGGCGGCCCCGAGCTGCGGCGCCTGAGAGCCGCGTACGCCGACTGCGCCGAGTTCCTTGGCCGCGTCCCGGACGCGGAGCTGGCGCGCATCTATTCCGGGCCCTCGCGCTCGTGGTCCCGAACGTCGAGGAGTTCGGCATCGCAGCAGTCGAAGCGCAGGCCTCGGGCCGCCCGGTGCTCGCCCAGCGCGCCGAGGGCGCGATCGAATGCGTGAGCGATGGAGCAACCGGGGTCCTCGTCGACGGTGGCGACGTCCATGCGTTCGCCGAGGCGATGCGCGAGGTCGACTTCCGCGCCTTCTCTCCGCAGGCGGCTCGAACCAACGCGGAGAGCTTCGATGTGCCCGTGTTCGCCGTGGCGATGCGCGACGCGGTCGCCCGCGCGCAGGCGGGTGGCGGAGGGGGGCCGATGTGAACGGGTCCGACGCGGCGCTCGTCGCGAGCCTCAGGGATCTCGACCTCACGCCACGGCAGGCGGAGTACCTCGATCTCCACGCGCGGCGCTACGCGGTCCTGCTCGGGGCCGTACGGGAGTGCGTCGCGACGCTTCCACCCCGCGAGGGTCCGGTGCGCATTCTCGATGTCGGGCCGGCGCTCCAGACCGCATTGCTGAGGCGTGCGTTCGGCGAGGCGACGGTGGACACACTCGGCTTCCGAAACCCGCTCGCACGGCCCCGGGAGGGGGAGCGTCACTTCGACGTGGACCTCAACCTCCTCGCCGGTTCCGAGCATCGGGCGGAGGTTCCGGAGCACGACATCGTCGTCCTCGCCGAGGTGTTGGAGCACCTCGCGACGCCGCCGAGCGCGGTCTTCGAGGCGATCGCGGGATGGACCGCGCACCCCGGGTGGCTCGTCGTCCAGACGCCGAACGCGTTGGCGCTTCACAAGCGCCTGCGCGCGCTTGCCGGTCGCAGCCCGCTGGGCGAGGCCGGCGACGTGCGGGCGGGCTCGCACAGCGAGGCCCACTTTCGCGAGTACACGCTGGACGAGCTCGACGAGCTAGCCGAGGCGACCGGCTTCGAGGTCGCTCGCGCGACGGTCGCGAACCACTTCCGCCACGACGCCGCCGGGCGCCGGGCCTACGACCGCGTGACCGAGCTGCTGCCGGCCCGGACGCGGCAGGGCATCACGGCCTACCTGCGCCGCCGCTGATCCCCGCCCGCGAGCGCGATGTCGACGGCCTCCCGGTGGCGGCGGGCGAGCTCCGAGATGCCGAACCGCTCGAGCGCCCGGCGTCGGCCGGCGGCACCGAGCTCGTCGCACAGCGACGGCTCGCCGAGCAGACGAACGACCGCGCTCGCGGTCTCGGCGGGCCGGCCCGGCTCGGTGAGCACGGCGGTCACACCGTCGTCGACGAGCTCCGACGTCGAGCCCGCGTTCGTCGCCACCACCGGCTTGCCGGCCACCATCGCCTCCAGGATCGCCGTCGGCATCCCCTCCGACCGCGCCGGCGAGGTCATCACGAACACGTCGACCGCCTGGAGCAGGATCGCGACGTCCCCGCCGGGATCGACGAGCGCCAGGTCCTCGCCCACACGAAGGCCCAGTGAGGAGGCCTCGGCGAGGAGACGAGAGTCGAGCCCGGGATGGGAGGGGCTCGGCGCTCCGATGATCCGAAAGGTCGCGTCGGGCCGCTCACGGGCGACCCGAGCGGCGGCGCGGACGAACTCGACATGGCCCTTCGGCGGTAGCGGACCCCGACGGTCCCGACGAGGACCTGGTCGTCGCCGACGCCAAGGCGTTGCCTCGCCGCCCGGCGGGACGCGGCGTCGGGCGCGAAGGCGCCGACGTCCACGGGGGGATAGACGACGACGAGGCGATCGCCGAAACGCCGCGCCCCGGGGTGGCCATCGGCCACGGCGACGCCCCACGAGACGATGGAGTCAGCCAGCCGGCGAACAAGCGGCATGCAGAGGCGCCGGAGCGCCATCGGGGCGCGGGTGTCGAGGAGCTGCCACACGACCGCAACGCCACGGCGGCGGCCGGCGATGGCGCCCTGCGGGTTCTGGACGCCGTGCACCTGCACGACATCGACGCGTGTGGCGGCGACGAGGTCGGCGAGGCGGCCTACGTCGCCGTGAGCCGCGGACAAGAAGCGCCCCTGCGTGAGGGGGTTCGCTGTGGCCCGCAGGCGCGCGAGAGGGAGGGTGTGTACCTCGACGCCCGCCGCGCGGAGGCGGTCCGCCGCCTCGTCGGCCTCCTCGGGGAGGGCCGCGATCGTCTCGACCCCAAGGTCCCTGAGCGGGCCGTGAAGGCGCAGAAGCTGGTTGTGGGCGCCCGCGTAGGTCGGGCTGTGGACAACCGAGAGGACGCGGATGTCCCCGTCCGCGCCGCTGACCATGGCCGGAGGCTACCTATGATCAGGCTTCGCCTCGTGCCCCGGCCTCCGATCTCAGTCGTCGTCCCCTTCCGCGGCAACGAGGCCGAGGCGAGTGCGCTGCTCGATGCGCTCGGCGGGCTCGCGCTGGCCCCCGGCGATGAGGTTCTCGTCGTCGACAACGGAGCGGGCGGGACTTTTGGCAACCTCGTCGCGGCAACGTCGAGATCGCCGACGCCACGGCGGAGTTCTCGTCGTACTACGCGCGGAATATCGGAGCGGAGCGCACGGCCGCACCATGGATCCTCTTCATCGACTCCGACTGCGTCCCGGCGCCGGGCATCCTGGACGGGTATTTCGCGCCCGAGCCGGCGGTGCGCTGCGGCGTCCTCGCCGGCGCGGTCCGCGGAGCACACGGGGCGTCGCTAGCCGCGCGCTACGCGGCCGCGCGGGGCCACCTCGACGAGACCTTTCACCTCGCGGCCGAGCCCTATCCCGCGGGAATCACGGCCAACCTGCTCGTGCGCCGCCGCACCTGGGAGACGCTCGGCGGCTTCCAGGAGGGCGTTCGCTCGGGCGCGGACGTCGAGTTCTGCTGGCGGGCTCAGGACGCCGGTTGGGGTCTCGAGCACCGCCCCCGTGCGCGGGTGGAGCACCGCCACGCGGACTCGCTCAGGGAGCTGCTGCGCAAGGCGGCGCGCTACGGCGCCGGGCGGCGGTGGGTCAACCGGCGCTACCCCGGCTCGATGCCGAGGCCGCGGCTCGCCCGCGAGCTTGTTCGCGCGGTGGCCGGCGGGGTCGCCTGGCCGCTCGCCGGGCAACCCACCCGCGGCGCGTTCAAGCTCATCGATGGCGCCTACGTCGCCGCCGGGGCCTGGGGCTACGTCGCCGGCGACAGCAGCGCCGAGCCGGGCGGCGAGACAGGCGCACCGAGCCGCGCGGCCATCGTCGTGAGTACGGACGCGTTCCCCGCCCGTTCCGAGACGTTTGTCTACAACGAGGCGCTCGCCCTGCGCGACCTCGGCCAGCCGGTGCGGGTCGAGGCAACCGCGCGTCCGGCGCGGGTCGAGCGCGCAGTGGCGCGAGAGCTCCGGGTCGACTACGTCGAGGACTACCGACCGGGGGAGGCGGTACGCGACCTGGCGTGGCTTCTGGCCCATCACCCGATCCGCTCCGCGACGGACCTCGGCGCACGGAGGCGCTGGTCAGCGGAGGAGGCCGTGCTGCCGCTTCGCGCCATCGCCTCGCCCGCGCGTCGCCTCGCTCGCGGGAAGCGTCGGCACGTCCACGTCAACTTCGCCGCGGGTGCCGCGCTCACCGCGATGCGCCTCCACCTGCTCCTCGGGTCGACCTACAGCGTCACAGCGCATGGATATGACGTCTTCCAGGAGCCGCGGAACCTCGCCGAGAAGCTCGAGCGGGCGGCGTTCGCGGTCGCGCCCGTGCGAGTACACGGCCGAGCGCCTGCGAAGCCTCGTCCCCAGCCGCCGGGCCGGCATCGAGGTGATCGTGATGGGGGTCGACGGCGAGCGGTTCCGGCGGCGCGGGCCCTATCCCGGCGGCGCGACCGTGGTTGCGATCGGCCGCCTGGTCGAGAAGAAGGGCTTCGCATACCTCGTCGAGGCCGGCGCCGAGCTGCGCCGGCGGGGCGGCCTCGAGCGCCTCTTGATCGCGGGCGATGGGCCACTCCGGGGCGAGCTCGGGCGGGCGCTCACGGCGAGGGCATCGAGGGAGCAGCCGAGCTGGTCGAGGCCTGGGGCGCCGACGAGGTGCGAGAGCTGCTCGAGGGCGCCGACCTCCTGGCGTGCCCGTCGGTTATCGCCGGCGACGGCGACCGCGACGCGATGCCGATGGTGGTCAAGGAGGCGCTCGCGATGGAGGTCCCGGTCGTCACGAGCGATGCGGCGGGCCTGCCCGAGCTGGTGCGGCCGGAGTGGGGGAGGGTGGTGGCGCAGCGGGACGCGGCCGCTCTGGCCGAGGCGATCGCTGAGCTGCTGGCGCTATCGCCGCCCGAGAGGCAGCGGATGGGCCTGGCGGGGCGCGCGCACGTCCTCGAGCACTGCTCGCTGCGGGGCCAGGCCGAGCGGCTCGCGGCGCTGGTCGACCGCACCGCGGACTCCCGTCAGTAGGGCGCCCTGCCGCGCAGGCGCCGGACGGCCCTGCGGACGCGGACGGGGAGGACCCACGCGAGGAGCGTCACCGGCAGGTAGTGGAGGCCGCGGAGGCTCCGCCGCCGGCGCATCGTCGCGACCTTCGCCCGCACCGACTCACCGACCTGGTCCCGGGCCCTGCGCGCCCCGACATTGCTCAGGCCGTGCGAGCGAACGGCGAGCTCGTCGGGGAGGCACACCACCCTGTGGCGGTCCGCGATGCGAAGCCACAGGTCGTAGTCCTGGGCCGAGGTGAACCGCGGGTCGAAGCCACCGACGGCGAGCGCCGCGTCGCGCCGGATCGCGGCGGCCGTGCCGGGATCATGTTGAACCGGACGAGCGCGTTGGTGACGTCGCCGACGGCGAAGCGAATTCGCGAGTTGCGCGGACGCCCGTGCTCGTCGAGCTCGCGCATCCGGCATCCGACCACGCCGACGCCGGGGTCGGCCTCGAGCACGGAGAGCTGCCGCTCGAGCCGCTCAGGGAGCGACCAGTCATCGGCGTCCTGAATGGCGACGAAGGGGGCGCGCGCCTCCTTCAGGCCGGCGTTCAGCGTTGCCGAGATCCCGCGGTGCGGGAGCGGGATTCCCCGAACCCGCCCATCGTCGTAGGCGGCGACGACGTCGCGGCTCGAGTCGGTCGAGCCGTCGTCGAGGGCTAGGACCTCGAGATCGTCGACCGTTTGGCCCAGGATCGAATCGATGGTCCGGCCGAGGGTGTCGGCGTTGTTCCAGACCGGTATGAGGACGCTCACACGAGGCGCGGCCGCCATCACAGCATCGGCGTGCCATAGCGGATCCAGTTGCGGACGGCCGCACTCATTTCGGCGAGGTCGCAGAGCAGGAAGTAGGGAGCGAGCAGCGGCCCGCCGCCCTCGACCTTGCCTCGCGCGTAGAGGTAGCGCGCATACTTGAGCGCGAGCACCGCGCGCAGGGGCCACAGTCGCCGGGGCAGCGCGAGCCCGGCGGCCGCCCGTGCGAGCCATAGATGGCTGGGCTTCCAGAAGACTCCACCGGAGAACTGCGCGCGGCGAAGGCCGTGTGGCGCGCGTATGCGAGGAGCGACCACTCGGCGCAGAGCCGAAGCTTCCCACCGGGCCGAGGTCGTGCACGGCGTGGCGGACCAGCGGGCGCTCCGTGTAGACCGCCTCCGCGGCGGCCTCGATCGCGCGCCAGGCCAGGTCCGAGTCCTCGCCACCGTGGACGCGGCCGAAGGCGGCGACGTCGAATCCGTCCACCCGCTCGAGCAGCTCTCGCGGGTAGAAGATGTTGCATGTCTGCAGCGCCGGGTCGAACCCGGTGACGCTGATCGTCCTCGAGAACGGCCCCAGCCGGCCCGCCTCGGCTGGGTCCGGCTCGGTACGGCCCTGCACGATTGCACCGGGCGTGGCGCGACTCGCCGCGACACCCGCCTCGAGCCAATCCGGCGCTGGAACACAGTCGTCATCGATGAACGCGACGACATCTCCGCGCGCCTCCCGCCAGCCGCTCTCGCGCGCTGCCGCGCGGCCGGAGTTGGGATCGCGCCGGATGGCCCGCAGCGGCAACTCGCCCCGCCGGGACTCCTCCTCGATCACCTTCGGAGTCCGGTCGGTTGACCCGTCGTCGACGACGACGACCTCGAAGCTTTCCCGCGCGACGGTCTGTGAGCGCAGGCCGCTGAGCAGGCGCTCGAGGCGGTCCGCACGTTCGAAGGTTGCGATTACGACCGAGACTGCCGGGGCGCTCACGTAACCGGGGCCTTGCGTGCGAGGACGAGGCAGTCTGGGTCTCGGCGCCGGCGACCCGCTCGGTCTTCATTCCGCCCGCCAAGACCGCCGCGTCGAGCTCGTCGAGGTCGATCGCCGACCCCAGCCACTCGGGATCTGTTTGCCCGCCGGGACGGTTGCGCAGCGATCCCGCCACCGCGGCGCCCGCCCGCGCCACGCGGCTCGGAGGGCGGTGGATCTCGGGACTGTTGGAGATCTGGAAGGCGGCGAAGCCCCCCGGGCGCAGGACGCGGCCCATCTCGCGCACGTAGCCGAGGGTGACGCTCGGGTCGGCGATGTGCTGGAAGACCACGAGCGAGAGGCAGGCGTCGGCGCTCGCCGAGTCGACGCCGCCAAGCGTCTTCCCGTCGCCGAGGAGCCACTCGACGTTCTCGAGGTCTGAATTCAGCGGGCGGGCCCGCTCGAGCATGCGGCCCGAGACGTCGACCGCGACCACCCGGGCGGCGCGTTCGGCGAGCGGACGGGTCAGCCGCCCGACCCCGCAGCCGATCTCGACCACCTCGTCGCGTCGTCCGCTCGCCAGCGCCGAGAATTCCCTCGATCCGGTCGACGGCCTCGTACCCGGACCGCCAGAACCGCTCCAGGTCCGGGTCGCGGTACCGCGCCGGTTGTCGACGAAATAGAACGGGTCCTCGTCGGCGCGCGGTCCCAGAACTCCCCATCGAGCGAGCCTTCATCGCGGTGCAAGTTAAACCGACCGCCCGCCTGGCACCCGTCGCAGGCCGCCGCGCGTGAAGTTAAATCGGCGGTTTGCCCGCCGTCAGCGTCATCATCCCCGCGCGAACGCGAGCGCCACCATGGGCGCGCGCTCGACGCGCTCGCCCGCCAGGACATTGCCGCCGACTTCGAGGTGATCGTCGTTGACGACGGCTCCGACGACGACACGGCCGCGATCGTCGAGGCGCACCCGGCGGCGCCGAGCTGCTCCGCCGCCCCGGCGGGGCCCGGCGGCGGCGCGCAACCTGGCGTCGTCGCTCGCCGCGGCCGGGTCCTCGCGTTCACCGACGCCGACTGCTTCCCGACGTCCGGATGGCTCCGCGCGGGCCTCGCCGCGCTCGACGGCGCCGAGCTGGTCCAGGGCGCGGTCCGCCCCGACCCGGCGGCCCCGGCCGGGCCATTCGACCGCACCGTCTGGGTCGTCCGCGAGGCCGGCCTCTACGAGTGCGCGAACCTCTTCTGCGCCGGGACCTGCTTCGACCGGATCGGCGGCTTCGAGGATTGGCTCGGCGCCCGGGTCGGCAAGCCGCTCGCCGAGGACGCCTGGCTCGGCTGGCGCGCCCGCCGCGCGGGAGCGCGCACGGCGTTCTGCGACAGCGCCCTGGTCCACCACGCGGTCCAGCCTCGGTGCCCCGCCGCCTTCGTGCCGGAGCGCCTGCGGCTCGTCTACTTCCCCGACCGGCGGCAAGATCCCGGAGCTGCGCGACCAGCTCTTCTTCGGACGATTTTTCCTCTCCCGGCGCACGGCCGCCTTCGACGCGGCCGCCGTCGGCGGCGTCGCGGCCGCCGCGCGCGCTCGCCGATCCCGCTCGTCGCCTCGGCGCCCTAGCGGTGATCGCCTTCGGGCGCGCGCGGCGCTGGGGCAGGCGGCGAGCGCCGAGGGTCGCGGCGACGAGACGCCGTCGCCGACGCGGTCGGGATGGGGGCGCTGCTCTCCGGAAGCGTCCGCCGGCGCACCCCCGTGCTGTAAGACTGGCCGGCGTTGCGGATCCTCGCCGTCGGGAACATGTATCCGCCTCTCCACGAGGGGGGCTACGAGCTCATCTGGCAGGACACGGTCGCGTATCTCGGCGCCAGCCACCGGGTGCGGGTCCTGACCAGCGATCATCGGGGCGCCGAGGCTCAGGACGAGGGCGATGTGCATCGCGACCTGCGCTGGTACTGGCGCGACCATGAGTTCCGGCGCCCGGGCCTAGCCGCGCGCCTGCGTCTCGAGCGCCACAACGCCGCCGTTCTCGACCACCATCTGCGTGAATTCGAGCCCGACGTCCTCAGCTGGTGGGCAATGGGGGGGGATGTCGCTTGGGCTGATCGGCAGGGGACGGCGCGACGGCCTCCGATCGGCCGGCATCGTCTGCGACGACTGGCTGCTCTACGGCCGCGCGTCGATGCCTGGACGCGGCCGTTCAGAGCCGGCGGCGACTCGGGCGGGTGGTCGAGCGGTCGAGCGGCCTGGAGACCCGGGTCGACCCGGGCGCCGTCGACGCCTGGCTGTTCATCAGCGAGACGACCCGGCGCCGCGGAGTCCGCGTGGGCTCTCGACGCGACCGCGGTCTGCCATCCGGGTGTCAGCCGCGGTGCCTTCGCCACGGCGGCGCCGAAGGCCTGGCGCTGGCGGCTGCTCTACGTCGGCCGGATCGATCGGCGAAGGGCGTCGACCTCGCGGTCCGGGCGCTCGCCGACCTCCCGGCGCAGGCGCGCCTCGTGATCGCCGGCGTCGGCGACGAACGTTACGGCGATGAGCTCCGCCGCCTCGCGGCGACGCTGGGAGTCTCGGATCGCGTCGCCTTCACCTCGCGCCCCCGCGGGTCGCTCCGCGATCTCTACGTCGATTCCGACGCTGTCGTCTTCCCAGTTCGCTGGGACGAGCCGTGGGGGCTCGTCCCCCTCGAGGCGATGTCGGTCGGTCGCCCGGTCGTCGCCAGCGGCCGCGGCGGCTCGGGCGAGTACCTCCGCGACCGTGAGAACTGCCTCATCTTCGACCCCGAGCAGGGACCGGAAGCGCTGGTCACCAGGATTCGCGAGCTCGCGGACGACGGGCGGTTGCGCTCGCGGCTGCGGGAGGGCGGGGCCGAGACGAGCGCGCGATTCGGCCCCGACGACTTCAGCCGGGCGGTCGAGGAGTCCCTGCTGCGGGCGACGGCAGCCGGGCCATGAGCGCGCTCAGCCGACTGCTCGCGCGAGCTCGAGCCGCGTTCGGCGACGCGCCGCGGCTCGCCGGCCCGCGCGTCGTCGAGGACTTCGCGTCGGCGTATCCGAGCGCGTTCTTCATCGAGATCGGAGCGAACGACGGCAAGCAGCACGACCACCTGCGCCCGGCGATCCTCGCCCACCCGTGGCGCGGGATCATGGTCGAGCCGGTGCCGTACGTGTTCGAGCGCCTGCGCCGGAACTACGGCTCGATGGACCGCGTCGCCCTCGAGCGGGCGGCGATCGCGGACCGCGACGGGACGATCCCCTTCTACCACCTGCGGGAGGCCGCGGAACACGAGCGGGCGGGGCTTCCCGACTGGTACGACGCGATCGGGTCCTTCTCGCGCGAGTCGGTAGTGGCGCATCGTCGCGTCATCCCCGACATCGAGTCATGGCTCGTCGAGACCCGGGTTCCGTCGCTGACCTTCGAATCGCTCTGCCGCAAGCATGCCGTGTCGACCATCGATCTGCTGCTGGTCGATACCGAGGGCTACGACCGCGAGGTGATCCGGCGCGTCGACTTCGAGGCCCACCGGCCACGCCTCGTCGTCTACGAGCACTACCACCTGCCGTCCGGCGAGCGCGCGGATTGCAGATCCCACATGCGCTCGTTGGGCTACGAGCTCCTCGAGGAGGGCTTCGACACCTGGTGCCTGGATCCGGCCGACGACGCCCTCACGCGAACTTGGGACCGGCTTTCCCCCGGCATTCCGTCGTTCTCCGTCTACGACGAGCCGGGAGGGCCTCGAGACCCCGGCGCCGGCGGGCGATGAGCGCAATTCACGTCGCCTGCGCGGCGCGGATCGACTACGTCCCCCACAGCGCGGCCATGCTGCATTCCGTGCTCGCCCAGCACGCCGGCGACGTTGTCGAGGTGCACTACCTCTGCGGCGGCGACCTGACCGACCGCGATCGGGCGAAGCTCACGGAGCTGGTCGAGGGAGGCGGCGGCCGGATCTCATTCCTGCGCGTCGACGCCATCCGGGTCGAGGGGCTGCGGACGCGGAGCTTCCTGCCCGCCTCGCACTGGTACCGGATCTTCCTGCCCGAGCTCCTGCCCGATCTCGAGCGGCTCATCTACCTCGACGCGGACCTCATCGCCAGGCGGCCCCTCTCCGAGCTTTGGTCGACCGACCTCGACGACAACCACGTGGCGGCGGTGACGAACGTCTTCCAGCGTCACGAGATGATTCGGGCCGCGGATCTCGGGCTGCCGGGCCTGGACGCGTACTTCAACAGCGGGGTGATGCTCATGGACCTCGAGCGGCTGCGCCAAGACGACCTTGCGTCCGCCGTCCTCACCTACGCCCGGGCGAACCACGACAGGCTCGCCTGGCCCGAGCAGGACGCGCTGAACGTAGTCATCGGCTCGAGCCGCGTGCCGCTGCACCCGCGCTGGAACTGCATGAACAGCGTCCTCAACTTCCCGTGGTCGGTGGACACCTTCGGCCGGGCGACGGTCGCCGAGGCGGAGAGGGACCCGGCGATCAGGCACTTCGAGGGTCCCGGCGCGAACAAGCCATGGCACTACCTCTGCGACGTTCCGATGCGGGACCTCTACTTCGAGCACCGACGCGAGACACCCTGGCCCGACGTCGAGGTGGAGGGGAAGACGCTGGGGAACGCGGCGCGCCTCGGGATGCGCCGGCTCGCCGGCTGGGTTCGGCCTACTCCTTGACCGCGATCCGCGCCGCGTAGTCGATCCGACGAAGCATCGGCGGGCTCTCCTCGCCGGCGAAGTACTCGTCGACGGCCTGCCGGCAGCCGTCGAAGTGGCCGTAGTCGTCGATGATCAAGACGCCTCCCGGGGCGAGGTGCGGATAGAGGTGGACGAGCTCATGGCGCGTCGACCGGTACCAGTCGGTGTCGAGACGCAGAAGCGCGAGCAGCTCCGGCTCGGCCGCCGGAAGGGTCTCCTCGACCGGACCCCGGACGAAGTGGAGCCGGTGCGCGGGATACCCGGTCGTGGCCAGCAGTCGTGACACGTTTGCCTCGTTGAAGGTCTCCGGGTCGAAGAGCTCGGGCCATGGCCGGCCGTTCGACTGCCTCCAGAGCTCGAGCGCGGGCGGATGGAACCGGGAGGTGTCGTGCTCGGTCGGCTCGGTCATCCCCTCGAAGGTGTCGAACAGATAGATGTCGCGATCGTCCCGACCGGCCTGCTGGAGGGTCAGGATCATCGCCAGGACCGAGCCGCCGCGCCAGACTCCGCACTCGGCGAACGCGCCCGGCACCGCCTCGCGCTCGCAATAGCGGACGGCGTCGATCAGCGCCCGCAGCCGCGGCACGCCGGTCATCGTGTACGGAATCGCCCGCTCGACGATTTCCCGATCCGGCGGCTCGACCTCGGCGACGGCGGGATCCAATGCGACCGCGTCGGCCGGGCCCGCGTCGGAGGCTGGAGCCCTGCTGCGAGGGCGGGAACGAAGCCTCCGCAGCGCCGAAGCGATCGGGCCCTCGAGCATCATCGTCTCAGCGGCGCCCCTCGCCGTGGATGACGACGTGGCGAACCGTGAAGCCGGTCCGCGAGCGCATCTTGAAGCGCGCCCTCTCCGTCACCTGGTCGAAGCCGGCGGTCCAGATCATGCGCTTCCACGTGCGGACGCTCGGCTGCCAGAAGACGACGTCCTTGTCGCGGTCGGCCCTGTAGCGGGCGACCGCGAAGGGCACGAGCGACGACGGGCGGTCGTATTCCTCAGCGCAGATGAAGGCTCCGGCGCAGAGGTTGGCCATGCGCTCGAGCGCGAGGATCTGGTCGCGAAGATGGATCAGCACCGATCCGCAGAAGACGAGGTCGAAGGTTCCGAGCCGCTCGGGCGTCGCCTCGTAGACGCTGAGGTCCACGCGCTCGACGCTCGAGTCCAGAGCGGCGCGGGCGAGCTCGAAACCCGCGCCCCGCGGCTCCGAGGGGAAGGCGTCCGGGCGGCGTCGCGGCGGATAGTCGAGCGCCCGCTGGTCGTCGAGGTCGAGGGCGACGACCTCGGCGCCGCGACGTTCCATCTCGAACGCCCAGAAGCCGTCCCAGGTACCGACGTCGAGCACCCGCATGCCGTCCATCCGCTCGGGGAGGCCATAGTGGTGGACGTAGGGCCGAAGGTCGAACCATCCTTCGGTCGAGTAGTCGGGTGCCAGCTCTATCGAGTGGTACCAGCCGCGCCGTCGCGCTTGACCGACCAGCTCGGACTTCGTCGGGACGCCGTTTCCGGCCTGCTCGCCTGCGCTCGCGACCTGTTCGTCTGGCCGGCTCAGCTCCGCACCCAAGGGCCGAGGGTATCGACAGCCGCCCTCAGCGGGCTCCGCCTTTGGCTCTGCCGCCGAGGCGGCCGAAGACCGAACGAGCGCGGGGCCGCCGGAAGCCGCGCGCGAGCATCTGCTGCTCGACGAAGCTCGCCAGGTAGTCGGCTGCGTCCACCTCCTCGTCGAAAAGGACTCGCTCGCAGGCGGAGAACGCGCCCTCCCACCACAGCGATTGGACCCTCTCGTCGGTCCTGAGCCCCTGCCAGAACTCGAACGGGAAATAGCACGAGGGGTCGGCGTGGATCGCGTGCGACTTGTGCGCGAACTCGATGGCCGCCTCGCCTACGTCGACGAGCCACGTGTGATGGGGCCAGCCGACGTACTCCCCGGCGATGCCCCAGCTCTGCTCCTCGAGGCGCGAGGGCACCTCGATGTAGCCCGCCTTCCCGACCCGCTGCATCTCGAAGCAGACCCAGACCGGGTCACGCACGTCCTCGAGGGTCTGCGAGCAGACGACGAAGTCGACCTCGTCGTCGTCGAACGGAAACGGCTCCCGGTCGCAGAGGTCGCGCTCGATCCACGTTTCGCGGGTGAACCGCTCGGGCTCGGCGTTGCCTCGCGGCTCGACCCAACCGCGTCGTTCGTAGAGGCCGCGCGTCTCGTATGCGAACTGGTCGATGACCCAGTCCGCCCGCTGAAACGGATCCGCCCATCCACCGATGTCGAGGACGAGTGCGCCCGGGTCGAGGCGTGCGAGCAGCTTCGCGCGATTGGCTTCGAGCATGGCCCGGCAGCCTACGCATCCGGCCTGCGCGGCTGGCTACGATTCCCGCGCCGGTGAACGAGCTTTGAACAGGGCGAGCTGAGCGGACGCTGTGCGCATCGCCCACCTAACCCCGACCTACTGGCCGGAGGTGACGAGGGGGACGGAGCGTTTCGTACATGACCTCTCGACCACCCTTGCGGCACGGGGTCACGAGGTGACGATCCTGACCAGCCACCGGCAGAGCTCGGATGTCGCGGTCGAGGAGGGCGTGACGGTCATCCGCAGCCCGCGGCCCCCGGAGCTCCGACCGCTGCGCTGGTACGAGCGGTTCCTGACCAACGTCCCGAACGTCGTCCGCGGCCTCCTCCGGGGCCGCTTCGACGTCGCCCACGCCCACTTCCCAAGCGACGCCTGGGCAGCGGTGCAGGCGCACCGGCTCGGCGGGCCGCCGGTGGTATTCACGCTCCACGGGATGCCGACGAGGCGGTATCTCGTCTCGCGCCGCTACCGGCTCGAGATGCTGCGGGCCGCCGTCACCGGCGCCGCCGCCTGCACCGTCTGGAGCCGCGCGGCGGCGCGGCCGTTCCGCAACTACCTGTTGCGCGACGCGGTCGTGATTCCGCCGGGCCTCTTCGCCGACCGGTTCGCCGCCTCGCAGGCGCGGACCGATCATCCAACCGTCGTCTGCGCTGCGAGCCTCGGCGATCCCCGCAAGCGCGCGAAGCTCCTCGCAGCCGCCTTCGCCCGGCTCCGGGCCCTTCGGCCCGATGCGGAGCTCATCGTCGTCGGCTCGCGCGATCCGATCCTTGGGCGGGCGCGGGTCGACCTGCCCGACGGCGCGCGGTGGCTCGACTGCGGTAGCGGCCCCGAGGCGCTCGGGCGCGTCTACGCCAGCGGCTGGGCGAGCGTCCTGCCCGCGGTCGAGGAGGCGTTCGGCCTGGTCCTCGCCGAATCGCTCGCGGCCGGGACGCCGGTCGTCGCCGATCGGTCGGGCGCTGCGCCTGAGATCGTCGATTCGCCGGCGATCGGGCGCCTCTTCGAGCGCGACGACGAGCGCGACCTGGCACGAGCGATGCACGAGGCCCTCGAGCTCGCTCTCGAGGAAGGCGTCCGCGAGCGCTGCCGGTCGCGGGCTCGCCATTTCGACTGGTCGCGGCTGGTCGCCGGCTGGGAACGGCTCTACGAGGAGGTGGTCTGACGTGGAGCTGATGGAGCCGCCGATCGAGGTCGAGCGCGTCGCGGTCGAGCTGCCGGCGTCGATCGAGCCGGACGAGCTCGGGCGGGAGACGATGCGCGGGCGCGCGGCGCGCGGGGCCCTGATCAACGCCGCCTTCCTGGTCGCGCTGGGGACGATCAACGTCCTCCGCGCGGTGATCGTCGCTGCGCTGATCAGCCGCGGCGACTTCGGCGTCTGGAGCATCGTGCTGCTCGCCCTCGGGTTGCTCGTCGCGGTCAAGCAGGTCGCGGTCTCGGACAAGTTCATCCAGCAGCAGGACCCCGACCAGGAGCTCGCCTTCCAGCGCGCCTTCACCCTCGAGCTTGGGGCCGGGCTCGTGCTCGCCGGGGCGATGGTGGTGATCGCGCCCCTGCTCGGGCTCGTCTACGGGGAAACCCAGCTCATCGCTCCCGCCGCCGTGCTGGCGCTGCTGCTGCTCGGAAGCTCGCTCCAGGCGCCGATCTGGATCTTCTACCGGAATCTCGATTTCGTCCGCCAGCGGGTCCTGCTCGCGGTCGAGCCGCTCGCGGGCTTCGTCGTCACGATCGGCCTCGCACTGGCCGGGGCGGGCTACTGGAGCCTCGTCGCGGGCGCCGTCGCCGGGGCGCTGGCAGGAGCGCTCGTAGCGCTCGCGGCATCGCCATACCCCCTCGCGATCCGCTTCGACCGGGCGAACCTTCGCGAGTACGTGACCTTCTCCTGGCCGCTCGTTCTCTCGTCGGTCGCCGTGCTCGTCATGGCTCAGCTCTCGGTCTTCCTCGGCAACCTCACCCTCGGCCTCGCGGGCGCCGGCGCGATCGGCCTCGCGGCGACGATCAGCGCCTACGCCGACAAGGTCGACGACGTCATCACCGACACGATCTACCCGGTCGTCTGCCGGATCCGCGACCGCTCCGACGTGATGTTCGAGGCGTTCGTGAAGTCGAACCGGCTGTCGCTGATGTGGGGGGTGCCGTTCGGGATCGCGCTGACGCTGTTCGCCGCCGACCTGATCGCGTTCGGAATCGGCGCCAAGTGGGAGCCGGCGCTCTTCCTGCTCCAGGTCCTCGGCGTCAACGCGGCGGTCCATCACATCGGCTTCAACTGGACCGCGTTCTACCGCGCTCACGGCGACACGCGGCCGATAGCCGTCGTGACCGGCTTCACGTTCGCCGGCGCGTGCGCGTTCGCGCTTCCGCTGCTTGTGATCGACGGCCTGGACGGATTCGCTGTCGGGATCGCCATGATGAACGTCGTCTCGCTAGTCGCTCGGTGGCACTACGTGCGACGCCTGTTCCCCGGTCTCGGCGTGGCCCGCTACATGGTTCGCGCGATCGCTCCCACCATCCCCGCCGTCGCCGCCGTGCTCGCGGTGCGCGCGCTCGAGTCGGGGCCGCGGACGCTGGCGATCGCCCTCGGCGAGCTCGGCCTGTACATCGCGGTGACGGTGGTCATGACGCTCGTCTTCGAGCGGCGGCTCCTGGGTGAGGTCTGGGGCTACCTGCGCCCGCGGCCACGAGTTGCACCGCGTCCAGCCTGAGGCAGGCACCGCCCCCTACGATCGCGCGCCGTGACCGCTTCGGCAAAGACACCGGAGATCAGCGTCGTCATCGCGACGGCCGGCCGCGAGACGCGGCTGCGCTTCGCTCTCGAGGCTCTCGCCGCGCAGACGCTCGCACCCGACCGGTTCGAGGTCGTGGTGGTGCGTGCAAATCTCGTCCCCCAGCCGCTCGCCGAGGCTCCCACGGGCCTGGCAGTGCGGTTTCTCACCCACCCGGAGGCCTCGCGCCCGGGCCAGCGCAACGCAGGCTGGCGCGCCGCTCGCGGACGCCTCGTGGCCTTCACCGACGATGACTGCCGACCCGCACCGGGTTGGCTCGAGGCGCTCGCCGGCCACGATCGCGCGGCGGTGGTGCAGGGCCGCACGGAACCCGATCCCGACGAGGCGCATCTCCTGTTCGGCCTCGCCCGCTCCGTCCGCGTCACCGGTCCGACCCCGTGGTTCGAGACCGCGAACATCGCCTACCCGCGCTCGCTCCTCGAGCGGCTCGGCGGCTTCGACGAGGCGTTCGTCGCGAGCGGCGAGGACACGGACCTCGGCCTGCGTGCCGTCGCCGCGGATGCGGACCTTCGCTTTGAGTCGCGGGCGCTCGCATGGCACGCCGTCGTCGCGCGGCCGATCTGGCGCGCGGCGGCGGACGGATGGGGGCGCTGGCACTCGACCCCGCTTGTCTTCAGACGCCACCCGCGCCACCGCCGCCACCTCGTCGCCGGGGTCTTCTACAACCGGCGCCACGCGGCGCTCGCCGGGCTGCTCGCCGGAGCCGCGGCGGCACGACGCCGGCCGGTCATCGCCGCGTTGGCCGCTGCCCCCTACGTGCTCGAGGGCCTCGACGCCGACAACCTCGGTCCCCGGGGCCTGGCCCGGCAGGCGATCCACGTGCCGGCGAGGCTGGTCGCCGACGGCGCGCAGGTCCTCGGCATCCTGCGAGGCGCAATCCGGCACCGCTCGGTCGTCATCTGAGCGCTCTCAGCGCACCTCGCCGAGGCGCGCGATCATCAGCATCCGGTCGCGGAAGTCGGGCGTCCACATCCGCTCGGCGACGCCGAGCCGCTCGGCGGCGCCGACGAGCGCCCCGGAGAGGCCCGGCTGGTAGCCGCCGCCCTTGTCGAGGTAGTAGCGGACCGTGAACGACTTCGGGTCGGTGGAGACGTACAGAGGCCGGAAGCGGTGCCGGACGAGCATCGTGGCCGCGCTTCGGCGCGTGAAGTAGTGGACGTGGGTCGGGATCACCGACCACCATCGCGGGCCGAGCAGACGCGCCATCCGGCTGCCCGCGTCGGGCAGCTCGAGGGCGATGAGGCCACCCGGCCGAAGGAGCTCGGCGACGCGCTCGAGGGCGGCATTGGCCCGCGTCAGGTGCTCGAGCACGTCGCCCATGACGACGACGTCGAAGCCTTGTGGATCGAGCTCGGCGCCGAACAGCTCCTCGGTGCGAACGTCGAGGCCCAGGCGATCCCGCGCGTAGGCGGAGGCGAAGCGGCTTGGCTCCAGCCCCACGCACGGGCTCCAGCCGCGGTCGCGCGCCTCAGCGAGCAGGAATCCGACCCAGCAGCCGACGTCGAGGATCGCCCCGCGCGCCGCAAAGCGCTCGATCCGCTCCAGGACGCGGGCGAAGCTCGCCCGCTGCCCCGCCTCCTCCTCAACGTAGTCGTCGGAGGCAGCCTCGGCGTAGGCGGAGTCGAGCTCGACCTCGGTCGGGAATCGGTCGAGCTGCATATGGGTGCAGACGGGGCAGCCGACGATGTTGCCGAGCGCGGTCCCGAACTCCTTGGTCGTCGGGATGAGGCCCTCGGCGCCCATGTCGCCTCGCACCCGCATCCGCGGCTCGAGGATCGCGGCGCCGCAGGCAGCACATCGATCCGCGGCGCTGACGCCGGTGTCCGTAGGGGGCGCGGCCGCACTGCTCATGCGGCGGCGAGGCTAGCCGATCGATTCCCACCGTCCGCCGGCTTCAGGAGGGTCGAGGTTGCGACGTCGTCGAACGACGTACAGCGGCCGCCCCTTGACCTCGTCGTAGATGCGCGCGATGTACTCGCCGATCACCCCGAGGAAGATGAGTTGGATCCCCCCCAGGAAGAGAACCGCGAACAGAAGCGTGCTCAGGCCCTGGACGTCGTAGATGCCGGTGAGGCGGCCGATGATCACATATGGAAGCCCCAGGAACGCGATCATCGAGATCAGGAAGCCGATGAACGTCGCGACCTGCAGCGGGACGCTCGAGAACGACGTGATGGCGTCGAACGAGATCCGTAGCAGCGTGCGCCATCGGTAGCGGGTCTCGCCGGCGGCTCGGGGCTCGCGGTCATAGAGGACGGAGCTCTGGGTGAAGCCCACCCACACCGTCATCCCGCGCAGGAAGCGCCGCCGCTCGCGCATCCCGAGCAGCGCGTCGACCGCGCTGCGATCGAGAAGCCGGAAGTCGCCGGCATCCGGGGGAACCTCGAGCTCCGCGAGCCGTGCGAAGACGGTCGAGAACCAGCGCGCCGTTCGGAGCTTCAGCCGACTCTCGCCCTCGCGGGTCCGCCGCACCGCGTAGACGACGTCGGCCCCTTCGCGCCATCGCTCCAGCAGCTCTCCGATCAGCTCGGGGGGGTCCTGGAGATCGGAGTCGATCGTGACGACGACGTCGCCGCTCGCGTGATCGAGACCGGCGCTCATCGCCGACTGATAGCCGAAGCTCCGCGAGAGCTCGACCACGCGGACCCGACTGTCGGCCTCGGCGAGGCGAGTCAGGATCTCGGGCGTCGAGTCGGTCGAGCCGTCGTCGATGACGACCAGCTCGAACGGCAGGTCCCCGAGCGCCGCGGTCACGCGCTCGTAGAAGGCCTCGATCACCTCCCCCTCGTCGAGCGCCGGTGCGACGACGCTCAGGAGACCGAGCGAGCGCTTCCCGCTCATGCGGGATCGGTGACTGGCGCTGGCTGCTTGACGGCCACCCGGCCGGTGTAGTCGATTCGGTTCAGCAGGACGTGTTCGCCGGTCGCTGCGAAGTGCTCGTCGACCGCCCGGCGGGCGCCCTCGTAGTGCCCGTAGTCGTCGACGATCAGGACCCCGCCGGGGGTGAGCCTCGGATAGAGCTGCTCGAGCTCGTGCTTGGTGGACGCGTACCAGTCCGTGTCGAGGCGCAGCAGAGCGACCTGCTCCGGAGCCTCGGCCGGGAGCGTGTCCTCGACCATCCCCGGGACGAGGTGGATGCGTTCGCGCGGGTAGCCGGTGCTCTCGACCGCGGCACGGACACGGTCGACGGGAACGCCGGCCCACTGCCGACCGCTCCCCGAAATCCGTCGCCAGCGGTGGGCCGGTGAGTAGCCGTCGTAGGGCGACGGGACGTCCGCCGCGCCGGGCTCGGGCATGCCCGAGAAGGTGTCGAACAGGTACAGGTCGCGCTCGACCTCGCCGCATCGGATCAGCGTCAGGGCGGCCGCCATCACGCTCCCGCCCCGCCACACGCCGCACTCCACGATCGCGCCGGGAACCTTCGAGCGCGCGATGTACTCGACGCTGTCGCAGAGCGCGGCGATTCGCCGGGCGCTCGCAAGCGTGTACCGGCGGACTCGCTTGATCGTCGCCTTGAGGTCGGAGTCGTAGTCCGCCGGAACGGGCGTTCCGACGAGGTATTGCAGGCGCCAGCGCCACCCGGTGGCGAGCTTGCGGAGATCGCGGGCTGGTCCTCGCTGGCCGACCATCGGGGCGCGACTAGCCTACCGTCGTCATGAGCCTCGGTGACTATGTCGTCGGCCGTGAGGATGGGGGCCTGCGCCGCTACCGCGAGCGCGCGAGCTTCGCGGCGGCGCTTCGTCGGGGCGGCACGACATGCTGATCGTCGGCCTTGGCCGCCCGCCGGCGATCCCGCGCGTGCCGGAGGCGCGCTGGGCGCGCGAGACCGGGTTCAGGACGATTGCGCGCAGCGGGCGCCTGGCGCTCCTGGCCGCCCCGCGCTGAACCCGGGAGCCGCCATGACGACGAATCGCTGGCTTCGGGCGACCTCGCAGTAGCCGACGGCTCGCGCCCAGCGCTCCTCGGGCGGGACCGCGAGCGGGCGGGGCAGCTGCGTCGCGTAGAGGCTGACCCGTCCGCGTGGTAGTCCGATGTGGCGGACCCGCCCGAGCACCAGGACCTGGTAGCCGCCCCGGCGTAGTGCGGCGTGGAAGGGCGCCGCCCGCACGTAACGCCGCAGCAGCCCCTCCATGACCGGCCCGATGAAGGTAACCGAGTTCTGGAGCCGCCCTCCGAACGCCGGGTAGATGGGCGCTACGCCCTGCACGGTCCAGGAGCCGGCGAGCCCGACGGCCGCGTCGAAGCGGGTGTGGTCGAGCACCGAGTCGAGCGCCGGGTCGGCGCCGCGGTAGCGCCTGTCGTCGTAGCGCGGCTTCAGGACGGCGCCGGCCACGACCGCCGCGACCGCGATCGCGGCCACGGCGATGGCAACGTGCCGCTTCGACGGCCTCCATGAGCGGCCCGGTCGTCCGCCGGCGAGCACCGCGACGGTGACGCCCGCGGCGGCGAGGGCGAGGGCGAGCCAGACGGTGGACGGCGCGGTGGTCGTTCCGACGCGCAGAGCGTCCACGGTCGCGACGAGCGCGGCCACCTCCACGACCACGAGCCAGCCGCCGCGGCACCGCGCCGCGAGCCAGCCCACGACTCCGATCGCGGCGATCGTCGCCGGGACCCCGTAGCGAATGTTGCTTGCCGCCGCGAACGGCATTCCGGGCGGCCCTGGAGCGGAGTAGGGCGTGAGCGCGTAGACGGCCGCCAGCACGAAGGTGAGCGCGATGAGGGCCGTTGCGACGCCATCGCGATCGGCCGGTGGTTGCGAGCGCCGGCGGGCGACGACGGCGCCCGCGGACGCGACCACCCCCGCCGCCAGCACCGCAAGCGGGAGCCCGACGCCGATCCGGAACTCGTGAATCAGGTAATTGCTCCAGACGCTTGGGCTGCCGAGGTAGTCCGCGAGGGTCGAGGCCAGGTAGCGCTGCGGGTCGGGCGGGGCGGCGAAGATCGTCGTCCCGAGGACGTGGATGTCGAGCGGCAGCAGCGGGTTCCCTGCCGCGATCCAGTCTCGCAGCAGCCAGATGCCCCCGGCACCGAGGATGATGGCCCCGGCGAGAGCGGTCTCGCGCGCGATCTTCCGGACGCGGACGCGCGACACGAGCCTCGCCACGATCCAGACGGCGACCACGGCCGCGACCGCGGTGTAGCCGTAGAACTTCGTTCCGAACGCGACCCCAAGCGAGAGCGAGGCGAGCACGAGGTCCGAGGTCGCACCGGTGCGTTGGTAGCGGACCCCGAAGACGAGGCCCGCGGCGAAGGCCGCGTA
The DNA here is from genome assembly GCA_963823245.1 of uncultured Actinomycetes bacterium. GTDB lineage: Bacteria > Actinomycetota > Thermoleophilia > Solirubrobacterales > 70-9 > JAWVFM01. Next base: position 412,833 of record CAWGKQ010000008.1, on the reverse strand, counting down.
GAGGACCGGGTCCAGGAGGGCGTCGACGAGGCCGGGCCGGACGACGACTGGAGTCGACGTGAGCATCACGCCAAAAAGCGCCGCCGCCGGGGGCGGGGCCCGGAGCTCGCGGGCGAGCGCGTAAAGCGCGAGCGCGGTGAGGGCGACGAACGGATAGATGGCGAAGCGCGCGACGAAGTCGTCGTGCCAGGGGAGGATCGCGGAGGCGACGATCAGGCTCCCGTTCCCGGGGCCAGAGCCGTAGAAGAGGCCAGGGACCCAGTCGGCGATGTGCCAGATCGACCCGGTCTGGATCCAGCGGGCGGCGGTCGGCAGGTAGGCGCTCGCGGCGTCGAAGCCGGAGGGCGCGGAGGCGTCGTAGTGGAGTGCGACGAGGAAGAGCCACAGCGCGAATCCGACGACGCCGATGGCGGCGAGCGCGCGGTCGATCGCGCGACCCGCGCCGGTCGGCGACGGAAAGCCCGCCGCCCCGTCCCGGCTGGTCGCGGGCAGCCGCCAGGCGATTGCCGCGAGCCCCAGGGCGCAGGCGAGGGCGGTCCCTCGGGTGAGGATCCCGAGCGCGGCGGGGACGAGCACCGAGGCGATCACGGCCGCGGTCGCGAGGATCGCCCAGGCGAGGAAGCGAGTCGTGCCGCGAAGGTGAGGCAGGCGGCGAGCGACCCCGAGCCAGGCCGCACCGAGGGCCGAACCCCAGGTGCCGAGGAAGAACAGCAGCCCGACGAAGTAGGACATGGGCCCGCGGAACCCTATGCCCGGACTATGCGAATGTTCCGCGGTGGTTTCGCAGCCCGAGCCCCAATCGATCCCGCCCGAGGCATACGACCGGGACTATTTCCTCTCGCCCGTCTGCGAGGGCCTCGACGAGTACAGGGCGGGAGGGGTCTCGTTCAACAAGTCGAAGCACCTCGACCTGCTCGGCGTCCGTGCCCGGGATGAGGGTTCTCGACGCCGGATGTGGGCGCGGCGAGGTGCTGCTCGCCTGCGCCCACGCGGGCGCGGAGGTGGCTGGAATCGACTATTCCGAGAGCGCCGTGGGGCTCACCCGAGAGACCCTCGCCGACTACCCGACAGCCGACATCAGGGTCGGCAGCGTGACCGAGCTGCCCTGGCCGGACGAGACCTTCGATCGGATCGAGTACTCCGATGTCATCGAGCACCTCGATCCGCCGCAGATGGTCCCGGCCTTTCGCGAGTTCCGCCGCGTGCTTCGCCCGGGGGGGATGCTCCTTACCCACACGGCGCCGAATCGGCTCTTCCGCCAGTACGGGTGGCCGGTCGCCCGCCCGGCGGTCAAGGTCCTCGGCCACCGTGACATCGCCGCGAAGGTCGACCACTGGTTCGAGCTCTGCGACACCTATCACACGAACGAGCTCAGCGTGGGCCAGCTGAAGCGAGCGATGGGGGACGCGGGCTTCGAGCGCTACGAAGTCTGGCTCGACCCTGACGTCCTGCGCTCGGGGCAGTTCCACCTCCTCGAGGGGTTCGACAGCCCGATCGTGCGGCTCGGCCAGCGTGTCGCGGCGCTCCGGCCGATCCGGATGTTCTTGGGCAACGACCTGTTCGGACTCGGCTACAAGGACGCAGGATGAGGGTCGCGGTGCTCGGCGCCGGCGTCGCCGGCCTCGACGGCGGCGCATCGGCTGACGCAGGCCGGGCACGAGGTCGACGTCTACGAGCGCTGGCCCGGACTCGGCGGGCAGGCCGCGACGATCGACGTCGGCGACGGCGCACCTGCTCGAGCGCTACTACCACCACCTGTTCACGAGCGACCGCGCACATCGCCGCCGCTCTGCGAGCGAGATCGGCTGCCGGCGAGCTCGAGTGGCGGCCGTCGAGCGTCGGCGATCTTCGCCGACGGGCGCTGCATCCGTTCACGACGCCGCTCGACCTTCTCCGCTTCAAGCCGATGCCGCCGCTCGACCCGAGTTCGGATGGGCCTGGCCGTGCTGTGGCTGCAGCGGCGGGCGCACTCGGTCGAGCCATTCGAGTCGATCACGATCGCGCCGACTGGATCGAGCAGCGCGATGGGCAGCGCAGGCCTGGGAGAAGGTCTGGGGCCCGCTGCTGTACGGGAAGTTCGGCGACCAGGCGGACGACATCTCGATGGTCGTGGCTGTGGAGCAAGCTTCGACTGCGCCGCCAGGTCTCGGGCGAGGAGGCCAAGCAGGAGCTGCTCGGCTACCCGGGGGCAGCTTCGGAGTCGCTGTTCGTACGCCTGCGCGACCTCATCGAGGAGCGGGGCGGACGGGTGCTGATCGACCGCCCGGCGGCGCGGCTCGGCCGCAGCGAGGGCTTCGGGTCTGGCCCGGCGCGGCCCGGCTCGTTCCGCCGCGGCCACGACCCGCGCGCGTTCGAGGCGGCGGGCGAGCCGGAGCGCTACGACGCGGTGATCGCAACCCTGCCTCAGACGTCTTCGCCAGCTGCTCGACCCGGCGCTCGCCGCCGAGGTCGGCGACGCGTACCTCGGGCGGACGCGGTCGATCGAGTACTTCACGGCGCTCTGCCTGCTGCTCGAGCTCGACCGCCGTTCACGCCCTTCTACTGGACGAACGTCGCCGACACCGAGCTCGCCGTTCGTCGGCCTGATCGAGCACACGAACCTCGTCGACGCCGGAGCGCTACGGCGGCCGCCGTTTCCTCTACGTCGCGAACTACCTCGCGCCGGGACCACGAGCTGCTCGGGCTGGACACGGACGAGCTGCTCGACCTCTACGAGCCCGGCCTGCGCAGCGTCAACCCGGCTTCGACCGCTCGTTGGATCAAGCAGCGCTGGCTGCTCCGCGAGCCGGCCGCGCAGCCGGTGTCCCCGTCGGCCACCGCGACCGCATTCCGCCGCTCGACACCGGCGTGCCCGGGCTCTACCTCGCCAACACGACGCAGGTCTATCCCGAGGATCGGGGGACCAACTACGCGGTTCGCGAGGCCGAGGAGGTCGTCAGGGGCCTGCTTGCGCTCGATCCGTCGGGGGCCTTCGTCGGGTCTCCGAGCTAGCAGGAGCCGCGTCCCTTCGGCTTGAGGTGTCCGACCTCGTCGAGGTACGCGATGGCGCCGAGCTGCTTGTCGAGCAGCGGGGCGGAGGCGGTGCCTGCGAGTGGCCGCAGCGACTGACCGTCGACGCCGAAGAAGTCCTTGGGCGGGGTCTGCGGACGCGGCTCCGGTGCGCCTCAGCCGCCGCATCCGACCGCGGACGCACAGGCCAACCAGACCGCGACCACGATCCACGCACGACGCAGGCGTCCGGCGCGATCCTGGGCGGTTGTTATGTTGCCAGCGCTTCCGAAGACCCCAAACAGGAGGAATCCACCTTGACCAAGGCTGAGTTCGTAGACCGCATCGCCGGCAATTTCGACAGCAAGAAGGCCGCCTCCGACGCGGTCGACGCGGTGCTCGACGGGATCACCGCCACGCTCAAGGGCGGCGGCGAGGTCAACTTCACCGGCTTCGGCAAGTTCAGCGTCGCCGAGCGCGCGCCGCGCCAGGGCGTCAACCCCCGCACGCGCGAGCGGATCACCATCGCGGGCGGCAGGGTGCCGAAGTTCTCGGCCGGCGCCGGCCTGAAGTCCGAGGTCAAGGGCTAGCAGCGCCGGTCGCGGCGAACGGCGGCGGCGCCGGCTTGAGCGCCGCTCCCTTCGCCGACCGCCTGGCCGCGGCTCGTCGCCGAGCGCCGCAGCCAGCTCTGCCTCGGGCTCGACCCGGCCGGCCGACGATGCCGAGGCCGCCATCGCCGACTGCCTGCGGCTGATCGAGCAGGCGGGCCGCGCCTGCGTCGCGGCCAAGCCCCAGCTCGCCTGCTTCGAGCGGCTCGGCGCGCCGGGTGGCCGGCGCTCGAGCGGGTCGTCGGCGCAGCGCGCGCGCGCCGGCCTGCTCGTGATCGCCGACGCCAAGCGCGGCGACGTCCCGCACACGGCGGCCGTGTACGCGCGCGGGCTCCTCTCGGAGGCGCGGCCTCGGCGCCGACGCCGTCGACCGTCAACCCGCTGCTCGGCGCCGACTCGCTCGAGCCCTGGGTCGAGGCGGCGTCGGCGCGCGGGGCCGGGCTCTTCTGCCTGGTGCGCACCTCGAATCCCGGCGCCGCCGACGTCCTCGACCTTCCGACGCCCGACGGGCCGCTCCACGAGCGGCTGGCCGCGATGGTCGCCGCGCGAGCGCGCGCCTCGACGGCGCCGGCGGGCTTTCCGGCATGGGCGCCGTGGTGGGCGCGACGGCGCCCGAGCGCCTCGGCCGGCTGCGCGAGCTGATGCCCCGCTCGGTCTTCCTCCTCCCGGGCGTGGGGGCGCAGGGCGCGAGCGCGGCCGATCTCGGACCGGCTCTCGGCCCGACCCGGCCTCGATCCTGGTCCCGGTCTCGCGCGGCATCTCGCGGGCGCCCGATCCCGCGGCGGCCGCCGCCGAGCTGCGCGACGAGCTCTGGTCGCTCAGCCGGGCGTGAGGACGGAACCGGCCGATCCGGCCTGGGCGGCGGCTTGCGAGCGCCTCCGATCGCGCCGAATCGCGCTTCGCGGGTACCATTACGGGCGCAAGCGCGCCCGCGCGCCTGGCGAGAATCCATCAAGGCATGCAATCCGTGGCCAGCACCTATCCCGAGAAGCCGTCGCGGAATATGGCTCCGAGGGTGCTCGCCGTCCTCGCGCTGATCATCGTCGGCGTGGTCGTCGTCGCCCTCATCTCCTCGGCCGTCAAGAGCTCGAGCTCCGGCACCGACACCAGCAAGACGGCGACCCAGGCACACGACCGGACCGAAGGACGACTACTACGTCGTCAAGGCGGGCGACAACTTCAGCTCCATCGCCTCGGCCGAGGGCGTCAGCCCCGAGCTGATCAAGAAGCTCAACCCGAACCTCGACTCCGCAGCAGCTCCAGCCGGAGAACTGCGTCGACCTCGTTCCGACGGCTGCCGCCAGCTCGCCAACGGCGGCTGAGCCTCGCGGCTGCGGCGCTCGCGCCGCAGCGCTTCTCGCCGGTCCTCGGCAGCGAGCGCCTCGGCGCCGCCGCCGGCCCTCGACGCCCGCGCCTGGGTGCTGATCGACGCGACGCGACGGCGACACGCTCGCCGCGCACGACGCCGACAGCGAGCTCTCGATCGCTTCCACCACGAAGCTCATGACGGCCTACCTTGCGCTGCGCGACCTACGGCCCCGCGAGCGCCTCACGGCGCCGCCGTACCAGCCGGAGCCGGGGGAGGCCCTGCTCGGCCTGCACCCGGGCGAGCGCGACACGGTGCACGACCTGCTCTACGGGATGCTGCTGCCGAGCGGGGGGGACGCCGCGGTCACCCTCGCCGACGGCGACGCGGGTTCGATTCCGGCGTTCGTCGCGAAGATGAACCGCGCCGCGGCGGCGCTCGGGCTCACCGACACCCATTACTCGACCCCGGTCGGGGTCGACACGCCCGGGAACTACTCGACGCCGCGCGACCTCGCACACCTCGCACGCGTGCTGCTTCGCAACCCGCGGTTCGCGCGGATCGTGACACGGCGCGGAAGACGCTGACGCGGCGGAGCCGAGGTGCGAACCGTGGTGAACCGCAACGACCTGGTCGCTCGCTACCCGTGGGTCATCGGGGTGAAGACCGGCTACACGATCGACGCGCGGCTACGTGCCTGGTCGTCCGCGCCCGCCGGCACGGCGTCACCCTCGTCGCCGCCGTCCTCGGCGCGCCCTCGGAGTACGCGCGCGACGCGACAGCCTCGAGCTCCTGCGCTACGGATTCTCGCTCTACCGCCCGCGGGTGGCCGTCGCATCGGGGCAGGCGCTCGCGCATGCTCGCGGTGCAACGACCGGTCGGACGGCTGCCGCTCGTCGCGGCGCACCGGGTGCGGTCTTCTCGCGCGCCGGGCAGCGGCCGGCGATCGCGGTCCATGCCCCGCGCAAGGTGGAGCCGCCCGTGCGCCGAGGCCGGCCGCTCGGGCGGGCGCAGGTGCGCGGCGGGGCGGGCGCCGCGAGGCCCGTTCCGCTCGTGGCCGCGCGGTCGATCGCGCCGCCGCCCGGCTCCCGGCGGCGTCGAGCAGGCGCTTCCCGGCTCGCCGTCGGAGATGACGGTCGCCGTCGACCGGCGCGATCGCCCTCGCCGCCGGGCTCGCGCTGGCCGTCATCGTCATGACCGCCCCGCGGAGGGTAGGCTCCTCGACCGGAGGAGAGGCTCAGAGTGATCCTTACCGTGACCCTGAACGCGGCGATCGATCGGACCGTCGCCGTCCCGAACTTCCGCCTCGGTCGCCGGCACCGGGCGGTCGAGGCGAGGACCGTCGCGGGAGGAAAGGGCGTGAACGTCGCGCGGGCGCTGAAGCTGCTCGGCCGGCCCGTGATCGCGACCGGCCTCGCCGGCGGCGCCACCGGCGCGCGGATCCTCGAGCGGCTGGCCGAGGAATCGATCCTCAACGACTTCATGCGCATCGCGGGCGAGTCGCGCACGAACCTCGCGGTCATCGACCCGACCTCGGGCGAGCAGACCGAGATCAACGAGCGCGGCCCCGAGGTCGCCCCCGCCGAGGTCGATCGCTTCGTCGAGAAGCTCCTCTACCTCGCGCAGGGGGCGACGATCTGCGTTCTCGCGGGAAGCGTCCCGCAGGGCGTCGACGTCGGCGTCTACGCCCGCCTCGTCTCCGAGCTTCGCCGCCTTGGCGTCCTGTGCGTCCTCGACACGGACGGCGAGCTCGATGCGCGCCGGCCTGCAGGCCGAGCCTGCCGTCGTCGCGCCGAACGTCGGCGAGGCCGAGGAGGCCGTCGGCCACGAGTTCAACGACGCCGACGACCTCGCGCTTGGCGTCGACCGCCTGATCGAGATGGGCGCCGGCGAGGCGGTCATCACCCGCGAGGCCGGCTGCGTCGCCATCGTCGGCCAGGGGCCCGAGCGTCGCCGCTACGAGGTCGCGACGCCGCCGCTCGAGCCGGTCTCCTCGGTTGGCTCGGGCGACTGCTTCCTCGCGGGCTACGTGGCGGCCCGTTACGAGGGCGCGTCGCCGCGGGAGTGCCTCGCCTACGGCGTCGCCTGCGGCGCCGAGTCGACGCAGCACCTCGGCGCCGGCACGCTCGACGCCGAGGAGGTGGAGCGATCCTCGGCGGGTCGAGGTCCGCGAGCTCGACCTCCACACTCGGTCACCGGCGCTCAAGACCGTGATCGGCGCTCCGCGGCCCGTCCTAGCGGGCCGGGTGCCCGTGCGCCGGTGCCGCGCAAAGAGAGCCGACGTCGGCAAGGATCACGATCAACGGCTCGAGGGGCGCGCGGTAACGCGTTCCGGATGCCGACCGTGAAGACCACGGATGCGGCGAGGGCCATCGCCACTAGGCCGAGGACCAGCGCACGACGCGATCGTGCCTTCCACATGGCCGAAGGCGGCGAGCGGCGCCAACACGTAGTACATCCGCCAGGCCAACCTCGTCGACTGGGCGGCGTCCGGCCCTCGAACGCATCCTCCGTGAGCGCTGTGGAAGGGCGTCGGATGTCCCACAGGCGACTGATCCCGTTCCAGAAGAACGCGCCGAGCAGTGAAGTGGGATGGTCCTTGATGTAGTCGAGCCCGAGGTTCGTCAGCTTCGAGCGGACCTCTGCGTCGGTCAGGCTCGAGTCGTTCAGGATGCGCTGTGGCGCCAGGTGCGTACGGGCGCCACGCGTAGGGGAAATCGGGTCGTTGGCGGCGGTCCTGCTGAAGGTGCCGTAAACCGCCATGTCCTGCATCGACAGCGGCACGAATCCGTGAGCCACGATCGAATTGCGGATCGCCCAGGGCGTGATCACGAGGACGGCCGCGACGATCGGTCAGCCCGGCGAACCGCGCCGCGCGGCGAAGGTCGGCCGCGACGGCCCAGGCGACGAATATCCCCGCGAAGATGAAGACGGATGTGGGCCGGACCATGAGGAGGATCCCCATCGCGATCCCGGTCGCGATGGCGATGCTCCGCGTCGGTGGCCGGTCCAGGTAGATGAGCAGCACCACGAGCGTCAGCGGGATCGCAAACGCCTCGGTGTAGAGCAAGCCGAACCACTGCCAGGAGAGCGGAAAGACAGCCACGACGAAGGCCGTCGATGATCGCGGTGCGCGGCCCGAAGAGCCGGCGCGCGAGCGCCCATGAAAGCGCCACGGTCAACGCGGCGAGCACGGACTGGATGAGCAAGACCTTCGTGACGCCCGCCCCCCCGAGCCAGTACCAGAAGCCCACCCACAGCGGGTAGACCGGGGGCCGCCACGCCGAGGCGTGAGGGATTCCGAAGGGCTGCGTCGACCACCACCAGTGCCCGTGCGTGAAGAAGATCCCCATCTGGTTGTACTCGGCCTGGTCGCCGGCAGAGGCGGTCCGGACGCGTGGCGAGCACATAGGCCACAACGACGATCAAGCCGAGAGCCATCGCCGCGCCTACGAGCCGGCGCTCTCGGGCGGGTCGAATCGAGCCGGCTGTCTATGGATGCGCGGAGGCGGCGCACGGAGCGGGCGAGTATAGGCGCCGCTATGATCGATTGCGACCTTGGAGTCCGGGCTCATCAAGCTCGCAAGATCCGCGTTCGCGACCCCGGCTCGCCGGGGTTTTTTCGTCCGCGAGCGGGCATAGCCTGGATCCTTCGACCAGCAACACCCCCGGAGGCGCGTAAGCGGTGGAAGTAGAGATCGGTCGCGGCAAGAAGGGCCGCAGGGCATACGGGTTCGACGACATCGCGATCGTGCCGTCTCGGCGCACCCGCGACCCCGACGACGTCGACGTCAGCTGGACCCTCGGCCCGTACCGCTTCGAGCTCCCGCTGCTCGCCTCCGCGATGGACGGCGTCGTGAGCCCGAAGACGGCGGCCGCGATCGGGCGCCTCGGCGGTCTAGGCGTCCTGAACCTCGAGGGCATCTGGTCCCGTTACGAGGACGCGGAGGCCGAGCTGCGGCGCGTCGCCGCCGCGCCTCCCCACGAGGCGACGGCGCTCATGCAGGAGATCTACCGCGAGCCGCTGAAGCCGGAGCTCATCGCCCAGCGGGTCGAGGAGATCAAGGCCGAGGGCGTCGTCGCGGCCGGCTCGCTCACTCCCCAACGCGTCCGTGAGCACTACGAGGTTGCCCTCGAGGCGGGCCTCGACATCCTCGTCATCCAGGGAACCGTGATCTCCGCCGAGCACGTCTCCTCGGACGCGGAGCGCCCCCCGCTCAACCTGAAGGAGTTCACGGCCGAGGTCCCGGTGCCGTGCATCATCGGTGGCGTCGCCTCGTTCTCCACCGGCCTCCACCTGATGCGCACCGGAGCCGTCGGCGTCCTCGTAGGGGTCGGCCCAGGTGCGGCATGTACGACGCGCGGCGTCCTCGGCATCGGCGTCCCGCAGGCGACGGCGATCGCCGACGTGGCCGCGGCGCGCTCGCAGCACATGCTCGAGACCGGCGAGTACTGCAACGTCATCGCCGACGGCGGCATGCGGACCGGCGGAGACATCTCCAAGGCGATCGCCTGCGGCGCCGACGCCGTGATGATCGGGTCGCCGCTCGCCCGCGCGGCCGAGGCGCCCGGTCGCGGCTTCCACTGGGGGATGGCCACCTTCCACCCCTCGCTGCCGCGTGGAGCCCGCGTCGCGACCCGCCAGGACGGCACGCTGGACGAGATCCTCCTCGGCCCCGCGCAGGAGAACGACGGCACCTTCAACCTCATGGGCGCCCTGCGCACCTCGATGGCCACCTGCGGCTACGAGGACATCCGCGACTTCCAGCGCGCGGAGGTAATGGTGGCGCCGGCCCTCCAGACCGAGGGGAAGAAGCTCCAGCGCGAGCAGGCGGTGGGCATGGGCTCGAACGGCCGGGCGGTCGTCGCCGAGGCAGTTGCGGTCTCCGACGACTGAGACCGTCGTTGCCGCCCCGCAGCAGAGGGGCGAGAGCCATGCGCCGAGCGGCTCGGGTAACGCGCGCGAAGAGGTGCTGGTCCTCGACTTCGGCGGGCAGTACTCGCAACTGATCGCGCGCCGGATCAGCGAGTGCGGGGTCTTCGCCGAGCTCCTGCCGCACGACACGCCCCTCGACACCATCGCAGAGCGCTCGCCGGTGGCCCTCGTCCTCTCCGGCGGGCCGGCCTCCGTCTATTCCGAGGGCGCTCCGGAGCTGCGGACGGAGCTCCTCGACCTCGGCACCCCGGTGCTCGGCATCTGCTACGGGATGCAGGCGATGGTCCGCTCGCTCGGCGGGCGTGTCGAGGGTGCGGAGTCGGGCGAGTTCGGCCGCACCGAGCTGACCCTCGCCGACGGCGGCGGGCGCCTGCTGGCGGGCCTTCCCGACGAGCAGCAGTGCTGGATGAGCCACCGCGACGCCGTCTTCGAGCCGCCGCCGGGCTTCACGGCTCTCGCGTCCAGCCCGGGATCTCCGGTCGCAGCGGTCGAGAGCCCCGATCGAGGGCTCTACGGCATCCAGTTCCACCCCGAGGTCGTCCACACGCCGTACGGCTCCCAGATCCTCGACCGCTTCCTGCGCGAGATCGCCGGCTGCGAGCGGCAGTGGTCGCCGGAGTCGGTCATCGACGAGCAGGTGGAGCGGATCCGCGAGGCGGTGGGCGATGCGGGCGTGGTCTGTGGGCTCTCCGGCGGGGTCGACTCCGCGACCGCGGCGGCGCTCGTCCATCGGGCGATCGGCGATCAGCTCACCTGCGTCCTCGTCGACCACGGCCTGATGCGGAAGGACGAGGCGGCCCAGGTGGTGGACGCGTTCCGCGACCGCCTCGGCGCGAGCCTCGTGCACGTCGACGCGTCGGAGCGCTTCCTCGCCCGTCTCGCCGGCATCGACGAGCCGGAGCGCAAGCGCAAGATCATCGGCGAGGAGTTCATCCGGGTCTTCGAGGAGGAGGCGGAGAAGCTCCCGGATGCGCGGTTCCTCGTCCAAGGGACCCTCTACTCCGACGTGATCGAGTCGGGCGGCGACGGGCGCGAAGCCGACACGATCAAGTCGCATCACAACGTCGGCGGGCTTCCCGAGGACCTCGGCCTCGACCTCGTCGAGCCGCTGCGGATGCTGTTCAAGGACGAGGTCCGGGCCGTCGCCGCCGAGCTCGGGCTCCCCGATCGCATCGTCTGGCGCCAGCCGTTCCCGGGGCCAGGCCTCGCGATCCGGATCGTCGGCGGCGAGGTGAACGCGGAGCGCCTCGAGATCCTTCGCGAGGCCGACGCGATCCTCCAGGAGGAGATCCGGGCGGCTGGGCTCTACCGCGAGCTCTGGCAGTCGTTCTGCGTCCTACCGGTCGTCCGGTCGGTCGGGGTGCAGGGCGACGGCCGCACCTACGCCTACCCGATCGTGATCCGCGCCGTGACCTCCCAGGACGCGATGACCGCCGACTGGGCGCGGCTGCCTTACGACCTCCTCGAGCGCGTCTCGAACCGCATCATCAACGAGGTGCGAGGCGTGAACCGCGTGGCTCTCGACATCTCGTCGAAGCCCCCGGCGACGATCGAGTGGGAATGACGGGCAGCCGCGTCCCGACGCCGGCTCAGCTGTAACGGTCCCACCGCCGGAGCAGCGACAGCGGGTCGACCGGGCTGCCGTGCTCCCACGCATGCGGCCAGACCTCGAGGTGGAGCATGCATCCCACCGTGCGAGCGTTGCCGGTCCTGCCCACCCTGCCGACGAGCTGGCCGGTGCTCACGTGCTCGTGCGTGTGAAGCGGAGTCGGGGCGATGAGGTGGGCGTAGCGGTAGTCGGTCGTGGTGCCGCGGGCGTCGATCACGAGCCAGTTGCCGTAGAGCACCGGGTCGTAGCCGCGCGCCTGGACCGTCCCGCCGACCGCCGCGTCCTCACTGGTGCCGCAGGCAGCGAAGGTGTCCTGCCCCTGGTGGACCCGGCCTCCCGAGCGAGGCGCACCAAAGCGCTGCTCGGCGCCGCCGAAGCTGTGCGGGCCGCGGACCGGGAACTTCGCGTCGTAGAGGTGGAAGCGGGAGCCCGGCTGGCCGTGGCTGTGCGGATGCCCGATCCGCAGAACGTAGTGGCCGGAACGCAGGTAGCCGCCGCCGTTCGCGGTGCCGTTCCAGCCGAGGGAATGGCGTGCGTACGGCGCCACGTTGCGGCGGACCCAGCGACGGACCGTCTCGCCGGTGCGCGTGCGGACGAGCCGCAGGGCGACGTCGGTGCGGCCGCGGGCAGTGAACCGGTAGCCGATCTTCGCGGGCGCGTCGAAGAACACGGGCCGCGGCGAGACACCCGCGTGGAGGAGCCGGAAGCTCCCGGGCGCCGGGATCCGCGATCGCGGGACGATTTGCAGGCGCCCCGGGGCCGCTGCGCTGCGTCCCCCGCTCGCGCGAAGCAGGGGCCGTCCGCTCACGGCGCCCGAGGGGACGATCGCCTCGAGCGAGTGCCGCCTCGCGACCGTCGGCTTGACCTGCGTCCGCCTTTCAGCGGCCGGAAACGCCACCGCGTCCACCTTGGAGAGGTGCGAGCCGCTGAAGCGCACCAGGGATCCCACGGCGGCGGCACGGGGCCCCGCGCAGGCGTGCTCGCAGCGAAGGCCGGTGGGGTGGGGGCCGGGAGGCGTGGCGCCGGCGCCGGTCGCGCCGAGGGACAGGACCGCGGAGGCGAGCAGCGTGGCAGCCGCTCCGAGGGCCGCGTGCCGCGGCCGCCGGCGGCCTAGCTCCACCTATCCCAGCTCTGAAGGTGCTTCGTGACCGATCCCAGGAAGTGCCCGCCCTCGTACCAGCCGGGGGCCGACCACTCCTCGAAGTGCAGGTGGCAGGCGGTCGCGTCGCCGGTCGAGCCGACCACGCCGATCTGCTGCCCAGTCCGAACGGCGTGCCCCTTGCGCAGCGGCGAGGGCGCCTTCAGGTGCATGTACGCGTAGTCATGGCCGGTGCCGCGCCCGTCGATGACGATGAAGTTTCCGGCCGCGCTCTGCCACCCGCGCCACTGCACGCGCCCGCCGCGTGCTGCCACCAGCTTCAGGCCGCAGGCGGCCAGCACGTCCTGGCCCTGGTGGAGGTGGCCGGCTCGCGGGGCGCCGACGCCGTCGCCATAGGTGTGGGGGCCGCGGACTGGGAACTCGTAGCCCCTCCACTCGAAGAGAGCGTCGCTGGTCGTCTCGACGCTCCCTCCCGAAGCCGGCCCGATCGAGAAGCGGTAGAAGCCGCCCGGCGCCTTCTTGCCGTCGAGGCCCTTGCCGTCCCAGTGGGCGACGTTCTCGGTGTTGGGCTCGGCGGCATTGTCGACGAAGCTGTCCACGACCTGCCCGCCGGTGTGACGGGCGACCACGTCGATGCGCACGTCGGTGGCCGCGCTCCCGCTGAACAGGTACTTCACGGTCGGGGCATGAGTGCCGTAGTAGTACGCCTTGCGCGGGGTGGCCGTGGCCTCGGCGAGCTTGAAGCCGTGCGAGCTCGGGAGGTGCTTGACGATCTGGAGCCGCTCGGGCGAGACGGCGCCGTTGCCGAACGCGTCGCTCACCTTCGGCTTGCCGGTGGCGGCGCCCTTGGGCACCGTCGCCTGGACGCTCGACTTGCCGGCCTCCTCGGGGCTGACCGAGACCCGCTTGCCGGCCTCGGCGGCGAATGAGACCCGCTTGACGCCCGACAGGTGCTTGCCGCTGACGATCACCTTCGAGCCGGCGACGGCCTTGCGAACGCCGGCGCACTTGGCGGAGCAGGTGACGTCCCTGAGGCTCGGCGCGTGTGGCGCACCCACGCCGCCGCCGCCTCCCCCGGCGAGCGCGGCGCCGGCGCCGACGGTCAGCGAAGCGACCGTTGCGGCGAGCGGTGCAACGAAGCGTATGCGCGTATTCTCGCGGATGCTCCGCGACAGCCTCAACGGAATTCCTCTTTCTCGGGCCTGCGGGGTTAGCTGTCGGGCTCGCGCCGAAAGAGCGGCGCTACGGGCCATCCACGCCCGATTCGCCCCGAGACGACGTTCGACGCCGCCCCAGTGGTTCCCCCGCTCCTCGCCGCCTTGACAGCGAGGATTCGGCAGTTCCTTAGCGGCGGCAGTGTAGCGCTACCGCCGCTCGGAATGACGCGGCTATCATGCTCGGGCCGCGCGGGCTTTTCAAGCGCGGAGCTCTAGCTCCGCGAGCAGCGTGTAAGGGCGCCGTCGGGCGCCCGCAAGTTGTTCGGGCGCGTTTTTTCGTGAAGACCTACGTAGCCACACCGGAGAATCGCCAGCGCGACTGGGTGCTGTTCGACGCCGACGGCGCCACGCTCGGGCGCCTGGCGACGCAGATCGCCGACGCGCTGCGCGGCAAGCGCAAGCCCGAGTACACGCCGCATTGCGACACCGGTGACTTCGTCGTCGTCGTGAACGCCGCCAAGGTGCGGGTCACCGGCGACAAGCTCCAGCAGAAGCGCTACTACCGGCACAGCGGGTACCCCGGGGGGCTACGCTCGCGGACGCTGGCCGAGATGATGGATCGCCAGCCGGAGGAAGTCATCCGCAAGGCGGTGAAGGGGATGCTGCCCCGCAACCGCCTCGCGCGCCAGCAGCTCAACAAGCTGAAGGTCTACGCGGGCCCCGGGCACCCCCACGCCGCGCAGCGGCCGACGGCGGTGCTGTGAGCGCGAGGCTCGACAAAGGAGCTCTGGTGTTGGCCGAGCGCGAACTTCAGGTGTTGAGATGAGCGACGAAGAGCGCACAGAGGACGTTCCGGCGGAGGAGCCGGAGGCCGAGGCGCCGACCGAGGAGCCCGCCGCGGAGGAGACGCCTCCAGAGGAGGCGCCTGCGGAGGACACTGTTGAAGAGGAGGCGCCCGCGGAGGAGGCGCTCGCCGAGGACGCGGCCACCGAGGCACCGGAGCCGGCCGAGGAGGAGGCGCCCAGCGCGGAGCCCCAGGCCACCGAGAAGCCCAAGTCCGGAGATCTCCCTCCGGGCGCCGAGCTCGACCCGATCCAGCTCGAGCCCGAGCGTGAGCTCAGCGCCGAGGAGCGCGCACGCCTCGAGGCGGAGGAGGAGGAGCGCGCACGCCTCGAGGCGGAGGCGACCGCGGATCGCGGCGAGGAGGAGCCGGTCGTCCGCGAGGGGCCGCGAGTCCAGCTCTCCGCCGAGCGAATCGTCCAGGCAACCGGCAAGCGCAAGAGCTCGATCGCTCGGGTCATCGTGCGCGCCGGTGATGGAGAGTTCAACGTCAACGGCCGCAAGCTCGACGAGTTCTTCCCGCGTTCGCACCTGCAGACGGTGGCTCGCCAGCCGCTCGTCGCCTCCGGATACGACGGCTCGCTCGACGTCCGCGTTCGCGTGCATGGCGGCGGCATCTCGGGGCAGGCCGGAGCGGTCCGCCACGGCGTCGCGCGCGCGCTGACGGAGATCGACCCCGACCTCCGCGGAGAGCTGAAGCGCCGCGGCCTCTTGACCCGCGATGCGCGGATCAAGGAGCGTCGCAAGGCGGGACTCAAGAAGGCCCGCAAGCGTCCGCAGTTCTCGAAGCGGTGAGTGAGGGGCTTTGCCCCGAAAGCAGCATGTAAGGGCGCCGAAGGCGCCCGCATGAGATTCTGACCAACCCTACGAAAAAGCTCTTCGGCACCGACGGGGTGCGGGGAGTCGCGGGCAGCGAGGTCACGGCGGAGCTCGCGGTCGCGCTCGGACACGCCGCTGCCCTCGCGGCCGAGCAGCAGCGTCCGAAGGTGTTGATCGTCCGCGACACCCGCGACTCGGGCCCGATGCTCGAGTCCGCCCTCGCGGCGGGTATCGCCGAGGGGGGCGGCGACGCGTGGCTCGGGGGCGTGCTGCCGACGCCGGCGGCCTCGATCCTCACCCGACGCCACGGGCTCGACCTGGCGGCGGTCGTCTCCGCTTCGCACAACCCCTGGCGTGACAACGGGATCAAGTTCTTCGGCCCCGACGGGCGCAAGCTCGCCGACGAAGCGGAGGCGGAGATCGAGCGGCTCATCGCCGCCGGTCCCGGGGCGCCGGACGCGGTTGGCCGGGTTCGGGAGCTCGAGAACGCCGGCGACGACTACCTGCGCGAGCTGGCGAGCCGCTTCGAACTCGACCTCTCGGGACGGCGGATCGCGCTCGACTGCGCGAACGGCGCCACGTACCGGGTGGCGCCCGCCGCGTTCGAGCGCCTCGGGGCCGAGGTGACCGCCGTGGCGGCGGAGCCGGATGGCCGCAACATCAACGAGGGCTGCGGCTCGACGCATCCCGATGGGCTGGCCGAGCGGGTGATCGCCGACGGCGCCGACCTGGGATTCGCCTTCGACGGCGACGGCGACCGCGTCGTCGCGGTCGACGGCTCCGGCCAGGCTCGCGACGGCGACGAACTTCTCGCCCTCGCGGCCACCGAGCTCGCGAGGCGGGGCGCACTGGGCGGCGGCGTGGCGGTCACGGTGATGTCCAACTACGGCTTCCATCGAGCGATGGCCGATGCCGGAATCGAGGTCGCCACCACGGCCGTCGGCGACCGCCATGTCTCGGCGGCCCTCACCGAGCGCGGGTGGACGCTCGGCGGGGAGCAGTCGGGCCATCTGATCTGGACCGAGGCCGGCCGCACCGGCGACGGCATCGCGGCGGCGCTCCTGGTCATGAGCGCGCTCGGCGAGCGCGACCTCGCCGACGCGATCCCGATGGAGAAGCTCCCGCAATCGCTCGTCAACGTGCGCGTGAGCGACCGCGGCGCCGTCGAGAGCAACGAGGCGGTGAGCGAGGCGGTCGCCCGCGAATCAGCGGCGCTGGAGGGCCGCGGCCGAGTCCTTCTGCGCCCATCCGGCACGGAGCCCGTCATCCGCGTGATGGTCGAAGCCCCGACCCAGGACGAATCCGACGCTGCCGCAGCACGCCTGGCCGAGGCCGTTGAGCGAGAGCTGGGCTAGCCCCGGCGCTCTACCCTTCTGGGCCTCCATGTGCGGCATCGTCGGATACGTCGGGGGACGCCCCTGCAAGGACCTGCTGGTCGCCGGCCTCGAGCGCCTTGAGTACCGCGGCTACGACTCCGCCGGCATCTCGCTGCTCCACGACGGCCACATCGACTCGGTCCGCGCCGTCGGCAACCTCGAGAACCTTCGCGCCGCCGTCGCGGCGGATCCCGCGGCCGAGGGCGGCGGGGTCGCGGTTGCCGCCCCTCCGGCGACGATCGGGCTGGCGCACACGCGCTGGGCCACCCATGGCCGGGTCACGGAGGAGAACGCGCACCCGCACGGCGATTGCTCCGACCGGATCCACATCGTCCTCAACGGCATCGTCGAGAACCACGCCGAGCTTCGCCGCGAGCTCACCGAGGACGGCCACTTCTTCAGCTCCGAGACCGACGCCGAGATCGTCGCCCACCTGATCGAGCGCCACTACGACGGCGACCTGACCGCGGCCGTCCGGGCCGCGTTCGGCGAGCTGCGCGGCCACTACGCGTTCGTCGCGATGCACGCCGACCACGACCGCACGCTCGTCGCCGCCCGCCAGGAGTGCCCGCTCGTGATCGGGCTCGGCTCCGACGAGGCGTTCGTCGCATCCGCGATCCCCGCGTTCCTCGCGCAGACGCGGACGGTGCAGTTCGTCGGCAACGGCGAGGTCATCACGATCGAGCCGTCTGGCGCCAGCTTCACGAGCGCCGACGGGACGCCCGTGAGCCGGGCGCCCGAGGAGGTCGACTGGACGGAGGACCTCGCCGAGAAGGGCGGCTACGAGACCTTCATGCTGAAGGAGATACACGAGCAGGCCGACGCGGTCGCCGAGACCATCACGGACCGCCTGTCGGGCAGCGACCGGGTCGACCTCTCGGAGATCGACCTGCCGGCAGACCTCCCCTCGACGGTGCGGCGCATCGTCATCGTCGCCTGCGGCACCAGCTACCACGCGGGCCTCGTCGGGCGCTACGCGATCGAGGCCTGGGCCCGCGTGCCCGTGGAGATGGACATCGCCTCGGAGTACCGGTACCGCCAGCCCGTCGTCGGGCCCGACGATCTCGTGATCGGGATAACCCAGTCGGGCGAGACGGCGGACACGCTTGCCGCGATGCGCCTCGCCCGCGAGGGCGGCGCGACGGTGCTTGCGCTGACGAACGTGATGGGAAGCCAAGCCACGCGCGACGCCGACGCGGT
The DNA here is from genome assembly GCA_963823245.1 of uncultured Actinomycetes bacterium. Taxonomy (GTDB): domain Bacteria; phylum Actinomycetota; class Thermoleophilia; order Solirubrobacterales; family 70-9; genus JAWVFM01. The sequence goes on along the minus strand of CAWGKQ010000008.1, from coordinate 394,895 downwards.
GCTCTTCACCCGTGCGGGCCTCGAGATGGGAGTCGCCGCCACGAAGACCTTCGTGAGCCAGGTCGCGTGCATGTACCTGCTCGGGCTCTGGCTCGCCCAGGACCGCGGGACGCTCTCGGATGAGCGCATCCGCGAGCTGATCGCCGAGCTGAAGGGCCTGCCGCACCGCCTCCAGGAGGCGATCCCGGCCGTCGACGCCAAGGTCCAGGAGATCGCCGAGGCAGAGAAGGACGGCCGGTTCTTCCTCTACCTCGGGCGCAACAACGGCCTCCCGGTGTGCCTCGAGGGCGCGCTGAAGATGAAGGAGATCACCTACATCCCCTCCGACGCCTACGCCGCCGGCGAGATGAAGCACGGGCCGATCGCGCTGCTCGACGAGTCGACGCCCGTCGTCTGCGTCGCGACCGACTCGCCGATCCTCGACAAGATCCTGTCCAACGTCGCCGAGGTCCGCGCGCGCGGCGCCGACGTGATCGCGGTCGCGACCGACGGGAACGAGGAGGTCGCCGAGATGGCCGACCAGACGATCTTCGTGCCGCGCACCGACTGGGTCCTGCAGCCGATCGTGGCGATCGTCCCGCTTCAGCTCCTCGCCTACCACGTCGCGCGCCTGCGCGGCCTGAACGTGGACCAGCCCCGCAACCTCGCGAAGACGGTGACGGTGGAGTGATCGCGGCGCCGGGCCGCCTCACGGGTCTCGTGGCGGCCTCCGTCCTCGCGGTCGGCGTCGCCGGGTGCGGCGATTCGGGCCCACCGGCACCCGCGGACCCCGCGACGGTGGCCCCGGCCGACGCCGCGCTCTACGCGGACGCGACGGTCCGCCCGGAGGGAGCCACGAAAGCCTCGCTGGAGAGCGCGTTTTCGAAGCTCCTGGGAACGAAGGACCTCGGCCACTACGTGACCGCGAGGGTCAACGCGTCGCTCGCGAAGGACAACCTGAGCTATTCCGAGGACATCGCCCCGTGGCTCGGCGAGCGCGGCGCCGTCTTCTACCAGTCGTTCGGCGAGAACCCGAAGGCAGCCGTGATCCTGCAGACGACCGACCCCGGGGCCGCGCTCGATACCTTCGCGAAGGTCGCCGCCGCCGACGACTCCAAGACGAAGGAGACGACCTACAAGGGGGTCACGCTCGAGGCCGGCGGCGACGACAGCTACGCCGCGATCGGCGGCCTCGTCGTCGGCGGGCCCCTCGACGGAGTGAAGGCGGCGATCGCCGCCTCGACCGGCCAGTCGCTTGCCGACTCCGAGGACTACAGGTCGAGCCTTGCCGGCGCGCCGTCCGACCGCGTGTTCACCGCTTGGGCCGACCCGGCGCGGATCATCTCCTCGTTCGTCGAGAGCGGCAAGATCAGCCCGTCCCAGTCGTCGCAGCTGCGCGCGCAGGTCGGGAACTACCTGCGAGGCCCGGCCGCCGCATGGGGGGACGTCACCAAGGACTACCTCGGCCTGGAGCTCTCGCTTTCGGCCTCGAAGGCCGCCGCGCCCGGGCCCTCCCTCATCTCGGGGTTCCCGTCGGATGCCTGGTTCGCGTTCGGCCTCCATCAATTCGGCCAGGGGTTCGAGCAGGGGCTGAAGCAGGTCGAATCCGCGCCGAGCTCGGAGCTCGGCGCCGGCACCGGTCTGCCGCTCGACCGCATTCGCGAAGCGCTCGGCGTCGACGTCGGCAACGTGGGCAAGTGGCTCGGGGACGTTTCCGGCTACCTGGGCGGGGGCTCGATCATCAGCCTCGGCGGCGCGCTCGTTGCCACGACGCGCGACCCGGCGGCATCGGCGAGGAGCCTCGCCCAGCTCGAGGCGCTGTTCAAGAAGGACGTCGACGTGGTCACGCGGCCGCTCGGAGACGGCCGGACGGGATTCAGCGTGACACCGCAGGGCTCACCGGTCCAGCTCGTCTTCGAGCAGCGGGACGGCAAGGTCGTGGCGGGCTTGGGCCAGGACTCGGTCGACGCGGCGCTGAGCCCATCCGAGACCCTCGCCGACTCGCCGACCTTCAAGACCGCGAGTGACTCGCTCGCTGGGCTCGAGCCGAGCCTCTACCTCGACTTCGGGCCGATCGCAAGCTTGCTCAACATCCCGGGCGTCAGCACCAACCCGAACCTGGAGCTGGCGAAGCCCTACCTCGACCGGCTCGACTACCTGATCGCCGGCGGCGGCGTGAAGGACGGCCGCGTCCTGGCGAGGATCGTCCTCGGCGTGAAGTCTGGAAGCTCGGAGTCGGGCTCGGTGGCCTCGGCGGGCGCGCCGCCGTACGCAGCCGTCCAGCCCTAGGCTGCTGCGCGACATGGACGAATGGCTCGAGCCGATCTTCGACGCCGATGGCATGCGCGCCGCCGACCGCTGGGCGATCGAAGAGGTCGGCGTGCCCTCGCTGGAGCTGATGGAGGCCGCCGGCGCGGCCGTGGCCGAGGCAGCCGCCGAGGTCGCGACCGGTGGCCCCGCGCGCGTTGTCTGCGGCAAGGGCAACAACGGCGGCGACGGCCTGGTGGCCGCCCGGCGGCTGGTTGAGACCGGGTTCGACGTCGAGACGCTGCTGCTCTGGCCCGCGACCGAGCTCTCGCCCGACGCGACCGCGAACCTCGAGCGGCTCGACGGCGCCTTCCGAGAGGTCGCCGCCGATGATGTCGCGAGTGCGCTCGCGGGCTCGGGCGTGATCATCGACGCGATCTTCGGTACCGGCTTCTCCGGCGCCCCACGCGCGCCCGCCGACGCCGCCATCGAGGCCGTGAACGCGTGCGAGGGCCCGGTGGTGGCGGCCGACATCGCCTCCGGTGTCGACGCCGCCAGCGGGGAGGTGGACGGCGCGGCGGTCTCGGCGGACGTGACCGTGACCTTCCACGCGGCGAAGCTCGGCCATTGGATCGAGCCCGGGAAGGGGCTCACGGGTGAGATCCGGGTCGCCGAGATCGGCATCCCCCACGGCGCCCCGGCCGAGCCGGCGGCGGGCGTCATCGACGACGCGGTCCTCCAGCTCGCGCCCCGGCGAGCCGCGGGCTCCACGAAGTTCAGCTCCGGGCAGGTGGTGCTTGCCGGCGGCTCGCGGGGCCTGACCGGGTCGATCTGCCTCGCGGCGGAGGCCGCGATCAGGGCCGGCGCCGGCTACGCGACCGTCGCCGTGCCGGCCGACCTGGAGCCGATCTTCGAGGCGAAGCTCACCGAGGTCATGTCGCGCGGGTTCGACGGCGCGGCCGGCCGGCTCGCCGCCACCGACGCGGATGCCATCGTCGGGGCGACCGAGCGTGCCGCGGCAGTTGTCCTCGGTCCCGGGCTCGGTCGCGACGACGACTCGCTGGAGCTCGCGCGCCGAGTGGCGGCTGTGGTCGAGGCCCCGATTGTCATTGACGCCGATGGGCTCAACGCCCACGCCGGCAGGCTCGAGTCGCTCGCGGGCCGGCCGGCGCCGACGATCCTGACCCCTCATGCGGGCGAGCTCGGCCGCCTGCTCGAGCGCGACTCGCGCGAGATCGAGGCGCACCGCCTGGCGTCGGCCCATGAGGCCGCGCGGCGCTCCGGGGCGGTTGTCGTCCTGAAGGGCGATGACACGATCGTGGCCCACGACGAGCGCGTGGCGATCGCCCGCGGCGGGGCGCCTGCGCTTGCAACCGCCGGGACGGGGGACGTCCTCTCCGGCCTCACCGCGGCGCTCCTCGCGCGTGGGCTCGGGCCCTTCGCCGCCGCGTGCGCAGCGGTCCACGCGCACCAGCGCGCCGGGCGCATCGCCGCGGCCGGCATCGGCTTGACGGAGTCCGTGATCGCGAGCGACGTTGTCGAGGCGCTCCCCGTGGCGCTCGACCAAGATGAGTCGTGAGGTGCTTTAGCGCCGAAAGATGCGTGTCAGGCGGCGAAGCCGCCGCAGGTGGTTCGTGAGCGCCGAGGCTGAGCGTGCCCGCGCCGTCGTCGACCTCGGGGCGGTCGAGCGCAACTGCGCGCGCCTTGCCCGAGAGCTCGCCGGCGACGCCGAGCTCTGCGCGGTGGTCAAGGCAGACGGCTACGGCCACGGCGCGATCGAGTCCGCGCGGGCCGCGCTGGCCGGCGGAGCGAGCCGCCTCGCGGTGGCGGCCGCCTCAGAGGCGGCCGAGCTTCGGGCGGCGATCCCGGGCGCGCGAATCCTCACGATGGGGGCGCTGACACCGGGCGAGCTCGGGGTCGCGCTCGAGGCCGACTCGGACCTGGCGGCCTGGCGCCCGCAGTTCGCCGATCTCGTCGCTACGCGCGGCGAGGCCCTCGGTGTTCGACCGCGGCTGCACGTGAAGTACGACACCGGCATGGGACGGCTCGGCGAGCGCGACCCGGACGCGGTCCTCCGCCTTCTCGAGCGGGTCGCCGCCGACGGGCGTCTCGAGCTCACCGGCCTGTGGACCCACTTCGCCACCGCCGACGAGCGTGACTCGGACTTCTTCGACGAGCAGCTGGACCGCTTCAGGGCAATGGTCGATCGCGCGCGAGCCGACCATCCCGCCCTCCTCGTCCACGCGGCGAACAGCGCGGCCACCTTCCGGGACGCCTCCTCCCATCACGACATGGTCCGCTGCGGCATCGCGGTCTACGGGCTCGACCCGTTCGGCTCCGACCCATTCGCGCGCGAGCTGGAGCCGGCGCTCGCGCTGCACTCGTACGTCGCCGACGTGAAGCGGTTCGAGGCCGGCGCGAGCGCCGGGTACGGGCGGACCTGGCTGGCCGCGGAGGAGACGCTCGTCGGAGTGATGCCGATCGGCTACGGCGACGGGGTGCGCCGCGCGTTCTCCAACAACGCGGAGGTCCTCGTCGCCGGCGGGCGCCATCCGCTCGTCGGGACGGTCTCGATGGACAACGTCACGATCGACCTCGGGCGGCGCTCCGACGTCGAGCCCGGCGCGGACGCCACCCTGATCGGCGCGGACGGCGAGGACCGGATCCTCGCCGAGGAGCTCGCCGCCCGGATCGAGACGATCAACTACGAGATCACGTGCGGGATCTCGGCCCGCGTGCCCCGCGTCTACGTCCGCTCGGAGCGATGAACGGCGGCGAGCTCGCGTCGCGCGTTGCCAGCACCGCGGCCGCCGAGGCTGCGCTCGGCGGGCTGGGTAGCGCCGATGGGACCTGGGTCGTGGGCGGGGCCGTTCGCGACGCCGCCCTCGGTCGAGAGGTGGTGGACGTCGACATCGCCGTGGTGGCCGGCGAAGCCGATGCCGCGCGAGCGATCGCCAGAAGCGCGGGCGCCGTGGCCTTCCCGCTCTCAGAGGACTTCGGCGCCTGGCGCGTGGTGTCGTCCGACGGCTGGCACGTCGACGTCAGCCGGTTGCGGTCGGGGTCGATCGAGGACGACCTGGCGCTGCGCGACTTCACGATCAACGCGATGGCGCTCCCGCTCGCGGCGGTGGCCGAGCGGGACGACGATGCGCTCGTCGACCCGCTGTCGGGCCGGGCTGACGTCGAGCGGAAAGGCCTGCGCGCGACCGGCGACAGGGTGTTCGAGGACGACCCGCTTCGCCTTCTCCGGGCACCGAGGCTCGCGGCCAACCTCGGCCTCGCGATCGACGAGGCGACCGCCGACCTCGCCCGGCGCTCTGCGCCGCGTGCCGCGGCGCCGGCAGGGGAGCGGCAGTTCGCGGAGCTGCGCCTCCTCGTGGCCGGCGCGGACCCCCTGCGCGGTCTCGACCTCCTCGACGACCTCGAGGTGACGCAGGCCGTGCTCCCCGAGCTGGCCGGCCTGCGGGGGATCGAGCAGAACCCAAACCACCATCTCGACGTCCACGGCCACACGCTCCAGGTCCTCGTTCGGTGGCTCGAGGTGGAGGACGATCTCACCCACTACGTCGGCGACGCCGCGGGCGAGGTGGCGATGCTGCTCGCGGAGCCGCTCGCCGATGATCTCGACCGGGCCGGGGCGATGAGGTTCGCCGCGCTCTTTCACGATCTCGGCAAGCCGGCAACGCGCGATTCAAGCCGCGGGTACATCACCTTCATCGGCCACGACCAGGTCGGCGCGGACGTCGTCAAGACGCTCTGCCAGCGACTGCGCACGAGCGGACACCTCGCCGCCTATCTGGCCAACATCACCCGCAACCACCTCCGCCTCGGCTTCCTCGTGCACCAGCGCCCCCTGGCCCGGCGCACCGTCTACGAGTACCTGCGGGCGACCGACCCCGATCCCGTCGACGTCACCCTGCTCACCGTCGCCGACCGCCTCTCGGCACGGGGCGCGGGCGAGGTGGCGTCGGAGGGGATGATCACGGCCCACCTCGAGCTGGCCTCGGAGATGGTCGGCGAGGCACTGGCGTGGCGCCGCTCCGGGCCGCCCCGCTCGCCGATCCGCGGCGACGAGCTGGCGAGCGAGCTGGGTATCGAGCCGGGCCCGGAGCTCGGCCGCCTCATTGGAGCGATCGAGGCGGCGGTATTCGCGGGTGAGGTGACGAGTCGCGAGGACGCGATCGAGCTGGCGCGCGCGGCCCTCTAGGGCCGGTACGCGAGCCGCGACCACGACGGCTCGCGTGAGAGCTCGATCGGCTCGGCCTCGCGGTCGGGCTGGATGTACCCGAATGTGTTCGAGTCGGGGTCGAAGGAGACGTCGAGCTCACCCTCCTTGACCCGCTGGTCGAGCCAGGCGCCGCGGAAGACGAGTCGGCGTATCCAGTGGACCAGGCTGCGGTTGGCCGGCCCGACGAGCTCGGTCCAGTGCTCATTGATGTGCTCGCCGAGCGCTGAGCTCGGCTCGATGATCTCGCCGTTCACGGCCAGCTCGAGGAGATCGTGGACCTCGTCGGCGCCCAGGCCCGGGTCGACGAAGTCGAGCTTCACGGCCGCCTGCTCGACGCGCTGCGCGAAGTCGTTCTCGTTGAAGGAGAAGCGGAGCTCCCCGTATTCGAGGACGTAGTCGGAGCCCGACTCGTAATTGCCTCTTCGAGTTGCCTTCTCCACTGGTTTCAGATCCCCGCCCCGGGCTCTGCGCCGAGGCTTGGAAAGAGCGAGACCATCTTTCCCGATCGGGGCGGCGGGCGTGGCGGCGAGGCGCGGCCTGAACGCCGGTTTGCAGGTGTGGGGGCGGGGGCAGGCGCCGGCGGGTTGTTATTGGCATGGGTCCGCGACGTCTCGAGAGGCTGCCGCTTGTGCGGGTCGACGGGATTCGGGTGCGCGTCGCCACCACCCGGTTCGCGAGGCTCGTCGGCCTCGCACTCACCGACCGCGAGCGCGCAGGGGCCGGCCTGCTCATCCCGGCGTGCCGGAGCGTTCACACCTTCGGCATGCGGTTTGCGCTCGACGTCGCCTTCCTCGACGCGGACGGCGCCGTGATCTCGCGGCGCCTGGGCGTGAGGCCCGGACGGTTCGTCGCTGATCGCCACGCCGCTGCGGTGCTGGAGGTGCCGTCGCGGGGGGCGGCCGAAAAACCCGCGGGGTTGTAGGAGCCGTGACGGTCGAGACGCTCAACGAGACCGCGCCCGACCGCCGGGAGGCGACTCCGGCTCTACCCCAGGTGCGCCGGCTCGCGACGGTGGTGGTCTGCGAGGACGACGCGGCGACGCTCGAGCTCCTCTGCGACCACCTGGCCGCCGATCGCTACAGCCCGCTGCCCGCGCCCACCGCCGCGGACGCTCTTCGCCTCTGCCGGTTCAAGGCCCCTGATCTCCTGCTCCTCGACCTCCGGCTTCCCGATGCCTGCGGCCTCGACGTACTACGGGAGATCCGGTCTTCCCAGGGGGCGATCGGCCGCTACGACCCGCTCCTGCCGGTGATCGTCGTCAGCGGTCGCGCCACGGCGGCCGACCGCCTTCGGGGGCTCAAGGAGGGGGCCGACGACTACGTCGCCAAGCCGTTCGACTTCAGCGAGGTCTCGGCGCGGGTCGCCGCCGTCCTTCGCCGCCGGGACGCGCGGCGGCTCGGGCCGAGGCAGGTGGGCGAGCTTCACATCGACACGGCGACGAGGGAGGTCCGCGTCGCCGAACGGGCCGTGCGACTCGCGGGCAAGGAGTACGCGCTCCTCTGCGCGCTCGCGGCGGAGCCGCGCCGCGTGTTCACGAAGCAGGAGCTCCTGCGAGACGTCTGGGGTTACAGGGCCTTCGGTAACACGCGGACCCTCGACTCCCACGCGAGCCGACTGCGCCGGAAGCTCGACCCGGACGCCGGGCGGTACGTCGTGAACGTGTGGGGCGTCGGCTACCGGCTGGTGGAGGGATGAGCGTTCTCTGGCGAGCATCGCGCAGGCGAGCCAGGCTCAACCGGGCGCTCCACGAGCTGAGGCGGCCGCTGCAGGCGCTGAGCCTCGCGTCCTCCCAGCTCGATTCCCCGCACGCCGGCGCTCGCACGGCCGTCATCACCCGTCGGACCGTCGACGCCGCCCTCGCGGCGCTCGACGACCTCGACCGCGAGGTCAACCGCCTTCCGGCCGCGGCGTCGGCGCGCCCCGTGTCCGCGAGCGGCCTCGTCCACTCGTCCGTCGAGCGCTGGCGCGCGACAGCGGCGCGGCGAGGCCGCGCGCTCGCCCTCCGCTGCGACGTCGGCTCGGCGATGGTGCACGTTGACCCGAGGCGTGCCGAGGGCGCGCTCGACAACCTGATCGCAAACGCCCTCGAGCATGGAAGCCTCAACATCGCCGTTGCGGCTCGCCGGAGTGCCCGGGGCGTTCGGATCTCGGTCGCCGACGGCGGCGTTGCCGACGCGCGGCGGCGGGGGCGTGACCCGCGGCGCGGCCACGGCCTCGAGATCGTCGCGGACCTGGCGCGGGAGAGCGGCGGGCGGTTCCTGCTCGACCGGTCAGGGGGCGGAACGGAGGCCGTGCTCGAGCTGCCGCTCGCGGCGCCCGCCGCCGCCTACACGCCCGCCGCATGAGCCGGCGCGCAAGGGCGCTCGGTTTCGGCGTCGCGGCGCTCGCTTGCGCGGGTCTCGCGGCCGCGATGGCGAGCGGCTACCGCTCTGACGTCGCATCGCAGCTCGGCCCGCTTCGGCCGGTCCTCGTCGCGGTCCGGGCGCTGCCGGCTCGTGAGCCCCTGAGCCCGGCATCGACGCGGAGCTCGCTCGAGGTGCGCCGGGTGCCGGCCCGGTTCGTCCCGCCGGGGTCGCTTGCGGCTCCGGCGCAGGTGGTTGGCCAGGTGCCCACGGCCACGATCCCCGCCGGCGGCTACGTGCTCGCCGGCCAGCTCCGCCCGCCCGGCGATGCTCGGCGACCGAGCGCCGGACCTCGTCTGGGGCACGGCCGCTCGCCGGTGGAGCTTGCGGTGACGGGTGCGGGTGCGCTCGCCGCCTCGGGCGACGACGCCGCCGGCAGCAGGGTGGACGTGGTGGTCACCACCGAGCCGAGCGGGGCCTCCGCGGTCGGGCGCACCTACGTGGCCGCGGCGGGAGTTCGACTGCTTGCGCTCCGGCAATCCTCGGGCGCCGACACCGGCGCGTCCGCGGGCTCGCCGATCGGCGCCGGAGGCTGGTCGGCGACACTTGCGCTGAGGAGGCCGCAGGCCCTGAAGCTGATCGAGGCGGAGAGCTTCGCGCGGGCGATCAGGCTCATCGGGTCGGGCTGACGGCGGCGCTATCGTCGCGCGATCGCGGGCTCTCGCACGACAGCGGCGATGGTGGTGTGGCTCGCTTCGGTGGCGCTGGCCGGCTGCGGCGGGAGCTCGACCGCCCCGACGCTCAAGCTCTCAGCGGCCGAGGCGGCCGTGCGCAGCCGCGGCTACTACCCGGTCGACCCCTCCGCGTACGAGCCCGGGGCGGCCCTCTCGGTGATCCTCGGCGTCAGGAAGGGCTCCGGCGACGGAACGGCCCAGCGGGCGTTCTTCTTCGCTGACGGCCGCCTCGTGGGCACCGACACGCGCGACGACAGCTCGGGCATCCGGATCGCCTTCGCGCGCCCGGCCGTGATCGCGCTCGAGTACGCCCTGTACGACCCCAGGGACCCGCAGTGTTGCCCGAGCGCGGGGAGCGCCACCGTGCCGTACCGCTGGGAAGGCGAGCGCCTGCGGCCCGAGAAGGCGGTTCCGCCGAGCTCGTTCTCGGCCTTCGGCAGCCGGCGCTAGGAGGCGAGCGCCTGCTCGAAGGCGGCGCGCCCCTCGACGCCGCGGACGGCGAACACGACCCGCTCGAGCCGTGACCCCGAGTCGAGGTGACGGCGGACCTCCTCGACCTCGATGCGCGCCGCCTCGTCGAGGGGAAACCCGCCGACGCCGGTGCCGAACGCGACCAGCGCCAGCGACCGGACGCCGATCTCTTCGGCCGCCGCGAGCGTGCTCGTGGTCGCCGAGCGGATGATCTCCGCGTTGGTCGGGCCGCCGAGGCGCATGGTCGCCGCGTGGATCACCCATCGGCTCGGCAGCTCGCCGCCCGTCGTCGCCACAGCCTCACCGAGTGCGATGGGCGCCGCGCGGTCGGACTCCTCCTGGATCCGAGGCCCGCCGGCTCGCGAGATCGCGCCCGCGACGCCGCCCCCATGCCTTAGCTCCGTGTTCGCCGCGTTGGCGATCGCGTCGACATCGAGCCTGGTGATGTCCGCCTCCAGGACCTCGATTGCCGCCACGGCCCGAGCATAGACCCGCGCGTGGTGGGGGAGAGATCGAGGCCGCTGGCGGCTCTTCAGGGCGTGGCCACGATCAACGACCACGCCGAGGCGCTCGCCGGCGAGCTGCGACGGCGGCTCGCCGAGCGACGGCGAGCCGACGCCGCAGCGGGACGCAGGGACGCGAGCCCGCTGGCCGATGCCGTCGCGGAGCTCGTCGCCGAGGAGGCCGCCATCCTCTCTCCAGAGCGAAGGGAGCTCATCGGCGAGCTGATCATGCGCGAGACCGCCGGCCTCGGGCCGCTCGAGGAGCTCCTCGCCGATCCCGCGGTCGAGGAGGTGATGGTGAACGGCCACGAGCGCGTCTACGTCGAGCGCCGCGGCCGAATCGAGCGGACAGCCGTCCGCTTCTCCTCCGAGCAGGCGCTGCGCGACGCGATCGAGCGCGTGCTGGCGCCGCTCGGTCGCCGCGTCGATGAGCTCAGCCCGATGGTCGACGCGCGGCTGGCCGACGGCTCCCGGGTGAACGTCGTGATCCCGCCCCTGGCCGTCGACGGCCCGGCGCTCTCGATCCGGCGCTTCACGGCGGCCCGGCCCGACCCGGACGCCCTCGTCGCCTCCGGGACCCTCACCGAGGAGCTGCGGGACCGGCTCGCCGCCGCTGTCGCCGATCGCCGCAGCGTCCTCATCAGCGGCGGGACGGGCTCGGGGAAGACGACGCTCCTGAACGCGCTCTCGAGCTTCATCGACCCGGTCGAGCGAGTGGTGACGATCGAGGATGCGGCGGAGCTCCGGCTCCGCCAGCCCCACGTCGTGCGGCTCGAGAGCCGTCCGGCGAGCGTTGAGAACCGCGGCGCGGTCACGATCCGCGATCTCCTGCGGAACGCGCTGCGGATGCGGCCCGACCGCATCCTGATCGGCGAGGTGCGGGGTGCTGAGGCCCTCGACCTCCTTACGGCGCTCAACACCGGGCACGACGGCGCCCTCTCCACCGTGCACGCGAACTCGCCCGAGGACGCGCTGCGCCGGCTCGAGACGCTCGCCCTGATGGCCGGCATCGGCCTGCCGCACGCCGCGATCCGCGACCAGCTCGCACGGGGCCTCGACGTCGTGGTCCACCTCGAGCGCGACGGGCCGCGGCGGGTCGTCGGATCGGTCGCCGAGGTCGACGGCCTCGCCGGCGCGGTCGGGGTTCGCGAGGTGTGGCGGCGGGCGCGAGGATGAGCGCCGCCGGTCCGGCTCTGCCCGTCATCGTCGCCGCGGCGGCCGGCGGCCTTGGCGCGGTCGCCGCCCGCGATGCGCTGGCCGCGAGCCCGGTGGTTGCGCGCTGGGTCGCCGCCGCGCTGGAGCCGCTCCGCCGGGCCGGGGCGGAGGGGTATCTGCCGACGGTCGCCGAGCGGCGCCGGCTCGCGGGGCTCGGCGCTGGAGCGCTCCTGCTGGTCGCGCTCGCGTTCTTCGGCCCGGCGCCGGCGGTCCCGCTTGCGGCGGCGGGACCGGCGGCCGCGGCGTGGGTGGTCGGGATGCGCCGGCGCCGCTACCGGCGCGCCGTCGAGCGGGGCCTTGCCGATACCGCGACGGCGATCGCGGACGCTCTCGCCGCCGGGCGATCCGTGAGGTCGGCGCTTGCGGCCGCCGGCGGGTCGCTCGAGGGCCCTCCCGCCGTCGAGATGGCGAGGGTCGGCGCCGATCTCGAGCTCGGCGCGTCCACGAGCGCCGCCCTGGACGAGCTGCGGGCGCGCCTGCGCTCCCCCCGCGTGGACGCCATGTGCGCCGCGCTCGCGGCTCAGGGGCTGGCCGGCGGCGACCTCGTCGGCCTGCTGCGGCGGTTCGCGACCGCGGCCGCCGAACGCGAGGGCGTGGTGGCCGAGGCGCGCTCGGCGACGGCCCAGGCCCGTTTCACCGGCGTCCTCGTCGTCGCGATGCCGCTTGGTGCCGCGGTGCTCGGTGAGCTCGCGTCCCCGGGCTTCCTCGCGGGGATCCTGGGCAATTCCGTCTCGCTCCTCATCATCGGCGTCGCGGCCGCGCTCCAGGCCGCCGGCTTCACGGCGATCCGCAGGCTCGGCCGGGTGGAGGGATCGGCATCGTGATCGTGGTCCTGCTGGTTACGGCACTCGTCCTCGCTTTCGGCGCGTTTCGCGAGGTGCTCGCGATGCGGGCGGGCCGCGGTAGCCCGACTGCGACCGGCACACCGCCCGGTGTCGATGAGGATGGTCGCCCCGGCGCGCTCGCCCGCATCGCGGCGCGCCTCGGGATCCCATCTCGCATCGCCCGCGCAGGGCTTGCCGAGCGCGTGCCCCCGGGTGCCGTCATGGCCGCGAAGCTGGCGGCCGCCGGCTGGGGCCTTGTGCTCGGAAGCGCGATCGCCCCGGCGACCGGGCGGCTGGCGCCGCTCATCGCCATCGGGCTGCCGGCCGCGGGGTTCGTCGGTCCCGACGCCCTCCTCGAGCGAGCGGCTCGACGCCGCCGTGCGCGGGCACTGGCCGCGCTGCCGGACGCGCTCGACCTCCTGGCCGTGGGCGTGGCGAGCGGCCGGTCCCCCAATCGGGTGCTCGCCGACATCGCTGTGGCGGCGGGCGGGCCGCTCGCAGCGGAGCTGGGCGTCGTGGTCGCCGAGATCGAATGCGGAGCGTCGCAGGCGCGGGCCGTCGAGGCCCTGCGAATGCGCATCGGCGGTGCGGAGTTGGGCTCGCTGGCAGCGGCCCTCGAGCGCTCGCGGCGCTTCGGCTCGCCCCTCGCCGACCAGCTTCACGACCTCGCCTCGGGCCTGCGGCGCGAGGGGCGACGGCGAATCGAGGAGCGCGCGTCGCGCGCCGCCCCCAAAATCCAGCTCGTGATCGCCCTGGTCCTCGTCCCCTCGGTGCTGCTGCTGATGGTCGCGGCGCTCGTGGCGCACTCCGGCGCGCTACTGGGCGCCGGCTGAGGCGGTGACGGACTCCTCCTGGGCCTCGCCCGCCAAACGCTTGGCCACGACGCCGGCCGCCGCGCAGAGCCCGTCGAGGTCGTCGGCGCTCTCGAGCTGGCCCTTGACCGCGAGGCAGAGCGCTCCGGCGACGAGCTCGAACGAGAACGACTTCGGAGCCTGCTCTGCGAGCCAGACGATGAAGCTCGGCTCGAAGATCTGCCGGGCCCGGTTCATGTCGTCGTGCGCGCCGATGAAGGTCTCGTAGCGCTTGTCGAACTCCTCGCTCTCCGCCTCGACCCGCTGGCGCTTGCGGAACTTGTCCTCGGCGGAGTCGAGGAACCGGAAGCCCGATCGTCGCTGGACCGCGAGCTCCTTGACCACCGTGGCGACCTCGGGGAGCTCGCAGAAGACGACCGTGAAGTGGTAATAGCTCGTCTGCCGGTTGCCCTCCGAGTCCGTGGACTCCTCCTCGTAGGTGTAGTGCGCGAGCACGCCGTTCGGGCCCGCCGGGAGCTGGCCGGTCAGCGTGAGCTCGGTGTAACGGGAGTCGCCCCTGGTGAGGAGCGCGGTGACGGGGGGAAGGCTGCCGCGGCTGTCGCTCCACTGCAGGCCGCGGGCGGTCGCGTAGGCGCGGAAGAAGTCGTCCTCCGCCTTGGAATCGGCAATCCAGAAGACGACTGCCAGCACGATCAAGAGCGCGGCGCCGGCTGCGGCGAGGCCGAGGATCGGCGCCACGGCGGCCGCGACGCCGATGCCGGCGGCGAGCACGAAGGCGCCACCCAGGCCAATCGTGAGCCCCTTCTGCATCAGCCGGCGGAAGTGGTAGCCGCGGAGGTCGTTCGCGTCCTGGGGGACGGGAGCGGTGGGCGGGGCAGACTGAAGCTCAGCGCTCATCGGCGGGCAGCCTAGAGGATCAATTCGGACGTACGCGGCAAAGGGCTCCTGCAACGGCTCTTGCAGAACGAGCCCGTCTGCCGGACGCCGGCGGAGGCCTCGGCTGAGCGCCGAATCCGCTCCAGCGCAGGGATTTCCGCGGCCCGACGGCGCCGGTAGCAATTCCGTCCGACGGATCGGTTCCCATGCGCGAGCGCCGATGTGTTGCATTGTGGGGCCAAGTGGGTTACGGTGGCGCGCAGCTTGACCCATCGGACCGGGGTGGCGAGGCTCCTCCCACCTCGCCACCTCGGTCCAAGACTTCAGAGGGACCCCATTGGCGTACCGCGGTCAGCATGAGCACAGCCTCGACGCGAAGGATCGGCTGACGATTCCGGCCCGGTGGCGCGGCCCCCTCTCCGACGGCGTCGTCCTCTTCGAGGAGCTCGACCCGTGCGTCTCGATCTATGCCTCGGAGGCCTACGAGGCGCTGACCGCCCGCTACGTATCTTCGCTGAGCCCACTCTCGGCCGACGGCCGGATGATGCGGCGGCGCTTCCACGCGAACGCGCACGACGAGTCGCTCGACTCAGCGGGGCGGGTACGGGTGCCGAAGCACCTGATCGAGCATGCCGGGCTCGAGGGCGCCTGCATCGTCATCGGCGTCGACGACCACATCGAGGTGTGGAACCCGGAGCGCTGGGCCGAGCACGACGCTCAGATCGAGGCTCAGACGGAACGGATGTCGGAGGAGCTCGCGACCGGGGGTGGCGGGTGATCGCGGCCGCGAAAGCGCCCGTGATGCCGTCGGCAACACTGATTCTGATGAGCGCCGAGCACATTCCCGTCCTCGAGGCCGAGCTTGTCGAGCTCCTCGATCCGCGACCCGGCGACACCGCCGTCGACGGAACCTTTGGGGGCGGCGGGCACGCCCGCGCCGTCGCCGAGCGCCTCGGGCAGGGTGGCGAGCTCATCTGCGTCGACCGGGACCCTGCCGCGGAGGAGCGATTCGACGCGATGGCGGCCGAACTGGCGTGCCCCGCCCGCTTCGAGGCCGGCGACTACGCCGACGTCATCGCCGGGCTGGCCGGGGCGGGAGTCGAACCAGACTGCATCTACCTCGACCTCGGCGTTTCCTCCTTCCAGCTCGATGTGGCCGAGCGCGGGTTCTCGTACTCCTACGACGCCCCGCTCGACATGCGCATGGACCCGTCGCAGCCGCTGACCGCGGCAGAGGTCGTGAACGAGTGGCCGCAGGCGAGGCTCGCCGAGGTCCTCCGGGACCTGGGCGAGGAGCGGCACGCGGGAGCGATCGCCCGCGAGATCGCGGCCCGGCGGCCGCTCGAGAGCACCGGCGAGCTGGTCGAGACGATCCGCGCGGCTGTACCACCCGCCTACCGCTTCGGTCGCGGGCATCCCGCGAAGCGCACGTTCCAGGCGATCCGCATCGCCGTCAACGGCGAGCTCGAGTCGCTGGAGCGCGCATTGCCGCTGGCCTGGGAGACGCTCCCTATCGGCGGCCGGCTCGCGGTCATCTCCTTCCACTCGCTCGAGGACCGGCCGGTGAAGCGGTTCCTCGCGGCGCGCGCCCGCGAGTGCATCTGCCCGCCCGAGCTTCCGGTTTGCGTCTGCGGCTCGACTCCGGAGGCCGCTCTCCTGACCCCGCGAGCCGTCTCGCCGAGCCAGGCGGAGCTCGAAGCCAACCCGAGGGCCTCGTCGGCGCGCCTGCGCGCGGCGCGCAAGCTGACCGGGCCGCGCTCGCTGGAGGGCCCGCCGGCATGACGCCGGCCGCGACGGCCGCCGCGCGACGCGCGGCAACGGCGCGCGCAGCCTCGCCGGCACGCGCGCGAACCGCCCCCGCGCCGCGAGCGCCTCGCTCGGCGCCGGCGCGCCGCCCCTCGCGCCCGCGCCCGCAGCGTTCGCGGATCGTGCCCGGCGCCGTCGGCCGGACCGCCTCCGCCGTCTCCGGGATCGCCGATACCGGCGTCTTCGTGCGGCTGACGCGCGGGCGACTGTGGATCGGCGTCCTGGCCGTGCTTCTGGTCGGGATCGTCGCCATCAACGTCCTCTCACTCAGCTTCGGGGCGACGGCGAGCCGCCTCGGACGCGAGGCCGACGGGCTGCGCCGCGCGAACTCGGCGCTCCGCGCGCAGCTCGCCGGGCGGCTCTCGGACCTGCGGATCCAGGGCGCCGCAATCCGCGCGGGCCTCGTGGTCCCCGGCGCGGGATCGATCCGTTACCTCCGCGTGCGTCCCGGCGACGCGGCCCGGGCGGCGCGTCGTCTCTCACACGGCGACATCGCGCTCGGAAGCCCCGAGGCGGCCGTGCCGACCGCGACCGCGCTCTCGGCTCCGACGACGGTGCCCACCTCCACCGCCACGGCGACCACGACCGTGCCCGCGGCGACGACCGTGACGCCGACCGCGACCGCCACAACGACGCCGACAACGGTGGCTCCGACGACGACCGCGACGACGCCGACGTCCGTGCCGACCACGCCGGCGACGACGCCGACCCCCACGGGCGGGGTGACGGCACCGTGAGGGCGGAGGCGCGATGCAGCTGATCGACCGGCGCATCGGCCTCCTCTTCGCCTGCTTTCTGCTGCTGCTGATCATCGCCATCACGCGCGCGGCGTGGGTGCAGGGAGTCCAGGGCGGCGGCCTCGCCGCCGACGCGCGCGGGCAGCAGACCGAGACGGCGACGATCCCGGGCATTCGCGGGCGCATCCTCGACCGCAAGGACAACGAGCTCGCCGTCTCCGAGGACGCGGCCGACATCGTCGCGACCCCCTACCAGGTGCGCGACCAGTCTCGCACTGCGGCGAAGCTCGCGCCGCTCGTCCATACGAGCCCGACCGCCGTCGAGCATGCACTCCATTCCGGCAGCTCCGGCTTCGCCTACGTCGCCCACCAGGTCTCGCTGCCCGACGCCGCGAAGATTCGCAAGCTCGATCTGCCGGGCATCTCGACACTTCCCTCTTCTCGCCGCGTCTATCCGGAGGGAGACCTCGCGTCGCAGGTGATCGGCACGGTCGGCACCGAGAACCAGGGCCTGACCGGGCTCGAGGCCGCCGACAACTCGCTGCTCGCGGGTCAGAACGGCGAGCGCCAGGTGGTGCTCGACGGGCTGGGCAAGGAGCTCGTCCGCCACACCGTGACGCCCGCGACCCAGGGGCAGGACCTGCAGCTCACGATTGATGGCGGCCTTCAGGCGCGGACCGAGGAGGTGCTGGGCAAGCTCGCGGAGACGTACCAGCCGCACGGCGCCACCGCGATCGTCATGAACCCGCAGACCGGCGACGTCCTCGCGATGGCCGACTGGCCGTCGGCGAACCCCAACGATCCGGCGGACGCGACGGGGGAGGAGCTCTCCAACATGGCGACCGGCTTCACCTACGAGCCCGGGTCGACGTTCAAGGCCTTCACCGTCGCCGGAGCGCTCTCCGACCACAAGGTGACGCCGAGCACCCCGTTCGCCATTCCCACCGAGCTCCAGGTCGCCGACCGCACGATCACCGACGCCGAGCTGCACGGGCCGGAGACGCTCACGGTGGCCCAGATCCTCGCTCAGTCGTCGAACATCGGCGCCGACTTGATCGGCGCGCGGGTGGGCGCGACGCGGTTCAACCACTGGGTTCGCACCTTCGGGTTCGCGAAGCCGACCGGCATCGCCTTCCCGGGCGAGGAGCAGGGCATCGTTCCGAAGCCCTCCCAGTACTCGGGCTCAACGATGGGCAACCTGCCGATCGGCCAGGGCCTGTCGGTGACGCCGATCCAGATGGCGGCCGCGTACTCCGCGATCGCCAACGGGGGCATTCTCCGGGCGCCGAGGCTGATCGAGCGTGAGGGGGGCAGTCGCGTACCGGGGTCGCGGGGGCACCGGATCATCAGCAAGGCTGACGCCGCGAAGCTCCGGACCATGCTCGAGGGCGTGCTCGCGCCGGGGGGCACGGCCTCGGAGGTGAGCGTCCCCGGGTACACGCTCGCCGGCAAGACCGGCACCGCCCAGAAGGTCGTGAACGGCACCTACTCGGACACGCAGTTCGTCGCGTCCTTCGTCGGCTTCGCGCCCGCGGCCGATCCGAAGCTTCTCGTGGCGATCGTCGCCGACGACCCCACCGTCGGCAGCTACTACGGCGGCACCGTGGCGGCCCCTGCCTTCGGCGAGATCGCGAAGTTCGCGCTCCCCTATCTCGGCATCCCTCCGAAGTAGCCTCCCGGCCCATGAGGCTCAGCGAGGTCCTCGCCGACGTCGGCGCCACCTTCGAGGGCGACGCGGAGGTCGAGGTCACGGGGCTCGCCTACGACAATCGCAGGGTCACCGACGGAACGCTCTTCTTCTGCGTGCCGGGCGAGCGGAGCGACGGGCACGACTTCGCGGCCGCGGCGGTGGACGCAGGGGCGGCGGCGCTCGTGGTCGAGCGGCCGCTCGAGGTCGACGTCGCCCAGGCCCGGGTGCCGAGCGCGCGGGCCGCCATGGCGCCCGCCGCCGCGCGGTTCTTCGGCGACCCCACCAGCGAGCTTCGAGTTGCCGGGATCACCGGCACCAATGGGAAGACGACCACGGTGTTCCTGCTGCGACACATCCTCGAGCGGGCCGGGCGCCAGACGGGGCTCCTCGGCACCGTGAAGCGCGTGGTGGGCGGGGTGGAGGAGGAGGTCGAGCGGACGACGCCCGAGGCGATCGACCTGCAGGAGACCTTCAGCAGGATGCTCGACGGCGGCGACGTGGCCTGCGCGATGGAGGTCTCCTCGCACGCGCTGGCGCTCGCGCGCGTGAACGGCATCCACTTCGCCGTCGCCGCGTTCACGAACCTCACCCAGGACCACCTCGACTTCCACGCCGACATGGAGGACTACTTCGCGGCCAAGAGCCGCCTCTTCGGGTTCGGGCTCGAGGCCGCAGCCGAGCCCGGCGCGCGCATCGTGAACGTCGACGACCCCTACGGCGCGCGCCTCGCGGCCGAGATCGCGGCGGCGGGCGCCGACGACCTAACGACGGTCTCGGTGTCTGGCACCGAGGGCGCGTCGATCGCGGCTCGAGACGTGCGCTTCGACGCCTCGGGGTCGCGGTTCACGGTGCTGGCAGGCGGTGAGGAGGCCGCGGGCCGGCTTCCGCTCCCGGGCGACTTCAACGTCGCCAACGCCCTCGTGGCCATTGCGGCCGCCGGGGCGCTCGGCGTCGGGATCACGGAGGCGGTGGTCGCCCTCGCCGACGCGCCGCCCGTGCCGGGCCGCCTCGAGCCCGTGCAGGCCGGTCAGGCGTTCTCGGTGCTGGTCGATTACGCGCACACGCCGGACTCGCTTCGCAACGTGCTCGAGGCGGCGCGCAGGCTCACCTCCAACCGGCTCATCACGGTCTTCGGCTGTGGCGGCGATCGCGACCGGGCCAAGCGCCCCCTGATGGGGCAGATCGGAGCACGGCTCTCCGACCTCGCCATCGTCACCTCCGACAACCCGCGCTCGGAGGATCCGGGCGCGATCATCGAGGAGATCGTCGCGGGGGTCGACGGCGGCACCGTCGAGGTCGAGGTCGACCGCCGGCTGGCCATCCGGATGGCGCTGGACGCCGCCGGGGAGCGCGACACCGTCGTCATCGCCGGCAAGGGGCACGAGCAGGGGCAGGAGTTCGAGGCCGGGCGGAAGATCCCGTTCGACGACCGCGAGGTCGCCCGCGAGGAGCTCGCGCGGTTTCAGGAAGGGAACCCGTGATCGAGCTCTCGCCCAAGGCAATCGCGGACGCGGCCGGAGCGGAGGTCGTTCGCGAGGGATCTCACGACCGCCCCTCCGGCGCGGCGATCGACTCCCGCGGGGCCGGGTCCGGCGAGCTCTTCTTCGGCCTGCCGGGCGAGCGCGTCGACGGGGGCGAGTTCGCGGCCTCGGCGCTGGAGGCCGGCGCGTGGGGGGCCGTGGTGACCCCGGAACGGGCCCGCGCCATAGCCGCGGACACGGACTCGGGCGGCGGCTGGCTCCTGGGCGCACGGGACCCGCTCGCCGCCCTCCAGGGCGTCGCCACGGCGTGGCGGCGCGAGCTCGGCTGTCCGGTCGTCGGCATCACCGGGTCGACCGGGAAGACGTCGGTCAAGGACATCTGCCGCGCAATGCTGCCGTGGCGGGTCCACGCCACCCACGAGAACCTCAACACCGAGATCGGATTGCCGCTCGCGATCCTCTCGGCGCCGCCCGAGACGCAGGTCCTCGTGCTCGAGATGGCGATGCGGGGGAAGGGTCAGATCACCGAGCTCTGCGCGATCGCCGAGCCGACGGTGGGGGCGATCACCAACATCGGGCCGGTTCACCTGGAGCTCCTCGGCGCACTGGAGGTGATCGCCGAGGCGAAGGCCGAGATACTCAGGGGTCTCGGCGACGGCGGAAAGGCGGTGATCCCCGTGGACGAAGAGGCCCTCGAGCCCCACCTCGACGATCGCCTCGACGCGCTCACCTTCGGCCCGGGCGGCGACGTGTTCGCCATGGACGTGGAGAGCGACGGTCGCTCGACCGAGGCCACGATCGCCACTCCCGATGGCATCGAGCGGTTCGAGCTCCCCTTCGGCGAGGCTCACAACCTCGCGAACGTCCTCTGCGCCGTGGCGATCGGCGTCGCCCTGGGCACGTCGCCGTCCGAGATGGCGCCGCTTGCGTCGCGGATAGTCTTCTCCCCCCTCCGTGGGGAGCTGGTCGACCTCGCCGCCGGCATCGTCCTCGTGAACGACTGCTACAACGCCAACCCGGTCTCGATGCGCGCCGCGCTCGAGCATCTCGCCTCGCTCGAGGCAGACGGCCGCAGGGTCGCGGTGCTGGGGGAGATGCGCGAGCTCGGGCCCGAGGCGGAGGCGTTCCACCGCGACGTCGCGGCGCACGCCCGGGGCCTAGGCATCGGCCCGATCATCGGGGTCGGCGCGCTCGCGCACGCGTACGCGCCGGACGCCTGGGTCCCCGACGCGGATGCGGCGGCGGAGGAGGTCGAGCGGCATCTGAAGCCGGGCGACGCGATCCTCGTCAAGGGCTCGCGGGCGGTCGGCCTCGAGCTCGTCGCCGATGACCTGATCGCGCGACACGGCGGCGAAGGGACGCGATGAGCGTCGAGCTCATCCTCGCCTCCGTCGTCACGACGGCCGTCGACCGGGCGCAGATTCTGGTCGCGGGGATGGCGGCGATGCTGATCACGATCTTCCTTGGGCCGAAGTTCATCGACTACCTCCGCGTGAAGGAGTTCGGCCAGCAGATCCGTGAGGAGGGCCCGCAGGAGCACCACGCCAAGGCCGGCACCCCGACGATGGGCGGGCTCATCCTCTTCGTGGCGATCGCCGTGCCGTTCCTCGTGCTGGGCCCACGAGACACGCAGAGCCTGGCGGTGTTCGGCGTCGCGATCGGGTGCGCGGCGCTCGGCTTCGCGGATGACCTCATCAAGGTCACGAAGCGGCGCTCGCTCGGGCTCTCGGCGCGCTGGAAGCTCCTGGGCCAGATCGCGCTTGCCCTGGCACTCTGGTGGGTGGCGACGAAGAAGGTGGGCCTCGACCCCTCGCTGGACGTCCGCGTCTTCGACGCTCACATCTATCTCGGGCCCGTCCTCTACGTCTTCCTCGTCTTCCTCGTGATCGCCGGTGCCTCCAACGGCGTCAACCTCACCGACGGGCTCGACGGTCTCGCGGCGGGCTCGTGCGCGATCGTCCTCCTCGCCTACATGGCGATCTCGGTGACCAGCGGGCAGGAGGGCCTGGCGCTCCTCTCCGCATGCCTCGTCGGCGCCTCGGTCGGGTTCTTATGGTTCAACGCGTTCCCGGCCTCGATCTTCATGGGCGACACGGGGTCGCTGGGCCTGGGGGGCGCGATCGGCGCGCTCGCTGTGATGACCCAGACCGAGGTGCTCTTGATCATCCTCGGAGGGATCTTCGTGATCGAGGCGCTCTCGGTGGCGGTTCAGGTCGCCGTCTTCAAGAGCACGCGAAAGCGCGTGTTCCTCATGGCCCCGGTGCACCACCACTTCGAGCTCAAGGCGTGGTCGGAGACCAAGATCATGCTCCGCTTCTGGATCGTGGCCGCGGTCTGCTCGGGGATCGGCTACACGCTCTACCAGAACTCGATCGGCTAGCCGGTTCTCGGGGGCGAGGGCTTCCGGCGCTCGCGGTCAGTTAGCGAGGGGGGATCCCACGGCCGAAGGGATCTGATGCGGATAACACCCATACACGGTGGATGAGCCGCATCACGACGGTCCTCGCCCCGGCCCTGCCCGCCCTCGCTACCCAAACTGAGCGCTGTCGGCTGCCACGGCCGCCGGGGGCCGCTAGCGCGGCCTGCGCGTCCAGTAGACCGCGGTCCGCAGCGGGATCACCACCTCGCCGGCCTCGAGCGGCGCGTCGTCGCGGTCGAGCATCGCTCGCGCCTCGCCGAGGAGCGCTTCGCGGTCGGGCTCGGCCAGCGTCGAGACGTAGCTGCGTGAGGCGAGCGACGCGATGAAGCCGTCGGGCGGGAGGCGCTGCTCATGCTCGAAGGCGGCGCTCGCGGGTGGTGGGAACCGGGGATCGCCATCGAACGCGGTGAGCCACCAGCCGGTCATGTGGCGGTGGGCAGTGGCGAGGTCGGCGCGCGAGGAGAGCAGGTCGTCGAGCGCGCTGAACCAGACACCCTCGCGCCGCTCCCACGGGCTCGTGTTGAAGAGCAGCGCGAGGCCACCGCGCGGCTCGAGCACCCGAGCGATCTCCGCGAGCGCGGTCGCATGAGCGAACCAGTGGAACGCCTGGGCGACGAAGACCGCGGCCGCCGCTCCGTCCGCGACGGGCATGGCCTCCGCCGTGCCGGACAGCGCGGTCGCGCCGGGAACGGTTCGCTCGAGGCCCTTCCGCATCTCGTCGAGCGGCTCGACGGCGACCACCTCGCCGAAACGGGGGACGAGGTCCCTCGTCAGCTTCCCGGTGCCTGCCGCGAGGTCGACTACCGTCGAGGATTCGTCGAGGTCCAGCTCGCGCGCCAGGTGGTCGAGCGCCGCCCGAGGGGTAGCGCGGCCGGCCCCGCTCGTAGGAGCCCGCGACGTCTCCGAACGATCTCGCCAGGGTCTCGGAATCCATCGGGGAAATGAGCGTAGGGGAGGCGGGGCCGACCGCGGGGCGAAACTAGAGGGGTGCCCGAATCGAAGGCGCGCCCACCCGCCCCGCCGGGGCCGTACCTGGTCGTCGGCGTCGCCCGCTCGGGACAGGCGGCGGCGCGACTTCTCGTCTCGCGCGGGGAAGAGGTGATCGGGACCGACTCCGGCTCTCCCGACGGCGCGGAAGGGCTTCGGGACCTCGGCGTCGAAATCAACCTGGATGGTGACGGAGTTGGGCTTCTCGACCGCGCGCGGTGTCTCGTCAAGAGCCCCGGAGTGCCCGCCGAAGCACCCGTCGTCGTGGCGGCCCGCGAGCGCGGCCTCCCGGTCCTCGGTGAAGTCGAGCTCGCCTGGCGGCTGCTGCCGAACCGTTTCGTCGCCGTCACCGGGACCAACGGGAAGACGACTGTGACGGAGCTCATCGGCCACCTGTGGAGGACGGCGGGCGAGCCCGTGGCCGTGGCCGGGAACGTCGGGACCCCGCTGGCCTCGCTCGCGGGCGAGGTCGCGCCTGACGCGACGATCGTCTGCGAGACGTCGAGCTTCCAGCTCGAGGACGCGGACGCCTTCGCCCCGGAGTGCGCCGTGATCCTCAACCTCGCCCCCGACCACCTCGACCGGCACGGCACCTTCGAGCGCTACGCCGAGGCGAAGCTGAGGGCGTTCGCGAACCAGGGCTCGGGCGACGTCGCGATCTACAACCGCTCCGACCCGGCCCTGCGCGACCGCGACCTGGGCGGCTGCGCCAGGCGCGTCGCCTTCTGCGCCTCCGAGCGCCCCGGCGACCCCGACTGCGACTACGCGCTCGCCGGCGGAACGATCTTCGCCGGCGGCGACGCCCTTCTCGAGGCCTCGGAGCTGCCGCTCCTCGGCGAGCACAACGCGGTGAACGCGACGGCCGCCGCGGCTGCCGCTTTGGAGCTCGGCGTCGAGCGTGACGCCGTGCGGGAGGGCCTTGTGACCTTCCCAGGCGTGCCGCACCGCCTCGAGGTCGTGGCGGAGCTCAGCGGCGTCACCTACGTGAACGACTCGAAGGCGACGAACGTGGCGGCCGCCGTGAAGGCGCTCGAGGCGCTTCGGTGGCGGCGTTCACGCAATCCTGGGCGGCAGCTCGAAGGGAGAGGCGTTCGAGCCGCTGGCCGCCCCCGTGGCCGAGCGATGCGCCGCCTGCTACCTGATCGGGGAGACGGCCGTGGAGATCGAGCGCGCGCTGGCGCCCGCGGCCGAGCGCGCCGGGGTCGAGCTTCGCCGCTGCGATGACCTGGCCGCGGCCGTTGGCGCGGCGTCGGCCGCGGCTCGTCCGGGACAGGTCGTCCTGCTCGCTCCCGCCTGCGCGAGCTTCGACGCGTTCCGCGACTTCGCCGAGAGGGGCGACCGCTTCCGCGACCTGATTGGGGAGCAAGGTGCTTGATGAGGTGCTGTAGCACCGAAACACGCGTGTCAGGCGGCGAAGCCGCCGCAGGTGATTCGTGACCGCGTTCAGCATCGGCCGCCTGGGCGCCCGCAAGCGGGCGGCCGCTCAGCCGATCGAGTACTCGCTGCTTCTGACCGCGACCCTATGCCTGCTCGCCTTCGGCGTCGTCATGGTGTTCAGCGCAAGCTCGACGACCTCACTGCTCGGTACCACCGGCGACAGCGCCTACTACCTCAAGCGCACGCTGGTCTTCGGGGCGCTGGGGCTGGTCGCCATGAAGCTGCTGTCGGGACGCGGGGCGCGCATCCTCAAGCCCCTCACGCCTCTCATTCTCCTGGCGGCCATGGCCGGGCTCGTGGCCGTCCTCCTGCCGGGCGTCGGCGTGACCGTGAACGGCGCCAAGCGGTGGATCGGCGCCGGCCCGCTCCAGATCCAGCCCTCGGAGATCGCGAAGCTCGCCATCGTGCTCTATGGCGCGAAGCTGCTCGCCGAGCGCCCGACGATGACCCGCAGCGTGCGGACGCTGATGCCGTACCTGCTCGTCGTCGCGCTCGCGTGTCTCCTGGTGGTGGTCGAGCCCGACCTGGGCACAGCGATGATCGCCTGCTTCGCGACGGCGACGATGCTCGTAGCCGCCGGCGTCAAGGGGCGCCACATCGCACTGCTGGCGGCGGTCGTCGGCGCGGTCGTCCTGATAGCGGTGGTCATCCAGCCCTACCGGATGCAGCGGCTCACAAGCTTCCTCAGCCCGTCCAGCGACCCGACGAGCACCAGCTACCAGGCCACGCAGGCGAAGATCGCCCTCGGCTCGGGGGGTATCTTCGGCGTCGGCCTCGGGCAGAGCCTCCAGAAGGCGTACTTCCTGCCCGAGGCTCACACCGACATGATCGCGGCCGTCATCGGCGAGGAGCTCGGCCTCGCCGGCATCACCGTGCTCGTGGGCCTCTATGGCCTGTTCGGCTACGCCGGCTTACGAACCGCGCAGCGCGCGCGCGATCGCTACGGGAAGCTGCTGGCGGCAGGGATCACGTCGCTGATCCTGATCCAGGCGCTGATCAACCTCTTCGCGGTGATGGGGCTGGCTCCGCTCACTGGGGTGCCGCTGCCGTTCGTCTCCTACGGGAACTCGAGCCTGCTCGTCACCCTCGCCGCGGTGGGGCTGCTGCTCGGCATCGCGCGCAACCCCGCGGCGAGGGCCGCCTCGCCCGCGCGCGATACCTCCAGGCGCGCTGCGACACTGAGCGTCGTCGAGGGGAGCAGCCGAGGCCGGCGAGCCCCGACCGAAAGGACACGAACCAGTGCCAAGGGTCGCGATAGCAGCCGGGGGAACGGCGGGGCACGTCGTGCCGGCGCTGGCCGTCGCCGAGGCGCTTCGCGATAGGGGCGCCGAGGTCTCGTTCGTAGGCGCCGAGGGGCGCTCGGAGGCCGAGCTCGTCCCAGCGGCCGGCTTCGACATCGACCTCTTGCGAGTCGAGGGGATCGACCGCTCCTCGCCGCTCCATGCCGCGCGAGCGGTTGGACTGGCGCTGGCGGCGGCCCCCGCCGCTCGCGGGCTGCTTCGCCGCCGCCGCCCCGACGCGGTGATGGGCGGGGGCGGCTACGTGGCCGGACCCGCGGGCCTCGCCGCGATCTCGCTGCGGCTACCTCTGGTGCTCACCGAAGCCGACCGCCACCTCGGCCTGGCAAACCGCCTCCTCGCCCGCCGCGCGAGCCGCGTGTGCCTCGCCTTCCCGATCGACGGACTCGAGGGTGAGCGATATACGGTGACGGGCCGCCCGGTGCCGGCGGCAGTGGGCCGCGCGGACCGCGGCGCGGCGCGGGACCGGTTCGGCATCGAGCCAAGGCAGCGCTCCCTGCTCGTCTTCGGGGGCAGCCAGGGAGCTCGGAGCATCAACGAGACGGCGCTCGACGCGTTCGCGGGGGTGGACGGCGCGCAGCGCGACTTCCACGTCCTCCACATCGCGGGCCACCGCGATTACCCAGCGGCGCAGGCAGCGCCTCGACGGCGCGCAGCCCGAGCGCTACACGCTGCTCGAGTACGAGCCGAACCTGGCCGACGCCCTCGCGGCGTGCGACCTCGTCCTGGCCCGGGCCGGCGGCTCCGTCTTCGAGCTGGCGGCAGCGGGCCGCCCAGCGATCCTGGTCCCGTATCCGCACGCCGCGGCGCGTCATCAGCACGCCAACGCCGCCTGGATGGCGGACGCCGGGGCGGCGGTCGTGCTGGAGGACTCCGAGCTCGATTCGGCTCACCTGACGACCCTCGCAGCCGACATCCTCGGGGATGCCGATCGCCTCGAGCGGATGAGCGCCGCCTCAGCGTCGCTCGCCCGCCCCGACGCCGCATTGGTGATCGCCGACGAGATCCTCGCCACGACGGGCCGATGACCGGCTGGAGCGGCCGCGAGCTGCACTTCATCGCCATCGGCGGCGCCGGGATGAGCGGGCTCGCCCTCGTGAGCCATCGGCTCGGGGCGCGCGTGACTGGCTCGGACCGCGCCGAGTCGAGCTACCTCGAGCGGCTGCGGCGGGAGGGCCTCGAGCCGCGGGTCGGTCACGACGCGAACTCCGTTCCGCCCGAGGCCGAGGTCGTCGTCTCGACCGCGATCTCCGAGGACAACCCCGAGCTGGCTCGGGCCCGGGAACGGGGGCAGCGCATCCTCCATCGCGGCGAGCTCCTGGCCGAGGTCTGCGCGCAGCGTCGCCTGATCGCGGTCGCCGGGACGCACGGGAAGACGACCACCGCCGGGATGCTCGTGCACGGACTGCGGAGGGTGGGGGCCGACCCCGCGTTCCTCCTCGGCGGCGAGCTGCCGGGCGCGGGCGAGGCGGGCGAGCCCTCGAACGCGGGCTGGGGGGCGGGGGAGTGGATCGTCGCCGAGGCGGACGAGTCCGACGGCAGCTTCCTGCGAATGCGCCCCGAGGTCGCCGTCGTCACCAACGTGGAGCTCGATCACCATTCGCACTGGCATACGCGCCTGGAGTTGCTCGAGGCGTTTCGCGACTTCGCGGGACCCGCGAGCGGCCTCGCGCTCGGCGCGGGCGACGACCTCGACCCGGTGGCGGGCGATCAGCGCGTCGTGCGCTTCGACGACGAGCGCCCCGGGCCCCCGGAGCTCGGCCTCGAGGTGCCCGGACGGCACAACCTCTTCGATGCTCGCGGAGCGGTCGCGGCGGCCGAGCTCATGGGCGCCGACGCCGGCGAGCTCGCCGAGGCCCTGGCCGACTTCCCCGGGATGCTTCGCCGGCTCGAGCGCAAGGGCCGCCACCGAAGCGGCGCCGTGATCTACGACGACTACGCCCACCATCCGACCGAGGTAGCCGCCGGCCTCGCTGCGCTCCGCGAGCTCGAGCCGAGGCGATTGATCGCGGCCTTTCAGCCGCACCTGTACTCACGCACGCGCGCGCTGGCCCCGCGCTTCGGGCGGGCGCTCGCGGAGGCCGACGCCGTTGGCGTCCTCGATATCTACGCGGCGCGCGAGGAGCCGGTCGGGGACCTGGCGGGCGTCAGCGGGCTCGATGTCGCGCGCGCCGCCGCCGAGCGCTCCGGCGGCAGGCCCGTCTGGTGGCTTCGCGACGTCGACACCGGCGCCCGCGTCCTCGACGCTCGGCTCCGCGAGGGCGACCTGCTCGTCACGATCGGGGCGGGCGACGTCTTCCGGCTCGCCGACGCCCTGGTTGCGGGGGAGGGGCGATGAGCCGTCCGCCCGTGGGCGTGGAGAGCGACTACCCGCTCGCGCGGCTCACGACCGTGCGGACGGGCGGATCGGCCGACCATTTCGCGCGGCCGGCAAGCGAGGAGGCGCTCGAGGAGCTGCTCGCGTGGGCCGTGATCGAGGGCCTCGAGGTAGGAGTGGTGGGCTCGGGATCGAACCTCCTCATCTCAGACGATGGATTTCGCGGGTTGGTCTTGAAGCTGGACGGCGATCTCGCCACGATCGCGCGCAGCGGCAACGACGTGAGCTGCGGCGGCGGCGCCCGGATGCCGTCGGCGGCGGCCAAGACAGCGCGCTGGGGGCTGTCGGGCCTCGAGTTCGGAGTCAACATCCCCGGGACCGTCGGCGGGGCCGTCCGGATGAACGCGAATGCCTACGGCGGGCAGCTCGCTCGGGTCCTCACCTCGGCTCGGGTCGTGAGCGCGTCCGGAGTGGAGGAGAGAGCCCCCGAGGACCTCGACTTCTCCTACCGGCGCTCGAACCTGGCGCAGGGCGAGGTGGTCTCGCGGGCGTCGTTCCGGCTCGAGCCGCAAGATCCGGACGACATCCGCGCGACGCTCGCCGACATGCGCGGCCGCCGGCGCGAGGCGCAACCGTCCGGGATCAAGACCTTCGGCTCGACCTTCAAGAACCCGGACGACGCCGCCGCGGAGGGCCGGACCGCGGGCCAGCTCCTCGAGGCCGCGGGATGCCGCGGCCTCGAGGTCGGCGGCGCGCGGTTCTCGCCCAAGCACGCGAACTTCGTGGAGAACGCCACCGAGGCGACGACGGCCGACGTGATCGCGCTGATGGCCGAGGGTCGCCGGCGCGTGCGCGAGCGGTTTGGCATCACGCTCGAGCCCGAGGTCCAGGTGCTGGGACGCGTCGAGTGGCCGGCTGACTGGGCTCGGCCCGGGGAGGACGCTTGACGACGAAGGCGACGACCCCGGCGGGACGGCGGCGCACCTCGGCGCGGACGAAGCCGGCCGCGAGGAAGCCCCCCGTCAAGAAACAGGCTCCGAGGAAGGCCGCCGCGACGAAGCAGGCTGCGAGGAAGCCCGCGACCACCCGGTCGCGGCCTCGCAGCGCGGCCCCGAAGGCGGACGCGGCCAAGAAGCGGCGCCGTCTGGGCTCTTTGCGCGCGAAGGCAGCGCTGGCTCTCGTGGTCGCCGGCGCCCTCGCGATCGGCTACTTCGCCTGGTTTCGCGATTCGTCGCTGGTGGCCGTGAGCGACGTCAAGGTCGAGGGCCTCGGAGGCGGGGGCTCCCACCCGGCAGCGGCGGCGCTCGTCGCCGAGGCGAGACAGATGACGACCCTGCACGTCGACCAGGGCCGCCTCGACCAGACCGCCGCCCGCTTCCCGGAGATCGCTTCCGTGAGCGCCGAGACGAGCTTCCCGCACGGGATGACGCTTCGCGTCACCCAGCGTCCGCCGGTGATGGTCGCACGGAGCGATGGCCACGAGGTGCCGATCGCCGGAGACGGCACGCTGCTGCGCGGTGACGGCTCGCCCCAGCTGGCCAAGCTCCCGGCCGTCGCCGTCGACCATCTGCCCGTCACCGGTCGTTTGAGCGGCACCCCGCGAGGGGAGGCTCTGGTGCTCGGCACAGCCCCCGCGCCGCTGGCGCGGGAGATCACGGGAGTCGGCGCCAGCGATTCCCACGGCGTCACCGTGAAGCTCGACGGCGGCATCCAGCTGCGGTTCGGCACGCCGGCGGCCGCGCCGGCGAAATGGGCGGCCGCGGCCGCGGTCCTCGCCGACAAGCGGGTGACCTCGCTCTCCTACGTCGACGTCCAGGTCCCGAAGCGGCCCGCGGTGGGGTAGGAGGGCGTCTCCGACGCGACCCTGAACCCAGGGTCGAGGCTCTGCACCGGCGAACAACTCTCGACGCGAAGTCGAGAGTTTCGCGTTTGCACGATTCCGTGCCGGATGGGTTCGCGCGAATTGACACGACGAGGCCAATGCCGTACGGTCACGTGTAGAGTCAGGGCTGAAGGGAGTTGAAACACTCAAGCCTCCCTTTAGCCTCGGACGGAAAGCGAGGAACCGGGAGAAAATGGTGGAATCCTCCTACCTGGCGGTAATCAAGGTCGTCGGAGCCGGCGGCGGCGGCACGAATGCCGTCTCGCGCATGGTCGACGCCGGCCTCAAGGGCGTCGAGTTCATCGCCGTGAACACCGATGTGCAGGCGCTTCAGGCCTGCGAAGCCGACATCAAGCTCGCGATCGGCCACAAGCTCACCTCGGGACTCGGCGCGGGCGCCAACCCCGAGGTTGGCGCCGGCGCGGCGGCGGAGACGCGCGACGAGATCAAGGAGGCGCTGAAGGGGGCCGACATGGTCTTCGTCACCGCGGGCGAGGGTGGCGGCACCGGCACCGGCGCAGCGCCCGTGATCGCCGAGATCGCCAAGGAGGAGATCGGCGCGCTCACCGTCGGGGTCGTCACGAAGCCGTTCGAGTTCGAAGGGTCGCGGCGGATGCAGCAGGCGCTCGAGGGGATCGACAAGCTCCGCGCCATGGTCGACACCCTGATCATCGTCCCAAACGAGAAGCTGCTCCAGGTCGTCGAGCGCCGGACCTCCGTGCAGGAGGCCTTCCGGATCGCCGACGACATCCTGCGCCAGGGCGTCCAGGGCATCACCGACCTGATCACGACCCCGGGCCAGATCAACCTCGACTTCGCCGACGTGCGGACCGTTATGTCCAACGCCGGCTCGGCGATGATGGGCATCGGCTCCGCCGCCGGGGAGAACCGCGCCATCGAGGCGGCGAAGATGGCGATCAACTCGCCGCTCATGGAGCAGTCGATCGAGGGGTCGACGGGGATGCTCCTCAACTTCACCGGCTCCGACGACCTCAACCTGTTCGAGGTCGACGAGGCCGCGGAGGTAGTCGTGGCGACGGCCGACAAGTCGGCGAACATCATCTTCGGCACCGTCATCGATCGGTCGGTGGGCGACGAGGTCAGGGTGACCGTGATCGCCACCGGCTTCGAGGGCTTCGAGACCCTTGCGCGCAAGCCGATCCAGGTCCGCGACCGCGCCCGCCGGCGCGGCGCCCCGGCCCTGGGCGACCGCGAGCGCCGCGACCTCCAGGTCTCCGACGACGACGTCGACGTGCCGGACTTCCTGAAGGGCCGGTAGACCGGAGTAACTCCGCCGGCTCCTCGGGCTCCGCCCTCCGGTGCCGGCGGCTTGCGACGCTGACCGGGGGGACCCGGGCAACTCGCTTGTACCGCGACTTCGTCGCTAGTCCGGGCCAGCTAGCGTGGGCTGGTGCCCAAGCGAACGCCCCTCTACGACGCGCACGTGGCCGCCGGCGCTCGGCTCGTCGACTTCGCCGGCTGGGAGATGCCCGTGCAGTACGAGGGGGTGCGAGCCGAGCACGTTGCCGTGCGGACCGGCTGCGGTGTCTTCGACGTCTCGCATATGGGTGAGATCGAGACCGCTGGCCCGCAAGGTCTCGAACTGCTGCAGCAGCTGCTCTCCAACGACGTCTCCACGATCGGCGTCGGTGGCGCCCAGTACTCGGTCCTCTGCCGGGAAGACGGCGGAATCCTCGACGACCTCTTCACCTACCGGCTTGACGACGACCGCTACCTGACCGTCACGAACGCCGCGAACCACGAGGGCGACTTCGCGTGGTTCCGTGATCACGCCGAGGGTTTTGACGCCGACGTGACCGACGCCATCGATCGCTACGCGATGCTCGCGGTGCAGGGGCCCGAGGCGAGGGCGATAGTGGGCGGGCTCGCGGAGGGCGAGCTGCCACCCCGAATGAGGACCGCGACGGTGCGCGTCGCGGGCGCCGAGGCGCTCGTGTGCGGCACCGGCTACACCGGAGAGGACGGGGTGGAGGTGCTGGTCGATCCAGACGCCGCGCCCGCCCTGTGGGACGCGCTGATGGACGCGGGCGCGGCGCCGGCGGGCCTCGGCGCGCGCGACACGCTGCGCCTCGAGGTCTGCTTCCACCTGTACGGGAACGACATGGACACGTCGCGAGACCCGATCGAGGCGGGGCTCGGATGGTGCTGCAAGGAGGAGACGGGGTTCGTCGGCGCCGAGGCCGTCGCCGAGGCTCGCGCGGATGGCACCGAGGAGAAGCTCGCCCCCTTCGCGCTCACGGATCGCGGTATCCCGCGCCAGGGGAACGCGGTCGTCCTCGGCGACGAGTCGGTCGGCGAGGTGACGAGCGGAACGCTCTCGCCATGCCTCGAGAGGGGGATCGGGATGGCATACGTTCGCGCCGATCTGGCGGAGCCCGGGACCGCGGTCGAGATCGACGTCCGAGGACGCCGCCGGCCGGCGCGCATAGAGTCCCGGCCTCTCTACGAGAAGGAGGGCTGACTTGGCGAACGAGAGCTATCCCGACGAGCTTCGCTACCACCCCGAGCACGACTGGGCCCGCATCGAGGGCGATGAGGCGACCTTCGGGATCACCTGGTACGCCCAGGACTCGCTCGGCGAGGTCGTCTTCTTCGAGCCGCCCGAGGTCGGGGCAAGCGCGACCAAGGACTCCTCCTACGCCGAGGTGGAGTCGGTCAAGGCCGTGTCCGAGGTGATCGCACCGCTCTCGGGTGAGATCGTCGCCGTCAACGACGGCGCCGCCGACAGCCCGGAGGTGATCAACGAGGATCCCTACGGCGGGGGCTGGCTCGTGAGGGTGAAGCTGTCCGATCCCTCCGAGGCAGACGGCCTGCTCGACGCGGCGGCCTATAGGGATCTCCTCGCCTCCTCGTAGCATCTGAGGCGTGAGCCGGTACACGTCCGCCACCGACGCCGACCGCGCGGAGATGCTGGACGCCATCGGGGCGTCGGGCGTCGAGGCACTCTTCGCCGACATCCCCGAGGCCATGCGCCTGGGCCGAGACGTCGAGCTTCCCGGCGGGCGCTCGGAGCCGGAGACGTTCGATCACCTCGCGTCACTGGCGGGCCGCAACGCGGACGCGGAGTCCGAGACCTGCTTCGTCGGTGCCGGCATGTACGACCACTACGTCCCGGCGATCGTCGACGCGATCACGCAGCGCTCCGAATTCCTGACGCCCTACACGCCGTACCAGCCGGAGGTCTCTCAGGGCGGGCTCCAGGTGATGTTCGAGTTCCAGACCGCGATCTCCGAGCTCACCGGCCTGCCTGTCGCCAACGCCTCGCTCTACGAGGGCCCATCGTCCGTGGCATCGGCCGCGTACCTGGCGATCGGGGCCACCAAGGGCAGGCGGAGGCTCGTCGTCTCGCGGGGGGTCCATCCGCACAGCCGCCAGACGCTCGCCACCTACGCGCGCGGCTTCAACGCCGAGGTGGTCGAGGTCGGCATCGACGGAGGGCTGACGGACGGCGCCGAGCTCGAGGCTGCGGTCGACGAGGACACCGCCGCCGTCTTCGTCCAGAACCCCAACTTCCTCGGAGGGGTGGAGGACCTCCAGTCGCTGGCCGACGCCGCGCACGCGCAGGGCGCACTCGCGGTCGCATCGGTCGACCCGATCGCTCTCTCGGTCCTGAAGCCACCCGGCGATTGCGGCATCGACGTCGCGGTCGGCGAGGGCCAGCCGCTCGGCGGCCGCCTCGACTACGGCGGCCCGTCGTTCGGGTTCTTCGCTGCGGCGGAGGAGCACCTGCGGCGGATGCCCGGCCGGATCGCCGGCGAGACCACCGACATCGACGGCCGCCGCGGCTTCGTCCTCGCCCTCCAGACCCGCGAGCAGCACATCCGCCGCGAAAAGGCCACCCACAACATCTGCACCTCCCAGGCTCTGAACGCGCTGGCCGGCGCGGTCTACCTGGCCTGGCTCGGCAAGCGGGGCTTCGCGGAGCTCGGCGAGCTGCTGGTGCGGCGCACCGCCTACGCGCGCGATCGGCTCGCGGCCGTCGAGGGCGTGGAGCTCCTGCACGAGGTGCCGGTCGTGCGCGAGTTCGCGGTCCGGCTTGCGGCG
Organism: uncultured Actinomycetes bacterium; assembly: GCA_963823245.1. Lineage (GTDB taxonomy): Bacteria > Actinomycetota > Thermoleophilia > Solirubrobacterales > 70-9 > JAWVFM01. The sequence goes on along the minus strand of CAWGKQ010000008.1, from coordinate 360,545 downwards.
GACGTGCCGGCGGTGCTGGATCGGCTCGCCGAGGAGGGGCTGGCCGGGGGGTATTGGCTGGCGAGGGAGTACGGCGAGTACGAGGACGGCCTGCTGGTCGCGATCACCGAGCGCCGGTCCAGGGAGGACATCGATCGCCTGGCCGAGGCCCTCGAACGGGCGATATCGGCGTCGGATGGCGCTTTTCGGACGGATGGCGTCCGAAGCGCGACAACAGCACCGGAGGTCGCCCGATGACGCCAGCGCCCACCTCTCCCAGCCCGCCCCCCGCCAACGCCGATACCCCGACCCCGCAACAGCGGGACGCCGTCACAACCATCTTCGAGCGCTCGGTCGAGGGCCGCCGCGCCGCGGTCATGCCGCCCGCCGATGTCCCCGAGACGCCGCTCGCCGACCTCATCCCGCAGCACCTGCTCCGCGGCCGCCCCGCCGAGCTCCCCGAGGTGTCCGAACCCGAGATCGTTCGCCACTACAACCGCATCTCGCGCCGCAACTTCGACCTCGACACGGGCCCGTACCCGCTCGGCTCGTGCACGATGAAGCACAACCCGCGCCTGAACGAGCGCGTCGCTGCGCTGCCCGGCCACGCGCGGCTGCATCCGGCGCAGGATCCGAAGCGCGCGCAGGGAGCGCTGGAGCTCATGTGGCGGCTCGAGCGCGCGCTCGCCGAGCTCACCGGCCTCCCACACGTCTCGCTCCAGCCCTCGGCGGGCTCGCACGGCGAGCTCGCGGGGCTTCTCCTCACCCGTGCGTATCACGCCGACCAGGGCTCCGAGCGGCACAAGGTCCTGATCCCCGACACGGCGCATGGCACCAACCCCGCGACCGTGACGATGGCCGGCTACGAGGTCGTGAAGGTCGCGACGAACGGCGAGGGCGGGGTTGACGTCGACGACCTGCGCGCCAAGGCCGACGGCGACGTCGCCTGCCTGATGCTCACCAACCCCAACACCCTCGGCCTCTTCGATCGCAACATCGCCGAGATCACGGCCATCGTCCACGAGGCCGGCGGCACCCTCTACTACGACGGCGCCAACCTGAACGCGATCATGGGCTGGAGCCGTCCGGGCGACATGGGGTTCGACATCGTCCACGTGAACCTCCACAAGTCGTTCTCGCAGCCCCACGGAGGCGGTGGCCCCGGCGCCGGGCCGATCGCGGTCTCCGAGCGGATCGAGCCCTACCTTCCGGTGCCGCGGATCGTCCGCACCGAGGGGTCCAACGGTGCCGGCCCGAGCTTCGACCTCGACCACGACGCGCCGAAGTCGATCGGGCGGCTTCGGGGCTTCCAGGGCAACTTCGGCGTCTTCGTGCGCTCCTACGCCTACATCACGAGCCTCGGCGGGGACGGCCTCAAGGAGGCATCCGAGACCGCCGTCCTCAACGCGGCCTACCTGCTCGCCAGGCTGCGCGCCGGTCGCGCCGGCGAGCACCTGCCGGTGGCCTTCGACCGTGCGTGCATGCACGAGTTCGTCCTCTCCGGCGGCCCGGCGAAGCGCGACCTCGGCGTGAGAACGCTCGACATCGCGAAGCGGCTCCTCGACTTCGGCTTCCACCCGCCGACGATCTACTTCCCGCTTCTCGTCGACGAGGCGCTGATGTTCGAGCCGACGGAGACCGAGACGCGCGAGTCGCTCGACGCCCTCGCCGAGGCGATCGACGAGATCCTGGCCGAGGCCGAGAGCGATCCGGAGATCGCCCGCGGCGCGCCCTACACCACGCCCGTCCGCCGCCTCGACGAGGCGACGGCCAGCCGCAAGCCGGTGGTTCGCCAGCCGCTCGGCTGAGCGGCGACCGGCGCCCGGCCGTCCACCAGCCCACATACTGCGGCCGTGCCGCGCCCGAGGCTCGTCGGGCCGCTCGTTGGAATCTCGCTCCTCGTGACGGTGGGCAGGCCTCCCGCCCAGGCCGCGGCGCCGCCCGGGCTGAACTCGTGCGGGCAGGCGCAGGGCGCCTGCGCCTGCGCCTCCCCGTGCGCTAGTCGCCGTCGAGCCCCGTGCGGCTCAGCGCCGGGAGCCTCTGCTTCAGCTTGAGCAGTGGCTCGAAGAGGTCGCCGCGCTTCTCCACGCGCGTGACCACGTCGGCCCCCTCGAAGCGCATCGACGCGAGCGCCAGCTCGCGCTTGCGCCGCCGGAGCACGGCCTCCACCTCGTCCCAGTCGAGCGGCGTCGAGACCCAGGGCCGCTCGCGCGCGCGCAGCGAATAAACGGCGACGGTGGTCTTCGTGCCGTCGTTCTGGCTCCAGTCGACGAGGACCTTGCCCTTCCGCAGCTCCCTCTTCTGCTTCGAGACCACCTCGTCCGGCGTCTCGCGCTCGAGGAGCTGCGCGACGGCGTGCGAGAACGGCTTCGTGTCGTCGTAGGTGCAGGGCGTGTTCAGCGGCACGTAGACCTGGAGGCCCTTGGAGCCCGAGGTCTTGGGAAATGACTCGAGCCCGAGCTTCGCGAACAGCTGGCGCACACGAAGCCCCACCCGGCAGCAGTCGACGATGTCGGCCGGCGCGCCCGGGTCGAGGTCGAAGACGAGCGCCGTCGGCCGCTCGACCTTCTTCGTCAGCGAGAGCGAGGGGTGAAGCTCGAAGGCCGCCATCTGGCAGAGCCAGATGAGCGTCGCGCGCTCCTCGCAGACGACGAAGTCGACGCGACCGGCCGAGCCGAACTCGATCGGGAAGGTGCGGATCCACTTCGGCGTGTGCGACGGCGCCCGCTTCTCGTAGAAGCGCTGGCCGTCGACGCCGTCCGGAAACCGCACGCGCGTAAGCGGTCGGTCCTTCAGATGCGGCAGCATCGCGTCCGCGATCCGCGCGTAGTAGTCCATCCCCTCGCCCTTGGTGAACCCGGCCTTCGGCCAGATCACCTTGTCGAGGTTCGTGAGCGCGAGGGTGCGCCCATCGACCTCTACTTCGCGGCTTTGGCCTTGCTTCGCGATCGCGACTTGGTGGTCTTCTTAGCCGCGGGCTTCTTGGCGGCAGTCGACTTCGGCTTCGACTTCCGCTCGGCGCCGGCCGCGAGCGGCTCGCCCTTGACCGCGGCGAGGCTCTCCTCGAGCGCCGCCATGAGATCTGGCGCCTTGGTGGGCTTCGGCTCCTCCGAGAGCGACTCCACGATGTCCTCGCCTCGGGCCTTGCTCTCGATCCGCTCGAGCAGCTCCTCGCGGTACTCGTCGCGGTACTGCTCCGGCTCGAAGTCCGAGGTGAGCTGGTCGATGAGGGCGCCGGCCATGTCGAGCTCGCGCTTCTGCGGCTCCTCCACGTCGCCGGGGAGGACGCCGTCGAGCTCGTTCGGCTGCACCACCTCGTCGGCGAAGCGCATCGTGGCGAGCGTCAGCACCTCACCGGTCGAGCGGATCGCCGCGAGGTGCTCGCGGTTGCGAAGCACGAAGCGCGCGACCGCAACGCGGCCGCGGTCGGCCATCGCCTTCGCGAGCAGCGCGTACGCCCGCTCGGCGCCCTTGTCGGGGCCGAGGTAGTACGGATGGTCGAAGTAGATCGGGTCGATCGCCTCCAGCTCGACGAAGTCCTGGATCTCGATCGCGCGGGTCCTCTTGGGGTCGAGCTCCTCGAGCTCCTCGCGCGTCATCACCACGTACTGCTCGGGCGCGATCTCGTAGCCCTTCACGATGTCCTCGTAGGCGACCTCCTCGCCGTCGGACTCGGCGACCCGCTTGTGGCGCACGCGGGAGCTGTCGCTCGCGCGCAGCTCGCGGAAGCTCACCTGCTTGCGCGCGACGGCGCTGTAGAGCTTCACGGGCACGTTCAGGAGCCCGAAGCTGATGGAACCTGACCAAATCGCTCGTGGCATCGTTACTCAGTTTCCCACGTTCGCCAAGGTTTACTCCTGCGCCTGCCGGCGGGTGCGATCTTGCTTGCGGCCTCTCGCCGCGCCTGGCGCGTAGTCATGTTGATGAGACCGCGCTCGGCCTCGAAACTCATCGCAACGCCAGGGCCACGCGATAATCCGGGGGTGGCCCTCTTTGAGCTCGAGGACGTCACGCTCCGGCGCGCGGGCAAGCTTGTCCTCGATGGCCTGACGGCGCGGCTGCCCTCCGGGGCGACCTGCGTCGCCGGGCCGTCCGGGTCCGGGAAGTCGACGCTCCTGCGCCTCCTCAACCGGCTCGCGGATCCGGAATCGGGAACGGTCCGCTATCGCGGGATCGACGTCCGCGACTTCGAGCCGCTCGAGGTACGGCGCGAGGTCGGGCTCGTCCCGCAGCTTCCGGCTCTCGTCGAGGGGACCGTCGCGACCAACGTTCGGTTCGGACCGGCGCTCATCGACGCGGAGCCGGACGTCCCGCGTCTTCTCGACCTCGTCGGCCTCGACGGCTCGTTCGCTGAGCGCGACGCGGCGAAGCTCTCGGTCGGCGAGCAGCAGCGGGTGATGCTGGCCCGCGCGCTCGCGCTCGAGCCGCGCGTGCTCCTGCTCGACGAACCGACCTCGGCGCTCGATGCCGCCGCGCGCGACGCCGTGGAGTCGACGCTGATCCACCTTCGCGAGCGGCTCGACGTCTCGACGGTGCTCGTGACCCACGATCTCGACCAGGCGCGACGGCTCGCCGACTTCGTCGTGCGCCTCGAGGGCGGCCGCCTGGCGGGCGCCGGCTCGGCCGCGGAGCTGCTGCCGGCGTGATCGCAGCCGCCAACTACAGCTCAGTACACGTCAGCCTCGCCCAGCTCGCGGGCGCGCTGGCGCTGATCGCCGTTGCTGTCGCAGTGTCGATCTGGTGGAAGGCCGACCTCGAGCGGGACATCGCCGTCGCCGTAGTCCGCTCGTTCATTCAGCTGACGGCGATCGGCTACGTGATCAAGCTGATCTTCGAACAGGACCAGGTGGTGTTCGTCGTCCTGTTGCTGACGGTGATGGTGCTGTTCGGGGCGTTCACCGCGCGCCGGCGCGCGACGAAGGTGCCGAACGCATTTCGCCCGCTGCTGATCGCGCTATCGCTCGCCGCCGCGATAACCGTCGGCCTTGTCGTCGCCCTCGGCATCTTCCCGGCGACGCCCCAGTACATGGTGCCGGTGGGCGGGATGGTGATCGGCAACTCGATGACCGCCGCCGCGGTCGCGCTCAACCGGCTGGGCGACGAGGTCGAATCGGGCGCGCGCCAGATCGAGGCAACCCTGGCGCTCGGGGCCACGGCCGCGCAGGCCGCCGCTCCGATCGTCCGCCGCAGCCTGCGCTCGGGGATGATCACGCTGGTCGACTCGACCAAGACCACGGGGGTCGTCTTCTTCCCGGGGACGATGGTGGGGAGCCTCCTGGCCGGAGCGAGCCCGACGGCGGCCGTCCGGCTTCAGCTCATCCTCCTCTGGGTCCTGCTCGGCGCCGTGGCCCTCGCCGGCCTCGTCTCGACGACGCTCGCCTACCGCAACTTCTTCACCCCCGCGCAGCAGCTGCGCGAGCCGCCCGAGCCGTAGGCGCCGCTAGATTCCGCCGCCGTGCGCATCTTCAGCGGCATCCAGCCCACCGGACGCAAGCACCTCGGCAACTACATCGGGGCGATTCGACACTACGTCGAGGGCCAGGAGCGCGGCGAGTCGATCTACTGCGTCGTCGACCTCCACGCCCACACCGTCCCCCAGGACCCGGCGGATCTGCGCGAGCGCCTCTACGACACCGCGGCGATCCTGCTCGCCGCCGGGCTCGACCCGGACCGCTGCATCCTCTTCCGGCAGTCCGACGTGCACGAGCACACCGAGCTCACCTGGCTGCTCGGTGCGGTCACGGCCTGGGGCGACCTGAACCGCATGCACCAGTTCAAGGAGAAGTCGGCGCAGCAGCGCGAGCTCACGTCCGCGGCGCTCTTCTACTACCCCGTGCTGATGGCCGCCGACGTGCTCGCGTACCGCGCGAATGAGGTGCCGGTCGGCGACGACCAGCGCCAGCACGTAGAGCTCATGCGCGACATCGCCGAGCGGTTCAACGCACGGTTCGGCGACGTCCTCGCGGTCCCAGAGGGCCGCTATCCCGAGGTCGGTGCCCGGATCATGAACCTTCAGGACCCGACCTCGCGAATGTCGACCACCTACGGCTCCGAGCAGGGCACGGTCTTCATCCTCGACGAGGCCGACACCGTCGCCAAGAAGGTCCGCTCGGCGGTGACCGACTCGGGCAGCGAGGTGCGCCGGGGCGAGGGCAAGGAGGGGATCGGGAACCTGATCGAGGTCCACGCCGCCGTCAGCGGCCTCTCGCCGGAGGAGATCGAGAGCGAGTTCGCCGACTCGGGCTACGGCGACTTCAAGGCGGCGGTCGCGGCAGCGGTGGTCGAGTACCTGGCCCCCGTCCGCGAGCAGTACGCGGAGCTCCGCGCCGACGAGTCCGGGCTCGAGGCGACGCTCGCCGCGGGCGCCGAGAAAGCCCGCGCGATCGCCGCGGGAACCCTCGCCGACGTGCGCGAGGCAATGGGCGTCGGGCCCCCCACGTAGCCGCCGAGGGCGCCACTACGCTTCCCCCGATGAGAGTCGCCGAGCTCGAGCTCGACCTCGAGTCGTTCGCCGGACCGTTCGACCTGCTCCTCGCGCTCGTGCTGCGCGAGGAGCTGAGCCTCGCCGAGGTGGAGCTCGGCGCGGTCGTGGTCGCCTACGTCGAGCACCTCGAGTCGGAGGGCGAGCTCGACCTCGAGGCCGCGACCGAGTTCCTGGTCCTCATCGCCTCGCTGCTCGAGATGAAATCGCGCCTCCTCCTGCCCGCGCCGGAGGAGGACGAGCCCCAGCTCGGGCCGGAGGAGGCCGCCGACGAGCTGCTGGCGCGGATGCTGGAGTACAGCCGCTACCGCGAGGCCGCCTCGCACCTCGCGGAGCGCTTCGCGCGCAACCGCGGCTACCTGTACCGCTCGGCGCCGCTGCCGCCGGCTCTACGGCGGGCCTCGCTCGCGGAGGCGCGGCCGGTCTACGAGCCCGACATGCTCGCCGCCGCGATCGGCGACCTGCTGAAGACGCCGCCCGAGCCCGACACGAGCCACATCCGGCCGACGGTATCGCTCGAGCGGCGGCTCGCCGTGCTGCGCTCGCTGCTGGGCCGGCGCGGAGGAGAGGTCGACTTCGACGAGGCGTTCGGCCGCGAGGACCGCCTCACGCAGGCGGTGACCGTGTTCGCCCTCCTCGAGCTGCACAAGCGCGGCGAGGCGACCTGGGAGCAGCGGGACACTTTCGGGCCGATCACGGTGAAGCAGGTGTGAAATGAGGTGCTCTAGCACCGAAAGAGGCGTGTCAGGCGGCGAAGCCGCCGCAGGTGACTCATGAGCGGTGCTGCGCCGCTCGAGCGGATCGTGGAGGCGCTGCTGTTCCTCTCGCCGGAGGCAGTCTCGATCGCGGACTTGGCCGAAGCCTGCGATGCGAGCGAGGCCGAGATCGACCGCGCCCTGGACCTCCTCGGCTCGGTGCTGGCGGACGGCGAGCGCGGGGTGGTGCTGCGCGAGGTCGCGGGTGGCTACACGCTCGCCGCCGACCCGGCCGCCGAGGACGCGGCGCGGCGCCTTCTCGCCAAGCCTCGCACGCCGCCGCTCACACAGGCGCAGGCGGAGACGCTCGCGATCGTCGCGTACCTGCAGCCGGTCTCGCGACCCGAGATCGCGAGGATCCGCGGGGTGTCCTCGGAGTCGGCCACGACGACTCTCACCGAGCGCGGCCTGATCGAGGAGTCGGGACGCTCGCGCTTCGGCGCTGTCGTGTACCGGACGACGGAGCTCTTCGAGCGCCTCTTCGGCCTCGCGGGCCTCGACCAGCTTCCCGATCCAGCCCGGTTCGACCCGAGCCCCGAAGCCGAGCGGGAGCTTCGCGAGCGGCTCCTCGCGGCCGGCGAGCGCCGCGCCGAGTAGAGATTCGGCCATCTAGGGCAGACTGCGCGAGCTGTGCGGCTCGCGAAGTACCTCGCCCACTCCGGGGTCGCGTCGCGGCGGCGGTCCGAGGATCTCGTGCGGACGGGCCGCGTGGCGATCGGGGGCGAGACCGTGCGAGACCCGGCGCGAGACGTCGGCGACAGCGACCGCGTTGAGGTCGACGGCAACCCGGTGGAGCCCGAGCCGCGCGAGGTCTGGGCCGTGAACAAGCCGCCCGGGGTGACGTCCACCGCCCGCGAGCCGGGACGCCGCACGGCGGTGGTCGAGCTCGTGCGCTCGCCGCGCCGCCTCTACCCGGTCGGCCGGCTCGACGCGGACTCGACCGGCCTCATCCTGCTCACCAACGACGGCGAGCTCGCCAACAGGCTCATGCATCCCCGCTACGAGGTGCCGCGCACCTACCGGGTCCGCCTGCGCCGGCGACCGACCGACGGCGAGATCGTGCGGCTAAGGCGCGGCGTCGAGCTCGACGACGGGCCCACGGCGCCCGCGCGGGTGCGGCGGCTCTCCCCGCGCGTCATCGAGCTGACCCTCCGCGAGGGGCGAAACCGCCAGGTCCGGCGGATGGCTGAGGCGGTGGGCAACGAGGTGCTCGCTCTCGAGCGCACCCGCTTCGCCTCGGTGCGGCTCGGCGACCTCGGTTCCGGCAAGGCCCGAGCGCTGCGCCCGGCCGAGCTCGAGCGGCTCTGGAAGGATGCTGAACTTCGATGATGCAGGTAGAAGACCGACTGTGGGCCGTCCGCGGCGCCGTCCAGGCCGAGCGCAACGAGGCGGACGCGATCCTCGACGCCACCGCCAGGCTCATGGAGGAGCTCATGCGGCATAACGATCTGCGCCCAGAGAGCATGGTGAGCTGCTTCTTCACCTGCACCGACGACCTCGACGCCGAGTTCCCGGCCGTCGCGGCGCGAGGCGTCGGTCTCGACCGGGTGCCGCTGATGTGCGGGCGCGAGATGCCCGTGAAGGGGGCGATGGAGCGAATGATCCGCGTGCTCGTCCACTACTACGCGCCCGGCAATCACGTACCCGCGCCCGCCTACCTGGGTGCCGCACGGGAGCTTCGAATCGACTTAGACTCGTCTCAATGAAACGAGCAGCGATCATCGCTTCTCTACTCGGGTTCGCGATCGTCGCCGCGAGCGCGATCGCGGCGACGGCGCCGCTCAGCTGGTCGGCGCCGCGGCTCATCGACCACCAATCGCCGTTCGGCGCCGGGACGTCGATCTCCGGCATGTCGTGCCCGTCGTCCACCCTCTGCGTGGCGGTCGACGACGGCGGCAACGTCCTCACCTCGACCAAACCGACGGGCGGGCCGGCCGCGTGGAAGATCACGAACCTCGAGCCCCATACGGCGAGCTTCGCGCCACCGCTGGAGAGCGTCGCCTGCGCGTCGAACTCGCTCTGTGTGGTCGGCGACGACGACGGCAACGTCTTCGCTTCGGACGATCCGACGGGCGGCGCGGCGGCATGGCGGAAGGCCGTCATCAGCCAGGGGGCCCCGATTCTCGGGGCCTCGTGCCCGAGGGCGACGTTGTGCGTCGTCGCGGATGGCTTCGGTGGGGTCGCGAGCTCGACCGATCCGACTGGCGGCGCGGCCGCCTGGAAGCTCACCACGCTCCACGGGATGGGACAGCTCCGCTCGATCTCGTGCGTCTCGACGTCCCTGTGCGTCGTCGGCGATTTCAAGGGCCGCGTCTCGACCACCTCGAACCCGACGGGCGGCACACATGCCTGGACGCCCGTGAGGATCGATGGCATGGACACGATCGACGCGATGTCATGCACCTCGGCGACGCAGTGCGTGGGTGGGACCGAGAACGGCGACGTCGTCAGCTCCTTGAATCCGACGGGCGGAGCGGGCGCCTGGACCGTCGAGCACGTCGGGAACGATGCGATCTTCAGCATGTCCTGCCCGTCGACCACGCTGTGCGTCGCCGGCGCCGGCGGCCAGATCCTCGCCTCGACCAACCCGGCTGCGGCAGGATCCACCTGGACTCTCGCAACCGCCGACCCCAGCGCGAACGTGCTCGGCGTTTCGTGCCCCTCGACCTCGCTCTGCGTCGCGGGCGATACGGACGGCTACGTCCTGACGTCCGCGAACCCGGCCGGGGGGCCGGGCGCCTGGAGCCGGTCGAGCGTCGACGGCGTCAACCAGCTCCTGGCCGTCTCCTGCGCCGCGAAGTCGTTGTGCGCGGCCGTCGACGACACCGGGAACGCCTTCGTCTCGAAGAGTCCGACCGGGCCCGCGAGCGCTTGGCGCCGAGCGAAGATCGACGACGAGCAGCCGCTCGGTGGAATCTCATGCCCGACCACGGGACTGTGCGTTGCGGTCGGCGACGACGGCGACATCGCCACCTCGACCGATCCAGCCGGCGGCGCCGCAACCTGGACGTCCGCAAAGGTCGAGGGGCCGAACAGCGAGATCCAGAGCATCTCGTGCCCGTCGGTGTCCTTCTGCCTTGCCGCCGACCGCAGCGGCCATGCGATCACGTCGGCCCATCCAACCGGCGGCGTAGCAGCGTGGAAGATCGTCTCGCTCGGTCGCCAGATCGAGGCCGTCTCGTGCCCCTCCGCGTCCTTCTGCGCCGCGGCTACCGCGGGCGGGGAAATGCTGACGTCGAGTCACCCGGGCGGGCCCGCCTCAGCGTGGAAGCGGCGCACGGTCGAGAGCTCCGCCTTCATGCGCGGCCTCTCCTGCGTGTCGGCGAAGTTCTGCGTCGCCACAGACGACGACGGACGCTTGTTCAGCTCCACGAACCCGACCGGGGGTCGCGCGCGCCTGGTCGGCGGTGAAGCTTCGAGGCGGCCTGCCGCTGTTTGAGGTCTCCTGCGCGACGACCCGTCTCTGCGTCGCGGTGGGTCAGGCAAGCAAGGCCTTCAGCACGACCACCCCCCTGGGAGGCAAGGACGCGTGGCACGGCGATCTGGTCGATCCGCCCCACAAAGTGCTTGGCGTCTCCTGCCCGTCGGCGCGCCTCTGCGTGAGCGTCGGCGACTCCGGAGACGTCGCCTTCGCAACGCGGCGCCGCTAACGCCGAGCAATGGCCGTGACGTTCGCCAAGAAGCTGGCGCAGATGCCCCACTACGAGGCGGGGCTCGCGATCGACGCCGCCCGCGAGCGCTTCGGCGCGGCCGACGCAGTGAAGCTCGCCTCCAACGAGTCGCCCTGGGGCCCGCACCCGGCCGTCGTTGACGCGATTGCCCGCGCCGCGAGCGACGCGAACCGCTACCCGGAGCAGTTCTCGCCGACCCTGCGCCGGCGCATCGCCGAGCGGCACGAGACCGATCCGGCGCGCGTCGCGATCGGCAACGGGTCGTGCGAGATCCTCCTCGCCGCGGCCGAGGCGCTCTGCGAGCCGGGCGCCGAGATTCTCTTCGCCTGGCCCTCGTTCTCGATCTACCCGCATCTCGCCGCGCTTTCGGGCGCCCGCGAGATCCGCGTTCCCCTTGCCGACGGCGACGTGCACGACCTCGACGCCATGGCGACTGAGGTCACGGCGGCGACGCAGATGGTCCTCGTCTGCAACCCGAACAATCCCACCTCAACGCACATCCCCGCCAGGGAAGTCGGCGCCTTCCTGGAGTGCGTCCCGTCGCACGTCACGGTCGTCCTCGACGAGGCTTACGTCGAGTTCCAAACGCACGACGACCCCGACGCGGGCGCGGACCTGCTGCCCTACTTCCCGAACCTGGTCGTACTCCGGACCTTCAGCAAGGTCCACGGGCTCGCGGGCGTGCGCTGCGGCTACGCACTCTGCTCGGCGAAGCTGCGTGCCGCGGTCGACGCCGTCCGCCAGCCCTTCTCGGTCAACTCGATCGCTCAGGCGGCGGCGGCCGAGGCGATTCGGCACTCCGACGACGTGCAGAGACGGGTCGAGCGCACGATAGTCGAGCGCGTCCACTTCGAGTCGGGGATCCACGAACTTGGCCTCGACTCGCCGGAATCGCAGGCCAACTTCTCGTGGATCGCGCTGGGCGACCGCGATGAGGACGAGATCGTGCGCAGCCTGGGCGAGGCCGGCGTGATCGTCCGCCCGGGCTCCGGCCTCGGGGGGCCCGGCAGCATCCGCGTCACCTACGGGACACGGGAGGAGAACGAGCGGTTCCTCGAGGCGCTCGCGGCGGCGCTCTGAGCGCTGGCGGCCGCGGGTGCGCTCGCCTCGAGCGCGAACGCACGGCGTCCTCCTCGAGAGCCCGCGCCCGGTCTCATGCAGAGCATCGAACCTCGGGCCGAGGTCTCGGCGCAACGCCTCGTCGAGAGTCTCGATCAGGGGCCTGTAGAGCGGCCCCACCGGAATCGCAATCTGATCCCGAATGGCCTGGGCGGCACCCATCAGCGTCGCCCCAGCTGCTGGCCTCCCCTCGCCGCGGCATAGGGCCGCGAAGGCCTCGAGGCAGTACGCGAGCGCCTCGCGGTTGGCGCTTCGCCAGGATATGTGGGAGGCGCCGAGCTGTACCTGCGCGGAGGCGACGCCCCCACTTCCAGCCGACCTCACTGCTCGTCTCGACGGCCTCGTTGAGCAGGGCCACGACCTCGTCGTAGCCCTGCTCCACCGGAGTCGACGTCGCGAGCGCCGTGAGCGAGACGACCAGGACCGGCACCTCACCGGCCTCCCGCGCGAGCGCGACCGCCTCGCCGAGGCACCGCCGCGGCGCCTCGAGATCACCCGTGAGGGATCTCGAGGGCCACCCGGCTCGTCACCAGCGCCTCGCACGTCTCGACGAGGGCCTCGACCTCTCGGGGCTCGAACATCACCGGAGTCAGCCGCAGGCGCTCGACGGCGCCGCGGGCCGCCGCGCGCTCGGGGGCGAGCTCACCCAGGGTCGAGCTCAGGAACACGCGCAGGCGCTGGTCCGGCGTGCGGACCACAGGAGACTGGGCGCTCCAATGCTGCCTTTGACGGCCCGTTCACGGCTCGTCGCCCTCCTTGCGCTCATGCTCGCTCCTCGACGCGTCCTCCCGGCGCAAGCCACGTGATCGGCGGGTTGCCCAGTTTGCGTATCTCCGGCCGCCGTGGTACAAAAGGCGGGATGGATCCCGCCACGACGCCGGCTCCCACTACCGCCCTCAAGGGCGCGCCGGCGTTCGCTTGGTCCTTTTACTGCTGGCGATTTAGCTAGGCGTCCGGCCTGGCCGACAGCGGCCCCTAGCAGGACTGCCCCTCCGGACGCCGTACTGCGCCCTACCCCAACGCTTTTGAACGAGAGGAAACAAGACGGCATGATCATCGGTACGGAAAGTCAACGCGCAGGAGACTCGGTTCGCGACCGCCGCATCGAGCGGGTCGTCGAGCTGGTCGCGCCGGCGACGCTCCTCGACGAGCTCCCGCTCGGCGATGGGCGCGCGGCGGCGGTGGTGCGCGGGCGCGAGGAGGTGGCCGCGGTGCTCGACGGCTCCGACGACCGCCTGCTCGTGGTGGCCGGCCCCTGCAGCGTCCACGACCCCGAGGCGGCCCTCGACTATGCCCAGCGCCTCGCCGCGACGGCGGACGAGCTTCGCGACGACCTGCTCGTGGTGATGCGGGTCTACTTCGAGAAGCCGCGGACCACCGTCGGCTGGAAGGGCCTCATCAACGATCCCCACCTCGACGGGTCCGGCGACGTCAACGCGGGCCTTCGGATCGCGCGTGAGCTCCTGCTCGACGTGCTCGATGTCGGGCTGCCGGTGGGCTGTGAGTTCCTCGATCCGATCACCCCGCAGTACATCGCCGACACCGTGGCCTGGGGGGCGATCGGCGCTCGCACGAGCGAGAGCCAGACGCACCGCCAGCTCGGCTCCGGCCTCTCGATGCCGATCGGCTTCAAGAACCGCACCGACGGCAACGTGCAGGTGGCTGTCGACGCGGTGCGCGCGGCGGCCGCCGAGCACGCCTTCGCGGGCATCGACGACGCGGGCGCCCCGGCGATCCTCTACACCACCGGCAACCCCGAGGGCCATGTGATCCTTCGCGGCGGCGACGACGGCCCCAACTACTCGGCCCACGACGTCGGGACGGCGCTCGCGCTGCTGCGGGGCGCGGGACTGCCCGAGCGGCTCGTGATCGACGCCTCGCACGGCAACAGCGCCAAGGACCCCGATCGCCAGGTGACGGCGGCCAAGGAGATCGCCGAGCAGATCGCTGCCGGAAGCCGCGGGATCGTCGGCGTGATGCTCGAGTCGTTCATCGTCGCCGGGCGCCAGGACCTCGGCGGCGATGGCGAGCTGACGTACGGGCAGTCGGTCACCGATGCGTGCCTCGACTGGGAGCGGACGGCCGTCGTCTGCGACCGGCTTGCGGGCGCAGTGGAAGCTCGTCGCAAGGGATGAGGATCGCCGTCCTCGGCGTGGGCCTGATCGGCGGCTCGATCGGGCTCGCTGCGAGGCGGCGGCTTCAGGCCGATGTCTCCGGCTACGACCCTGATCAAGGGAACGTCGAGCGAGCGCTGGAGCTGGGAGCGCTGGATCGCGGCGCCGCCTCGGTCGCCGAGGCCGTCGAGGGCGTGGACCTCGCGTTCTGCGCGGCCCCGGTGCGCACCCTCCCCGGCCTCGTCGCCGACGCCATCGCCTCCAGCGGCGGCGACGTGGCGGTGACCGACGTCGGCTCGACCAAACGCGAGCTCGTCGCCGGTCTCGCGGCCCTCGCCGGCAGCGAGCGCTTCGTCGGCGGGCATCCGCTGGCGGGTGCCGAGACGGCAGGCGTCGCGAACGCGAGGGCCGACCTCTTCGAGGGCGCACGCTGGTACCTGACGCCGACCGATCGCACAGGCGGCATCCACTACGACCGCGTCCAGCGGGCGATCGCCGACCTCGGCGCCCGCCCGGCCGCGATCGAACCGGCCGAGCATGACCGCATGATGGCCACGATCAGCCACCTCCCGCACGTACTCGCCAACGCCCTGGTCTCGACGGCGGCGGCGGAGCTTGCGGAGGAGTCCGAGCGCCTGCCGGAGGTGGGCCCGAGCTTTCGCGACGCGACCCGGGTCGCCGGGGCCAACCCCGCCATCTGGACCGACATCTTCGCGACCAACCGAGATGGCGTCGCCGACCAGATCCAGGCGATCTCGACCCGGCTTGCCGAAGCGGCCGAGCTGATCCGCGTGGGCGAGCGCGACGCCGTCGACTCGTGGCACCGCGCCGCGGGCGAGGACAGGCGCGCGCTTCTCGAGGCCGGCGCGGCCGGGGGCACGCTGCAGGAGCTGCGGATGACGGTGTCAAACGAGCCGGGGACGGTCGCGGAGGTCGCGCTGGCCCTCGGGCGCGCCCAGGTCAACATCGAGGACATGGCCCTCTACCCGGCCTCCGACATGCGAACCGGCGCGATCTCGATCTGGGTCGCCGGCGCCGACGAGGCCGAGCGCGCGGCCGAGGTCGTCCGCGACCTCGGCCATGCGGTCGCGCTGGTGTCCGCTCCAGAATGAGCCGCTTCGAGCCGCGCGGCCCGCTGAGCGGCGAGCTCCGCGCCCCGCCCGACAAGTCGATCTCCCACCGCGCCGGAATCCTGGCGGCGATGGGGGAGGGAGTGACGACGATCGGCGGCTACCTCGACGCGGCCGACACCCGCTCGACCCTCGCCGCGGTGGCCGCCCTTGGCGCGGACATCGAGGAGATCGGGCCGTCCGCGTCCGCGCCGGGCGGGATCGACGTCAGGATCGGCGGCGCCGGCCTGCGAGGCGCCGCCGGGGCCGAGATCGACGTGGGCAACGCCGGGACCCTCCTGCGCATCCTCCCGGGCTGGCTGGCGGGGCAGCCCGGTGGGTCCTGGGTTCTCGACGGCGACGAGTCGATCCGCGCCCGGCCCGTCGACCGCGTGGCCGAGCCGCTGCGGGCAATGGGCGCCGAGGTCTCCTGCCGCGACGGGCGGCTTCCCCCGCTCAGCGTGAAGGGGCGAGCGCTACGGGGAGCCGAGCACAGCCTCTCGGTGGCGAGCGCGCAGGTGAAGTCCTGCCTGTTGCTCGCCGGCCTCCTGGCGGAGGGGGAGACGGCCGTGGTCGAGCCCGCGCCCACGCGCGACCACACCGAGCGGATGCTGCGCGCGGGAGGGGTCCGGGTGGAAGCGCGCGAGCTCCGCACCGTGCCCGGCATCGGGGGCCCGCCGGCCCGCGAGCTCCGCGTCGGGCCGGCCGAGGCGATCCAGCTCGAGGCAGTCGAGGTCCCCGGCGACTTCAGCTCCGCGGCCTTCTGGCTGGTGGCGGCGACGATCGTTCCGGGCAGCGAGGTGACGATCGCATCCGTCGGCCTCAACCCGACGCGCGTCGGCCTGCTCGGGATCCTGAACCGAATGGGCGCCGCGGTTCGGGTCACGGAGGAGGCGATGGGTCCGGGCGGCGAGCCGCGTGGCACCGTCGTCGCCCGAAGCGGCCCTCTCGTTGCGACGCGCGTCCAGGCGGCGGAGGTCGCCGTCGCCATCGACGAGCTCCCGCTGGTGGCCCTGGCCGCCTGCTTCGCCGAGGGCGAGACGGTGGTGGAGGGCGCCGCCGAGCTCCGCGCGAAGGAGTCGGACCGGATCGCCGGCGTTGCCGAGGGGCTCGAGGCGCTCGGCGGCGACATCGAGGCCCGTGAGGACGGCTTCGCGGTCAGGGGCGGCGCGGCTCTCGAGGGCGGGACGATCGATTCGCGCGGCGACCACCGCCTCGCGATGCTTGGCGCGATCGCCGGCCTGGCGAGCCGCGACGGGGTCGATGTGGAGGGGTTCGAAGCGGTCTCGGTGAGCTACCCGGGCTTCGAGTCCGACCTGGCGGCCCTCACGAATTCGCCGAACGTCCCTCGGTAGGGCCTATAGCCACCAGCGCGGGACGTTCGCCATTTACTCGCGGTTCGAGGGATGCCCCTCGCCCGGCCAGGGCGAGAGCAGGAGCAGCAGGCGCGAGTCCTCCGTGGCCCGCACCTCATGGCGCTCGTTGGGGTCGAAGACCGCCAGGAAACCGGGCCCGCCGTCGACCGTCTCGCCGCCCGAGTTGTCGACCTCGATCCGTCCGTCGACCACGAGCAGCGACGCCCGCTCGTGGACCTGATGCTCCCGAAGGCGCTCACCGGCGGGGAGCTGGATCACGATCGCGCGGCCCTCCGACTCCGAGTCCAGCACCTCCGGCTGGTGCGGCTTCACCTCAAGGGTCGAGATGTCCCAGCTGCGCATCGCTCCTCCATGTCGACTACCGGTCCGACTCTATCCTGCGCAGGCATTCTGATGGTGATAGCGATCGACGGCCCGGCTGGGGCCGGAAAGTCAACCGTCGCTCGCGCGCTCGCGGCCGAGCTCGGCGCGACGTATCTCGACTCGGGAGCGATGTACCGCTGCGTCGCTCTGGCCGCGATTCGCGCCGGCGCCGATCTCGGCGATGGCGGGGATGTCGAGCCCATCGCATCGGCCCCTGCGATCTCGATCGATGGCGCTCGAGTGAGGCTGGATGGCGAGGACGTCACCGACGCGATCCGCTCATCGGAGGTGAGCGAGGCGGCGTCGCGCGTCTCGGTGCATCCGGAGGTCAGGGCCGCCATGGTGGAGCGGCAGCGCGCGCTGGTCGCAGCCGGTGACTGGGTGGCCGAGGGCCGCGACATCGGCACCGTCGTCGTCCCGGACGCCGAGCTCAAGGTCTTCCTGACCGCCGATCCCGCCGAGCGCGCCCGCCGTCGCGCGGCGCAGACCGGCGAGCACGCCACGGAGGTCCTGGCGGCGCAGGCCGAGCGGGACGGCCGCGACGAGACGCGCGAGCATGGGGCGCTTCGGCCTGCCGAGGACGCCGTGCGGATCGACACCAGCGGACTCGATGTCGGCGACGTCGTCGAGAGGATCATCGATCTCGCCTGCGAGCGCGGGATGCTCGCGTGACGATCAGGAGGCCCGAGATCGCGGTCGTCGGCTTCCCGAACGTCGGCAAGTCGACCCTGGTGAACCGGCTGGCGGGTGGCCGGGAGGCGGTCGTGCACGCCGAGGCCGGCGTGACTCGCGATCGCAAGGCGGTTGCCTGCGAGTGGAACGGGGTGGAGTTCCGCCTCGTCGACACGGGCGGTGTGGACCTCGCGGCCGAGGACTCGCTCGCCCGAGCCGTTCAGTCGCAGGCTCGAACCGCGATCCAGGAGGCCGACGCGATCGTGCTCGTTCTCGACGCTCGCGCCGGGCTGCGCCAGGGTGACGCCGAGGTCGCCGACATCCTCCGGCGCGCGGAGGTGCCGGTCGTCGTCGCGGCGAACAAGGTCGACCGCCCGGAGGACATTGCCTCGGCCGCGGAGCTTGGCCGCCTCGGGCTGGGCGAGCCGTTCGCGGTCTCGGCCGCGCAGGGGCTCGGGCACCGGCGACCTGCTCGACCGCCTGGCGGAGCTGGCCGCTGATGCGGCGACGGAGGTTGACGAAGAGGACGGCGAGAGCGTCCGGATCGCGGTGATCGGGCGCCCCAACGTCGGCAAGTCCTCGCTCGTCAACGCCTTCCTGGGCTCCGATCGCGTGATCGTCTCCGAGCGCGCGGGCACGACGCGCGACGCGATCGATACCGAGCTCGAGCTCGACGGGCGATCGCTCGTTCTCGTCGATACGGCCGGACTTCGCCGCCGCACGAAGGTGGCGGGCACCGTGGACTACTACGCCCAGCTTCGATCCGAGCGGGCGGCCGAGCGAGCCGACGTCGCCCTCGTGGTCTGCGACGCCTCGGAGGGCGTGACCTCCGAGGACCTCCGCGTGGCCGAGCTCGCGATGAAGACGGGGTGCGCGACGCTCGTGGCGCTCAACAAGTGGGACGTCGGGCGCACCGACCTCGAGGACGCCACGGCTCGGCTCGCCAGGCGGCTGCGCCAGCGCCCGCCGGTCGTCACCGCCTCGGCGCTCACGGGGCGCAACGTCCCCAAGCTTCTCGAGCGCGCCGGCGACCTCGCGGACCGGCGCGCATCGCGTATCGCCACACCCGAGCTCAACCGCTTCGTCGACAGCGTCGTCGCGCGCACGCCCCCGCCCGCGAAGCGCGGACGGCGCCTGCGCCTGTACTACGCCGCCCAGGTCGGCCGCCGCCCGCCCCGGTTCGCGATCCAGGTGAACGACCGCCGGCTGATCTCCCGTGACTGGGCGTACCACCTCGAGAACCGCCTGCGCGAGGCATACGCGCTCGAGGGAGTGCCCCTGGTGATCGACTTCGTGCCGCGGAAGTCCCGCTACAAGGACGCGGCGTGAGGCCCCGGTTGCCCCGGCCCACGCCTCCCGAGGCGCAGCCGCAAGGCGTCGGTCGAGATGCCGTCTCAGGTCCCGAAGCGGCGGCTGCGCCGACCGCGGCTACGGCGCAGGCGGGTGCCCAGACCGCAGCGCCCGCGCGTCACCAGGCGGCCCGTCGGCCAGCGCGGGCCCGTTCTGGCGGCACTCGGGGGAATCGTGGCCGGGCTGGGTGCGGCTCTGCGGGCGATTGGCCGGGCCCTGGCCGCAGCGGGCTCCTACGTGGCCGAGGTCGGGCGGGAGCTGGGGCTCGCCATCGGCGACGTCGCCGCTGCCGTCGGGGCGGCCTGGGGTGGCCTCGATGTCTACATACGCCGCCGCGTCGCGCTGTTCGCCGCCGTCCTGGTGGCCCTCGCCGCGCTGTGGGTGTTCGCGGTTCCCGCGCTGCCCTGCCAGTACCCGGGCGGAGACGTCTGCCCCCCGCCCGACGACGCGGCGAGCCTCGTGCCGGCGGACGCCCTCGCCTACGTCCATGTGGACACCGACGCCTCCAGCGACCAGTACCGCCAGGCGACGGCGATCCTCGCTCGCCTGCCGGTGCTCTCGAGCCAGATCGGCGGGCGCCTGCTGGCGCAGGTTCCGGCGGTGGGTCGGTCCGCCCCGAGCTTCACGGAGGACGTGCGCCCCTGGCTTGGGGACGAGGCGGCACTCGCTCTGCTGCCGGCGGCGGGCGCGCCGCAGGAGGTCGAGCTCCTGGGGGTGGGAAATCAGGCGCTCGCCGAGCGCTATCAGCGGCAGCTCGCCGGACCCGGCAGCGAGACGATCCCGTATCGCGGGGTCCACCTGGTCCGCGGCCGCCGCGGCGTCGCGTCCGCCATCGTCGCTGGATTCCTCGTCATCGGGACGACGGCCGGAACGGAAGCAGCTATCGACGTCGCGACGGGCGCCCAGGGGGCGACTCCGCTCAGCGACTCGCCGGCAGCGGCTATCCGCGACGAGCTTCCTGCCCAGCGCGTCGCGGACGCCTATCTCTCCTCCGCCGGCGCGGCCGCCGTCGCCGGGCGTCCGACCGGCCTGCTCGCGCCGCTGGCGCCGTTCTTCGCGCCGAGGTCGACGAACGGCGTTGCGATTGGCCTCACCGCCGCGTCCGATGGCCTGGAGCTGCGGATTCGCAGCGCTCTCGACCCCAAGCGGGCCTCGGAGAAACCGGGCTTCTTCGCCGCCTTCCCCACCTTCGACCCCACGCTGGCCGCCAAGCTGCCCGCGAAGACGCTCGCCTACTTCGGGATCGGCGACCCGGGGCACGCGATCTCATCGCTGCTCGCCCAGGCGAGCACCCAGGAGCCCGGCCTCGCGCGGGCCCTGACGGGGGCGGTGAAGAGCGCCCAGCAAGCCTCGGGCGTCAACCTCACCAGCGATCTCGAGACCGCCCTCGGAAAGGAGGGCGCTCTCGCGCTCGAGCCGGCCCCGCCCGGGGGTGCGCCCTACGCGCTCTACCTTGGGACGGACATCGACCCGAAAGCGGCCCGCGCGACGCTCGTGCGGCTCGAGGCTCCGCTCGCCCACGCACTGGGCTCGTCGCAGGCGGGCGGGTCCGGTGGCTTCCGCACGAGGGACGTCGGCGGCGTCCAGGTCCAGACGCTCGACGTCTCGCCCGCGGTCGAGTTGAGCTACGCCATCGTGGGGAAGGAGCTCATCGTGGCGACGAACCCCATCGGCGTAGCGGCTGCCGCGCGCGGCGGGCTCGCCGAGAGCTCCAACTACACCGCCTCGACGGACGGGCTCAGCTCGCCGACCTCGCTGATCGGGCTACCTGGACCTTCGGGGGCTGGTGACGCTCGGCGAGCAGGCCGGCCTGGCGAACGATCCTGCGTACACCACCTTCTCGGGCGACTTCCATCAGCTCAAGGGTCTCGGGCTCGCGGTCACCGCCACGACGCACGATCTCGACACCGATGGCCGGCTTCTGGTGGGTTCGGGTTCGCTACAGTCGCGCCCCCCGACCAACGGAGAAAATGAGCCACCTCCAAGCGCTTTCAGATAACGAGCACCTCTTCACCTCGGAATCGGTTACCGAGGGGCACCCCGACAAGATCTGCGATCAGCTGTCGGATGGCGTCCTCGACGCGGTCATGCGCGACGACCCACAGGGCCGCGTCGCCTGCGAGTGCCTCGTCAACACCGGCCTCGTCGTCGTGGCGGGAGAGATATCGACGCAGACCTACGTCGACATCCCGAAGATCGTCCGCGAGACGATCCACGGCATCGGCTACGACCGCGCCAAGTACGGCTTCGACGCCGACACGTGCGCGGTCGTCACCGCCATCGACGAGCAGTCGGCCGATATCGCCCAGGGCGTCGATACGGCCTACGAGGCGCGAACCGACCCGAACGACGAGGACGAGCTCGACCGGGCCGGGGCCGGCGACCAGGGGATGATGTTCGGCTACGCGACGCGGGAGACGCGGGCGCTGATGCCGATGCCGATCCAGGTCGCTCACACGCTCGCCCGTCGCCTGGCCGAGGTGCGGAAGGCCGAAGTCGTGCCCTACCTGCGGCCGGACGGCAAGACCCAGGTGACCGTCCGCTACGAGAACGACCGGCCGGTGGAGATCACGAAGCTCCTGATCTCGACCCAGCACAAGGACGGCATCGACGGCGAGACACTGATCAAGAACGACCTCTGGGAGCACGTGGTCGAGCCGGTCCTCCACGAGGAGTACAAGGAGCTCTTCACCGAGAAGGAGCTCTTCGAGGAGTTCCTCGTCAACCCGACCGGCAAGTTCGTCGTCGGGGGGACCGATGGGCGACGCCGGCCTCACCGGGCGGAAGATCATCGTCGACACCTACGGCGGCGCGGCGCGGCACGGGGGCGGCGCCTTCTCGGGCAAGGATCCCTCGAAGGTCGACCGCTCGGCGGCCTACGCGGCCCGGTACGCGGCGAAGAACGTCGTCGCCGCCGGCCTCGCGGATCGCTGCGAGGTTCAGGTCGCCTACGCGATCGGGGTCGCACATCCGGTATCGCTGATGGTCCAGACATACGGCACCGGGAAGCTTCCGGACGGCCAGATCTCGAAGATCGTCGACGAGGTCTTCGACCTGCGCCCGGCAGCGTTCCGCTCGTACCTCGACCTGCACCGCCCGATCTACCAGAAGACCGCCGCATACGGCCACTTCGGCCGCACCGATCACGACTTCTCGTGGGAGCGGACCGATCGCGTTGACGAGCTCCGTCGCGCGGCGGGCCTCGAGGCCACGGCGCCCAGCGCAGCCTGACGCACTCCTCCGGAAAGTTCACAAGGACAGTCGCGGCCGCCGCCGCTGCCGCGGCTCTTCGTGACCGGGCGTCTGGCCGACTTCGACCGCCGAGCGCTTCGCGCCGAGAGCGCCGACGCGCGAATCCTGGCCACGGCGCGCGGCGGTGGGGGCGGCATCGCCCGGATCTCGGTTTCCATCGCCGGTAGGCGCGTAGCGACGACGCACCCGCGCTGCCGGCCCAAGTGCCCGGGGTCGGAAACGCTCCACCGCGACCTTCACGAGGCGCTCAATTCCGCCGCGCGCGGCTTCCACGACCACCGCCGCGGGGGCTCGGTCACGATCGTCTACGCCGCCAGCAACGCGCTGCTGGGGGCGGGCGGGAACGGTGACCAGGCGCTCACCGCGAAGACGGCTCACGAGGCCGGGCGCCGCCAGGCGCTCACGCTCCGGGGGCTCCAGCTCGACTCGCACGAGACCGCCGCCGTGGGCGGCGACATCGAGCCCGGCTACGACCTGATCGCTCCACCGAAGGTGAGCGTTTCGCTGGTGGCCGGCGCGGTCTCCGTCCCCAAGCTCGGCCGGCCCTACTACGACGTCGGCACCGCCCCATGCAGCGGCGACAAATGCACGAACGGCTGGAGCCTGCGGCGCGACATCTGCGCGGTCGCCTCCGGCCCGGGTCGGAGGGCCCTCCCGGAGATCTACTACGGCCCGCCGCTCGACCAGGCCAAGGACTGGACCGCTGCGGCGAAGGCCTGCAACATTCATGCCTTCGCCGGAGCCAGCGGCGAGAAGAGCGCCGACTACACCCCGGCTCAGAGCTGGCGAGTTCTTCGCGACAAGGCGAAGGCGGGCGTCGGCCGGGTACTGGTGGTGTTCCCCGAGTGAGGGCCGCATCGGGAGCGGCTCAGCCTTGCGGCGCTCGCCTGCGCGGCTCTCGCGGGCTGCGGCTCGGGCGGGGGCGGCACCGGTTCGACGACCACGGTCGAGCGCGAGCCGGCGCCTCGCGTCATCGAGGCGCAGACCGAGTCGATCCCGGGAGAGATCGATCCGCAATCCCCAGGGCTTCTTCTCCCGCGACGCGCTCGCCCCGCTCGTCAACGCGTGGCGCACCTCGAGCCCGCGGCGGTTCACGGAGGTCGACGCCGGCGCCTCGGGGGTCGACCACACGGTGGGCGTGCTCGGCATCTTCCGCGGCCGGACGGCCGGTTCGGGACTCAGAACGGGACGCTCCTCAAGGTGATCGGCTCGGGTCCCCTGCGGATCGTCGACGCTCCGCTTGGCAGGCGGGCCGCGAGGGTGCAGCGCAGAGCGGAGATCCGTTTCGTCGGCGCAACGGGCATCCGCGGGACGCTGCGGCTTCGCGACGAAACGATCGTGCTCGAGCCGCCGGCAGGCGCAGCCGCCTGACGGCCGCGGGCTAGGCCTGCTGCGAGGGGGGCGGAGCGCCCTGGGGCTCGCCGAGTCCGTGCGATCCCGCGGCGCCGGCCTGGGTCGCCCGGTCGACCTGCTGGACGACCTCGTCGGGCTGCGCGACGCCGGCGAAGACGAAGTTGTAGTCATCGCCCCCGGCCGTATCGAAGTCGACGTCCCCGATCTGGAGCATCCGCTGGAAGACGCCCTGGGTGAAGTTCACGTTCTGCACCCGCTCGAGCCGCGTCTCCTGGATCTCGCGGCTGATGATCCCGCGCTGGATCCGCAGGCGCTTGTTGGTGATCGTGTAGTGGGTGGTGACCCGCTTGATGAAACCGATGAGGATCACCAGGGCGACGCCGACGACCGCGATGATCACGACCGTGGTCGTCCTCGAGTCCTTGGCGGCGACGGTGGTGACTCCGGCCCCGATCGCCGCAAGCACGAGGACGACCAGGAGGGCCTTGAAATAGAAGTCGAGGATCGCACGCCAGGACGGATGTCCCTCGAACATCACCTGCTCCCCGGGACCCAATGAGCGCGCCACGGGCCGAAGCATATCCCCGAGGCCCCCACCCGTCCGGCTCGGACCGTAGCTTCGAGGTGTGTTGATGAGGAGCTCCGCTCCGCAAGAAGCGTGTAAGGACGCCGTGGGCGTCCGCAGATGATGTCCATCGCCAGGGTCGAGCCCCTGACAACGGCCCGCGCGCTTCGCGGGCCGTTCGATTACCGCCTGCCGGCCGAGCTTGATTCGGTCCGGGTCGGCTCGGTGCTCGAGGTTCCGTTCGGGCGCCGCCGCGTGCTCGGCGTGGTTGTGGACCTCGCGGAGCGAAGCGAGCTGCCGCCCGAGCGCTTGGCGGAGCCGATTGCGGCGCTCGAGGCAGGCGCGTCGCCCGAGCTGGTGCGCCTGGGGCTCTGGGTGGGGCGCGAGTACTGCTCCACGCCTGCCCGCGGGCTCGGCCTGGTCCTGCCCCCGGGCACGAGCTCGACCGGCAGGCAACCGAAGCCGGCCCGCGAGCGCTGGGCGCGGCTGACGGACGCGGGGCGGGCCGCGCTCTCTGACGCGGAGCGCCTGGGCACCCGGCAGCGTGGCGCGCTCTCGCTCCTCGCGGACGCCGCGGCGAACCGCGCCTCCGCGCGCGAGCTCGCCGGGGCGGGTGCGGGCGCGGACGTCCTCGGGCGGCTCGAACGCCGCGGCCTCGTGGAGCTCGTCGACGAGGAGCGCCGCAGGCGCCCTGCCAGTGCTGCCGTCGGCGCGCCGCCGACGCGGGTCCGCCTGAACGACGCTCAGTTCGAGGCGACGCGGCGAGCCGTCGCCGCCCTCGACGGCGCGGAGCCGCGCGAGCTCCTCCTCTGCGGAGTCACGGGTTCCGGCAAGACCGAGGTGTACCTCGCCGCCGCCGAGGCCGCGCTCGCGCGCGGGCGTTCGGCGATCGTCCTCGTGCCCGAGATCGCGCTCACTCCGCAGACGCTCCACCGCTTCCACGCGCGACTCGGCGAGACGGTCGCCGTGCTGCACTCTGGCCTCGGGGCCGGCGAGCGGTTCGACGAGTGGCGCCGGCTCGCATCTGGCGCGGCGCGGATCTGCGTTGGGCCGCGCTCGGCGATCTTCGCCCCCGTGAGCGACCTCGGGCTCGTCGTCATCGACGAGGAGCACGAGGCCTCCTACAAGCAGGAGGGCGACCCGCGCTACGACGCGCGGGAGGTGGCCCGCCATCGGGCGGCGCAGGCGGGCGCGGCCCTCATCGCCGGGAGCGCGACGCCGCGACCCGAGAGCTGGCTGGGCCTCGAGAGGATCGAGCTGCCGGCGCGCGCGACCGGAGGCGCGATGCCGGCGGTGGAGGTTCTCGACATGCGCGGGCGACCCGGCGCCGAGGGGCCGCTCCACGAGCGCACGGTCGGGGCCCTCGCGCGCCTCGAGCGCGATGGGGGCAAGGCGATCGTGCTCGTCAACCGGCGGGGGTTCGCGCCCCACGTCGCGTGCCGGGGGTGCGGCCGCGCCTGGCGATGCCCCAACTGCGACGTGTCGCTCGTGCTCCACCGCGCCGCCGGGGCCCTCCGCTGCCACCACTGCGGCCACGCTCAAGGGGCGCCCGGCGAGTGCCCCGATTGCGGCTCGGTGGCCGTCGCGGAGGTGGGGGCGGGCAGCGAGCGGATCGCGGAGGAGGTGGCACGCGCGGCCGGGTCGGTGCCCGTGCTGAGGCTTGACTCCGACGCGGCGGATCGGCGCGGCGCGCACGTCGAGATCCTCCGCCGCTTCGACGAGGCGGAGTCGGCCGTGCTCGTGGGCACCCAGATGGTGGCGAAGGGCCATGACTTCCCCGACGTGACGCTCGGCGTCGTCATCGATGCGGACGCCGCGCTTCGCTTCCCGGACTTCCGCGCCGAGGAGCGCACCTTCGCGCTCCTGGAGCAGCTCGCCGGCCGCACTGGCCGGGGGGAGCGCGGCGGGCTGGTGCTCGTGCAGACCCTCGCCCCGGGGGCGCGTCCGATCGCCCACGCCGCCCGACACGACACCGCGGGGTTCCTCGACGCCGAGCTAGCGAGGCGCCGCGACCTTCGCTATCCGCCGTTCGCGAGCCTCGCGCGGATCGAGCTCGCGGCCAGCGATCCCAGGCGCGCCGAGGCCGTCGCGCGGGAGCTTCACGGCGCGCTCGAGGCCGAGCTCCCGGCGGGCGTCGAGCTCCTGGGCCCGGCGCCGAGCTGGCGGCTGCGGGGCCGCTACCGCCGCCGACTGCTCCTCAAGGGCCCGAGCCGGGCCGCCCTCGGCGACGCGATCCGCGAGCCGCTGGAGGCGGCGGCGGTGGCCGCGCGCTTCGCGACGCGACGCTCTCCGTGGACCTGGATCCGCAGTAGAGAGCCTCTTAGACTTGAAGGCGTGAGCGACGAGACGACGGAGGCGACGGAGCGGGCCGAGAACGGCGCCGCGCCGGATCGGGGTGAGCTGAGCGAGGAGCAGCGGGCTCGGCGCGCCGGCGCGCTCGCCGAGGTCAGGTCGTTCGGCGACCCGGCGCTGCGCTCCCGCGCGTCGGAGGTGAGCGAGTTCGACGACGAGCTCGCAGCCGAGGCGCGCAGGATGATCGCGATCATGAGCGACGCGATCGGCGTCGGCCTCGCGGCGACCCAGCTCGGGATCATGCGTCGCCTGCTGGTCTTCCAGGCCGGCGCCGAGGCGACTCCGAGGGCCCTCGTGAACCCCGAGATCGAGTGGCTCTCAGGTGATCTGGTCGTCGCCGAGGAGGGTTGCCTGAGCCTCCCCGGGGTCGCGGTCGACGTCGAGCGGCCTCTGCATGCGAGGGTCCGAGGGCTCGATCTGCACGGCGAGCCGATGCTTCTGGAGGCATCCGGTCTCGAGGCGCGCGTGCTCCAGCACGAGGTCGACCACCTCGACGGCGTGCTCATCCTCGACCGCACGAGCCGCGACCAGCGCAAGGCGGCGCTCCGCGCGCTGCGAGAGGGCACGAGCTACGCGCCCCCCCGCGACGAGGAGGGATCCTCGAGCGACGGGGACGGGTGAGGCTCGCCTTTTTGGGGACGACCGCGTTCGCGGTCGCCGTGCTCGAGGATCTGGCCTCCTCGCCGGCCCATCGCCCGGCGCTCGTCATCACTCCGCCGGATCGCCCGCGCGGCCGTGGGCGACGGCTCGCCAAGCCCCCGGCGGCCGCGGCGGCCCTCGAGCTCGGCATCGACCTCCACCAGACCGAGAGCGTCAACCTCGAGGGCTCGCGCGCCGCGATCGCGGCCTCCGGCGCCGAGATCGGGGTCGTATGCGCCTTCGGCCAGCTCATACGCGAGCCGCTGCTCAGCGAGCTCGAGATGCTGAACGTTCACCCCTCGCTGCTTCCACGATGGCGCGGCGCTGCCCCGATCGAGCGGGCGATCATGGCGGGCGACAGCCGCACCGGGGTCTCGATCGCGCTGGTGGAGGCGGGCCTCGACTCCGGGCCCGTGGCGCTGGCCGAGCCCGTCGCGATCGAGCCCGACGACGACTACGCGAGGCTCGCCGAACGCCTGGCACGCCGGTCGGGGACACTCGCGATCGAGGCGCTCGATGCGCGCGCCGCGGGAGGGCTGCGGCTCACCGAGCAGGACGACGTCGCCGCGACCTACGCAGCCAAGATCGACCCGGCCGAGCGGCGACTTGACGCCAGGCGCCCCGCGATCGAGCTCGAGCGAACGGTCCGGGCGCTTCATCCGCACATCGGCGCCCACCTCGAGCTCGAGGGAGGGGGGCGGCTGGGCGTGGAGCGGGCGAGGGCGCTCGAGGGCGACGTCGCCACGGGCGAGGTGGCCGAGGTCGAGGGCCGGCTGCTCCTGGGGTGCGGGGAGGACGTGCTGGAGCTCGTGGAGGTGAAGCCGGCGGGGGGACGCGCGATGTCGAGCGACGAGTACCTGCGCGGACACCCGCCGCCGCGACCGGCGACCGCCGCGCCGTGAGCAACCGCTCGGGGGTGACGGAGTCCCGGCGCGTCGCGTTCCGGGTCGTTCGGCGCTCGCTCGAGCGCGGCGCCTTCGCCGATCGCGCGCTGCCCGCCGAGGCCGCTCGGGCCGGCCTCGATCGCCGCGACCGCGCTCAGGCCCAGCGCCTCGCCTACGGCGCGATCCAGCGTGCTGGAACGGCGGATTGGATCATCGGGCGCCTCGCCTCGAGGCCGCCCTCGGACCTCGACCCGCCCCTGCGGGCGGCCCTCCTCCTCGGCCTCTACGAGCTGCTCTTCGCCGATGCCACACCCGACCATGCGGCAGTCGACCAGGCGGTGGAGCTCGCCAAGGCATCGGGAGCCGCGCGCGGCGCGCCGCTTGTGAACGCCGTTCTCCGCCGCGCCGCCCGCGAGCGGGGCGAGCTCCTTGCCTCACTCGACGATTCGACGCCGCAGGGGGCGGCGATCGCCCACTCCGTTCCGGCGTGGCTCGCCGAGATGTGGTGGCGCGAGCTCGGCGCGGAGGGCGCGAGGTCCCTTCTGCGCGCCGTGAACGAGCCGGCCGAGACGGCGCTTCGCGTCAACGGCCTGCGCCCGGATCCGGGCGCCATCCGCGACCGGCTGCGGGCTGCCGATGGCGTGCGCGCGGCGGTCGGGCCGCCGCCCCTCGCGCCGGATCTCGCACTCGTCGTCGAGGGCCCGCTTCCGGACGAGGCTCTGGCGGCGCTCGAGGCCGGTGATGCCGTGGCGCAATCGCGCGCCTCGCAGGCGGTCGTCGACGTCCTCGACCCGAGGCCGGGCGAGCGCGTGCTCGACCTCTGCGCCGGACCCGGGATCAAGACGACCGCGATCGCCGCGAAGCTGGGAGGCGCAGGCGAGGTGGTCGCCGTCGAGCTCGACGAGGGGCGCGCGCGCCAGATCCGCGAGCTCAGTGGGCGCCTCGGCGCCGACACGGTGCGGGTGGTGCGCGACGACGCCGCTCGAGTCGACGCCGGCGAGGGCTACGATCGCGTCCTCGTGGACCCGCCCTGTTCCGACCTTGGAACGCTCGCCGCGCGCCCCGATGCCAGGTGGCGAAAGTCGCCCGAGGCGATCGAGCGGCTGGCCGCGGGCGCTCGGCGGATCCTGGAGCGGGCCGCAGCGGCCGTGCGACCGGGCGGTGTGATCGTCTACTCGACATGCACGATCTCGCGCGCCGAGAACGAGGCGGTGGTGGGCGCCGCGGCGCTCGCTGCCGCGCAGGCGCTGGCGGTGGACGACCTCGGGGCCTCGTTCCCGCAGCTCGCCGCGCCGGGCGACGCGCGGTTCCTCCAGACCCGTCCGGACCGGGACCGCACGAGCGGCTTCTTCATCGCGAGGCTCTCGAGGCCAGCCGATGGCTGATGCCGAGCAGGGTCTGCGCCGGCCGGCGTGCCCAGGATGCGGCGAGCCGTGGCTGCGGCCGACCCAGCTGCCAGGGCGCTACCGCTGCGTCTACTGCATGCGACGCTACGAGCTCGTGTCGCAGTGCCCGAGCTGCGGCGAGCACCAGACGATCGCGCGGATGGACACCACCGAGGACATGCGTTGCCAGCACTGCGGCAGCTCGATGCTGAGGTCGGTCTGATGGCGCACGCCGCGTACGAGAGCCCTCGCGTAGCCCCGTCAATCCTCGCCGCCGACTTCGCGCGGCTCGGCGCCCAGGTGACCGAGGTCCTCGAGGCGGGCGCCCGAGTGATCCACGTGGACGTGATGGACGGTCATTTCGTCCCGCCGATCACCATGGGGCCGCTCGCGGTCGGGGCGATCGCCGACCTGGTCCACGACGTGGGAGGCGCGGTCGAGGCGCACCTCATGATCGAGCGGCCCGAGCGGCAGGTCGCGGAGTTCATCGCCGCGGGCGCCGACCTCGTGACGATTCACGTCGAGGCCGACGAGCACGCCTACCGAACCCTGACCGCGATCCGCGACGACCGAGCGTTGGCGGGGCTCGCCCTGAACCCCGGCACGCCGGCGGGCGCGGTGAGGGCGGCGGCCGAGGTGGCGGATCTGGTGCTGTGCATGACCGTCAACCCGGGCTGGGGCGGCCAGGCCTTCATCGCGTCGTCGCCGGAGAAGCTGCGCCGCCTGCGCACCGAGGCGCCGGAGCCGCTCCTCGAGGTCGACGGCGGAATCGACGCCGAGACCGCCGGCAGCACGGCGGCGGCGGGGGCCACGGTCTTCGTCGCGGGCTCGGCGATATTCGGCGATGCCGACCCGGCCGCCGCCTACCGCCGGATCGCCGAGGCGGCCGGCGCGGCCTAGCGAGGCGGCCGTGCGCCCACGCCTCCCGGACGGCTCGGGTGAGCTCGGCTTCTTCCTGCGGCGCATGGCGCTGCTCGTCGCCCTGATCGCCCTCCTCCTCGCCGCCGGCACGATCGGCTTCGCCCTGATCGAGGGTGTGTCGCTCGCCTTCGCGTTCGAGTGGACCCTGGACACCATCGCCACCGTCGGCTCGATCCCGAATCCAACCGAGGGCGGCGCGCGGGCGCTGAAGGTCGTGCTCGTGATCCTCGGCGTGGGTACGCTGTTCTACGCCCTGGTGACGATCACCGAGTTCTTCGTCGCCGGACACGTCGGGGACCTCCTCCGGAACCGGAGAACGCTGCGGATGATCGAGTCGCTCACGGACCATCACCTGATCTGCGGGTTCGGAAGGGTCGGTCAGCAGATCGCTCGCGACCTCGCCGAGGCGCGGCAGCGCTTCGTCGTCATCGACCTCAACCCGGACAGCCGGGCGATAGCCGACGAGCGCGGCGTCCCGT
This sequence comes from uncultured Actinomycetes bacterium, assembly GCA_963823245.1. Taxonomy (GTDB): domain Bacteria; phylum Actinomycetota; class Thermoleophilia; order Solirubrobacterales; family 70-9; genus JAWVFM01. The sequence goes on along the minus strand of CAWGKQ010000008.1, from coordinate 329,726 downwards.
TCATCGAGGGGTCGGCGTCCGACGACGACGTCCTGCACGCCGCCGGGATCGACCGGGCCCGGTCGCTGGTCGCCTGCATGGACTCCGACGCTGAGAACATCTTCGCGACGCTCACAGCCCGCGAGCTCCGCGACGACATCCTCGTCGTCGCCCGGGCGAGCGTCGAGGACTCCGAGTCCAAGCTGCGGCGCGCGGGCGCCGACCGGGTGATCTCCCCATACAAGACGAGCGGCTCGGAGATGGCGCGGCTCGCGCTCACCCCGCAGGTGGTGGACGTGGTCGACGTCGCCCCCGCCTACCGGATGGAGGAGATCGAGGTCGCGCCGGGGTGTCGTGGTGACGGGCGCTCGGTCGACGACATCCGAGGCGCAGCCATCGTCGTCGCGCTGCGGCAGGCCGGTGGCTCGTTGCAACCGCTTCCGCCAGGCGCGACCGCGCTCGCGGGCGGCGACGTCGTCATTGCGATGGGCTCCAGCGAGGAGATGGACCGCCTGGAGGCCGAGTTCGAGCCGGCCGCGGGAAGGCCGTCGGGTGGTAGGTGAGGAGCTTTAGCCCCGAAAGGAGCGTGTCAGGGCGGCGAAGCCGCCCGCAGAAGATGCAGCCAGCTGCCTAGCCGACCTCCTCGGCGGCGGCGAGGGTGGCCTCGAGTTCGGCCGAGGACCCCGGAGCGACGGCGTCCGACGGACGCGCGAGGGGCTTGCGGTAGAGCGCGTAGAGCAGGGTGCAGAGCGCCGCTGCCGCGGCGAGGAAGCCCACCTCGACCCGGCGGAACTCGGGGAGGATGGGCAGCAGGTTGAAGGCGAGAAAGGCGATCGCGCAGACGGCCCAGCGGGCCGCGGCGCGGCGCACCTGTCCCTGCGCCACCGCGGCCTGGTTGAGCGTCGTGGCCGCCAGGTAGAGCCCCATCCCCAGGCTCACGCATAGAAGGCCGAAGCGGTCGTAGGAGAACTTCGCGCCGAAGGCGACCTGCATGAGTGCCGGGCCCGCGACGAGCATCACGACCGAGACCCCGGCCGAGAAGGCGACGATGGCGGTCATCGTCCCGCGGATCGACAGCCGGAAGGCCTCGTCACCGGAGTCGCCCCTCGATCGCAGGCGGGTGAGGTGAGGAAGGAGGCTCGTCGCGATTCCCTGGAAGAGGAGCAGGGGAGCGCGCGCGACCATCAGCACGTTGAAGATGTAGCCGGCCGCCGCCGCGCCGATCGACGCCCGCACGAGCAGCGGCCCGCCGTTCAGCAGGGTCTGCTCCGAGAGCATGACCACGAACACGGCCGCGGCGAAGCCGCCCCCGCTTGCGAGGGTGAACGCCGAGCCCGATGGCTCTTCCCGGCGCGCTGGCTCCTCGAGCCCGGCCCTGCGGGAGCGGCCGACGAAGGCAAGCGGCACGATGATGAGGCTGAGGATCGGCGACGCGGCGACGCCGAGCGCGATCGCGGTCTGTCCGCTAGCCACCCCCACCGCGACCGCAAGCGCGAACATGAAGCGGCCGAGTGCCTCGTTCACGATCAGCCCCGCCAGCAGTCCGAACCGCCTCGTGCCGGCCAGGAAGCCGCGCGCGTAGTAGCTGGCGCCGTAGCAAACCACTGCGACCAGCAGGACCCAGTAGAGCGTGGCGTTGCCGTTGAAGAGGTCGTCCTCGAGCGGGACGCGGAGGGCCAGGAAGACGAGCGCGATCGTCACGGCGATGCCGAGCTGGATGAGCGCGGCGACGCGGAGCGCGTGACCGATCGGCTGGCCGCGCTCCTGGCGCTCGGCGACCGTTCGCGAGAGGAGCTGCTCGACGGGCCGGGCGATGATCGAGACGGTCATGATTACCGCCGACCAGAGCACGACGATCTGCCCGTACTCGAACCGCGAGAGGTTGTGCGAGGCGAGCGCGAAGAAGAGGTAGGTGAGGACCCCGCCGATCCCGATTCCGGCCGAGAGCAGGGTCGCGCTGCGCCCGTACCGGCGCGCCTCCGCTCCTGCCTCGGCGCTCCCCATCAGGGCGGGGACGGTAGCGGCCGACAGTGCAGCCCGGGCCGTACAATGATCGTTGATTGACTGATCAGTCAATACCGATCCCTAACCCGGCCCTTGGTGCCGGCTGGCCCTGAAAGGAGCAGGATCGGAGCTATGACTGCCCCCCACACGTCCACGTCCGCTGATCGGGAGGCGATGGGGCGAGCCCTCGAGCTCGCCGAGGGCGGACGCGGAAGAGTGAGCCCGAATCCGCTGGTGGGCGCCGTCATCGTGCGGGACGGTCGGATCATCGGCGAGGGGTTCCACGAGCGCCTCGGCGAGTTGCACGCCGAGGCGGCGGCGCTCGAGGACTGCCGCGGGCGTGGTGAGGACCCGCGCGGCGCGACCGCGTACGTGACTTTGGAGCCCTGCGCCCACACCGGTCGCCAGCCGCCGTGCGCCCCCGCTCTCGCTGCGGCCGGCATCGCGCGCGTCGTCATTGCCGCCGACGATCCCAGCGAGCGCGCGTCGGGACGCGGCCCCGCAATCCTCGCCGACGCCGGCGTCGAGGTGGTGTGGGAAGGCGAGCCGGAGCGGACCGAGGCGCTCCTGCAGAACCAGCCGTTCCGCAAGCGCGCGCGAACGGGGCGCCCGCACGTACGTCTGAAGTCGGCGGCGAGCCTTGATGGGCGCACGGCGACGGCGGACGGAGATTCGCGATGGATCTCGGGGGAAGCGAGCCGCGCCACCGTTCATAATTGGCGCGCCGAGGCCGACGCGGTGGCCGTCGGCATCGGCACCGCGCTGGCAGACGATCCGCTTCTCACCGCGAGGCCGGAGCACTCCAGCGACATCGCGCAGCCGCTGCGCGTGATCTTCGATTCGGCCGCGCAGCTTCCGCTCGAATCGCGGCTCGTCGGGACGATCGACGTCGCGCCGCTCACCGTCATCGCCGGCGCCGCGGCCCCCGACGTGCGGGTGAGCGCGCTCGAGAGCGCCGGAGCGAGCGTCGTGAGGGCCCCCGGCGAGGGCGCCGAGCAGGTGGGCGCGGCGCTCTCAGAGCTCGGTGCCCGCGAGGTGTCCTCGCTGCTTCTCGAGGGCGGGGCACGGCTTGCCGGCTCGTTCTTCGACGCCGGCGAGGTCGACGAGATGCGGCTGTTCGTCGGGCCGATCGTCATCGGCGCAGACGCCGCAAGCCCGATCGCAGCCGGACGCGGCGCGCCTCGGATCTCGGATGCGCAGCGCGCCCTGGCCACGGACTGCGTTCCCTCCGGCGACGACATGCTGATCTCGGCCCGCCTGCAGGAGTGGTGAGCGGTGTTCACGGGGATCGTCAAGGAGATGGGCAGCGTGGAGGCAGTCGAGCGCGGTGATGGCGGGATGAGGCTGCGCGTGCGGGCGGCCCTTGCATCGGAGCTGCGAGAGGGAGACTCGGTCGCCGTCGCGGGCGTGTGCCTCACCGCGGCCGCGGTGGATGGGGCCGGCTTCGGGGTCGACGCGATGAACCAGACCCTGGGGCTGACGACGCTGGGCGACCTCGCGCCAGGCGACCGGGTGAACCTCGAGCCGGCGCTTCGCGCTGGGGAGCCCCTCGGTGGCCATCTCGTCCAGGGCCACGTCGACGGCGTTGGGACCGTGAGCGGCGTGGCGGACGACGGGATCTCGCGACGCGTTCGCATCGAGCTTCCGGAGGGCCTCCAGCGCTACGTGGCGGACCGCGGCTCGATCGCGCTGGACGGCGTGAGCCTCACGGTTGTGGTGGTGGAAGGCGCCGCCGTGGAGGTGGCGCTGATCCCGGAGACGCTCGAGCGAACGACGCTCGGCCGCCTGGCGAAGGGAGACCGCGTGAACGTCGAGGTGGACCTGGTCGCCCGCCACATCGAGCAACTCATGCAAGGCTTTGAAAGCTCAGAAGGGAGCAATTGATGGAACACACGGCCACCGCCTTCTCCACCATCGAAGAGGCGATCGACGAGATCCGCCGCGGGCGGATGGTCGTCGTCTGCGACGACGAGAACCGCGAGAACGAGGGCGACCTCACCATGGCCGCCCAGTTCGCGACCCCGGAGGCCGTGAACTTCATGGCCAAGGAGGCCCGCGGGCTGATCTGCCTCGCGCTGACGGGCGATCGGTGCGACCAGCTCGGCCTCGACCTGATGGCGGCGAAGAACGAGTCTCCTTTCAACACCGCATTCACCGTGTCGGTCGAGGCCCGTGTGGGCGTGACGACCGGCATCTCGGCGGCGGACCGGGCGCGCACGATCCAGGTGGCGATCGATCCGAGCTCCACTCCGGAGGACCTCGTGCAGCCCGGCCACGTCTTCCCGCTCAAGGCGAAGGAGGGGGGCGTCCTCGAGCGCGCGGGGCAGACCGAGGCGGCGGTCGACCTGGCGCGGCTCGCGGGCCTCATTCCCGCCGGCGTGATCTGCGAGGTGATGAACGAGGACGGAACGATGGCGCGGGTCAACGACCTCGTCCCCTACTGCGAGCGCCACGACCTGAAGATGATCACCGTCGCCGACCTCATCGCCTACCGGCGCCGGACCGAGCGCCTGGTCGAACGCGTCGTCTCCACGAGGCTGCCCACCGCGTTTGGCGAGTTCACGGCCGTTGGGTACCGCTCGCTCGTCGATGACAAGCACCATGTGGCGATGGTGAAGGGCGAGGTCGCGGGCGCGGAGGACGTGCTCGTGCGCGTCCACTCCGAGTGCCTTACGGGCGATGTGTTTCACTCGCTTCGCTGCGACTGCGGCGAGCAGCTCGAGGCGGCGTTGGCGATGATCGAGCGCGAGGGCAGCGGCGTGCTGCTTTATCTCTCGCAGGAGGGTCGCGGCATCGGCCTGCTCAACAAGCTCCGCGCCTATCGGCTGCAGGAGGACGGCTTCGACACCGTCGACGCGAACCTGAAGCTCGGCCTTCCCGCCGACCTTCGCGACTACGGCATCGGCGCGCAGATCCTGGTCGACCTCGGGCTCTCGAGCATCCGCATCCTCACCAACAATCCCGAAGAAGATCCACGGCCTCGAGGGGTACGGGCTCTCGGTCACCGACCAGCTGCCGATCCGCTCGATCCCGAACCCGCACAACGAGGAGTACCTGAGGACGAAGAGCGAGCGCCTCGGGCACACGCTCCACCACCAGGGCCTGCCCCTGGACGAGGAGCTCCTGCACGATGAGCATCGCCGCGACGTCGAGAAGGAGGCGCTCGGGGCCGAGAAATCGGAGCCGGATGCCTGAGCCCGGGAGAGGAGAATTCGCTCTCGTCGTCGCGACCTTCTACGGGGACCTCGCCGAACGGCTCGTCAACGGGGCGATCGAGGGCTTCTCCGAGGAGGACGTGAGCCCGACGTCGGTGCAGACGTTCGAGGTCCCCGGCGCCTTCGAGCTCCCGCTCGGCGCGAAGTGGTGCGCCGAGTCGGGCCGCTTCGCGGGCGTGGCCTGCCTGGGAGCCGTCATCCGCGGCGAGACCGATCACTACGACTACGTCTGTGCCGAGGCGGCGCGGGGAGTCCAGCGCGTCCAGCTCGACACCGGCGTCCCTTGTGCCTTCGGGGTGCTCACCTGCGAGACGATGGAGCAGGCGCTGGCCCGGGCCGGCGGCGGCAAGCGCGACCAGGGGCGGAACGCCGCGATCGCGATCGCCCGGATGGCGCGGCTTCGCGCCGAGCTCGGTTCGTAGCGCCGCTACCATCCCCGGCCTCGTGTCCAAGGTCTGCTTCAGCTGCGGCAAGACGCCCGCCTTCGGCAACTCGCGGAGCCACTCGATGGTCGCCACGCGGCGCCGCTTCAACCCGAACCTCCAGAAGGTCCGGATCGACGATGGCGGGCGGCCCCGCCGCGTCTACGTTTGCACGCGCTGCCTGAAGGCCAACAAGGTCACGAAGTACGCCTAGCCCACAAACCGCGCCGGGCCGGGCGATAATCCGCCGCCGATGGCCGATCCGTCGATCGAACGATTTCGCCGCGTCGCCGAAGTCGCCTACCTCCACCTCGCCGAGCGGCGTGAGGAGATCAACACCCTGAACGTGATTCCGGTGCCCGACGGGGACACCGGGGACAACATGGTGGGGACGATGGAGGCCGTCGTCGAGGCGCTTCAGAGCATCGAGCGCAGCGCGCTCGCGCAGATCGATCGCGGCCTGATCATCACCACCGTCGATCACGCCGCTCTCATGGGGGCCCGCGGCAACTCGGGCGTGATCCTGAGCCAGATCATCAGCGGCGCGTCGCGCGAGCTGACGACGCGACGCGGAGAGCTCATCGGGCCGACCCTCGTGCGCGACGCCCTCGACACCGCGGCGCACTCGGCCCGCGCCGCCGTTCACGACCCCGAGCCCGGGACGATCCTCACGGTGCTCGATGCTGTTCGCGCCTCGGTCGACGCGAGCGTCGAGGCACTCGAAGGCAAGGACGTCGAGCCGGGGATGGGCGACGAGGCGCAGGACGCGCTGCTCGGCGAGCTGATCGGGCCCGCGCTCGGCGTCGGTCTCGAGGCTCTGGAGAAGACGCAGGCGCAGAACGAGCGACTTGCCGAGGCGGGGGTCGTCGACGCCGGTGCCTACGGGCTGATGGTCATTCTCGGGGGGATGGTGATGGGCCTCGCGGGCGTCTACGACGCTGAGTCGCCGATCCCGCATTACCCCCCGGCGAACATCGACCTGCACTGGGACTCGGAGTACTCCCACTGCACGAGCTGCATCGTCACCGGGCGCGGCCTCGATGCTGCGTTCCTGGCGCCTCGCCTCAACGGCCTCGGCGACTCCGTCGCCGTGGTCGGGGACCAAACCATGCTGAAGGTGCATGTCCACACGGACGAGCCGGACCGGGTCAGGGAGATCTGCGCGACGTACGGCAACATCGACCAGTTCGAGGCGACCAACATGCACGACCAGATCGCCGCCCGCCGCGCCGCCGAGTCCGCTCGAGCGCCGATCGCGGCCGCCGATGCCGGCCGGGATGCCCGCACCGGCCTCGTCGCGGTCGCCTCGGGCGATGGGCTGAAGGCCCTCTTCGCGGCTGAGGGCGCAACCGTGATCGACGGCGGGGCGACGCTGAACCCGTCGATCAACGAGATTCTCGATGCCATCGAGCAGACCGGGGGGGAGGAGGTCATCGTGCTTCCGAACTCCTCCAACGTCGTCATGGCGGCGAAGGAGGCGGTCCGGCTCGCCGACCGGCCGGCGCTCGTCGTACCCTCGACCTCCGTCCAGGGGGGGCTGGCAGCCGTGGTGGGAGGCTTCGACGCTGCGGCTGACCCGGCGGAGAACGCGCGGCGGCTCGAGGCTGAGCTCGAGGCGATCTCCACCGGCCTCGTCGCGCCCGCCGATCGTGACGATCCGGACGGGCGCTACGCGCGCGGCGACGCCGTCGGCCTGCTCGGCGCCGACCTCGTCGCCTGGGGCGACCCGGCCACAACCCTGGGCAAGGTCTTGGCCGAGCTGGGCGAGGGTGCCGAGATCATCACGATCCTCGAGGGCGATGATCCGCCGGTGCGCGCGCAGAGCCTCGGGATCAACCTCGACGGCGGTCCCGAGCTCGAGATCATGGACGGCGGGCAGGCCAACTACTGGTGGCTGATCGCGAGCCAATGAGCGACCCACCCGTCCTCTGGCAGTACACCTTCTCGAACTACAACGAGAAGGTCCGCTGGACGCTCGACTACCGGCGCATTCGACACGCTCGGCGCAAGATCCTCCCGGGCTCGCCGCGGGCGCTCTGGTTCTCATCGCGCGGAACCCTTCCAGTGCTCGACCTCGACGGCCGGCGGATCATGGACTCGACGCGGATCATCGAGGCCCTCGAACGGCGCTTCAAGGGCCGCTCACTGCATCCGTCCGACCCCGGCGATCGCGCCCGTGCACTCGAGCTCGAGGACTTCTTCGACGAGAACGTCGGGCACGACGTCCGCCGGGTCGCCTTCTGGGACATGCGCAACGAGGACGGCTACCTGCCGAGCTTCATCGCCACGGGATTCGGCGGCGTGGGCCACGCGTTCACCCGGGCGACGAGCCGCGTCGCGTGGGCCTATGCGTCGCGGCGGTACACGTTCCGCGAGGCCGACGCCGAGCGCTCGCGCGAGCGGATCGTCGCCGGCCTCGAGCGCATCGAGGCCGAGCGCGACGGCGGCGACCACCTCGTCGGAGACGACTTCAGCGTCGCCGACCTCACAGCTGCGGCGCTGCTCTATCCGCTCGCCTGGCCCGACGAGCTTCAATACTCGCCGCCTCGCCCGCCGCGCTGGGAGTTCGCCGAGTCACTCGGCGCTCATCCGGCGGTGAGCTGGATCCGTGAGATGTACCGCCGTCACCGCGGCGTCTCGGCCGAGGCCCGATAGCGGCCCTCGGGAGATCAGGCGATATCGACGACGGCCTCGACCTCGACCGGCCAGTCGAAGGGAAGCTCGGCGACGCCGATGGCGGAGCGGGCGTGGCGGCCGGCCTCCGGTCCCCAGACATCCAGGACGAGTTCGCTGAAGCCGTTGACGACGGCCGGCGTCTTGTTGAAACCCGGCGCGCAGTTGACCAGGCCGAGGGCCTTGAACCATCCCCGGACGCGGTCGAGGTCCCCGACCTCGGCGCGGAGCGAGGCGATGATCGCGAGCCCGGTGAGGCGCGCTGCCTCCGCCGCCTGCTCGACGGTCACGTCGGCGCCGACCTTGCCGGAGACGAGCGTGCGGTCGCCGTCCACGGGGCCGTGACCGGACACGAAGCCGACGTCGCCGGCAACGCGGACGCGATCGAACTTGAACTCGACGCCCGCGGGAGGCGCGAACGGCTCCGGCAGCTCGAGCCCGAGCTCGGCGAGCCGATCGTCGATCCGTCCCATCTGTAGTGGAGCCTAGCCTTGCGGCGATGGAGGTAGCGCGCGCGATCGGCAGCGGGGAGCCACTCGGGCTTGCCGTGCTCGCGGGCGTGAAGCTGCGCTCGCGCCCGCGGCCGAGCCGGCTCGCCGCGCCGATCTCGAGTCTGCGAGGGGCGGGGCCCAAGCTCGCCCAGGCGGCCGCGGAGCTCGGCATCGAAACGATCGGCGACCTCCTCCTGCACGTGCCGCGCGGCTACCGCGACCGCACCAAGCTCGGGCTTCTCGGCGAGCTGCGGATCGGTGAGGAGGCGACCGTCCTGGCCGAGGTGCGGAGCGCCCGCGTACGACCAACGCGCCGGCGCAACCTGAGGATCGTCGAGGCGGTCGTCGCGGATGCGACCGGGCAGGCGAAGGCGGTGTGGTTCAACCAGGCCTGGCTTGCCGAGCGCCTGCGCCCGGGGACTCGCGTTCTCCTGGTGGGCAAGCTCGAGCGCGGGGCCGAGTTCCGGGTCGCGGACCACGAGATCCTCGGGTCTGACGGAGAGCCGCAGGGAGTCCACACGACGGGGCTGGTCCCGATCCACCCGGCGTCGGAGCGCCTGAGCGCGCGCAAGCTGCGCGACTGGTGCTGGCAGGCGATGCCCGCGGCCCTCGACTGCCCCGAGGCGCTCCCGGGGGAGCTTCGCGCGCGCCGCGGCTACCCCGCGGAGGCCGACTCGATCGTCGGCATCCACTTCCCCCGAAGCGCGGCGGAGGCAGCGACCTCCCGCGAGCGCCTGGCCTTCGAGGAGCTCATGCTCCATCAGGTCGCGCTTGCCCGACGCCGCGTGGCGGAGCGATCAACTCTCGAGGGCATCCGCATCGGCCCGCCGGGAGACCTCGTCACCGGTTGGCTTCGCTCCCTTCCCTTCGAGCCCACCGGCGATCAGCGGCGGGCCTTCGCGGAGATCGATGCCGACCTCGCAGCCGGCGAGGCGATGCAGCGGCTCCTGATGGGTGAAGTTGGCTCTGGCAAGACCGCGGTCGCCCTCTACGCGATGCTGCGCGCGGTCGAGGCGGGCTACCAGGCTGCGCTGATGGCGCCGACGGAGACGTTGGCCGAGCAGCACGCCGCCACGCTCGACCGGCTGCTCGCCGGCGTCGACGTGCGCTTCACGCTCCTCACGGGTGCGACCACGGCAGCCCGGCGGCGCGAGGGCCTTGGGCGCCTCGCGAGCGGCGAGCTCGAGCTCGTCGTCGGCACCCACGCGCTGCTCGAGCCGGACGTCGAGCTCGCGCGGCTGGGGGTCGCAGTGGTCGACGAGCAGCATCGGTTTGGCGTTCGCCAGCGGCGCGCGCTCGCGGCCAAGGGCCCGGAGGTGGAGGGCTCGACGCGCGCGCCCCACGCTCTGCACATGACGGCTACCCCCATTCCGCGCACCCTCTCGCTCACCGCCTACGGCGACCTCGACGCCACGGTCCTTCGCGAGATGCCGGCGGGACGAAAGCCGGTGAAGACCTGGGCGGTGGGTGAGGAGAAGCGGGCCGGTGCCTACGAGTTCATCCGTGCGCGGGTGCGTGAGGGACGGCAGGCCTACGTCGTCTGCCCGCTGGTCGAGGGCTCCGAGAAGCTCGAGGCGAGGGCGGCCGCCGAGGAGGCCGAGCGGCTGCGGGCCGGCGAGCTCCGAGGCTTCCAGGTCGGCCTCCTGCACGGCCAGATGCCGGCGCGCGAGAAGGCGGAGGCGATGGACGCGTTCGCCTCCGGCCGCACCGACGTGCTCGTGGCGACCACGGTGATCGAGGTCGGCATCGACGTCCCGAACGCCACCGTGATGCTGATCGAGGGGGCCGAGCGCTTCGGGCTCTCGCAGCTCCACCAGCTCCGCGGGCGGGTCGGTCGCGGCTCCGAGGGGTCGTTCTGCATCCTCTTCGCCGACGCCGAATCCGATCTGGCCCGCCGCAGGATCGAGGCGATCACGACCGAGCGCGACGGCTTCAAGCTCGCCGAGATCGACCTCGCGCTGCGCGGCGAGGGGGAGATCCTCGGAACGAGGCAGCACGGCCTCCCGCGGTTCCGCGTCGCCGAGCTGCCCGACGACTCGAGGCTCCTGCTCGAGGCACGAGGGGAGGTCCAGGCCATGCTCGCCGCGGCCGGGTCGCTCGATGCGCCCGAGCTCGCACCGCTGGCGGAGCTCGCCGCCAGGCGCTTCGCCGACGACCCCGCGTTCGCCGGATGAGGGTCGTCGGCGGTGAGCTCCGCGGGCGCCGGCTCATCTCTCCGCCCGGGGGCTCGTCGGCCGTGCGGCCGACCGCGGACCGTGTCCGTGAGGCGCTCTTCTCCGTCCTCGGCGATGGCGTGGCCGGCGCCGGCGTCCTCGACCTCTACTGCGGCACGGGCGCCCTCGCGATCGAGGCGCTCTCGCGTGGCGCCGAGCGGGCGACCCTCGTCGACACCGACGTCCGCCTCGCCGAGCGGAACGTGGCCGACCTCGGACTCGGCGACCGCGCCGAGCTCGTCCGCTCGGACGCCCTCGGCTTCCTGCGTCGCTCCCGGGGCGCCTTCGACCTGATCCTCTGCGACCCGCCCTATAACATCGCCGACCGCCTTGAGGGGGAACTCGACTCGCTCATATCGACCCGCCTGTCAGAGGGAGGACGCTTGATCACGGAGAGCGCGGTGCGCCGGCCGCTCGAGCTGGCAAGCCTCACGGTCGCCTTCGAGCGGCGCTACGGCGACACCATGGTCCGCATCCACGAGGCGGGCGAGTCATGAGGGGCTTTAGCCCCGAAAGCAGCGTGTCAGGCCGCGAAGCCGCCGCAGGTGATTCGTGACGCCGAACGGCGGAACGGCCATCTGCCCGGGGAGCTACGACCCGGTTACGAACGGCCACCTGGACATCATCGGCCGCACGGCGAGGGTGTTCGACCGCGTCGTGGTCGGCATCGTCGGCAACGCGCCGCGCAAGGCCGAGCACATGTTCACTGCCGAGGAGAGGCAGGCGTTCATCGCCGAGGCGACGGCCGATCTGGCCAACGTCGAGGTGAAGGTCTTCCGCAACCTGCTCGTGGAATTCGCCCGCGCGAACGACGCGACGGTGATCATCAAGGGGCTCCGCGCGATCTCGGACTTCGAGTACGAGTTCGAGATGAACCAGCTCAACCGCAAGCTCGCGCCCGAGATCGAGTCGATGTACGTGATCGCCTCGCCCGAGTACAGCTTCCTCTCCTCGACGGGCGTGAAGGAGATGGCAACGTTCGGCGGCGACGTGGGCGACCTCGTGCCCGCGCCGGTCGCGAAGGCGCTCTCCGAGCGTGCACAGCGCTGAGGGTCGCGTGGGCAGGAGCTTGCAGGAGGGCGCCGAAATCCCCTCTGCGGCGCCCGTTTTGCCCGCATACCCGTAATCTTTCCGGAGCCCAATGGACGTCCTCGTCCTCATCGACAAGCTCGACGACCTGATCCACAACGCCAGGCCGGTCCCGCTGACCGACCAGGTGAGGGTCGATCGCGAGGAGATCTACGACCTCCTCGACCAGATGCGTGCCACGATCCCCGAGGAGATCAAGCAGGCGCGCTGGATCGTCAAGGAGCGCCAGGAGATGCTCGCCGAGGCCAAGCGCGAGGCCGAGCGGGTCGTCAAGGAGGCGCGCGACCAGCAGGCGCGCCTGATCTCCGACGAGGAGGTCTACAAGCAGGCCGAGCGCGCCGCCGAGGAGATCATCGAGGACGCCCGCGAGACCGAGCGTTCGATCCGCCTCGGCGCCGAGGACTACGCCGACGAGATCCTCTCGACGCTCGAGGTCAACCTCCAGAAGTTCCTGGCCGCCGTCCAGCGCGGGCGCGATCGCCTCGCCGGTCGCGACGAAGAGCCGGCTGAGGTCGGCTAGCCGCCGCCCTGCACGAGCCCGTCCGCAAGGCCACGCGGGAGGAGATCGAGCCGCTGAGCAATGCGCTCGCGGCCGCGTTCCGCAGCGACCCCGCGCTCGGCCACCTGCTCGGCAACCCTTCGACGCGCGAGCGCCGGCTGCGCGACTTCTTTCGGGTCGAGCTCGCCGAGGTGGCGTTCGAGCACGGGCTCGTCTTCACGACCGACGACCTGGCGGGCGCGGCCGTCTGGGCGCCGCCCGAGCGCTGGCGGGTCTCCCTGCGGGCGACCATCCGCGAGGCTCCGACCATGGTCGGCGTCTTCGGACGCCGGCTCCCGCTCGCGCTGCGCGCGCGTATGCGGATCGAGCGGAGGCACCCCGCCCGCCCGGGGCATTTCTACCTGGCGGTGGTGGGGGTCGAGCCCTCCGCCCAGGGCCGCGGCCTCGGAAGCAAGCTCATGCACCCGGTCCTCTCCGACGCCGACGCCGGCGGCGTCGCCGCCTACCTCGAGGCGTCGACGCCGCGAAGCCGCCTGCTGTACGAGCGCCACGGCTTCGAGGTGGTCGAGGAGATGCGCCTCCCGCGCAGCGGCCCCGCGATCTGGCGGATGTGGCGCGACCCGTTCGGGTCGGGTTAGGATCGGCGGTTGATGGAGGGAGACGTCCGGTCGCTCGCGGTCGCACCCGACGAGGGGTTCGCGGTGGAGAGCCCCACGGGCGGAATCCTCAGCTTCAAGCTCGCGAGCGAGCAGTGCGGCGGGACGCGTCACCGGCGGCGAGGCAGTTTTCGCCGCCGGGCGAGGGCCCGCCGCTCCACGTCCACGCCGAGGACGAGCTGATCTACGTGGTGGAGGGTGAGCTTCGCATTCTGGTCGGCGACGACGTCGCCGAGGCTCCGCCGGGCGGGTTCGTCTTCCTGGCACACGACTGCTCCCGCATACCTGGCAGAACGTCGGCGCCGTGGACGCCCGCTTCTTCATCGCGGTCGTCCCCGCGGCGACCGGCTTCGAGGAGTTCTTCCGGCGCTACGCCAGCTCCCGGCCGCGGAGCGCGGCCTCGAGGCGTTCGCCCGCCTCGCCGCCGAGACGAAGGCGTTCGAAGTGGTCGGCCCCCGCTGGCCGTGTCCGATCCGCTTTGATGCCCGGCGATCGAGCCTAGGAGGAGCGCATGGCCGGACGATTTCGGAGCGACGGTCGAGATCGACCGCCCGATCGAGGAGGTCTTCGACTTCCTCGCCGCGGGAGTGAACGACCCGAAGTTCAGCAAGCGGGTTCTCGAGATCAAGCAGACCACCGATGGCCCGCCCGGCGTCGGGACCGTGTTCGAGAGCACCGTGAAGGACGCCGGGATGAAGAGCCACCGCGAGATCAAGCTGACCGAGTTCGAGCGGCCCACCACGCTGCGCTGGACCGAGATCTCGAAGAACGCCGTGACATCGGCCGACGGCGGGTACGACCTCGAGCCTGCCGGCGAGGCGAAGACGAAGCTCACGTTCTTCAACCTGCTCCTCGAGGGCCACGGCATCGGCAAGCTGATCGACGGGTTCGCGCTCCGTTCGGCGCGCAAGGGCGAGGACGAGTTCGTGCAGGCGTATCAAGACGGCGGTCGAGGCGTCTTAGCCGCTGGCCCTCAGGGGCGCCGCGGCGTCGATAATGTCGCTCGCATGGCCGACGAATCTCTTCTCGCCCGCATCGAGTCCCTCGTCAAGGAGGAGCACGCGTTGATCGACCGCGAGGCGGCCGACGCCGGCAGCGACGACGCCCTAGCCGAGGACCGGGCCCGGCTCGAGCGAGTCTCGGTCGAGCTCGACCAGTGCTGGGATCTGCTGCGTCAGCGCCGGGCCCGCCGGCGCTCCGGCGGTGATCCGAACGAGGCGAGCGCCCGCGACGAGAGCACCGTCGAGGGTTACTTGCAATAACCCGAGGGCGGCGTAGCGTGGCCGAGAACGAGATCGCCGCGGTCAAGCGCATCTACGCGGCGTTTGCGCGCTGGGACGTCAACGAGATGCTGCGCGACGTCACCCACGACTTCGAGCTGATCACGCCCCCGACGGTCCCGTTCGGCGGCAGGAGCCACGGATCCGAGGCGATCCGGACGTTCGCCCGCATCTTCCAGGAGCATGTGGATGGCGGATTCGCGGACCCCGATGACTTCCTCGACGCTGGCGACCGCGTCGTCGCGCTCGGCCGCATGCGCGGGCGTGGCCGGTCGACGGGCCGCGACTTCGAGGCCCCGTTCGCGCACGTCTGGACGTTCAGCGACGGTGTTCCGTCGCGGTGTCGCAGCTACTTCGATAGCGCGCCGATCATGGAGGCGATTCGAACCGAGGAGGAGAGATGAGCGAGCGGTGGTTCAGCGACGACGAGCTGGGGGAGATGGCGAGGCCGACCATGGACCGCGCGATCGAGGCGATAGAGCACGGCGAAGTCGAGGAAGCGAAGGCGCTCTGCGAGGAGATGAAGCGCGAGTCGCAGTTCATGCACGACCTCTTGGTCGACGGCGTCGCCGGCCTGATTTCGTTCGTCAAGGCGGAGCTCGGCGACGACGGCGTCGAGCGCGCCTGGACCTACAGCCTCGAGCGGAGCTGGAAGGGACCGGTCGAGGCGATCGCCGCCTCCGACCGCCGCGCGATCGCGAAGGCTCTGGCGGCCACGTGGCGCGCGCACTCGACGAGCGGCGTCGGGCCGAACCCCGGCGCGTTCGAGATCGATGAGGACGACGAGAAGCTCACGTTCACGATGAACCCATGCGGCTCCGGCCAGCGTCTATGGCGAAACCGCCGCTACGGGCCGGACGGCTGGGGTGTCACCGACAAGGCGCACGATTGGACCTACGGGCGCTCGGAGTTCCCGCTCTACTGCACGCACTGCGCGTTCATGAACGAGGCACTGCCGATCCGGTGGATCGGCTACCCCGTCTACCCGTCGGACCCGCCCGACGACTTCGACCGAGATCCGTGCACCTGGTACTGGTACAAGGACCCGGCTGACATCCCGAAGCGCCACTTCGCCCGGTACGGCGCCGGCGAAACGGGGGACTAGCGGGCCGAGCGCGTGAGCGAGAACGTGTTGAGCGCCGCACCGCCATCGATCTCGATCACCTGGCCGGTCACGTAGGCGGCATCCTCCGAGGCGAGATAGGAAACGAGGGCGGCGACCTCCTCCGGCTCGGCCATGCGGCCGGCGGGGAGCTCGGCCAGCAGGCGCTCGAGGATCTCGCCCGGCATCGCACGGACTTTCTCCGTCGCCACCAAGCCTGGGAGCACGGCGTTGGCCGTGATGCCGCGGCCCGCGTTCTCGGCGGCGACCGTCTTCGCCATTCCGATCAGGCCGGCCTTCGATGCCGCGTAGGCGACCTGGCCCGGCAGCCCGTGGATCGCAGCTCCGCTCGAGATCACGACCACGCGCCCCCACCCGCGCTCGCGCATGCCGCCTACGCAGGCGCGCGCCACCCGATACGCGCCGCTGAGGTTGACGGCGAGGTCGCGCTCCCACTGTTCGTCGCTCATCCGGTGGGCCGGCGCGATGGTGTCGGTGATGGCGGCGTTCGATACGCATACGTCGACCGGGCCGAGATCGGGCACCTCGCCGACGGCGAGGTCGACCTCGAAATCGCAGCCCGGCTCTCGGTCGAGGGTCGCGACGTCGAGGCCGTCGGAGCGCAGCCGATCGGCGATCGCGGCGCCGATCCCGCGCGCGGCCCCGGTGACGAGCGCCCGCCGCCCCACCGCCTACTCCAACTCGGTCTCGTGGCTGCCGGCGCGGCCGGCGTCGGACTTGTCGTAGAAGCGGCGAAGGAGCGCCATCGTCTCCTCGGGGTCGGCGCAGGTGTACGCGTTCCAGGCCTCCGTTCGCAGCTGTTGGTCCAGTGGCTGGCCGATGACGTCGAGGATCGTCTGCTTGGCGGAGCGCACGGCGCGTTGGGAATTGCGGAGGATCTGCCTCGCCGTGAGCTCTGCCTCCGCCATCAGGCGCTCGTGGGGGACCACCCTCGAGACGAGGTTGGCGCGCAGGGCGCGCTCGGCGTCGATCGGCTCCGCGGTGAGCAGCATCTCGAGGGCGATCCCGGTGCCGCAGGTGTTGACGAGGCGGACGATGCCCCCGTCGCCGTGGTGGTAGCCGCGGCGCGCCTCGAAGGAGCCGAACATCGCGCGCTCGGACGCGATTCGGATATCGCAGGCGAGGGCGGTCTCGAGGCCGCCCGCCAGCGCCCAGCCGTTGATGGCGCCGATGATCGGCTTGTAGATGCGGTGCATGCCCCGGGTGAAGCCGTTCAGGCCGAGCTCCACGATCTCGCGGATCTCGCCGGGGCTCGCGCGCTCGATGATCGGCGGGATGTAGGTCTTGAGGTCGGCGCCCGCGCAGAAGGCCTCGTCGCCGGCGCCCGTGAGGATGGCGACGTCGACCGCGTCGTCGCCCGAGAAGTCCGCCCAGGCCTCGATCATCGCGCGGTGGACGTCGGGGTCGACCGCGTTGCGCGCCTCGGGGCGGTTGATCGTCACGTACGCGATCCGGTCGCGCTTTTCGTAGAGGACCTTGTCCATCGGTCGAATCTACTTGCGGACGCCGGTGGCGTCCTTACACGCTTCTTTCGGGGCTAAAGCCCCTCACCGTCATACCTTGCCCTGATCACGGCCAGGTCGCCGGCCTCCCAGACGACCTCGCCGCCGCACCACTCGGCCTGCTCGGCCGCGCCGGATGGCATGTCGAATCCCTCGGTCAGGGTCGCGATCCGCCGCTCGGGCGCCACGTCGACGACGTCGCCGAAGACCAGTGCGCGGGCCTCCGACCGAACGCGCCGGAAGAGGTCGCGCTTTCCGTCGGCGTCGAGGTGGTGGATCGTGAGCACGGAGATGACCAGGTCCCACGGACCGTCGGGCAACGGGTCCTCGATGCGGCCGAGGCGCATCTCCTCCCAGCCGAGCTGGCGAGCCTTGAAGACCATGTCCGGGCTCGAATCGATGCCGGTGATCCGGGCCTCCGGGTACCGCTCCCAGACCAGGTTGGTCGTCACGGCGGTCCCGAACCCGAGCTCGAGTACACGCTTGGGAGGGAAGGGGATGGCGTCGACGGTCGCGGCCTGGAGCTCGTCGTAGCGCGGGATGTCGGCGACGATCTCGTCGAGGTAGGTCTCGGGGTCGAAGTGGAACTGGCCGGTCGGGCTAACCTCGTGATCGGGCATGGCGGCGCAGTATCACAGCATCGATCTCGCTCGACTGGGACTGTCCGCCGGCGAGGGGCGGCGCCTCGAGGAGGAGGTCGACGTCGGGGCCCTGGAGCTCGGCGGCCAGCGCTATTCGCCGGAGTCCAGGCTCGTTCCGGTGCGCCTGGACGTGTCGCGCAGCGCCGGTGGCCACGCCTTCCGGCTGACGTTCGACGCCGCGCTCACCGGGCCGTGCATGCGATGCCTCGCCGACGCGCGGCACTCCGAGTCGGTGGAGGCCCGCGAGGTCCACCACGCCGGGGGCGGCGAGGAGATGACCAGCCCGTATGTCGACGGTGACGTCCTCGACCTCGGCACCTGGGCGCGAGATGCGCTCGCGCTGGCGCTTCCGGCTCAGATCCTCTGCCGCGTCCGACTGCGCCGGGCTCTGCGCCGTCTGCGGTGCCTCCCTGAACGACGCCGACCCGGCCGAGCATGCGCACCGCGCCGAGCGCGGTGGCCCGTTCGCCGCGCTCAGCGAGCTGGTTCCGCCGGACTGACCCGCATTACGCCGCGGGCGTCAGAACCGCCGCTACCATTGCCCGCCGCCATGGCCGTTCCGAAGAAGCGAACCTCGCGCACCCGCAGAGACAAGCGTCGGGCCACGCACAAGGTGTCGGCGCCTCGCCTGAACGAGTGCCCCCGGTGCCACAGCCCGCGCCTGCCGCACCGCGTGTGTCCGGTCTGCGGCACCTACGCCGGCCGCGAGGTCATCGCCCACGAGATCGGCGAAGACGAGCCAACCTCCGCCGGCGCGGAGGAGTAGCCGGGGCATGGGGCCGGGTCCGGCCCCGACGGTCGCGCTCGACGGGCGCGGCGCCGAGCGCGGCGCCGAGGTCCTCGCCGAGGGCGCGCTTGCCGCGGCGGCTGACGGAATCGACCTGCGCGTCTTCGGCGACCGCGGCGAGCTCTCCGCCCTCGACGGCGCCTCCGGGGTCGAGCTTGTCGACGCGCCGGAGGCGATCACCAACGAGGACGAGCCGGTCGCGGCGGTTCGCTCCCGCGAGACGGCATCCGTCGTCCTCGCCTCGGCCGACGTCGCGGCCGGCCGCTCCCAGGCGGTCGTGAGCGCCGGCCCAACCGGGGCCACCATGGCCGCGTCAACCTTCGCGCTGCGGCGCATCCACGGTGTGCGCCGGCCGGCCCTCGCCCTTCAGCTCCTGGTGCCGGGCCGGGACGGTCCGCCCACGCGTCCTCCTCGACGTCGGCGCCAACTCAGAGGTCCGCCCGGGCGACCTCGTGCAGTTCGCCTTTCTCGGCGCCGCGTTCTCGACCGCGGTCCTCGGCATCGAGCGGCCGCGGGTCGCGCTGCTCTCGGTCGGGGAGGAGCCCGGAAAGGGCACGCCTCCGATAGTCGAGGCGCACGCCGCCCTTCGGCGGGCCGAGGGAATCGAGTTCGCCGGCAACGTCGAGGGGCGCGACCTGCTGACCGGCGCCGTCGAGGTGATCGTCACCGATGGCTTCACGGGCAACGTGGCCCTGAAGACGATCGAGGGGACCGCGCGCGCCGTCGCCGACGCTGTGGGGGCCGCGGCGCGCAGCGGACCGGTGTCGATGGCGGGAGGCCTGCTGCTCCGCGGCGCCCTGGGTGACGTGCGCAGGCGGATGGACCCCGACACGACCGGCGGCGCTGTGATGCTCGGGCTCCGCGGGATGGCCGTCGTCGCCCATGGAAGCTCCGGCCCGGACGGGATTGCGAACGCGATCCGCCTGGCCGCCCGGTGCGTTCGCGAGCGGGCGGTCGAGCGGACGGGCGAGCTTCTCGCCGCGACGGGAACGACCCGGGCCGCGCTACGTGATAGGAAGTCCGCGGAATGAATCGCGACGACGTAGTGGCGAAGGTGAGGGAGCACCTCGCCGCGGAGCTGGAGGTGCCCGAGTCGGACATCGAGGAGGGCACCAACTTCAAGGAGGACCTCGACGCCGACTCGCTCGACCTCTACGAGCTCGTCATGGAGCTCGAGGACACCTACGGCGTGAAGGTCTCCGAGGAGGAGGCGTCGCGGATCAAGACGGTGGGGGACGCGGTCGACTTCGTCGTCGATCGCCTGCCGGTCTGAGTGCCGGAGCTCCAGGACCTCTTCGCCGCCCTGCCGGATGACCTGCGGCAGCAGGCGCTCACGCATTCCTCGTGGGCCCACCACCGCGCCGACTCATATGGCCGCCTGGCGTTCCTCGGCGACAGCGTGCTCGGCCTCGCGGTCGCCGAGCACCTCTTCGCGCGATTTCCGCGCGCGGACATCGGGCGCCTGACGAAGGTCCACGGGCAGGCCGTGAGCGGCAGGGCCTGCGCGGAGGTGGCTGAGGCCCTCGGCCTGCCGGAGCTCCTGCGGCGACCCGGCTCCCGAAGCGGTCGAGGGCGGGATCGGCGTCGACGCCCTGCTCGCCAGCGAACGCGCCCTCTCCTCGCTGTGCGAGGCGGCGATCGGAGCCTGCTACCTGCACCACGGATACGAGACGACCGCCGAGGCCACGGTGGCCGCGTTCAGCGGGCAGATCGACATCGCGAGCGACGAGCTTCTCGACTTCAAGTCGGCCCTGCAGGAGCTCCTGGCCCGCGATGGGGCTCGCGTAACCTACGCCGTCACCGACGAGTCCGGGCCCCCGCACGACCGCCGCTTCGAGGTCGATGCGACCGTCGGCAGCGAGGTGATCGGACACGGTGAGGGCCGCTCCAAGAAGGCGGCCGAGCAGGCCGCCGCGGCCGAGGCGCTCGAGCAGCGACGCCGCTAGCAGCCCGCACGAGACCCAGGAAGAGAACGCGTCCGACGCGCCCGCGAGCCTTCAGCACCTAGAGCAACCGGCATGCACCTAAGCTCGATCACGATCAGGGGCTTCAAGTCCTTCCCGGAGCGCACCCAGCTCGTCTTCTCGCCGGGCGTGAGCGTCATCGTCGGGCCGAACGGCTCCGGCAAGTCGAACATCACCGACGCCGTGCTGTGGGCGCTCGGAGAGCAGAGCCCGCTCAGCGTCCGCGGCCAGTCGATGCGCGACATGGTCTTCGCCGGCGGCGCGTCCCGCGGCCCCTCCCGCTACGCCGAGGTCGAGGTCGTGCTCGACAACGCGGAGGCCGAGGAGGGCTTCTCGGAGCTGTCGATCCGAAGGCGGCTCGACCGCGCCGGCGACGGCGGCTACTGGCTGAACGGCGCGCGCTGCCGCCTCGTCGACGTGATCGAGGCTCTCGCCGACGCGAACCTCGGACGGGAGATGCACTCCGTGATCAGCCAGGGCCGCGTCGAGGAGATCGTCCATTCGCGACCGGCCGAGCGGCGGCTGCTCGTCGAGGAGGCCGCCGGGCTCGGCAAGCACCGCAAGCGCCGGCGCCGCGCGGAGCTGAAGCTCGAGCGCACGCAGGAGAACCTCGATCGGGCTCTTGACGTGGAGCGCGAGGCCCGCTCGCGCCTTCGGCCGCTGAAGCGCCAGGCGCAAGCGGCCGACATCCATGCCCGGCTCGAGCGCGAATCAGCCGAGCTTCGCTCCCGCCTGCTTGCGTCCGAGCTGCGCGCGCACGCCGATGGAGCCGAGGGGGCGGAGGGCGCGGCCGAGAAAGCCCGCGCCTCTCGCGACTCGCTCGACGCTCAGCTTGCCGACGTCAACCGCCGGCGCACCGCCATCGAGGAACGGCTCGCCGCGCGCGATCGCGAGCGGACGGAGGCCTGGGGACGGCTGACGAAGATCCGTGGCGCGCACGAACGCCTCGTGGCCCGCTCGGAGGCCCTCGCGGCCCGGCGCGCGGAGCTGTCCGCGGAGCTCGAACGCCGCCGGCAGGCGCTTGGAGCCCTGGCCGAGCGAGCCGACGACGACGGCGAGGCGATCGAGGCCGGGCTGGAGGCCCTCGGCAAGTCCCTCGCGGAGGCGGGCGGCTCTCTCGAGTCCGCGAAGGCCGCCGCCGCGGACGCTGCCCGCGCGGAGTTCGTCGGGACCGTCCGCGAGGCGTCGGAGCGATCCGCCCGCACGGCCGGTCGCATCGAGGAGCTGCTCGTGGGGCGCCTTCAGGGCTCGCTCGAGGGCTCGCTGGAGACGGCCGAGGCGGCCCTCGCCGAGCTCGACGGCCTGATCGATGCGACGGCCGCGGCGCGTGACGCGAGCGGCGAGCGCGCGGCGGCCATCGAGGGGCGAATGCTCGCCGACGGCGACGGAGACGAGGTGGCCACCAGGCTCCGCGAGTGCTCGCGTGAAGAGGCCGAGCTTCAGGCGCGCCTGCGAGAGGTGGGGGAGAGGGTCACGGCCGCCGAGGTGAGCGCCGCCCAGGAGCGCGAGCGCCGCGACGAGACCACGTCGGAGCTCGCCCGGATCGCCGCGGTGCTCGGGCGCGAGATCGGCCCCGCGGAGAGCGTTCTCACTGAGGCCGAGCGCGACGAGATCGAGCGTGGCCTCGAGCGGGTGGGTCGCAGGCGCGAGGCGCTGGGCCCGGTCAACCCGCTCGCGGAGCGGGAGTACGCCGACGCGCAGGCCCACGTGCGCGAGCTCTCCGAGCAGCGCGAGGACCTCGAGACCGCGCTCGCGGAGCTGCAGGGGCTGATCGCGGAGACCGACCGCCGGATCGAGGAGTCGTTCGCTGAGACGTTCGACGCCGCCCAGCGCAACTTCTCGGAGCTGGTCGAGCACCTCTTCCCCGGTGGCCGGGGACAGCTGCGGCTCGTGACCGAGCGCGGTCCGAAGCTCGTGCTCGGCGGCGAGCAGCCCGAGGGCGCCGAGGAAGCGGCTGCCGATGACCGAGGAGCCCGAGGCCGCGTCCGACGGGGTCGAGATCGAGGTCACGCCCGCTGGCAAGGCCACGCGGCGGCTCTCCCTTCTCTCCGGCGGCGAGAAGGCCCTCGTCGCGCTCGCCTTCGTCTTCGCGGTCTTCCTGGCTCGGCCCTCGCCCTTCTACATCCTCGACGAGGTCGAGGCCGCGCTCGACGACGCCAACATCGACCGCTTCCTCCAGCTCGTTCGCCGATTCGCGGACCGTGCTCAGTTCGTGATCGTCACCCACCAGAAGCGCACGATGGATGCCGCCGACGTGCTGTACGGCGTGTCGATGGGAACCGACGGCGTGACCGAGGTCGTCTCCCGCCGCCTGCCGCGCGACGGCTCCGAGAGCGCCGCCCGGGCTGCGTAGCCCGCCTAGCTCGCCGCTTTCTTCACGAGCGCGCCGATCTTCTTCTCCTCGGCGGCCGTCAGCTCCTTCAGCGCGAAGGAGGTCGGCCACATGGCGCCCTTGTCGAGGTTCGCGTCGTCGTTGAAGCCGAACGTCGCGTACCTCGCCTTGAACTTGGCCCTGGCTTTGAAGAAGCAGACGACCTTGCCGTCCGCGTTGGCGTACGCGGGCATCCCGTACCAGGTTCTCGGCGAGAGGTCCGGCGCGCTGGCCTTGACGATCTCGTGGAGCCGCTTCGCCATCGCGCGATCCCGTTTCGGCATCTCGGCGATCTTTGCGAGAACGTCGCTCTCCCCGTCCGCGTTCCCCGCCTTGAGCTCCTTGGCGCGCTCCCTCATCGCGGCTCGTTCGGAGGCCGTGAACCCCTTCGACTTCCTTGCGGGCTTTCTCTCAGCCATTGCTCATCGGTCCTGAAGCAGCCCGAGGAGGTTGCCGTCGGGATCGGTGACGGTGGCCACGAGCCGGCCGCCGCCGACGTCATGCGGGGCTTCGTTCACGGTGGCCCCCGCGGCGGTCACCTCGGCCAGCTTCGCCTCGATGTCCGGCACGTGCCAGAAGGCCACCGGCGAGGTCATGTCCTGTGGTCCGCCGCGCGGCACCAGCCCGATCTGCTGGCCCTCGGCCTCGAAGCCGACGTAGTAGGACTCGTCGGTCTGCGGCTCAACCCCCAGCAGGGCGGCGTACACCGGCTTGGCCGCCGCCAGGTCGGAAACGGGATGCAGCACGGTCTTGATTCCCTGGGTGGAAGAGTCGGTCATGGGCACTCCTGACTTCGTGTTCTCGTCTATTCACAACGCCCGGGTCTTGGCGGGTCTGGTGCTATGACCCCCCGCGACGGAGGAATGTGACCGATGAATGAACGTGAATGGCTAGCAGAACGGTTCGAGGAGCACCGGCCGCAACTGAGGGCGGTGGCCTACCGCATGCTCGGCTCCCTCAGCGAGGCCGACGACGCCGTCCAGGAGGCGTGGCTGCGGCTCAGCCGCTCGGACACCAGCGATGTCGAGAACCTCGGCGCATGGCTGACCACGGTGGTCGGGCGTGTGTCGCTGAACATGCTGCGCTCGCGCCGGTCTCGGCGGGACGAGCCGCTGGACGTTCGCGTGCCAGAGCCGATCATCGACCGCGCCAGCGGAACGGATCCCGAGCACGAGGCTCTGCTGGCCGACTCCGTCGGGCTGGCGTTGCTCGTCGTCCTCGAGACGCTAGCCCGGCCGAGCGGCTCGCGTTCGTGCTGCACGACATGTTCGCCGTTCCCTTCGACGAGATCGCGCCGATCGTCGACCGCTCCCCCGATGCGGCACGCCAGCTCGCCAGCCGCGCTCGCCGGCGCGTCCAGGGCCGTGAGGCGGTTCCCGATGCCGACTTCGATACTCAGCGCGAGGTCGTCGACGCGTTCCTTGCAGCGGCGCGCGAAGGGGATTTCGAGCGATTGGTCGCGGTGCTCGATCCAGACGTCGTGCTGAGGGTCGACCTCGGTCCGGCGGTGGGACTGCGGGAGGTTCGCGGAGCGGCGGCGGTCGCCGGCCAGGCGGTCTCCTACTCGCAGCGCGGGCTGGTCACGCGGCCGGCCCTCATCAACGGTGCCCTGGGATTGGTCAACATCCGGAATGGAAAGCCCTTCTCGGTTCAGGGCTTCACGATCAAGGGCGGGAGGATCGTCGAGATGGACATCCTCGCCGACCCGGACCGGCTGCGCGAGCTGGACCTGACGGCGCTCGACGATCGCAGAAGTTCGACTGGATAGCGTGCCGGCGTGGCCACCGACTGGCAGCAGGCGATTGACCTAGGCGCGCGGGCCTCCGCCGCGGCGCCGGTCACCGAAGCGGCCGAGGCCGAGGCCGAGCGGCGGACGTCTTCGCCGCCTCCGGGAGCGCCTCTCGGCGTCGCGCAAGGCGCTCTCCGACGAGCTCACCGCCAGCGTCCTCGACCGCCTCGACGACGCCGACTGGGAGCGGCTCGAGGAGGCGCTGATCCTCGCCGACGTCGGCGCGCGGACGACGGCGGAGATAGTGGGCAAGCTCGAGGCCGAGGTCGAGGCGGGAGGGCTCACCGACCCGGCCGCGGTTCGCGAGCGCCTGGTGGACCTGCTGGCGGACGTCGCATCGGTCGGCGAGCGCCGGATCGACCTGAGCGCCGCGCCGGCGGTGGTGATGGTCGTGGGCGTCAACGGGACGGGGAAGACGACGACGATCGGCAAGCTCGCGTCGATCTTGGGCGCCGAGCTCGGTCAGCGAGTCGTCGTCGCCGCAGCGGACACGTATCGGGCAGCGGCGATCGAGCAGCTCGAGTCGTGGGCGGAGCGTGCCGGCGCCGAGATCGTCCGCGGCGCCCCGGGCGGCGACCCCGGCGCCGTCGTCTTCGACGCGATCGCGGCCGCGCAGGCTCGCGGCGCGGACGTGGTGATCGCCGACACGGCCGGGCGCCTCCACACGCACTCGAACCTGATGGAGGAGCTCGCGAAGGTGAACCGGGTCGCGGCGAAGCGCCTCGACGGCGCCCCGCACGAGACGCTCATCGTCGTCGACGCGACAACCGGGCAGAACGGCCTCCGCCAGGCGCAGGTGTTCGCCGAGGCGGTCGACCTCACGGGCGTGGTGCTCACCAAGCTCGACGGCACCGCGAAGGGCGGAATCGCGCTCGCGATTGCGGGCGAGATGGATCTGCCGGTGAAGCTGATCGGGATGGGGGAGGGCATCGAGGACCTGCGGCCCTTCGATCCCCGCGAGTTCGCGGCCGCGTTGATCGCGGAGTAGCCCACCGTAAGCTGAACACAACCCTCACCGACACACCTTGTTCGACCAGCTCTCAGACCGGCTCCAGGATTCGCTCGCGGCCGTCCGCAAGCGCGGCAAGCTGACCGAGGCCGACGTCGACGCCGCGATGCGGGAGATCCGCCTCGCGCTGCTGGAGGCGGACGTGAACTTCAAGGTCGTGAAGTCGTTCACCGAGGGCGTCCGCGAGCGCTGCCTCGGGGCCGGCGTGCTGGAGAGCCTCGATCCGGGCCAGCAGGTGGTGAAGATCGTGAACGAAGAGCTCGCGAAGCTGATGGGCGGTGCGAGCCGCGACCTCGTGCTCGCGCCGACCGGCACCACGGTGATCCTGATGGCGGGCCTTCAGGGCTCCGGGAAGACCACCGCATGCGCCAAGCTCGCGAAGCACCTGGCTGGGAGCGGCAAGCGGGTCGCGCTCGCGGCGTGCGACACGCAGCGTCCGGCGGCCGTCGACCAGCTCGTCACCGTCGGCGAGCGGGCCGGCGCAGCGGTCTACGAGCGCGGGACCGAGCCCGACCCGGCCGAGATTGCCGAGTGGGCACTCGGGCGGGCGAAGCAGGAGAGCCGCGACGTGCTGATCGTCGACACCGCCGGGCGCCTGCACGTCGACGAGGAGCTCATGGACCAGCTCGTGCGCGTGCGCAAGGCAGTGAAGCCCCACGACATCCTCCTGGTGCTGGATGCGATGACGGGCCAGGACGCCGTCAACGTGGCCGGGTCATTCGCCGAACGGGTCGACTTCGACGGCGTTGTCCTCACCAAGCTCGACGGCGACGCTCGCGGTGGCGCCGCGCTCTCGGTGCGGGCGGTGACCGGCAAGCCCATCCTCTACGCGTCCACGGGTGAGAAGCTCGAGGCGCTCGAGCGCTTCCACCCCGAGCGGATGGCCTCGCGGATCCTCGGGATGGGCGACGTCCTGACGCTGATCGAGAAGGCCGAGGAGGTCTCCGACGACAAGCAGGCCGCCGACCTCCAGCGCAAGATCCGCCGCCAGGAGTTCACGCTCGAGGACTTCCTCGGCCAGATGAAGCAGGTCCGCAAGATGGGGCCGCTGCAGAACGTGCTGAAGCTCATGCCGGGCATGGGCGGCGCGATGCGCGAGCTCCGACAGCTCGACATGGACGAGCGCGAGCTCGACCGGGTGGAGGCGATCATCCTCTCGATGACTCCGGCGGAGCGCGCCAACCCGGCGATGATCGACGGCTCGCGGCGCAAGCGGATCGCGAGGGGATCGGGGACCACCGTGCAGGCCGTCAACCAGCTCGTGAAGCAGTTCGGCCAGACGAAGAAGCTGATGGCCCAGCTAGCCAAGGGCAAGATGCCGGACCCCCAGCAGCTGCTTCGCGGCATGAGCTAGGCGCTACCCTTCCCCGCCGCAATGGTCCGTATCCGACTCAGGCGCGTGGGTTCGCGGAAGAACCCGAACTGGCGGATTGTCGTCGCCGATCGCCGATCGCCACGCGACGGGCGCACGATCGAGACGATCGGCCATTACAACCCGCAGACCGACCCGTCGGTCATCCAGCTCGACGCGGATCGGGCCCGCCACTGGCTCGAGCACGGCGCCCGGCCGACCCGGACGGTGGCCGCGCTGCTGCGAGCCCAGGGCATCGAAGCGACCGGGTCCTAGCGGTGGAGGCTGGCGGCGAGGCTGCTCCGGCGGGCGCTCCGACGACCGCCGTGGGCGATCTCGTCGAGTTCCTCTGCCGGGCGCTCGCGTCGGAGCCCGACGCGGTGACGGTGGAGGAGGTCGACGAGGGGCGCGACCTCGTGATCGAGGTCAGCGTTGCGGGCGGAGACCTCGGGCGGCTCATCGGTCGCGGCGGACGGGTCGCGAACGCGATCCGCACCGTCGCAAAGGCCGCATCCAGGGCCGCGGACGAGCGGCGCGTGCTCGTCGAGTTCGTCGGTGATGACGAGTGAGGGGCTTTAGCCCCGAAAGCAGCATGTAAGGGCGCCGAAAGGCGCCCGCAAGTGATTCTCGACTTCTTCACCCTGTTCCCGGAGGCCTTCAGCTGGTTCAAGGGCCAGCGCCACGTCACCAACGCGATCGATGCCGGAGGCCGGCTCCGCTTCGTCAACTACCGCGACTCGACCCCGCTCACCGGCGGCCAGGTCGACGACGCGCCCTACGGGGGCGGCGCCGGCATGGTGCTGCGAGTGGACGTGGTCGACGCCGCCCTGCGGGCGACCTATGGAGAAGGCCCCGGCCCGAGCCGCGTCGTGCTCCTCGCCGCCTCGGGCCGCCAGCTCGACGATGCCCTCGTCTCCGAGCTCGCAATGGAGCCTCATCTCGCCGTTCCTTTGCGGGCGCTACGAGGGCGTGGACGAGCGGGTGCGCGAGCACCTCGCAACCGACGCCGTCTCGATCGGTC
This sequence comes from uncultured Actinomycetes bacterium, assembly GCA_963823245.1. GTDB lineage: Bacteria > Actinomycetota > Thermoleophilia > Solirubrobacterales > 70-9 > JAWVFM01. The sequence continues at coordinate 301,647 of CAWGKQ010000008.1, read as the reverse complement.
CCTACGTGATCGCGGGCGGGGAGCTGGCCGCGATGGTCCTCGCGGACGCGGTGATCCGCAAGCTTCCCGGGGCGCTCGGGCATGCCTCCAGCGCCGTCGAGGAGTCGTTCTCCGAGGCGCTCGGCGGAGCGCCCGAGTACCCGCACTACACGCGTCCGGCGACGTTCCGCGGCTGGTCGGTGCCCGAAGTCCTGCTCTCAGGCGACCACGCGAAGGTCCGCGAGTGGCGCCGCGAGCGATCCGGCCGATAGATTCGGCCGCCGAGCCTCCGCTACCATTCCCGCCCGCGCGGCTGACCGCCACGCGCCTTAGATCCCGACCCCGCCGGCGTGGCTCGGGCGGGCGGGCCGGACGACCATGAGCACGATTATTGAGAGCATCGAGCGCCGGCAACTGCGCCGGGTCCCGCGATTCGCCCCGGGCGATCGGGTTCGTGTGCATTTCCAGGTCGTCGAGGGCGCGCGGCGCCGCACCCAGGTCTTCGAGGGCATCGTCATCTCCCGGTCGGGTAGCGGGGCGCGCGAGACCTTCACGGTGCGAAAGCAGTCATTCGGCGTCGGGGTCGAGCGGTCGTTCCCCGTGCACTCGCCCAAGGTCGAGCGCCTGGAGGTCGTGGCGCGCGGCGATGTGCGACGGGCCAAGCTCTACTACCTCCGCGGTCGGGTCGGCAAGCGCGCCCGGGTGGCCGAGCGCCGCTGGGGCATCGAGGACGACCTGGTGATGGCCGAGCCCGAGCCCGAACCGGTCGACGCCGAGGGTGTCGCGCAGGCCGAGGCCGAGGTCGAGGTCCAGCCAGAGGGCGAGGGCGAGGCCCAGCCCGACGATGAAGCAGCTGCGGAGTTGGAAGCGGACGGCGGTGAAACTCCGCCAGAGGAGGGAGAAGCGGACTCGGCGCCGGCCGACGGCGAAGCCGAGGACGGCGACGGCGGTACCACCTGATGAAGCGGCCGAAGTCGGGCCGCGCCGCGCTTCTCGAGCTGGTCGCGATCGTGGCCCTTGCGATCGGGCTCGCTCTTCTGATCCAGGCCTACGTCGTCAAGCCGTACCAGATCCCCTCGGTCTCGATGTACCCGACGATCGAGAAGACCCAGCGGGTCCTCGTCAACCGCTTCATCTACCACCTGACCGACCCCTCGATCGGCGACATCGTCGTGTTCCACCCCCCGACCGGAGCGGTGGGCGGGGGCCCCGAATGTGGGCAGAGGCACAGCTCCAAGCAGGCGTGCCCCGCGCCCGGCCCCGATGAGTCGAGCGAGAACTTCATCAAGCGGATCGTCGCCGGGCCCGGCGACCGTCTCTCGATCAAGGACGGCCACCCGGTCGTCAACGGGGTCGAGGCGAAGGAGAGCTTCATCAACCCCTGTCATCCGGCGACGGCGAGCGTTCCGTGCAACCTGAGCAAGCCGATCACGATCCCCCCGGACCACTACTTCATGATGGGCGACAACCGGGGACGCAGCGACGACAGCCGCCTGTGGGGACCCGTGCCGAGGGACTGGCTGATCGGCGAGGCGTTCATGACGTACTGGCCCCCGGACCGGATCGGGCTCTTCTAGCGGTCCGGCCGCCGACTCGGGCATCATGCGCTCGGTGGCTGGCACTAAGGCTGCACGGACGAGGCGGCGGCGCAAGGCGGCCCGGCTGTTCAAGTTCGATCGCGAGCTCGGCACGCGGTTCGTGGCGGGCACCGACGAGGCCGGCCGCGGCTCGCTCGCCGGCCCGCTCGTCGCCGCGGCGGTCCTCATCGACTACGAGCGCCTGACCCTTCGCGACCGCCGAGCCCTGGGAGAGCTCGACGACTCCAAGCAGCGAAGCCCGGAGGAGCGCGAGGCTCTCTACCCGTGCGTGCTCCGCGCTGCCGCCCGCGTCGCGGTGACGGTCCGCTGCGTGCGCGGCATCGACTCCCGCGGCCTCCACGTCACCAACCTCAACGCCCTCGGCCGCAGCTTGGAGCGGGTCGCGGTGGAGGGCGCGACCTGCCTCGTCGACGGCTTTCGTCTCGGCCAGCGCTGCTCGGTGCCGCATCAGGCGGTCGTCGATGGCGATGCGCGGAGCGCTGCCATCGCAGCGGCGTCGGTGATAGCGAAGGTCACGCGCGACCGCTACATGCACCGCGTCGACGGCGCCCACCCGCAGTTCGGGTTCGCGGACAACGCCGGCTACTCGACCCCGGAGCACCGCGCCGCCATCCTTGCGGGAGGCCCTTCGGCGCTGCACAGGCGCTCGTTCCAGTCGATCGCCTACTCGCAGCTCGAGCTCTCGGGGTAGGAGCAGGACGGGGCCCGGCCTGCGGCCGGGCCGGCAGCGAGAGGGGACTGGTTTGTCGCGAGTGAGGTTCTACCCCCTATACGGGGGTCAATCCTTCAACGAACGACTCGGGCGCGCTCAGAACGCTCCCCTTAGGTGCTCCCAGTCGACCACGCGGCCAACGCGATCGACGCGTCACGCCCACCACGTCGAAGCGCAGGCCGCGGTGCGGCGGGATCAGGTCGCGGTTCTGGGCGAGCCAGGCGCCGGCGAGTGAGCGGAGCTTTCGGCGCTTGCTCGCCGTCGACCGCCATCGCGGGTCGCTCGGGTCCCATCGCGGCCCCCGCGGTGCGCCCCTTGACTTCGACGAAAACGAGCTCGCCTCTGTGGACCGCCACCAGGTCGATCTCGCCGCGAATGCCGCTCACGCGAGCGTTCCGGGAAACGATCGCCGCTCCCTCGCTGACCAGTGCTTCGGCGACCATCTCCTCGACGCGACGGCCGAGCGCCTGGCGGGCGGCGGTCATGGCTCGAAGCTAGGACGGGAGGGCGCGTCGGTGGTGCGTGAATTGCCACAACTCCGCGCCTCAACCGACTCGAATCACGAGCCATCGGAGAGCCACGGCGGCCTAGCGTCGCGGTGTGCTCGCCAGCGCGCAGACGTTCACGCTCGCTCGGGGTGGAGGCCCGGCCCGTCCGGGTGGAGGTCGACGTCCATCAGGGCCTACCCGCCTTCTCGCTGGTCGGCCTCCCCGACACGGCAATCCGAGAGTCGCGCGAGCGGGTGCGCTCGGCGCTCGAGAACTCGGGGTTCAAGTTCCCGCAGCAGCGGATTACGGCGAACCTGGCGCCGGCCGACCTCCGCAAGGGCGGGCCGGGGCTCGACCTTGCAATCGCCGCCGCGCTCCTCGGCTCCTCCGAGCAGCTCGGCGCAGAGAAGCTCGAGGGGCTGGCCCTCGCCGGTGAGCTGGCCCTCGACGGGTCGATCCGCGCCGTTCGCGGTGCGCTCGCCATGGCGGAGGCTGCGCGCGGGGCCGGCGCACGGGCGCTGGCCGTTCCCGCTGAGAACGCCGCGGAGGCCGCGCTCGCCGGCGGGCTTCGCATCCTGCCCGTCTCGAAGCTCCAGCAGCTTGCGCTGATCGGCACGGACGGCGAGCCTGCGCCCCCGGAGCCGTTGCGGCTCTCCCCGAACGGGATCGAGCTTCCCGACCTCCGCGACCTGCGGGGCCAGTCGTTCCTGCGGCGCGCGCTCGAGATCGCGGCCGCCGGCGCCCACAACGTGCTGCTCGTCGGTCCGCCCGGCGCCGGCAAGTCGATGGCCGCCCGGCGGATTCCGTCGATCCTGCCGCCGCTGTCCGAGTCGGAGGCGGTGGAGGTCCTGCGGATCGCGAGCGCCTGCGGCCGCTCACCCCGCGCCACGGGCACGACGCTGCGCCCGTTCCGGGCCCCGCATCACACGATCTCCACCGCCGGGCTCGTGGGCGGCGGCACGCCGCCGCGGGCCGGGGAGATAACGCTCGCGCACCGGGGCGTCCTCTTTCTCGACGAGCTCGGGGAGTTCCCGCGCGACGCGCTCGAGGCACTGCGCCAGCCGCTCGAGAACGGGACCGTCGCGATTGTCCGCGCGCGCCATGCGATCGAGCTGCCCTGCCGGTTCATCCTGGCGGCCGCCACCAATCCCTGTCCTTGCGGCCATGGCCCTGAGAGTGGCCGTTGCGAGTGCACGCCCGCCGCCGTGCTTCGCTATCAGCGCCGGATCAGCGGGGCTCTGGCCGACCGCATCGATGCGATCGTCACGGTCGCGAGGCCGAGCGCGGAGGAGATGTCGGAGCGCGAGGGCGAATGCTCGGCAGCGGTCCGGGAGCGCGTGGTCGAGGCGCGCGATCGCCAGGCCCACCGCCTCGGGGCCCGGTCGGGCGCAACGCGGAGACGAGCGGAGCGGAGATCCGCGAGGTGGGAAGGATCGAGGACGCGGCGCGCCGGGCACTCGAGGAGAGCTACGGGAGGCTCGGAATGAGCGGCCGCGGGTACGACCGCGTGCTGCGGCTCGCGCGAACGATCGCCGACCTCGAGCCCGCGAACCGCGTCACCGCACGAGCACGTCGAGGAGGCGCTGAGCTTCCGGGGCCGCTCGGTGTCGGGGCGGGCGCCGTGAGCGAGCTCTGGTCGCGTGACCCGCGGCGACGCGGACTACCCCGCGCAGCTGCTCGACCTCGATCACGGGCTTCCGAGGCTGGATCCCTCGCCGGCGGTCCTCCATGGGGCCGGATCGCGCGCGGCGCTCGCGGAGGCGGACGCGGACGTGACCGTCACCATCGTCGGGTCGCGCAGGGCGACCCCGTACGGGCTCGGCATCGCTCGGGAGCTGGCACGGGACCTCGCCGCCGCCGAGCGTCGTGGTCGTGAGCGGCCTGGCGTACGGGATCGACGCGGCCGCCCACAAGGGCGCCCTGGAGGCCGGCGGGACGACGATCGCCGTGCTCGCCGGCGGGCCGGACGTGATCTATCCGGCCGCGCGCGGCGCCGGTCTACCGCCGGATCCTCGAACGGGGCGCGGCGATCTCGGAACGCCCGCCGGGCACGGCGCCGGAGAAGTGGTCGTTCCCCACCCGCAATCGCATCATGGCCGCGATCGCGAAGGTCACCGTCGTGGTCGAGGCCGCGCAGCCCTCGGGCTCGACCATCACGGCCAACGCGGCGCATGAGCTCGACCGCACCGTCGGGGCGGTGCCCGGGCCCCGTTCATTCCCGGGTCTCGGCGGGAACGAACGCGCTGCTCGCCGACGGCGCCCATCTCGTCGCCGGGGCGTCCGACGTGCTCGACCTGCTGTTCGGCGTCGGCGCCGGCGGCGCGCGACGGACCGGGCCGGCGATCGACCCCGAGCTGGCCCCGGTGTCTCGATGCGGTGGAAGCCGGCGCCCAGGCGCCCGACGTGATCGCGGCGAGGACGGGGTTGCCGGGGCGCGACGTCGCGATCGCTCTCACCAGGCTCGAGCTGGTGGGATACGTCGCCTCGGGCGCTGAGCGGGCTCTACTCGCAGAACGGCCCTCCGGGCGCCACTACGATGAAATTCGTGAGCGATGAACGCCGAGTCCCGGTCGCCCTGGCGATCGCCGGCTCGGACTCCGGCGGCGGCGCCGGCATCCAGGCCGACCTGAAGGCGTTCGCCCGCTGCGGCGTCCACGGCGCCACGGCGGTCACGGCGCTCACGGCCCAGAACACGGTCGGGGTCGAGGCGGTGATGCCGGTGGACCCGGAGATGATCGTCGCCCAGGTGCGAGCGGTGCCATCCGACCTCGGCGTCGACGCGGTGAAGGTGGGCATGCTGGCCGACGAGGCGACGATCGACGCGGTGGTGGAGGCGCTGCGGCTCGCGGACGGCGCACCGGTCGTCGTCGACCCGGTGATGGTCGCCGAGAGCGGCGCGCCGCTGCTCGACCCCGCCGCGCGGGCGGCGCTGATCGAGCGCGTCCTGCCGCTCGCGACCGTCACGACCCCGAACGTGCTCGAGGCCCGCGCCCTCTCCGGGCTCGGCGAGGCCGCCGGGCAGGAGGAGCTCGGAAGGGCGATCCTGGCGCTCGGGCCGGAGGCGGTGGTGGTCACGGGCGGCCACACCGACTCCGGCGCGGACGTGCTGGTCGACGACGCCGGCGCGGTCCGGATCGAGGGGCCCCGGTATCCGGGAGGTGCGAGCGCACGGCTCGGGCTGCACGCACTCGTCGGCACTGGCGGCCTTCCTCGCGCGCGGCATCGAGCTGGGCGAGGCGGCGCGCTGGGCGCGCGAGATCGCCGCCGAGGCCGTGGGCAACGGGCTGCGGGGCATCGGGGCCGGCGCGGGGCCGGTCGACGTCTTCGCGCTCGCCCGGCGCTGACCGCTTGCGAGCCGCTGACATAATCCGGGTCGGTGAAGCTCGTCCGAATGAAGCCCGGTCACGGCGACGTCCTCCTCGCCGAGGGCGACGTCGAGCTCGCCTCCGACGAGGAGCGGCTCGTCGCGGAGTTCCGGCGCCAGCTCGACCTCGGGATGCAGGCGGCGGTGCCGACGAGCGCGGGACCGCACCGCGAGGCGCTCCTGGTGCGCGACTTCTCCGAGGTCCCCCGCGATGCAGAGCGGGTGGTCTTCTTCCCACCGGCCGCGGGCGGGTGAGCGTCGCCGTCGCGATCAGCGCCGTCGTGATCGCCGGGCTCGCGATCGCCGGCTTTGGCCCGTCGCTGCTCGGAGCCGCGCGGCGCCGGCGCGCGGCCTCGCCGGAGAGCGTCGCGCCCGTTCGCTATGACCCGGGGCGCGAGCTTCGCGCCGAGCGCAAGGCGCGGGAGCTCATGCGCTCCATCGTTCCACCCGAGGAGTACGCCATGTACGCCGAGCTTGGCTTTCTGACGCGTGGCGGGTGCCGACGAGCGCTACGCCTACCTGGTCTACCCGCACCGGCCGATCATCGCCTACGACACAGCGACCGGAGAGCTCCTGAGCGAGTACTGCGTGGGGTTCCCGGACCGCACGGATCCCGGCATGGGCGAGCGGCTGCCCGACGCCGACGACGTGCTCGCGAAGTGGATGTCGCTGCGAGGCGCCGAGCGCGATCTGATCGCCGAGGCCAACATGCACGCGCCGGGCCGCCAGGTCGACCCGGGCCATGCGCGCCGCGACCTCCAGCGCCTGCGTGCGTGGCGTGCGAGCCGCAGGACCTTGGTCGCATGAGCAAGAACGGCCTTCCCCGTCCGCGCTCGTCGGCCGTCTTCGACGGCCCCGATCGCTCGCACGCCCGCGCCTACATGAAGGGCATCGGGTTCGACGACGAGGCGCTCTCGAAGCCGACCGTCGGCGTCGCCAACACGTGGATCGAGGCGATGCCGTGCAACTTCCATCTCCGCGGCCTCGCGACGCACGTGAAGGCCGGCGTCCGCGAGGCGGGCGGGACACCGATGGAGTTCAACACGGTCGCGATCTCCGACGGGATCACGATGGGTACACGTGGGATGAAGACCTCGCTCGTCAGCCGCGAGGTGATCGCCGACTCGATCGAGCTCACGGCTCGCGGCTACCAGTTCGACGCCCTCGTCGCTCTCACCGCCTGCGACAAGACGATCCCCGGCGCGGTGATGGCGCTCGTGCGGCTCGACATCCCGTCGGTGCTGCTCTACGGCGGCTCGATCGCCCCCGGCCGCTATCGCGGACGCGACGTCACGATCGTCGACCTCTTCGAGGCGATCGGCGCCCACGCCGCGGGAAAGATCTCCGACGAGGACCTGCGCGAGCTCGAGGACGTGGCGAGCCCGGGCCCCGGCGCCTGCGGGGGCCAGTTCACCGCCAACACCATGGCCTGCGCGTTCGAGGCCCTCGGCATCTCGCCCGGCGGCTCGGCGATGGTCCCGGCGGTCGACGACGAGAAGGCGTCCGTGGCCGAGCGGATCGGCGAGCTCGTGATGAACGTCCTCGCCGAGGACCTCCGCCCGAGCCGGATCGTCACGAAGGAGTCGCTCGAGAACGCGATCGCCTGCGTGTGCGCGTCGGGCGGCTCGACCAACGGCGTGCTCCACCTCATGGCGGTCGCCCGCGAGGCGGGAGTGGACCTCGAGCTCGACGACTTCGAGCGCATCTCCCGCTCGACGCCGCTGTTCGCCGACCTGAAGCCCGGCGGGCGCTTCGTCGCCACCGACCTCTACCGCGCCGGTGGCGTGCCGCTCATCCTCAAGCGCCTCGCGGACGCCGGGATCCTCCACACCGACGCGATGACGGTGACGGGACAGACGATCGGCGAGATCGCCGCGGCGGCGACCGAGGCGCCAGGCCAGGAGGTCGTGCGGCCGGCCGACGATCCGCTGAAGCCGGAGGGCGGGCTCGCGATCCTGCGCGGGAACCTGGCGCCCGACGGCGCCGTGGTGAAGCTCGCCGGCACCGAGCGCCTCGGACAGACCGGCCCGGCGCGCGTATTCGCCTCCGAGGAGGACTGCTTCCGCGCCGTCAAGGCCCAGGAGCTCCAGCCGGGCGACGTGATCGTCATCCGCAACGAGGGCCCTGCCGGCGGGCCCGGGATGCGCGAGATGCTCCAGGTCACGGCCGCCATCGTCGGCGAGGGGCTCGGCGAGGACGTCGCGCTCATCACCGACGGGCGGTTCTCGGGCGGCACCCGCGGCCTCATGGTCGGGCACGTGGCGCCGGAGGCCGTCAAGGGCGGCCCGATCGCCGCGCTGCGCGACGGCGACGAGATCACGATCGACGTCGCCTCGCGCAGCCTCGACGTCGCCCTCAGCGACGCCGAGATCGCCGACCGGGTGGCCGCGTACGAGGCGCCCGAGCCCGAGTACACCACGGGCGTGATGGCGAAGTACGCCCGGGCGTGGGATCGGCGTCCCACGGCGCAATCACCGGGTAGGCGCTCCGACTACTAGCAGCGAGGGGACCGGGGTCCGGGCGGTTTCGCGTCGTTTGGGGATTGAACCGGCTATAGCGCGGATAAATCCCCAAACGCCGGCGGCGCACCCCCCTAACCAGCCAGGAAAGCCTCGAGCTCCCGGTTGAAGCGCACCGGCCGCTCCGCCATGGGGCAGTGGCCCGTGCGCGTCGTAGATCACCGTCCGCGAGTTGTGGAGGCGCGACCCGTAGCCTGCCGAATCGGCAGGTGGGACGATCCGGTCGTTGCGGCCCCAGACGATCAGGGCGGGGAGCTCTACGCTCTCGAGGCGGTCGAGGAAGTCGTAGCCGATCAGCCCGCGAACGGCGGGGAGGAAGCCCTCGGTCCCCGCCCCTTCGGCGAACTCCCACAGGAGCTCCGTCCGGAGCTTCATCGGGTTGTGGAACACGCCGCCGAAGGTGCGGAACCTGAGCCCCGGCCGCCGCAGCGCCTGACCGCGCATGCGCAGGATGGCGGGCGTGACGACGGTCATCATCTGCGCGGCGGTGATCGTCGGGCCGGAGAGGAGCTGCGAGTGTGAGATCCCGGCCGCGGAGACCAGCACGAAGCCGGTCGAAGGCCTCGGCGCTCTGGATCACCGCCTCCGCGGTGATGAAGCCGCCCATCGAGTTCCCGACGATGGCCCCGCCCTCGGCGCCGACCTCGCGGCAGAACCCCAGGACGACCCGGCCGAAGCCCTCGATCGTGACCTCCCAGCTCGGGAGCGGCGAGTGGCCGAAGCCGGGCAGGTCGAGCGCCAGCACGCGACGGCGGCGGGCGAAGTGCGGAATGTTCTCGAGCCAGTTCGTCCAGCGGCCGCCGAGGCCGTGCACGAAGACGATTGGGGGCCCGTCCTCGCCCTCGGTCGGACCCATCTCGGCGTAGTTGATCGGGGTGCCCTCGACCACGACCGTCCGCAGGTGCTCGCGCCAGTCGATCCGCAGCCATTCGGGATCGGGATTGCCGTAGGGGTCGGGCCCGTCGGCCGGCGTGGGGTCGAGGAGCTCGGCGCGGGGCGACGTGAAACCCCAGCTGCGGGCCAGGATGTCAGCGACCCGGCCGACGTCGGCAGTCGTGACTTCGGGCGGCTGCCCGCCCGCTGTCTCGGTGGCGCTCACGCGTAGCCGATTCTCTCCAGAACGGGGATCTCGTGGATCTGGCGATTAGCCACGGTCGGAGCCACTCAGGCACGAATCTACCCGGTCGGGTCCGGTTGTTCCGGTGTCTGACTGGCGAACAACTGGTGAATGGGGGGTGAAGCTCAGGCTGAAGGAGCAACCCATGACCCGGCGAGTTCTAAGGCGCTGGCGCGCCGCCGCACGATTGCCGAATGCGGTGCGATGACGGCGGATATGACGAGCTTGAGGCACCAGAATGCCGGTGGTCGACGCGGACTCGGTGTAGACTCCGACGAGTGGAGGGCACGCTGCTCTCGATCCTGTTTCCGTCGGTTATCCCTGTCGCGATCCTGGTCTATTTCGCCTGGGCCCTTCGGCGGTTGGTGCGCGAAGAGGACGAGGCGCCCCCCGACCAATCCCATCGCGAACCGCGACGCCGGCATCCGATCCCACGCGGCCCGCGGGGGCCACGACGCGACCCGCACGCCCCCCGGAGCTCCGAGCCAGCGACGTGCGCGCCCCGCGCGCACCCGCATCGCACAGTGACGGCTGTCGGCCGAGGGGCGGTCCGGCCCCGGCATCCGGAATAGGGATCCCCCTCTCGTTGTGTGACCGAGCTGCTCAAGAGCATGGCCCGCTGCGGCAACGTGGTCAAGGTCGCCCCTGAACTCGTCGACGAGACCCCCGCCGAGCACGCTCCAAGAGACTGAGCCCCAGCGGCGATACTGCGCGGGCGATGTCGCAGGAAAACGCCGAGCGGATGCGTCGGGCGTTCGCCGCCTTCGAACGCGGCGACAAGGAAACCTGGCGCGAGCTGTTCCACCCGGACATCGAGGTCGTGCCCATAGGCGACCGGCCGGACATGTGGCAGGAGAAGGGCGACTACCTTGCCGACAAGGGCGATCAGGCCGGCACCGATGCTGCCTACGACGCCGCCTCGACCGTGGCGGGAGAGATGAACGCGGCCGGCTGCACCATCTTCCTCGTGGACGACTGAGCGAGGAGCCCGCTCGTCGTCTGAGACCCTAAGAGGCGTGGATGATCAAAACACCCGTAGTAAGCGGGTGTGAGGGAAGGGTTCGTTCGGGGTGGCTACAGCAGCCGAGTACAGGTCCCCCGCGTGAATCAGACGGCGTGTACGAACGCATAAACGAGCGCGCCGCCCATCGAGAGGACGACCGCCGCACCGAGCCAGCCCCCGAACCATCCGACCGTCTGTCCCCAGGCCGGCTGAGTACGGCTGATCGCGTAGCCGAACGGGATCGCAAGGACCAACGCTCCAATAGCCACCCAGAGCACGATGCAAGGCTAGACCTGGGGGACGGTCGGTGTCTTGGGTTGTCCGTTGAGGGTCCGGGGGGTAGGCCACAGCGCTCCACTCGCGGCGCGAGATACTGCGCGGGCGATGTCGCGGGAGAACGTGGAGATTCTCGCCGAGGCCTTTCGGTTCTTCGATGGCGCCGACTGGGAGAGCTACCGCGGCTACTGGACGGAGCACGCCGTTGCCTGGCCACCGGATGGCTGGCCCGAGCCCGGTCCCTTTAGGGGCCGCACGGACATCGTCAACGAGTGGCGGCGGGTGCGTGAGGATTGGAGCCTCAGTCACGTCTCCGTGGAGGAGGCTCACACCGGGGAGGGCGACCGGTTCGTCTTCCGCCTCAACTGGGGCGCCGAAGGAGCCGAGAGCCATCTGCCGGTGACGATGGAGGTATTCGGCGCCTGCCGGTTCGAGGGCGGACGCATCGCCGAGATGCGGTTCTTCTGGGAGTACGCCGAGGCCCTCGAAGCCGCCGGGCTCTCGGAGTAGGCGATGTCTAAGGAGGACGCAGACAACATCCGTCGGGCCTATGAGGTCTGGAACGAGTCGGGTCCGGCGGCTGTGACGGAGCAGTTCTGGGCCGAGGACGCCGTCTACCGCGAGGGGCCCGGCTGGCCCAATGCCGGTGTCTACAAAGGCCGTGCGGCGGCGCTCGAACGGATGCGAGACCTGATCGAGCTGCTCGGGCCGATCGAGGTGCGCCTCGACGAGTTGATCGACGTCGGCGACGGCCGCTTCGTCGCCTGCACGAGCTTGGTCGGGGAGGGCGCGAGCGACGCGCCGTACACCCAGTCCTTCGCCGTCGTTCACCGCCTGCGAGACGGCCTGATCGTCGAGGCGGACTACTACCTTGACCGCGACCAAGCTCTGCGGGCCGCCGGGCTCTCGGAGTAGGCGATGTCGCAGGAGAAGCCGAGGCTGACCGCTCGTCAGCGGCCTGTAGGCTCGCGCCGCAAGAGTCAAACCCAATCCCCTCCACGGGGAGAAAGCAGGGCAACGGAATGCGCAAGGTCTTTCTAGTGGTTTCTCTGGTCGCGGTTGCGATTGCGGCGATCGCCGCGACGGCGAGCGCCAGAACGGAGACGAGGTTCAGCGTCGTCCACGTCGACACCTCGGGACATCCCTCCGGTCACAACACCTTGATCCAGCGAGGGAGGCTGTTGCTTCCCACCACGCACCGCGTCGTCGGCCACGACGTCATCAAACTCACGCTTCACCCTCGTCGGCATACGGCGAGGATCAGGATCGTCGCCCGCTTCCGTGGCCAGGGCTCGCTGAAGGCGAAGGGCATCGTGGGAGCGAACAAGAACCCATCGAGGATCCCGATCATCGGCGGCACCGGAGCGTTCAACGGCGCCGCCGGCAAGCTGAAGGCTCACGGCCTGAGCAGGCACCGTGGAGGCGGCATTAAGACGACGCTTCTGACGTTCATCTTCGTTCAGTAGCGGCCCCAAATCTGCCACTGCGATAGCTGGGCGGGGACGACTGTCCGCCCAGCATCGCGGTGTCGGGCTGCGGGAGTAGCACCCCCCTCGCTCACTGAGCGGATAGCGGTCAAGGACCTCCGCGTAGCGCGTGACTACGAGCTGTACGCGGGCTAGGCGGCTACGACTGAGCCGCCGCCACCGCGCGCACCGTCGCCGGCCACCATTGGCGCCTACCGTGAACGGTCGGCACGCCCTCGGCATTGAGCGCGTCGGCGATCGTTCGATACGAACTGGGCGAACGTGGCGAGGACGTTCGCCATCGCCTCTCCGGCCGGCGTCATCGTGTCAACCGCGCAATCGAGCGCCACGAGCGCCCATCCCTCTCGCTGCGCTCGCGCCCGAAGTTCGACGGCGGGCCGCGCGAGCCGGCACCGGCCGATACGCCCCCGAGCTTCGGTGAGGCGGTCAATAGGGCGGCGTCGTGAAGCCCGACCTGATGCGGGCCGAGGTCTGCGCCCTGCGCGACGAAAGCGTGGTGGTCGTCGCGCGCTTGCACCTGGACGACGCCGGCGCGGTGGTCGTCGAGAACGCCGAGCCGCAGCAACGCCGACGTAGGTGGCGACCTCCTAGTCCCGCAGCCCGGCGGCTTCGAGGGCTTCCGGTCCTGGTACATGCAGACGCGCTGCACGGGCGCCGCCTCCGATCGTGAACGTCCAGGCAACACGGAGCCTAGACCTCGATCCTCTCACGAGGGCCTACTGGTGAGAATGAATAACGATGTGGCCGCTGACATTCTTGCCCAGTGGTGGCCCAAACCGATCGGGAGCGATCCGGTGGCACCGCCGCCACGCGGCCGCGTGAGCGGGCTGGCGCGACTGGTCCACGGTGTACGGCAGCGTCCGCGGAGGCCGGATGCCGTGAACATGCAAGACGTGGTAGCAGTGGCGCCACGTGTCGGCATCCACGAACTTGGCGACGGTAGTCGATGTGCTGCTGCCGGAGTCGCTGCTGCCGCAGCCGGCGACGAGCACGAGGAGGAGGACGGCTCTTGCAGCCCATCGCCGCATTATCGGGTTTTCCTGCGCCATCGCCCGCGCAGTATCTCGCGGGGAAGGGAACGGTCGCCGCTCAGATGCGGATATGCCGCAGACCGCCGGGCGATCGCGATTCCGGCAATACATGCCCTCACGAGGGCGCGTAGTCTGCCCCGGCCGTGCGGATGCTTATATGCGTAGGCGCCTGCGTTGCGATCCTCGCCGGGTGCGGGGGGCGGCGGCGGCGGGGGCGAATCGACCCTCAGCACCGGCGACTACCTGGCGAAGCTGAACGCCGCCTGCGCGCTCGCCCACCGCCAGAACCAGAAGCTGCCGGCGCTGGCGACGAAGGGGAACCTGGCAGTCAAGCAAGTCCAGGGGATCGCCAATCGCTACGGCGATCAGTTCACGGCCACCGTGAAGTCGCTCAATCCTCCGGCCGAGCACAAGCACGCCCAGGCGAACCTCCTGAAGACGCTCTCCTCAATGCCGATGACCTCCTCGAGTTCCACCAAGGGCGTGGAAGCCCGGTGCGTCGGCTCCACGCGTTGATCGCCGACTACAACACGATCGGCGCGGTCAGCTGCGGCGTTCTCACCACGGCCTCGCTGCGACGGCTTCATGCGACCGCGGCGCAGGCGAACCAGCGCTGACGGCGGCTCCTCGCGCGACGAGGAAGACCTTCGCGATTCGCGGGTCGGAGGCAGAGGCAGCCGAGCTGCTCGACGCCTACCTTGGTGCCGCCGCCGAGCGTTCGGCCGAGCAGGTTCGCGGCGCCGGTGGCGCATCGCTGACGACCGGGGCCGGGAAACCGCATGAATAAGCCATTACGCGTACCCCATCCGCTCAAGGACGGGGATCTCGTGGATCACGGACATGGGCACGAAAGCTACCGCTCACCCACGGAATACCCCGGTGGGACCCGCTGGGACCCGCTGGAAACTGGCGCTCTGTGGCGCATCTCTTGGCGCAAGCCCCGACCCCAAGGAGGGAAAGACATGACCCGGACATTCCGATTCCCGGACACCGACGACGACGGTGAGGAAACCGGCGACTTCATCGAAGGATCACCCTCCACCGACGAGCAGGCGACGCCGCTCACGCCCACGGCCTACTTCGTCCAGCCCGAAGCGGAGCTCCTGAGCAATGAGGACGGCACCGTGACAAGGCTCGACAGCGCAATCCCGGGCCATCCAACGAAGGAAGGAATCGATGACTGACACCGAGCAGACCCCCAAGACCACTCCTGACCCCGAGAAGGCCGAGGGCACCCCCGACGCCAAGGCGCCGGCCACCGGCACCGGCACCGGCGACGTCGCCGAGCTCCGCCGCGAGGCTGCGAGCTGGCGCCGCAAGCTCCGCGACACCGAGGCCGAGCGCGACCAGCTCGCCACCAAGCTCACGGCAGCCCGCCGCGCCGAGGTCGAGCGCGCTCTCGGCGAGCGCCTCGCCGACCCCAACGATCTGCTCTCGGGCACCGAGGAACCTCGACCGCTTCTACACCGAGGACAAGCTCGATCCCGAAGCGGTGAAGCGCGAGGTCGACGCGGTCCTGGCCGAGAAGCCCCATTGGCGCAGGCAGCCCGCGCCCAAGTTCGACGGCGGTCCCCGCGAGCCGGCGCCCACCGACGCCAAGCCCTCGTTCGGCGAGGCGGTCAAGAGGGCGGGCCTCGGATGAGCGACCTGACCAGCGTCGTGGTCTACGTCCGCACCGACGGCGGCGGCGCGGCTGTCGAAGCGCGCCTTCACCTGGACGACCAGGGCGCCGTCGTGATCGAGGACGCGACCCCGTACCGGGAGCGGTTCCTGCGCGAGTTCGCCTGCATCGACCCCTACACGCACGTCGTCTACGAGCTCCACGACGGCGGGCCGTGGCTCGCCAATCTGCCGGCGAACCTTCGCGGCACCTACCTCTGGGCGCAGTTCGTCCCGGTCTGGGAGCAGTTCACCGCGAAGCAGGTGTAACGGCCACCGATGCCCCGATCACCCGTCTACCGCTACCCCGGATGGGATCGACGCTGCCTCGTCTGCGGCGAACGGTTGCCGTTCACCAAGCGCCGGAACGCGGCCTACTGCTCCAACGCCTGTCGCCAGAAAGCCCACCGAGCCCGCAACCGCCAAGCGCCCGGCGGCTAACCCCACCAGGCTTTCTGTAACGCAGGCCCGTAGACCGCCTACGGCGCCGGTACTCTGGGCGAAGTGGTTGAGGCCCAGGCTGGCCGACCCGCTCACCCGAGCACCCAGCACGACATAGCGCCCGGTGGCGCGACCCGCCCGCTAGACGCGCGGCGAGGACAACCGAACGAGCCACCGGAAAGAAGCGCATGTCATGACTGACGTCAGCAACTTCGACTCGTCCATCGGCGAGGCGGTCTCACCCGAGGAATGGGCCAAGTTCGTCCTCGAAGGACTGAGCAACGAGAGCGTCCTGCTCGCATCGGGCGCTCGGCGGGTCGACACGGCGGCGAAGCAGATTCACGTCCCCGTCCTCACCGACCTCGGCGCCGCCGGCTGGTATGGAGAGCTGGACGAGATTGGGGCCGGCGATCCGGTCGGCGACGACCTGATCCTCACCCCCTACAAGTGCGCGGCCCTGACCGTTCTCTCGGACGAGGTCGTGGCCGACTCCAACCCATCCGTCCTCGACACGGTCGGGACGGCGATGACCAAGGCGGTCGCGCTGGAGGCCGACCGCGCTCTGTTCAACGGCGGGGGTGGCGGCACCATCGGGCCGGTCGGGTTCATGAACGCCTCGCCCGGGCTGCAGAACGTCGCGGCCGGGACGATCACCTACGAGAAGGTCATCACCGCAGGCGGCTCGATCAGCGCCTACGGCGGCAGGCCCGACACCCTCTACGTCAGCCCCTCGGACTACACGACGCTGCAGCTCGAGACCGGCGAGGACGGACGGCCGCTGATCCAGCCCAATGCCGCTGTCGGCGGCGCCGGCACGGTCGGCGGCTACCGGGTGTTCCAGACCCCGGCGCTCGGCGGCGGCACCGCCGTCGTCGCCCAGGCGGACCAGCTGGTGGTCGCGGTGCGCTCGGATGCCACGGTCGCCTTCTCGGCCGACGCGATGTTCGAGAACGATGCCACGGTCGCCCGGGTCATCGCCCGGATCGACGGCGGCGTCGCCGACGCAAGGGGGGTCTGCACGATCGGCGCCTGAACGACTTGCGCCGCCACGTCCACACTCCTGGGTCAGCGGCGCAGACGGGGAAGGTCGCGGCGGTGGGCCCTATGGCCGGACAGCATCGCCGCGACCGACCCGGCCAGCTCGCGCCGTTCCATTCCAGACCTTGCGGTGCGACGCGAGAAAACGGGACAGGTCGCGGTGCGGGAGCTCCACCTTTCGGCCCTTCGCCGCGACCGACCCCGGCTAACCCCACGGAGGTAAGACAGATGACCAGCTCGATACCGGACCCCGACGACCTCGGCCCACCGGTCCCCGGCCAGGAGCCGAGCGGCTGGTTCGTCGGCGAGCGCACGCGCGCGCTGCTCGCCCGAGTGAGCCGAGCGAGTGAGGGTCGCGCTCACGACCGGATCGAGCGCGAGGTCAGCGAGTCCGATTCGTTCGCGCATAGCGAGGCCTTCGCCTACCTCGCAGACAAGTCTCGCCGGCGAGACTAGGCGAACGACCACCAGCCGTTCTCTCACGGCCTCTGCAACCGGCCCATCCCATCCCACACGGGCACCGCGCTGAACCCGTACACGGGCGCTCACGGAGCCCCTCGGGGGCTGACCAGTTACTCCCGCAGCCCGGCGGCTTCGAAAGCTTGGCGCCAAGTCAGGAAGTTGCGCATCTCCCCAATCGTGCCCGTCACAGAAGTCGGCGCCTTCGCGTTGATGGGCGCCGGGGGGTCGACACTCCCGTTCAGGAGTAGGGTGGTCATGTGCGCATCAGCATCAGGGACGGTGCAGCCGTCGGCGCCACGGATTGGCCTCCGGCGGTCGAGCACGCCGGGGGGTCGGATTCGACGAGCAGGGCTTCGTCGCTTGGCGTCCGCCGGTGGGCCGCGCTGGCGCTCGTTCTCGCCACCCTTTTGTGGCTGGCTGCCGGCGCGACCGACGCCCACGCTGCAAAGCCTTTGCACAAGCTGGATCGACAGCTCCACAGCTTGGTCGGACTCGTCGTGGCAGGGCCCGATGGTGCCCTCGAACAGGGCCCGCCGGGGGCATCGGCGCTGGTGCAGCGGGGCGACAGGGTCGACTTCCTGCGAGCGGGGGTGGCCGACATCAAGAGCGGCCGACCGATCCGCCGCAACGATCACCTGCGGACCGCCAGCACCGGGAAGACGTTCAGCGGCGCCGTCGCGCTTCAGCTCGTCGACGACGGAAGCCTGTCGCTCGACAGCACGATCGGCGAAGTCCTGCCGGGCCAGCCCGCCGCATGGGCGGCGGTCACGCTGCGCCAGCTCCTCCAGCACACGAGCGGGGTACCGAGCTACACGAAGGCCCCCGGCTGGCAGGCGTACGTGGGGATGAATCTGGAGCGCGAGGTGTCGGTGACGCCCGAGTTCCTGCTCGGGTTCGTCGCCGACAAGCCCCTCGAGTTCCCTCCGGGATCCGCCTACAAGTACTCGAACTCGGACAACCTCCTCATCGGCCTGATGGCCGAGGCGGCGACCGGCCAGACGTACAAGGACCTGCTGCGAAAGCTCGTCTTCTCGCCGTTGGGGCTGAAGGGGACAAGCGTCCCGAGCGGCCTTCAGATCCCGCCGCCCTACGTGCACGGCTATGACCTCGCGCCGCCGGCCCCACCGGAGGACGTCACCGGGTTGTTCGACCCGTCGCTTGTCGGCGCGGCCCCGGGAGGGATGATCTCCACCCCGGCAGACCTGAACCGCTTCATCCGCGCGTACGCCAGCGGCCGGTTGATCGACAAGGGCACCAAGGTCCAGCAGCGCAGCTTCATTCGAGGCGCCGCCGGCGAGCCGCCCGGACCGGGGCAGAACTCGGGCGGCCTCGCCCTGTTCCGCTACAAGACCGACTGCGGCACGGTGCTCGGCCACACGGGCAACTTCCCGGGCTACACCGTGTTCATCGCCGCGACTCCGAATGGGCGCCGCTCGGTCGTCGTGGCCGCGACCGAACAGCTGGCCGAGGACGCCAAGCCGGAAATCTTTGAGCAGATGCGCCGCACGTTCCGCCTCGGCGTCTGCGCGGCGCTAGGGCGCTAGGGCGCTGAGCCTCCCCGTCCGCCCTGAGGTCTTCCTCCTGCGACATCGCCCGCGCAGTATCTCGTGCTGCGAGTGGAGCGCTGTCGCCCACCCCCCGAACCCCAGCGGCCAAACGCAAACACCCCGTCCTGATCACTCTTGGGGTCGCGCGGATACCGCTCGGTTTTCCTAGAACGAAAGCGCATGGCGGGCCGCTAGCCGCTTGACCGCAGTCCAACGCTCGATTAGGTTTCCTCCACTCCGCCGCTAGAGAGGGAAGGGCCAAATGGCGACCATGGGCGTCACTCACCAGGTCACCGTCAAGGGCGACCAGACTTACATTCACGGCCTCCTCCTGACGAGCCTTACCCCGGTCTTGGGGAGGTCCTACGGCTACAGGATCACCGCTGACACGGGTACATCGGTGGCCTGGACCCGGCGCTACACGCCGACCTGGGCGATCGTGCTCGCGATCATCGGCGCTCTCATCTTCCTGCTCGGACTCCTCTTTCTTCTCGTCAAGGACGAAGACGTTCTCGTTGCGAGCTTGCAGCCGTATGGCGACTCGACCGTCGTGACCTTCACGGGTGCCGGTCCGCCGAAGATCATGGAAGGGCTGAACTGGTTTCAGGCGTCAACTCAGCAGATCGCGCAGGGCTGGTACGACGACCCCGAGGCGCCAGGCCAGCAGCGCTACTGGAACGGGTCGGAGTGGACCGAGCAGCGTCGCCCGCCGCCAAGCACCGGCGGCGTCAGCGGATGAGTCGGGTCCCGGCCAACTGCACCCTTACCGACCCGTCCTCGGGGCTCGGTAGCGTAGGTCTCAGTCGAGGTTCCAAGATCGACTGCCTTAAGCCCAACACGGCCCTTCGCGGGGCCGTTGTTGGTTCTGGGGTACGTCTGCCGAGTTTGCGACGCTACTCGCGGCTTAATGGCACTCATCTCGGACAGCCCCGATGGCGCCCTCGCCGCCTGATCCCCAGGCCCGCACCGACCGGCGCTTCCGCCGCTCGACCCGCGCCGACTGGCTCAGCGAGCCGGATCACCCAGAACCGGCACACACCGACGCCGACCGCTCTGCCCCGCTGCCGCTGAAGCTCCGACCGCTCGCCGCCCTAGCCGCGAAGCTCACTCCGGTCGTTCGCAAGGGCGAGCAACTGCGGCTACGACACCGAAGAGCCTGCTCCCCCGAGTGCACCCGTCACGGCGCTCGCCACCGTCGAGCTCCTGGGCGCCGCCCCGGCCACCGTCGCGGCTCCCGTCGCACGGCCCGTACCAGGGCCGCTCGCGGCGACCCCGGCGGCGGCGAACCTCCCGACGACGAATCTGACCCGGCCGATGTAGACGCGGCCCAGGCCGCCTTCCCGAAAGGAGGCGGCCATTGAGTGCTGCCACAACTACTCCCACGCTGGAGGCCTGGTTCTCTCTCCTGGCGCTGGAGTTGGGGCGCGACCTCTACCCCGGTTTCCTCGACGCTGAGGACTACTGCCAGCGGTACAGCGGAGCAGGATCGTGACCGGCACAGTCCAGCTCGGCCTGCTGCCGGTAAGCCCTGACGAGCTCGCGCAGCTCACCGCGCCGGAGCGCCGCGCCGTCTACGACCGGCTCGGCCTCGATCACTTCCAGCGCCAGGCCGTCGAGGACGCCGTTCGCCTGATCGTCGCCGGCAAGTACCCGGGGAGGCGGGCGGCGTGAGTGTCGCCGGTCAGATGACGGCCCTCGACTCCATCCTCGGTCGCGTCGTCGACCACGTTCGCCGCTACGTCGTCCTCACCAACGATCAGCTCATCGCTATCGCGTTGTGGATCGCGCACACCCACGCGCTCGGAGCCGCCGAAGCAACCCCATACCTGAACATCAGCTCGGCCGAGAAGGAATCGGGAAAGACCCTCCTGCTCGAGGTCATGCGAGCTCTCGTAGCGCGCCCCTGGCTCACCGGCCGGGTCAGCGCGGCCGTGCTCGCCCGCAAGGTCGACGACATCTCCCCGACGCTCCTTCTCGACGAATCGGACGCGGCCTTCAACGGCGACAAGGAGTACGGCGAGACCCTTCGCGGCATCCTCAACACCGGCTATCGGCGCGGCGGCAGCTACTCCGTCTGCGTCGGCCAGGGAGCGAACCTCACCTACAGGGACTTCTCGACCTTCGCTCCGAAAGGGATCGCCGGCCTCGGCCGCCTCCCCGACACCGTCGAGAGCCGCTCAATCTCGATCCGGCTGAAGCGCCGGGCCCCGAACGAGCAGATCGAGCGCTATCGCGAACGCGACGTCCGCCCGAGGGCGGAGCTCGTCTTCAACAACCTCGAGACCTGGGCCGACCACGAACCGACGATCGAGGCGCTCGCCGAGGCGCGGCCCGATCTTCCCGAGAACCTCGGCGACCGCAGTTGCGATGTCTGGGAGCCCCTGCTGGCGATCGCAGACGCGGCCGGCGGAGAGTGGCCGCAGCGAGCCCGGCAAGCGGCGGCGTCCCTTTCGGCTCCGACTGACGCTGACGACACGCTCGGGGTTCGGCTGCTCGCCGATATTCGGAGCGCGCTCGACGACGTTGACGAGCTCACCACCCAGGACCTCCTCACCGTCCTCAACGCTCTCGACGAGGCTCCCTGGGGCGCCTGGAACGACGGCGCCGGGATGAGGCCCCGGGAGCTAGCGAACAAGCTGCGGCCGTACGAGATTCGAAGCGGTGACGTCCACGTCGATCAGGACGGCAAGAGAAAGACCCTGAAGGGCTACCGCCGAGCCGACTTCGAGGACGCCTGGGAGCGCTATTCGTCGGGTATCTGGGATTCCAAGCGCGCCAAGCGCGCCAATGGCTCAACCAAGCCGAAAACGGCACCTTCGCAAGCGCGCCAAGAACCCCGCGCGGCGCGGATAGAAAACCCCGCAAAACCGCATGGTTATGCGGATGGCGCGGATGGCGCGGATAGA
The DNA here is from genome assembly GCA_963823245.1 of uncultured Actinomycetes bacterium. Lineage (GTDB taxonomy): Bacteria > Actinomycetota > Thermoleophilia > Solirubrobacterales > 70-9 > JAWVFM01. The sequence continues at coordinate 280,020 of CAWGKQ010000008.1, read as the reverse complement.
ACCCCGGATAGAAGCGGGAATGGTCGCCCCGTCGAGCTCGTCCTCGACTACCGCAGCGGCGAGCTGGCGGACCCGGCCGACCTTCCACCGGCGGCGGAGGTAGAGGCGAAGGCCCGCGAGCTCGGCTTCTCGATCTACGACGACGGGGAGGCTTGATGGTGCGAGCGGTTCCGAACGTGCCCATATCTGCTCGCCCCGATCTGAGCACCGTTTGGCGGGAGGCGATGAGCTCGGCGTGAGCAGGCCGGCCGCCCCGATCCCCGCGCTGGCGCTGACCGTGGCCCGCGCCGCCGCCGCGCTCGACATGAGCGAGGACCACTTCCGCGCCCACGTTGCCCCCGAGCTTCGCTGGGTCCGTCAGGGTCGAAAGCGTGTTGTCGCCGTCGCCGAGCTCGAGCGCTGGCTGGCCGAGAACGCCGAGCGGGTGCTGAGCCCGTGACTACCCTTTCCTCCGATACGTCAATGGGGCGGCACCGCACCAACGGCCCGCCCCCGGAGCCAAGGGAGTGAAGCCTTGACCCACCAGCAGCCTAATCACGACGAGCGGGAGCAGGCCTGATGCCGACCGGGATCAGGCGACGGGGCGATAGCTGGGAGGCGTTCGTCTGGCTGCCGCGCGAGCGGCGCAAGGTCCGCAAAACGTTCCCGACCCTCGCGGCCGCGAAGTCGTGGCGGGCGGATGCGGCGGCGCTGGCGAGCCGAGGCGGACTACGGGCTCCGAAGCCGACGACCGTCCGCGAGGCGTGGGAGAACTGGCACGCGGGCGCGCAGGCGGGCACGATCCGCAACCGCTCGGGCGACCCCTACAAGCCCTCGGCCCTCCGCGCCTACGAGCGGGCGATGCGGCTCCGCCTCCTGCCGGAGTTCGGCGGCGCCAAGCTCACCAACCTCCAACGCCCCGACCTCCAGCGCCTCGTCTACAGGCTCAGCGCGTCCGGCCTCAGCGCCTCGACCGTCCGCGTCGCCCTGATGCCGCTGCGCGCGGTGCTCGGTCTGGCGCAGGAGCTGGGCGACGTCGCGGTCAACCCCTGCGACGGGTTGAAGATGCCCGCCATCCCTGCAGGCCGCGACCGCTATCGCGGACCCCGACGAGGCGGCCGCGCTCATCGCCGCCGTTCCCGCCCAGGACCGGGCGCTGTGGGCGACGGCGATGTACGCCGGGCTTCGCGGTGGCGAGCTGCGGGCGCTCCGGGCCGACTCGGTAGACCTCGCCGCTGGCGTGATTCGCGTCGAGCGCGGCTGGGATGACAAGGAAGGCGAGATTGCCGTCAAGTCGGCGGCGGCGAATCGCAAGGTGCCGATCACCGGCGTCCTGCGCGACCTGCTGGCCGAGCAGCGGATCGCCACCGGGCGCTCGGGGCAGGAGTTCGTCTTCGGGCGCACCCCCACCGTCCCGTTCACGCCGAAGACGATTCAGACCCGCGCGGACGCGGCCTGGGCTGCGGCGGGCCTTGACCGGATCACCCTCCACGAGTGTCGGCACACCTTCGCCTCGCTGATGATCGCGGCGGGGGTGAACGCGAAGGCGCTCTCGACCTACATGGGCCACGCCAACATCAGCATCACCTACGACCGCTACGGGCACCTGATGCCCGGTGCGGAGGCGGAGGCAGCCGAACTGCTCGACGCCTACCTCGGTGCTGCCGCCGAGCGTTCCGCCGAGCAGGTTCGCGGCGCGGGTGGCGCATCCGGTGGCGCATCGCTGACGACCGGGGCCGGGAAACCGCATGAATAAGCCATTACGCGTACCCCATCCGCTCGAGCACCGGGATCTCGTGGATCTGCGGCGGCTGGAGGTGGTTCCACAGGATGCCTCGCGGCCGCGGGTACTGCCTGTCGACCTCCACGACGGCTCGCGGGGTGGCGATGATGTCGACGGGGAGATCGTGCTCGGTCACCCTCAGATGCTCGCGGAGAATCTGGATCGGGTGGACCGTCGTGGCGACCACCGTGTGCTCGTCGATCTTGCCCGCCTCGATCAGCAGTCCGTACTCGAGATCGGAGAACCCGCCTCCCTTGCCGATCCTGGCGCCGGTGAGGTTCACGGCGACCGACCCCGACAGAACGAAGTCGATCTCCGGCAGCTCCTCGAGCGCGATGAGCTGGCCGTGGCGAAGCGCGCCCTTGATGGTCGCCGCCTCGCGCAATTGCTTCTTGTTCAGCTTGCGCGGGTCGAGGAGCCGGAAGGGATGCTGCTCCCGCAGGCGCGGGACGGCCATCACGACGAGCTTTCCGTCCTCGAGAGCGAGCCGCCGCCCATGCGTCTGCGGCGAGTCCGGGTTGGCCTTCACCACGCGGGCGCGCTTCCAGTCCCGATGCGAGGCGAGCTTCTCCGCCGCGAGCTTGGCGCCCGCGAAGTTCGGGATCCGGCCCTCGGCGCCGGGGAAGCGCGAGACGCCCTCGCGGTCCATGGCCTTCCAGATCGCCTTCCGCACCTGGTCCTTTGACCTCACGGGCGAAACATAGTGCGGATTCCAAGCTGCGAGAATGCCGCGTTCCGTGGCGCCCGAGCGGACATCCCTCGCGCAGCCTGCCGCCGCCCCCGATCAGCCCGAGGAAGCCGGCGGCGCGCCGCTGCCCGCGCCCGCCGACCGAGCGCGCGACCTGCTGCCCGCGCTCGAGCCCGAGCGCCGTCTCGACGACTGGGGCCGCTCGGAGCGGGTCGAGAGCTTTTTCGACCGCACGATCGTCGAGTTCTTCTACCGCTACTGGTTCCGGGCCGAGGTCGAGGGCGTCGAGAACGTGCCCTCGGAGGGAGGCGCGCTGCTGGTCTCCAACCATTCCGGCGCGCTGCCGCCCGACGCCGCGACGATCGCAAAGGCGATCAAGGACGAGCACCCCCGGCCGCGCCCCGTTCACATCACCGTCGAGCACTTCTTCAAGGGCTATCCCGGCTTCTCGATGCTGATCCCGAAGATCGGCTGCGTCGCGGCCCACCCCGCGAACGTCCACCGCCTGCTCTACGACGAACGCAAGCTGGTGCTGGTCTTCCCCGAGGGTCGGAAGGGAACGGAGAAGCTCTTCAAGGACCGCTACCGCCTGCAGAGGTTCGGCCGCGGCGGGTTCGTCGAGGCGGCCATGCGCGGCGAGGCGAAGCTCGTGCCCGTGTGCGTCGTCGGCGCGGAGGAGGCCGCGCCCATCTTCGCGCAGGTCAACTTCATGCAGCGACTGACCGGCCTCCTCTACTTCCCGATCACGCCGACGTTCCCGTGGCTCGGCCCCTTCGGGATGCTCGGCTATCTGCCGGCGAAGTTCAAGATCCGCTTCCTGGAGCCGATCGATACGGCCGAGCTTGGTGGCCCCGAGGCCATCGACGACAAGGCGCTGGTCCAGACAGTGGCGCGAGAGATCCGCGCCCGCATCCAGGAGAACCTGCACGACATGCTCGCGAAGAGAAAGTCCGTGTGGTTCGGATAGGCGACCGATGAGCCGCGTACTCGTCATGGGCCTCGCGAGCTACTGGGGCGGCCGCCTCGCTCAGGCGCTCGAGGGGTTCGAGCAGGTCGAGGCGATCATCGGGGTCGACGCCTCCGACCCGACGATGGAGCTCGAGCGGACCGAGTTCGTCCGGGTGTCGAACCAGCACGGCCTCATCCAGCGGATCGTCCGCGCCGCGGAGGTCGACACTGTCATCGACGCGCGCCTCACCGTCAACTCGATGGCCGCCTCCCCTCGGGCGACGCACGAGAACAACGTCATCGGGACGATGAACATCCTCGCGGCGTGCACGGGCTCCGACTCGCCGGTGCGAAAGTTCATCTTCAAGAGCTCAACCCACTACTACGGGTGTGAGCAGGACGACCCGGCCTTCTTCACCGAGTCGATGCAGCGTCCGCACGCCCCCCATACGGCGCTGGAGCGCGACATCGTCGAGGCCGAACGGGCCGTTCGCGAGTTCGCGCTGAAGAGCCCGCAGACAGAGGTCACGGTGCTCCGGTGCGCGAACGTCCTCGGCCCCGACGTCGACACCGCCTTCACCCGCATGCTCTCCCTGCCGGTGGTGCCGATGGTGCTCGGCTTCGATCCGCGGATCCAGTTCGTCCACGAGGACGACGTGGTCCACGCCCTCGAGCACGCCGCCGTCAACTCGGTCCCGGGCATCTTCAACGTCGCCGCCGACGGGGTCCTCGCTCTCTCCGAGGCGATCGGGCTGCTCGGGAAGTGGCCGCTGCCGATCCTGCCGCCGTTCGGCACCGGGCTTGCGGCGGGGCCGCTGCGCCGCCTGGGGCTGCGGATCCCGAACGAGATGTGGAACCAGCTCCGGTTTGGCCGCGGGGTCGACAACCGCGCCTACAAGGCGAACGGCTTTCATTACGGCTACACGACCCGCGAGGCCGTCCAGCGCTACGGCGAGCACCTGCGGCTGCGCCCGGTGATGAGGGGCCAGGACAGCGCCTACACCTACGAGCGCGAGGTGGAGGAGTTCCTGCGGTGGAGCCCGCACGCGCGTCGCGAGCGTGACGGCGCGGCCGCGGATCGAGAGCCGCTCGGCATCTGAGACGCCGGCGCTAGCGCCATTTCCAGCGCAAACGCGGTTGCAGGGCCCGGATCCGCGAGGAGTTGCCGGGCGTCCCTCGTACAATTTCGAGCGCAGTGGGCAGGCGAGTGCAGATAGCCCTCGCTGCGGTGCTGGCGTTGCTCGTTTGCACCGCGGTGGGCGCCTACGCCTGGGACCAGGCGAGGGCCGGAGAGATCGCGAACGGCATCCGTGTCGGCGGCGTGCCGGTCGGAGGCCTGTCCGAAAAGCAGGCCCGCCAGCGGATTCGCAACCAGCTCGTGCGCCCGCTGGAGCAGCCGATCACGGTCAGCTTTGAGGGCAAGCAGTACATCCTCAGCGCTCACCGGCTGAAGATCCACGCCGACGTCGCCGGGATGGTCGACGAGGCCCAGTCGGCGAGCAGGGAGGGGAGTCTTCCCACGCGCATCTGGCGCTACGCGACGGGCGACAACGTCTACCGCAACCTTCCGGCCCGGGTCGGCTACTCGCACGCTGCGATCAACGACTTCGTGAGCACCGCCGCCGACGCGATCGACCGCGACGCCACGGACGCCACCGTCCAGCCGTCGCCGTCGTCGCTCAACGCCGTCCCGGGCAAGGACGGCGTGGCGCTCGATCAGTCGAAGCTTCGCTCCCGGCTCGTGTCGGCGATCGGGTCGGGCAACCAGGAAAGGATCAAGGCCCCGGTCCACCGGACGAAGCCCCAGGTGACCACAGCGCAGCTCGCGTCGAAGTATCCGACCTACATCACCGTCGACCGCGGCGGGTTCACCCTTCGCCTCTGGAAGAACCTGAAGCTCGTCAAGAGCTATCCGATCGCCGTCGGCATGTCGGGCCTCGACACCCCCGCGGGCTCCTACACAATCGACAGCAGAATCGTCAACCCGTCCTGGCAGGTGCCGAACAGCGCCTGGGCGGGGAGCCTGGCCGGCAAGACAATCCCTCCCGGCCCGGAGGATCCCATCAAGGCCCGGTGGCTGGGCTTCTACAGCGGCGCCGGCATCCACGGCACGGACGAGACCGCATCGATCGGCACCTACGCGTCCCACGGCTGCATCAGGATGCTGATTCCCGACGTGATCGCCTTGTACCCCCAGGTTCCGCTCGGAACCCCCATCTACATCGGCGACTGATATCGCCCGCCGGCAGGCGCCCGCGCGCGGCCGGCGAATCAACTCGTGATGGCGGAGGTCGAGCTGAGCGGGGACTGGGAGCGCGCGATCGGCGCGTTCCTCCGCGAGCTCGAGACCGCCGGCGCGTCGCCCAACACGATTCGGGCCTACGGCGTCGACCTGCGGGAGCTCGGAGCCTGGGCGACCGAGCTCCAGCGGCCGCCCGGTGACCTTCGCTACCGCGACCTTCGCGGCTACGCTCGGGCGCTTTCGGAGCGTGGCCTCGCGCGCGCGACCGTGGCGCGGAAGCTCGCGGCGATCCGCAGCTTCGGGGCCCACCTGGTTCGCAGCGGGGCCGCGGCGCAGAACCCGGCGGAGCTCCTGCCGAGCCCGAAGCGCGACTCTCGGCTGCCGCGGGTGCTCGGGCCTGATGAGGCGGCTCGCCTGCTGGACCGAATCCCGGCCCGGGGCCCGCTCGAGGTGCGCGACCGCTCGATGCTGGAGCTCGCCTATGCATGCGGCCTGCGCGCTGACGAGATCCGCGGCCTGCGCGCTGACGACGTCGACTTCGAGTCCGAGTCCGTCCGGGTACGCGGGAAGGGCGGGAAGGAGCGGGTGGTGCCCATCGGGGAGCCGGCTCAGAGGGCCCTTCGCCGCTACCTCGACGTCGCTCGTCCAGCCCTCGCGGACCGTGGCGACGACGAACCGGCTCTGTTCGTGTCGAAGCGAGGTCGCCGTCTTCACACGTCCGACGTCCGGCGGCGTCTCGAGCGCTGGGTTCGGGAGGCGGGGCTCGCGGGCGGCATCTCGCCACACGTGCTGCGCCACTCGTTCGCGACGCACATGCTCGAGGGCGGCGCGGACCTGCGCTCGATCCAGGAGCTGCTCGGACATTCGAGCGTCTCGACCACACAGATCTACACGCGGGTGGAGCCTGGGCGGCTCCGGCGCGAGTACGCAAGAGCCCATCCGCGTGCCTGAGCATCGGCCAGATAACGTTCCGGACCCTTCCTGAAGCCAACGTATGGAGACGAACGTCAAGGCGGTGGAGCTTCGCGAGCTCTGGCGCCTCTACAAGAACGAGGACGACGATCGAGCGCGTGAGCGGCTCGTGGTCGCCTACTCGCCGCTCGTCAAGTTCATCGCCGGCCGAATGGCCTCCGGGCTGCCGTCGCACGTCGAGGAGGCCGACCTCGTCTCCTATGGCCTGCTCGGCCTGATCGGGGCGATCGAGCGCTACGAGCTCGACCGCGACGTGCTCGAGACTTCGCGTCGCGGGTAAGCGTCCTCGACGGCTCGCTCGCTCGACGGTCCCGCTCGGACGCTCTCGCGCCGCGAGGTCCCGAGGGCTCCGGAGAGGGAGGGCGCGCTGGAGATGGAGTCGAGGACTTCCACGACGCGCTCTCGAGATCGCCAACTCCTCCTCCGCTCGACGACCGACTCCGCGACCGAGCGGCGACAGATCGGTCTCGCGATCCCGAGTCCGAGGCGCAGACCACTGAGCTCAAGGATCGGCTCGCCGACGCGATCGAGTCGCTGCCCGAGCGCGAGCGCCTCGTGGTGGCCTCTACTACTACGAGAACCTGACCCTGCGCGAGATCGGCGAGATCGTCGGCGTCACCGAGTCACGCGTCTCCCAGCCCCACACAAAGGCCGTCCTGAGCCTTTGCTCGCACTTCCAAGGCTAGCCGCGCATTATAAGGTGCGGGTCAGTGGCAGCGAAGCCGCCTGACCGGATTCGAAACGTCGCCCTGATCGGCCACCGAGGGGCGGGGAAAACGAGCCTCGCCGAGGCGATCCTCTTCGAGGCCGGGGTGACGAACCGCCTCGGCAAGGTGGAGGACGGCTCGACCGTCGCCGACTTCGAGACCGACGAGCAGGCTCGTCAGATGTCGATCGACGCCGCCGTGGCCTCCTTCGAGCACGACGGGCGCAAGATCAACCTGATCGACACCCCGGGCGAGCCGAGCTTTGTCGCCGACACGCTCGCGGCTCTCCAGGTGGTCGACGCCGCGGTCGTCGTCGTCAACGGCGTCATGGGCGTCGAGGTCAACACGGAGCGCCTCTGGAGCCGCGCCGACGAGGCCGGCCTACCCCGGCTCGTATTCGTGAACATGCTCGACCGCGAGCGCGCCGACTTCTTCCGCTCCCTCGAGTCGCTTCAGTCCGCGTTCGGCAACCACGTCGTCGCCACCGAGATCCCGATCGGCTCCGAGCACGAGACGCGCGGCGTCATCGACCTGATCGACATGAAGGCGTTCGAGTACTCCGGCGACGGCCGCGGCAACTCGATCGAGGTGGAGATCCCGGACGAGCTTCAGGCCCAGGCGGAGGAGTACCACGAGAAGCTGATGGACGAGGTGGCGGAGAACTCCGACGAGCTCATGGAGCGCTACCTCGAGGGCGAGGAGATCTCGCACTCCGAGATCGTCGCGGCGCTCAAGAAGGGTGTCACCGAGGGCCACCTCTTCCCCGTGACGTGTGGAGTCGCGACGCACAACCTGGGTACCAACCGCCTGCTGGAGGCCCTTGTCGAGGACCTGCCCTCACCCGCGATGCGCGGGCCCGTCAATGCCCTCGACGGCGACGGCGAGGCCGTGGAGGTCGCGCCGGATCCCGAAGGCGGCCTCGTGGCCTACGCGTTCAAGACGACGGCCGACCCCTATACCGGCCGCATCAACCTGCTGCGCGTCTACTCCGGAGTCCTTCACTCCGACTCGCAGGTCATGAACGCCACCCGCCGCCAGAAGGAGCGGATCGGGCAGCTCTCGAGCCCGCGGGGCAAGGAGATGGACACCGTCGACGAGCTGGGGCCGGGCGACATCGGCGCCGTGGCGAAGCTTCGGGAGACGCGCGCCGGCGACGTGCTCGCCGCCTCCGACAAGGCGCCGAGCTTCCCACCGATCGAGCTTCCGGCGCCCGTGATGGCGTTCGCCTATGAGCCGAAGACGAAGGGCGACGAGGAGAAGGCGGCCACGGCGCTACGGCGCCTGGTCGAGGAGGACCCCACGCTCGACGTACACCGCGACCCCGAGACCGGTGAGCAGATCATCGCCGGTCTTACGCAGGTGCACGTGGAGGTGATCGTCGAGCGGATGAAGGAGCGCTTCGGCGCCGAGATCGCGCTGAAGCCCCCGCGCGTGCCCTACCTGGAGACGATCCGCAAGGCGGCGAAGGCGCACGGCCGCTACAAGAAGCAGACCGGCGGCCGAGGCCAGTTCGGCGACTGTCACATCGAGCTGATGCCGGCTGAAGCAGGTGAGGGGTTCGAGTTCCTGAACCAGATCAAGGGCGGGGTGATCCCGTCGGGGTTCATCCCGGCGGTCGAGAAGGGGATCGAGGAGGCGATGCGGGGCGGGGTGCTCGCCGGCTACCCGATCAAGGACCTCAAGGTGCGGCTATACGACGGGCAGTACCACACGGTGGACTCCTCCGAAATGGCATTCAAGATCGCGGGCTCGATGGCCTTCAAGCAGGCGGCTGCGGAGGCCGACCCCTACCTGCTCGAGCCGATCATGGAGATGACGATCTCCGTGCCCGAGGACTCGGTGGGCGACGTGATCGGCGACCTCAACTCGCGCCGTGGCCGCCCGCTCGGCATGGAGCCCAAGGGCTCGGTGACGGAGATTAAGGCCGAGGTTCCGATGGCCGAGGTGCTCGACTACGCGCCCGACCTGCGAGCGATCACCGGGGGGCGCGGTGACTACGGGATGGAGTTCCTGCGCTACGAGGAGATCCCCTCGCACCTCGCGCAGAAGGTCATCGCTGCTGCGCGGGCGGAGGACGAAGAGGCGGTCTCCGCGTAATCGCCGGCGAGCGACCGCTCGTCATCACGTACCAGGGCGAGCGGCGGCCGAAGATGCGCCGGTGCTCGAAGCGATCGGTCTTGCGGACGAGGAGGAGCATCGCGAGCGCGCCGAGGAGCGAGAGGGCCCAGCTGACGATGAACGTCAGCTGGAAGGCGTCGACGTGCGCGGTGATGGTCGCCTCGAGACCCCCATGGATGACCCGCGAGTGGCTTGCGTTCGCGAGCGCTTCCTTGAGGCCCGTCTGCTCGGCGTGGAGGATGAAGTTCCGGTAGACGTCGACCTGGTGCGGAATGGGGTGGATGCTCTGGCCCGCGAGCTTGTCGTAAACCGTGTGGAAGTAATAGCTCAGCTCGATCGCACCGAGGGCCGCGATACCGAGCGCGCCCCCGAACTGCTCGCTCGGTGTTGATGATCCACGCGCCCTCGTCCTGCTCGGAGTCGGGAAGCGCGGTGAGGCCGGTGGGGTCGTTCGTCGTCAGCACGATCCCGAGGCCGAAGCCCTGCACGATGAGGCCCGGGATGAGGCCGGCCACGGATTCGCTCCCGGCGCCCACGGCGAGCGCTGCCCCGGATGCGGCCAGGACGAGAAAGCCGATCACCAGGGGCATCCGTCCGCCCCAACGGTCGAAGGCGCGGCCTGTGAGCGGCCCCGCGAGGATGATCGGGACCGTCCCCGGGATCAGCGCCAGGCCGGCCGTGGTGGGGCTCGCCCCGACGGGACGTTGATGAGGAAGACCAGGCGCCAGTCGATGCTCGTTAGCACCCCGCCGAGGACGGGTCCCAGAGCAGCGAAGAACGCCGACCCCCCGGCGAGCACGCCGAGCGCCGTGCCTCGGCGCTCGTCCGGGAAGACGGTGCTGACGATGGCGACCGACGTGGGCATCATCAGCGCGGCCCCCGTGCCCTGGGCCACGCGGGCGGCGATCATCCACGGCATGTCCTGAGCCAGCCCGGCAAGCGTGGTCGCCGCGGCGAAGAGGATCGCCCCGAGGAGGAAGACGCGCCGCAGGCCGAACATGTCCCCGAGGCGCCCGCCGAGGACCATGAACGCCGCGAGCGGCAGGATGTTCGCGGTCAGCACTCACGGTCCGTGGTCGATCTGGCCGCCGAGGTCCTCGACGACGTGCGGCGTCGCGAGCGGGACCGCGGTCTGGTCGACGAGAATCATGCTCGCCGACAGCGTCATCGCCACGAGGGTGATGGTCAGCGCGCCGCTCGAGCTTGCCTCCCCGCGTGGCACGGCGACAGCGTATGCCGGGCAGTCTTCGGCCGCTGCTACGTTGGGCTCGTGTCCGAGCACGAGCCCCCTGAGTTCGAGCAGTGCGCGGTGTGCGGTCGCACGGCGCTTCGCGGAGAGCGCCTCTGGGACTACGTGACGCAGAGCGGCGAGTCGCGCCGGGTTTGCGCGCTCTGCAAGACCTCGGCGGAGGCGGCGGGGTGGCTTCCACGCGAGCTGGCGGTGGCGGTGGCCGAGGGGCCGGAGCGCCCGTCCCGCACCAGGGCACTTCGGGAGCGGCTGAGCCGAGCGGCCGACCAGGCCAGGCCGCGGGGGGCCGAGGCCGGCCAGGCGGATGAGGCGGACGAGGCGAACGAGCATGCCGAACAGCCGCGGAGGCGGCGTCGTCTCTTCGTCGAGCGCGCTCCGGAGGAGGGGGATCATGAGCGAGTGGCGCCGCCCCGGCCCCGATCGGTCACGGAGGCAAGGCCGACAGACCCGCATTCGCTCGCACGGCGCGCGGCCGACCGCTTCAACGTGAGCGAGGCGCGGCGGACGGTCGCCGGCCTCGCGCGCTCGCTCGGTGAGCCCCAGGCCTCGATCGAGATCTCGAATCGAGCCGGCGACGCAAAGGTGACGATCGCCTGGGAGCTCTCCTGGTATCAGTGGGAGATCGACCCGGGCGACCATGGCGCCGTTCGCGAGATCCGCAAGGGCTCCGAGCTGGACGAGCTCTCCGACGCCGAGCGTGACTGGAACGCCCGCGTCGACGAGGACGGCAGCCTCCGCATGACGAGCGCTTGAGCGCCGAGAGCCTTATCGTCAACTTCGACGGGGGTTCCCGAGGGAACCCCGGGCCCGCCGCGATCGCGTCCGTCGTCTCCACGCCCGACGGGCGGATCGTCGAGGAGCGCGGCGAGGCAATCGGGAAGGCCACGAATAACGTTGCCGAGTACCGGGCGCTCCTCCTGGCGATCGAACGGGCGCGCGAGCTCGGGGCGCGCGAGGTCGAGCTCATCGGGGACTCGGAGCTGGTGGTTCGGCAGGTCCGCGGCGAGTATCGGGTGAAGGACGCCGGGCTTCGCGCACTCCACGCGGCCGTCACCGAGGCTCTGGCGGGCCTCGAGCGCTGGTCGATTCGAAACGTCCCGCGCGCCGGGAACGCGGCTGCCGACGAGCTCGTCAACTCGACCCTTGATTCGGCCTGAGACGCTCTAAGCTTCCGCGCCGTCCGATCGATTCCCAACCGAAAGGCAGGAAGGCACACATGCACGTAAAGCGCACGCTCGTCACCCTCGCGGCGGCCGCGGCAGTTGTCGCCGTCCCCGTCGCGCAGGCCGCCGGCGGAGGCGGGGAGAAGGCCCACGCCAAATTCGGCACGCCGCTTCACATCAAGGCCGGCGGGAAGAAGGGGACCCTCAAGGTCACCTACCGGTGCGACAAGGGCGACACGCTCTGGATCTCCGCCAAGGAGACTAAGACTGGTGTCCGCGACGACGCCCTCAAGAAGGAGGGGTCGAGCAAAATCGCTGCGGCCTGGCTCCAGAGCCACCGCAACCCGATCAAGTGCGACGGCAAGTCGCGCACGAAGCACTTCACTGTCGACAAGGTCGAGCCGGGCAGCAAGGGCAAGCTCGTCCCGGGTCAGGCCTGGGTCCAGTTCTGCATCACCTTCAATGAGAAGAAGCTGACCCTCTCGCACTCGCACTGGGTCAACGTCCGCTAGGACGCCAACTCTCTGAGCGATTGGGCCGCAGCGCCGTGCTCGGCGCGGCGGCCTCTCGCGTTCTAGGCGCCCAGGATCGCCCGAGCAGGCTCGGGTTGAAGGGCCGCGTGCCCGGCACGAGGTTCACGCCGCCGAACGAGGAGTTGGCGTGCATGAAGGCGATCTCCTTCGCCAGGTCGCCGACGCCGTTCGACGCCGGGGTGGGGGCGAGCTGGAGCGTCGAGAGGATGCCGATCGCCTGGCCTGAGGCGTTCATGAACCCGCTTCCGGAGTCGCCCGGGATGGCGGGGGTGAGCGTGTAGACCTCGTGGCTCCAGCCGCCGCCCGTGTTCTGGTAGACGATGCCCTGCTTCGGGCTGAGCTTCGTGACGCCGCCGCGAAGCTCGGAGTTCCCGTAGGTGTAGACGGTCGAGCCGAGGCCGCCAACGGACCCGACGCCGGTCGGCCCGCCGAACCCCGGGACCGATGGGTTCACGCTGCCGACATCGGCGGGGTCGATCCTCACGAGCGCCAGGTCGTTGTACGCGCACGTGTTGGCGTCGGCCTCGCCCTTGGCCTGCATCGTGAGCCAGGAGTTGTAGACGAGCGTCCCCGGCTTCGAGGCGCCCGTCAGCTCGACCGGCGTACCGATCGGAAGCGAGCCGCTCGTGCAGCCGTCGGTCTCCGTGTTACCACCTGTGCCGGAGCAGTGCGCGGCCTGGCCGAGGTAGACGGTCGAGCCGTCCGAGAACACGAAGTTCGACGTGCACTGCGCGCCGTCCGTGAAGGTCTGGACGCCAGGATGGACGGTTGCGCTGGAGGCCGGCGCCCATGCGGAGGCGACCGAGGGGGCGAGCGCGCCGGCGGCGAGGGCCGCGCAGGCGAGCAGCCCCGTGAGGAGCTTGCGGTTCATTCAGTTCCCTTCGTCCTGGTTGCCTATCCCTAGGCGGTTTGTACCAGAGGCTCAGGGGTCCAGGAGCCGGTCCTATAATCCGGCGCTCGCGCGGCTGTAGCTCAGTTGGCTAGAGCGTCTGCTTGCCATGCAGAAGGTCGTGGGTTCGAGTCCCATCAGCCGCTTCCCATAGCCAAGCCAGATACGGCATCCGGGCGCCGCTGGCCGTGACCCAGTAGTGACCCAAACGCCTCATCCGTCCTCCGAGCCCGCCTCGTCGTCGCGCTCTCGCTGAGCGTCGAGCGCGTCCAGTCGGCTGGCAATCTCGGCCCCGGAGCCGTCGAGCAGGGCGCCGTAGTGGCGCTCGATCATCCGTACCGACGTGCCCATCACCCTGGCGAGCTGGAACACGCTGACGCCGGCCGCGAGGGCGTTCGAAATGGCGGTCGAACGCAGGTCGTAGATCCTCGGGCGGAGGCTTGCGATCGGCGGAGGCCGGGTGTAGGGTTGCCTCGAGACGTGCCCAACTCCTGGCGCGGCAAACAAGGGAGAACAAGGATTGTCAGCGAAGCCTCGGCCCTACGCGGCGGCAGCGGCGCTCGTTTCCCTCGCGCTGATGGCGACCTTTGCAGTCGCGCTCGTGGCTTCGAGCGGTGCCGCAGTTGCCGCCAAGCAGCCCAAGTGCGGCGACACGATCAAGAAGGACACGACCCTCCACAAGGACCTCGTCAACTGCCCCAACAACGGCATCGTGATCGGGGCCGACGGCGTCACCCTCGACCTGAACGGCCACCTGATCGACGGCGACGGCACCGAATTTTCCGGATGCGACCCGAACTCGGAGGTCTGCGACAGCGGGGTGGTCGATGACGGTCACGACGGCGTCACCGTGATGCACGGCCGGGTGCGCGAGTTCGGGGTCGGCGTGTTGTTCGGTACCTCCGGCGCCGGGAAGGTGCGCCACAACCGCGTGCTGGGTATTTCCTCGTCGAGGAACCTCTTCTTCGGCTTCGTGCTGGCCTCTTCGGCCCGAAGCCTCGTCCGGAACAGCTCAGGAAGTGGCAACATCGCGCCAGATGGAGACGGGATGGGCTTGTTTGTTTCGCATCACGTCCGGGTCCAGCACGACTCGTTCCGGCACAACGGCGAGCTCGGCATCCACGTCGCCGATTCCACCGACAACTTGATCAAAGGGAACCTGTTCTCACGCAACTCCGATATCGGAATCGCGTTGGAAAACTCCGACCGCAACCAGGTGAGAGGCAACCGCAGCGTCCGCGATGGCTTGGTCGGCATCGCCGTCGGCCCCGGCAACCGAAACGTGATCGCCCGAAACCGCGTCTCCCACCCGACAAGGCGGGGGGCAGGGGTCGGCATCGAGGTCGACGGTGGCGACCACAACGTGATCGCGGGCAACTCGGTCCGTGATACGCGGGGGAATGCAATCAGCGTCGGCTTCGTCGCAGCGGTGGGCAACGTGGTGCGCGGCAACCACGTACGCGGAGCCGGCGAGGACGGGGTGCACGTCGTCGCAAAGGCCAAGCACACGGTGCTCCGGGGCAACCGTGCGAGCCACGCAAAGGACGACGGCTTCGACGTTGAGGGCCGCAGAAGCAAGCTGACCGGCAATCGCGCCGTGCGCAACCGCGACTTGGGTATTGAGGCCGTGCGCGGCGTGATCGACGGCGGCGGGAACATCGCCCGCCACAACGGAGACCCGCGCCAGTGCACGCACATCGTGTGTAACTGATCACCGCGTAAGGTCCAGTCTGGTCGGCCGGTGAGGTTTAGGCGCCTGCTCCGCCGCCGCCGCTGGAGCTAATCCGGCTTCCGCTGCGCCAACGGATCGGCCACGGCGCGAGCGAGGACGCCGCTCCCGTCCGGCTTGATCACAACGCAGCCAACCGCGCCGGGAATCAGCGGCGCAAGCGAGCCGACGACGTGGACGTCGTCGGCTCTGTTGGCGAAGAAGGCGCCGTCGCCGCCGTCGACCCCGCCGCCATTGACGAGCAGCGCCGCGTGGCCGTCTGGGAGCGTCGTCCAGCCGATCTCGTGCTGGTCGAGGCGAAGCTCGGGGATGCGATCGGCGATCCTGTCGAGCAACTCAAGCCGGTCGCGGTCAAGATCGTCAGTCATCGCGATCCCCCATCGTCCTCAGCAAGTCGGCGTGCAGGCCGTCGATCAGCTCCCGTAGTTCGAGGTCGGGCCGCTGGTCGGCAAGCCGGGCGACGTCGCCAGCGAACTCGACAAGCCGGCGCCTCTGGATGCTCTCGGCCACCGACACGGTGATCGTCGCGGTCATCACCTCGATTCTGGGGATGGCGTCGGAAGCCAACCCCGACCCTGACTGCCAGGGTGGAGGGCGGTTGCGGACGTACCACTCCCAGCGACGGGAGCGATACGACCGTGATTGCCAGTAACGGAGCCGGGCTACGGCGCGAACCAGGACGCGGGTCAAGCGCCGGAGGAGGCGTCGCCCAGGACAGCATCCCCGCGTCCATCCCTGGGCCACGACAGCCCAGGCGTTTTCCCCGACCTCGTGGGCCAGGTAGCCGGCAGTAAGTGGAATCCCACCGGCATCCTCTCCCTCCGATCATGCTCGCTTTCACGTCCTACGTCTGTAGCCGTCACCGGGCCGGAGGGCACGTCACGCGATCGTCTCCGATCTGCGCCGGGAGGCGTTGGGCGGATCAGCCCATCGCGCCTCCGCGTGACCTAGTAGTGACCCAAACGTCTCGATCGCCACTCCGCAGCGGCAAGCCATCGGGCCGCGCCGGAGGAGCTGAAACCCGTGTCTGCGAGCGGGATTCGTCGTCCTCCGTCGACAGGTGTCGGGACCGTCGGCGCTGCTTGCCATGCAGAAGGTCGAGGGTTCGAGTCCCTTCAGCCGCTTCCCATAGCCAAGCCATTCTCGGCGACGGCCCGTTCTCTGCCGTGGCCCAGTAGTGGCCCGAACGCCTCATCCGTCCTCCGACTGCGCCACGTCATCACGCTCGCGCTGGGCCTCGAACGCGTCGAGGCGAGCGGCGATATCGCCCGCGGCGCCGTCGAGCAGGGCGCCGTAGTGGCGCTCGATCATCCGTACCGACGTGCCCATGATCCGGGCGAGCGCATGGATCGCCACGCCGGCCGCGAGCGCGTTCGAGGCGAACGTACTCCGCAGGTCGTAGATCCTCGCCGGTCTGCGGACTCCTGACGCGTCGATCGCCGGCGCCCATTTGCGCGTCGCCAGTTGTCGAGGTTGAGGATGCCCCCGCGGGGCGCCGGGAACAGGAGCGGCGTGTCAAGCCGCGCTGGCAGCGCGTCGAGAGCGGCGAGGGCGCGGGCGGAGAGCGGAACCTGCCGGCGACTGTGGCCGGTCTTACCCAGCTCGACTACCTCGCCGCTCGACACACTGCGCCTGACCTTGAGCAGCCCAGACTCATCCTCGGTCTTTCGCCGGGCAACGGCATTTCGGGTGATACGCCGCTGGGGCGAGATACTGCGCGGGAGATGTCGCAAGGGGACGTTCCTCGCCCAGCCCTCGACCGGATCGCCATACGGTTCCCGGCGGTCGTCGGCATGCTCCAAGGCGCTCGGACACGTCTCCCTAAAGGGTCGGGCGTTCGGCGGCGATCCTTGCTTTTTGCAGTCGAGAGGGCCACAGAGGCGCTCAATCGCGGCGACGTAGAGGCGTGCCTGCTCAGCCATGAGCCTGATGTCGAGATTCGCTTCATCGGGGCGACCGGGAGCGGTCTTGCCGAGCGCTACCACGGCCATGAAGGCTTCCGGGCCTTGTTCGCAGATTGGAAGGAGGGAATGGACAACCCACACTGGACGATCGAACGGGTAGTCGACCGCGGTGAGCGCATAGTCATTCGCTACGGCTTTTCTGGACGCGGAGCCGCTAGCGGCGTGGAGACCGACGCGACGCTTGGCTACGTCCTCTCCATGTCGGCTCGCGGAAAGGTCGCCCGCCAAGACATGTACTGGGACTGGAGCGAAGCCCTCGAAGCCGCCGGGCTGCGGGAGTAGGGAGATACTGGGCGGGCGATGTCGCAGGAGACGTGAAGATGATCCGCGCGCGCAAGGGCTTGTTAGCTCGGGGGAGGTCGACGTGGAGCCCGAGCACCAGCTCCGCGGTCAGCGGAGATCGCGGGGTCTTCGCTGTAGTTGTTTCCCTGCTCGCCGATGGAGCTGAATGCTCGTGCTCGCTGCGGAGCGCATCTAGCTCGCTATCGCTTCGGCCGCAGCACCCCGACCCGTCGCGTCTTCACGCGCCGGCCGCACCGTCGGTCAGCGGTTCCCACCGATAGACGACTGGGGAGAATCCCGGTTGCCGGGGCCAAGCCGCGGCCGTAGGCTCGTCCTGAATGATGGTCTCTACCGTTGCCGATTTCTCGATGCACATGGACGGCTGGAGCGCGGGATCGTGGGTCCTGATGGTGGTGGGGATGGCCTTGTTTTGGGGTCTCGTCATCGTCGGCGTGGTGTGGCTCGTTCGAAGCCTCGGCGAGGGCGGATCGAGGCGCCCCTTGGACGCTCGGGAGTTGCTAGAGCGCCGGCTCGCCGAAGGCGACATCTCGGTGGAGGAGTACCGAGAACGGCGTGAGGCGCTCAGCCACGAAGCGCCGGGTCCCGCCGGGTGACCCTGGCCTGAAGGGCTGTCGGCGAGACCCCCGCGATCCCAGCTCGGAGTAGGGCGGCCCGCAACTCCCGGAGCGACGACCCTGACCGACCCGACCTTCATATTCGCGGACCTGTCGGGCTTCACGGCCCTCACTGAGGTCCACGGTGACGATCGGGCCGTCGATCTGGCCGAGGAGTTCTTCTCCTCCGTTCGGGAGCTGCTCGGCGAGTACGGTGGCGAGGAAATCAAGACCATCGGGGATGCCGTGATGGTCCGCTGTTTGGACCCTGCCCGATCGATCGAGCTTGGGGTACGAATCGCTCACGAGTTCAGCTCCCGGGCCGGGTTTCCGGTCGTACGCGTCGGTATGCACACGGGCCCCGCCAAGGAGCGCAGTGGCGATTGGTTCGGCGCCACCGTCAACTTGGCCGCCAGGGTTGCAGCGGCGGCATCGGGCGATGAGGTCTTGCTGACGGGCGAAACCGCTGAAGCAGCCGCAGGCCGCGCTCGCGTGACGCTCACCGGACACGGCCGGGTCATGTTGCGGAACATCTCCGAGCCTGTCCTCCTGCTTCGCGCCCGCGGAGGATTGGCCGACGACAGCGGCCTGCCGATCGATCCCGTCTGCCGGATGGCGGTAGATCCGCGGGACGCTGCGGGCTCACTGCGCCACGCTGGAACTCAGTACTTCTTTTGCTCTCTGCGGTGCGCTGAGGCGTTCGCCGCTTCGCCCGAGCGGTTCGTGGCGGGCTAGAGCCGAAGCCGGGCATGCTCCACAAAGTTGCACTACGTCGCTCCCGTGGGCCGCATCCGTACGTGCGGCTAGGAACGGCAAGGCAGTCCGCATCCGGTCCTACCTGGATGCCGCCGAAGCCCTCGAAGCCGCCGGGCTGTCGGAGTAGGCGATGTCGCAGGAGAACGTGGAGATCGCACTCGCGGCCGTCGACGCGTGGAGTCGCGGCGACCGCGAATCCTGGATGGCCCTGTGGGACGAGGAGGCGGAGTTCTACTCCTTGCGCGCTCAGTTGGAGGGCGAGGCGTATTGGGGCCATGAGGGGATGGAGCGGGTTCTCAGCGAGTTGGCGGAGGACTGGGAAGGCGTGCGGTTCGAGATCGACGAGACCCGAGACCCTGGAGAACAGGTCATCGCCATTGGCCGGTTCCGGGCTCGCGGGCGGGCGAGCGGCGTCGACCTCAACGTCCCCCTCGGCATCTTCACGAGGGTGCGGTGCGTCAAGATCTTCTACGCGCACCTCTTCTCGGAGCCTGCGGAGGCCCTCGAAGCCGCCGGGCTGCGGGAGTAGGCGATGTCGCAGGAGAACGTGGAGATCTGCCGACAGGGGATCGAGGGATGGAACCGGCGTGATATCGACCGCCTGCTCGACCAAGCTGCTCCTGATCTCGAATGGATTCCGGCCAGTCCCGCCGCTGTGGAGCGCAGTGTCTACCAAGGCCATGAAGAGGTTCGCCAAGCATTTGCTTCCATCTGGGAGACCTGGGAGGAGTTTCGCTTTGAAGAGAGCGAGACTCGTGACCTTGGGGACACCGTCGTCTGGTTGGGATGGGTTCATGCGAGGGGCCAGGCCAGCCAGGTTGAGTTCGACCAGGACTTCGCGACTCACACGGTGGTGCGTGATGGGAAAGTGATCCGAGTCCAGGGCTTCCTCAGTTGGCAGGAGGCCCTCGAAGCCGCCGGGCTTCGGGAGTAGGCCGCAAGAGATCACGGCGCCCGGCGCCGATCGCTCCCTAGTCTGCTTGCCCCGGACGGGTCGCGCCACCGCAGAATGGGCAGCGCCACCCCTCGACCCTCGTGAAGGAAACGCCATGGCTCATGGCGGTAAGGGTCGCCGCCGGATTGCGCACGCCGTGGCCTGTCTTCTGCGCGGCCACCGGTCGATGGCAGTTTGGGCAGAACATGCCGTCTTCACGCTGACGTTCACCGAGGTCAGATGATCGAGCACGGCCGCCCCGCGGTTCATCCGCGATTCGCCGCGAACCGACTGCGGAAAGCCTGCGGTCAGGTACTCAGGGGCACGCAGGATCTGGAGCAACTGCATCACTTCTCTGCCCGGCGGCACGAACGTGAAGGGCGTCAGGGCGGGTCGATCCCGCGCCGTCGATGTCATGCGACCCACTACGCGCGTGTGGAAATAGCTCCCCCCGTGGCGCGTCCGCTTAGATCAGCCCTGAAGTTCTGGCCGGAGTGGGGCTGTCAGTGGCTCCGAAAGCGCTGCCAAAAGTGCTTGTGCTTCTCGCGCGCGAGGAACTCCGCCGCCTGAGATGACCGCAGGCAGATCTTGCAGACCTCGGCCTCGTCCACCACCTCGGCCCAGGTGTGCGCGTGCTCGGGAAGTGGCCACTCACGGCCGCAGTAGGTCCCGACTCTCCCATGGTGCCAGTCAAGACGCTTGGGATCGGCGATGTGCAGCTTGCCGCCGTGACTGAGGAGGGCCAATGTCCCGACCAGGCCGGGCGGGCGCCTCATTCTTCGATGGCGTTCTGTGACATCTCCCGAAGTATTCGCCTCGGGCAGCCGTGGCCTCCCCTCGGGGCGCGAGATACTGCGCGGGCGATGTCGGAGGAGAACGTGGAGGTGGTCAGGTCGGGCATTGAGGCCCTCCGCACCGCTCCCGACGCGTATCTCGACATTCATGGCAGAAGACGTCGAGGTCCACCCCGATTCGTCCCGCTTCCCCGAGGCAAAGCCGTTTCGCGGTCGCGAGGAGTTCAGACGCTTTCTCGCCGAGATCGACCAGGGCTGGGAGGGGGGCGCCAGTCTGTCGGAGATCAGGGAAATCTTCCCCGTGGGCGACCGGGTCGTGGCTCGGGCCGACTGGGGAGGCAGGGGCCAGGCCAGCGGTATCGACCTGCGCTCCAGCCTGACCGCCATTTACACCGTCCGAGATGGACAGATCACCAAGATCGAGTTCTTCTTCGACCACGCGCAGGCCCTCGAAGCCGTCGCGCTTTCGGAGTAGGCGATGTCGCAGGAGAACGTTGAGATCGTCCGCCTGGCCTACGAGCAGTTCGGCCGCGGGGACTTCAGCCCGTTGAACGACTTTCCCGACGACTTCGAGTTCGTAACCAGCCCGGAAATGCCCGATGCGGGTACCTACCGCGGGGAAGCTGCCGTGCAGTTCGTCAAGAACTGGGTCGCGTCCTTCGAAGGCATGACGATCAGCGCCACCGAGATCTTGGACGGCCCTGGCGACAAGGTGGTGGTCGGAATCCTTCAACAAGGCCGCCCTCGCGGGAGCGAAACGGTGGCGGTGGAGGGAGCGTGGTGGCAGGCGGTCACGCTGCGGGATGGCGAAATCGTCCGAGTGGAGACATTTCCGCACCGCGGCCAAGCCCTCGAAGCCGCCGGGCTGCGGGAGTAGGCGATGTCGCAGGAGAACGTGGAGATCGCACTCGCGGCCGTCGACGCGTGGAGTCGCGGCGACCGCGAATCCTGGATGGCCCTGTGGGACGAGGAGGCGGAGTTCTACTCCTTGCGCGCTCAGTTGGAGGGCGAGGCGTATTGGGGCCATGAGGGGATGGAGCGGTTTCTCAGCGAGTTGGCGGAGGACTGGGAAGGCGTGCGGTTCGAGATCGACGAGACCCGAGACCCTGGAGAACAGGTCGTCGGCATTGGCCGGTTCCGGGCTCGCGGGCGGGCGAGCGGCGTCGACCTCAACGTCCCGCTCGGCATCTTCACGAGGGTGCGGCGCGGCAAGATCTTCTACGCGCGCCTCTTCTCGGAGCCAGCGGCGGCCCTCGAAGCCGCCGGGCGACGGGAGTAGGCGATGTCGCAGGAGAACGTGGAGCTCGTGCGGCGAGACGTCGCCGCGCGCAGCTCTAGAGACTGGGCGGTCCTCGCCGAGATCTGGCATCCGGACATCGAACTTGAACTGGTTGCCGGATCGGGCAGGTTCAGTGGCTTCGACGAGATAACGCGGTTTCGAGACCTTGTCCAACCTCTACTCGGAGTTTCGGGTTGAGGCAGACGAGATCATCGACGCTGGGGCGCGCGTCGTGACGGCCGAACGCGTCGCGGGACGCGGTCTGAAGGGGAGCGATGCCGGAGCCTGGGTTGAGGACAGGCTCTTTCGCTTGATCAGCTTCAAAGAGAAGAGAATCTGGCGCGTGAAGGAGTACCGCACTCGCAGCGAGGCCCTCGAAGCCGCCGGACTGTCGAGCGATGAAAGCCGAGTCCTCTGAGGACGTCCGAGCGCTTCGGACCCGTCGCTAGGGTGAGGCTCCCGCCACGGCCGCGGCGGGGTCCAGGCAGTCGAGATCGCCGGCTCGCAGGCGATCGAGCACGTCGCCGACGTCGCGACGCGAAACCACGGCGTCGCTCACCGCGCTGCCGGCGCGGGGATGGCCGAGCAGGATCGCGCCGGCCAATCGGCGATCGCTGACGAGCAACTTGATGTAGGCGTTGCGCTCACCGTCCTCATGGACGATTAGCTCCTCGTCATCGTGCTCGGCCTCGAAGCGCCCGCACGACAGCAGGTCGATGCCGACCACCTTCAGGATCGTCACTGGAACGGTGCCCTCATAGGCGCGCTCGCCGCCTGCGACGTTCTCCGCCGCCACCCGGGCTTGGTCCACGCTGGCGGGCCACAGGCCGAACACGCGGTCGCGGTGCTGGGCGACGTCGCCGACCGCGAATATCGCCGGATCGCTGGTGCGAAGAGCGTTGTCGACGACCACGCCGCGGTCGACCTCGAGGCCGGCGTCGGCGGCCAGCTCAGTCGCCGGGGTGATGCCGGTGGCGATCAGCAAGAGGTCGGCGGTGAGCGAGCGTCCGTCGGCGAGCACCACTTGCTCGAGCCGCCGGGCGCCTTCTACCCGACTCGCCTCGGCACCGAGCAGGATTGTCAGTCCGAGTCCCTCGAGGTAGGACTGAAGCAGCTGTGCCGCACGCAGGTCGAGGCGGCGGTGCATCAGCGACTCGCCGCGCTCCAGCACAGTCACGTCGAGGCCGAACTTGCCCAGCGCGAATGCCGCCTCGAGCCCCAGCGGGCCCCCGCCAGCGACCACCGCGGCGCGGGCACCGTGGTCCTGGGCGAAGCTGCGGATCGAGAGCGCGTCGTCGGCCGTGCGCAGGATGCAGGTTCCCGGCAGCCCATAGCCCTCGATCGGGGGCACGAACGCCCCCGAACCGGTGGCTAGCACGAGCCGCTCATATTCGAGCGCCTCTCCCGTACCCAGCGTCACTGCCCGCCCTTCGCGGTCGATCGCCACAACCTGCGTGTTGAGCCACGTCGTGACGCGGTTTTCCTCGTCCCAAGCATCGGGGAGCAGGTACAGCCCCGTCATCGCCGAGCGGCCGTAGATGAGCCGTGTGATGCCCATTCGGTTGTACAGCGGATGGGGCTCGCTCGCCACGATGTCGATCGAACACTCCGGGTGGAGTCGGCGCAGGTGCTCGGCCGCGGTCAGGCCGGCGATCCCGTTGCCGATGATCACCACGCGGCTCACCGCGGGGTCGAACGCGAACCCCTCGACGGGCTCGACCGCGACCGACTGCTTGCGGTCCGGCGCGAGGCGAACGGTGAGCGGCCCCCGCACCTTGGCGCAGCACGCCATCCGCGTGTTGGGCGCGAGGCCGAGGCGTGTCAGGGTCGCCTCCTCGTCTGCGGTCGGCGGGCTCAGGTTCTCCATGCCCTCGATCACGGAGATCGGGTCCGAGCCGCACACGCCCATCCGACAGCCCGCCTCGATCTGCTGGTCGGAGGCTTCGGCCACTTCGAGCAGCGACTGGCCGAGCTTCAGCCGTACGCGCACGCCCGTCGGCTCGATCGTGACCTCGGTCGTGCCGGTCTGGGCCTTACGGATCGCAGCCAGCGCATCGCTGCCAAGACGCGTGGTCGTATCGCTGGCCTGGATCTGCTCGGCGAGGGTGTCGACGAAGACACCCTCCTTGCGCCAGGTCCGCGCGAGCCAAGCGATGCTGAGCGAAAGCACCACCGCGCGTAGCGCCCAGATAGCGGGATGGTCGCCGTCGCCGAGCAGTGCATCGGCGAGTACCGGCGATGCCCACCAGTAGAAGAGGTTCAGGGCGACCGCTCCGTACAGCGACGTGAGCTTGTTCGGCGACACGCGCACGATGCTGTGGAGGAGAAAGAACGAGCCGGCGCTGGCGCCGACGGCGAGCGCGAAGCGGCCGTAGACCGCCGCGGTGGACAGCCCCGCGGGCAGGGTGAAGTATGCGACTACGAGGCCGGGCAAGGCGCCGACGAAGAAGAGCCGGTAACCAGTGAAATGACGGTCGTCGTCGGCGAGGTCGGCGAGGTAGGCGACGCGCGGGTTGAAGTCGTAGCAGTTCTTGGTGCACGCGACGCACGGCTGACAGTGCGCATTCGGGACCGTGACGAACGGGGTCTGTCCGTAGATGCGTTGCACCGGCAAGAGTGGGCAGATCGAGGAGCACCAGCCGCTCTTGCCCTTCAGCAGCACGCCTCCGAGAAGCGCCCCAGCCAGCGCGGCGAGAATGAGTGCCGCTGTCCAGGGCCCGGAGGTGTTGAACAGGAGCGGTCGCGAGCTCACCGCGGCGATGAAGAGCACGATCCCGGCGACTGGGGCGTAGTCGCGAAACCACCCCGGGGCGGTCAGCCCGCGCGTGAAGTCGAACAGGCGCGGCGCCTGGTTGGTGGCGGCCAGCGGACAGACGTTGCGCCACAGCCCCGGTGCGACGAACCACAGCAAGGGCAGCAAGGGCACCATCACCGACCACCAGACCTTGAGGCCGGCCGGCGGGTCGGCGATGAGCAGCGCGCTAAGGCCGAGCGCGCCGAGCACCGAGACGGCGCGGCTGAGATACCAGACAGCCTGCGGGACCCGGGTCGGCAGCTGAATGTAGCTGGGGAACGGATTGACGCTGCTCATCCGGGTCCATGTCCCAGCAGGTCGGTGGAATGGCGCAGGCGACGGGCGAGAATCCGGCCCAGGTCGAGCAGAATCGCCCGACCGAGATCTGGGTGGTGCGCGGCGAGGACCTCGAACGCCTGCATCGACAGGCGCAGCAGCTCACAGTCGGTGAGAGCGACGAGCGTGGCCGACCGCGGGCCTCGGTCGAGGAACGCGATCTCCCCCAGGACCGTGGGTGCGTCGAATTCCTTGAAAGGCTGCTCGGCCCCCGGCAGAACCGCACCGACGAGGCCCTCGACCAGCAGGTACATCGCCTGATCCTGCTCGCCCGCGGCGACGATCGTCTCACCCTGATGGAAGAGACGCGTCTCAGCACGTTCGGTGATCGCTTCCCAGTCGGCGGCAGACCGGTCGGCGAGGTACGCGAGCTCCGCGCCCGCCTCCCGCTCTACCTCGCCCGTGTAATCGAAGAAGCGATTCTGCAGGTTCCCCACTCGTTGAAGCATCGCAGGCCGAGACTCGTGAGAGCTTCTGTCGGTGGCGATACTGCACGCCGATGTCGGAGGAGAACGTCGAGGTGCTACGACGCGCTTACGAGGCTTTCAAACCGAGGCGATCGCGGGCGCGGTTGCGGGCTTTGCGCTGACTTGTGTGGCACCCGGGTCGACAGTCCCGGGCGCCGAGCAGGGCGACGACCAGCTGATTGCTGCGGCCGTAGTTCTTAGAGCTGGAGCCCGGCTCACTCTCCGACTGCGCCGCGCAAAAACGTCAGATGCCGACGCGAGATACTGCGCGGGCGATGTCGCAGGAGAACGTCGAGGTTGTGCGCCGCTCGTTCGACGCCTGGAACGAGTGGGACGTCGATGCCATCCGCCGCTACTACGCCGAGGATGCGGTGGTCCAAACCGGGATCACCGAGTTGGGTACGACCTTCGGTGGCGACGACCCTATCGGGCGCTGGACTGCGGAGATTCGGGAGACCTGGGCGCAGGTTCACTGGGAGGTCGAGCGCATCTTCGAAGTCGGCGACGTGGTGGTGGCCTTCCATCGCGCGGGGGGTGTCGGTCGCGAGAGCGGCGTCGAGGTCGTGCGCGACCTCACGACCCTCTTCCAGATCCGCGACGGCAAGATCGCAAGCGAACGGATCTACCTCGATCGCGACGAAGCCCTTGAAGCCGCTGGGCGTTCGGAGTAGGCGATGGCGCAGGAGAACGTGGAGATTGAGCGTGGGTTCTATGAAGCGTTCGGTCGTGGTGATCTGGAATCTGCTCTCGCAGCTTTCGACCAGGAGATCGTGGCCTACGACCACGACATACCGGACCCGGTGAGTACCGGGGGTTGGAAGGACTGTTTCGTTGGCAGGCCGACTGGGAGAACAGTTGGGAAAGCTGGCATTGGGAGCCCGAGGAGTTCATCGAGACTGGTGATCGTGTTGTCGCGGTCCTCGGGGTCCAAGCCAAAGGGCATTTGCGGGCGGCCCGCCACCGATATCGACCACATCATCCCGATCGGCGCCGGTGGCGACGACTCGATGGCCAATCTGCGGCCGTAGTGCGCCCGCCGCAACCGGGGTTGGCGCTAGCGCCCCATGCAAGGCCACGAGGTTTCGGCCGGGGCCGCAACCAAACATAGAATCAAAGTCGTATGCAGATCCTCGAACTCATCTTGATCGGGACCGCGATCGGGATCCTCGCTCGCCTGATACTGCCCGGCCGTCAGCGGATTGGTGTCCTGGCGACCGTGCTGTTCGGGATCGGCGGCGCACTCGTCGGCGGGATCGTTGCTAGCGCGATCGGTACGGGCAGCATCTTCGAACTCAACTTCATCGGCACGATCGTCGGCATCATCGCCGCAATCGGCCTGATCGCCGTGGGGGAAAGCCTCACCGGCGACGACACCCGTTAGCGCCGGGCCTGAGCGCCACTCTCGCACGGCTCGGGGTCGCTTTGTTGAAACGGCGCCCGCCTCGGCCCCACCTCACTCTGCGCAGCGCAAAATGCCGCTGACTCAATAAGAAGAGACGGCGCGGCCGGTCCCAAACGAGTCGGCGGTTCGCCGTCCACACTTTCGCCAACTGAAGTGTCGAGTTCAGGACTTGCTCTTGGGGAAGTGCTGAATCGAGACGTCCGAGCTTGGATACAGGACGGTGCTCGTTCCATCCCCCCACCGCACCAGGTACGGGGGCGCACCGTCTTCACCGTGCACCTCGATGACCTCGCCGTCACGCTCGGACTCGCCCTGATGGTGGCCCGAAACGATCAACCGATCACCCGGGGCTGCGCGAAGGTCGGAATGTTCAGTCATCGACGACTCCTTCAGGTTCTGAGGTCGCGCTGGACGATAACCGCATCTTGCCCGAACCAGGCAGCCGCCAGACTGGTCGATCGACCACTGGGATTCGGGACCGCCCCGATTCGGCCGAACTCCGGCTTCTACTGCGCCAACGGATCGGGCACCGCGCGAGCTAGCACGCGGCTGCCGTCCGCCCTGATGACGACGACGCCAATCGCGCCGGCGACCAGCGGGGCGAGCGACCCGACCGCGTGCACTTCGTCGCCGCAGTTGGCGAAGTAGGTGCCGGTGCCGCCGTCGATCCCGCCGCCGTCGACGAGCAGCGCCTCGTGGCCGTCGTCAGCCGTCGTCCAGCCGATCTCGTGCTGGTCGAGGTCAAGCTCGGGAATCCGATCGGCGATCCGGTCGAGCGGCTCAAAGGCGGTCGGCGTCACTCATCGTCGTCGGCCCTCAACACGAGTAGGTCGGTGTGCAAGCTGTCGATCAAGTTGCGCAGTTCGAGGTCGGGGCGTTGGTCCGCGAGCTGTGCGGATCACGGCCCTTCGGCCGTCGTCGGTCCCGGCGAATCGTCACGCCGTCCGGCCGACCGGCCTCCCACGCTTGCTGTTGCGCCGCTCCCACTTCGCCGAGAGCCGGTAGCGGGACGCCTTCGCGCTTGGCGCAGTCGAGGCAGCGCAGCTCCTTCGGCGTGTGGCGGTAGACGACCTCTCCGCCCTCCTGAAGCGTCCGTCCGCATCCGTTGCAGCAGCACTTCCGGCTGACGATGGTCAGGTACCAGCGCTCGGGGTAAGCGCCACCTCCCCCGTGAGGCTGCGCGTGACATGGCACAAGGTTGGCGACAAGCCGCGGGTCACGGTCTCGCCCTGGGTCCGCGGGCCAGCGACGCGCTCCGCAAGGCGCGCCCGAAGCCGAAGACGTAGCCAGCGAACGCTCGACCTGTCGCGCTGGACCGCACGGCCCTACGCGTTGAGGGGCCTCCGACCGTGGCCCGGTTGTGGCCCAAACGTCCCGGTGGCGATCCTCGGCGCGATGCGATCCCGGCGCGCTCGACCCCTCGAAACCCGTGTCCACAAGCGGGATGCGTCGTCCTGTGTCGTCAGCCGTCGTCGCCGCTGGCGCTGCTTGCCATGCAGAAGGTCGAGGGTTCGAGTCCCTTCAGCCGCTTTGCCAGCTGTCGAGCTCTGGTCTGGCGCTTCGGCTCGTCTATTTGACCCCGACCACCATCGAGTCAGGACCGACCAGGTGCTCGACGTAGCTGTCGCTGAAGCCGGCCTCTCGCATCCAGCCCTGGCAGTCGGCGGCGGTGTAGTCGAATCCCCCCGGCGTCTCGATCAGCATGTTGAGGCTCATCAGAAGGCCGAACGCGTTGTTGCGGCGATCATCGTCGATGATCGCCTCGTAGACGATGAGGGCACCGCCGTCGGGGAGCGCGTCGTGGGCCTTTCGCAGCAGCTGCTTCTTCTCGTCGAGGTCCCAGTCATGGAGGATGTGCCCCATCACGAGCACGTCCGCCTCGGGTAGCTGGTCGGAGAAGAAGTCACCGCCGGTGAAGCTCAGACGATCACCGAGTCCGAAGCCGGCGACGTACGCGTCGAAGATCGGCTCGAGTGGGGGCAGGTCGAACCCGCCGCCTGTGATGTGCTCGTGCGCGAGCGCGACCTGAATGGGAACCGCTCCTTCGGCGCAGCCAACATCGACGACACTGCTGTGGTCGCCCCACGGGAACTTGGCCGCGATCGCGTGCCCGGCGCCGACGCTGACGGCGCTCATCGCGCGAGCGAACTGCGCCAGCCGCTCGGGATCTGCGTAGAGCGCCTCGAAGAAGTCTCCACCGCTCTTCCCCTCGTTCTGCGGGTCCCCCGTCCGCAGGCCCTCCGTCAGCGATCCCCAGAACCCATAGAGGCGGGCGTTGGCCATCTCCAGGAGTCCGCCGACATACGAGGGCTTGGCGCGGTCGAGGAACAGCTCGGCCGCCGGCGTGTTGTCGTAGCGGCCGTCGTCGCGCTCGAGCATCCCCAGCGCGACCAGCGCGTCGAAGAAGTCGGTCGCGCTCCGCCGATGCAGACCCAGGCGGCCCCGGAGGGTCTCGCCATCGAGCGCACCGGCGGCGGCCAGCTCCGAGAACACCCCCAGTTCGACCGCGCTCAGCAGCGCCTTCGAGCCCCAGAAGCCGAGTCCCAGCTGCATGATCGCGTCGGGCGTCACCGGCGGCCCCAGCTCGGCCGTGGTCCGTGGTTCGCTCATCTGCACACTCCCTCTTCGTAATTCAGGACGTGTGGCGCAGCCTATGGGTGTAACCGGACCGGCGCGGGCCCTGCGTCGTGGCGCCCGCTTGGGCGAGCTCTCGCCGTCAGCGGCGGTTCGGCTTCTGTCCGAAGCTCAGGAAGCTCGGGTGCGAGGGGTCGATGTGGACCGTGTTGACGGCGCCGGTCATGTTCGCCTGGTCGGGCAGGGTCGGCAGGAGGTGGGGGACGTCGGCGTTCGTCAGCGCGATGCGGAGGCGGTGCCCCTTCTTGAGGACGGCGTCGGTGTTTGAAGATCTCGATTCGAAGCGTCACCGGCTTGCCCGGGGTGACCGGCAGCAGGGACTCCTTCGTGAAGGGGTGGTAGGGCGCGATCAGGTCGCCGTTCGGCGCTCGGGTCGAGGGGCGGCGGTCGATCGCGCGGCGCGAGGGCATGAGCCAGCCCGAGGTGACCGGGTTCGAGGCGCCGTCGGGCGAGTCGGCGAGGGTCGCGTCCCAGAACGTGTCCCGCGCCGTGGTCGAGGCTCGCAGCGTGAGCGAGAGTGGGCCGACGATGTGGCGGCTGTGCCTGAGGGGACCGGTCGTGTAGGTGAGCCCCGTGCTCTCGTAGGAGCGCTCGTCATCGACGCAGGTTCCGGGCGGCGTCACCAGACCCGCCGTCCACTGCGCCGTCGCCCGGTTGCACTGGCCCGCGGCCGGGTCGGCGACGACCGTGTCCTCGCCCGACGCCGCGGGCCGCCTCCGGCGCAAGCTTGATCCGTCGCCCAGGTAGAGGCGCCGGTAGGAGAGCCTGCCGGGATAGCGTTGCTGGGTGGTCCACTTGCCTCGGCCGAGCTCGTTCAGGGTCACAGGCCCGAAGTTCTCGATCCCGTCACGCCGGTGCTTGATCCAGCGGTCGAACCACGCGAGCGCGAGCTTGGGGAGGCTCGGCGGCGTGCCCTTCTCACCCAGCCCGCTGCCCGCCGTGACGTGATACCAGGGCCCCATCAGGAGCTGCTTGCGGCCGGGCTT
Source organism: uncultured Actinomycetes bacterium (assembly GCA_963823245.1). Taxonomy (GTDB): domain Bacteria; phylum Actinomycetota; class Thermoleophilia; order Solirubrobacterales; family 70-9; genus JAWVFM01. The sequence continues at coordinate 249,778 of CAWGKQ010000008.1, read as the reverse complement.
CAGTCGCAGCGCGTTGTAGAGGCGGGGCTCGCTGCGCTGGAAGAGGTCCCACCAGCCGCCGACGATGAATGTCGGCACGTAGACCTTGCGGACGACGGTGTCGGGCGAGCGCTTGCGGAAGAACGGGCCGTCGTACGCGAGGTTCCCGCCGCTCAGGATGTTGAGGATCGCATTGGTCTGGAAGGTCGGCCCGTGCACCGCGATCACTCCGAGCGCCGCCTCTGGGGTGGTCGGGAGCAGGCCGAGCGGAAGCCCCAGGCCGGTGACGAGGCCGGCCCAGAGCGGCATGAACCCGGCGTCGAACTCGCCGCCGTGGACGAACACGTCGCGGTAGACGTCGCCCGCCGGGATGATCGGGAACATCGCCTTGAGCCCCTTCGGGTGCTGGGCCGCGGTGAAGAACTGGTTGATCTCTGGGTGATGATCACCGGGAAGTGGCCCGGCGCGGCGTTCCCGCTTGAGTCGGCCGGGCGGGTCACGTTCGCCTCGAGCGTCACGCCGTCGGACATCTGGATCGGCACGTTCTTCTCCGTCACGGCGCCGGGATAGCGCTTGCCGCCGGCCCTGAGGTCCGAGGCGGTCGTGGGCGCGGCGGCACCGAGCGGGAGCGCGGCGGCGGCCAGGGTCGCGAGCGCCGCTCGCCGCCTCCACGAAGTCCCCGGCGCGGCATCGGGCGAACCGTAACCGGCATCCGCGCGCGAGGCGCCACCTCCCTGCGGCGAGTCGGTGCCTAGGGTGCGACCTGGCAGCTCTTGCCCGCGCACTTGTTGAGCTTGGCGAGATCCGCCACCATGCGGGCCTTGATCTGAGCGTACGCGGGGTCGTTGACCACGTTGTGCATCTCGTACGGGTCCTTGCGCAGGTCGTAGAGCTCCTTCGCGCCGTAGCTCCACTCGATGTACTTGTAGTCGTTGGTGCGCACGCCCTTGTACGGCTGGTCGTAGGACATCGGGAAGCCCGGGCTCAGGAAGAGCGGGCTGGTCGCCTCGAGCTCGATCGCGCGGTCGGGAGTCTTGTTCGGGTTACGCGCGACGGGTAGCAGCGAGAGCCCGTCCTGCTTGCGCCCCGGCTTGGCGCCCGCCTCGTCGAGAAGGGTGGAGGCGAAGTCGATGTTCGAGACTTGCTTGGTGATCGTCTTGTCCTTCGGAATGCCGGGGCCGCGGATGATGAACGGCACGTGCACCGACTCCTCGTAGGGCACGAACTTGTCGCCCTGGATGCGGTGCTGGCCTTGGACCCAGCCGTTGTCGGAGACGAACACGATCATCGTGTTGTCGAGCTGGTTCGTCTCGCGGAGGATCTTCACCATCTTGGCCACGTGGTCGTCGACCGCGAGCAGCGAGCCGATCCGGCCCTGGTAGTCGAGCTTCAGCTGGTCGATCTGGGCCTCGGTCATCGCTGGGAGCTGCGCGACCTTGCTGTCCGAATCGGCGGGGTCCGAGTAGTTGAACGACGGCGGCACGGGGAGCTTGAACTTCTTGCTCAGCTGCTCGTACCGGGGCGCCGGGCGCGGGTCGGCGCCGGGGCGGCCGAGGATCGTCGTCGCGACGTCCTCGCGATGCGGCGCGGCCGGGGCCCACCAGACGAAGAAGGGCTTCTTCGACCTCGCCTGCTGCTTGAGGATGCCCTGGCTGACACCGCCGGTGAAATCGGGCGAGTAGTCCTTCGTCTTCTGGGTGCCGTAGTAGCCGGGCGTGAAGATCCTGTGCGCCCGATCGAGAACCTCGGTGACGGTGTGCGGCTTTCCGCCCGGCCCGGGGGTGACCTCGATCCTCGCGAACTTCACGAGCTCGTGGGCGAACTTCGGATCACCCCAGGTCTTGAGCGTCCCGTTCATGTTCATCACGAAGTTGAAGTAGTCGTAGGCGGAGACATCGAGGAGCCCCCGCCAGATGTCGAAGCCCTTCGGGATCTCACCGTGGCCGTCCTTGGCCCCGTAGCCGTTCAGCCACTTGCCGATCAGCGCGGTCGTATAGCCGGCCTTCTGCAGCCAGCGGGGAAGGATGTTCCCGCGGTGCTTCATCCCGTACCAGCCGTAGGGGTAGAAGTTGCCGGCGACGCCGGTGTTGTGCGCGTACTGCCCGGTGATGAAGGTCGCCCTCGCGGGGCAGCAGAGCGGGAACGAGTCGATCGCGTTCGAGAAGCTCGTCCCTTGCCCGGCGATGAGCTTGCGGACGTGCGGCATGTACTTCAGGTCCGCGAGGGCCTGATCGTCGGTCATGACGACCAGGATGTTGGGTTGGTTGCCCTTGCCGGCGCCGACGGGGCGGGCGCCGGCGGGTCCTGCGATCAGAAGGCCGAGGACGGCGACTCCGGCAAGGGCTGCACACGCTGCGACGGTGCGGGTTCTAACGCCAATCACTCTCCCGTCCAAGGCGGCGCCAGCATAACAGTCCGTGTCACACCGTGTCAACTTCTCTATGATCCCGCCCGTGGAAACCACGACGAGGCGCGAAGTTGCGCGAAAGAGCCGGCAGAAGGCGCGTGAGAGCATCGTCGCGGCCGCCGAGAGGCTGATCCGCCGGCGCTCCTACGCCGAGCTCAACGTCGACGAGGTGATGCGCGAGGCGGGCCTCGGGCGGACGATCTTCTACCGCCACTTCGACGATCTGGGAGACCTGCTCCTCAAGGTGGCCCAGCCGGTGATCGGTGAGCTCTACGAGGCGCAGCCGGCACTCGAGGACATCGGCCCCGGCGACGAGGCCGCGGCCGTCCGCCAGGGGCTCGAGCCCGCCGTCACCGTCTACCACCGCCACGGCCCCCTGCTCCGGGGGATCTCCGAGGCCGCGGCGAGCGACGAGGACGTGGCCCGCGTTCGCGATGCGATGCGCGCCCAGTTCGCGGAGCAGGCGGCGCGGTACCTGCGCGAGGCGCAGTCGCGCGGCTCGCTTCCCCTGGCTGATGTCGAGCAGACCGCCTACGCGCTCACGGTGATGAGCAACGCCTACCTGCTCGAGGCCTTCGGCCGCGAGCCTCGGGTCTCGGTCGACGTCGCGGCGCAGACGTTGAGCGAGGTCTGGATCGCGATGGTCCGATCGTGAGTGACGGCGCCGCCATCGAGCCGACTCCCGAGCAGGTGAAGCGCCTGGCCGCCGGCTCGGGCGATGGACCAATCGTCATGGTCAACCTGCTGCGGTTCAGGGACGCGGCGGGACCGCCGGACGAGGGCGTGAGCGGGGCAGAGGCCTACGGGCGCTACGCGGCCGCCATCCCGCCCTTTCTCGAGCGTGCCGGCGGGCGCCTGCTCTCCGCGGTCGCGTGCCAGGAGGGTGTGATCGGGCCCGACGACGCGGAATGGGACGTCGTTGCCCTGGTGGAGTACCCGTCGCGGGAGGCGTTCCTCGGGATGGTCTCCGACCCCCAGTACCTCGAGATCCACCAGCACCGCGTGGCCGCGCTCGCCGACAGCCGGCTCATCCTCTCGAGTCTCGCCACGCCACCGGCGGCCGGCGGCTGAGGTGGCGCCTCCTCCCAACATCCTGCTGCTGATCACCGACCAGCAGCGCGAGCCGTGCCACTGGCCCACGGACTCAGCGTGGCTCCGTGACCTGACCCCCAACGACCACGAGCTCGCCGCCACGGGGCTGCGGTTCCGGAACGGCTTCTGCAACACGTCGATGTGCTCGCCGAGCCGGGCGACGCTCTTCACCGGACGCTACCCGGCCCAGCACGGCGTGACCCTCACGCACACCCAGGCCGACCTCAAGCCGGACCCGCACAACTTCCTCGCCGTCATCCGGACGCTCGCCGGCGTGCTCCAGGGACCGAACGCGCCGCGCGCGCGGGCCCTCCGGGGGTTCGGACGCGGCCTTCTCCAGCTCGGCCCGAAATCGGGCAACGAGCCCGAGCTCGACCCGAGGACGCCGAGCATTGCGTCGATCTTGCGAGCGCGCGGGTACGAGGTCGGCTACAAGGGCAAGTGGCACCTCACGCATCCCTCGGGCGGCGGGCCGCTGCTCGGCGGCTGGACCGAGGCCGACGCCAAACGCCTCGATGATGACTACGGGTTCGCCGACTGGGAGCCGCCCGACGCCGGCGAGAACGCCAAGGCCGAGCACTTCGGCGCCGGCAACGCCGGGCCGTTCGAGCTCGGCTGGGACGAGGTCTACACGCGCCAGCTCGAGAGATGGCTCGGCCGCGACGACCTCCCGGAGCCGTTCTGTCTCGTCGCCTCGCTCGTGAACCCGCACGACGTGCTCGGTTATCCGGCCCAGCACGTCCGCGGGGGCTATCAGGCGAGTGACTTCCGCGACCTGGGGGTGGAGCTTCCACCCACCGTCGGCGAGAGCCTGCGCGACAAGCCGACCGTCCACGAGTTGATGAAGATGGGGATGGCGGCCTACCTCGGTCCGCTCTCGAGCGACGAGGCCAGGCGCGAGTACGTCAACTTCTACGCGTACCTCCACCGTGTCGTCGACGAGAGCATCGGCCGCATCCTGAGGGCGCTCGGCGACGTCGATGACCCTGGATCGCTTCGCTCCCGGACGGTGATCGTTCGGGTAGCCGACCACGGCGAGATGGGGCTCTCGCACGGCGGCCTGCGGCAGAAAGCGTTCAACGCCTACGAGGAGACGATCCACGTCCCGCTCGTCGTCTCGAACCCGGTGCTGTTCCCGAGGGGCGCCGAGACCGACGCCATGGGATCGCTCGTCGACGTGCTGCCCACGGTCGCCGCGCTCACCGGCGCCGACCTCGACGACGAAGCGCGCGGTCGCGACCTGACGCCGGTCCTGGCGGACAGGGCTGCACCCGACCGTGAGCGCCTCGCGAAGACGGCCGTCGACTTCGCCCCGATCACCGAGCACCCGAAGCCCGCGGCCTCGGTGCAGGACGCCGTCCACTTCACCTACGACGACCATCAGGCCGCGACCGCTCTGCAGAACGTCGCCGGCCAGCCGAACCGCCTGCGCGCCGTCAGGACCGCCGACGGCCGGAAGCTCGCCATCTACTTCGACCCGTCGGGAAACGCCCCGCCTCAATACGAGATGTACGACCACAACCGCGACTCGACCGAGCGGCGAAACCTCGTCGATCGCGCCACGGGCGAGCCGGTGGCGGCCTCGGATCAGGCAATGCGCTCCGAGCTCGGCGAGCTGCTGCGCGATCGCATGGCGGCGAACGACACGGCTCCGCCGCCCGCCGCCCGAGCGGCCTGAGGCGCCGCGACCATGTCCGGGCTTACCCAGCGGGTTGAGGCGTGGCGCAAGCTCGGCCGAACCGAGCGCTTCCGCGATCGCGACATCCACGTCTACCAGCGGCCGGGGGCCGGCCCGCCGCTCGTCCTCCTGCACGGCTTCCCGTCGAGCTCGTTCGACTGGCGGGCGCTCCTCGATGTGGAGCGCGACCGGCCGGTGCTCGCCTTCGACTTCCTCGGTTTCGGCCTCTCGGAGAAGCCGACGGATCACGTCTACACGCTCGCCTGGCAGGCGGATCTCGTCGAGGAGATGGTCCGCCGCCACCTCCACGGCGGCCCGGTCTTCGTCGTGGCCCACGACATGGGCACCTCCGTCGCCACGGAGCTCATGGCGCGGGACGTCGAGGGGACCCTCGAGATCGACATCCCCGGCGCCCTGCTCTTCAACGGCAGCATCGTCCTCGAGCGCGCGAGCCTCACCCGCTCGCAGCGCCTTCTCCGCGGTCCTCTGGGCCCGTTGGCGGCACGGCTCGCCAACGAGCGGGTCTTTCGCCGCGAGTTCGGCGCCCTCTTCGCTGCGGATCATCCGCTGAGCGACGCGGAGGCAGCCGATCAGTGGTCGCTCATCCGCTACCGGGGAGGCCGGGTGTTGGGCCACAAGCTCATTCACTACCTCGACGAGCGGGTTCGGCTCGCCGGGCGCTGGCATGGCGCGGTCCGCGGTTGGGCCGGCGGCCTCAGCTTCGCCTGGGCCACCGAGGACCCCGTGGCGACGCTCGCGGTGCTCGACGCCCTGATCGAGATGCGGCCGAGCGCGCCCGTGAGGCGGCTTCACGGCCTCGGGCACTACCCGCAGATCGAGGACCCCGGGGCGATCGCTGATGCGCTCGGCCCCGCGCTCGCGGTCAGCGCAGCGCGTTGAGAGCGCCGGGCGGCTTTCGTCAACCGCCCTAGAGGACGTACACCTCCTGGAAGCCGTTCAGCGCTCGCGGGCCCGACATCGCCATGCGCGCGCGACGTCGAGCCCGTAGTGCAGAAGGTCGTCCTCGTCGTCGATCATCGACATGAAGCGACGGCCGTACCTCCGCCGGCATGGGGCGGCAGCGAGATGCCGCGCGCCCGTCCACTCTGCGCCGAGAATCGCGCGCAGGCGGGCATCGATCCCGTCTGCCACCTCCCTCGCCGCGACTCCGGTGTTGACCGCTTCGAGCAGGAGAAACAGCAGCGGTTCGGCCGCCGCTCGGGGAACCCAGGCGTCGCAGACGCCTATGTAGACGTATCCGTCCCTGGCGCTAACGACCGGCTCCGGCCGATCGGCTGAGAAAGCTCGCGATCTCCCGCGCGCATCGCTCCGGCTCGTCGGCGTAGACGAAGTGGCCCGCGCCCTCGACCACGACCATCTCGGCGTCCGGGATTTCTTGCTTGAAGCGGTAGGCGCCGGCGACCGGCGCGAACGGATCGTCCGCGCCCCAGAGGAGCAGCACCGGGAGGCCGAGCGCAGCGAGCTTGCCGCGATAGGGCTCCAGCTTCGGGAAGTCGCCCGAGCGGTAGAGCTCGAGCACGCCGCGTCGTCCGTCCTCCGTATCGAAGGCGCGCCAGTAGTGAGCGATGGCCTCGTCGTCGAAGCCGGCGGACTGGGAGCGCATCATCGCCGTGAATCCGTCGCGGTCGAACGCGTCGATCATCTCCTCGCCCTTCCCCCGCGTCCGCATGACGTCCGCGGCCCCGTGCCATTTCCCGTCGGGAAAGAAGCCGGTGTTCGACGCGATGAGGGCCGAGGCACGGCCGGGTTGGTCACACGCCCAGCGCAGGCCGATGAGGCCGCCCCAATCGTGCACCGCGAGGGCGACCCGCTCCAGGCCCAGCTCCTCGGCGAACCGCTCGAGTGCATCAACCTGCCGCTCCCAGGTCCCCGGCGGATCAGGGGGCGAGTCGCCAAACCCGGGGAGGTCGATCGCGATCGCGCGCCGTCCGGTGTCCGCGACCGCCTCGAGGACCGCGTTCCACATCAGCGAGCTCTCGGGGAAGCCGTGGACGCAGAGGAGCGGATCGAGGCCCGAGTCCGAGTCGGGCGCCACCTGTCGGTAGGCGATCTCTCCGGCTCGCTTCAGCTCGACGCTCGTCACGCGGCCACCCTAATGGGGAAGCGCGCGGGCGTTTGGGGATTCACCCGTGCTATGGCCCGGACAAATCCCCAAGGCGACTCACAGCCGGACGCCGGACGTCCTCGAATGAATCGTCTCGATCGCCAAGATTGGGTCTAACCCCAACGCTACGCTTTTTCGCCCGGCGCCTTGGCGGAGTGGTTACGCAGCGGCCTGCAAAGCCGTTTACACCGGTTCGATTCCGGTAGGCGCCTCTCACGCACCGAGGGCGCTACCTCGGGTTCTGGATGTGGGCCACACGTCTAGCATCGACGCGTGGCCAAGGACGCGATCCCCGACCTCGACTCGGAGGAGCTGAGGGAGCTCTTCGCCGCCCCGCCCGGCGAGTTCGTCTCCGCGCGGAACGGGTTGGCGAAGCGCCTGGGCGAGGAGGGGCGTGCGGAGGACGGGGAGCGCGTGCGGAAGCTGCGCAAGCCAACGCGCCCCGCGTGGCTCGTCAACCAGCTCTCCCACCGCTCACCGGATTCGCTCGGGAGCTGGGTCAAGCTCGTGGAGAAGCTCCGCGAGGTGGCCGAGGGGTCGGTCGACGCCGAGAAGCTCCGCCAGGTCGCTCACGAGGAGGACGCCGCGCTCGATGAGCTGGTCAGGGAAGCCGGCGAGCTCGCCGCGGAGCTCCACCAGCCTGCGAGCGAGGCGGTGCTCGCCAGGGTGCGCGAGACGCTGGAGGCCGCCGCAGTCGATGTGGACGTCCGCTCGCGGGTCCTCGCCGGCAGGCTCGAGCGCGAGGAATGGGCGGCGTCGATCGGCTTCGGTGCCATTGCGGCTTCGACGCCGAGTGGCCGCGCGCGATCGAAGAGGGCGGACGCACCCAAGCGCCGCAGGCGGGAGAAGGCCGAGCGGGAGCTGGCCGACGCCGAGCGAGCGCTGGTCGAGGCCGAGTGGGAGGTGGAGCGCGCCGGGCAGGCCGCGAAGGAGGCCCGAAAGCGCGTGACCGCGGCGCGCCGGAGAGCTAAGGGCTGACGTCGAAGCGCGCGGGGAGGCGCTCGTAGGTGTCCTCGAGGTCGTCCTGGAGGACGGTCGCGCCCCCATCAGCCTTGAGTGAGAGGTCGTGCTTCAGCCGGCTCACCCGGTACCTCCAGCCGTTCGGAAGTTCGAGACGGGCGCCGAGGTGGGCGAGCTTCCGGTAGGAGAGCGACGGGTCGACGATCTGCGAGTAGGCCTGCATGCGGTAGACGCGGCCAGAGGGATCGATCAGGTCGAACACCTGCTTTCCCCTGTCGTAGCGCCAGGTGTTCGAGCGGCTGATCCGGATCGTCGTGTAGGGCGGGGGCTTCCCGCCGCCGGTCTGCTCGAGGTCGATCGTCGCCGCCTCGCGGAGCCGCTTGCCCGCGAAGGTCGAGACCGGGCCGAGCCTCGGGACGGAGACGCCGTCCACCACGAGGTGCCGTGGGCCGTTGAGGACTACGAGCGGCACGTGGTGCTCCGCGGCGAGCGCGTCCGGGTCGAGGCTCTCCCACCACGCGGGCGGGCAGCGGTTGAGGCCGAGCGTGTTCCACACCGTGGCCACGGGCGAGGGTGCCGCGACGACGGTGAAGATCTCGCAGTAGCGAGCATCGCGGATGCCATCGAGCCGCGCCGCGGACGCGGGGGCGGCGAGCACGAGAGCGACCGTTGCGAGAATCGCAGGCAGCACCCTCCTCGGCACGGCGGTCAGAGTCCGGCCGCCTTGCGGGCGTCGTCCTGGCTCAGACAGTTCGTCATCGAGACGACGAGACCGTCCCGGAATCACCATAGCCAGCCGAGGTCTTGATGGATCGTGCCGCCCCGGCGCTGGAGCTCCCCGTGTGTCGATGTTCTCCCGCGACATCAGGACTTCCGTTTCCTGTCCCGGCGCACCTTCCGGGGCCCCGAGGCTACTGCCCGGGACTCAGCCGGTGCTTCCGGGCCGCCAGCCCGGGCCCCCGGCCGCGTAGTCCTCGAGCAGGCGGACCAACTCGGGCTCGGGCCGGTTGGTGTCGAGGAGGACGACCGAGCCGGGCCAGGCCCGGTCGCGGTAGCGCTGCCAAGCCTCGGGGTCGCTCGATGGCGGCTCGTAGATCCACGAGCCGGTGTTCCAGAAGCGCAGCCCGTCGTCGGTGTCGTCGGCGCGATCGTCGAGCGGCTGGTGCGTGTGGGCGAAGACCATGGTCTTCGTCTCCTGGTCCCAGCCGAGGTTGCGGACGACCTTCCCGTACGCGCAGAGGGCGTCGGACGGATGCGCGCTGGGGTCGACGGTGCGGGTCGGGTCGGCGTCGCTCGCCCGGCTGCGGCGCGCGATCGCCCTGGCGAGGCGGCGCAGCTCGCGGACGGGGGCGCGCATGAGCGCCGCGATGTGCGCGACGCGCTCGAGCTCGGCCTGCGCCGCCTTCTGGGCCTCGGTCCCGCGCGGGAGCTGGGCGACGGTGAACAGGAGCTCGGTCAGCGGCACGATCGTCGCCTCGTAGTCGGAGATCGTGGGCTGTGTCTGCCGCCCGCCGGCGATCCCCCACGTGCTCCGGTTCAGCAGTCGGTCGGGCAGCGAGCCGCTCATGTGCGCGTCGAGGTAGTGGCCGTGGAAGCAGAGCGCGTCGCCGAAGCGGTAGGTCGGGTAGACGATCTCGGACTCGACGTCGGGCAGGCGGCGGTCGAGGTAGCGCTTGAAGAAGCCACGATGGCCTTCGAGCTCGGCCTCGCACTCGGCCTCGTCGGCCGTCGCGACCCGATATTCGACGACCGTCCGGAGCTGGCGAACCATGATGTGATGGTCGTGGTTGCCGGCGGAGAAGACGAGGCGCTTGCCGGCCATCTTCCGGGCCACCAGGTCGAAGAAGCCCTCGGCCGACGCGAACGCGTTCTCCACGGTGGAGAAGAGGAAGTCGTAGAGGTCGCCGAGGATGATCAGCTCATCGACCTCGTCGAGCGCCGGCGCGAGCGCGTCGAGGGCGAAGCGGTGCCGCAGGAGGTCGTCGCCGGTCCAGGCGCCGAAGTGAGTGTCGGAGATGACGAGGGCGCGCACCGCGCCCAGGCTACTTGCGCCGAGGCCTACGATCCGGGTGGCAGATGCTCCTGATCCTCGCCATCGTGCTTGCCCTTCTCTTCCTCCCGTCGCCGTGGGGGATCGCGGTGGTTCTCGCCGCCGCGTGCTTCGAGGTCCTCGAGCTCGCGATCTGGCGGCGCACGCTCGGCTGGGATAAGAAGACGGGCGCGGAGGCGCTCGTCGGGATGCGGGCGGAGGTCGTGGAGGACTGCGACCCCCGCGGCCGCGTTCGCGTGCGCGGCGAACTGTGGACCGCGGACGCCGAAGAGTCCGCGCGAGCTGGCGACCCGGTGGTGGTCACGAGGGTGGACGGCCTGCGGCTCGAGGTCGCCCCGGCAACGGAAAAGGGCCCCTGAGAAGGGGCCCTTGGTTCCGAAAGGACGTACCGCCAGCGATTCCCGCCGCTGGCCCGTCGGTCCTTCAGCCTTGAGAGTCTCTACACGCGCTATCGACGGACGCGCGTACTAACTTAACACTTTTCAGTACCCATAGTTGCGGTTCTCTACACCGCAGTTTGCGGGATGTTCCTTCGCGGCCACGCAAGAACGATCGGCGGAGGTGGCTGGGGGTTACGATCAGCGACGTGCGGTATCTCATCACCGGCGGCTCCGGCTACATCGGCTCGCGGCTGGTGGAGGTCCTCGCGCCGCGGGAGGAGACCGAGCGGATCGTTAGCGTCGACGTCCGCCCGCCGGCGACGCCGACCGGCGGCTCCGAGCTCGTCCGGGGGGACGTGCGCGACGCGAACGCGATGCGTGAGGTCCTCGAGCGCGAGCGGATCGACGCGCTCGTGCATCTCGCGTTCATCCTCAACCCGATCCACGACGAGGCGCGGATGTACGACGTCGACGTCAACGGTACCGACGCCGTCCTTCGCGCGGCCTCCGCCGCGGGCACGGGGCAGGTCCTGGTGACCTCCTCGGCGACGGCCTACGGGGCATTTCCGGACAATCCCAAGCCGATCGCGGAGGACTGGCCGGTCCGCGGCCAGCCCGACTTCTCCTATGCCCGGCACAAGGCAGACGCCGACCGCATCTGCCAGCTCTGGGCCGCCTCGCATCCTGACCGGACGATGACCATCGTCCGGCCTAGCATCGTCTTCGGCCCTGGTGTCGACAACTACATCTCGCGGACCTGGCACACCTCGAGCTTTCTCCCGATCCCCGACGGAGTCGACCAGGACTTCCCAGCTCATTCACGAGGACGACGTTGTGAGCGCGCTCATCGGCCTGCTCGACGCGAGGGCTGGGGGCGCGTTCAACCTCGCCTCCGATGGCACCCTCACCTGGCGCGAGTCCGCGGAGATGATCGGGCTGCGGACGCGCGACATGTCGATGAAGGCCGTGCGAAGGATGTACGCGGCCGCCTGGGCGCTGCACGTTCCGCGGGTCGAGTCGCCGCCGGCGCCCGCGCGCGAGCGGGCCGCCGCCTGAAGCCGGCGCTCAGCGCCTGATCACCCGGTTGGTGAGCCGCGAAGCGGCCACGGCCGCGCGCGGCGAGATTCGGTGGAGGATCCAGAGCGGCATCACGTGGCTGTAGGGGACCGGTTGGATCAAGCGCTTGCGGCGGATCGCGGTGAGGACCGCCTCGGCGACGACGTCGGGCGAGGCCCCTCGCTCGCGGTAGAAGCGCTGGATCTGCTCGGCGTCGGCGGCGACCTCGCCGCGGTAGGTCGATTCCCGCGTGATCGCCGTGTCGATGATGCCGGGGCAGACCGCGCTGACCCGGATTCCCTTGGGTCGCAGCTCGGCGTCGAGCGCCTCGGTGAGGCCCACGACCCCGAATTTCGACGCCGTGTAGGGCCCGAGCTCGGGGCTGGCCACCAAGCCCAGCATCGACGCCGTGTTGACGATGTGGGCCGGCCGGCCCTGGCGCAGCATCCGCGGGACGAACGCGTGGATGCCGTTGATCGTCCCCATCAGGTTGACCTCGATCACCCGCCGCCAGTCGGAGAGCTGTGTGTCCTCGACCGCCCCGGCGTGCCCGATGCCGGCGTTGTTGTGGAGCACGTCGATGCCGCCCTCGGCGTCGAAGACCGCGGCGGCGAGCGCGTCGACCGCATCGGAGTCGGTCACGTCGAGGGCGTGCGCGGAGGCCTCGCCACCCGCGGCCGCGATCTCGCCCGCCACGCGCTGGGCCGCCTCGGCGTCGACGTCGCTGACGTGGAGGCGGGCACCGAGCTGACCGAAGAGCAGGGCGGTCGCCCTTCCGATTCCAGAGCCGGCCCCCGTGATCACCACCGTCTTGCCCGTGAACTCCCCCATGCGGCGGCAACGATATCCGGGCGGGGACGCCGGTCGTGGAGTAAACCTATGGTGAGGTGAGGTTCTGGTTCGCGACCTGGGCGATCGTGGCCGTGGCGGCGGCCTTCGCGACCGTCCTCTACGTCGACCCCGGCGCGTGGCCGGCGAGCGAGGGGGTCGCGAAGGCACCGGCCCGTTCGAGACCGCCCCCGGCGCCCCCGGCGCCCCCGGCAGCGCCCGCGTCGCCGAGCCGGCCGTTCGGGCTCCTTCCCGAGAGCGGCCGGCCGCTGGTCCGGCTCGCGTTCACGCACCCGCCGAAGGCCGGGATCCTCTTCGACGTCGACACGGGCCAGGTGCTGTGGCGGCGCAACCCCGCGCGCAGCCTGCCGATAGCAAGCCTCACGAAGATGATGACGGCGCTCATCGTCGCCGCCGATGATCGCCCGGAAGAGAGCGTGCTCGTCACTCGGCAGGCCGTCCATTACCAGGGCTCGGGGATCGGAGTGCTGCCGAAGGGCAGGGAGGTGCCGCTGCGCGCGCTCTTCGCGGGCCTCCTCCTGGTCTCGGGCAACGACGCGGCGATCGCGCTCGCGCAGCACGACGCCGGGAGCGTGCGTGCGTTCGTCGACCGCATGAACCGCTGGGGGAACCGGCTGGGGCTTCGCTGCTCACGCTTCTCGAGCCCGAGCGGGATCCGCGACGCCGGCAACTACTCCTGCCCATACGACCTCGCGCAGCTCGCCCGCGCCGACCTCGCCAACGCGCTGGTCGCACATGTCGTCGGTGAGCGGCACGCGCGCTTCCGCTTCCCGATCAAGGGCCACTACCTCGACCTTTGGAACATCAACCCGTTCATCGCCAACCGCACTCCCGGGATCACCGGCCTCAAGACCGGCTACACGACCGCGGCCGGCCGTTGCTACGTCGTCACGCGGCGGATCGAGGGGCGGGAGCTCGGCGTGGTCCTGCTCCACAGCCCCAATCCTCTGCACCAGGTACCGGCGCTCCTGCGGGCCGGGGCGAAGGCCGAGGGCCAGCGCGCGCCGGGCTAAACTCGGCGCCTCGGGGCGCTTAGCTCAGTTGGGAGAGCGCCAGCTCGACAAGCTGGAGGTCACTGGTTCGAGCCCAGTAGCGCCCATGGCACGGCACGGACGCCTCATATTCACGGCATTATCGCTGCTTGTTCTGAGCGCAGCGGCGCCGCTTGCCACGGGCGGCGGCGGACCGGCTCAGGCCAACGGGGCCGAGTTGAATCGGCCGAGCCCGGCGGTCGACAGCTCCCGAACGGTCCGCCCCGACTTCGCTCGCCGCGTCCTGATTCGCGGCGGGCGCAGGGTGTACCTCGAATGTCGTGGCACGGGCCATCCGACGGTCCTGCTTGAAGCGGGCTCCGGCAACACCGCCCGCGTGTGGCACGCTCACGAGCGAGGCCGCCGGGCGATTCTTCCGGCCGTCGCCCGGTTCACGCGCGTGTGTGCCTACGATCGCCCAGGGACCACGTGGGATGGTTCCCTCGGCCAGCCGAAGGGCGTCAGCCGAAGCGACCCGGTGGCAATGCCGCGGACCGCCGCCGACATCGTCAGCGATCTGCACGCGCTGCTGCGCAAGGCGCGCACGTTGCGCGGCCCCCACCTCCACGGTCCATACGTGCTGGCAGGACACTCGTTCGGCGGCATGGTGCTCCGTCTTTACGCGACCGCCTATCCCCGAGAGGTCGCGGGCCTCGTCTCGATCGACGCCCAGAGCGAGTGGTTTGCCGCGGCGTTGAAGAAGTTGCTGACCCGCGAGCAATACACGGACACGGTCGTCTATCAATCACCACCGCCCGGCTTCCAGGGCTACTCCGACTACGAGCAACTTAGTCTGGCCGCCAGCGGCGCCGAAACGCAACAGGCGCAGGCGGACACGCCGCTTCGGCGGATGCCCTTGGTCGTCCTCTCCCACTCCCGCACGGACCCGAATCCGTTCGGATTTCCGCCGGAGTTTCCAATCGAGGCCCTGAACCGGGCCTTCCAGGCCTCGCAGGACAAGCTCGCAGCGCTGGTGCCGGGGGCCCGCCACGTGATCGCCGCCCGGAGCGGGCACTACATTCAGTTCGACCAGCCGAAGCTCGTGATCGACGCGATTCGGTCGGTTGTCAAGAGGGCGCGGAAGCGTGAGGCGGCTCCCCGATAGCTACCCCGCGGGGTGCGCTCGGCAATAGGCGTCGCGCGTCTGGCGGTAGCCCGGCACCTCGGCCGACCGGATCATGTTCGCCCAGGCGACCGAGGTGTCCTCGATCTCGCGCTCGACCTCGTGCCGCTCGGCCGCGGCCTTCGCGCTCACGAGCCGCTCCGCCTCGCGCCACGCGTTCTCGCGCCAGACCTGGACGACCTGGAGGGCGCCGAGCTGGTCGAGGGGATAGGTCGGGTCGATCGAGGCAAAGAACGGGTCGTAGTGAGCCGCGTAGTAGTCGGCGATGCCCTTGAACACCGAGGCGTTGATGTCGTTCACCTGGTCGTGGTCGTGCTTACGCGAGGCGCCCTTGCGGGTGAGCAGGCCCGCCGCGGCGTAGGCGTAGGGGAGGTCGTGATTCGTGTGAGCGTTCGAGGCGAGCAGCAGGTCCTGCCCCGCGTTGGCGTCGCCCTTCGCGGTCTCGTCGTAGTAGATCCGCCACGAGCCGGGGATCGCGCTTCCCGCGTCGTAGAGGCGCTGCGTTGCGAAGTACTCGTTGGAGAACCCCTGGACGACGGAGATGAACCAGCGCGGATAGTGAAAGGTCTCGTGATGCGCGAGCCGGGGGCGGATCTCGCGGCTGATCCGCTCGTAGGCGATGGTGAAGACCGCGCGGTGGTCGCAGCCGGCGTTCTCGGATGCCCATTCGCGATCGAGCCGCTTCACGAGGCGGCTCACGCACCCCAGCCTCAAGTTGCGGCATCCGGGCGTGGGGCGGGGCGGACCCTCCGGGGCGACGTGGAGCCCCGGAAGGACGTTCGGCCAGCCGATGTAGCCGTTGCCGAGGTCCGCGCTGGCGGGCGCGGCGAGGAGCGCGAGGGCGATGCCCGCGGCGAGCACGCCCGACGCTGTCGCTGTTCGCCGACGTCCCATCCCGATCCCGGCCGCAACGTAGCAAGTGCCGTCGCGCCCATGAGCCGGTTGGCGGCCTCGCTCTAGGCTCCCCGGCGCCGTGCTTGGGACCTACTTCGCGTTCCTGCTGATCCTCGGCCTTTCGGCCCTGGTCGGCCAGGCGGTCTTCGCCGTGTGCGGACGCCGGACGTGGTCGCGGCTCTCGCCCGCCGTCGGGCTCTCGGTCCTCTGCGCGATCTCGTGGGGCGCCGTGCAGCTCCCCGGCGAAGGAACCACGGCGCTCGTCGTGATCGGCGTCCTGGCGTTCGCCGCCGTGGTCTTCCTCCGCAGCCGCCTCGACGACCTCCCGCGCGCCCTGCGGACCGGGATCCCGCTCGAGCTGGCGGCGGTCATCGCCGCCTCGCTTCCGTTCATCGTCGCGGGGCGGTTCGGCATCCTCGGCACGGGCCTCGACCCGGACATGTCCCAGCACCTGCTGGCGACTTCGCGACTGGTGCACAGCGACGTCGCGAGCCTCATCGCGGCCGGCTACCCGCTCGGGCCGCACAGCCTCGTCGCGGCGATCTCCGCTGCGGGCCCGAGCCTCGTCCACGCCTTCGACGGGCTCGC
The DNA here is from genome assembly GCA_963823245.1 of uncultured Actinomycetes bacterium. Classification (GTDB taxonomy): domain Bacteria; phylum Actinomycetota; class Thermoleophilia; order Solirubrobacterales; family 70-9; genus JAWVFM01. The sequence goes on along the minus strand of CAWGKQ010000008.1, from coordinate 233,566 downwards.
GCTGGCCGTCGCGGTCGCCACCTGCCTCGCGCCCATGGCGCTCCTGTGGCGGCTCGGCCCGGTGCGCAGGATCGTCGGCTGCCTTCTCGTGGGCCTCTCGTACATGGGGGCGAGCTACCTCGTCCAGGGCGCGTTCAAGGAATCGATCGAGGCGCTCCTCGTGCTCGCGTTCGCGATCGGGCTGCACCAGATCTCGACCGGGGAGCTCACGCCGGCGGGCGCTCCGCGCGCGCTTCGCGCGGCGCCGCTCGCCGTGCTCGGCGTCGGCGCCGTCTACTGCTACAGCTTCCCCGGACTCCTCTGGCTGGGCGGCGCCGCGGTCATCTGGGGCATCGCCGAGCTCGCGACGCGGCCCGAGTGGCGGGGCGCGCTCCGCGAGGCTGCGACCCCCGCGGTCGGGGCGGTGGCGATCCTCGTTCTCGCGGCCGCTCCTGAGATCGGTCGCATGGTCGACTTCGCGAGCTACTCGACCTTCGACCCGAAGGGGGCCGGCCTCGGCAACCTCTTCAATCGCATCTCCCCGCTCGAGGCGCTCGGCATCTGGCCGTCGGGCGACTTCCGCGTCGAGCCAGGTGGTGGCTTTGCGCCCGCGTTCGCCTTCTGGATCGGCGCCGCCCTGGCGGCCGCGGTTCTCGCCTGGGGTCTCGCGTGGTGGCTTCGCCGCCGCGAGCTCGCGGTGCCGGCAGCCCTTGCGGCAGCCGCGCTGCTGATCCTCTATGCCCTCGTCGGCGGGACGCCGTATCAGGAGGCGAAGGCGATCTCGATCGCGGCCCCGCTGGCCATGCTCGTCGCCGTCAGGCCGCTTCTGGAGGACGCTGCGCCCAGCCGCTCCGCGGTCATGGCGGGGGCCATCGCCTTCTGCGCCGCCGCGGCCGCCTCGGCTGCGCTGGCGCTCGTCAACGGGCCGGTCGGTCCGGCGACCTACAGCCCGAAGCTCACCGAGCTTCGGCCGACGCTCGGCGAGCGCTCGACGCTCGTCCTCGCCTCCCCGGAGCTGCTCGCCGACGAGCACGGGCGCGACTACCTCGTATGGGAGCTTCGGGGCGGAAGGGTCTGTGTCGGGGCTCAAGGGCTGCCCTCGGCAGCGCCGCCGCCCGTGGGCGTGTCTTGGGTGATCACGTCGGCCGGCGCCCGCCGACCGTTCGCCGATCTTCGGCTCAGGCGGCGCACCGGCCCCTATGCGCTGTGGCGGCGCGACCCGCCGATTGCCGGCGAGGGAGGCTGCCCCTTGATCGCTCCGGGTGGCGCCCGGGCGAATCCGGCGAGCGGATAGCGCCGGCTCGGATCCGCGGCTGGGGATTCATCCGCCCTATGGCACGGTGAATCCCCAAAGAACCCCGTGGATAGCATGGCCGCGATGGCGCCCCTCACCGTGAAGCTGCCCGACGGCTCGGATCTCGAGCTGCCCGAAGGGGCCACCGGCGCCGACGCCGCGGCCGCCATCGGGCCCGGCCTCGCGAAGGCCGCGCTCGCGATCAAGGAGGACGGGGAGCTGCGCGACCTGGCCGCCACGCTTGGCGACGGCGCCGAGATCGAGATCGTCACCGACCGCAGCCCCGAGGCGCTCGAGCTGATCCGCCATGACGCGGCCCACGTGCTCGCCGAGGCCGTCGTCGAGCTGTGGCCCGGGACCAAGGTCTCGATCGGCCCGCCGATCGCCGACGGCTTCTACTACGACTTCGAGTTCCCCGACGGGTTCCGTCCCTCGGAGGACGACCTCGAGCGGATCGAGGAGGCGATGCGGGCTCACATCGCCGCCGACGAGCGGTTCGAGCGCAGCCACGTGCCCGCGGAGGACGCGCTCGAGCGCTTCCGCGAGGCCGGGGAGCCCTACAAGGCCGAGCTGATCGAAGACCTCGTGCGCGACGAGGGAGTCGAGACGGTCTCCCTGTACCGGAACGGGCCGTTCACCGACCTCTGCCGCGGCCCCCACGGCCCCGGGACCGGCCGCATCGGCGCGCTCAAGCTCACCTCGGTCGCCGGCGCCTATTGGCGCGGCGACGAGAGCCGGCAGATGCTGACGCGCATCTACGGCACGGCGTTCTTCTCGCCGAAGGACCTCGAGGAGCACCTCACGCAGCGGGAGGAGGCCAAGGCACGCGACCACCGCCGCCTCGGCCCCGAGCTCGGGCTGTTCATGCTCCGCCCCGAGGCCCCGGGGATGCCCTTCTGGCTCCCGGAGGGGACCGTCCTGCTCCGGCTCGTGGAGGCCGAGGTCCGCGAGCAGCTTCGCCGCGGCGGCTACGTCGAGATCAAGACCCCGCAGGTGCTCGACGAGGAGCTCTGGCACCGCTCCGGCCACTGGGACAACTACAAGGAGAACATGTACTTCGCCGCGCCCGCCGCCGAATCCAAGCCCGCCCGGGACGATCGGCGCTTCGCCCTGAAGCCGATGAACTGCCCCGGGGCCTGCCTCGTCTTCGGCTCGGATCGCCACTCCTACCGCGAGCTCCCGCTGCGCCTGGCCGAGTTCGGCCACGTCTCGCGCTACGAGCGCGAGGGCGTGCTGCACGGACTGCTGCGCGTCCGCGCCTTCACCCAGGACGACGCCCACGTGTACTGCACGCTCGACCAGGTCGCCGACGAGGTCGACTCCATCTGCCGCTCGATCGACGAGCTCTACACCCGGTTCGGCTTCGAGCAGGTGCGGGTCGAGCTCTCGACCCGACCGGAGAAATCGATCGGGACCAACGAGCAGTGGGAGCGTGCCGAGGTCGCGCTTCGCGAGGCGCTCGAGCGCCAGGGGCGCGACTTCGAGGTGAGCCCGGGGGAGGGGACGTTCTACGGGCCGAAGATCGACTTCCACGTCACCGACGTGCTCGGCCGATCGTGGCAGCTCGGCACCTGCCAGCTCGACTTCCAGATGCCCGAGCGGTTCGACCTCTCGTTCACCGGCGAGGACGACTCGCCCCACCGTCCGGTGATGATCCACCGGGCGCTCCTCGGGTCGCTGGAGCGATTCATCGGAATCCTGATCGAACAGCATGCCGGCCGCTTCCCCGTCTGGCTCGCGCCGACACAGGCGGTGGTGCTTCCGATCGCCGACCGGCACGCCCCGTACGCCGGCCGGGTCGCGGCGGAGCTCGGCGCGGCGGGAGCGCGAGTGCGCGTCGACGCTCGCTCGGAGTCGGTGGGGCGCAGGATCCGGGACGCGGAGCTCGCGAAGGCCCCGTACATGCTCGTCGTCGGGGACCGCGAGGAGGCGGACGGCACGGTGTCCGTGCGAGCGCACGGCGAGCCCGAGGCCGTGGCCGAGTCCACCGCCGAGGTGGCCGCTCGCCTGCAAGCGACCGGGTAGTGCCTATACTCCGCGCAGATGCCGGGCACCGACACACCGCGCCGCCGCTGAGCGCCCCGTGTCCCCATCCTCGTCCCGAACTCCTCGCCATCGTTAGCTTGAAGCTCCCCAGCGTCCTTCGATAGTGCCGGTTCCTCGTAGGTTCGACCGGACGCTCCCGGAGCGCGACTCCACGCGGATCAATGAGCGGATCCGGGTGCCGAAGGTGCGCCTGATCGACGAGGACGGCACCCAGATCGGCGTCGTCGAGACCGAGAAGGCGATGGAGATGGCGCGCGACAAGGACCTGGACTTGGTGGAGGTCGCCGCCGACGCCCGGCCGCCGGTCACCCGCCTTCTCGACTACTCGAAGTACAAGTACGAGCAGGAGCAGAAGGCCAAGGCCGCGCGCAAGCACCAGCAGCAGGTGAACGTGCGCGAGATCAAGCTGCGGCCCAAGATCGCCCAGCACGACTACGAGACCAAGCGCGGCCACGTCGTGCGCTTCCTTCGCGGCAACAACAAGGTCAAGGTCACGATCATGTTCCGAGGCCGCGAGCAGGCCCACCCCGAGCGCGGCCGCGCGCTGCTGGAGCGACTCTTCACCGATATCGAGGAGCTCGCGGTGATCGAGCACCACCCCGTGCAGGAGGGGCGCAACATGAGCATGCTGCTGGCGCCGACGCGCGCCGCCATCGCCGACGGCGAGGCCGCTTCCGCCGAACCTGCCGCTCCCGACGCCTCCTCAGACGGGGGCGAGGCTGCGGCCGCAGCGTCGAGCTGACGCTCTCTGCTTCAATAGTCGGCTCGTCATGCCGAAGATGAAGACCCATTCCGGGGCCAAGAAGCGGTTCCGCAAGACCGCCAAGGGCAAGCTCCGCGCGCGGCGCGCGTTCTCGAGCCACATGCTCGAGCACAAGTCGCCGAAGCGCAAGCGGCACATGTCGAAGCCGACCGAGGTCGCGAAGCCCGACCAGAAGCGCGTGCGCACTCTCCTCGGCGGAAAGGGCGGCTGAGGTGAGTCGTGCCACGAACGCCGTCGCCCGCAAGCGGCGGCGCAAGAAGGTCCTGAAGCAGGCCAAGGGTTACTGGGGGCGCAAGCACTCGAGCTACCGGTTCGCCAACGAGCAGCTCATGCGCTCGGGCCAGTACGCCTACCGTGACAGGCGGGCGCGCAAGCGCGACTTCCGGCGCCTCTGGATCACGCGCATCAACGCCGCCGCGCGGCGGGAGGGCATGAGCTACTCCGAGCTCGTCCACGGCCTCAAGGAGGCCGACGTCGAGGTGAACCGGAAGATGCTCGCCGACATCGCCGTCCACGACCCCGAGGCGTTCCGCCGATTTGCCGAGCTTGCCAGGGAGGCCACCGCGGCCTGACCTAGTGTCGATCGCGAAGTCTCCCGGGGCGGCCAGAGTGCCGCCCTTTTTCGTTCGATGATCACCTCAAACGACAACGAGAAGCTGAAGCTGGTCCGCAAGCTGCGCGAGCGAAAGCATCGCGAGCGCGAGGGCCTGTTCGTCGCCGAGGGCGAGGACCTGGTCGAGGCGGCACGGGGCGCGGGCTGTGAGCCGGTCTTCCTGCTGCGCGCCGGCACCGACGTGGAGCCGGACCTGCTCGACGGCGTCAGCTCTCTCGGCTCGGGCACCCGTGCCCTGGGCGTCTACCGCCAGACGTGGTCCGAGGCGGCGGGCGACCTCGCCGTCTATCTGCACGGCGTTGGCGACCCCGGGAACGTGGGCACGATCATCCGCTCCGCCCATGCGCTCGCGGACGGGCCCGTGGTGCTCGGGCCGGGATGCGCAGACCCCTACTCGCCGAAGGCCGTGCGGGCGAGCATGGGCTCGATCTTCGCTCGGCCGCCGGCCCGGGGCGAGTTCGCGGCCCTGTCCGGCAACACTTTGGCGCTGGACGTCGGCGCCGAGATGCCGGTCGCCGAGGGCCCTGCGGACCCACCGATGGTGATTTGCGCGGGCGCGGAGCGCGAGGGGCTCCCCACCGAGATCCTCGAAATGGCCGACGCACGGGCGCGGGTGCCGGTACAGCCGGGCGGCCCGGATTCGCTGAACGTCGCGATGGCCGTGACCGTGGCCCTCTACGAGCTCGGAAATAGGATGGCGCGCCGGTAATGCCTGACCCGCTGACCAGAGTCGAGACGATTCGCGCCGAGGCCGAGGGCGCGATCGCGGCCGCGACCTCGACCCCCGAGCTGGAGGAGGCGCGGGTGCGGTTCCTCGGGCGGCGCTCCGAGCTGACCGAGATCCTGCGCGGGATCGGCGGCCTCCCAGCCGAGGATCGCGGGCCCGTCGGCGCGGCCGCCAACCAGGCGCGCGGGACGCTCGAGTCGCTGCTCGAGCGGCGGGCCGGCGAGCTCGAGGCGGCCGAGCTCTCGACCGAGCTCGCGACCGGCGCGGTCGACGTGACGCTGCCCGGCCTACCGCCCGTCGCCACCGGCCACCTTCACCTCTTGAACCGCACCCGCCGCGAGATCGAGGACGCCTTCGTCGGGCTCGGCTACCGGGTCATGGAGGGCCCCGAGGTCGAGCACGACTACTACAACTTCACGGCGCTGAACCACCCACCCGGGCATCCGGCGCGGCTGACGCAGGACAGCTTCTACGTCGAGCCGAAGAGCCTCGCGGCGGCCGTGGTCAACGAGCATGGCCTGCCACCCGGGCCGAAGGACGTGCTGTGGCGCACGCATACCTCGCCCATGCAGATCCGCGCGATGGAGGAGAACGAGCCCCCGCTCTTCATCGTCGTGCCCGGCACCGTCTACCGGCGCGACACGATCGACGCGACGCACCTGCCGATGTTCCATCAGGTCGAGGGCCTCGCCGTCGCCGAGGGAATCTCGCTCGCCGACCTCGCGGGCACGCTCGACGCCGTGGCGCGCGAGCTGTTCGGCCCCGAGCGGCGCACCCGCCTCAAGCCCGACTTCTTCCCCTTCACCGAGCCCAGCGTCCAGGTAGACGTCTCCTGTTTTCGGTGCGAGGGCACCGGGACGCTCGCGGACGGCGAGCGCGACCCGCTGTGCAAGGGGACGGGTTGGATCGAGATCCTCGGCGCCGGCATGGTGGACCCGAACGTGTTCGGCTTCGTCGGCGGCGCCTACGTGCCCGACGAGACGCAGGGTTTCGCCTTCGGCATGGGCATCGAGCGCATCGCGATGCTGAAGCACGCCATCCCCGACCTCCGCCTCTTCTTCGAGAACGACGTGCGCTTCCTGGGGCAGTTTCATTGAGCGCGGAGCTCGAGCAAAGAGTGGTTGTGTTGCGGAGCGCGAGGACAGTTCTGTGAAGGTCCCGTTCTCCTGGCTGCGCGAGTACTGCGACCCCGGCCTGCCGGCCGAGGGTGTCGCCGAGCTTCTGTCGATGAAGGCGGTGGAGGTTGAGCGGGTCTCCCAGTTCGGCGCGCCGTCGGCCGACGGATTCGTCGTCGGCCGCGTGCTCGGGGTCGAGAAGCACCCGAACGCGGACCGCCTCTCCGTGTGCACCGTCGATGCCGGCGACGGCGAGCGCACGATCGTGTGCGGTGCGCCCAACGTCGCCGCCGGTCAGACGGTGCCGGTCGCGCTGCCGGGCGCCGTGCTGTGCGGTGGGCAGAAGCTGGGCGCGGCGAAGCTGCGGGGGGTCGAGTCGAACGGGATGATCCTGAGCGAGACCGAGCTCGGGCTGGGAACCGACTCCGAGGGCATCATCGTGATGGCGAGCGACGGTGCCGGCCCCGAGCCGGGCGCTCCGCTCGGCCAGACGTTCACCATTTCCGACCAGGTCCTCGAGCTCGACCTGAACCCCAACCGCTCCGACTGCCTCGGCGTGTACGGCGTGGCCCGCGAGGTGCACGCCATCACCGGCGCGCCGCTCGCTCCCGCGCCATGGGAGGAGGACGCCGAGGCGACGAGGGAGGGAAGCATCGACGAGCTCGCCTCGGTGGAGGTGAAGGTCCCAAGCCTTTGTCCTCGGTTCACGGCCCGCGTCTTCGAGGGCGTGGAGGTCGGGCCCTCGCCGCTCTGGCTCAAGGCCAGGCTCTCGGCAGCGGACCAGCGGCCGATCTCGAACGTCGTCGACGTGACCAACTACGTGATGCTGCTCTCGGCGCAGCCCCTGCACGCCTTCGACCTCGATCAGGTGCCGGGCGGCGAGCTCGTGATCAGGACGGCGCGAGAGGGCGAGGGGATGACGACGCTCGACGGAGTCGAGCGGAGGTTCGACGCCGAGACCGTGCTGGTCTGCGACGGCGAGGGGCCTTCCGGAATCGCCGGAATCATGGGTGGTGAGCGCTCGGAGGTCTCGGACTCGACCTCGCGGGTGCTGCTCGAGGTCGCGACCTGGAACGGGGTCAACATCCTGCGCACCTCGACGATGCTCGGGCTCCGGACCGACGCTTCGATGCGTTTCGAGAAGCAGCTTCACCCCGAGCTCGCTCTGCGCGCGCAGCGCGTCGCATCGCGCGTCCTGGTCGAGATGGGTGCCGCCCTCGTGCCCGGCACGATCGACGTCGCGGCCGACATCCCGGCGCCGCACGTGATCTCCCTGCGCGGCGCGCGGCTCGACTCGCTGCTCGGCACGCACGTCGAGCGCGAGGAGGCTCGCGGCCACCTCGAGGCCCTCGAGTTCGGGGTCGAGCTCGAGGGCGAGCGCGACCTGAGCGCGACGGTCCCGGTGGACCGCCATTACGACGTCACCCGGGAGGCCGACCTCGTCGAGGAGGTCGCGCGCCTCCACGGTCTCGACCGCCTTCCGCGCACGCTCCCGGCGCATGGCGAACGGACCGGCGGCCTCTCCCGCGATCAGCTCCTTCGCCGCCGCTCCGAGGACGTGCTGCGCGACCTCGGCCTCGACGAGATCGTCACCTGGCGTTTCGTTCCGGCCGATCTGCCCGAGCGGCTCGGGCTCGGGCCCGGTGACGAGCGGCGCCGGATGGTCGCGACCCAGAACCCGATCTCGGCCGAGCACGTCGGGCTCCGCACCACTCTTCTGGGCGGGCTCCTCGATGCGGCGCGCCACAACCTCGCGCGGGACACAGGTCGCGTGGCGCTGTTCGAGTCGGGTCGGGTCTACTACTCGGTCCCGGCGCCCACCGAGGGCGGCGTCCTGGGTGGGGCGTTCCCGGGCAGGATGCCGCCGCCCGCGCTCGAGCCGCACCGCCTGGGTGCCCTCGTCGTCGGATCGCTCGCGCCCGGCGGATGGCGTGGAGAGCCCGAGCCGGCCGGGTTCGCGGAGGCCAAGGGCGTACTGGAGACGTTGTGCGGCCATCTCGAGGTGGAGGTGGCGGCGGTGCCGGCCTCCGAGCCGTTCCTCCATCCGGGGCGCGCCGCGCGCGTGGAGCTCGCCGGCGAGCCGATCGGCTGGCTGGGCGAGGTCCACCCACTGGTCGCCGAGCGCTGGGATCTGCCCGCAGCGGCCGCCTTCGAGGTCGACCTCGCGCCGCTCGTCGTCGCCGCGGGGGTGGGGGATGAGCGCTACGAGGACCTGACGACCTATCCGCCGCTGTTCGAGGACATCGCCGCGGTGGTTCCGGAGACGGTGCCGGCTGCCGAGCTGCGCGCGGCGGTGATGTCGGCGGGCGGCGAATTGCTGCGCGCGGCCACCCCATTCGACGTCTACACGGGCGACGCCATCGGCGAGGGCCGGAAGAGCATCGCTCTGCGGCTCGAGTTCAGGGCGGCCGACCGGACGCTCACGGACACTGAGGTGGCGTCGATCCGGGAGCCAATTCGGGAGGCGATCACCGCGCTCGGCGGGGGCCTCCGGGAATGAGCTCGCAGCCGATGGACGGTGAGCCCGCCGGGAGGGTCCTCGTTGCCGGGGCCTCCGGCCTCGCGGGCGCTCTCGCCGCGGCCCTCGTCTGGCGCCATCCGCGGCTCGAGCTGGTCGCTGCAACGGCCCGGTCCGAGGCCGGCACCCGCCTCGACGAGCTCCACCCGCGCCACCGTGTCCCGCTCGAGCTGACGGAGCTCGAACTCGCCGGCGCGGAGGAGATCGACGCGGCGATCGTCAGCTACCCGCACGGCGCGGCGGCGCCCGTCGTCGCCGTCCTGCGCGGGCTCGGGGCGATCGTCGTCGACCTCTCGGCCGACTTCCGCCTGCGGGACCTCCCGAGCTACGAGAGGTGGTATGGGCCGCATGGAGACCCCGACCTGCTCGAGGGCGCGGTCTACGGACTGCCCGAGCTCGGCCGCGAAGCGGTGCGGGAGGCGGAGCTCGTGGCAAACCCGGGCTGCTACCCGACGGCGGCCCTGCTGGCGCTGGCGCCGCTGGCCGATGCGGGGCTGCTGGGCGACGTGGCGATAAGCGGGGCCTCGGGCGTCTCGGGGGCCGGGCGTGGAGGGGCCGACTTCGTCGACGTGGCGGAGAACTTCAGCCCCTACGGAACCGACGGCCACCGCCACTATCCCGAGATCGTCCAGGAGCTGCGGGCGCACGGCGCGCACGGGGCGGTCAGCTTTGTGCCGCACCTGCTGCCGATCGATCAGGGCCTGCTGGCGACCTGTTTCGTCCGCCCGACGCGCGAACTGAGCGAAATGGAGCTCGCCGAGCTGTACCGGGATCGCTATGACGCCGAGCCCTTCGTCGACGCGGTGGCGAGGCCGCCCGGTGTGCGCGACGTGCGCGAGACGAACCTCTGCCTCGTCCACGCGGCCCCCGACCCCGGCGGAGCCGGCATCATCGCGTTCGCGGCGATCGACAACCTCTGGAAGGGCGCGGCGGGCCAGGCGGTCCAGAACCTGAACCTCGCGCTGGGGGTTCCGGAGACGGAGGGGCTCGAGTGAGCGGGTTCTTCGCCTCGCGGTGGGTGCAGGCGCCGGGAGGCGTGGAGGGGCTCGATCCCGCAGGGCTCGCGCCGGAATTCCGGGCTGCGGGCGTGACCTGCGGCCTCAAGGCCGACGGCGAGACCGACCTGGGCCTCGTGGCCTGCGATGCACCCGACGTGCGCTCGGCGATGCTCCTGACCTCGAACGCGGCCGCGGCGGCGCCCGTGCGGGTCTGCCGCGAGCGCTGCGAGGCGGGGGCCATCGCGGGGACGGTGGTGAACTCAGGCAACGCCAACGCTGCCACCGGCGAGCCGGGCTACCGCGACGCGCTCGAGATGCGTGACGCCGCGGCGCGGGAGCTCGAGCTCGATCCGGTCCGTGTCGCGGTGGCCGAGACCGGCACGATCGGGGTTCCGCTGGACGTCGAGTCCGTTCGCCGCGGTATCGGCCAGGCGGCAGCTCGACTCTCGGAGCGCGGGGGGCAGGACTTCGCGGCGGCGATCATGACGACCGATCAGGGGCCGAAGCAATGCACGGTTCGCGCGGGCGGCGTGACCGTGTCCGCCCAGGCGAAGGGCGCGGGGATGATGCAGCCGGGCTTCGCGACGATGCTGTGCTTCGTGCAGACCGACGCCCGGATCGACGACCCCGAGGCCGAGCTGCGCCGAGCCGTGGCGGCCTCGATGGAGCGGATCACGGTCGACGGCCAGCAATCGACGAACGACATGGTCCTCCTGCAGGCGACGGGCGCTGCGGGCGAGGCGATGCCGGAGGGCCTCCTCGACGCGGTGATGCTCCAGCTTGCGCTTCAGATCGTCGCCGACGGCGAGGGCGCGACGCGCGTCGCGCGGGTGGAGGCGCGGGGTGCCGCAAGCGGCGAGGAGGCCGAGCGGGTCGCCAGGGCGATCGCGAACTCGCCGCTCGTGAAGACCGCGCTCTACGGGCGCGACCCGAACTGGGGGAGGATTGCCCAAGCGGCCGGCATGGCTCTCGCGGGCGAGGAGCTCCCCGAGCTCGGGCCGGATCACATCACGGCCGACTCGCTCGGCTCCGAGGAGCGCGAGGCCGAGGTCGGGATCGACCTGGGGCGTGGCGATGGCAGTGCGCACGTCTACTTCTCGGACCTCACACCCGCCTACGTCCACCTCAACTCCGCCTACACGACATGAGCACGAACGTCGAGACCCTGCTTGAGGCGCTCCCCTACATCAGGGAGTTCCACGGCCGCACCGTAGTCATCAAGTACGGGGGCTCGGCGATGGGGCAGGAGGAGCTCAGGGAGGCGTTCGCGACCGACGTCGTTCTCCTCAAGTACGTCGGCCTCGACCCGGTGATCGTGCACGGGGGCGGTCCCGACATCACCCGCTACATGGAGCGCCTCGGGATGGAGGTGCGGTTCGTCGAGGGCCTGCGCGTCTCCGACCCCGAGACCGTCGAGGTGGCGAAGATGGTGCTGCTCGGGAAGGTGAACTCGGACATCGTCCGGCGCCTCAACCGCCACGGCCAGCCGGCGGTGGGGCTCTCGGGCGAGGACGGGTCGCTGTTTCAGATCCGGCCGGTCCCGAACGCCGACGAGGTCGGCTACGTCGGCGACATCGAGCGCGTCGACGTGGAGGTCCTCAACCACATAGCCGCCGACTTCATCCCGGTGATCGCATCGGCGGGCGCCGACCGCGACGGCAACGCCTACAACGTGAACGCCGACGCCGCGGCCGGCAAGGTGGCGGCCGCGCTCGGCGCCTACAAGGCGATCTTCCTGACCGATGTCCCGGGCTGGCTCGCCGACCCGTCCGACGAGTCCTCGCTCGTGGGCCGGGCCACCGTCACCGAGGTCGATTCGGCCCTGGAGGCGATCGAGGGCGGAATGAGGCCCAAGCTCGCGGCCTGCGTCGAGGCGATCTCGGGCGGGGTTCAGTCGGCCCACATCGTCGATGGGCGCAAGCCGCACTCGCTGCTCCTCGAGCTCTTCACCGACGCGGGCATCGGCACCATGGTCACGCCGTGAGCCTGACCGACCTGCGGGCGCTCGAGGAGCGCTATGTCATGCCGACCTACGCCAAGGCGCCGGTCGAGTTCGTGCGCGGCGAGGGCTGTCGCCTGTGGGACGCCGACGGCCGCGAGTACCTCGACTTCTTCGCGGGCCTCTCCGTCCACAACGCCGGCAATTGCAACCCGCGGATCGTCGCCGCGCTCTCTGAGCAGGCAAGCCGGCTGGGCGGCGTCTCGAACCTCTACTACACGGAGCCCGCGATGCGGCTCTGCGAGCGGCTCGCCAGCTCGAGCCTCGGCGGCAAGGTGTTCCTCGCGAACTCCGGCACCGAGGCGAACGAGTGCGCGATCAAGGTGGTTCGCAAGCGCGCACATGCGCGGGGAATCGACCGGCCCGAGATCGTCGCGCTCGACGGTGGCTTCCACGGGCGAACCCTCGCGTCGCTCGCCGCGACGCCTCGGCTCGCGCGCGAGGACCTCTTCGGGCCCCTGCCAGCGGGCTTCGTCGCTGTGCCCAGGGACGATCCCAACGCCCTTCGGGCCGCCGTGGGCGAACGAACGGCCGCCGTGATCGCCGAGTCGATCCAGGGCGAGGCGGGCGTCTTCCCGATCGCGAGCGAGGTGCTCGCCGCCGCACGGGAGGCCTGCGACGAGGCCGGCGCGCTGCTCGTTCTCGACGAGGTGCAGACGGGAATGGGAAGGACGGGGTCCCTGTGGGCCTATGAGCAGCTCCCGGTGCAGCCCGACGTGATGACCACCGCGAAGGCGCTGGGCGGGGGCCTGCCGGTGGGCGCGTGCGTGACGACGCCGGAGCTCGGCGACGTGCTCGAGACCGGCGACCACGGTTCCACGTTCGCGGGCGGGCCGATCGCGGCGGCGGCGTCCCTCGCCGCGCTGGACGTGATCGACGATCCGGCCCTGCTGCGGTCCGTGCGCGAGCTTGGCGGCAGGCTCGCCTCGGGCCTCGAAACCCTCGACGGCGTCGCCGAGGTTCGCGGCCGGGGGCTCATGGTCGGTGTGACGCTCGGCGGCGGCGTCGACGCCCGTCGGGTCCAAACCACGGCACTCGAGGCGGGCCTCGTGATCAACGTTCCCGGCGACGGGATGCTCCGCTTTCTGCCCCCGCTTACCGTCGACGAGGTCGAGGTCGACCGCGCGCTCGAGCTCGTGGAGGCGGCGCTCGCTTCGTAAGGCGGGGCTTTTCGGCGCCTGCATGGTCGCCGCAGCGGTGGTGCTCATGATCACCCCGGCGGCTCTCGACGAGGCCCTCCGGATCCAAGTCTTCGGCTCGCTCGTCGGCTCGGGCGGCGCGAGGTTCGGTTCAGGGCGCCTGACCATCTACCACGAGGCCTACTACGACGTCCGCATCCCTCCGATCGCGAGGGCGGGCGCGGACCGTGACCCGATCCGTTGATCCCATCTCGCGATTCCCTTTACGGCGAGCGCAGGGACGCGTTCCCCGCGAGCGCGCCCAGCGGCGGCGACGTGGTCGCCTGGGTGGACGTCTTCGTACCGCCCGACAACGGCCGCCTCTCACAACGCCACCTTCGGCCAGCAGGCCGTCGACGCGGCCCGCTGCCGTCTGGCGCACCTGATCACTCGCGGCGTCGGCGGCTGTGACTAGACTCGCGCCGCGATGCACGAGGACCCAACCCGCCACATGGGGCCCGAGGAATCGGGCCGCGGCGGCCAGGGCCGACCGCCGAACGGCGGCGGTATGAGCACCGGTATGAAGGCCGCGATCACCTTGCTCGTCGCCGTCGTCATCGGACTCGGCGTCGCGCTCGCGGTAATCGCCTCCGACAGCGGCTCTACGACGACGGTTACCAGCTCGACGAGCTCGACTACGACGCCGACGACCACGACGCCGACGACCACGACGCCGACGACCACGACGCCGACGACGACCACGACGATCCCGACGACCTCAACGGCCTCGACCACCATCACAACCACCACCACGACCACAACGCGCGCGCAAGGCGGCGGCAGCGGCGGCGTCGGCCCGTAGCGGCCCAGCGAGCACGCGGCCATGGGCCCCGAGGCTCAGGTACGTCGCGCCGTCGGAAGCAGGCGCCGCAGCGTCGAAGCAAGCCGCTCCCCACCGCGACCTTGCACCAGCCTTTCGCCAAGCCGGCGCGCGCTGGCTTCTCCGGCGACGACGAACCTGATCGGCCGCAAGCTGCGAGTGAGGACGACCGTTTCCGCGGGGCGCGTCGTGGTCGTGAAGCTCCGCTTGTACGGTTCGGTTCCGAGCAGGAAATCGAGCTCCTCGGCACCCTCCTCGATTGCGGCGCGGATCGTCGTCGCGTGAGGACGATCCCGACGCTCTTGTTCGACCACCGCGGGTCGAAAGCACCCTGATACGGGACGTAGCTGCCACCGAGACGCCAGCCGAGGAACCCTGCGACGGACACCCCGTCCGCGGCTAGGAGCCGCAGGCGTCGCCAGCCCCGGCACTGCGCCGCATGCGCGAAGTCACGGAGCACGCTCCTCTTCGCTGAGTCCTTCAGCGAGGACCCGCGGCCCTCCCAGCGCAAATCGTGGAGCCGAAGCAGCTCCGTCAGATCGTCGTCCAGGGTCGACGCGTTCGCCTCGCGCACCTCCAATCCGTGGTCGCGCTGCAACACGCGCTCCCGCCGCCGGATCTGCGCCCGAAACTTCGTGCTTCGCTGCGTGCTTACCCTGCGCGCGAAGGCGTCGGCGAGCGCCGCGACCTGGCGACGGGGATCCTTGATCGGGGCAACCCGCCTGCGGTCCGCCGGCGAGGGGAAGGTGCCCTCGAGCTGCGCGAGTTGGTCGCGGGCCTCGCTCTGTTTGATCGAGCCGTAGATCGACGAAATCGGTTCCCGCCAGGCGAGGGTCAGCCCGACGTCCATGAAGACGACCAGGCCCGCGGTGATAGGGCCGTCGAGAGGATCCGGAGGGCTCGATGCACTCCCAGATGATCGCGCATGCCAGACTTGCGCCCCTTGAACGCCGACCCAACGAGCCTCACTAGGACCGCCTCCTACGAAGCCGACCCAGCCGAGGTAAACCGCGTGTTGTTGCTCTACTCGGGCGGCCTGGACACCTCGGTCATGCTGCACTGGATCCAGGAGCGTTACGAGGCCGAGGTGGTGACCCTCACGGTGGACCTCGGCCAGCCCGACGAGGACTGGGACATGGTGGTCAGCAAGGCGCGCGACCTCGGGGCGATCGACGCGATCGTCGTCGATGCCCGCGAGGAGTTCGCGAGCGACTACGTCCTGCGGGCGATCAAGGCCAACGCGCTCTACGGCGGCGGTTACCCGCTGTTCACGGCCCTGGGCCGGCCGCTGATCGGCAAGCTGGCCGTCGAGCACGCTCGCGCCTCCGCCTGCGACACCATCGCCCACGGCTGCACCGGCAAGGGCAACGACCAGGTGCGCCTCGAGGCGACGGTCGCTACCCTCGACCCCGAGCTGCGAGTCATCGCCCCGGTCCGGGACTGGCGCATGGGCCGCGAGGAGGAGGTCGCCTACGCCCGCGAGCACGGGATCCCGGTGAAGGGCGGCACCGAGTCGCCCCCGTACTCGATCGACGACAACCTCTGGGGGCGCTCGTCCGAAGGCGGCGCCATCGAGGACCTCTCGGAGCCGCCACGCGACGACGTCTTCAACCTGGTCGGTCGTCCCGAGGACGCGCCGGACGAGCCGCAGCTCGTCCGGGTGGGCTTCGAGCGCGGGACGCCGACCTCGATCGACGGCGAGCCACTGGGACTCGTCGAGCTTCTCGAGCGAGCCGCGGAGCTGGGGCGCCGCCACGGCGTCGGGATCGTCGACCACATCGAGGACCGGGTCGTCGGTCTCAAGGTGCGAGATCTCTACGAGGTGCCGGCCGCGGCGATCGTCCTCGCGGCGCACCAGGACCTCGAGAGGCTCGTCTCCACGGGCGACCAGAACTCGTTCAAGCGCGTGCTGGAGGGCCGCTGGGCGGAGCTCTGCTACGCGGGCCTCTGGTGGGAGCCGCTGCGCTCGGACCTGGACGCGTTCATGGAGTCGGCGAACGGGTACGTCACGGGCGAGGTGACGATGAAGCTCTATAAGGGCTCGGCGACGCCCGTTGCGCGCAGCTCTCCCTACGCGCTCTACGACCAGGCGCTCACCGGCTTCGGGGAGTCGGGTGGTGAGTTCAGCCAAGCGGCGAGCCCGGGCTTCATCGAGCTCTTCACGCTTCAGAGCCGGATGGCGCACCGCCTCCGTGCACGCAAGCCGCCGATGGGGTAGAAGGGACGCAATGGCCAACGAGATCTACGAGTTCTTCGGGCGCCTGATCATCTGGGCGATCCGCACGCGCTACCGCACCCAGCTGCGGATCGCCGCGGGCGCGGGCATCGCCGCAGTGGTTCTCGGCGGCTATCTCATCGCCAAGAGCCAGCCGCCGGAGGGGTAGCGAAGGCCGCGCTCAGGCACGATCTGCAACGTACGTTGCAGGTTCACGCGTGAAGCGTTATGTAAAGCAAACGCTCACACGGCCCTAATCCTTAGCTAGCATTCCCCGCTTCACCACCGCCCCGGTTGCTCTTCCGGGGGACGCGAGTGAACTCGCGCGCGGCGACGCGACGCGACGAACCCATGCGAGCCAACCCGAAAAGCCCCAAGGTCGGCCGGCGCGGCGCCATTGCGCTCGCGGCCGCCGTCGCGCTCGTCGCGGGGGCGCTGGGGGCCTCCGGGGCGGGCGCGCAGAGCGTGTCGGAGCTCAACTCCAAGATCAGCTCGGCCAAGTCCCAGGCCGATCGCCTCGGCGCGCAGATCTCCGCTCAGGCGGCGCAGATGCAGAGCGCCCAGGCCGAGGCCTCCGCGGCGGCCGCAAGGGAGGCGCAGCTGACCTCGCTGCTGGCGAGCGGCGAGCAGCGCGCGGCGGACCTGCAGGCGCAGGTGGATCAGGCGAAGGCCGGTCTCGAGCGTGCGCGCGCGCAGCTCCGTCGGGCCCTCGCCGCGCTCTCGGACCGCCTCGTCGCGATCTACGAGGCGGGCTCGGCCGACCCAATGGAGGTCCTCCTCAGCTCGCACGGCTTCGACGACCTCGCCAACCGGGCTGATCTGCTCGGCCGCGTCCAGCAGGCGGACAACGCCCTTGCGATGCGGGTTCGGATCTTGAGGCGTGCGGTGGCCGCGAGGCTGGCGTCCGTTAGCGCGGCGCACGAGCGCGCCGTCGCCTACAACGAGCAGGTCGCCGCCGCGCGAACCCAGATCTCCGCCGTTCGCGCCCACGCCGAGGCGACCGCGGCGTCCCTCGCCGCCGCGCGTCAGCAGGCGCAGAGCTCGCTGACGAGCCTTCAGTCGCAGATGTCGGACTGGCAGCACCAGGTCGAGGTGGCGCAGCAGGTATCCGCCCAGCAGGCCCAGACCACGGTCACGAACTGGGTCGGCAAGTGGGCGATCCCAGAGGCGATCGTCATGTGCGAGTCGGGCGGCAACTTCCGGGCAGTGAACCCGGGCTCGGGCGCCGGCGGCGCCTATCAGATCATGCCCTCGACCTGGCGCCTTTACGGTCAAACCGGCCTCCCCGAGAACGCCTCACCCGCGCTCCAGAGCCGCGTCGCCGCGCAGATCTGGGCCGACTCGGGCTCGGCCGCGTGGGAGTGCTCGGGGATCGTCGGCGGCTAGCTGTAAGACCCGAGCGCGTTGTTCAGCTCGGCCAGGCGAGCTGCGGGCGGTCTTCGGACGAGGGAGCCGTGTGGTCGCCTGAAGTTGTAGCGCCATAGCCAACCCTCGAGAGCCGCGATGCGCTCGGCCGAGTTCCGGTAGATGGCGCCGTAGGCCCAGCCGGCGAGCATCGTGCGGATGAAGCGCTCGGCCTTGCGGTTGGTTTGGGGCCGAGCGGTAGCGCCGTGCCCACTTGCCCGCCCTTTGCTCGCTCACTTCGGCGGCCTCGGCCGCCTTCGTGAGCGACCAACCTTCCTCGACGATGCGTCTGGCCAGGACCCGGCGCTTGTTCAGGCTGAGGGCGGCGTTAGCGTGGAGCTTCATCCGGTGCTCTCCTTTGGAGCTGGGTGGGTAGACACCCCCAGCCTCCAAGGAGGCCCGGATGAACAACGGGCTCAGGGATTACAGCTAGCCCTCGAGCCACTCGGCGACTCGGGGTCCCGAGCCGGAGAGGACCGAAAAGTCGCCCTCGTCCCGGATCGCCTGGGCGGCCGCTGCCATGGCACCGACGGCGACCCACGTCAGCGCGCCGCCGACGCTGACTCGCTGGGCGCCGGCCGCGACGATCTCGCTCATCGTGAGGCCCCGGTGCGCGAGGACGTTCACCGGCTTCGACACCGCCTCGCAGATCGCGCTGATCTCCTGGGAGTTGGCCAGTCCAGGCGCGTAGAGCACGTCAGCGCCGGCAGCCTCGTATGCCTGAAGGCGGGCGATGGTGTCACCGAGGTCGGGGTTGCCCCGGATGTGGTTCTCGGCCCGCCCGGTCAGCGTGAACGGGAAGGCGAGCCGCCTCGCATCCTCGGCAGCGGCCACGATCCGCTCGGCGGCCTCATCGACGGAGTAGATCCCGCCACCGGGCTCGTAGTCCTCGATCGATCCGCCGACGGCGCCCGCGGCGGCCGCGCGAGCGATCGCGCGGGCGGCATCTTCCGGCCCTGGGCCGTAGCCGTTCTCGAGGTCGACCGATATCGGGACGGTCGTCGCCTCGGCGAGCGCTCCCACGTGCTCGGCGACCTCGTCAAGGGTCGCACCGCCGTCGGGGCGTCCGAGCGTGAACGCGAAGCCCGAGCTCGTGGTCGCAAGCGCCTCGAACCCGAGCGCCTCGAGCACCCGTGCCGAGCCCGCGTCCCATGGGTTCGGGATGACGAACGGCTCGCCCTCGTGGAGAGCGCGGAACGCCCTCGCTCTCTCGGCCTGGTCCACCATCGGCACAACCTAACTACGCCGCTTCGCTGTCGGAGTGAGGAGACAGCGGCCCCCGTCTGACCGGCGCCGGCGCCGGCGCGCCAAAGCTCATCGGCTGAAAGCTACTTCCTCAGGTTGCTCTCCCGGCCGACCGGGCCTGACATGGCGAGATCTCGCGACGACCGGCAACACCGTTGCATTGGCGGGCTACGAACGCTTAGGCCCGAAGGGTGCGCGGGATGGAGGCTCGCACCTGAGGAGAAGGTGGGGGAGGCGGCCGCGAGGGTGGCCGCCGAGCTGCATGATCGGCTTGACGCTGACGCCGGCACGGCGCCTCGCCGAGCAAGACGCTGAGGCGCGGGGCAGTTTTGCGGCGCTCGAGCGCGCGGTCGGAGAGCGCGTTTCGCTGGTGGAGGAGATGGTTCGTGAACGCGTGGAGCGGACGCTGTCGGAGGCGGCGCGAGCCGTTGCGGGACGCGTCGACAAGGGCTTGAAGGAGGAGGCTCGGTCTCTTCGCGAGATGCTCAATGAATCAGAGGCCCACACGGAGAGTCCGGCGGAGGCCCGCCCAGGCGGCCCGCGAGGAGGCGCGGCAGCTTGCGATGACATTCAGGGTCGAGGTCAAACAGCACCTCAGGATCGCGCTCGGCTCGATCGAGGAACGTCTGCGGGAGGAGGTTGCGACCGGTCTGCAGGCTGCGCGGGCCGAGATCGCCGTGAGCCTCGAACGTGATTTCTCCGCCGGCGGGCGCATGGACACGGTTCGCCCTGCTCTAGAACGAAGCATCACCGAGGTCGTAGAGCAGCGCATCTCGGAGCGGTTCGGCCGCCTGGCCGCCGAGCTTTGGTCCGATCCATGGCGCGCC
Organism: uncultured Actinomycetes bacterium; assembly: GCA_963823245.1. Taxonomy (GTDB): domain Bacteria; phylum Actinomycetota; class Thermoleophilia; order Solirubrobacterales; family 70-9; genus JAWVFM01. The sequence goes on along the minus strand of CAWGKQ010000008.1, from coordinate 213,825 downwards.
TCGATCACCACACGGATCCCGCCCCGCAGGCGATCGAGCCTGACGCCGGCGACGCGGCCGAGGAGCGCGCCCACGTCCGCCACCTCCGGCCCAAGCACCGTCCGCCTGAGGCCCCGCCGCGTCGACCGACGAAGATGACGCGCCGGGCGAGGACAGGGGCTGGTCGAGGCCCACGGGGCAGGACGCCGCCTCTCTCCAGCGCGCCCGCTATGCGGCGATAGAGATGGCAGTGGCCGGCACCACTCGGGCGCGGGTCGGAGCGCATCTACGACGTTCGCTCGGAGTCGCCGAGCCGGCGCCCCTGCTCGACGAGATCTTTGGTCCAGGGACCCCGAACGGCGCCCGGGTCCCCTGGGCGGCCAGCAGCTAGGTCACCGCGCGAGTCCCGTGGCTGGTGCAGCTTCGCGTGCGGCCGAGCCGGGTGACTTGAGGAAACGCTGCCGATCTAGGACGATAATGGCCTCGGGCTGATGGAAGACGCCGCGAACAAGGACGCGGGCGCCCGAGAAGCGGGCGGCGAGTCGGCCCGTGCCACTCGCGAGTTGCAGGCGGATCTGCGGAACCGGATCGCGGAGGTTCGGTCGGCACTTGCCTCTGAGCTCAAGGCGGTGGCTTCGCAGCTCGAGTCCGACGAGCAGCGCGCGCGGGGGGACCTCGAGCGCCGCCTCGTGACACTCACCGAGCAGCGGCTCACCGAGGCGGCCGCCGAGCTGGAGCGCGTCGCCACCACCGGCGTCGAGGAGCTGAGCCGCCAGCTCGCCGAACGCGCGGCGGCATGGCAGCAGGGCTTCAGCGTGGAGGTCGAGGCGCGGATGGCCCAGCGCGCGGAGGAGGCCGCGCGGGCGATCGCGGCGCCGCTCGAAGCGCGGATCGAGGCGCGCCGCGACGAGCTCGACGGGCGTGTCAAGGCCGCCGAGGAGCGGCTGCGCGCCGCGAGCGCGGATCAGGTCTCTACCGAGGTCGAGCGCATGCGCGCGTCGCTCGTGGACGAGCTCGGCGTTCGGATCGCGGGTGCCCGGGCCGAGCTCGAGGAGGAGCTCGGTCGACGGGCGAAAGGGCTCGGCGAGGTGATCGAGGGCGCCACCGCGCCGCTCGAGGAGGCGGTTGAACGGCAGATCGCCGATGGCGTCTCCGGGCTCGAGGCACGGGCGGACGACCTCGCGGGCTCGCTCGGGGCCCGAATCGACGGGAAGCTCGTCGAGCTCGAGCGGGATCTGTCGAATTCGTCCGCGCAGGGCCTGGTCGCCGTCGAGGAGCGGCTCGAGGCGAAGCTCGAGGCCGCGAGAGCCGAGATCGATGAGCGGGCGGGCGACGTTCGCGACCGCCTCGCCCAGGATCGAGCAACGCTCGAGGCGAGGATCGGTTCACGACTGGATGAGGCGGCGGGCGCGATCGAGGGGATGCGTGGCTCGATTCCCGAGCAGCTCGGTGCCGAGCTGGTCGCCGAGGAGCGGCTCAGCGCTCGCCTCGTGGCACGGATCGCAGAGGTCGAGCTGCGGCTGGACCAGCAGGTCGCCACGCTCTCGGCGACCGCCGCCAATGAGGCGCGCTCGCTCGAGGCCGCGCGTCGCGAGGAGGCTGACGCGCAACTCGCCCGGGTGAGAGTGGCCTCGGAGCGTTTCGAGCAGGCGATCGACGACCGACTTGGGAAGCTTGCGGAGAAAGTCGAGCGCGAGACCCGCGCGAGTGTCGAGAGGGCGACCGAGGACATCGACGGACGCACGGCACGGCGCGTCGCCGACGGAACGGCAGAGCTCTCTCGGCGGGTCGACGCCCTCGGTGCCGAGCTCGGAGAGCGCGTCGCGGCAAGGGTCCGCGACGGGCTGGCAGCTTCCGTGAGAGAGCTCGACACGCGCGCCGATGAACGTCTCGCCGACGCCGAGACCCGACTACGGGTCGAGGCGGAGGCCCGGGCCCGCGAGGCCGAACAGCGGGTGCGCGCTGTGGCACGCAACCAGGTGAGGGCAGCGGAGGAGGACGCCGTCACCCCGGTCGAGGCGCGACTCTCGACACGGCTCGAGGCCGAGGTCGCGGAGGCAACCGCGGGCGCTCGAGCTTCGTTGACCGAGGCAGCTCCTGGCCGAGCTCGATAGACGCATCACTGCGGCCGCCGACGAGCTGCGGTTCACAGGCGAGACGCGGATGGCGAGTGGCCTGGCACAGATGCGGAGGGAGACCGAGGTCGCTCTCGGAGCGGTCGAAGCCGCTGCCAAGGAGGCTGCCGGGCGAATCGAGCACTCCGGGTCGGTCGCGACGGGTCGCGCCCAAGAGGCGGCAAAGCGGATCGAGCGGCAGTCGAAGAAGCTTCGTCGGCGGGCCCGTCGCCACGAGCTGCGTCTCGTCCGGCGCGAGCGCTCCCGCCGCTCGGCGGCGGCGCTCGAACAACTCGAGACTCGGGCCAGGGAGGTGTCGGCGCGCCTCGATGCCGTTGCCGCCTCGGCGCAGGGCGACGTCGAACGGCGTGCGGCGGAGGCGGACAAGCGGATCATCGCCGCCCTCGCCGGCGTCGGTGGTTCGCTCGAGGCGGCCAAGGCCGCTGAGGCGCGGGCGCTCGACAGCGAGCAGCGGATCGGGGCAATCGAGCGGCGGATCGAGGAGATCGTCCGGACCCTCGGGACGACGATCGGCTGGGACGAGCGGCTCGGCACGGCGAGGCGAGCCGAGGAGGCGGCCGCGGCCCGTATCGCCGAGGCCGAACGTCGCCTCCGCGGGCTGCTCGACTGACACCGGGGCGGCGTCGCGGACAGCGGCTCCAGGGTTTCCCGCAGCTTGCGGCAAGCCTCGAATTGGCATCTGCCTCGATTGCGATGATGGCCCTTCGTGAGCGACTCGTCGGCCGTCCACCTCCACGTTCACAGCGAGTACTCGCTGCTCGACGGCGCCTGCAAGATCGAGCGGCTCGCGCAGCGGGCCGCCGAGCTCGGCATGCCCGCCCTCGGCCTCACGGACCACGGCGTCATGAACGGGGCGGTCGAGCACTACAAGTCCTGCCGGAAGGCGGGCATCAAACCGATCCTCGGAATCGAGGCCTATTTCGTCGACGACAGGCGCGCCGCCGCGAGCCCGGGCAACCGCGTGAAGCCGAATCACCTCACGCTCCTGGCGACCAGCGACGCCGGTTTCCGGAACCTCGTCGAGCTCAGCTCAACCGGCTTCCTCGAGGGCTTCTCGCGCGGGAAGGCGAACGTCGACCTCGAGCTCCTGGACCGCCACTCGGAGGGCGTCATCGCCCTCACCGGCTGCCTCCAGTCCCGCTTCTGCCGCAATCTGGTGGAGGAGCGCCCGCGCGACGCGCGCGCCCACGTGGACGACCTGATCAACGTGTTCGGCCACGAGGACGTCTACTTCGAGATCCAGGCCAACGGCGTGCCCGACCAGGATCGGGCGAACGAGGGGATCGTGCGCACGGCTCGCGAGCTGGGACGCCCGCTCGTTGCGACCGGCGACGTCCATTACCTGCGGCGCGAGGACTTCGACCACCACGCCGCGCTCCTGTGCGTGCAGACGAAGTCCACGCTCGAGCAGCCGAAGATGCGGTTCGAGACCAACGAGTTCTTCCTCAAGAGCCCGGCCGAGATGGCCGACTCTTTCTCGGCTTGGCCGGAGTCCGTGCCGAACACGCTCGAGGTCGCGGAGCGCTGCGAGGTCGAGCTCGAGCTCGGCAAGCTGCTCCTCCCCCGTTTCCCGACCCCCGGCGGCGAGGACCCGCGCGACATGCTCCACCGCCTCGCCGGCGAGGGCCTGCGCCGCCGCTATGGCGATCCGCCCCCCGCGGAGGCCCTCGAGCGCCTCGACTTCGAGCTCGGCGTCATCGCCGAGATGGGGTTCGACTCCTACTTCCTGATCGTGTGGGACTTCGTCCGCTTCGCGAAGGAGAGCGGCATCGCGGTGGGCCCCGGCCGTGGATCGGCGGCCGGCTCGATCGTTGCCTACTCGCTCGCTATCACCGACGTCGACCCACTGGCCAACGACCTCCTCTTCGAGCGCTTCCTCAACCCCGCGCGCAAGTCGATGCCCGACATCGACATCGACTTCTCGGTCCGCGGGCGCGAGCGCGTGATCCGTTACGTGGCCGAGAAGTACGGCCGCGAGTCGGTTGCCCAGATCATCACCTTCGGCAAGATGGCGCCGCGCGCCGCCACCCGCGACGCCGCGAGGGTCCTCGGATTCGACTACGCCACCGGCGATCGCGTCGCCAAGCTCATTCCGGAGCCGGTGATGGGCCGCAGCCCGAGCTTCGACGAGTGCATGAAGCCCAGCCGGGAGCTGCGGAAGGCCTACGATTCGGATCCGGACGCGCGCAAGATCGTCGACACCGCCCGCGGTCTCGAGGGTATCGTCCGCAACAACTCGATCCACGCCGCCGCGGTTGTCATCTCGGACCGCCCGCTGCACCAGATCGTCCCGCTGCAGCTCGCCGAGGACCGCGCCGCGGGGCCGTCGAACGGAGCCAACGGCCGCCCCGAGCGCACGTACAAGATCGTCACGCAGTACTCGATGGGCCCGATCGAGGAGATCGGCCTGCTGAAGATGGACTTCCTGGGCCTCCGCAACCTCGACGTGATCGAGGACGCGGTCGACATCATCCGCCGCTCGCGGGGGGTCGAGCTCGACATGGAGACGATCCCCCTCGACGACCCCACGACCTACGAGATGCTCGCCCGCGGCGAGTCGATCGGCGTCTTCCAGCTCGAGTCCGACGGGATGCGCGAGGCGCTCCGGAAGGTGCGTCCCACCGAGTTCAACGACATCGCCGCCCTCAACGCGCTCTACAGGCCCGGCGCGATGCGCTTCATCGACGACTACGCGCGCGGCAAGCGCGACCCGTCGTCGGTGCGCTACCCGGACCCTCGCCTGCGCGAGATCGCCGAGTCGACCTACGGCTGCTGCATCTACCAGGAGCAGCTGATGGAGATCGCCAAGCGCATGGCGGGCTTCTCCGGCGCCGAGGCCGACGACTTGCGGAAGGCCGTGGGCAAGAAGAAGCGCGATCTGATGGCGACGATGAGGGAGAAGTTCTTCGCCGGCATGGCGGCGTCGGGGACCGAGCCCAGGGTCGCCCAGGACCTGTGGTCGCTGATGACGGCGGCCGCCGACTACAGCTTCAACAAGTCCCACGCCGCCTGCTACGGGCTGATCAGCTACCGCACCGCGTACCTCCGCGCCAACTACCCGGCCGAGTACATGGCGGCGCTGATCTCGTCGGTGATGTCGACGAAGGACAAGGTGCCGTTCTTCGTAAGCCGCTGCCACGAGCTCGGCATCGAGGTCCTGCCGCCGGACGTCAACTCCTCCGAACACGGGTTCTCGGTCGCCGGCAACCGGATCCGGTTCGGGCTCGACGCCGTGAAGAACGTGGGCCACGCCGCCGTCGAGTCCATCCTGCGCGCGCGCACCGAGGACGGCGACTTCAAGTCGATCTGGGACTTCTGCGAGCGGGTCGACGTGCGGGCGGTCAACAAGCGGGCGACCGAGTGCCTGGTGAAGTGCGGCGCGCTCGACTCCACGGGCGACTCGCGAAGCGGGATGCTCAGCGTGCTACCCGCCGCACTCGGCTTCGGCCAGCGAACGCAGGAGGACGCGCTTCGCGGGCAGGGCTCGATCTTCGACCTCGGGGCGTCCGCGTCGGCGCCGTCGGCGCCGACGCACCCCCGAGTGCCGCAGGAGGAGTTCGACCAGAGCGAGCTGCTGCGCCTCGAAAAGGAGACGCTGGGTACGTTCGTCTCGGCGCACCCGCTCGCAGAGGTCCGCGACCAGCTCCGCGCCCGCGTCGACTGCCCTCTCGGCGACGTGGCGGCGAAGCCCGACGGCACGTGGCTGCGGGTCGGCGGCATCATCACGGCGGCGAAGAAGGTGCGCACCCGCGGCGGCGCCCACATCATGTTCGCGACGCTCGACGATCTCGAAGGGTCGGTGGAGCTCTTCGTGCGGGACGTCGGCAGCGACGCGGCCGAGGCGATCGAGGTCGATCGGGTGATCCTCGTCCGGGGCCGCGTGGACCACAAGGAGCCCGGGCAGACGAGCCTCGTTGTCGCCGAGGCCGAGGCGTTCGAGCCAACCGGGGAGCACTCCTTGCCGCAGGCGGTCGTGATCCGCCTCGACGCGGCGCGCCTGGACGCCGGCCTCCTCAGCGACTTGAAGGCCGTCTTCGAGGTCTTTCCAGGTGAGACCGAGGTGCTGCTCGAGATGGACACGCGCGAGGGCGTCCGCCGCCTTCGGTTCGGTTCGGGGTACCGGATCAATCCCTCACCGGCGCTCCACGCCGAGCTCGACCAGCTGCTCGGCACACATGCGATCGCGGCGTAGACTTCCGCGGTATGCCAGTGAGGAGCTTCGCTCCGAAAGCAGCACGTAAGGGCGCCGAAGGCGCCCGCAGATGATGCTCCAGCAGCGCGGAGGTTCGGAGACACGCGTCGGCGAGTGCCGCCAGTGCCGGACCTTCTGCGACAAGCTGGTCGAGCCGCGCGGGTGCCTCGAGCTTCGCTGCCGCTATCTCTACAGCTACCACGACCCGCTCAACGGGGGCCACTACATGGGCTGCCTCCGAAAGGTCTTCCGGGCCGAGATCGACGTCGACATGTTCGAGGCCGCGGAGCGCACGGGTGGCTTCGGCGGAATCAAGATGACTGGCGAGCCGCTCCCGCAATGTCAGTTCCGGGTCGAGCCGAGCTTCGAGGGCGGTGGGGACGAGCACAGCTGCGTCAACCCGCGCTTCTTCGACTGCACCGACGCGGGGCCCGAGGGCCTGCGCGCCTTCGACCTGCGCGACGCGCTGGCCTAGGCCGAGAAGCGGTAGCCGACGCCCCAGACCGTCTCGAAGCGGTTCGCGACGAGCTTCTTCCGCCGGCTTTGGGCCTCGCCGGGTGCCGAGGCATGAGGACCCGGGGATCGTCCGGGTGCCGTGATGGTGTCCAACGATCCGGGGCTTCCGGGCTGGAGGAACGCGGCATATGCGGCGAGGCACAACCCGACCACCGCGACCGCCTGAGCCGCGATCAGCTGGTTGCGTCTGTTCGCCCACCAGCTCACGCTCCTGGTCTGCGCTCCACCTTTACCAATCGAGGGAGTAGACGTGACCAGGAATATCACCATCACCTTGCGCCGGATGTTTGCAGCGGCCGTGCTCAGCGTCGCCCTCGTTGCCGTGGTCATGCCCGGCTTCGCCGCCGCGCAGTCCTCGAGCCCGACGCAGGACCAGTACGTGTCGGTAGTCCATCAGAATCACAACGGGACCCCCCGGCGGTTCCGGCCTCAATGGCCGCGTTGGCCCGCTTTCGTTCACCGGCTTCGACGTGTTAGCGATGGCCGGCATCGCCCTGGCGGTGACTGGGCTGGGCCTCGGCCTGCAGCGCGCCGTCTCGCGCCGCCCGCACGAGGACGTCGGCGACGGCGCCCAGCTCTAGCCGCTCGCTCGCTTTCGAGACCCTTCGCGCAGCAGGCGCTTCGCCTTGCGCACGTCCTCGCGGGTGGGCGCCCCGCGGGCGACGCCGGTCTCGATGACGGCCGGCAGCCCGTCGAAGCGCGGCTCGGAAAGGAACGTGGCGATCCCCCGGTTCCCGAGCTCGCCGTCCCCTATCGGGGCGTGCTGGTCGCGGTTCCCGCCAAGCGGGATCTTCGAGTCGTTCACGTGGAGGAGCTGCAGCCGCTCAAGGCCGACCTTGGCGTCCAGCTCGTCGACGATGAGTCCGAGCGGCTCAGGGTCGCGGATCTCGAAGCCGGAGGCGAGGAGGTGGCAGGAGTCGATGCAGATCCCGAGCCGCCCATCGCCGCCCGCGAGTTCCAGTAGCTCAGCCAGCTCGTCGAAGTTGCGGCCGAGCGGGCCCTGGGTCCCGGCGGTGTTCTCGAGCAGCAGGGGGCATCGCTCGGACTCGCCGAGAGCCGCGGCGATCGCCTTTCCCGCTCGGCGCATCGAGGCGTCGTGGGGCTTTCCCTTCCTGGCCCCGGCGTGGAGGACCACTCCATCCGCCCCGATCGCGTCGCCCAGGCGCAGCGCCGCGACGAGCGAGGTGTGGGACTTGCGCTTGACGTCGCGCTCGGTGCTCGCGCAGTTGATCAGGTAGATCGCGTGGATCGCCACGGACCGCACGCCTGAACCCTCGAGCTCGGACCTGAAATCGGCGTAGTCCTCGGGGCCGTATCTGGTGGGTCGCCAGGCGCGGGGGCTCTGGTTGAAGATCTGAATCGCCTCGCAACCGAGCTCGCGCCCGCGCGCCGCGCCCTTGGCGAGACCACCCGCTGTGGAAACATGCGCACCGATCAGCACCTTGTCCGCACTCGCCTCGCCTCCGATTCGCCCCGTCTCCGACGGGCGCCCTGCACATCGGCGGCGCCCGCACCGCACTCTACAACTGGCTCCTCGCCCGGAGGGCCGAGGGGACGCTCGTCCTGCGAATCGAGGACACCGACCGCGAGCGCTCGACGCCGGAGAACGTCGAGCAGATCATCGACGCTCTCGAGTGGCTCGAGCTCGACTGGGACGAGGGGCCGTTCTCGCAGTACGAGCGGCGCGAGCGCCACGTCGAGGCCCTGGGGAGCCTGCTCTCCTCCGGCGCCGCCTACCCCGACCCGGCCACGGCCGAGGACGTGCGCGCGCGAAAGGAGGCCGATCCCGGGTCCGGGTACCGCGGCGAGCCTCGCGACGTACCCGGGGCGGCGATACGCCTGCGGGTCCCCGACGAGGGAGCGACCGTCGTCGTCGACGCGATCAAGGGCGACGTCGAGTTCCCGAACCGGCCGATGGACGACTTCGTGATCGCCCGTGCCGACGGTACCCCCCTCTACAACCTCGCCGTCGCCGTGGACGACGCCGACATGGCGATCACGGACGTGGTGCGGGGCGACGATCATCTGTCCAACACGCCGAAGCAGCTGCTCGTGCTCGCCGCCCTCGGTGCGCCGGCGCCGAGGTACGCGCATCTTCCGCTCCTCCACGGCCCCGATGGCCGCAAGCTCTCCAAGCGCCACGGCGCGGCCTCGGTGCAGGAGCTCGCCGAAGCGGGCTACCTGCCCGCCGCGGTGCGGAACTACCTCGCTCTGCTCGGGTGGGGGACCGAGGACGACACGACGATCATGAGCACCGAGGAGCTCGTTCGCCGCTTCGCGATCGAGCGCGTCGGGCGGTCGGCCGCGGTCTTCGACGAACCGAAGCTGCGGTGGCTCAACGGCCGCTTCATGCGGGAGCTCGATCCGCCCTCGTACGCCGTGCACCTGCAGGCGCACCTTCGCCGGACTGACCCGGATGCCGCCAACGCGTTCGCGTCCGCGGAAGAGGCCACCCGCATCCGCGCCTGCGAGATCGTGGCGGACAAGGCGCAGACGCTGTCCGAGGTGTGGCCGCTGGTGGCATTCCTGTTCGGCGAGCCCGAGATGGACCCCCGGGCGTGGGAGCGGGTGATGGCGCCCGAGACCGCGTCGCTTCTCGCCGGCGGTGCGGCCTCGCTGCGCGCCGTGGAGACCTGGAACCCCGAAGAGATAGAGCGGGCCCTCGAGCGGATCCTCGCGGAGAACGACTCGAAGCCGAGGGCCCTCTACCAGCCGATTCGCGTCGCGATCACGGGCGGCACGGTCTCGCCCGGGATCTTCGAGTCGCTGGCGGCGCTCGGGCGCGAGGCGTCGCTCGAACGAATCGACGGAGCGCTCGCGCGCCTGCGGGACGAGGCGCCGGCGGCGTAACCCGGGCGGCGTCGCAAGATCGGCGCGGTCGACCGCGGCTGGATCTAGCGCCCTATTCGATCAGGGCGTTTCGAAGGCCGATGGCCACGGCATGGGCGCGGTCGCGGGCCGAGAGTCGGGCGAGGAGTCCCTTCGTATGGCTCCGCACCGTCTCCGCGCTCAGCCCGAGCCGGTTCGCGACGGCGGCGGTCGGCTGGCCGTCGGCGTAGAGCTGGAGGATCTGGCGCTGGCGCCGCGTGAGGAGCGGGCCGGCCGCGCTCGCCGCGGGGTCGACGAAGGTCTCGGACTCGGCTGCGGCATCGACGGCTCGCTCCAGGCTGCGCGCCGGGAGCTCTTCGCGACGAAGCCGGTCGCGCCGGCGTCGATCGCCTCGGCCGCCGCGTGGCGCTCCGCGCGCGCACCGTGGGCGACGATGCCTAACCCGGGCTGGGCTCGCCGCAGGGCGCGAATCGCCGCTGTGCCGGGATGCCCGTTGACGTCGGCGCCATCGGCCCGACCCATGTCGACGACCGCGACGATGAAGCCGCCGGTGGAATGAAGGATCTCGAGGCCGCCGCGCCAGTCCTCCGCCTCCTCGACCGCGTACCGGGGGTCGAGAAGCTGGCGGACCCCCAGCCGCACCGTCGGCTGCGGGTCGATGACGAGACAGCGTCGATCCGATTGTGCTTGTTCCACCGTGCCCCGAGTGGCCTTCCGTCCGGCCGAAAACAAGACACCGGCCTCCAGCCGGTTCGCGGGCATCCTAGCCGCACCCTCGCGAGGGGCGGGAGCCGTCGTCCGCTTAGAGCGGTCTTTTCCTTGAAGCACTTGCGGCCGCCTTCGGCGGCCTTACACGCTGCTTTCGGAGCTAGAGCTCCTCACCGGAATATCTTGTTCCGGTACAACCCTCCGGATGATCTCGGTCACCTCGAAGTCCCGCTATGCCGTCGTCGCCCTGGCCGAGCTGGCCCGCGCCGGCGACCGCCCGGTTCCGATCGGCCAGGTCGCCGAGCGCCGCGACATGCCCGTGCAATTCCTCGAGCAGCTCTTCTCGACGCTCCGTCGCGACGGTCTCCTGAACAGCCAGCGCGGCGTGCGCGGCGGCTACACGCTCGCTCGCCCCGCCGAGGAGATCACAGTGCTCGACGTTGTTCAGGCGCTCGACGGCAGGCTCGGGGAGGAGGGTCATGAGGCCGGGGGCATCTGGGCAGAGGGAGTCGAGGCGCTCCGGCGTGTCTTCCGGGACACGACGATTGCCGACATCGCTCGCCGCGAGGCCGAGGAGGCGGGCGCGGGGATGTACTACATCTAAAAGCGGTCCCGGCGCAGAGTCGGTTTCGGCTTGGTAGAGCCAAGCTCGACCGCTGGGGAACCGCTCAGAACCGCTCGGATCGGCACCCGACTGCACCGCAACTGCACCGCACCCGCTGCCACGCCGTACCCACGGGAGGCGCCATCGCTTGAACGATCGGCAACGCCTCCCGGCGCAGATCGGAGACGGTCGCGGACCTCCGCCCCGGTGACGGCCACAACCCAGGACGTGAAAGCGACCGAGAGCGGAGGGCTTTCCAGAATCCACTCGAACCCCCGTCCTGTTGCCGCAAGGCAGGGCAGGTCGAGCGAATCGGTGGCAACGCCGTGCGCGGTAAAGGCAGGCCTGGACGCGCTTGAAGCTCGACAGCCATACGACCACACGGATACCTCAGTCCCGGTCCATCGGCTACTGCTCCCCTTGCCGGGGGCAGTACGCCTCCAACCAGCCGTTGTCCCTCGAACCCAATCCATCAGGCGGGGGGGCCAGAATCGAAGTGATGACTGCGACGATCACCGTGTCGGTGGCCGAGAGCGTCCAGAGGCGCCGGCTCGTCGAGTTCGCCTCCGACACCGCGCAGCTTGCGGACCAACGCCTCGACCTCGAACTGCGCGAGCTGATCGACGGCCTGCACGCCGACCTACTGAGGACGATGGGGGAACACGATGACTGACGACCTCAACCGCCGCGACGCCGACCGGCTTGAGCTACTCGATCGAATCGAGAAGCGGGTGCCCGAGCTTGACCTCGACGAGCACGAGGTCGACTGGACGGCGCTCCCCGATGGCCACGAGGCGTTGCTCGTCGATGGCGGCGGAGTCGACGGCGGGGGCGGCACGTTCCTCGCCAACGCCGGTGACGACTTGCACGCGGCCGGAAGCCTCGCTCCGCTCGCCGACGTCCTTGGCTGCATCGTGATCAAGCCGGACGGCACCCGCGTCCTCGCTCGCGTGATGCCCGACCCGTTGGCGCAGCAGCGTTAGCGAACGGTCGTCCGCCGCGAGATACTGCGCGGGCGCAGGAGAACGTGGAGGTCTCAGGGTCGGGCCCGAAGTGCAAGTGGGGGATCGCGCCGCGCCTCGCGAGCGAGTAGACGAAGCCGGTCGTCAGCTGGCAGCCGCTGGTCTTCCATCCGGGCCGAGCCGAAGCTTGACGGCGCCCCCAGCGTTGTGTAGGTTCGCGGCAGAGGCAGAGGCAGTCCACCTCGAAGGGAGAACTTCATGTCCAGCATCCATCGCCGCTTGACGTTGCTCGCCTGCGGCGCAATCGTCGTGGCGGCTGCCGCTGCGATCCCGGCTCTCGGCGCCAACACCGTGAAGGTGAAGTCGACGATCTCGATGCCGCCCAACCACCCCGCCTTCCACGGCCGGGTCAGGTCCGCCAGGGAGGACTGCGTCAGGCACCGCAAGGTGCAGCTGTTGAAGCAGCGCAAGGGACAGGACAAGGTGCTCGGCAAGGACAAGACGACCCACCACGGCAAGTGGCTGATCAACATCGAGCCGCTGAAGTCGGGCGACTACTACGCGAAGGCGCTGAAGAGCAAGGACGACAGCCACGGTACGACCCTCATCTGCAAGGCCGCCACCTCGCTGACCGCCCACATCCACTAAACCGCGCGGGGGCGGGACTCAGTCCCCGCAGAGCTTGACGAGGCCGAACCGAAGGGCGGCGCCCGGCGCGAGATACTGCGCGGGCCAATGCAGCATCGGCACGCCTGCTGCGGCGATCCTCGACTCGGCCCGGATGGGCTGTAAGCTGGCGACGTCCGTGATCTGACAAGGTGGAACACCCGCCGCGAGGCGGCGGGAACCCAGGGAAGGGGAACGATGAAACGGGTCAGGAATTGGTCGCTGGCGACGGCGGTCATGCTTCTTGTGTTGGGGACCTGTGCCGTGCTGGTGGTGCCGGGCGTCGCTCTTTCGAAGCCGAAGCCGAAGCTGGTGGCCGTAACCATCACCCCCGCGAGCGCGACCCTGCCGCAGGGTGGCTACACGCGGCAGTTCACCGCGACCGGTGAATACGACGACGGGTCGAGTGCAGACCTGACGACCGCCGTCAGCTGGACATCGTCAAACACGACGGTGGCGGTCGACGCAACGGGCAAGGTGACATCAGGATCGACGGCGGGCTCGGCGACGATCACCGCCCGCACGACCACCGGGAAGAAAGTAACCGGGTCGGCGAGCATCACGGTCAGCGCGATCAGCCTCGTCCAGTTGACGATCGAGCCGGAGTCGCCGTATGTAGACCCGCTCTTCCTCGCGGAAGGCGACGTCGCCAAGCTTGATGCAATCGGACAATTCTCAGATGGATCGACGATGGACATTTCCGCTGACGTGACCTGGAGTTCGAACAGCACGCCGACTGCGAGCGTCGACAACGTCGGTCACGTCACCGGTGTCACCACTGGCACCGCCGTGATCACTGCGAGGCGCGGCACCACTATCGGTGACGTCATTACCGTGAACGTCACCGACGCCTGAGGCGGCGCGAGTTTTTGAAGGCCGGTCCCGGCTCACTCTCCGTCTGCGCCGCGCAAAAACGTCAGATGCCGACGCGAGATACTGCGCGGGCGATGTCGCAGGAGAACGTCGACGCCTTCAAGCGGGGTGTCGAGGCGTTCAATCGGGGCGATCTGGAGGGCTGTCGCGCCTGGTAGCTCGGCGCCGGAACCGCCTTGGCTTATGCGGCGAACCGCCTGGACGCGCACCCGGATTAGCCTTGTGATCGGTCAGGTATCGGCGGTACGGCACGGGTTCGCGTTCGGGCCTTGCGCCAGGCGCCTTGGGGGTGTACGGTCGTCGGGCCTTCTCGTCCAACCAAGGAGGGCCAAATGAGTCGAAGGACGTGGTGTGGGCTCGAGTTGAGCACCGTGATCGCAGCCGGGGCGATGCTCGTTGCGCCGGCTGCGCTCGCGAAGCCGAAACCCAAGCCGGACCTCCAAGTTGTCCGCGCGCGCATCGTGGGCAAGAACTACGCCCTGAACGGCGAGCGGGCGACGATCCGCGTCACGGATGTGACGAGAACGCGGGCCGTGCGAAAGCACGCGACGAGACCGTCAACAGACTCACGCTCCATCACAAGGGGGCGGAACTGGACGACGACCTGACCCGGGAGGTGCCGAAGCTGGAGGCGGGCAAGGACAGTGCCGGGGTCGGGAAGGCGGAGATCGGCATCCCCACCGGTGCGGACCTGGGCGTCTACCAGGCGACGCTGTGCGCGGATGCGAGGAACGAGGTGGGCGAAGACAAGGAGGGCAACAACTGCGAGGACGCGGGGAAGTTCTACGTCGTCAGGAAGCAGTGGGCAGGGTCGTTCGGTGGCTTGGCGACGCCCTTCAGCCTCTCCGGGATCACCGAGAGCTGGAACGCGGCCGACGCCCGGTTCGAGCTCGATCCCAATGCCGTATCCAACGACGGCCTCTTCGTCTACAAGCTCAAACAAGCCACGATTACCTACGAGGACTCGGGCAGCTTCGGCGGCTGCACATACGCCGGCTCCGGCGTCGAAGGCAGCCCGAGCGGAATCCTGCGCCTTCAGTACGCCGACGAGAAGTACATGGGCCAGGCGAACAACCGCTCCGGATTCTCTTACCCGGTCCTCGTGACATGCCCCGGCGGGGGGACGTACGTCGGCTACCCCGGACCGGCCGTGATCCCGCCGTTCACCGCCCCCGTGCAGAACCTTCCCTTCGGCACGACCAAGCTCGGCGGGACCTACTCTGGCCCGGCGGCGACCTGGGGCTGGAGCCTGAGGTAGGCATCGTTCGACAATCGAACGGGGTGCTGGCGGCCTCGTCGAGATAGCCGCCGGGCTGCGGGAGTAGGCGATGCGGCCTTACGTCAGATGCCGGGGAACGTCACTACGTGGTGGCAATCGCGGCAGAGTGGGACCGTGTTCGCGAGCCGGTTGTCGGTCGGGTCGCCGTTGACGTGGTGGACCTCAAGTGGCACGTCTGAGCGGCCGCAGTCGGCGCAGCGGCGGCCGTAGACGGCAAAGACGCCGGCCCGGAGCTTCGCCAACTGGCGGCCACGGGGCCGACGTCGTAGGTGGGCAGGGCAGTAGGAGCCGCGTTCGACGAGCTGCCCGCAGACGAGGCAGGGGCGCTTCACAGCCAGCCCACCAGCGGAGTCGGCGCCGGCCGGGGTGCGAAACCGAGACTTCGGCATCAAGGCCGTGCGCGGCGTGATCGACGGCGGCGGGAACATCGCCCGCCACAACGGCGACCCGCGCCAATGCACCCACATCGTGTGTAGTTGAAGCCGGAACTATTCCGGCTTCCGCTGCGCAAGCGGGTCCGGCACCGCCCGGGCAAGCTCACGGCTCCCGTCCGGCCTGATCACCATGCAGCCGATCGCGCCGGGATCAGCGGGGCGAGCGTCCCGCGACGGCGTGCACGCTGTCGCCGGCGTTTACGAAGACGGCGCCGGGCACCGGCGTCGAGGCCACCGCCGCCAACGACCAACGCCTCGTGCCCATCGTCCAGCGGCGTCCAGCCGAAGAGTGAGCAGGGAACGGCCCCGAAGAACTCGCGCCGCCTACTCCCGCAGCCCGGCGGCTTCGAGGGCCTCCGCCCTGTCGCCGAAGTCGGTGTAATGGGCGATGCGCCCGTCCCTGAACCTCGCCACGACCGTGAAGGGCAACACGGTCTCGGCACCGCTTCCGCTTCCAGTGGCGTGGACGCTGCCCAGCGCAAGCACCCGGTTGCCGAGATCCCGCACGTCCGGGCAATCAATCTGCCAGGCGTCGAAGTGCTCGGCGAAATCATTGAAGAAGCCCCTCACACCTTCGACGCCGGAGTAGTCCCCCTGCAAGGCATCGAGTCGGTGCTCGAAGCGGACTTCGGCGTCCATGCATCCAAGCGCGCCCGGTATGTCGGCGCGGTTCATCGCATCGACGGCCTTCATGAATTGATCAACATTCTCCTGCGACATCGCCTATTCCGAAAGCCCGGCGGCTTCGAGGGCCTCGGACCTATCGAAGTACTCGACGACCTGAGCGGCCTTGCGGTCACGCATCGTGTAGACGTGGGCCAACTCCATCTCCATCGGGGCTCCGCTGGCTGCCCCGTGACCGGAGAAGCGGACCCACAGGAAGACTCGGTCCGCCCTCCCCTTAGCCTCCAACGGCTCCACGTTGAGGTCGGGGTAAGCCTCGTGCCAGCGTTCGAACTGACGCCTGATTGCCTCGATCCCACGATGGACTTCCGAGTCGGGGTCCTCGCGAGCGGCGTGGTATTCGGCGTCCTCGTGCCAGAACCCAAGATCCGGCGTCCGCTCGCCCGCGTTGTAACGGGCGTATCTGTCGAGCACGATCTCCACGTTCCCCTGCGACATCGCCTACTCCGAGAGCCCGGCGGCTTCGAGGGCGTCGGCGCGACTCAGGAAGCCCTCAGCCTTGACCACCTTGCCGCGCCGCACCGTAAACACCCAGCCCGTTTCCGAGTCGAGTTCGAGACCGCTTTCGCGACCGCGGGCATAGATGCGTCCGAACGCAATGACGCGATCATCGACCGTTCGGAACTCCGTCAACTGAGTGTCGAGCTGCTCAAAGCTCGCTGTCGACTCGGCGAACCATTTGCGGAAACCGTCGTGGCCTCGGTAGACGTTGCCTTCCGCGCCCCCAACGATCGCCGAATGAAGCTCGGCGTCGGTACCGATGAACGCCAGCACCTCCTCGATCTCACCCCGGTTGACGGCATCAACGCTCTTCCGCACTACCTCGACGTTCTCCTGCGACATCGCCTACTCCCGCAGCCCGGCGGCTTCGAGGGCTTCGGCCCGATCGAAATATTCCTCGACCAGCCGAACCTTCCCCCGCTCGACTATGTAGACGATGGCTCGCTCCATGTCGATCGCCACCTTGCTGCCTGCTCCATGGCCGGAGAAGCGGACCCAGACGAACACCCGCTCACCGGTGGCGCGCATCTCAAGAGGATTCACGCGCAGATCGGGATAGGCCTCGACCCAGCTGCGGAATACGCCCGCAATCGCGTCCAGGCCAAGATACGGCGCGGGCTCGGGGTCTCGACGATCAGGGACCCACTTAGCGTCGTGATGCCAAAGGTCGGGCAACGGGCCCCGTTCGCCTGCATTGAAACGCTCGTACTCCGAGCGCACCACATCCTCCGGAGCCTGCGACATCGCCCGCGCAGTATCTCGCGCCGTAGGGGAGGCTCGCGGCTCAGAAATGCTGGTTGCGGCAGACCGCCGCGTGCCTCGCTGCACACAAGAGGGATGCTCACGCTAGGACGCCATGAGCCCTAAGAACAAGGCCCCTCATCGCAACCATCCGCGACTCGCCGCCGCCGGTGCTCGAATGGGAGGAACGCGAGCTTGCGTTGCTGGCCCTCGCCGAATCGCAGGCCGCCGACATCGACCGGCTCGAGGCCGACATCGCCAAGAACGGCATCCGCATCGACGGCCGGTTGAACCAGGCCCTCCCCGAGCTCCGGCAGGCGCGGGTGGCGCTCGCGCGCATCAGGGGACAAGTCGACATCCCCGAGGCGACGGCGCCGGCGTCACTGCATGGCCGTAAGGCGGCCCAAGCCCGCTGGAGCCGGAGAGCTTCCTGATGCCGCGCCTTCGCGGAGTGAACCGAGCTGGAGAGCGCGTGGCAGATCTACTGAGAGGCAACGATGTCGAACTGGAGCTATGCCCAAAGGCCAGTGCGCGACGAGGCCGTGGGCGTATTGGCGGTTCGACATCGGCGAGGAGGTGCCGCGCGGGAGCGATGCCGAGGCGGTTCGGTTGGCCGAGCTCGGCCTCCTTCGTGAGAACGAGATCACCGCGCTCGCCGAGCGGGCGAACGAGGCCCGCATGCGCATCGACACGGACGCCGAGCACTACGGCGGCGTCGGCGGCCGCGAGCGCCCCGACCGCAGCGCCGTCGCCGAGACCGGGCGGACATGCGCGCTGCCTCGGCCTCATACAGCTCGAACCGGGAATAGGGACCCTTCGCTTCTCTACTTGCCGCGCCTGCATCGAGATCGGCATCGGTGCCTGAGCGTCAGGCTTCGCCTTCCGCTTGTAGCGGTATCGGCTGTCCGTAATGGGGAAGCTCAAAGTGGCGAAAGGGGTTCGCCGGGCCGTCGGCCTCGCGGACCCGATAAAGGCCGGGGTCTCCACGAGCGCGGACCGCCGCCCGCGCGACCGCGACTTGATGGGCGAGGGGACCTTCAGCGTGGATCTTGTCGCTGACAAGGATCCACGTGCCCATGTGGTGTCGCTCGACCCGAAACCTGATTGCTCGACTTTGGCTCACGCACGGCCCGTCCGCCTCGGTAGTTGGGCGCTTTCTTCCTGCGGAAACCGCGCAGCGCGCGGATCGAGGTCGCGATCGACGCTCGCGGCGACGTTTAGGATCGGGACCTTTGGGGGCGTCGAGCCAGCGCAGTTCGATTCGACGCCGCGTCCGCTCTAACCCCCGCCCCTCCCGCTTCTCAGCCAGCTGGCGCCCCCGTTCCTCGCGTTGGAGGTGGATCCGGTCAAGCGGGTGCTTGGATCGTCGCTCCCGCTTCTCGTCCATCGCGGGTCTGCTGGAGACGCCGAGCGGGTGCTCTGAGACACTCGCGGTGCAACTGGCGAACAAAATGGCGAACAAGTGGTGAACGCGACGGCTGAACCGCTTGAATAGGCGGCCCATGGCCCCCTCGTCGCATACGTACTACATCTGATGGCCAAAAAGGCCCGAAGCTCGCCGGCGCTTCCGGCCGAGGTGTCCGCGACCATCGGCGGGACACCGATGGTTGCGCTCCGTCGCATGGGGGAGGCGGTCGGCTGCGAGGTTCTCGCGAAGCTCGAGTACATGAACCCGGGCGGATCGGTGAAGGACCGGATCGGGGTGGCGATGATCGACGCGGCAGAGCGCGACGGGCTGATCGAGGCGGGCTCGACGCCTATCGTCGAGCCGACCAGCGGCAACACCGGCATCGCGCTCGCGCTGGTATGCGCCGGGCGCGGCTACGAGCTCGTGCTGACGCTGCCCGAGGGGATGAGTCGGGAGCGAACCAAGCTGCTGCGCGCTTACGGCGCCGAGGTCCACGAGACGCCCTCGCTGGGAGGCATGAGCGAGGCGGTTGAGCTCGCCCGCGGCATCGCCGCGGAGCGCAAGGGGTTCATGCCGCAGCAGTTCTCGAACCCCGCGAACCCCGAGGTCCACCGGCTGACGACCGCCGAGGAGATCTGGGCGGACACCGGCGGGGAGGTCGACGCGCTCGTCGTCGGCGTTGGCACGGGCGGCACGATCACCGGAGTCGGCCAGGTGCTCAAGGAGCGGCGGCCGGGCGTCCACGTCGTCGCGGTGGAGCCCGCGACATCGGCTGTCCTTTCCGGCGGTCCGGCGGGCGCGCACAAGATCCAGGGCATCGGACCCGGGTTCGTGCCCGAGATCCTCGACCGCGACGTGATCGACGAGGTGATCCCGGTGGCGGACGAGGCCGCGCTCGAGACCGCGAGGGAGACCGCGCGCCGCGACGGGCTCCTGGTCGGCATCTCCTCCGGGGCCGCGATCCGCGCCGCGCTCGAGGTCGCGGGTCGCTCCTCGATGGAAGGCAAGCGGATCGTCACGGTGGCGGCCGACGGCGGCGAGCGATACATGTCCCTGCCCTGGTTCATGCCGTAGCGTTGCCGCGATGCTCGGGCTCGGGCTTCTGAAGCAGGTCAGCGGCGAGGTCCGCCGTGACCTGGCGGCCGCGCGTGAGCGCGATCCCGCCGCCCGCAGCATCGGGTCGCTCGAGATCCTCACCAGCTGGGGCGGTGTGCAGGCGGTCCTGGTCCACCGCGCGGCCCACGCGCTTCACGAGGCGGGTGTGCCGGTCGTGCCGCTCGCGCTCGCCTACGCGACCCGGGCGGTTAGCGGCGTCGAGATCCACCCGGCCGCGCGCATCGGCGCCGAGCCGTTCATCGACCATGGCTCCGGCGTCGTGATCGGCGAGACGGCCGAGGTCGGCGACAGGGTGACGATCTATCAGGGCGTGACGCTCGGAGGAACAGGCTTCGCGCGCGGGAAGCGACACCCCACCGTCGGCGACGACGTGACGATCGGCTCCGGCGCGAAGCTGCTCGGGCCGATCAACGTCGGCTCGGGCTCGAAGATCGGTGCCAACACGGTCGTCATCGAGGACGTGCCACCCTCGTCGACCGTGGTCGGGAACCCGGGCCATCCGGTCCGGGTGGAGGGCCGCCGCCCGGAGGGTCCCGACGCCGATTGGGTGCACCTGCCCGACCCGATCGCCGACGCGATGAAGGCGCTCTCGGAGCGCATCGCCACGCTCGAAAGGCGCCTCGCCGAGCTCGACGGCAAGCCCCCGGAGGGCGGGCTCCGCGAGCTCCGCCGCGACCGCGGGCCCTCGACCGCCGGCGGATAGCGGCACCGTCACGGGCCACGGCTATCTTGAATCCGTGGAAGCCGCTCATCCGCTCACCCCTGGCGCATCGCAGCTCGAGAGGCTGCTCGCCGACCTGAACCCGCCGCAGCGCGAGGCCGTCGAATACGGCGAGGGCCCGCTGTTGGTCCTGGCGGGCGCGGGCTCGGGGAAGACCCGCGTGCTCACACACCGCATCGCATACCTGCTCGCGAGCGGGCAGGCCCGCCCGAGCGAGATCCTGGCGATCACGTTCACGAACAAGGCGGCGGGCGAGATGAAGGAGCGCGTCGCGCAACTCGTCGGCGGTGTCTCGCGCGTGATGTGGGTGATGACGTTCCACTCGGCCTGCGCGCGGATCCTGCGCGCGGAGGCCGAGCGTCTGGGTTACAAGCGCGCCTTCACGATCTACGACGAGGCCGACTCGATCCGGATGATCAAGCGCTGCCTGGAGGAGCTCGAGCTCGACCCAAAGCGGTTTCCGCCCCGCGCGGTGAAGTCGCAGATCTCGCAGGCCAAGAACACGCTCACCGACGTCGAGGCGTACCGCGAGGCGCAGGGCGGGTTCTTCGAGCGGACGGTTGCCGACGTCTTCCAGATCTACGAGCGGCGAATGCGCGAGGCGAGCGCGATGGACTTCGACGACCTGCTCGCCCGCACCGTCGACCTCTTCGAGCTCTTCGACGACGTGCGTGACCGGTACCGCCGAGCATTTCGCTGGGTCCTCGTCGACGAGTACCAGGACACAAATCGCGTCCAGTACCGGCTGCTCCAGCTCCTGTGCGAAGACCACCGCAACCTCACCGTTGTCGGCGACGACGACCAGGCGATCTACTCGTTCCGAAGCGCCGACATCCGGAACCTCCTCGAGTTCGAGCGCGACTTCTCGGATGCGACCGTCATTCGCCTCGAGGAGAACTACCGCTCGACGGGCACGATCCTCGACGCCGCCAACGCGATCGCCTCGAAGAACCGCGAGCGGCTCGGCAAACGCCTCTGGACCGGGGCCGGCCGCGGCGAGCCGGTGCGCGTCGCCGAGCTCGCCGATGAGCACGAGGAGGCTCGCTACGTCGCCTCCGAGGTCGAGCGCCTCGCCGCCGACGAGGGTGTGCCGCGCGACCGCATCGGCGTGCTCTACCGCGTCAACGCGCAGAGCCGCGTCCTCGAGGACACCCTGGTGCGGTTCGAGGTTCCCTACCAGGTGATCGGCGGGACGAAGTTCTATGACCGGGCCGAGATCAAGGACGCGATGGCGTACCTGAGCCTGATCGCGAACCCGTCCGACTCGGTCGCCTTCGCCCGCGTCGTCAACTCGCCGCGGCGCGGGATCGGCGACCGGACCAGGGGCCGTGTGCTCTCGCACGCGAACACCGTCGGGGCCGACGTCTGGGACGCGTTCAGCGAGCCGGAGCGGGTTCCGGGGCTCGGGGTGGCGGCGGTGAAGTCGCTGCGGCGCTTCGCCGCCGTGATGGCGGGGCTGCGCGAGCGCGCGGACGCCGACCGTGGCATCGCCGGACTCCTCGAGGCCGTTCTCACCGAGAGCGGATATCTCGAGGCGCTCGAGGCCGAGAGGACGATCGAGGCCGAGGGCCGCGTCGAGAACCTCGAGGAACTGGTTGGGGTCGCGCGCGAGTTCGATGCGAACCGCGAGGTGGAGGGGGCCTCCGAGCAGCGTCCCCTCGAGGAGTTCCTGGCCCAGATATCGCTGCTCTCCGACCAGGACTCCATGCGCGAGGCCGAGCGCCTTGTGACCCTGATGACGCTGCACAACGCGAAGGGCCTGGAGTTCGACGCCGTGTTCCTCATCGGGTGCGAGGAGGGGCTCTTCCCACACTCGCGCTCGATGGAGGAGGGGAACCTCGAGGAGGAGCGCCGCCTCTGCTACGTCGGCCTCACTCGCGCCCGCGAGCGCCTCTATCTCACGTGCGCGCGCCAGCGGCGGATCTTCGGCGGGCAGGGCTACGCGCTGCCGTCCCGCTTCCTCTCGGAGCTTCCCGAGGAGCTGGTGGAGCGCTATGCGACGGCGCCGAAGACCGGATGGATGGGCGCCTCCATCGGCGCCGGCAGCGGCCCTGAGGCGCCGCCGCGAAAGGAGCCCCGCGCGCCGGTAGCCGAGCTCGGCGTGGGCGACGACGTCGTCCATGCGAGCTTCGGCGAGGGTGTCGTGACGGCCGTCGAGCCCGGCTCCGTGGTCGTGGTGCGATTCGCGGGCGAGGGGGCGGAGCGGAAGCTGATGGCCGATTACGCCCCGCTTCGCAAGGTGGGCTGAGCTGTGCCGGCCACGGTCATCGATGGCAAGGCCGTCGCCGCCCGTGTGCGGGGGCGCGTCGGCGCGGGCGTCCGCGAGCTGGCCGCGGCACGCGGAGGCCGCGTGCCCGGGCTCGCCACCGTCCTCGCCGGCGACGACCCGGCCTCCGAGGTCTACGTTTCGAGCAAGCGCCGCCTCACCGAGGAGGTGGGGATGAGGTCGATCCACCATGGGCTGGCCGTCGACGCCTCGCCGGCCGAGCTGCTCGAGCTGGTCGACGGCCTCGGTGTCAACGACGACGTCGACGGCATCCTCGTCCAGCTGCCGCTGCCCGGCCAGCACGACCAGGACGAGGTGATCGCTCGCATCGACCCGGCGAAGGACGTGGATGGTCTGACGGCGACGAGCGCCGGTCTCCTCGCCCAGGGCCGCCCGGGGCTCGTCCCCTGCACGCCGCGCGGTGTCGTCGAGCTCCTTCGCGATGCCGCCGTCGAGCTGGCCGGCGCGGAGGCGGTGATCGTGGGGCGCTCGATCCTCGTGGGCCGGCCGCTCGCGTCACTGCTCCTCGGGGAGAACGCCACAGTCACCGTCTGCCACTCCCGCACGGCGGACCTCCCGGCCGTCTGCCGGCGGGCTGACGTCCTCGTGGCCGCCGTCGGCTCGCCGCTTCTCGTTGGCGCGGAGATGGTGAAGCCGGGGGCGGCGGTGATCGACGTCGGCACCAATCGAACCGACGACGGGCTTGTGGGGGACGTCGATTTCGAGGCCGTCAGCCAGGTCGCGGGAGCGATAACCCCCGTGCCCGGCGGCGTCGGCCCGATGACGATCGCGATGCTCCTCGACAACACGCTCGAGGCCGCCCGCGCGCGCTGGGCCTAGGCGCCACAGCCGATTCACATCTGACCGAATCCGGGTATAGGCTGCGCCTGCGCCGACGGCGCTCGACAATCGACAGCGAATCCCGACGCGGGGGAGGCCAATGGACCTGACGCGAGTCAAGCAAGGGGAGAGGATCGCCGGGATCGCAGCGATCCTCTTCATCATCGACATGTTCTTGACCTGGTGGAGCGCGAGTGGCGGGGGCGTCGTCTTCGGCCAGACGGTCGCGATCTCCGCCGACTTCAACGCCTGGCAGCCATCTGACTTCATGGACATCATCTGGTTCATCAGCGCTCTCAGCGGGCTCGCGGTGTTCCTGATGGCCGCGAACAACGTAGCCCTCAACATGCCGGTGGCGATGAGCGCGGTCGCGACCGGACTCGGCGGCCTGTCGACGCTGCTGATTCTCTACCGGATCATCGACCCGCCGTACAGCCTCGACCGCAGCTACGGGGTCTTCCTCGGCCTCATCCTCATGGCCGCGATGACCTACGGCGCCTACGCGACGATGCAGGAGGAGGGCGCGAGCCTCAGCGCCGGCGGCGGCGGTGGAACCCGCCGTCCCCCGCCTCCGCCCCCACCGCCACCCTCGTCCGCGCCGCCCTCGGCGTAGACCGCATCCCGGGCCGCGAGCTCGGGAGGAGAGGTTGCAACGAAACGGCCGCCCTCGGGCGGCCGTTTCGCGATGGGGAGGGACGAGTCAGCGAAGGGGAGGCGAGCCGAGGCTTTCCTCGCCATCTCCGCCGACGCCGCGCCCCCTTCGCTGATCAAGAAGCATTGCTACGCCAGTCGCTCCGCCAGCTGCCGGGCGACCCGCGAGGCCATCGCGATGATGGTCATCATCGGGTTGACGCCGATCGAGCTCGGCAGCAGGCTGCCGTCGGCGACGTAGACGCCGTCGGCTCCGTGAAGCGCCCCGTCCGTGGCGACGACTCCGCGCTTCGGGTCGGCGTCCATCCGCGCCGTTCCCATCGGGTGGAACGCCTCGAGCCGCAGCCGGGAGGACGGCGGGGGAGAGTCCTCGAGCCGCCCGATGTCGCCGCGCTCGACGGTCGGCAGCCCGGAGATCTGGGGATAGACCTCTCGCGCGCCCGCGGCATAGAAGAGCTCGGCTGCCCTGGCGATTCCGAAGCAGAGCGTCTCCGCGTCGTCGCGCCGGAGGCGGTAGGTGACGCGCAGCGATCCGTCGCCCGCCAGGCGCACCCGTCCGGATGAGCGGTCGGAGAGGTGCACGCCCGTGGACGCGATCCGGTCGTAGCCGAGCACGCGGCGCTGGTGCTCAGCGCCGGTGCCCGGCAGCCATTGGGCGCCGAAGGCGAGGGGCGTGAACGTCGCCTCGAGCAGGAGCCCGCGCTCCTCCCATTCGGTGACGCCGTAGCTCTGCATCACGCCCTCCCAGCCGCGGACCTCCTCGTCGAACCGCGCGCCCACCCAGCAGGCAGGATGGATCCTGAGGTGCCGGCCGAGGTGCCCGCCCGGGGACCGGAACCCGGATCGGAACAGGAGCTCGGGCGTGCCGAATGCCCCACCGGCAAGAACGACGGCGCGGCGCGGGCGGACCGTTGAGCATGCGAGGCGGACGCGCGGGCTCCCGCCTGCGGCCAGACGGCGCATTCCAGGGACGGCGCGCCCGTCCGGGCGAAGGCGATGCGCCGGACGTCGACGCCGGCCCGCACTCGAGCGCCGGCCGCCACGGCGCGCGGCAGGTACGACACGTGCATCGCGCGCTTGGCGTCGAGCCGGCAGCCCTGCGGGCAGGAGCTGCATTGCGCGCAGCTGCCCGCATTCCGTCGCAGGGGCTCGTGGGCGACGCCCATCGCCTCCGCCGCCTCGCGCAGGAGCTGGCCGTTTCGCCCCATCCGCTCCGGGTCCACGGGGGTGACGGCGAGCATCTCCTCGGCCTCGGCGTAGTCGGCGTCGAGCTCGGCCGCCCAGGCGATCCCGTGGTCCGCGGCCCAGCGCCCGAGAACCGGGTCGGGCGCGCGGAAGCACGTCCCGGAGTTGATCACCGTCGTCCCGCCGACCGCGCGGCCGACGGGCGTCGGGATCGCGGGCCGGCCCTCGCATACGGTCAGTCCGCCGTCTCGGTAGAGGGCGCGCAGCGCGGCGATCGGCTCCTCGCGGGTAGCTCGATGCGTCGAGGTAGGGCCCGGCCTCGAGGACGACGACGTCGAGCCCCGCCTCCGCGAGGACTGTCGCCGCGACGGCCCCGCCGGCGCCCGATCCCACGATCGCGACGTCGCATTCCTCGGAGTCGTGAGGGGGTGTCAGGTCGCCGAGGGGGTCGGCGCCGTCGCGAGACGGGAGCCGATCGCCCTCCGCGAGGCCGCACTCGGCCTTCCACCCCACGGCCGCCTGCACGCGTGGGTCGTTCGCGAGCCCGAGGCCGGTCAGGACCTTCATGAACAGGAGGAGGTCGCGGACGAGCGCGGAGCCGGACTCGTCGAGCTTCGCGAGCAGGTCCTGGCGTGCGGCGAGGCTCGAGCGCGAGAAGCGCCACGGGAATGGAAGCCACTCGAGCGCCGTCAGCGCGAGGCCGATCCGCCGCACCGTGCGGTTCGGGGCGCCGTGCAGGTACTCGGCGATGGCGGCCCCGACGTCGACCCGCTCCGCATCGGGCTCGGGCGCGATCCGGCCCGAGGGCCCCGGGCAGCCCGTCGACGCCCGGGCGCCATCGCCTCCGCGAACGCGCGCAGGGTCCGAAGCTCAGCGGCGCGAAGCCCCGGCGCGCGCCTTCAGGAGGGCGCCGCGGGCTCGCCGACCCGGCCGGCCAGCCACCAGATGAAGAGCGCGGCGCCGACGAGGAAGCCGTCGACGAGGAAGTTGAGGAGGTAGGCGAAGACGTCCTGGTCGAAGACGTAGAACCCGAGCGCCGACAGCGACGAAGCCGCCTTTCCGGCCGCGAGCACGAGGATCAGCGGCCGGTAGCGGACGACGTCGAGGGAGGCGACGATGCAGATCCCCGTGATCACGACCATGTACGCGAACGCGAGCGCGAGCCACAGCTTCTCGTCCGACGGTGGCGGCGTGGCGAAGCTGCCGATCTCGTCGCCGAGATCGGCGAGGGTGTTGAGAACGCCGTTCGGCGCGGCGATGAAGAGGATGCCGACGACCGCGAACGAGGCGGCCAGCAACCGCAGGCTGGCGACGGCGAGTCTCTCGGCGGCAGCCCCCGTCACGTCAACAGGATGTTCGCGCGCGGCCGAGAATCTCGGCTCCTTGCTCGTGCCGCGCGCTCACCGGCAGGATCCTAGTATCCGCGGCGTGATCGACCGCGAGCAGGTCCTCCACGTCGCCCGCCTCGCGCGGCTCGAGCTGAGCGGCGAGGAGCTCGACCGCATGGAATCGGAGCTCGGCTCGATCCTCGAGGCGATCGAGCGCATCTCCGAGCTCGACCTCGCCGGCACCGAGCCGACCTCGCACGTGGTGGCGCTCGAGAACGTGCTCCGAGCCGACGAGCCGCGCCCCTCGACCGACCGCGACCGCGTGCTCGAGCTCGCCCCGGACGCCGACGACGGCGGCATTCCGCGTCCCGTCCCCGCAGGCATGAGATGAGGTGCTTTAGCACCGAAACGAGCGTGTCAGGCGGCGCAGCCGCCGCAGTAGTTGACGCGAGCTTCGCGATCTGACCGCGGCGGAGCAGATTCGCCGCATCGAGGCGGGCGAGCTGTCGGCCGCGGAATGCCTTGACGGCTGGATCAGCCTGGCCGCCGAGGACGAGCTCAACGCGTACCTGTGGCGCGACGGCGAGGAGCGGAAGGCCGACACCAGCGGTCCGCTGCGCGGCGTGCCGGTCGCGGTCAAGGACATCTTCTGCACGGAGGGGATCCCGACGACCGCGGGCTCCCGCATCCTCGAGGGCTTCGTGCCCACCTACACCGCGACGGCCGTGGAACGGCTCGCCGAGGCCGGGGGGCCCCTGCTCGGCAAGACCAACATGGACGAGTTCGCCATGGGGTCCTCGAACGAGAACTCCGCGTTCGGGCCAGCGCTCAACCCGTGGGACCGCGCCCGGGTCCCGGGCGGCTCGTCAGGCGGCTCCGCCGCCGCGGTCGCCGGCGGCATCGCCCCGTGGGCGATCGGGACCGACACCGGCGGGTCGATCCGCCAGCCCGCGTCGCTCTGCGGGATCGTGGGGTTGAAGCCGACCTACGGCGCGATCTCGCGCTACGGGATGATCGCCTTCGCCTCCTCGCTCGACCAGTGCGGCCCGCTGACCCGCGACGTCACCGACGCGGCCCTGCTGCTGCGCGCGATGGAGGGCCGCGACGCCTGCGACTCCACCTCCGCCGGGATCGCGGGCGGCGTCGGGCTGCCGTCGCGCGAGGACCTCCGCGGCCTCACGGTTCGGGATTCCGCGGGAGCTCTCGAGCGAGGCGGAGGGCATCGAGGCGGGCGTCACGGACGCATTCGAGCGCGCGGTCGCCCTCGTGCGCGACCTCGGCGGCGAGGTGGACGAGTGCGAGCTGCCGCACGCCGAGCACGCCCTCTCCGCCTACTACGTGCTCGCGCCGGCGGAGGCGTCGGCCAACCTCGCCCGCTTCGACGGCGTTCGCTACGGGCTGCGGGTGAGCGGCGACGGCGATCTCGGCGGCATGTACGAGCGGACCCGCTCCCTGGGCTTCGGAGCCGAGGTCAAGCGGCGCATCATGCTCGGCACCTACGCGCTCTCCGCCGGCTACTACGACGCCTACTACGGGCAGGCCCAGCGGGTGCGGACGAAGATCTCCGAGGACTTCGCCACCGCCTTCGACCGGTTCGACTACCTGCTCACGCCCACCTCGCCGACCGTGGCATTCGAGCTCGGCGCCCGCACGGAGCGCCCCCTCGCCATGTACCTCTCCGACTACTGCACGGTCCCGATGTCGCTCGCCGGCATCCCGGCGATCTCGATTCCGGCCGGCCTCGCCGAGCCCGACGGAGGCGGGCCGGAGCTGCCCGTGGGCCTCCAGATCTGCGGTCCGGCGTTCGGCGAGTCCGGCCTCCTCGAGGCGGCGTACGCGCTCGAGCGGGCGATCGGCTTCAAGGAGCGACCGAATGGCTGATTGGGAAGCCGTCATCGGCCTCGAGATCCACGTCCAGCTCGCCACCAGGACGAAGATGTTCTGCGGCTGCGCGCTCACCTTCGGCGACGAGCCCAACGTCCACACCTGCCCGATCTGCCTCGGCCACCCCGGCGTGCTGCCCGTGACCAACGAGCGCGCGGTCCGCTACGGGATCGAGATCGGCCTCGCGCTCGGCTGCGAGATCGCCCCGCGGTCGATCTTTCACCGCAAGAACTACTTCTATCCCGACAACCCGAAGGGCTACCAGATCAGCCAGTACGAGATCCCGCTGGCGAGCGGCGGCCGCCTTGCGGACGTGCGGATACATCGCGTCCATCTCGAGGAGGACGCGGCGAAGCTCCTGCATGCCTCGGAGTCCGGGCGCATCCACGGGTCCGGCTCCTCGCTGGTCGACTTCAACCGCGCCGGGACCCCGCTGGTGGAGATCGTCACCGAGCCCGACATCCGGGGCGCCGCCGAGGCTCGCGAGTGGGCGCAGCTCCTGCGCGCGACGGTCAAGGGCATCGGCGCGTCCGATGTGAACATGGAGGAGGGGAGCCTCCGCTGCGACGCGAACGTTTCCCTGCGCCCCGCCGGGTCGGAGGAGCTCGGCACCAAGACCGAGCTCAAGAACATGAACAGCTTCCGCTTCCTCGAGCGGGGCATCGAGGCCGAGCTCGCGCGTCAGGCCTCGATCCTCGACGGTGGGGGCGCGGTCGAGCAGGAGACGCTGCACTTCGACCCGCGCGACGGCTCGCTCACGCCTCTCCGCTCGAAGGAGTACGCCCACGATTACCGCTACTTCCCCGAGCCCGACCTCGTGCCGCTGGCGCCGAGCTCCGAGACGATCGAGGAGATCCGGGCGGAGCTGCCCGAGCTTCCGTCCGAGCGACGCCGGCGGTACGCGAGCGACCTCGGGCTCGCCGAGGCGGCCGCGAAGCAGCTCGCGTTCGACCCGGAGCTGGGCGCCTACTTCGAGGCGGCCCTGCCGGCGGCCGGCGACGCACCGCCGACAGCGGTGGCGAGCTGGGTGACCGGTGAGCTGGTGGCGCGGCTGCGAGAGGCCGACGGCGACATCGCTCCGGCCGACTCGAAGGTCGAGCCCGAGGCGCTGGGGAAGCTCGTCGCGATGCGGGATGGGGGAGAGGTCACCTCCGGCAGCGCCCGCCGGATCCTCGCGGCCATGGTGGCCGGAGGCGGCGACCCGGCCGCGATCGCGGAGCGTGAGGGCCTCGCGGGCACCTCCGGCGCCGATGAGCTCGACGCGATCGTCGAAGCGGCGATCGCGGCCAATCCCGAGGCGGCGGAGAGGGTCCGGGCGGGCAAGGAGCAGGCCGTCGGGCCGATCGTCGGTGCGGCGATGCGCGAGGCGAAGGGCCGCGCCGACGGCGGCGAGGTCACGGCGTTGATACGCGAGAAGCTGGGCTTGTAACAACCTGTTACAAGGTGCTACGCTGAATGCGTGGCATGGGATGTCGTCATCGCGGGCGGAGGCTTCGGAGGGGCCCACGCAGCGCGCCGCCTCGAGCGGCTCCTGCCGAAGCAGTCGGCGCGCCTCGTCCTGGTCAACGACGTCAACTTCCTGCTCTACACGCCGTTCCTGCCGGAGGCGGCTGCGGGCATGCTCGAGCCGCGCCACGTCGTCACGCCGCTTCGCGACATCCTCAAGCGCACGTACCTGCGCCTGGGCGCCGTCACCGCGCACGACCCTGCGGCGCGGACCGTGGAGATCACCGACCACACCGGAGAGGTCACGGAGCAGCGCTACGACCAGCTCCTGCTCGCGCTGGGCTCGGTCTCGCGCCTCTTGCCCGTTCCCGGCCTCGAGCACGCGATCGGCTTCAAGAGCCTCGCCGACGCGATCTGGCTTCGCAACCACGTGATCGAGACCCTCGAAGCGGCGAACGCGAGCGAGGACCCGGAGCGGCGCCAGATGCAGCTCACCTACGTCTTCGTGGGCGGCGGCTACGCGGGCCTCGAGGCGCTGGCGGAGCTGCAGGACTTCGCGGCCGACGCGATGGACCGCTACCCGCGCGCCCGCCTTCAGGGGATGCGCTGGATCCTCGTCGAGGCCGCCGATCGCGTGCTTCCCGAGATTGACGCGAAGCTCGCCGACTACGCCGTCCGCGAGCTTCGCGGCCGCGGCATCGAGATCCGCCTCGGCACCCGCCTCGATTCGCTCGAGCCCGGCGCGGTGACGCTCTCGACCGGCGAGCGGATACCCGACGAAGACGACCGTGTGGACGACGGGCGTCGCGCCGCATCCGAGCCTGCGCGAGCTCTCCGTCCCCCTCGACGAGAGCGGCCGCGTGGTGGTGGACCGCGAGCTTCGCGTGACCGGGATGGAGGGCGTGTGGGCGATCGGCGACGGGGCGGCCGTCCCGGACCCGTCGACCGATTACGCGAAGCCCTGCCCGCCGACCGCCCAGCACTCGATCCGCCAGGGCAAGACGGCGGCGCGCGAACATCGCCGCCGAGCTCGGCATCGGCGCCGGCGGCCCCTTCACCTACCGCAACCGTGGCGCCTTCGTGAACCTGGGCCGGTACAAGGCCGTCGGGCGCCTCGGCCCGTTCACCTTCTCGGGCTTCCCCGCGTGGTGGATGGCCCGGACCTACCACATGAGCCAGATCCCCGGGGCCGCGCGGAAGGCCCGCGCGGTTGCCGACTGGACCGTCGGCCTTCCCTTCGCGCGGGACGTCGCCGAGGTCGGCTCGATCGGCCACCCGCGTCCGCTGCGGGCCGAGGCGTACGCGCACGGCGGCTCGCACAGGCCGCTGCCATAGGCCTGCCGCCACAATGGTTGGATGGCCGGCGGCGCCTATGTCATCATCGCCCTCGCCTTCGGGCTCGCGACGGGGATCGTCGGGCGCGCCAAGGGCAGCTCGTTCTTCATCTGGTTCCTGATCGGCTGTGTGGTCCTCGTGTTCGGGCTGATCGCGGCATTCCTTCAGCGCCCCGAGCAGGCCGAGCCTGAGCGGCGCTGCCCGCGGTGCGGCGCGGTGCACAAGCTCTACGTCCAGGTCTGCCGGCGCTGCGGGGAGGACCTCTACCTGCCCGACCCCGCCGACGTGCGGCATCCGGGCACCCGGACCGGGTGATAGAACTCGGCTCGCCGGGTACTCCGGCAGGGGCAGCGACGAGGAGGTTTCAGCTTGAGGCGGGCCAGGACGACGGCGATGGCGGCGACCCTCGCGGCGGTAGCCGTCGGCGCGGGCATCAGCACCTCCAGCGGCGCTGCCGCCACGCGAGCGCGCAAGGTGGTCGACTCGACCCCGCCGGCCGCCACCGCCAAGCGCGACCGCGGCGAGGCGCGCGGCGCGGTTAGGTTCTCGGTCGTGCTCGGCTGGCGTCACGCCGCCGACCTCAAGGCCTTCGACGCAGCGGTCTCCGACCCCTCGAACGCCGCCTACGCCCACTACCTGAGCCCGTCGCAGTTCCGTCAGCGGTTCTCGCCGACGGGCGCGGACGTCGCGGCCGTCAAGCGCTTCCTCCGCCAGGGCGGGTTCAGCGTGGGAAGCACCTCGAAGGCGCGGATGCTCGTCCACGCGACGGGCAGCGTCGCGCAGGCCGAGCGCGCGTTCAACACCGACCTTCGCACGTACCGCATCGGCGGGCACACCTTGATCGAGGCGGCGAAGCCGGTTTCGGTGCCGGCCTCGCTGGCCGGCCGCGTGGTGGGGATCAACGGCCTGAACCAGGCCCTGGCGCGGCCCCTGGTGCAGAAGGCGCCGCCGCCGCCGGTGTTCCTGCAGGCGAAGCCGTGCTCGAAGTTCTGGGCCCAGCGCTTCACGGTCAACCAGCCACGGGCCTACGGCCAGCAGCAGCCCTGGATCGTCTGCGGCTACGCGGGCGCCCAGATGCAGGACGCGTACGACGTCGGATCGCAACATCGCGCTCGGGCAACGACGGCACCGGCGAGACCGTGGCGATCCTCGATGCGTTCGCCTCGCCGACGATCGTCCAGGACATCCAGACCTACTCGCAGAAGCACGGCCTGCCGCCGGCGAAGGTGATGCAGACCGTCTTCAAGCCATGCCCGAGCCATTGCTCGATCGAGAACCAGCAGGGCTGGTACGGCGAGCAGACGCTCGACTTCGACGCCGTCCACACGATGGCGCCGGGAGCGACGATCCACTACTTCGGCGCCACCGACTCCGGGCCGGGGCTCGATGACGCCCTCGCCTACATCGTCGACAACCACTCGGCGTCGATCGTCACCAACTCCTATGGGTTCCTCGGCGAGAACGTGGGCGTCTCGCAGATCAATACGCAGCTTCAGATCAACCAGGAGGCGATCGCCCAGGGAATCGGCCTCTACTTCTCCTCCGGCGACGGTGGCGACGAGAAGTCGACCCTCGGCTACGTCACCACCGACTTCCCGGCCTCGAGCCCGTACGTGACCGCGGTCGGCGGCACGAGCCTCGGCGTCGGCCCCACGAACAACTACCGCTTCGAGACCGGCTGGGGCACCTTCCGCGCCGACGCGAAGAAGGGCGCGTGGCAGCCGCACCAGCCGGGGGCCTTCTTCTACGGCGGTGGCGGCGGCACCTCGCGGCTGTTCACCGAGCCGACCTACCAGGCCGGCGTCGTGCCCACCTCGCTCTCGGATCGCTACGGCGGCCACGGGCGGGTCGTGCCCGACATCTCGATGGACGGGGACCCGACGACGGGGCTCGCGGTCGGCGAGACCCAGACCTTCCCGAACGGGAAGGCGAAGTACGCGGAGGCCCGCTACGGCGGCACGAGCCTCTCCTCGCCGCTGTTCGCCGGCGTGATGGCGCTCGCAGACCAGCAGGCGGGCTTCGCCCACGGGTTCGCGAACCCGGCGCTCTACGCGCTCAACGGCACGGCCGCCTACCGCGACGTCCTACCGTCACCGACCCGCCTCGCGGCCGTGCGGCGCGACTTCGTGAACGGCGTCAACGCGTCGAAGGGCACCACGCTCAGCCTGCGCACGCTCGACATGGACTCGTCGCTTCGGACGACGGCCGGATACGACAACGTCACCGGCATGGGCAGCCCGCGCGGGAGCGCGTTCATCAACGCGCTCGCGAAGCCCCTAGCGGACCCTAAGCACCTAGCGGAGCCAGGTGCGGACGATCGCGTTCGCGAAGCCCACGCCGTAGCGCACCACGGCGGGCTTCTTCGAGTGGCCGTGGGCTCGGCTGGCCACGGTCACCGGCACCTCCTTCGCGGGGATCCCGCGCTTGATCGCCTCGATCATGAACTCGGAGGTGTGGAACTGCTCCTGGCGGAGGACCAGCTGCGGCAGCACGTCGGCGCGGACGGCCCGGTAGCCGTTGGAGCAGTCGCTCACCTTCGTGCGGGTGATGAAGGAGACGAGCCGGTTGAAGAACACGATCCCCGCTTCCCGAGCCGGGTGGTTGGGCTCGGCCTCCCCGAGCACGCGCGAGCCGTGCGCCACCGCGACCTCGCCCGAGACGACCGGCTCCACGAGGCGCCCCATCTCGGACGGGAGGTGCTGACCGTCGGCGTCGAGCGTGACGACGATCGACGCGCCCGAGTCAGCGAGCAGGCGGTAGCCGGTGCGCAGCGCGGCGCCACCGCCCCGGTTGATCACATGGCGCGCGACCACCGCGCCGTGCGCGCGCGCCACGTCGCTCGTCCTGTCGCGTGAGCCGTCGTCGACCACGAGCGTCGCGGTCTCGATCCCGCATACCTCGGCCGGGATGGCGTCGAGGACGTCGCCGATGCTCTCCGCCTCGTCGTAGGCGGGAACGAGGACGCCGATCCGATCGCGAAAGCGGTCCGGATGCCCGGCGATCCGGAACTCCTCCCAGGCGATGCCCTCGAGCAGCGCAGAGAGCTCGCGAGTGATTCGTGACCCCTGTGAGAGCGCCCGCAGCACGAGGAAGAACAGGACGGCGACGGCGAGGATCACGACCCCGACGATGCGCGTGCCGTTCTGCCGCTTGAAGGAGAACGCGCTGAGCAGCGCGTCGAGGATCTGCGTGCCGGAGACGATCGCGAGGCCGAGCGCGACGGCGAGCAGGATCAGCACGTCGACGTTCCGCAGCGAGCGGCGGCGCCAGATCGCGAACACGGCCACGGCCACGGCCACGGCCAGGCCGGCGACGCGGATCGCCGTCAGCTCGTGCGGAAAGATGCTCGCGAGGGGCGCCAAGGCAGGCGGAGGATAGGGCCGCCCCCGGGCCCGAACCGCACCTTGCCCTTCAGTGAAGGAAGGAGCCGGCCGCATACCTGGAAGGCCTTAACCCGCCTACCGGTCCGCTACCCTCGCCCGGCGATGCGCATCCTGATCCTGGGTGGCGACGGTTACCTGGGGTGGCCGACCGCGATGCGATTCTCGGCCCGCGGGCACGAGGTCGCCGTGGTCGACAACTTCTCTCGTCGCCGCTGGCATCTTCAGAGCTCAACCGACTCGCTGACCCCGATCGGCTCCCTCGAGGACCGGGTGAGCACCTGGCGCGATCTCACGGGCAACGAGATCCAGGCCTTCGTCGGGTCGATCGAGGACGCCGAGTTCCTCGACGGCGTGCTCGCCGACACCCGTCCCGAGGCGATCGTCCACTACGGCGAGCAGCCCTCGGCGCCGTTCTCGATGCGCTCGCGCGCCGCCGCGATCGAGACCCAGCAGACGAACGTCATCGGGACGCTCAACCTCCTGCACTCGATTCGCGACCTCGTGCCCGACTGCCACCTCGTGAAGCTCGGGACGATGGGCGAGTACGGCACCCCCAACATCGACATCGAGGAGGGGTTCATCGAGATCGAGCACAAGGGGCGCAAGGACACGCTGCCGTTCCCGAAGATGCCCGGCTCGATCTACCACCTCTCGAAGGTCCACGACTCGCACAACATCCACTTCGCCTGCCGGATCTGGGGGCTTCGCTCGACCGACCTCAACCAGGGCGTCGTCTACGGCATCGAGACCGAGGAGTCCGCGGCCGACGAGCGGCTGGTGACGCGGTTCGACTACGACGAGTACTTCGGGACCGTCCTGAACCGCTTCTGCGTGCAGGCGGTCATCGGCCACCCGCTCACCGTCTACGGGGAGGGCGGCCAGACCCGTGGCTTCCTCAACATCCGCGACACGCTCCAGTGCGTCGAGCTCGCGGTGGCGAACCCGCCTGAGCTCGGCGAGTACCGGGTCTTCAACCAGTTCACCGAGCAGTTCTCCGTGGCCGAGCTCGCCGAGCTCGTCAAGCGAAGCGCGGACGAGGTCGGGATCGAGGTGGAGATGAAGCACTATCCGAACCCGCGCATCGAGGCCGAGCGCCATTACTACAACGCCGCCAACACGAAGCTTCGCGACCTCGGCCTGCGACCGCACCTCCTGGGCGAGGAGCTCGTCCGCTCGATGCTGGGGATCATCGGTCGCTATTCGGACCGGGTGATCGAGCGCGCGATCATGCCGACCACCCTCTGGAAGCCGGGCGAGCTCGAGGGGGAGCTGCCGCCGGCCACGAGCGAACCGACGGGTTCGTGAGCCCAAGAGCGAAGGCGAAGCGCGGCGCGAAGACGCGCGCCGAGCAGCGCGCCGAGCGCCGGCGGGCGATCATCGATGCCGCTCTGCGCATCATCGCCTCACGGGGTCTTCCCGCGGTGACTCACCGCACGGTCGCCCGCGAGGCGAAGGTGCCCCTCGCGGCGACGACCTACTACTTCGCATCCAAGGACGAGATCCTCGCCGAGGCGCTCGAATCGCTGTCGGCCGCCGAGGTCGAGCGCCTCTCCGAGCTCACGTCGGAGATCGGGCTCGGCTCGAAGTCCCAGGAGGAGGTGGCCGCAGCGCTCGGAAAGGCGCTGATCCCCGAGCCCGAGGAGGCGGAGCGCCGCTGGCTGGCGCAGTTCGAGATCTACGTCGAGGCGGCCCGCAACCCTGAGCTTCGCCCCGCCGTCCAGCGCTGGCGCGAGGCGTTCGTGGGCCTCGCGGAGTCGTCTCTGCGGGCCGTCGGCGCCCCGGACCCGGAGCGCCGCGCCCCGATCGCGATCGCGGCGATCAACGGCATCCTCCTCGACCGTCTTCGCGGCGTGGGCGACGATCCGCAGCGGACGATGGCCACCCGCTTCAATGACCTGTTTGCCCTGCTCTTGAGCAGCTAGCAGGCCGTCCGTACAATCTCCTTGATGCGGGCCGCCGACGCTCTTTGCGAAGCGCTGAAGGCCGAGGGCGTGGAGCACGTCTTCGGCATCCCGGGCGGTGCCAACCTCCCGACTTACGACGCCCTGTACGACGCCGACCTCGTCCACATCCAGGCGCGCCACGAGCAGGGCGCCGGCCACGCGGCCGAGGGCTACGCGAAGGCCTCGGGCCGGGTCGGAGTCGCCTTTGCGACCTCGGGCCCGGGCGCAACCAACCTGGTGACGGCGATCGCCGACGCGATGATGGACTCGGTCCCCACGGTCTTCATCACCGGCCAGGTGCGCACCGAGCTGATCGGGACCGATGGGTTCCAGGAGGCCGACGTCACCGGCATCACGCTGCCCGTGGTCAAGCACTCGTTCCTGGTGCAAGACCCGCGCCAGATCCCCGAGTACATCCACAAGGCGTTCCACATCGCCTCCACGGGCCGGCCGGGGCCCGTGCTCGTCGACGTGCCGCAGGACCTCTCGCGCGTCGACATCGACTACGAGCCGGCGTCGGGCAGTCCGGACCTGCCCGGCTACAAGCCGCCCACCGAGGGCAACATCAAGCAGATCCGCGTCGCGGCGCGCGCGCTGGCCAACTCCCGACGCCCCGTGATCTACGGCGGGGGCGGCATCGTCAACGCGAACGCCTCGGAGCAGTTTCGCGAGTTCTGCCTCTCCGACCGGTTCCCCGTGACGCTGACCGTGATGGGGCTCGGCGCGTTCCCGGCCCCGCATGAGCAGTGGCTCGGGATGCTCGGCATGCACGGCACGCGCACGGCCAACTACGCGATGGACGAGGCCGACCTGATCGTCGCCGTCGGCGCCCGCTTCGACGATCGCATCACCGGGAAGCTCTCGGAGTTCGCGCCGCGGGCAAAGTTCGTGCACATCGACGTCGATCCCGCCGAGATCTCGAAGAACGTCGCCGCGCACATCCCGATCGTGGGCGACGCCGCCGACGTGCTCCCGAAGCTGCTCCACGAGTACCGCGCCACGGGCGCCGATCCGTCACGGCTCGACGAATGGTGGGGCCAGATCAAGCAGTGGCAGGCCGACCACCCGCTCCGCTACGAGGACTCCTCCGACTCCGAGATCAAGCCGCAGCTGATGATCGAGGCAATGTACGAGGCCACGGGCGGCGATGCCATCATCACCTCGGACGTCGGCCAGCACCAGATGTGGGCGGCCCAGTACTACCACTTCGCCGAGCCTCGCCGGTGGATCAACTCCGGCGGCCTGGGCACGATGGGCTTCGGCCTGCCGGCGGCGATCGGGGCCAAGGTCGCGAAGCCCGACGACACGGTCGTGTGCCTCGCGGGCGACGGCAGCCTCATCATGGTCTGTCAGGAGATGGCGACGGCGGCGGTCCATGACATCCCCGTGAAGGTCTTCCTGATGAACAACGGGCACTTCGGCATGGTCCGCCAGTGGCAGGAGCTCTTCTGGGACGGTCGCTACAGCTCGGTCGAGATGGGCCCGAGCCCCGACTGGGTAAAGCTCGCCGAGGCCTTCGGCTGGACCGGCATGCGCTGCGCCGACAAGGGCGAGCTCGCGGGAACGATGCGGGCGGCGCTCGAAACCGACGGGCCGGTTCTCGTCGACGTGCGGGTGTCGCAGACCGAGAACTGCTTCCCGATGATTCCCGCCGGCGCGGCCGCCAGGGACATGGTGGGCTGATGGAAGCCGGCACCCCGGAGCTCGTCAAGCTCGAGGACCTGCAGGTCACCTCGGGGCTGACCGGCCGCAAGCACGTCCTCTCGCTCCTCGTCGAGAACAAGCCCGGTGTTCTCGCCCGAATCGCGGGCCTCTTCAGCCGGCGCGGGTTCAACATCGACACGCTCGCCGTCGGCCCCACCGAGGACCCGGAGATCTCGCGCGTGACGCTCACGGTGGACGGCGCTGTCCATCCGATCGACCAGGTGACCAAGCAGCTTCACAAGCTGGTGAACGTGATCAAGATCCGGGACATGGAGCCCGACAACACGGTCACGCGGGAGATGGCGCTTTTCCGGGTCTCCGCTCCGGTGGAGAGCCGCGCGGAGATCATGCAGTTCGCCGAGATCTTTCGCGCGAACATCGTTGATGTGTCGCGCAAGACGATGACGATCGAGGTCACCGGCACGCAGGACAAGATCTCGAGCTTCGAGCGCATGGTCCGCCCCCACGGGCTGATCGAGATGGCGCGGACGGGCGAGGTCGCAATCATGCGGTCTCGGCCGGAGTCCTGACCCCGACCCTCGATACGGCAACGGGGGCCCTCGAGGCGCTGCTCGGGCGGGCCGAGGGCCGGCGGCTCGTCAGCGCGACCCTCGAGGTCGACCTTCCCGACCCGAGCGCGGCGGTGTTCGGCGCGCGCATGGCGGGCGATCGCTGGTTCTGCTGGGAGCAGCCGGAGCGCGCCGGCTTCGCGCTTGCGGGGCTCGGCGCAGCGGCCGACGTGGTGAGCCGGGGGCCCGAGCGATTTCGCGACGTGGCGAGCGGCTGCGCCGAGCTCATGCATGGACGGGTGGCCGACGAGCCGGGCGAATCGCCGGCCGGAGCCGGGCCGGTTTGGGTCGGTGGGTTCGCCTTCGACCCAGTGGGCGGCGGCAACCCGGAGTGGTCCTCGTTTCCGCCGGCGCGGCTCACGCTCCCGGAGGTCTCGCTGTTGCGGCGCGATGGCCGCACCTATCTCACCCTGACGGCGATGGCCGGCGCCGACGCGGGGCCGACCCTTGCTCGGCTGGAAGCCCGCCTGGCCTCACTCCGGCAGGCGGCGCTGCCGATGTCGGACCCGCACCCGACTGCTTCGGTGACCATCGCCAGCCGGCTCGCACCGGACCGCTACGAGGCCGCGGTCGCTCGCGCCGTCGAGCGGATTCGTTCTGGTGGTCTCGAGAAGGTGGTCCTGGCGCGCGAGGTGGTGGTCGATGCGCCGGCCGCCCACGACGTCGCCGCGCTCTACGGGGCGATCCGCGAGCTCTTTCCGAGTTGCTTCTGCTTCTGCTGCGGGACCGCTGAGGGGAGCTTCCTCGGCGCGAGCCCCGAGCTGCTCATCCGGCGGGAGGGTGCCGGCGCGGCCACGGTCGCGCTCGCCGGTTCGACCAGGCGCAGCGCCGACCCGGCGGTCGACGACCACCTCGGCGAGCGGCTGCTGCGAAGCGCGAAGGACCGCTCGGAGCACGCGATCGTCGCCCGCCGCATCGAGCGGGCGCTGCGCCCGCATTCGATCTGGGTCGCTTCGGAGCCTGAGCCCCAGGTCGTGCGGGTGGCGAACATCCAGCATCTGGCGACCCCGGTCCACGCCCAGCTGTCGCATCCGCGCTCGGCCGTGGAGCTGGCGGGTCTTCTGCATCCGACGCCCGCGGTGGGCGGCGAGCCTCGCGAGGCGGCGCTCACGGCCATCGCGGAGCTCGAGGACATGGATCGCGGTTGGTATGCGGGACCGGTCGGCTGGATGGACGCCAGCGAGGACGGCGAGATGTGCGTCGCTCTGCGCTCGGCGCTCGTGCGCGACCGCCGGGCGCACCTCTACGCCGGCGCGGGCATCGTCGCCGATTCGGATCCGGCGGCCGAGCTCGCCGAAACCGAGCTCAAGCTCGACGCGCTTCTTCCGCTGCTCGCGGGCTGAGTAGTCTTCCCGCCGAGCGTCGGTAGCCGACGCGCAGTCTCGACGGAGGTATCGATGCGATTCAGGGTCTGGGTAGGGCTGGCGACGCTCGGCTGTGCGATCGCGCTGGCTGCATGCGGCGGGAGCGACAGCAGCAGCGACAGCGGCGCGGGGTCGGTCACGGCGTTCTGCGACAAGGTCAATGCGGTCAAGGGACTCGACAACCCGTTCGCAAACGTGCAGCCGGGAGACGTCCAGGGCGCAAAGGACGCGCTCGACAAGTTCCGCTCGGAGCTCGCGAGCGTCGTCGATGCAGCTCCGGCCGAGATCAAGCCCGACGTCGACAAGGTCCAGAGCACGATCGACGACTTCGCAAGCAAGGTCTCGACCGCGTCGACGCCGCAGGACCTGCTGAAGGCGGCCCAGAGCTTCCAGGGCCAGGCCGCCTCGCTGCAGGCGACGAACGCGCACATCAAGCAGTACGTCGACCAGAACTGCAAGTCCTGATCAGCTAGCGACGGCGCGCTCGACGGCGGAGGCCGACGCCCCCACCAGGCGCGCGCGAAGCGCGGCGTCGCGCCGGCGGTCGAGCGGGACCTCGAGCAGAGAGGTCCCGGTGGCAGCGGCGGCGGCGAGCTCGTCGAGCCGCTCGACGCGCTGATGCGCGATGCCGTGGAGCGCCGCGATCGCGGCTGCGTCGAGCCCGACGGGTGTGCCGAAGAGCGCCTCGAACTCATCGCGCTCGAGCTGCTCAGCCTGCGGGAGGAGCTCGAAGATGCCGCCGCCGCCGTTCTCGAGCAGGACGATCCGCACAGCCACTTTCGAGTGCCGAAGCGCGGCGAGGCCATTCATGTCGTGGAAGAGGCCGAGGTCGCCCGTCACGATCCAGGTCGGGGCACCGCCGGCGGCTGCAGCGCCGACGCCGGAAGAGACGAGGCCATCGATGCCGTTGGCACCGCGGTTGGCCACGAAGCGGACCGCGGTGGCGCCGGGGCGGAGGAACGACTCCTGGTCGCGGATCGGCATCGAGGAGGCCGTGTAGACGAGGTCGCCGTCGGAGTAGAGCCCGCCGAGGGCGGTGTGGACCGCCGGCTCGCTGGGCTCGGCAGGTTCCCCCAGCTCGGCCGCGACCGCCCCGGTCGCGGCCTCCTCCGCCGCCATCCAGAGAGCCGCCCAGCCGCCGCGCTCGCCCTCGTTCACCGCGTCGCAGAGGGCGCGCGACAGGGCGACCGGGTCGGTGCGCACGATGACGGCGGCCGCGGGCGTGGGCTGGTTCCAGCCGAAGGAGGCGTCGAAGGTGACCTGCGGCACGTCGCCGAGCCGCGCGAGCCACGCGCGCAGCGCCTTGCTCGTCGGCATCTCGCCGAACCGGATGATGAACTCGGGCTCGAGGGCTTCGCTGCCGACGCGGGCGATGACGTCGTAGGCCGAGATGACAAGGTCGCGGTCGTGGGGTCCGAGGCGAAGCTGAGAGGTCGGCTCGGCGAGGATGGGATAACCCGCCGCCCGCGCGAGCGCCGCCACGGGCTCGGCGAGAGCAGGCTCGGCCTGCCGGCCGCAGATGATCAGGCCGCGGGGGCAGTCGCGCACGTGGCCGGCCATGACGTCGACCATCGCCGGTGAGGGCGCCGGCCCGCCGCCGCGCGGCACCTCCGCCAGGGGGCGGTCGCCGCGTCCGGAGAGCGCCAGCGGCGACGCCGCGGTCACGTCCTCGGGATGCGGCTCGGGCCCGAGCGGATCGCGCCAGGCGAGGTTCAGGTGCACCGGCCCCGGCCGCGCGTCGCCGCCGGCGGCCGCGTAAGCGCGGCACGCGGTCGAGCGCAGGTGAAGCAGGCCGGCGTCGTCGGCCCCGTGCGTTCCAACCTCGCAGAACCAGCGGACCGCCGACCCGTAGAGCTTCAGCTGGTCGATCGTCTGGCCGGCGCCGATCCCGCGCAGCTCCGGCGGCCGGTCGGCGGTGAGCACGATGAGCGGCACGTTCGACTCGTCGGCCTCGCAGACCGCCGGGTGGAGGTTCGCCGCCGCGGTCCCCGACGTACAGAGCACGGCGACGGGCAGCCCGGTCGCCTGCGCCGCGCCCACCGCGAAGTAGCCGGCAGAGCGCTCGTCGACCACGACCCGGGCGTCGATCGCCTCTTCGCGCCACAGCGCGAGCGCGAGCGGCGTTGACCGCGAGCCGGGAGAGACGACCGCGTCGCGAAGCCCACATCGTGCGAGCTCCTCGACGAAGGCGGACGCGAGCGCGGTGTTGCGGTTGGTGGGGTCCACGCCCCAAACGCTATTCGCCCGCGCCTACAACCTCGCCCGCTCGAGCGCCGCCTCGTCGATCTTGACGCCGAGGCCGGGGCCCGGCGGAAGGTGGAGGAATCCGTCGCGGAGCTCGCATTCGGCGGAGGCCGTCGTGGCGGTGAAGAGGAGCTGGGTTGCCAGGCCGTGGGCCAGCCCACCCCCCGTCGAGGGGGACAAGACTTGAGCCAGGTGGGCCGCGGCAGCGATGCCCACCGGGCCATCCAGGGCGCTCGACAGGTAGACGGGAAGCACCCCGGCCACGCGGCGTGCGGGCCCGACGCCACCGACCTTCGCGAGCTTGACCGTGGCCAGCTCGCAGGCGCGAAGGCCGACCGCCCGGACGGCATCGTCTGACGTCGCGACGCTCTCATCCGCGGCGATCGCGACGGTCGTCCGAGCGTTCACCGCGGCGAGCTCGTCGAGCGTCGCCACCGGTTGCTCGGCGAGCTCGATGCCATGGCGCTCCATCGCCGCGAGCCGAGCGACGGCGCCGTCGACCGACCAGGAGCCGTTGGCGTCGACCCGGATGCGGGCATCGGCGCCGACCGTGCTGCGCACTGCCCCGACCTGGGCCGCGTCCCCAAGCGTGCCCACCTTCAGCTTGAAGGCGGTGAACCCGAGCCCGGCCCAGCGCTCGGCCTCGGCCGCGACCTGACCTGGGCCACCTGCCGAGAGCGTGGCATTGCACTCCACCGGGCGTGAGTCGTCCGCGCCGAGCAGGCTCCAGAGAGGCTGGCCGAGGAGCTTCGCGGCGAGGTCGAGGCGTGCCACCTCGATCGCCGCGGCGGCGGGGGGCGACAGGTCGGGGGCGAGCGGGCGTGCGCCCTCATCCAGCGGCTTGGAGAGGTCGAGGCCGACCAGGACCGCCCCTGCGGCCCGGAGCTCGTCGACCACGCCGGACAGCGTCTGCCCTCCCCGGAGGGTCATCGGCACCGCCTCGCCGAGGCCCTCGAGCCCGCCGTCCGTCCGCACCCGCAGGAGGGCCATCTCTCGGCGCTGAAGGCTTCCGCGCGCCGTGACGTAGGGCTCGGTGAAGTCAAGTGCGAACGGGATGACGTCGACGGCCGTGACGCGCATCAGGCGGCGATCACGAGGCCCGCCGAGACGAGCAAGCTGAAGACGCCGAGCAACGCCCCCGTGCCGGCCAGGGCGCCGTTGAGGGCGGGCCCGTCGGTGCGGGTCATCACCGCCCTGGCCGGCCGAACCGCGAGCGGGGCCGAGACGACTCCGAGCGCCGCCCACCACGGCCCGCCCTCCAGCGCGAGCGTGACGAGGAGGGCGAGATACGCGGCCGTTGTCAGCCCGAGGTAAAGGGCGCGGGCGCCCTCCCGGCCGATCCGCACGGCGAGCGTCCGCTTGCCGGCGCGGCGATCGGTATCGATGTCGCGAACGTTGTTGACCACCAGGATCGCGGTCGCGAGGCAGCCGACCGCCAGCGAGAGTCCGAACGGCAGCCAGTCGAGTTGCTCGAGCTGTACGTAATA
Source organism: uncultured Actinomycetes bacterium (assembly GCA_963823245.1). Taxonomy (GTDB): domain Bacteria; phylum Actinomycetota; class Thermoleophilia; order Solirubrobacterales; family 70-9; genus JAWVFM01. The sequence continues at coordinate 169,848 of CAWGKQ010000008.1, read as the reverse complement.
GGACCCGTTGACGGCGACGAGGCCGAAGAAGAGGAAGACGAACGCCTCGCCGAGGCCGGCGTACCCGTAGGGGCGCGGCCCCCCCGTGTAGAGGACCCCGGCGAGGATCGATGCCGCGCCGACGGCGATGATCACCCAGCCCGCGACGGTGGCCAGGTAGATGCCGGCAAGCACGGCGACGCCGAATGCCAGCCAGGTGGCGACGAGGACCCTGCGCGGGGCGACGAGGCCAGACGACGTCACCCGCACGGGTCCCAGCCGTTCGGCGGTGTCCGCGCCGCGCCGCGCGTCGGAGTAGTCGTTCGCGAGGTTCGTCCCGATCTGGATGAAGATCGAGCCCAGGAGCGCGGCGATGAACGCGCCCCACCGAAAGCCCGAGCGCTCGAAGTGCGCGGCGGCGCTTCCGACCAGCACCGGTGCGATGGCCGCGGGCAGGGTCCGCGGCCGCGCGGCCATGAACCAGATTCTCACGGTCTGCGCGGAAACTTCGTGAAGTCCGGCGGGCGACCCTCGACGTACGCGTTGCGCCCCTCCTGCCCCTCCTCGGTCATGTAGAAGAGGAGGGTCGCGTCGTGCGAGAGCTGCTGGAGGCCCGTGAGACCATCCTCAGCGGCGTTGAAGCTCGCCTTCAGAAGGCGCAGCGCCATGGGGGAGAGGCGGAGCATCTCGCGGCACCAGGCGACGGTCTCGCGCTCGAGGTCAGCGAGCGGGACCACGGCGTTCACGAGCCCCATTCTCTCGGCTTCCTCCGCCGAATACAGCCGGCAGAGCATCCAGATCTCCTTGGCCCGCTTCGCGCCGACCTGGCGCGCGAGCAGCCCCGCCCCGAACCCGCCGTCGAAGCTGCCGACGCGGGGACCGGTCTGCCCGAAGCGAGCGTTGTCAGCCGCGATCGTCAGGTCGCACACGAGGTGGAGGATGTGACCCCCGCCGACCGCGTACCCGGCGACCATCGCGACCACCGGCTTCGGCAGGCGGCGGATCTGCACGTGCAGGTCGCCGACGTCGAGCCGGCCAACCCCCTTCGACGCGACCTCGTCGTCGCCCATGTAGCCGTCGTCGCCGCGGATCTTCTGGTCGCCGCCGGAGCAGAAGGCCTCGGTGCCGGCGCCCGTGAGGATGACCGCGCCCACGGCGAGGTCGTCGCGGGCCCGCCCGAAGGCGTCGCGAAGCTCGGCCAGGGTCTGCGGGCGAAACGCGTTTCGCCGGTCGGGACGGTCGATCGTGATCTTCGCGATCCCGTCGGCGGTCTCGTACCGGATGTCGCTGTACGACCCGCTGTCAGCCCATTGGATGGGCGCGTACAGGTCGGATTCCGACGGAGCGGCCTTGTGGCGCACGGGCATGTCGTGAATCATCTAAGCGCACGATGCTTCTGGACAACTGGCTCACCCAGCGCGCGGAGACGTGCCCCGACCGAGTGGCGCTCATCGCCGACGGACACGAGCTGACCTACGCGGAGCTCGAGCGGGAGGCGATATCGGTCGCGCGCCGCCTCGCCGCCCAGGGAGTGCGGCGCGACGCGGTCGTCGCGATCGAGTTGCCGCCGGGGCTCCGGCACGTGGTGAGCCTCCATGCCCTGATGAAGCTGGGCGCGATCGCCTACCCGCTCAATCCGAGGCTCGCGGCGGCCGAGCGCGAGGCCGAGATCGAACGCGCCAATCCCGTCCTTGTGCTGTCCGACGAGGAGGCTCCGCCGCTCACCGAGGCCGACCTGCCCCTCCTCGGCGAGCACGACCTGGACGCGATCCACTGCCGCATCCTCACGAGCGGCACGTCCGGCCGACCTCGTCCGGTCGGACTCACCTACGGGAACCACCTCTGGAGCGCGGTTGGCTCCGCCTTCAACATCGGCGTCGAGCCGACCGATCGGTGGCTCTGCTGCCTGCCGCTGCACCACGTGTCCGGCGTGTCGATCGTCATGCGGTCGGTGATCTACGGGACGACCGCGGTCGTCCACGACGGCTTCGACGTCGACGCGGTGGCCACGTCGCTCGAGGGCGACGGCGTGACACTCGTTTCGCTTGTGGCGACGCAGCTGGCGCGCCTCCTCGACGCCGGCGTCGACCTCCTCCCGCTGCGCGCCGTGCTCGTCGGGGGCGGACCGGTGCCGGTCGCGGTCCTCGAGGAGGCGATTGGCCGGGGTGCGACGGTGGTGCAGACCTACGGGTTGACGGAGGCCGCCTCACAGGTGACGACCCTGGCGCCGGGCGACGTGGATCGCCGCATGGGCTCGGCCGGCAGGCCGCTCCTGACCACCCACCTGCGGATTCACCTGGGCGAGATCCTCGTGCAGGGGCCGACTGTCGCGCCTGGCGTCGCCGACGAGGACGGCTGGCTGCACACCGGCGATCTCGGGCGCATCGACGAGGACGGGTTCCTGTACGTCGAGGACCGTCTCGGCGACGTCATCATCAGCGGCGGCGAGAACGTGATTCCGGCCGAGATCGAGGAGGTCCTTCTACGCCACGACGACGTGCTCGACGCCGCCGCGGTCGGCAGGCCGGACTCCGAATGGCAGGAGGCCGTCGTGGCCGTCGTCGTCCCTCGCAACGGCGCCGAGCTCGACGCCGAGACTCTGCGGCGCCACTGCGCCGCCGACCTCGCGGCGTTCAAGGTCCCGAAGCGGTTCGAGTTCGTCTCCGAGCTTCCGCGAACCCCCTCGGGGAAGCTAATCCGGCGGGCCCTCCCTGAGGCTCGTGTCCCAACGAATAACCTGTCGCGCCCATGAGCGACGACATCTATTACGACAAGGACGCTGACCTCACCCAACTCGAGGGCAAGACGATCGCGATCCTCGGCTACGGGTCGCAGGGGCACGCCCACGCCCTGAACCTCAAGGACTCGGGCTGCGACGTGGTCGTCGGCCTGCGCCCCGACTCGTCGAGCCGGGCCGACGCCGAGGGAGCCGGCCTCCGGGCCCTCGACGTCGCCGACGCAGCGAGCGCGGGCGACATCGTGATGATCCTGCTGCCGGATGAGCGCCAGGCCGACGTCTGGGATGCCGAGATCCGCGACGGGATCGCCGAGGGCGACCTGCTCCTCTTCGCACACGGCTTCGCGATCCACTTCGGCCAGATCGATCCTCCGGCCGGCGTCGACGTGGGCATGGTGGCGCCGAAGGGGCCGGGCCATCTCGTCCGCCGCCAGTTCGCCGAAGGTCGCGGCGTTCCGTGCCTGATGGCAATCCACCAGGACGCCAGCGGCAACGCCCACGATGTCGTGCTCGCCTACGCGAGCGGTATCGGCGGTGGCCGCGCGGGCGTCATCGAGACCACGTTCAAGGACGAGACGGAGACGGACCTGTTCGGCGAGCAGTCGGTGCTCTGCGGCGGCCTCACCGAGCTCGCCCGCGCCGGCTTCGAGACGCTTGTGGAGGCCGGCTACGACCCGCGCCTGGCCTACTTCGAGTGCCTGCACGAGCTGAAGCTGATCGTCGACCTGATGTACGAGAACGGCATCCAGGGGATGCGCGACTCGATCTCGAACACGGCCGAGTACGGCGACATGACGCGCGGGCCGGTCGTCGTGGGGCCCGAGGTGCGCGAGGCCATGAAGAAGGTGCTCGCCGACATCCAGTCGGGCGAGTTCGCCAAGGAGTGGATCGCCGAGAACAGAGCCGGCGCCGAGAACTTCCAGCGGATGCGCGAGGAGGCAGCAGACCATCCCGTCGAGCGCGTCGGCAAGGACCTGCGCTCGATGATGCCGTGGATCGAAGAGCAGTAACTCCGCTCGCTCCTCCGCCAGCGGTCCGCATACATCCGGTGATACGACTAGGGTGCGCCCATGACTGAAGGTCAAGCACCGCCCCCGCCCCCGCCCCCGCCCCCAACCGAGCCTCCGGCACAGCCGCCGCCGCCGCCTCCGGGCAATCAGCCGGCCGCGCCGGCCTCGGCGGTCGCCGCCTATCCGGTGCGCGTCGACGCCGCTCGCCAGGGGGAGTACCACCGGTTCCTTCCGCTGGTCAAGTGGCTGCTCCTGATCCCGCACTACATCTGCCTCGTCTTCCTCGGGATCGCCGCGGCCGTCGTGATCTTCATCTCGTTCTTCGCTGTTCTGTTCACCCGGAACTACCCACGCGGGATGTTCGACTTCGTGCTGGGCGTTCACCGTTGGGGATGGCGGGTTGCCGCGTACCTCCTCCTGCTGACCGACGAGTACCCGCCGTTCACGCTCGAAGACGTGCCCGACTACCCGGCTCGCCTCACGATCGACTATCCGGAGGGTGGCGTCGATCGCTGGCGGCCGCTCGTGCACTGGCTGCTCGTCATCCCGTTCTTCATCGTCGCGACCGTTCTCTACTACGTCGCGGCGTTCCTCGCCTTCATCACGGTCTTCATCATCCTGTTCACCAAGGACTATCCGGAGGGGCTCTTCCGCTTCGTCGTCAACAGCTACCGCTGGCTGGTCCGCGCCCAGGCGTACGAGTACTGGATGGTCACGGAGTACCCGCCGTTCGAGTTTGAGGACACGGGTAACCCCGGCGCCGTCTAGGCATGACCGAAGGCCAAGCCCCGCCGCCGCCTCCTCCGCCCCCGACCGAGCCACCCGCGCAGCCGCCGCCCCCGCCGCCCGGCTACCGACCACCGGCGCCGCCCCCCCTCCCGCACCGAGCGGGGGGTACCCGGCGCGATACGAGGTCGACTTCCAGGCAACCGATCGCGACCGGCTGACCACGTTCTTCCGGCTCATCCTCGCGATTCCGTGGCTGATCGTGCTCTACGTCTACGCGATCGTCGGCGAGGTTCTCGTCATCGTCGCCTGGTTCGCGCTCGTCATCACCGGGCGTTACCCCGAGACGCTCTACAACTGGAACTCGGGGATCCTCAGATACGGCACCTCGGTCAGCGGCTGGCTGCACCTGGTCACGGACCGGTGGCCGTCATTCGGCTGGAGCCAGGATCCGAGCCAGCCGCAGCGGGTGCTCTTCGCGGCGCCCGCCGCCAAGCAGAGCCGGCTCAAGGTCGCATTCCGGCTCATCCTCTTCATCCCGCTCATCTTCGTCGCCTGGGCGATCAACTACGTGAGCCTCGGCGCTGCGTTCGCGAGCTGGATGATGATCGTCTTCCGCGGCTACCAGCCGCGCTGGCTCTTCGACACCATCGTCTGGACGTTGCAGTTCCAGACCCGGATCGGTGCCTACGCGGGCCTTCTGACGGACGTCTACCCGCCGGTCGGCGAGGACGCTCCCAAGCTGCCGCAGGCGCTCGCGGACGCGAATCAGCCCGCCTAGGGGTCAACTCACGTAGCCGGTCCACTCGGCGCCGTCCCACCAGCGCAGGCGGGCGCGCCCCCACGGATCCGGGTACCAGGCGGCGGACGGAAGGCCGGTCGCCTGGTCGGTGCGTGCCGCCATCTGGCCGTCCGGGAGCGCGCCGCGCATGTTCGCGAGCGTCTCCCTGCGATTCTGGACGTACATGAGAAAGACGAGGGAGCCGATCGTGCCGACGGCGCTCGACCACCAGAGGTGCGGGAGGCCCTGGGCGCGGCGGTCCTCGTGAACCTGCACCGCGAAGAAGATCTGCGGCGCGAACCCCAGGATCGCGGCGTCGGTCTGGAAGAGCACGTAGGAGGCGATCAGCGCGAGCACGCCGACGACCGGCCGGAACACCCACTCCTTCGGCTGTGGAGCCTCGGGCGGGGGGCCGATGAGCCAGGCCCAGAAGCGTCGCAGGCGTCCCGGCTCGCGCTCGGCCGTCGCGCCCGCCGGCTCCTCGGCGGGCCCGGCCTCGGGGTAGCGGTTCCAGAGAACGTTGAGGGTTGACTGGACGTAGCCCGGGATCGCGGGGAGGAAGACGGGGAGGACGATCATCGTCGCCACGAGCCAGCCGCTCGCGAGCTCCCCCTGCCCGTAGCGCTGGACCCGCCGCACCCGGCCGACGAAGCCCGCGGCGGAGATCAGCGGGGGCAGGACCAGGAGCAGCCCAGGCGCCAGCGCGAGGACGGAGCGCCGGGGATCAGAGCCGGCGAGCTGCTCGTCGCCATAGGCGCGTCCGTAGTCGCGCAGCTCGCAGTTGACGCGGTGGTACCAGACGACGCCGTAGACGCCGAGCGTGACGAGGGTCAGGCCGACGGTCGCGAGCGGGCTCCAGAGCTTGGCCCGGGCGCCGTACGCGTCGATCTCGCGGGTCACGGGCCTCGCGTCGAGGGTCGTCGCCGATCAGTCGCCCGGGTTCTCGGCGATCGGGCCGCCGCGCCCGCTTTCACCCTTCCGGCAGGCGCCCGTCGCGGCCGACGTAGCCGTCCTTGCCGCCGACGATCACGTACACGGCGTCCTCGTCGGTCGGGTTGACGACCCTGCGAACGGTCGCGGCGGCCACGCGCGCCATGCCGCCGGGTCCCAGGCGGTGGCGCGAGCCGTCCCCGAACTCCATCTCGATCGCCCCGCGATGGACGAAATAGAGCTCCTCCTGCTCGTCGTGGTAATGGCTCCCCGAGTCGTAGCGCGCGGGCATCACGATGGCGTTGACGCCGAACGCCTCGACGCCGAGCCGGCGGCGGATCTTGCGGAACCCGTAGCCTTCCCCGAGCCCATCGAGGCCGGCGACGGCATAGCCCTCGCCCTCGATCGGCTCCAATACCTCGTCTCGGCTCATGCCGGGCGCAGATTAATAGGAATCCCGAGTCGCCAAGCTTGAGGAACCGATGATGAACGCAACCGCCGTACGCATTCCGACCGACATCCTGCCCGCCGACGGCCGCTTCGGCTCCGGGCCCTCGCGGGTGCGCCGCGAGATCCTGGCGAGCCTCGCCGCGGCCACGGACGTCATGGGCACCTCGCACAGGCAGCGTCCGGTGAAGGATCTGGTCCGGAGAGCGCGAGCCGGCCTGGCCGAGCTCTACGGCCTCCCGGAGGGCTACGAGGTCCTGCTCGGCAACGGCGGCACGACAGCGTTCTGGGACGCGGCGGCCGCCTGTCTCGTCCGCGACCGCGCGCTCCACCTCTGCTTCGGCGAGTTCTCGAGCAAGTTCGCCAAGGTCACGGCGGGCGCGCCCTTCCTCGGCGACCCGGTCGTCGTCGAGGCGGAGCCGGGTGACGCCCCAGAGCCGCGTGGCGACCCGTCGGCGGACGTCGTCGCGTGGGCGCACAACGAGACGTCGACCGGAGTCATGTTGCCGGTGACCCGCCCGGCCGACGCCGGCGATGCCCTGGTGCTGATCGACGGCACCTCGGCCGTCGCCGGCCTGCCGCTCGAGCCCGGTGAGCTCGACGCCTACTACTTCGCTCCCCAAAAGGGCCTTGGCTCGGACGGCGGGCTCTGGCTCGCGATCGTGAGCCCGGCAACCATCGCGAGGATCGAGGAGCTGGATGGAGTCGCCGGGCGCTGGCAGCCCTCCTTCCTCTCGCTTGCGACGGCGCTCGAGAACTCCCGCAAGGACCAGACCTACAACACGCCGGCGGTGGCGACCCTGCTGCTGCTCGCCGACCAGATCGAGTGGATGCTGTCGCAGGGCGGCCTCGACTGGTGCGTGGAGCGCTGCGCGACCTCGGCCGGGACCCTCTACGGCTGGGCAGAGGCCAGCGAGTCCGCGACGCCGTTCGTGGCCGACTCCGCGAAGCGCTCCGCCGTCGTGGGGACGATCGACTTCGAGGATTCCGTCGATGGGAGTGCCCTGGCGGCGGCGCTCCGGGCGAACGGAATCGTCGACGTCGAGCCCTACCGCAAGCTGGGCCGCAACCAGCTCCGCATCGGGATGTTCCCCGCGGTCGACCCCGCCGACGTCGAGGCGCTCACTGCCTGCATCGACTGGGTGATCGAGAACGACCCCGAGGTGCGCGGGTGAGGGTCCTCGTCAAGGAGAAGATCGCCGACTCGGGCATCGACCTGCTCCGTGAGGAGTTCGACGTCGAGCTCGGGCTCGACATGCCGCTCGAGGAACTGCCCGAGCGGATCGCCGACTTTGACGCGATCATCATCCGCTCGGCCACGAAGATGACCGCGGACGTGATCTCGCGCGCCGAGCGCCTGAAGGTGATCGGCCGCGCCGGGACGGGCGTCGACAACGTCGACGTGCCGGCGGCGACCAAGCGCGGGATCGTCGTGGTCAACGCGCCGGAGTCGAACTCGGTGGCCGCCGCTGAGCACACGCTCGCGCTGATGCTCGCGCTCTGCCGGAACATCCCGCAGGCGCACGCCTCCCTCATCGCGGGAGAGTGGGCAAGGTCCAAGTTCAGCGGCACGGAGCTCTATGGCAAGACCCTCGGCGTCATCGGCTTCGGCCGCATCGGCCAGCTCGTCGCGAAGCGCGCGCAGTCGTTCGATATGGAGGTCGTCGCGTTCGACAAGTTCGTGGCGCCCGAGCGCTTCCGCGAGCTTGGCGTCGACGGCGCGGAGACGACGGACGAGCTCTACTCGCAGGCTGACTTCATCACCATCCACCTTCCGAAGACGCCGGAGACGATCAACTGGATCGACTCCGAGGCGGTCTCGAAGATGCGCCAGGGCGTCCGGATCGTCAACTGCGCCCGGGGCGAGCTCGTGGATCTCGAGGCGCTCGAGGAGGGGCTCGACTCGGGCAAGGTCGCGGGCGTCGCACTCGACGTCTTCCCCTCTGAGCCGTTCACCGAGCACCCGCTGTTCGGGCGCGAAGGAGTGGTGGTGACGCCGCACCTGGGCGCATCGACGGCCGAGGCCCAGGACCGTGCCGGAACCGTCACCGCCGAGCAGGTGCGAGCCGCCTTGACCGACGGGGTTGTCACCAACGCGGTCAACATCGCCGCGGTTCGGCCGGAGGAGATGGAGGCCCTGGCGCCGTTCGTCCCGCTGTGCCAGATGCTCGGGCGCCTCGCGCAGGGACTCGGGAGCGGGTCAGTCGAGCGGGTGCGCGCCGAGTTCCGAGGCCGAATCGCGGACTACGACACCCGGCTGCTCGGGATCGCCGTCCTCGTCGGGATCCTCTCCGGCCACACGGAGGAGCAGGTCAATCTCGTCAACGCCGCGGCGATGGCGGAGGAGCGCGGAATCGAGCTCATCGAGGTGTCGGACGCGGTCTCGGAGGACTTCACCGAGCTGGTCACCGTGCGGATCGAGTCCGGCGACGAGGTGGTCGAGGTCGCGGGGACCGGCGTCGGGCCCAGAAACATCCCCTATCTCGTGGGCGTGTGGGGCCAGAGCGTCTACCTGCCGCTCGCCGATCACCTCGCGATCTTCCGCTACGCCGACCAGCCCGGGATGATCGGCCGCGTCGGTACGGCCTTCGGCGAGCACAGCGTCAACATCGTCTCCGCCGCGGTCGGGGCCAAGGAGGGCGACGACGAGGCGGTGATGGCGCTCACCACCGATGCGGCGGTGCCGCCTGAGGTGATCGACGAGATCGCCGGCCAGGACGGCTTCTTTGCCGGCAGCGGCATCGAGCTGTAGGGTCGACGGCGTGCGCGCGGTCGTCATCACCAGGCACGGGCCTCCGGAGGTGCTTCAGGTCAAGGAGCGCACTGACCCGCCCGTGGGGCCGGGCCAGCTGCGGATCGCGGTCAAGGCGGCCGGCATCAACTTCGCCGACCTCATGGCCAGGGCCGGCACCTATCCGGACGCACCGCCGGTGCCGTGCGTGGTTGGCTACGAGGTCGCGGGCGAGGTCGAGTCGATCGCCGATGGCGTGGAGGGGCACAAGGTCGGCGACCGGGTTATCGCGGGATGTGAGTTCAACGGTCAGGCCGAGCTCGTCACGGTTCCGGCTGATCAGGCGCTTCCGCTTCCGGCCGACCTCTCGTTCGAGCAGGGGGCCGCCTTCCCGGTCAACTACGGCACGGCCTACGCCGCGCTCGTGATCATGGGCGGGCTCAAGGAGGGCGAGCGGGCGCTGATCCACGCGGCGGCCGGCGGCGTCGGCATTTCAGCGACGCAGATCGCGAAGCTCCGCGGAGCCGAGGTCTTCGGAACCGCGTCGCCGTCGAAGCACGAGGCGATCGCCGAGCAGGGTGTCGATCACCCGATCGACTACCGAAATCAGGACTTCGCTGCCGAGGTGATGCGGATCACGAACGGCGAGGGCGTCGACGTGATCATGGACGCGATCGGACCGTCGAGCTTCCGCAAGGACTACAAGATCCTCCGGCAGGGCGGGCGCCTGATCATGTACGGCGCCTCCGAGATCCAGACCGGCGAGGGCCGTGACCTCCGCGCCGTAGCCAGGGCCCTTGCCCGGATGCCGGTCGCGACCATGCCGTGGTGGAAGAGCGCCGCGATCATGAACGAGAACAAGGGCGTCTTCGGCCTCAACATGCTCACCTGGTGGCGGCAGGAGGGCAGCCTCGATCGCATGGTCGAGCCGCTGATGGCAGACCTCGAGGCCGGCCGCCTGAGGCCGGTCGTCGCCGAGGCGTTCCCGTTCGACCGGGCCGCCGAAGCCCACCGCTTCATCGCCGAGCGCAAGAACGTCGGCAAGGTCGTACTCGTCCCCGACGCGTAGCGTTGCTACTCTCACGCGACCGAATGGCCCACCGGCTCGACAGCCTGGCGCTTCTCCTTCTCCTCCCCCTTCGGGGGGAATAGCGCTGGGCGGCGCGATAGCCGCGAGATAAAGGTCAATCGGAAGTTTCTGTTGGTGAGGGCTTCGCCCCGAAAGCAGCAGGTAAGGACGCGAAGCGTCCGCAAGAGATTTGAGGAGGAAGGCGCGATGAGCGCTGAGTCATCACAACTGTCGCCCGCCAGCCGGGTCCACATCTTCGACACCACGCTGCGAGACGGCGAGCAGTCGCCGGGGATCTCGCTGAACACTCAGGAGAAGGTCGAGATCGCGCAGCAGCTCGCGCGACTGGGGGTCGACGTGATCGAGGCGGGGTTCCCGATCACCTCGCCCGGCGACTTCGAAGCTGTCGAGGCGATCTCGCGCGCGGTGGAGGGCCCGGTGATCTGCGGCCTGGCGCGCACGCACAAAGCGGACATCGACACGGCTTGGAACGCGATCAAGGACTCGGAGCGCCCCCGAATCCACACCTTCATCTCGACGTCCGACATCCACATCGAGCACCAGCTCCAGACGACGCGCGAGGACGTGAAGGGTCAGGCGAAGGCCGCCGTGACGCTGGCCAAGTCCTACTGCGACGACGTCGAGTTCTCGCCGATGGACGCCACCCGCGCCGAGGTGGAGTTCACGGCGGAGGTCTGCGCGATCGCTGTCGAGGAGGGCGCGACCGTGGTCAACATTCCCGACACGGTCGGCTACACGACGCCCGAGGAGTACATGGCGTACTTCGCCCGTCTCTACGAGCTGGTTCCTGCGCTGCGCGACGTGCGCATGTCGGTGCACTGCCACGACGACCTGGGCCTCGCGGTTGCGAACTCCTACGCGGGAGTCCTCGCGGGCGCCCGCCAGGTCGAGTGCGCCGTGAACGGGATCGGCGAGCGGGCCGGCAACTGCTCGCTGGAGGAGATCGTGATGCTGCTGCGGACGCGTCGCGACGTCCACGGCCTCGACACCATGCTCAACCCGCGCGAGCTGGCCCGCACGAGCCGCATGGTCTCCCGCTTCACGGGCTACGCGGTGCAGCCGAACAAGGCGATCGTGGGGCGAAACGCTTTCGCGCACGAGTCCGGCATCCACCAGGACGGTGTGCTGAAGGAGCGCACGACCTACGAGATCATGGATGCGACCGAGGTCGGCCTCGAGTCGAACTCGATCGTGCTCGGCAAGCACTCGGGCCGCCACGCGCTTCGCGACGCCCTGGAGCAGCTCGGCTTCAAGGTCGAGGGCAACGCGCTGAACCAGGCGTTCGCCGCCTTCAAGGAGATCGCCGACCGCAAGAAGCAGGTCACCGCGCTCGACCTCGAGGCAATCGTCTCCGACCAGGTCCGTGAGGGCGGCGAGCGCTACGAGCTGGCCTGGTTCGAGGTCGAGGCCGGCTCGCGCCGCCCGCCGAACGCCCGCGTCGCGGTGACGACGCCCGCGGGCGAGGAGGTCGTCGGTGAGGCGTCCGGCGACGGGCCCGTCGATGCGATCTTCGTCGCGATCCAGAATGCGACCGAGGTGGAGTGCGACCTTCGCCAGTACACGGTCTCCGCGGTGACCGAGGGCGAGGACGCCCTGGGCGAGGTGACGGTGATGCTCCGCGCGGCCGGGCGTCTGGCGAGCGGCCAGGGCGTGGCGACGGACATCCTCGAGGCGTCGGCCCGTGCCTACGTGCGCGCGCTGTCGAATGCGCTCGAGGGCGCAGCGGTCCGCGAGGCGGAGGCTGTCGTGGCGGACGCGGTGCGCGAGCGCACGCCATAGGCTGTCGGCGTGGGGTCGCTCGACGGCCGCAAGGTCCTCATCACCGGCGCCTCGTCGGGTATCGGTGAGGCCACGGCGCTCGCGCTCGTCGGCGAGGGTGCCGAGGTCGCGCTCGGCGCCCGCCGCAAGGACCGCCTCGACGAGCTGGCGTCGACGATCGAGCGCGAGGGTGGCACGGCCGTCGCGATCCGGTCCGACATCTCGGACGAGGAGCAGGCCAAGGCGCTCGTCGAGGGCGCGCATGAGGCACTCGGCGGTCTCGACGGCCTCATCAACAACGCCGGCGTCATGCTGCTCGGCCCCATCCAGGGTGCCGACACGGACGAGTGGCGGCGGATGATCGAGGTGAACCTCCTCGGCCTCCTGTATTGCACGAACGTCGCGGTGCCGCTCCTGCGAGACGGAGGTGGGGGAGACATCGTCAACGTCTCCTCGGTGGCCGGCCGGATCGCGAGCCTGGGAAGCGGTGTCTACAACATGACCAAGTGGGGCGTGGTCGGCTTCTCCGAGTCGCTGCGCCAGGAGGGTGCCCACATCGGGGTCCGGGTCACGTGCATCGAGCCGGGCTTCGTCGACACCGAGCTCCAGGGCCACAACACCCACCCGATGGTCGTCGAGCAGATCGAGAAGATGCGGCAGAGCACCGACGTCCTCGAGGCGCGCGACATCGCGAACGCCATCGTCTACGCGCTCAGCCAGCCGAAGCGGGTTTCGATCAACGAGATCCTCGTGCGTCCGAGCAATCAGTCTCGCTAGACAATCGTACGTGATAACATACGCAGCACGGTGAGCGCGCAGGCGACGCAGACGCAGACGCAGAACGGGGCGGTGGGGGAGCGCGTGCGCGCGCTCCGCGAGGGCATGGACCTCTCGCTCCGCGATCTCGCGGCCCGCTCGGGCGTCAGCGCACCGATGCTCTCGCAGGTCGAGCGGGGAGAGACAAGCCCCACGCTGGCGGTCGCCGCCCGCATCGCCGCCGGCCTCGAGCTGAGCCTCTCGCAGCTCCTGCGCCTCGACGAGGGCAGCCACCTCACGATCGTCCGCGCGGGCGAGGGTCGATCTCGCGTGCGCGGCGGGCACCGTACCGAAGAGCTCACCCCGTCCCTCCCCGGGCAGCGCGCGGATGCGTCCCTCCACGAGCTTGCGCCCGCGGCGAGCACCGGTGGCACGGACGATCCACCCCTGCACGAGCCGGGCAGCCGCGAGACGGCGATCGTCGTCGACGGCGAGCTGACGCTCGAGGTCGAGGGCGAGCGCCACCCGCTCGCCGCCGGCGACAGCGTCACCTTCGACGCCGACCTGCCGCACTGCTTTCGCAACGACGGCACCGAGCCGACCCGGTTCATCGCCGTGGTCGCCGCCGGCCTCCGGAGAGGCTGATGGCGCAGACGCTGTTCGACAAGATCTGGGCGGCGCATGAGGTCGCCGACGGCCTGATTTACATCGACCTGCACCTCGTCCACGAGGTCACCTCACCGCAGGCCTTCGACGGCCTCCGGCTCGAGGGCCGCAAGGTCCGGCGGCCGGACCGCACGCTCGCCACCGCCGACCACAACGTCCCGACGGACGGCACCTCGGCCGCGCGTCTGATCGCCGACGAGCTGTCGCGAGTGCAGGTCGAAACGCTGGAGCGAAACTGCGAGGAGTTCGGCATCCCGATCTACTCCCTCGGCTCCGACCGCCAGGGGATCGTACACGTGATCGGCCCTGAGCTCGGCGTGACCCAGCCGGGAATGACGATCGTCTGCGGGGACAGCCACACCTCGACCCACGGCGCGTTCGGCGCCCTCGCCTTCGGGATCGGGACTTCCGAGGTCGAGCACGTGCTCGCCACCCAGTGCATGGTCCAGCGCCGGCCGAAGACGATGCGCATCCTCTACACGGGCGAGGCCGGCCCGGGCGTCGGCGCGAAGGATCTGATCCTGGCGACGATCGGGCGGCTCGGCACCGGCGGCATGGTCGGCCACGCCGTCGAGTACGCGGGGCCCGCCATCGAGGCCCTGTCCATGGAGGGCCGGATGACCGTCTGCAACATGACCATCGAGGGCGGCGGTCGCGCCGGGATGGTCGCGCCCGACGAGGTGACCTTCGAGTGGATCGAGGGTCGCCCGGCCGCGCCGGATGACTTCGAGGCGGCCGTCGAGCGGTGGCGCGCGCTGCCAACGGAAGACGGCGCCAGCTTCGACAGCCAGGTCGAGATCGACGCGTCGAAGATCTCGCCGATGGTCACCTGGGGGACGAACCCCGGGATGGTCACGGAGGTGACCGGGGCGGTGCCCGATCCCATTACCTGGGGCGAGGGCCCGGCCGACCGCGAGGTTGCCGAGCGTGCCCTCGCCTACATGGCCCTCGAGCCCGGCACGCCGATTGGCGAGATCCCGCTCGACCGCGTCTTCATCGGCTCCTGCACGAACTCGCGAATCGGCGACCTTCGCGAGGCCGCGCAGATGGTCGAGGGCAGGCGCGTCGCCGACTCGATCCGGGCCATGGTGGTCCCCGGCTCGCAGCAGGTGCGCGCGCAGGCCGAGGAGGAGGGACTCGACAAGGTCTTCGCGGATGCCGGGTTCGAGTGGCGCACTGCGGGCTGCTCGATGTGCCTCGGGATGAACCCCGACATCCTCTCCCCGGGCGAGCGCTGCGCCTCGACTTCGAATCGCAACTTCGAGGGCCGCCAGGGGAAGGGAGGCCGGACGCACCTTGTAAGCCCTCGCATGGCCGCTGCGGCGGCGGTCGCCGGGAGATTCGTCGACATTCGCGAGTGGGACGGCGCATGAGGGCCGTCGACGTCATCGAGGGGAGGGTCTCGGTGCTCGACCGTGCCGACGTCGACACCGACCAGATCATCCCCAAGCAGTTCCTGAAGAGGGTCGAGCGCACCGGCTTCGGCGAGTTCCTCTTCTACGACTGGGTGCGCGACGGCGAAATCGAGCTCGAGCCGCACCCGATCCTCGTCGCCGGCCGGAATTTCGGATGCGGCTCGTCACGCGAGCATGCGCCCTGGGCGCTCGAGGACTTCGGTTTCGAGGCGATCATCGCCCCCTCCTTCGGCGACATCTTCTACGCCAACTGCACGAAGATCGGCCTCCTGCCGGTGATCCTCGACGAAGCGCATTGCCGCGCAATCGCTGAGGCGGGCGAGGCCCGAATCGACGTCGACGATCAGACCGTCAACTCCGCTGACGGGGTTTTCGAATTCGAGATCGACGAGGAGGTGAAGCACCGCTTGCTTCGCGGCCTCGACGACATCGGGCTGACGCTCCAATGCTCCGGCGAGATCGACGCGTTCGAGGCGGCGGGGACATCGGAGGTTGCGCCCGTTACCAGCGGCCTGGGATGAACGCGACCACCTGGGACGCCGAGGCCTACGACCGCCACGCGGCGCCCCAGCTCGCCTGGGGGCGCGCGGTCGGAGAGCGCCTCGACCTTCGCGGCGACGAGACCGTCCTCGACGCCGGATGCGGCAGCGGAAAGGTCACGGCGCTGCTGCTCGAGCGCCTTCCGGAGGGCCGCGTGATCGGGGTCGACGCCTCTCCGGACATGATCGAGAAGGCCGAGGCCGCGATAGGGGGCGATGAGCGCGTCGAGCTGCTGGTCCAGAACCTCCTCGACCTCGAGGTCTCCGAGCGCGTCGACGCGATCTTCTCGAGCGCGGTCTTCCATTGGATCCTCGAGCACGAGCGCCTCTTCGAGCGTCTTCACGCCGCGCTGCGACCCGGCGGTCAGCTCGAGACGCAGTGCGGGGGCACCGGCAACATCGCCGAGATCGAGCGGGTGATCGACTCGCTGTCGGGCGACGAGCGCTTCTCGCCTTACCTGCGGCCCGAGCAGCGCGTATGGAACTACGCGAGCGTCGGCGACACCGAGCTTCGCCTGCAGAGGGCCGGCTTCGAGACTGAGCGGGTGTGGCTCGAGCCCTGGCCGGTGACCCCGCGCGACCCCCGGGGCTTCCTCTCGACGGTGATCCTGCCGTGGCACCTCGACAGGCTTCCGGAGGATCTCCATGGCGAGTTCCTCGACGCGGTGCTGGGCGGCATGCCGAGGCCGCTAGTCGTGGAGTACGTGCGGCTTAACATCTCGGCCCGCCGCCCGGCCTGAGGCGTCAATATCCTCGACGCGGTGCGCGGGACGGCCTCAAGGATTGCTCGGCTCGTGGTCGTGGTCGCCGTCCTCGGTGCGGGCGCCGCGGCCCTGGCGGCGACCCAGAGCGCGACGTCTGGTCGCATCGGCCCGAAGAACCGGATCCAGCCGAACGGCCGCAGGGTTGTGCCCGCGGGAAAGCTCACGAAGCTCGGCAACCATCCCTACGGCGCGGCGCTGACGCCGGACGGGCGCTATCTGTGGACGCTGTCGGCAGGCCGCGGCGTCAACGACATCCGGATCGTGGCGATGAGCGGTCCCAAGCGCGGCAAGGTCGTCCAGAAGCTCGTCATGCCCGGGCTCTCGGGCGGGATCGTCATGGACCCCACCCGCCAGGTCGCCTACGTGTCGGGGCTTCGAGCCTCGCCGCACACGGATGAGAAGCCTCCCGCGAGGGTGCCGGGCCAGCAGGGCGACGTCATCCAGGTGCTCTCCTACTCGAAGCAGAGCGGCAGGGCGAGGTACTCGGGGCTGATCGGAGTGCCGCCGCCGCCTGATGCGCCGCCCTACCAGGAATTCCCGCCCAACGCGACCGCGGTCGAGTCCTATCCGCAGGAGCTGGCGATCTCGCCCGACGGCAAGACGCTCCTCGCGGCGCTCAATCTCGCCGATGCGGCTGCTGTGATCGACACCAAGACGAAGTCGGTGCGCTACGTCGACACGGGCCATTACCCCTATGGCGCCACGATTGACCGTGCGGGCCACGGGTTCGTCTCCAACGAGACGAACGGCACCGTTTCGGTGATCGACCTGGCGAACGCCACCAAGACCGGCGACATCCAGGCCGGTCCACATCTCTCCCATCCGGAGGGAATGGCGATGGACCCGAAGCTCCCGCGCGCCTACGTGGCGATCACCGCTGACGACCAGATCGCGGTGATCGACACCGGCACCGGCAAGGCCGAGCGCACGCTGTCGGTGGCCCGTCCGCAGGGCAACGGGTCGGCGCCGGTTCGCGTCAGCGTCACCCCCGACGGCTGCTGGCTCCTGTCGGCGGATTCGGGCGAGGACGCGATCGCCGTCTTCGCCCTTCCCGGCAAGGACGGGAAGACGTGCGGAAGCGGCAAGCGCCGGCCGCGCGCTTGGCAGCTCGTCGGGCGGGTCCCGACGGCCGCCTACCCCGTCGCGGCGCAGGTCGCGAGAGGCGGGCTCATGGCGTGGGTGACGGCGAAGGGGCTGGGCGTCGGCCCCAACCCGCACGGCCCCAACCCGAACTCGCCGAACGACTCCGACAACAACATCAACAGCTTCCAGTACCTGCCCTCGATCGTCCAGGGCGAGTCGGGGATTCTGCGGTTCCCCAGCGTTCCGAAGCTTCGCCGGCTGACCCCGAAGGCCGACCGCGAGATCGTTCCCACCAACAGCCGGAGGCCGCCGCGGGGCACACCGCTCCGGGCCGGCGGGCCCATCAAGCACGTCTTCTACATCGTGCGCGAGAACCGCACCTACGACCAGGTGCTGGGCGACGATCCGCGCGGTGACGGCGACAAGCACCTGACCCTCTTCGGCAAGAAGGTGACGCCGAACCTTCACGCGCTCGTCAAGCGCTTCCCGCTCCTCGACCACGTCTACGCCAACTCCGAGGCCTCCATCGACGGCCACTACTGGACGGCCGCCGGCGCGGTGTCCGACTACGTGATCCGAAGCTGGCACCAGAACTACGCGGGGCGCGGCAGGCCGTACGACTTCGGCGCCTACGAGGTGAGCGCGCCGCCGAAGGGCTACGTCTTCGAGCGGCTCATCGACGCCAAGATCCCGTTCTTCAACTACGGGGAGGCGCTGGCGGGCCTCTCACCGTTCCCCGACAAGGACCGGACCGCCGAGGAGACCGCGATGAATGCTCAGGTCCTCGCGAACTCCGACGTGCAGCTCAACGGGGGATGCTATGACGGCGACATCGCGATCTTCGAGAGCCTCGGCACCGCGATCCCCGTGTTCGACTCGTCGCTTCCACCCGGCGCGAGCCCGCTTGCGCACTCGCGTTACGACTGCTTCAAGACCCGGTTCCAGGCCGAGCTCGCGACGAACAGCGTGCCGGCGTTCAACTACATCGTCCTCCCGCTCGACCACACCCAGGGCGTAAGCCCGGGCAAGCGGACGCCGACCGCGGACATCGCGAACAACGACTGGGCCCTCGGGCAGTTCGTCGACGAGATCTCGCACTCGCCGATCTGGAAGAGCTCGATGATCGTCGTCCAGGAGGACGACTCACAGGACGGCGCCGACCACGTCGACGCGCACAGGATCCCGGCGCTCGCCATCAGCCCGTACACGCGCAAGGGCGCGGTGGTCCACACGCGCTACGACCAGCTCTCGCTCCTTCGAACCGTGGAGCTGGTGCTGGGACTTCGGCCCAAGTACCTGGCCGAAGCGCTCGCGGTGCCGCTGTATGCAGCGTTCACCAAGAAACCCTCGAACGCGGCGCCATACAGCGCCATCGTGCCCAAGGTCAACATGACGGCCAGAAACCCGAACACCGCGGCCAACCGGCGCGCGTCAGCTGGGCTCAACCTCGAGTTCCTCGACCAGGTACCGCAGCGCCGGCTCGACGCGATCCTCTGGCGCTATCGACACGGCCCGCGATCGGTGCCGCCCCCGGCGGGGCCCAACGCATCGTCGACCGACAGCCGCGAGGCCGACAAGGCGGACCTGGCCAACCAGCTCGACGGCGCCAAGCTTCGCGAGCTGCGCCGTGCCTTCCGCGCGCATCCGCTGCGGCCGCTTCCGGGGCATCCCGGCCGGTAGACGATGACGACGGACGGCAAGCCGCGGATCGCGACCCTGCCGGGTGACGGCATCGGGCCCGAGGTCGTGGCCGCTTCGGTGCGTCTGCTCGAGGCCATCGGCGACTTCGAGGTGGCCGAGAGCGTCGTGGGCGGCGCGATCGATCGACGCTCACGGCACGGCCCTCACCGACGAGGTCCTCGACGCCTGCCGCGAGGCCGACGCGGTTCTCCTCGGCGCCGTCGGCGGGCCGAAATGGGACACCACCGACCCCGAGGCGCCGCGCCCGGAGCAGGGGCTCCTGGGCTTGCGCAAGGGCCTCGGCTTGTTCGCCAACCTCCGTCCGGCACGCCCGTTCGCGGCCCTGATCGACGCGAGCCCGCTGCGGCGGTGAGGTGATCGCCGGCACCGACCTGCTCGTGGTCCGCGAGCTCACCGGCGGCATCTACTTCGGCGACAAGGGGAGGGAGGGCGATCGGGCACACGACGCCTGCGTCTACACGGTCGAGGAGATCGAGCGCATCGCGCGGGTGGGCTTCGAGTCCGCGAGGCGCCGTGGCGGCTCGCCGCCGCGGGTCACGTCGGTCGACAAGGCGAACGTGCTCGAAACCTCGCGTCTGTGGCGCGAGGTCGTGAACGGCGTCGCCGCCGACTACCCCGACGTCGAGCTCGACCACGTCCTCGTCGACAACGCCGCGATGCAGCTCGTCGCGGACCCGAGCCGCTTCGACGTGATCCTGACCGAGAACATGTTCGGCGACATCCTCAGCGACGAGGCGGCGATGCTCACGGGCTCGCTCGGCATGCTGCCGTCGGCCAGCCTCGGCGGCGACGGCCCAGGCATGTTCGAGCCCGTCCACGGCTCGGCACCGGACATCGCGGGGAAGGGCATCGCGAACCCGCTGGCCACGTTCCTGTCGGTGGCGATGATGCTCCGCCATTGCCTCGATCGCCCGGCCGACGCCGACCGGATCGAGGCGGCTGTCGAGTCGGCGCTGGAGAACGGCCTGCGCACCGCGGATCTCGCGGGGAAGGGCGAGGAGCCGGTGGGCACCGAGGAGATGACCGATGCCGTGGTCGCGGCCCTGTAGACGCGGCAGGCCCCGTCCGCCATACTTGCGCGCCATGGAGAAGACCGAGTGGATCTGGATGAACGGCGAGCTCGTCCGCTGGGACGACGCGAAGGTCCACGTGCTGAGCCACGGCCTGCACTACGGGACCGGGATCTTCGAGGGAATCCGGTGCTACGAGACCGATCGCGGGCCCGCGATCTTCCGCCATCGCGAGCACCTCGCTCGGCTGGAGAAGTCGGGCGAGCTCTACTACCTGCCGCTGCCGTACACCGCGGCCGAGATCCGCGATGCGACGCACGAGCTGATCCGGAAGAACGGGCTTCGCAGCTGCTATATCCGCCCGCTCGCATTCCGAGGCTACGGCGAGATGGGTCTCTACGCGAAGAGCGCCCCGGTCGAGGTCATGGTCGCCGTATGGCCCTGGGGCGCCTACCTGGGGGACGAGGCCAAGCAGCACGGAATCCGCGCGAAGGTGTCTTCCTGGCGGCGGATCTCGCCGAACGGCCTCATCCCGCACGCCAAGGCCTCCGGCCAGTACCTGAACTCCATCCTCGCCAAGACCGAGGCGGCCAACGCCGGCTACGACGAGGCCATCCTGCTGGAAGACAACGGGACCGTCTGCGAGGGCTCCGGCGAGAACATCTTCATCATCCGCGAGGGTGAGGTCGCGACCCCCGGCCACACAGCCTCCATCCTCGACGGGATCTCGCGGAAGTCGGTGATCCAGATCGCCGAGGACCTGGGCTACAAGGTGGTCGAGCGAGACATCGCGCGCTCGGAGCTCTACCTCGCCGAGGAGGCGTTCCTCGTCGGCACAGCCGCGGAGCTGGTGCCCATTCGCGAGGTCGACGACCACCCGCTCGGCGAGCCGGGCGAGGTCACGCGCCAGATCCAGTCCAAGTTCGAGGACGCGCTGCACGGGCGCGCCCCTGAGTACGCCGAGTGGCTGGACCTCGTCGAACAACCGAGTAAGGTCACCGGTTGATGCCTCGGAAGTTCGGGACCATCGAGCGAATTAGACGCGCCGCGGCGGCGTAACCGCCCCGTGGCCGCGCGGCGCCGACGCCGCGCACAGCTCGCTCGACTCTCGAACCGGAAAGGCATCATTTGACCGACGTAAAGCTCTACGACACGACCTTGCGCGACGGAATGCAGGGACAGGGGATGTCGCTGTCCGCCGCCGAGAAGGCGCGCGTCGTCACGGCGCTCGACCGGCTCGGAATCGGTTTCGTCGAGGCGGGCTTCCCGAGCTCGAACCCGAAGGAGGCCGAGCTGTTCGAGCTGCTGGCCGACCTCGAGCTCAAGGGCGCCGACGTCTGCGCGTTCGGGATGACGCGGCGGCGCGACGTCGCCTCCGCCGACGACGAGGCGCTCCAGAGCCTCGTCGGAACCTTCGCTCCCGTCTGCACCCTCGTCGGGAAGACCTGGGCGTTGCACCTCGAGAAGGTGACCAGGGTCTCCCGCGAAGAGAACGTCGCGATGATCCGCGACTCGGTGGCGTTCTGCCGCGCGGCGGGAAAGCGCGTGATCTACGACGCCGAGCACTTCTTCGACGGCTGGCGCGACGATCCGGCCTACGCGCTCGAATGCCTTCGCGCGGCCGCTGGGGCGGGAGCCGAGAACGTGACCATCTGCGACACCAACGGCTCGAGCCTGCCGCCTCAGGTCGCGACGGCGACGGCCGCCGTGGTCGCGGAGCTCGGAGGCGAGGTCGAGGTGGGGATCCACACCCACAACGACGCGGAGTGCGCGGTCGCCAATTCCCTCGCGGCGGTCGAGGCGGGAGCGCGCCTCGTACAGGGGACGATGAACGGTTACGGCGAGCGGTGCGGCAACGCCAACCTGGTCTCCATCCTCCCCGCCCTCCAGCTCAAGATGGGCTACGAGTGCGTTCCCTCCGACCGCCTGCAGCTTCTCACCGAGACGGCGCACTTTCTCGACGAGCTGACCAATCAGCAGCCCGATCCCGACCGGCCCTACGTCGGCCGTAACGCGTTCGCCCACAAGGGCGGCATGCACGTGGCCGGCGTGCAGGCCGACGCGCGCACGTTCGAGCATGTCGACCCCGATCTCGTCGGCAACAGCCGCGAGGTCCTCATCTCCGAGCTGTCCGGGAAGGGATCGGTCGAGAGCCTCGCCGAGCGCGCCGGGATCGAGCTCGACGCTACCGGGGCTCGCAGCGCGGTCGAGGCCGTGAAGGAGCGTGAGCACCGCGGCTACCACTACGAGGCAGCCGATGCCTCGTTCGAGCTGCTCCTGCGTCGCGAGACCGGGGCGTACGAGTCGCTTTTCCGCCTCGAGAGCTTTCGGGTGATCACCGAGAAGCACGCCGACGGCGGGGTCGAGACGGAGGCGACGATCAAGATCTGGATCGGCGACCGCCGCTTCGTGCGGACCGCGGAGGGGAACGGGCCCGTGAACGCCTTGGACCGCGCTCTGCGCGATGCAATCACCGAGCTGCATCCGCACCTAGCCGACATCGAGCTCGTGAACTACAAGGTCCGGATCCTCGACGAGCACCACGGAACGGGTTCGGTGACCCGAGTGCTCCTCGACTCCTCGGATGGGACCGAGACATGGGGCACGATCGGCGTTTCCGAGAACATCATCGAGGCCTCCTGGGAGGCCCTGGTGGAGTCGCTCGAGTACGCTTTTCAACCGAAGAACAACCACTCCGCCGGCTCCTCCGCTTCCGCCTCGAATACCTTGCCCGCGGCTACGCCGCGGGCTTCTGATTCTGCTCTCGCGTCCGGGGCCGGCGGGTCTCCGAGCGGGACCGGGTAAAGGTGCCCGACTCGCCCGAGATTCCCCTCGCCAGGCCCGATGTAGGGGCGCGCGAGGAGGAGCTCGTGCTGGAGGTGCTGCGCTCGGGCCGGCTCTCGTTGGGCCCGGTCCTGGGGCGGTTCGAGACCGAGTTCGCCAACCTCCTGGGCACGGAGGACGCCGTCGCAACCTCCTCGGGCACCGCGGCGCTTCACCTTGGCGTGCGACGCCTGGGCTGGGGCGAGGGCGACGAGGTCGTCACGTCACCCCTGAGCTTCGTCGCCTCGGCCAACTGCCTGCTCTACGAGCGCGCATTGCCCGTCTTCTGCGACATCGACCCGCTGACGCTCAACCTCGATCCGGACGCGGCTGAGGCGGCGGTGGGGGAGAGGGCAGCGGGGTTCCTGCCCGTGCATCTATTCGGCTATCCGGCGCCGCTGGCCCGGCTCGAAGCCGTCGCCGAGTCGCGCGGCCTCGGCATCCTCGAGGACGCGTGCGAGGCGCTTGGCGCGGTCGACGGCGCGGGCCGCACGGTCGGCGCGAGCGGAAACCTCGCCTGCTTCGGCTTCTACGCCAACAAGCAGATCACGACCGGGGAGGGGGGCGTGATCGTGCCGGCGGATGCCGCCGAGGCAGAGGCCCTTCGCAGCGAGCGCAACCAGGGGCGCGCTCCGGACATGGGCTGGCTCGACCATGACAGGCTCGGGTTCAACTACCGGATGAGCGACGTTGCGGCCGCAATCGGTGTCGGGCAGCTGGAGCGGGCAGAGGAGCTGCTGGAGTCCCGCGCGCGCGTCGCGGCGGCCTATCGCGCGCGCCTCGCCGACCTCGGCGGGGCTCCGGCGGGCGCGGACGGCGCGGACCCGGACGGTCTCCTGCTCCCGTGCGAGGACCGCGGCGCCGAGCGACGCAGCTGGTTCGTCTACGTCGTGCAGCTGCCCGCGGGCGCCGATCGCGACGCCGTGATCGGCGATCTCGAGCAGCGGGGCGTCGCCTCGAAGGCGTACCTGCCGTGCATCCACCTGATGCCGTTCTATCGCGAGCGGTTCGGCTTCGAGGGTGGCGAGTTTCCCGTCGCCGAGGCGGTCGCGGCGCGCTCGCTCGCGCTGCCCTTCTTCGGCGGGATGGAGGAAGGTGACGTCGATCGGGTCGCCGAAGCGCTGACCGAGGCGCTGCGCGGCGATTGGACCTGAGGATGGGGCGGCGGCTCAGGCCTATCCTGGCGCGACCATGACGCGGCTCCCAGACCCGCAGCATTCGCTCTTCGCGCGGCTCAACTCGTCGATCTCGTTCGACATCCGCCTGTGGCCGCAGGACGTCCGCGCCTCGCGGGTGCATGCCGCACGGCTGCGCGAGGCCGGCGTGCTCGATGACGGCGAGCTGGCCGACCTCGAGCGCGGCCTCGACCAGGTGGCGGCTGAGCTCGAGTCCGGCAAGTTCGAGGCGGACGAGGCGGACGAGGACATCCACATGGCGATCGAGCGGCGGCTCACCGAGCTCCTCGGGCCTCTCGGCGGCAAGCTCCACACCGCCCGCTCGCGAAACGACCAGGTCGCCACCGACGTGGCGCTGTACGCGCGCGACCATTGCGCGCGCGCGCGCGAGCTGATCGCGGCCCTTCTCGAGCGCCTGCTGGACCTCGCTGAACGGCACTCGGACTGGCCGATGCCGGGGTACACGCACCTCCAGCGCGCGCAGGCCGTCTATCTCGGACACCATCTGCTCGCGTACTTCTGGATGCTGCGCCGCGACGCCGACCGCTTCGCGGCGGCGCGGCGCGCGGCGGGCGAGATGCCGCTCGGCTCCGGGGCTCTCGCCGGCGTCGACTGGGATCTCGACCGGGGCGCCGCCGCGCAGGAGCTCGGCTTCGACCGCCCGGCGCCGAACTCGATCGACGCCGTCGCCAGCCGCGATGCCGCCCTCGACTACCTGGCGGCGGCGGCGATCTGCGCCACCCATCTCTCGCGGCTCGGCGCCGAAATCGTCCTCTGGTCCACCCAGGAGTTCGGCTTCTGCGAGCCCGCTGACGACTTCTCCTCGGGCTCGAGCATCATGCCGCAGAAGAAGAACCCCGACGCGGCCGAGCTCCTGCGGGCCAAGGCCCCGCGCGTGGCGGGCGATCTCGCGACGCTGCTCGGCGTGCTCCACGCGCTTCCGCTCGCCTACTCGAAGGACCTCCAGGAGGACAAGGAGGCGCTCTTCGACGCGGTCGACACGCTGGAGCTCTCGCTCCAGGCCGCCGAGCAGATGCTTGCCGGGCTCGAGTTCAACCGCGAGCGCCTCGCCGCCGCGGCGGACGACGAGATGCTCGCGGCGACCGACGTCGCCGACCTGCTCGTCCGCAAGGGGATGCCGTTCCGCGAGGCCCACGGGGTGGTTGGCGGGTTGGTCCGCGGCGCGACGGAGAGCCGGCCGCCGGCTCTCGGAGATCGGCCCGGAGGAGCTGCGCGAGCACTCCGAGCTTCTCGACGACTCCTACTACGAGATCCTGGCGGAGCGGCGGTGGATCGAATCGAAGAGCTCCGAGGGGGGGACCGCATCGGCTGCGGTTGGCCGCCAGCTCGAGCTCGCCCGGCAGGCGCTCGCCGACGTGCGCTCGGCGGAGTGAGCCTCGACGCAGCCTTCTTCGATCGCTCGGTCCACGACGTGGCCCGAGACCTGATCGGCTGCACTCTCCTGCACGACGGCGTGGGCGGCGTGATCGTCGAGACGGAGAGCTACGAGGCGGACGACCCAGCCTGCCACGCCTTCGGCGGGCGGACTCCGCGCAACGAGGTCCTCTTCGGCCCGCCCGGAGTCGCCTACGTCTACTTCTCGTACGGCGTGCACAGCCTGCTGAACGCGGTCGCCGAGCCGGAGGGGAATGCCGCCGCGGTCCTGATTCGCGCCCTCGAGCCCCGCTGCGGGCTCGACGCGATGCGTGCCCGGCGCGGGCGCGAGCGCGCGAGCGAGCTCTGCTCCGGGCCGGGAAAGCTCACGCAGGCGATTGGCGTGGGCCTCGCAGCGAACGGCGCGTCGCTCCTGAACGCCCCCTTCGAGCTGGGGTCCAGAAAGGAAGGGTGGGAGGCCGTGGAGGTTGCGACCGGACCGAGGATCGGGATCAGCCGCGCGACCGAGCTGCCGTGGCGCTTTTGCGCCGCGGGAAGCCGCTACCTCAGCCGGCCCCTACCCCGCCGCCCCCGCTGACGGGAGGAGCGCCGCCCGTGCCGCCGGGCGCGGGCGCGGGCGCGGGTGTGGGCGCCGGGGCGGGAGCGGGCGTCGCCTGAGGCGTGCCCCCGCCTCCCCCGCCCGTGGAGGGAGCCGGCGCCGACGGGACGGCGGGGGCGACTGTGGTGGCGGGCGCCGTGTAGGTCGGCACCGACGTCGTGCTCGTGGTCGGTACCGCTGAACCCCCGTGCTTGCGGTCAGCGCGCTCCGAGGACTTGATGCCGTCCCAGGCGGAGATGATTTCGGAGAACATGTCAGCCGGGATCGTCCCGCCGTCGACGGGGCCGCCGCTGTAGAGCGTCGACATCGGCTTGTTGGAGTTCGGGTAGCCGACCCAGATCGCGACCGTGATGTCCTCGGTCGCCCCGACGAACCAGGCGTCACCGTTGCTGGTGGTCGTCCCGGTCTTGCCCCAGACGTAGCCGCCGGTCTGGGCGTGGGTGCCGGTCCCGGAGGCGACGACCGTTTGCAGGATCGACTTGGTCGTCTGCGCGACGGTGGAGGGGATCACCTGCTGGCTCTTCACCTCGTTGACGCCCGACGCACCGTTGTCGGCCTCGACGAGGTGGCCATCCGAGTCGGTGACCTTGAGGATCCCGACGGGACCGCCGCTCTGGGCCGCCATCGTGCCGCTCGTCAACTGGCCGTCCTGGGCCAGGGTGTCGTAGGCGTGCGCCATCTCGAGCGGGTTGACGCCGGTCGAGAGCCCACCGAGGATCAGCGCCGGGTTGTACTCCGTGAACGGCCCGCCGTTCACGGAGTACTTGATGCCGGGGGTCGTCAGCGGGCTCGTGATCCCCATCTTCTGGGCGGTCGCGGCGACGTTCGCCGGCCCGACCTGCATCCCCACCTGCGAGTAGACGGCGTTGTCGGAGAAGGTGGTTGCGTCTTGAAGCGTCCGGCTCCCCGCGTACTCGTCGCCGTAGTTGGAGACGCGGAACAGGTCGTTGACGACCTGGGGCTTGCTCTTCGCCTTGCTCTTCGCGTTGCCCTTCGTCTTGCCCTTCGCGTTCTCCTTCGGCGGCAGCTCGGCCTTGTACGGCAGCGCCTGCGGCGCCGAGGCCCAGACGCTCGATGGCGAGATGCCCTGCTCGAGCGCGGTGACGAGGGTGAAGGGCTTGAAGGACGATCCGGGCTGGCGCGCTCCCTCGGTCGCGATGTTGAACGGCTGCGCCCTGTAGTCGGTGCCACCGACGAGCGCCCGGATGCCTCCGGTCTTGTTGTCGACCACCGCGACTGCGGATGAGGGGCCGAGGCTGCCGACGTTCTGGTCGACGATCTCCTGCACCTTGTTCTCGAGGTTGAGGTCGAGCGTGGACTTGACCTTGAGGCCGCCGCTGAACGCCTGACCCGCGCCGTAGAGGTCGACGAGCTGTTGCCGCAGCCACGACGTGAAGTAGGGCGCCGAGGACGGTTGGCTCGGAGCGTGGATCTGACCCGGCGGCGGGAGCGGGACGCGGGAGTAGCGCCTGTACTCGCCCTGCGTTATGTAGCCCTGCTCCTCCATGTTCTGGAGGACCAGGTTGCGGCGCACGAGGGCGGCTTGCGGACGGGTCTTAGGGTCGTAGCCGGTCGGGGAGGAGATGATCCCGGAGAGCGTCGCGGCCTCCCACGGGAGCAACTCGGAGGCGCAGCGGTGACCGGGCGTTCCGCACCCTGGGTGATTCCAGCCGAAATAGGTCTTCGCGGCGGCCTCGATGCCGTACGCGCCCTCGCCGAAGTAGATGGTGTTCAGGTACTCGGTGAGGATCTTGTCCTTGTCCCAGTGGCGCTCGAGCTGGTAGGCGAGCGCCGCCTCGCGCAGCTTCTCGAAGACCGTCCGGCTGCCCTGGGCCTGAAGCGCGTTCTTCACGAACTGCTCGGTGATGGTGGACGCACCCTGAGAGGCCTCCTGGCTGATGATGTCCGCGGCGACGGCGCGGCCGATGCCGACGAAGTCGACGCCCCGGTGCTCGTAGAAGCGCTTGTCCTCGATGGCCACGGTCGCCTCCTTCATGATCGGCGCGATCCCCTTCGAGGGGATGAGGACTCGGCCGCGGTTGTTGGTGACGATCGCGAGGCGCTGGTTGTGATCGTCGAGGATGATCGAGTTCTTCGCGTTCTTGAACTGGGCGCGATCGTCGAGCTGCGGTAGGTCGCTGGCGACGGCGGCCATGATCCCGAAGATCCAGGAGACGAAGGCGAGGAGGGAGAGCCCGAAGAGGACGAGCGCGACTCGGAGCTTCTTGAGCCGGGGGCGCGGCTGTTTCGGCACGTCGCCGTTACTCGTCGGAGCAGGGGCTTCGAGCGTTGTGCGGTTACGTTTCAGCTGCATGTCGGACCTATCCCAGGGGCAGCCCGCCGGTGGTATCTGAGGCCGGCCGAACGGCCGGTTGGCGCGTGGGAAACCCCGGAGAGCAATGCGGGGCCGGCCCCGCTCGGGGAGCGGATGAGTCTAGCATTGGGCCACCCGTCGGCCACCCGCTTCGAGGCCGCCCGGAGGAGCCTTGAACGACCCTCGATCCCAGGCCGACACCCTGCTGCGCGGAGCCGTCGACGCCCTTCCCAAGGGGCGTCTCGCCGAGCAGCTCGAGGCGGGGAAGCCCCTCCGCGTGAAGCTCGGCATCGACCCGACGACGGCCGACATCCACCTCGGGCACGTCGTCGTCCTGAACAAGCTGCGGGCGTTCCAGGACGCCGGGCACCTCGTCGTGCTGATCGTCGGCGACTACACCGCGCGGGTTGGGGACCCGAGTGGGCGGTCGGAGGAGCGGCCGGTGCTGTCCGCCGAGGAGATCGAGGCGAACGCCGAGACCTACCGGGAGCAGGCGTTCAAGGTCCTGGATCCCGACCGGGTGGAGCTGCGCCACAACAGCGAATGGCTGGAGATGACGAGCGGCGAGCTCTTCTCGCTCATCCGCCACTTCACCGTCGCGAGGCTGCTGGAGCGGGAGGACTTCGCGCAGCGGATGCGCAACGAACAGCCGATCTCGGCGCTCGAGCTCCTGTATCCGGTCCTTCAGGGCTACGACTCCGTCGCCGTCGACGCCGACGTGGAGCTCGGCGGCAGCGACCAGACCTTCAACCTGCTGTTCGCGCGCGACGTGCAGACCGCGCTCGGAAGGCCTGCCCAGTCGATCCTCACGATGCCTCTGCTCGTCGGCACCGACGGGACCCGGAAGATGAGCAAGTCGTTCGGGAACTACGTCGGCGTCACCGATCCTCCCGAGGAGATGTTCGGCCGGCTCATGAGTGTGCCCGATAGCGCTCTGGAGCAGTACTGCCTCCTGCTGCTCGGCGAGGACCTCGCGCCCGGCCGGCATCCCGGCGAGGCAAAGCGCGAGCTCGCGCGCCGAATCGTCGACCGCTTCTTGGGCGAGGGCGCGGGCCTCCCGGCGGAGGAGGCGTTCGACCGGGTGCACGTGCGGCACGAGGTGCCGGAGGACGTGGAGGAGGTCGCGATCACCGTCGACTCCGCGACCGAGGTGCACCTCCCGGCGGTCCTGGCCGACGCGTTCGGCATCTCGAGAAGCGAGGCCCGGCGGCTGATCGACCAGGGAGGGGTGAAGGTCGACGGGGACCAGCTCGCCACGGGGCGCCTCGACGTGCCGGCCGGCCAGCTCGACGGCGCTATCCTCCAGGTCGGCCGCAGAAGGTTCCGCCGCGTTCGGTTGGGCTCCGGCCATTGAGTGACCCCGGTTTCCGGGGCCTTGAGATCTCACCCACCGCGCGATATACTCGGTGGTCGCCCTCGA
>CAWGKQ010000008.1:0-137500 GCA_963823245.1 uncultured Actinomycetes bacterium | reverse complement strand
CTGGACTGTCGATCGAAGCACCTGAGTAGGACCGCTGCCGTGAAACGCGGTCTGAATCTGGGGGGACCACCCTCCAAGGCTAAGTACTACCTGGTGACCGATAGTGAACTAGTACCGTGAGGGAAAGGTGAAAAGCACCCCTGAAGGGGAGTGAAATAGTACCTGAAACCATACGCCTACAAGTGGTCGGAGCACCTTCGGGTGTGACGGCGTACTTTTTGCATAACGGGCCGGCGAGTTACTCGTCGGTGGCGAGGTTAAGCGATGAGCGGAGCCGCAGCGAAAGCGAGTCCGAACAGGGCGATTCAGTCACCGGCGGTAGACCCGAAACCGGGCGAGCTATCCATGGGCAGGTTGAAGCGAGGGTAAGACCTCGTGGAGGACCGAACCGACCTAGGTTGAAAACTGGGCGGATGACCTGTGGATAGGAGTGAAAGGCTAAGCAAGCCCGGAGATATCTGGTTCTCTCCGAAATATATTTAGGTATAGCCTCGAGTGTGTGCGTTTTGGCC
The DNA here is from genome assembly GCA_963823245.1 of uncultured Actinomycetes bacterium. Taxonomy (GTDB): domain Bacteria; phylum Actinomycetota; class Thermoleophilia; order Solirubrobacterales; family 70-9; genus JAWVFM01. Next base: position 136,988 of record CAWGKQ010000008.1, on the reverse strand, counting down.
GTAGAGCACTGCTTGGACTAGGGGCCCTACCAGGTTACCGACTTCAGGCAAACTCCGAAGACCATTACGTTCCAGCTCGGGAGTCAGCGTGCGGGGGATAAACTTCGTATGCGAGAGGGGAACAACCCAGACCGCCAGCTAAGGACCCTAAGTACTAGCTAAGTGGTGAACGATGTCCGAATGCCGAGACAACCAAGAGGTTGGCTTAGAAGCAGCCACCCTTGAAAGAGTGCGTAACAGCTCACTGGTCAAGTGTTCGGGCGCGGAGAATGTAACGGGGCTCAAGCTAGTCTCCGAAGCTGCGGGCTCGAGTGATCCACGGATCGCTCGAGCGGTAGGAGAGCGTTCCAGTTCGCTGTGAAGCGGCCGCGAAAGCGCGCCGTGGAGCGACCGGAAGTGAGAATGCCGGCATGAGTAGCGCAAGGGGGGTGAGAATCCCCTCCACCGATTGTCCGAGGTTTCCTGAGTAAAGTTCGTCTGCTCAGGGTTAGTCGGGACCTAAGGCGAGGCCGCAAGGCGTAGCCGATGGCCAACAGGTTGATATTCCTGTACCACGTCGCATCCGCTATCACCGATGGGGTGACGAGGAAGGGCAAGGGAACCCAGGCGATGGTTGTCCTGGGGCAAGCACGTAGCCAGTCGCGGTAGGCAAATCCGCCGCGGCGTTCACGCGAGGTGCAATGCCAGCTGGCTTGACCGCCGGCGAGTCCCCGCACCCATGCCTCCGAGAAAAACCTCTAGGGAGGATGCTCGTGCCCGTACCGAGAACCGACACAGGTGGACTAGTAGAGAATACTGAGGTGAGCGAGCTAACCCTCGTTAAGGAACTCGGCAAAATCGTCCCGTAACTTCGGGAGAAGGGACGCCCCGGTAGGGTGAAGCCACTTGCTGGCGGAGCCCGAGGGGGCCGCAGTGACTAGGTCCAACCGACTGTTTACCAAAAACACAGGCCTCTGCTAAGTCGAAAGACGATGTATAGGGGCTGACGCCTGCCCGGTGCCGGAAGGTTACGCGGAGTTGTTAGCGGTTTAGCCGCGAAGCAGCGAAGCTAAGCCCCGGTAAACGGCGGCCGTAACTATAACGGTCCTAAGGTAGCGAAATTCCTTGTCGGGTAAGTTCCGACCTGCACGAATGGCGCAACGAGTTGGACGCTGTCTCAACGAGGGGCTCGGTGAAATTAAAGTCTCGGTGAAGATGCCGAGTACCCATGGCAAGACGGAAAGACCCCGTGAACCTTTACTGCAACTTGATATTGGAGTCTGGGATATCTCGCTCAGGATAGGTGGGAGGCTTTGAAGCGACGGCTTTGGCCGTCGTGGAGCCACCCTTGAGATACCACCCTTGATGTTCTGGGCTTCTAACGCGTCGCCGTTATCCGGGGCGCGGACAGTGTCAGGTGGGCAGTTTGACTGGGGCGGTCGCCTCCCAAAATGTAACGGAGGCGCCCAAAGGTTCCCTCAGCACGGTTGGAAATCGTGCGCAGAGTGTAAAGGCAACAAGGGAGCTTGACTGCGAGACCGACGGGTCGAGCAGGAACGAAAGTTGGGCTTAGTGATCCGGCGGTTGCAAGTGGAAGTGCCGTCGCTCAACGGATAAAAGGTACTCCGGGGATAACAGGCTTATCGGGCCCAAGAGTCCACATCGACGGCCCGGTTTGGCACCTCGATGTCGGCTCGTCGCATCCTGGGGCTGGAGTAGGTCCCAAGGGTTGGGCTGTTCGCCCATTAAAGCGGTACGCGAGCTGGGTTCAGAACGTCGTGAGACAGTTCGGTCCCTATCTGCCATGGGCGTTGGAGAGTTGAGAGGAGTCATCCTTAGTACGAGAGGACCGGGATGAACGCACCTCTGGTGTATCTGTTGTCCTGCCAAGGGCATTGCAGGCTAGCTACGTGTGGACTGGATAACCGCTGAAAGCATCTAAGCGGGAAGCCAACCTCGAGATGAGCTCTCCCATCCCCTTGAGGGAGTAAGACCCCTGGAAGAACACCAGGTTGATAGGCCGGCGGTGCAAGAGCGGCAACGCTCTCAGCCGACCGGTACTAATGGGTCGAGGTCTTGACATTACCTTTTCAATTGGCCTGCGTGCAGTTTTCAAGCCCCGCCGGGGCCTGCGGTCCCGCAGGTTTCGGTGGTCATAGCGAGGGGGAAACACCTCTTCCCATTCCGAACAGAGCAGTTAAGCCCCTCAGCGCCGATGGTACTTGGTGTTCACACGCCTGGGAGAGTAGGTCGCCGCCGGTCTTACTTCTGACAAAGAGCCGCCCGAGGGCGGCTCTTTTTCGTTCCATCGGGGCCGCGCTTCAGGCGGCGAAGCGACGCAGCGCGGCGCGGTATGCCGCGGGGCGCGAGCCCGCGCGGCCGCACTCCCCGCGGCGGCCCCGGGTTGCCGGAAGCGCCTCCCAGGCCGAGGTCAGAGTCGGCCGTCGCGTCCGGCATGGGGCCTCCGCGGGTAGCGGCTCGAGGCCGTACTCGCCGAGCGTCGCGAGGTCGATCGCGAGATCGACGCCGCTCAGCAGCCGCGCGAGGCGCCGGCTGCGGCGTTCGTGACGTGGACGAGCTGCCTCTTGGTGGATCACGCGGGCCACACTAGGTTCGGGCCCGGACGGAACATGTGTTCTGCAATGGATCTTGCATCTCGTGCCCGAGGCGGGGCATTTGCGGGGTCATCGACCCCGCCGTCCGAAGCTGTGCGGGGCCGGAAGGACGGCGCCGAGCTCGGCCGTGCCGCCGCCTGCGACGGCGACCTTCCGCGGCTCCTCGACCGAGCCGTCGCGCCCGGTCTCGCGCTCGGCGGGCGGCTCGATGTGCCTCACGTCGGCGCGTTCGAGGCCCGGTCGGTCGAGCCGCTCGAGGCGGTCGACGACGACGTTGCGGTTCGCGCCGACCCGCTCGAGGCGACCCCCGGCGATGACGAAGGGCGCCGCCCTTGCGATCAGGCGATGCCGCTTGTAGGCGGGGGGAGGGACGATGAGGTTGATCGTGCCCCACTCGTCCTCGAACAGCATGAAGAGGATCCCGTTCGCGGTCGCGGGGCGCTGGCGGGCGATCACCATCCCGCCCACCCGCACCCGGCTCGAGTTCGGCAGCTCGTCGAAGGCGATGCTCGCGACGAGCTCCTCGTCGAGCTCCGGCCTGATCAGGCTCATCGGGTGCTCGCCGAGCGTCATCCCCGTCGACTCGTAGTCAGCCACGGCGAGCTCCCAGCCGCCGAGCTCGCGAAGCCGGGGTGCCTCCGGCACCTCGAGCGGCAGCGCGAGCTGCTCGCCGAAGCCGTTGCGCCCCGCCCCCGAGGCGACGCCGAGTCGCCACAACGCGGGTCGCCGCGCCGTGGCCGACCGTTCCGCCGAGGCACGAGCCTCGCCTCCGCCCTCGATCGAGTCGCACGCTCCCGCCCAAGCCAGGCGCTCGAGCGCGTCGTCGCCCGCTCCCGAGCGCGATGCGAGGGCGGCGAAGTCGCCGTATCGCCCTCCGCGCTCGCGCTCGTCGACCAGCGCCCGCATCTCCTCCTCACGCGTCCCGTTCACGTATCCGAGGCCGATCCGCACGGTCAGCTCCTCGGCGTTGCGCTCCACGACGCACTCGACACCGCTCGCGTTGACGTCGGGCGCCAACACACGTGTCCCGCGTCGCTGGGCCTCGTGTACGAGTGAATCCGAGGGATAGAAGCCCATCGGCTGCTCGTTCAGCAGCGAGCAGAGGAACTCGGGCCCGTAGTGGACGCGAAGCCACGTGGACTGATAGGCGAGGAGGCCGAACGCGGCCGCGTGCGCCTTCGGAAAGCCGAAGCCGGAGAACCCGCGCACCTGCTCGAAGACCCGCTCGGCGACCGCGTCAGAGACTCCGTTTCGCGCCGCGCCGTCGAGGAACCGGTCGCGGTAGGCGAGGATCGCCTCCTCGGAGCGCTTGCGGCTCATCGCCCGCCGCAGCCCCTCCGCCTCGCCGGGGCTGAAGCCGGCGAGAGCCATCGCCACCTGGATCACCTGCTCCTGGAAGACGATCGTGCCCAGCGTGTCGCGCAGGATCGGCTCGAGCGAGGGGTGCTCGTACGGGACCTCGAAATCGGGGTCGGCGCGCAGCCGCTCCTTGCGCTCGAGGTAGGGGTGAACGGCCCCGCCCTGGATTGGGCCCGGCCTCACGAGCGCCACCTGCACTGTGAGGTCGTCGAGCGTCTCGGGCAGCGTCCGCGTGAGCATCTGCATCTGCGCCCGGCTCTCGATCTGGAAGACGCCGGTGGTGTCGGCGCGCCGAATCGCGTCGTAGGTGGGAGGGTCGTCGACGGGAATCCGTGAGAGGTCGATCCGCTCGGCGCGCACGCGGGCGATCTCGTCGACGCAACGCTCCACCGCCGACAGCATCCCGAGCCCCAGCAGGTCGATCTTGAGGAACCCGGCGTCCGCGCAGGAGTCCTTGTCCCACTGCACGATCTGGCGGCCCTCCATCGCCGCCGGCTGGACCGGGCAGATGTCGACCAGGGGCCGCGTCGCCAGCACCATCCCGCCCGGGTGCTGCGAGGCGTGGCGCGGCAGGCCCCAGGCATCGCGCGCGAGCTCGGCGAGCGCGCGCCAGCGCGGCGAGGCGGCCCGCGCCGGCCCGATCGCTTCGGCGACGTCGGCCTCGATCGCGCTCGAGCGGTCGTAGACGTCCACCATCCGGGCCGCGCGCTCGATCTCGCCCGCCGGCAGCCCAAGCACCTTCCCGAGGTCGCGCACCGCCCCGCGCGAGCGATAGGAGGCGAACGCGCTCACCAGCGCCGCCCGCTCGTCGCCGTAGCGCTCGATGATCCGCGGGATCAGCTTCTCGCGGATGTCGCGCGGAAAGTCGAGGTCGATGTCGGGAGCGTCGGTGATCTCCTCGTTCAGGAAGCGCCCCAGGAACAGCCCGCCGCGCACGGGATCGATGTGCGAGAGCCCGGTGAGGTAGCAGACCACCGAGCTGACGCTCGACCCGCGCCCGCGCCCCGGCGGCAGCAGCATTCGCGCCGAGTCGGACCCTCGCACCTCGATGGCGACCTCGCGCGCCAGCTCGAGGATGTCGTAGTGCAGGAGAAAGAAGCCCGAGAGCTCGAGCTTGCGGATCACGGCGAGCTCCTCTTCGAGGCGCTGCTCGGCCTCGGCGCGATTGCGATTGCCGGCGTAGCGATGCTGAAGCCGGGCGCGACAGATCTCCGCGAGCGCCCGATCGGCATCGGGGTCCTCACTCCCCGGATAGCGGTAGCCCAGGTCGCGAGTGAGGTCGAAGCGAAGCCGCTCGGCGAGCCGGACCGTCTCAGCGGCCGCCTCGGGGTGGTCGCGAAAGCGCTCGCTCGCCTCGGCCGCCGAGCACAGGTACGCCGAGCCGTTCCCGCGCCGCGCCGGCTCGGTCTCCTCGAGGGTGCCGTGGCGGCCGACGGCGGCGAGGGCGTCCTGAAGGTGCGCGCGCGAGCGGTCGTGCATGTGGACGTTGCCGGTCGCCACGCACTCCACCCCGATCCGTTCGGCCAGGCCCGCGAGCCAGCGATTGCGGGCCCGGTCGTGGCGCCAGAACGGCCGCTGGAGCTCGACCCGGAAGCGCTCACGGCCGAAGGCCCCCACGAGCCGGCGGGCAAGCGCGTTCGCGCGACCTGCCTCCCCGCGTTCCCACCGCCCAGCGAGCGCCCCGTCGCGCGCGCACCCAGACAGGCAGACAAGCCCCTCGCTGCGCTCCTCGAGCGAGGAGAGCGGCAGGGTGGGGGGGAGGGCCTCCCGGTCCGGATGCGGGCGGGTCTCCCGGTGCGCCTCCGTCACCAGCCGGCAGAGGTTGCGGTAGCCGCCGGCGTCCTCGACCAGAAGCGTGAGGTGAAACCGAGCACCCTCGCCTTCCACCGTCATCTCGGCGCCCGTGATCGGCCTCACGCCGGCCGACTCGCACGCCTGCGCGAGCTCCATCGATCCCCACAGCCCGTCGTGGTCGGTGAGCGCGATCGCCTCCTGGTCCAGCTCGGAGGCGCGCAGGGCCAGCTCCTCGGGCAGCGACGCGCCGTCGCCGAACGAGTAGGCGGAATGGGCGTGCAGCTCCACGTAGGAGGTCATGCCCGCTGTCTGAACCACCTTCCGCCCTCGGCGGGCTCGCGGTAGACGACGAGATCGCGGCCGTCGGCAAGCACGAGCTCGAAGTAGCGGCGCTCGAGCGGGCGCGGCGTCCACCAGCGGTCCTCGACGAGCCACTCCTCGCGGACCGCTTCGACCGCGACCCCGCCGACGGCCACCGGCGCGCCGTCGTCGCCCGCCTCCACCTCCGCCGGCAGCGGCCAGTAGATCCCCTTCGGGTTCATTCCTTCTCCGGGAAGGGCGTCAGCGTCGCCCGCCGCTCCGGCACTCGCGAGCCCGGGTCCAGCTCGAGCACTCGCAGCACCGCATCGGGGCCGGCTGCAGCGCGCGCCTGCCGGACCGCCTCGCCGAGGCGCTCCCGCCGGCGCTCGGCCTCGTCACGGGAGAGCGCGGGCTGCTCGCCGCCCGCCGGGCCCAGCGCCAGCGCCCGCAGCCCCAGCGCGGCGGCGGGCGCCGGCATCTCGCCGAGCTTCGGGGCCAGCGCGAGCCGGATCCTCATGCGGTCGGCGCTCGCGCGACGAAGGGCAGCGTCGGCGCGCCAGCCGCCGCCGGCCGCGAGCCGCGCGCCCAGCCGCAGGCGGCGGAAGCTCCGGCCGTCCCTGCGAGGGTTGGCGAGGAGACGGTCGACCAGCAGCTCGAGCGCGCGCTCGAGCTGAAAGCCCGAGGCCGCCTCCGGCAGCTCGAGCAGCTCGGCCAGGTCCTCGCGAGGGCGTCGCGGCCGAAGCCGATCCGGCCCGCCGCGGGCCATCCGCAGAGCCTCGAGGCCGGCCTCCCCGAAGCGGTCGGCCACGGCGTCGTCGGGGAGCGCCGCCAGCTCGCCGAGGGCACGGACCCCCAGGCGCTCGAGCTTCGCCGGCACCTCCGCGCGAGCCCACTCATCGCTCAATCGGTCCCGCAGCAGAGCGATCGGCTGCGGCGCGAGGAAGGCGCGGGCATCACCGTCTGCGACGACGACGAAGCCATCCTGGATTCTCGCCCCGGTTGGTGCCCGCCTGGGCCGCCGCCTTCCGCGGAAGCGAAGCGCCGCGGCCGCGGCGCAGAGTCGGGTCGGCCCAGCCCCGAGGCGGGCGGGGAGCCCAACCGCGCGCAGGGCGCGCTCGAGCACGCTGCCCTGACCCCCGTAGATGCCGAGGAGGCCGTCGAGCACGAAGAACGCCTCGCCGGCCCGCTCCGATTCCACGGCGGCGCCGATCCCCTCCAGCCGGGCGAGGGCCTCCTCCCAGGCTGCGTCCGCCCGCTCGGGATCGGAGGGGACGAGGACGAGCTCCGGGCATCTTGCGAGCGCCTCGCCGAGGCCCATGCCGGGCTCGACGCCGAAGGCGCCGGCCGCCCCCGAGACCTCGCCGACCACCTGCGGCCGGCCCGGCTCGGGCGCGAGCGCGACCGGCCGTCCGAGCAGCTCGCGACGATCGCCGACGGCGATCGTGAGGGAGAAGCGAGGAATAAGCGCGCATCCGATCACGTACGAACTGATGTTCGTATATCAAGCGGCGGAAAAAGTGACTAGGGTCGCCTCGATTTCGCGCCGAACGGAACGAGACCAAGGAGGCCTCCATGCCCGACGTCCTGCAGAGCGAGCGAGCCGCCGAGAAGGTCCAGCTCCTGACGCTCAACCGCCCCGACGAGCTGAACGCGATGAACGCCGAGCTCTGCGGAGCCCTCCACGACGAGCTCGACCGCCTCGCGGCCGACCGCTCATGCCGGGCGATCGTCCTGACGGGGGCCGGGCGCGGGTTCTGCGCCGGTCTCGACCTGCGCGGCTACGGCTCGGCGCCCACCAACGACGGCACCGACGACGCCCGCGACCGGCTCGGAAACCAGGAGCACATGTCCCGCCTGATCCTGCGCCTGCGCGCCACGCCGCAGCCGGTGATCGCGGCGATCAACGGGCCCGCGGCCGGCTTCGGCCTGGCGCTCGCGCTTGGAAGCGACATCCGCTTCGCGGCGCGAAGCGCCGTGCTCCGCGTCGCCTTCATCAACATCGGCGTCTCGAACTGCGACATGGCGACGAGCTGGCTCCTCCCGCGCCTCGTCGGCGCCTCGCGCGCCCACGAGCTGATGCTGACCGGCCGTCGCTTCGGCGCCGAGGAGGCCGAGCGCATCGGACTCCTGGCCGAGGCCGTCGACGACGAGCGCCTGATGGATCGCGCCCTCGAGGCGGCGAACCAGATCGCCGCCTGGTCGCCCTGGGCGGTTCGGCTGACGAAGCAGGGGATGTGGTCGGCGCTCGAGATCCCCTCCGAGCAGGCGGCGGTGGAATACGAGGACCGCCAGCAGATCATGGCCACTCACGGCGTCGCGCTGGGTGAGGCCGTCTCCGCCTTCCTCGAGAAGCGCGAGGCGAGCTTTCTGGACTGACGGTCTACGCCGCTCTACGATCGAGTCGATGCGGCGCGCCCTTCTCGCCTGCCTGGCGCTGGCCCTCGCGGGATGTGGGGGGAGCGACGGGACGAGTAGCAGTGAGGGAGGGGCGGGTGCGGGCGTCCCGGGAGGCGCCGACACCGGCGACGTAGCCGTGATCCAGGCTTGGGTCTCCGCCCTCGACCGCAACGACATCGAGGGCGCGGCCGGCTACTTCGCTCTCCCGAGCGTCGCCCAGAACGGCCTCCTGTTCCACCTCCGAACTCCCGCGCAGGTCCGCGCCTTCAACCGCTCGCTGCCCTGCGGCGCCCGCGTCGTCCGCGCGACCACCGCCGGACGCAGGACCACTGCCACGTTCCGCCTCTCGGAGCGCCCCGGACCCGGCGTTTGCGGCCCCGGCACCGGAGGGAAGGCGATGACCTCGTTCGTGATCAGCGACGGGAAGATCGTCCAATGGCGCCGCGTCGGCCCGGGCAGCGGCGCCCCGCAGGCCCCGAGCTCCGCGGCCTGAAGGACGTCTGGGGATCTCAGGCCGGTCGCAGGCAGTCCAGCGTGTCCGGAAGCTGGGAGAGGTCCGGGAGCTCGGCAACCGGGTCGTGCCGCCTGCGCTCGCTGACTCGATTGATCCACACGCATGGAATCCCAAGCCGCTCGCACGGCTCCACGTCGTGGAAGAGGCTGGCGGCGACGTGGACGTGCCGTGCTCGCTCGGCGCCGGTCCGCTCGAAGAACTCGCGCCAGTGCCCCTCGGCCGGCTTGTAGGAGCCGATCTCGGAGGCGACGATCGCCATCTCGAACGGCACTCCGATCGACTCCATCGACGCCTCGATGAAGTCGCGGTCGGTGTTGGAGAGGATCACTAGCCGCCACCCGCGGCGCCGGAGCTCGGCGAGCGCCTCGGGCACCTCGCCGAACACCGGCCAGCCCGGGAGGGATCGACCCAGCGAGTCGCGCTCGCCTTCGCCCAGCTCGACGCCGGCGGCGTCGGCGCAGGCCGCGAGGCACTCCGCCATCACCTCTCGATAGGGGGCGCCGGGCTTCGCCTCCTCGACCCGCGGCTCGACCTGGTGGTAGCGCGCGAGAAGTTCGTCGCGCCGCTCGGCGCCCAGAAGCCGCGCGAGCTCGTCGCCGATGCCGCGGTTCCAGTCGACGAGGGTGCCGTAGCAGTCGAAAGTCGCCCAGCGGGGGGCGTTTTCGCCGGTGGCCATCAGGGCATGATGACGGTGCGGGGTCCGAGCCCGCCTGCTCAACCCTGCGCAGATATGCTGCCCACGGGGCAGCAGTGATGCCGGAGACATAGCCCGAAACAGGAGGAGGATCGGTGTTCACAAAGGTAATTGCGAGCTGCGCGGTCGCAGCGGCTGCGGTCGCGGTCGGCGCCTGCGGATCGAGCGGCAGTAGCAGTAGCAGTGGTGGTGGCGGTGGGGGGACGGTCGAGCATCTACTCGAGCCTTCCGCTCCAGGGCGCTTCATCGGCGCAGACGAAGCCGATGGTCAACGGCATCAAGCTTGCACTCGAGCAGGCCAACAACAAGGCCGGACAGTTCGACGTGAACTACCAGTCGCTTGACGACTCGACGGCCGCGGCGGGCGAGTGGGATCCGACGCAGACCGGCGCCGACGCCCGCAAGGCCGCCTCGGATCCAAACGCGGTTCTCTACATCGGCGAGTTCAACTCCGGGGCCAGCGAGGTCTCGATGCCGATCCTGAACCAGGCCGGAATCGCGCAGATGAGCCCGGCGAACACCTACGTCGGCTTGACCCAGAGCGTGCCGGGAGTGAGCCTCCCCGGCGAGCCGGACAAGTACTTCCCCACCGGGAACCGCACCTACGTGCGGATCGTCCCCAACGACATCATCCAGGCGGCCGCGGGCCTCCAGGCGATGAAGGAGGACGGTTGCAAGAAGGTCGCCGTGGCCAACGACAAGGAGGCCTACGGCACTGGGCTGGCGGCGCTGATCGAGAAGGAGAAGGGCAACTACGGGGTGACGGTCACCTCGAACACCGGGATCGACCCGAAGGCGCCCAACTTCCGCTCGTACGCGTCGACGATCAAGGGCGAGGGAGCTGACTGCTTCTACTTCGCCGGCATCGTCTCGAACGGCGCCGTCCAGCTGACGAAGGACGTCAACGCGGCGCTGCCGACGGCCAAGATCTACGGCGGCGACGGCGTCTGCACGAGCTCTTATACGAACGCGAAGGACGGCGGCGTCCCGGCGAGCATCTACCCGCTGATCAAGTGCACGGTGGCGACGCAGGAGGTGACCGCCTATCCCGGCGGCAAGAACCCGTTCCTCAACGCCTACAAGAAGAAGTACGGCGACGCCAATCCGGACCCGTACGCGATCTACGGCTACGCGGCGATGACGCTCGGCCTCGAGACGATCGCGAAGCTGGGCGACAAGGGGAGCGACAAGCAGGCCGTCGTGGACGAGCTGTTCAAGACCAAGGGCCAGCCGTCGGTGCTCGGACCGATCGGGTTCGACTCGAACGGCGACACGACGCTCAAGGCGTACGGCCTCTACAAGGTCGACTCGAACGGCGACCCGCAGTTCATCAAGTCCATCACGCCGCAGAACGTGAACGTCGGCTGACCACGGTGCCGTAAGGAAAGACGAACGGGGGAGGGGGCTTCGGGCCCCCTCCCGAGCTTCTAACCAGTAGCGCCGCAGGGATCATGGAGGCGAAGTCCATTGCCGTCGGAGAGGGCTCCGGCGGCGTGGCGCCGTTCGCCGCTGTCAAGCGCTTCTTGGGCCGTTACGGCCTCCTGATCGCCCTCGCGGCGCTGCCGGTCTACTACGGCGTCCGGGACCTCACCGTCGGCTACCAGGCCGGGGTGATGGGCGGTCACGCGATCATCCACCACGACCTGACGAAGCTCGGCGACAACCTCGTCGCCGGGGTCTCGAACGGGTCGATCTGGGCCCTGATCGCGATCGGCTACACCCTCGTCTACGGGATCATCGAGCTGATCAACTTCGCCCACGGCGACGTCTTCATGATCGGCTCGTTTACGTCGGTGGGGCTGTGGAGCGTGCTGGGGATCGGGCTCGCCACGGGAACCCTCGGCATCGTCTTCGGGCTGCTGGCGACGCTGATCCTCGCGATGATCGTGACCGGGAGCCTCAACGTGCTCATCGAGCGCGTGGGCTACAGACCCTTGCGGAATGCGCCCAAGCTGGCGCCCTTGATCACGGCGGTCGGGTTCTCGTTCATCCTCCAGAACGTCGGACTGCTGTGGCGCGGCGGCTCGCCGACCGGCGTCTCGGACCTGCTCCACCAGAACGACACCGTGTTCAAGATCTCAGGCGTCGTCGTCCACCGCGCCGACGTCCTCGCGATCGCGATGACGGTTCCGCTCGTCATCGCCCTCACCTACTTCCTCAGCCACGCGCGCGCCGGGCGGGCGATGCGGGCCACCGCGCAGGACCCCGACGCGGCGCGCCTCATGGGCATCAACGTCGACCGGACGATCTCCCTCACCTTCCTCCTCGGTGGCGCCCTCGCCGGCGCCGCCGGGTTGATCTACGCGGTTTACGAGACCACGATCTGGTACTTCCAGGGCTTCGAGGCGGGCCTCATCGCCTTCACGGCCGCCGTCATGGGCGGGATCGGGAACGTCCGCGGGGCCGTCCTCGGCGGGATCATCATCGGGATCATCCAGCAGCTCTCCGACGCCCGCCTCGGCCCCCAGTGGACGCCCGCAGTGGTGTTCGCCTACCTGATTCTCATCATGACCCTGCGGCCGCGCGGGCTGCTCGGCGAGGAAACGCGAGAGGCGGGGTGACGTGGACGAGCTGATCGCCCAGGTTCGCGAATGGCGCGCCGCGCTCCGCTCGCGCGCCGACGCAGCGCGGGCGGCCCTGCCCCCGTGGTTCGGATGGGCGTTCGCCGCTGTGCTGATCGGCTTGGGCATCCTCGTGCCGTTTGCCTTCCAGCCGGCGAGCGGCTTCATGACCGCGACCATCATCTCGCTCGCCTACGTCGTGATGGCGCTGGGCCTCAACATCGTCGTGGGCTTCGCCGGGCTTCTCGACCTCGGGTACGTAGCCTTCTACGCGCTCGGCGCCTACTGCATGGGCTGGTTCGGCTCGACGTTCTTCTTCAAGGCCAACGCCCACATCCTCGTCACGGGTGTCGCGTCGAGCCAGATCGGGATCCACCTCAACTTCCTGCTCATCCTCGTCGCGGCGGTGCTCATCACCTCGGTCGCGGGGACGCTGATCGGGTTGCCCACGCTGCGCCTGCGCGGCGACTACATCGCCATCGTCACCCTCGCCTTCGGCGAGATCATCGGCGTCCTCGCCGTGAACGGAACCGACATCCACCTCGGCGGGGGCATGACCCTCACCGCCGGCAACCTCGGGATCTCGGGCCTCGACCTTCCTTATTTCCCCGGCGTCGGGTCGTTCAGCCTCCTCGACCTGCGCCCGTGGTACTGGCTGATCTTCGGGATCATGCTGCTCGTCCTGTTCGTGAACCTGCGGCTGCGCGACTCGCGTCTCGGCCGCGCCTGGGTGGCCCTGCGCGAAGACGAGGTCGCCGCGGTGTCGATGGGCATCCCGCTCGTGCGCACGAAGCTCCTCGCCTACGCGACCGGCGCCGCCTTCGGCGGCATGGCGGGCGCGTTCCTCGGCGCCTTCGACAACACGGTGAACGCGCACCAGTTCGAGTTCTCGTTCTCGATCTTCGTGCTTGCGATGGTGATCATCGGCGGGCTCGGGTCGATCTGGGGCGTGCTGATGGGGGCGCTGCTGCTCTCCTACACCAACTACTACCTGATACCCAACGTCTTCAACGACCTTCCGTCGAAGTTCGGCCTCGACTTCAACCTCGTGGACCTCTCGTTCGGGATCTTCGGGTTCCTCCTCGTGCTGGTGATGGTGCTGCGGCCGCAGGGCCTATTCCCCGAGCGAAGACGCAGCCTCGAGCTCAAGGAGGCGATCGCCCCCTCCGACGTCGACGAGGGCATGCTGGAGAAGGTCGATTGACCGCCGCCGGGACCGCCGGCCGGCCTGCCGCCTCACCGGCCGAAACGGCGCTGATGAGCGCCGCGCACGTGGTCCGCGAGTTCGGAGGGCTGGTCGCAGTGAACGACGTGTCGGTGCACATCCCGCGGCATTCGATCGTCTCGATCATCGGGCCGAACGGCGCCGGCAAGACCACGCTCTTCAACATCCTCACGGGCCTTTACCGCCCCACCTCGGGCCGGATCTACTTCGACGGGGGTGACATCACCGGTCGCCGCCCGGATCGGATCACGAGCCTCGGCGTCGCGCGCACGTTCCAGAACATCCGTCTCTTCAAGGCGATGACCGCCCTCGAGAACGTGATGATCGGGCACCACGTCCGGATGCGGGCCGGCCTGTTCGGCTCAATCCTCCGGACGCCCCGGGTCCGGCGGGAGGAGCGCGAGGTCGCCGAGGAGGCGAGGGAGAAGCTCGCCTACGTCGGCATCGAGAGGGGCCAGTTCGACCAGCTCGCGAGCAACCTCTCCTACGGCGACCAGCGCCGCGTCGAGATCGCGCGCGCCCTGGCCTCGGAGCCGACGATGCTTCTTCTCGACGAGCCGACGGCGGGCATGAACCCCCAGGAGTCCGACGAGCTCACCGCCTTCATGCGGAAGCTGCGCGACGACCTCGACCTGACGATCCTCCTGATCGAGCACGACATGCACGTGGTGATGGGCGTCTCGGAGCGGATCACCGTGCTCGACTACGGCGAGAAGATCGCGGAGGGCACGCCCGAGGAGATCCGCGCCAACCCTCGGGTGATCGAGGCCTACCTCGGCAAGCAGGACGACGGCGAGGGGGAGGCCACGAGCTGATGGCGCTGCTCGAGGTCGAAGGTATCCACGCCCGCTACGGCGCGATCGAGGCGCTTCACGGCGTTTCGCTGACCGTCGATGACGGCGAGGTGGTGACGCTGATCGGCTCCAACGGCGCGGGCAAGTCGACGACGTTGCGCTCGATCTCGGGCCTGACACCGGCGAGCAAGGGGACCGTTCGCTTCGACGGCGAGAACATCACGCACGTCCCCGCGCAGGAGATCGTTGCCCGAGGCATCGCGCTCGCGCCCGAGGGCCGCCGCGTCTTTCCGCGGATGAGCGTGCGCGAGAACCTCGACCTCGGCGCCCACCGTCGTCGCGGCCCCGAGGTCACGAAGGACCTCGAGCGAGTCTACGAGCTCTTCCCCCGCCTGCACGAGCGCGAGCGGCAGAAGGCCGGGATGATGTCGGGCGGAGAGCAGCAGATGCTGGCAATCGGGCGGGCGCTCATGGCGCGCCCCCGTCTGTTGATGCTCGACGAGCCGTCCATGGGGCTCGCCCCGATCCTCGTCCAGCGCATCTACGAGACCATCGGGGAGATCAACAGTGGTGGTGTCGCGATCCTCCTCGTCGAGCAGAACGCGAACTACGCGCTCGACGCCGCCCGCCGGGGCTACGTGCTCGAGACCGGGCAGGTCGCACTCTCGAACGACTCCGCCGTCCTTCGCGACGACCCGGAGGTGCAGAGGGCCTACCTCGGCGCATGACCGTCCTGGCCACCATCGGCGCCACCGCGCTCTACCTCCTGTTCGTCTGGCTCATCTCGGCCGCCGCCGCGGCCGCGATCGCCGACCGCAAGGGCTACGGCGAGCGCGTCGGCCTCACGTTCGGCCTGCTGCTCTCGGCCGTGGGCCTCATCCTCGTCCTCCTCCTGCCCGGCCGGCCGGGCTCGCGCTGGAAGGATGAGGGGTGGCTGCCCTCGGGGTGGACGAAGCCTCTAGCTTCGCTCCGACGCGCGCGATCACATCGTCAGTGAACTCAGTCGTTGATGCGTGGCCGCCGAGATCCGGCGTGCGAACGCCGGCGGCGGTCGCCTCGAGCACCGCCTCGTAGATCGCGCGGGAGCGGCTCTCGGTGTCCTCGAAGCCAAGGTCGGCCGCGTGATGGAGGAGGGCGGCGCCAGCGAGGATCATCCCCATCGGGTTGGCGAGGTCCTTGCCCTCGAGGGCGGGCGCGGTCCCGTGTGGTGCCTCGGCCATCGCCACCTGCGTCGCGAGCTCGTCGTCGAGTGCCAGCAGCACGGACTCGGCGCCTGCGATCGAGCCGAAGAGGGGAAGGACTAAGTCGGAGAGCAGGTCTCCGTCGCGGTTGAGCGCGGGGATCACGATGGGGTCGGCAGCCGCACCGCGGACGAGGCCCGCGAGCGTCGCGTCGACGAGAACGGGCTGGTAGGGCACCTCAGGGTGCCGCTCGGCTGCGGCGTCCATCTCTTCCTTCAGCATCCCCTCGTAGATGGGGCTCACGGTCCATTTCGGCCCTCCATACACCTTGCCGCGCAGGCGCGCGGCCTCGCGGAATGCGTACTCGGCGACCGCGCGGCAGTCGGAGCGCCGGATTGTCTCGGTGCGGTGTGCGAGCTCGTCGCCGTCGTCCGCCTCGCGCCACTGCTCGGCGCCATAGGCATCGCCCACGGCCATCCGAACGACCGAGATCGGGCTGTGAACGCCGGCCACCGGCGCGACGCCGGGGATCCGGCGGCCGGTCCGGACGATCACCGTGCCGCCGATGCCCTCGCGGATCAGGCGGTTCGGGCTGCCGACATCGTCGGCGCCCTCCGGGGTGATCGTGGCGGCCTTCAGGCCGAGACCGGCCTCGCGCATCGCCGCGGCAGCCTCGTCGCAGACGGCGTTGTGAGTGGCGCGACGGGTCTCCAAAGAGAGGTCGAATCGGATGATCTCGAGGTCGAGTCCCAGCACCGCCGGATCGAGCACTCGCAGCGCCTGCTCGAGGAGCTCCTGGCCCGTCTGATCGCCTTTGAGCGCGACTATCGTGAGCGGGGCCACGATGGCTGAGGTTAGTTGCAGCTGGTGCGGTGAGGCGGTCGAGCCGGACGAGGGCTTCCGCGTCTACGAGCCTGCTGGAGAGCGCAGGGCGACCTTCTGCCGGCTCGAGCACGTGGTCCCGTGGGCGATCCAGGGCGCGCACTGGGAGCCCGGTGGGCTGGACGAGCCGGCCGGGGTCGGCGCGGGCCCGCTGCGGTGCGCCCACTGTGGCACCGAGCTGGGAGACGTGCACGTGCTTGCTGTGAGCCACCGTGGCGAGCATCGGGTGCCCGACGCGTTCTGCTCCGCGGACCACCTGCTCGAGTGGGCGAAGGCGGGCGGCCGGTGGCGTTGAGCTACGCGGCGGCCTCGCCGGCAAGCCCCAACTCGTCGGCGTTCTCAGCGAGCGCGCCGATGACGAGCGCGATGTGCTCGTCATCCTTGACGCCGAGCTCCTCGATGCCGCGCTGGATCTGGCCGCGGTCGACCTTCGCCGCGAACGAGGGCTGCTTCAGCTTCTTGCGCACCGACTTCGGTTTCATCCCCTCGATGCCGGCCGGTCGCACCAGTGCGCAGGCGGCGACGAAGCCCGAGAGCTCATCGACGGCATAGAGCGTCTTCGCCAGCGGTGTCGTGCGCGGGTGATCGAGATAGTCGGCGTGGCCCGCGACGGCATCGATCAGCTCGTCCGGGTACCCCCGCTCGCGCAGCTCCTCCAGGGCCATGCGCGGGTGACCGGTGTCCGGGTCCGGATAGCGCTCGTAGTCCAGGTCGTGGACGAGGCCCGTGATCCCCCACAGCTCGGCGTCCTCCGCGTCGCGCGCCGCGTATGCACGCATGCACGCCTCGACGCCGAGCACGTGCTTTCGGAGCGAGTCGGAGGAGATCCACTCGCACACGAGCTCCCAGGCTTCATCACGCGTCGGCTGGGTCATGCAGAAGCTTTACCCTAGCCAGGCATTCTGGTGAGGGGCTCTGCCCCGAAAGGAGCATGTAAGGGCGGCGAAGCCGCCCGCAAGTGATTATGGACAAGTTCGTGATCCAAGGCGGCGAGCCGCTCTCGGGCGAGATCACCGTCGCCGGCAACAAGAACGCCGCGCTGCCCGTCATCGCAGCGGCGCTCTTGACCGACGAGGAGCTCGTCCTCTCCAACGTGCCTCGAATCCGCGACACCGAGGCGCAGGTCGGCCTGCTCGAGTCGATCGGCGTTCGAGCCGCATGGAGCGGGGGAGAGCTTCGCCTGCGCGCGGATTCGGTCTCCGAGACCGAGGTCTCCGAGGAGCTTGCGGCCCGGATCAGGGCCTCATTTCTGCTCGCGGGGCCGCTCCTGGCACGCTTCGGCGAGGTCCGGATGCCGCCGCCGGGTGGTGATTTCATCGGCCGGCGGCGCCTCGATCCCCACCTCGACGCCTTTCGCGACATGGGCGCGCGCGTGGCGGGGGAGCGCTACATCGAGGTGTCCGCACCCGCGGAGGGCCTGCGCGCCTGCGAGATCTTCATGGACGAGCCCTCCGTCATGGCTACCGAGAACGCGCTGATGGCCGCCGCGCTCACATCCGGTGAGACCCGCATCGCGAACGCGGCCTCGGAGCCCCATGTCCAGGACCTGGCCCGCCTGCTCGTGAAGATGGGGGCCGAGATCGACGGCATCGGCTCCAACGTGATGACCGTCACCGGCAGGGACAAGCTCGGCGGGGCCGAGCACCGCATCTGCCCAGACCACATCGAGGTTGCGAGCTTCATGGCCCTGGCGGCTGCGACCAAGGGCGAGCTCCGGATCCGCGATGTCGCCCCCGACGACCTGATCGTCATCCGGCGCCAATTCCGGCGCCTCGGGCTTCAATCGATGGTCGAGGACACAGACGTCTTCGTGCCGCCCGACCAGACGCTCGTCATCCGGTCCGACCTCGGCGAGATGATCCCCAAGGTCGACGACGGGCCGTGGCCGGCCTTCCCGGCCGACCTCACGTCGATAGCGCTCGCCCTCGCGACCCAGGCCCAGGGTGAGGTGCTGATCTTCGAGAAGATGTTCGAGAACCGCCTGTTCTTCGTCGACAAGCTGGTTGCGATGGGCGCTCGGATCACGCTCTGCGATCCCCACCGGGCGATCGTGAGCGGTCCGAGCCGTCTTCACGGAGAGCGAGTGGACAGCCCGGACATCCGCGCCGGGATGGCGATGCTCATTGCGGCCCTCGCCGCCGACGGGACCTCGGAGATCGGCAACGTGGTGCAGATCGACCGCGGCTACGAGCGAATCGACGACCGCCTGCGAGACCTCGGCGCCCGCATCGAGCGCGTCTCGACCGGGCCGTCCGGCGGCGACGAGCGGCTGCGCGCGGTTGCCTAGCCCCCGGACGCGGGGAGGCCCTGGATGACGCACCCGATACCTCCAGGCACCCGTGACGTGCTGCCCGAGGAGATGCGTGAGCTCCGCCGGCTCCAGGCGGCCCTGAGCGGCGTCTTCGAGGCGTCGGGGTACGGCGAGGTCTCCACTCCGACGATCGAGTACGACGAGGTCCTGTCGCAGGCGGGCCGCTTCGGGGCTCCGGTGGCCTACCGGTTCTTCGACGAGCGCGGGGACCTGCTCGCCCTGCGCTCGGACATGACGATCCCGATCGCGCGCCTCGCCTCCACCCGCTTCCACGCGGAGGACGCGCCGCTCCGGCTCTTCTACGTCGCGCCGGCCTACCGCGCGGTTCGGCCGCAGCGCGGTCAGATGCGGGAGTTCATGCAGGCCGGGGTCGAGCTGATCGGGGCGCCTGCGCCGGACGGGACGGCCGAGGTCATCGAGGTCCTCGCCAAGGCGCTCGACGCCGCCGGTCTTCGGCGCGCCGTGATCGGGCTCGGCGATGCCGACCTCTATCCGCAGCTCCTCGAGGAGCTCGGCGTCGACGAGGAGGCTCGCGCGCGCATTCTCGCCTGCCTTGCCGCGCACGACCTCGTCGGTCTCGAGTCCGAGGTCCGCCGGGCGGGCATCGACGAGGCCGCCAGCCGCACGCTGCTCGCGCTGCCGTCGCTTCGCGGCGGCCGCGAGGTGCTGGACGAGGCGCACGGGTTCGGGGGCCAGGCCGTCGAGCGCGCGACCCGGAGGCTCGCGGCCACCTACGAGGCCCTCTCGGCGCGCGGAGTCGCCGAGCGGGTGAGCCTCGACCTCGGCCTCCTTCGCGACCTCGGCTATTACACGGGCGCGATCCTGGAGGTCTATGACCCGGCGCTCGGGCACATCCTCGGGGGCGGCGGCCGCTATGACGAGCTGATGGGACGCTTCGGGATGCCGCTCCCGGCCGTTGGCTTCGCCCTCTACCTGGAGCGTGTCCACATCGCGCAGGCCGAGGAGGAGCGGCTGCGCGCGGACGAGGGCGCATCGTGAAGGGGACCGCGGTTTCGGCCGCGACGGCGGTGGCCGAGGGGCCGCTGCGGCTTGCGCTCCCGCGCGGCGCCCTGTTCGAGGGCACGCTCGACCTTCTGGACCGGATCGGCGTGCCAACCGGCGAGCTGCGCGGCGGTTCGCGCTCGCTCGTGTTCCAATCGGGCGGCCTCGTGCTCGTGACGATGCGGCCGTCCGACGTCCCCACTTACGTCGAGGCGGGGACGGCTCAGCTCGGGATCACCGGCAAGGACGTCCTCATGGAGCAGCGGGACCGGCTGGTCTACGAGCTGGCGGACCTTGGCTACGGCGCGTGCCGGATGGTGCTGGCAGGGCGCAGGGGCGACGAGCGCCTCGGCGAGTCCGAGCGGCGCCTTGGCGCGATGCGCATCGCGACGAAGTACCCCCGAATCGCGGAGCGCTACTTCGAGGACACCGGCCGCCAGGCTGAGGTGATCGAGGTCAAGGGCTCGGTGGAGCTGGCGCCCCTCGTGGGCCTCGGGGACGGGATCGTCGATCTCGTCGACACCGGCCGCACGCTGGCCGAGAACGACCTCGAGGTGCGCGAGGAGATTGCGCGGTCGAGCGCGCGCCTCGTCGCCAACCGGATCGCCCACAAGCTTCGCGCGCGAGAGGTGGACGAGCTCGTCGAGCGCCTGCGGGAGGCAGCAGGATGAAGCTCGAGCGAATCGAGTGGGACGGGGAGGGGCCCAAGGCCCTGGCGGGTCGCCTCCGTGCCCTCGTCGAGCAGCCCGAGAGCCTCTCCCCCGCCGTCGCCGACATCCTGGAAGTCGTCCGCTCCAAGGGCGACGAGGGGATCCACGAGCTCGGGGAGCGCTTCGGGGATCCGCCTCCCGGTGCGCTTCGCGTCGATCCCGACGCGATCGCCGCCGCTCCCGGCCTGCTCGACCCGGACGTACGCGAGGCGATGCGACTCGCCGCCGCCAACATCGACGCGCTCGCCAAGGCCGAGCTGGCGAGCTGTCCGGGGGCAGTGGTCGAACTCGATCAGGGGCAGCGGATCGAGGTGCGCTGGGACCCGGTGAGCGCCGCCGGCGCCTACGCGCCGGGCGGGCGCGCCACCTACCCGGCTTCCGTCCTGATGTGCGCCGTGACGGCTCGCGCCGCGGGGGTCGCCCGCGTCGCGGTGGCAACGCCGCCGGGGCCGGGCGGGCGGCCGAGCGCGGTCACCCTCGCGGCCTGCTCGCTCGCGGGTATCGACGAGGTTTACGCGGTCGGTGGCGCGCAGGCGATCGCCGCGCTCGCGTTCGGGACCCAGACCATCCCGAGGGTCGAGGTCGTCGTCGGCCCGGGGAACGCGTACGTCACCGAGGCGAAGCGGCAGCTCGCCGGCGTCGTCGGCATCGACGGCCTCGCCGGGCCCAGCGAGCTCTTCGTCATCGCCGACGGGATGGCCGACCCGCGCTGGATCGCGCTGGACCTTGCGGCGCAGGCCGAGCACGGCCCCGACACCCCTCTCGTCCTCGCATCCCCGGAGGCAGCGCTCCTCGACGCCGTCGCGGAGGTTGCCGAGGCGCTGTGGGAGGAACGCCCGAGCGTGAAGGACGCGCCGCTCGCGCTCGTGACTGCGCCGGGGCTCCAGGCCGCGCTCACGCTCGCCGACGCGTTCGCGCCCGAGCACCTCGAGCTCGCCTTCGCGGGCGCCGACGACAACGTCGCCCGAGGCCGCATCGCCGGTTGTGTGTTCATCGGCGCGCGCGGCGCGACAGCCTTCGGCGATTACGCCGTCGGCTCGAACCACGTGCTGCCGACGGGTGGCGCGGCGCGCTTCGGAGGGCCGCTCGGCGTAGGCGCGTTCAGGCGCCGCAGCTCGCTCGTCACGATCTCGGGTTCCGCTGCAGCCGCTCTCGCCCCGGCGGTTGACGCTCTCTCGCGAGCGGAGGGGTTTCCGGTGCACGGCGAGTCCGCCGTCGCGCGAAGCGGGGAGAATGACTGACGCGATGGCACGCGACGCAAGCATCGAACGGACGACCTCCGAGACGAACGTGTCGGTGTCGCTCGACCTGGACGGCGGGCCCGTCGAGGTGGCCACGGGCGTCGGTTTCTTCGACCACATGCTCGAGCTGCTGGGCCGCCACGGCAGGCTCGGCCTTCGGGTGGCGGCCGAGGGCGACCTCGAGACCGGCGCTCACCACACCGTCGAGGACGTGGGCATCGCGATCGGCCAGGCGCTCGACGAGGCGCTTGGCGACCGGGCGGGCATCCACCGCTACGGCTACATCGCCGTTCCGATGGACGAGGCGCTCGGCATGTGCGCGATCGACGTCTCGGGCAGGCCGCTTTGCCTCTATGCCGCCGACCTGCCGCCGGCGTCCATCGCCGGGTTCGACGCTGAGCTGACCGAGGAGTTCTTCCGCGCCGTTGCGACGAACGCGAAGCTGACGGTCCACGTCGGCACCCGCTACGGCACCAACGCCCACCACCTGATCGAGGCCTGCTTCAAGGCGTTCGCTCGTGCGCTGCGGGAGGCCGTGGCCATCGACCCCGACGAGGAGGGCGTGCCCTCGACGAAGGGGACGCTCACGTGATCGCGATCCTCGACTACGGAATGGGAAATCTCCGCTCGGTCGAGAAGGCGCTCGAGCATGTGGGTGCCGAGGTGCTGCGCACGGGCGACCCTGACGCGGCAGCGAGCGCCGAGGGCCTCGTCCTGCCAGGCGTTGGCGCGTTTCCGAAGGGCATGGAGCGGGTCCGCAGCCAGGGGCTCGACGAGCTTGTCGCCGACCGGGTCGGAGCGGGCGTTCCGGTCCTCGGGATCTGCCTGGGGATGCAGCTCCTGTTCGAGTCGTCCGTGGAGCTCGGCGGCGCGAGCGGTCTCGGCCTGCTGCCGGGGGGCGTGACCGAGCTCGACGCACCGGGGCTCAAGGTCCCGCATACGGGCTGGGAGCCGGTTCGTTGCGAGGCGCCGTCTGAGCTCACCGCCGGGATCGCCGACGGCACGCCGTTCTACTTCGTCCACTCGCTCGCGCCGCGGCCGGCCGAGGCGGCCGACGTCATCGGCACCGCGGTATGGGGCGAGCGCTTCGCATGCGCCGTCGCGCGGCCGCCGATCTACGGCGTCCAGTTCCACCCGGAGAAGTCGAGCTCGGCCGGCCTGGCGGTGCTGGAGAACTTCACGCGCATCTGCGCTTCCGTCCCGGTTTGAGGGCGCCTTTGATCCTCTACCCGGCCATCGACATCCTGCGGGGACACGCGGTCCGCCTCGTCCAGGGCGACTACGACCGCGAGACAACCTTCGACGACGACCCGCTCTCGGCCGCCGAGCGGTGGGTGGCGCAGGGCGCGCGGGCGCTGCATGTCGTCGACCTCGACGGCGCGCGAACCGGGGTGCCCGTGAACCTGGAGATCGTGGAGCGGATCGCCGGCGGTGTCGAGGTGCCGATCCAGGCGGGCGGGGGGCTGCGCGACGCCGAGGCTGTCGAGGCTGCGCTCGCGGCGGGCGCGGAGCGAGTCGTCCTGGGCACCGTCGCCGTCGAGGAGCCGGCGCTCGTCGAGGCCCTGGTGAGGGAGCATGGTGGCTCGCGCTTCGTGGTCGCCGCGGACAGCCGATCGGGGACGGTCGCGGTCGAGGGTTGGGAGCGGCGCAGCGCGTTGGGCACGGCGGAGCTGATCGGCGAGCTTGCCGATCGCGGAGTCGGCACGTTCCTCTTCACGCCGGTCGAGGTCGACGGGACCCTCGCCGGGCCGGCTGTCGAGGACCTCCAGCGGGCGGCCTCCGCGGCGGGAGCGTCCGGGGCGGATCTCTTGTACTCCGGCGGCGTGGGATCCGTTGGCGACCTCAGAACGCTGGCGAGCCTAGGGCTCGAAGCAGTGAAGGGGGTGGTCGTGGGGAGGGCCCTCTACGAAGGACGGTTCACCGTCGCGGAGGGCCAAGCCGCCCTGGATGGCGGCTGATTCATCGAACGTCCCGCAGGGTGGCGCATAGCCCCCAGCGAGGGACGTTCGGGCCCTAACCTGAATCACCATGGCCTTGAAGCGCGTGATCCCGTGCCTCGACGTCGACCGGGGGCGGGTCGTCAAGGGCACGAACTTCGTCGGGCTGCGCGACGCCGGCGATCCGGTTGAGCTGGCCGCGCGCTACGACGCCGAGGGGGCCGACGAGCTCGTGTTCCTCGACATCACGGCATCCCACGAACGTCGCGAGACGATCGTCGAGCTTGCGCGCCGCACGGCGAACGACGTCTTCATCCCCTTCACGATCGGCGGCGGCATCCGTTCCGTGACCGACGCCCAGGCCGTGCTCGACGCGGGCGCGGACAAGGTGTCGGTGAACTCCGCCGCCCTCGAGCGCCCGGATCTCCTCTCCGAGCTCGCCGAGGTCTTCGGATCCCAGTGCGTCGTGATCGCGATCGACGCCCGGCGCCGCGCCGGTTCCGACGTTGCGTCCTCGCCGCCCTGCGAGGCGCCGCCGGGTCACTTCGGCGATGCGGATTGGGACGTTTACGTCAACGGAGGCCGGACCCGGGTCGAGGGGCGCGAGGCCGTCGCCTGGGCGCGCGAGGCGGTCGAGCGGGGAGCCGGCGAGGTGCTCCTCACCAGCATGGACCGCGACGGGACGACAGACGGCTACGACCTGGAGCTGACGCGGGCGGTCGCCGACGCCGTCGCGGTGCCGGTGATCGCCTCGGGCGGGGCGGGTGAGCTGGGCCACCTCACTGCTGCGATTGCGGATGGTGGGGCGGATGCTGTGCTTTGCGCTTCGATTTTTCACTATGGGCGATACTCGATCCGTGAGGCGAAGGAGCGCCTGCGGGCCGATGGCGTTTCGGTTCGGTAGCGCCGTCCTTCGCTCCCTTCTTGTTCTTGTGCCGCTGACCCTTCGGCACGTGCGCCTCGCGCGGCGGCAGCTGGATGAGGATGTTGGCGCCGGTTAGGAGCAGGTGCTTGTTGTCCGAGATGACCGGGTTGTACTCGCCGATGTCGGAGTAGAACTGCTTGTGGCCATCGCTCACCCGGAAGCCGTACGTGCCGACGTTCGGCCCGATGACCGCCGCGTAGACGTCGCGGCCTACGACGCTTGCGGCGCCCAGGATGACGCCGCCGAGGTCCTTCTCCCAGCGGATCTTCCCGGTTCGCGCGTTCATGGCGTAGAAGTGATGGTCCTGCGAGCCGACGTAGACGCTCGGCGCGGTTCCGGGGACCGCGGCGACCGCCGGCGCCGGGTAGACCTCGGCGCCGGTGGATTGGCTCCACGCGAGCTCACCGGTCTTCTCCACGTAGCTGTAGACGCGGCCGTCGAGCCCGCCGAAGTAGACGCGGCCGAAGGCGATCGCGGGGGTGGAGTAGATGCCCCCGCCGCGCAGGAACCCGCCTCCCTGGGTCTCGGCCTGCCAGTGCACCGAGCCGTTGGAGGCGTCGATGGCGTAGACCTGCCCGGCGTAGTTGCCGAAGAACACCGCCCCGTGGTCGTAGGCGACGCCGCCCTTCACGGCGCCGCTGGATTGGAACTTCCAATCGAGCTTGCCCGTCTTCTCGTCGTAGGCGAACACCTCGCCCGACTCGCAGCCGACGAACACGCGGCCCCCGTGGACGAGCGGCGAGGACTCAGAGCGATCCGGGAGCCCGTGGCGCCAGAGCACCTTGCCATCGCTCGCGCGCATTCCGATCACCTGGCCCGGGGACAGCGTCACCGCGAACACGCGCCCGCCGTGATAGGCGGGCGAGGAGGCGGAGAGGTGACCGACGTCGCGCCTCCAGTCGACGCGGCCGCCGTTGTGCGCCTGCAGCGAGTAGAACGTCGCGTCCTTGTCGATCAGGTAGAGGTGCCCGCGCGCGTAGACCGGCGAGAACTCCAGCAGGCTCGGCGCCCTGAACTCCCAGTCCCGGGCTCCGAACGGCGGGACCACACGCTTTGACGGCAGGTAGCGGGTGCGCTCGTCGTCGAGCCCGTACTCGGGCCAGTTCGTGGCCTTCACGTGCTTCACCTCGCGCTTCGGCTGAAAGGTGGCGTGCGGGTGGGAGACGTCGGCCGGACGCCGGAGGATGACCACGATGCTGAACGCGGCAACCCCGGCGGCGAGCAGCGCGATCGTTATCGCCGCGCCTCGCTGCCACGCGTCCCACGACCGCCAGATGTCGAGCACGCGGGCCATCAGCGGAGTTGGTCATGGTACGGAACGGCCAGTACCGTCCGGCGAGTGACGGCCTTTGAGAAGGAGGATTTCTCGCCCGCGCGGCTGCGGGAGCGGCTGGGTGCGCTGCCCGCCCTTCGGGCGGTGCGGGAGGCGGCCGACGGCGCCGACGCCTATCTGGTGGGCGGCGCGGTGCGCGACCTGCTCGCCGGCGGCGGGCGCATCGACCTCGACGTGGCGGTGGAGGCGAGCGGCGAGCGGCTCGCCGAGCTCGCTCGGCGCATCGACGCCGGTGCCCGCGTGCACGGCCGTTTCGGGACCGCGCGGGTCGTCGTCGAGGGGGCCGAGGTCGACCTGGCCGCCACTCGCGCCGAGACCTATGCGCGCCCCGGGGCGCTCCCCGACATCCGCGAGGCATCGATCGCGGACGACCTCGCGCGGCGTGACTTCACCATCAACGCGATGGCGCTTCCGCTCGCGGGCGCGGAGGAGCCGCTCGACCCTCACGGCGGCCTGGCCGACCTTCGCGATGGCGTCCTCCGGGTACTTCACGAGCGCTCGTTCGTCGACGACCCGACCCGCGCGCTTCGCGCCGCGCGCTACGCCGCCCGGCTTGACCTCGAGCTCGATGAAATGACGGCCCGGCTCATTCGCGACGCCGACCTCGAAACGGTGTCTGCCGAGCGGATCGAGGCCGAGCTGCGCCGGCTGGCGATGGAGGACGAGGCCGTCGCTGCCCTGCGGTCGCTCGTGGAGTGGGGAATTGCCGAAGCCGACCTGGAGCTCGCCGCGGCAGCGCTCGCCGTCCTCGACGAGGACGGGTGGGGCGCGGTAGCGGATCGCGCCGGCGCCTTTCTCGCTGCCGGCGCGGTGCGCGCAGGGCGGTTCGGCTCGCCCGCGGGGAGCGAGGGGGGGCGGGAGCTGGCAGGGGTGACCGGCTCGCGGGCTTCCGAGCTGGCGGCGGCTGCGAGAGGCCGCCCCGGTGTCGAGCTCGTCATCGCCCGCGCGCTCGGCGCGCGCTGGTTCGACGACTACGTGCGGGAGTGGCGTCACGTCCGACTCGAGATCACCGGCGACGATCTGCTCGCGGCCGGCATTCAGGAGGGGCCGAGCGTCGGGCGGGGCCTCGCGGCCGCGCTCGCGGCGAAGATCGACGGAGAGGCTCGAGGCCGCGACGAGGAGCTGGCGACGGCGCTGGAGGCCGCGGGCTCCGTTCGTTGATGGGTGTACCCCTCATACGGGGTGAAATCCATCAACCGAGGGGCGCTCCGCTACTTTCGGCGGGATGGAGCGCTCCCGCATCCGACGCCGGCGGACCCTCGCGCTCGCTGCCCTTCTGGCAGCGGCCGGCGCCGTGGTCGTGGTCGTGGCTATAGCGAGCCGAGGCGGGGGGTCGGAGCGGAGCACCGTGCGGGAGGCGGCTGCCACGGGGGGTCTGAGCGGCAGAGCCGAGCGCGCCTTCCCGCCCTCCTGGCGCCCCCACCGCGGCCCGGTGCCGATCCTCGAGTACCACGCGATTCAGCCGCCGACTCCCGGCAGTGCGTATCCGGACCTGTTCGTGCCCCAGGCTGACTTTCAGGCGCAGATGTCCTGGCTGCACTCCCACGGGTACGAGGCGGTGACGGAGAAGGAGGTCGAGAACGCTTGGGACGGGCACGGCGAACTGCCGCCGAAGCCCGTGGTGGTGAGCTTCGACGACGGATATCGCAGCCAGTACGTTGCCGGGTTCCTGGTCCTGCAGCAGTACCACTGGCCCGGGGTGATCAACCTGATCGCCGGATCGCAGGGCGACGACCTCCCGACCGCAGACGTCAAGCGGATGATCGGCGCCGACTGGGAGCTCGCCTCGCACACGATTAACCACCTCGACGTCACGACCCTCAGCGCGTCCCAGCTCGCCACCGAAATTGCGGGGTCGAAGCGAGAGCTGGAGCGCCGCTTCGGGGTCAAGGTCGAGAACTTCTGCTATCCGGCGGGCCATTACGACCAGGCCTCGATCGACGAGCTGCGCCGGGCCGGCTACACGGGCGCCACGACCGAGCTTCCCGGCCTCGCCGACCGCCAGAACCCCTACACCCTGGCCCGGGTGGACATCGCGGGCAGCGACGGGCTCGGCGGGTTCGTCGACAAGCTCGAGTCCGCAGGCCCCCAGGGCCCGGCCCCCCCGTCGGCGTGATGGACTGGCGTGAGGACGATGGAGTGCGCTGGCTGGCTGCCGATCTGCCTGGTGCCCGGGCCGCCTTCACGACCCGCCTCGGCGGCGAGAGCTCTGGGCCCTACGAGAGCCTCAACCTCGGGTTGCTGACGGGCGACGACCGCTCGGCGGTCCTGGAGAACCGCAGGCGCACCCTGGTCGGCCTCGGTCGAGACCCGGACGGCGTCCTTGCCGGCCATCAGGTCCACGGACCCGAGATCCAGGCCCGCGATGAAGCGCCCGGGCCCAACCCGTGGACCGATCCGGGCTCGGGCCTTTCCGAGGTCGATGGGCAGATCACGTCCTCGCCGCACCTGACGCCGGCGGTGCTCGTCGCCGACTGCCTCCCGATGGCGCTCGCCGGGCCCGGGGGCGCGGCGATGGTCCACTGCGGCTGGCGAGGGCTCGCCGCCGGCATCGTCGAACGAGCCGCCGACGCGGTTGGGGCTGAGGCTGCAGCCATCGGCCCCGGGATCGGCGGGTGCTGTTACGAGGTGGGCGACGAGGTGCTCGCCGCCTTCGCGAGCCTCGGGGAAGGGGTTGCCGACGGCCGCATGCTCGACCTCGTCGAGGTGGCGCGGCCACTCTTGGCCGCGGCCGGCGTCGGGTCCGTCGAGGCGGCCGGCCTCTGCACGAGCTGTCACCCTGAGCTCTTCTTCTCGCACCGCCGCGATGGCGAGCGGACCGGCCGCCAGGCCGGGTTTGCTTGGGTGGAGGCCTGATGCCCCGCGGGCTCATCCACGGGCTCGAGCCCGACCGGATCCGGGCGAACCTCGCGCGCGTCCGCGAGCGCGCCGGACCCGGCGTCGAGGTCCTCGCCGCCTGCAAGTACGTGCCGCTCGAGGAGATGGGCGCGTTGGCCGAGGCCGGCGTCGAGCTCGTGGGAGAGAACCGGCTTCAGGACCTCGAGGCGAAGCGGGAGCGCTGGTCGGACGCGTTCGCCTGGGACTTCATCGGAAACGTCCAGAGCCGCAAGGTCAAATCGATCCTTCCGCTGGTACGGCTGATCCACTCGGTCGCCACGGACTCCGTGCTCGAGCAGCTCGGACGCCATGGCTCGCCGGAGACCCAGGTGCTCGTCGAGGTGAACGTCGCCGGGGAGGAGGGGAAGGGCGGGGTGGAGCCGGCGGCTCTCAGGGACTTCATCGCGCGATGCCCCGCCCGCGTGGTCGGCCTCATGACGATGCCTCCGTTCACCCAGAATCCCGAGGACTCCCGCCCGCACTTCGCGCGCCTGGCCGAGCTGGCCGCGGGGCACGGGTTGCAGCACCTCTCGATGGGTACGAGCCAGGACTGGGAGGTGGCGGTGGACGAGGGTGCGACGATCATCCGCCTCGGAACCACGCTGTACATGCCCTGAGTGACCCCGAGCGGTCATAATCATTCGCAGGAGTTCCTGCTCGTAGAGCGAATGTGAGCCAGCGATGGCCTTCCGAGACACATGGCACCGCGCCCTCGTCTACTTCGGGCTGGCCGAGGACCCCGGCTACGTCGACGACGAGGGCTATGAGCCCGAGACCGGCCAGGGGGACATCTACGACTCGCCCGCGCCGCGCACGGCCACTGTCAGCCGCATCGGCGACCGACGTCGCGGCCGCGACGAGATCGACGACATCTTCGCGGACGACGAGCCGCCCGCGCGCGGCCGCACCCTGAGGCCCGTCGGCAATGGCTCGGGCTCGCGGGTGCATCTCGTGACGCCGCACAGCTTCAACGATGCCCAGGAGGTCGCCGACCGGTTCAAGCAGGACACGCCGGTGATCCTGAACCTCCAGACCACCGACGGCGAGCTCGCGAAGCGCCTGATCGACTTCGCCTCAGGACTCACGTACGCCCTCGAGGGCGGGATGCAGAAGATCGCCGAGAAGACGTTCATGCTGACCCCCCGCAACGTCGAGGTCTCGGCCGAGGAGCGCGCCCGCCTCGTCGAGAAGGGCTTCTTCAACCAGTCGTAACTACCCTCCGCTCATGCGGATCGGGTTCGTCGGCGCGGGCAACATGGCTGCCGCGATGGCGCGCGGCTGGGCGGCGGCCGACGACGGGCCGGAGGCCATGCTCTTCAGCGACCTCGAGCCCACGCGCGCCGCCGACCTCGCTGCTGAGGTTGGCGGAGAGATTCGGGAGGGGCTCACCGCGCTGCGGGCGGACTCCAACGTGCTCCTGCTCGGCGTCAAGCCGGCGGCCCTCGACGCCGTCGCGGACGAGCTCAGCGGTGAGGCGCCCGCGATCCTCTCGATGCTCGCGGCGACGCCCCTTGACCGCCTCGCGGAGGCGTTTCCGGGCGTCCCTCTCCTTCGCGTCATGCCGAACCAGCCCGTCGAGGTGCGCCAGGGCGTCATCTGCCATCCGCCCGCCGCGCGACATGCCTGAGGGCCTCGCCGGCGAGCTGACGGCGCTTCTCGACGCGCTCGGCGAGCGCTTCGAGCTTCCCGAGGAGCAGGTCGAGGCCGCGATGGCGGTGATGTCGTGCTCACCGGCCTACGTGGCCCTGTTCGCCGAGGCGCTGGCCGACGCCGGAGCTCGCGAGGGGCTTCCGCGGCCGCTCGCCGCGACGCTGGTCGCCGACACGCTGACCGGCACCGCCGAGCTCCTCCGCAAGCACGACCCGGCCGCGATCCGGCACGCGGTGGCGCCGCTCGGCGGTGCCACCGATGCGGGGCTCAAGGCGCTCGATTTCGAGGGTTTCGAGCGCGCGATCGTGGCCGCCGTCGACGCGTCGCTGGAGCGCTTCCGATGATCGAGGCGGCGATCGGTCGCGCCGAGATCTACGACTACGTCTCGGCGCTCTTCACGGTCTACATCGTTCTCATCTTCATCCGGATCCTGCTCACGTGGGTGCCGCGGATGCCCTTCAACCCGTACCTCCGCGCCTGCGTCGCGTTCGTGGAACGGACGACGGACCCCTACCTGAACGTGTTCCGCGCGATTCTGCGGCCGGTCGGAGTCGGGGGGATGGCGCTCGACCTCAGCCCGATCATCGCGATCGTCGTGCTCTACCTGGTGCGCAGCCTCGTTCTGAGCGCGATCCTCGGAGGGTGAGCGGGGTCGTCGCGCGGCGGCGGGCCGATGCGTGGCTGCGGGCGCTCGCCGTGTGCGCGCTCGTGGTGATCGGAGACCAGCTGGTGAAGGCGGTGGTCCGCTCGGGGCTCGCTCCGCACCAGGTCGACGACCTGCCGCTCGGCTTCCGGCTCGTGCGGGTCTCCAACCATGGGGTGGCCTTCGGCTTCCTCGGTGGCGGTGGAGCGCTTGTCGTCGCGGTGACCATCGCCGCCCTGGTGTTCGTCATCGGCTGGTTCGCGCGCGATCCACTGCGGCCCTGGCTGTGGCTCGCCGTCGGCCTCATCGCGGGCGGCGCCCTCGGCAACCTCGCCGACCGCGTGCGCGCCGGCGCCGTGACCGACTTCATCGATCCGCCGCTCTGGCCGGCGTTCAACCTCGCCGACGTGGCGATCACGGTCGGGGCGGTCGCGCTCGTGCTGATCGCATTGACGCCAGAGCCGAAGCGACTGTGAGCATCCCCGAGCTGAGGGTCGTCCACGTCGACGCGCATCTCGCCGTGGTCGACAAGCCTGCGGGCCTCGTGGTGCATGCCGCTCCCGGGGTCACCGGGGCGACCCTCACCGACCGGCTTGGCGATCTCCTCGGTGGCGGCGCGGCAGAGCGCCCCGGGATCGTGCAGCGCCTCGACAAGGACACCTCGGGCCTGATGGTGGTGGCGCGCGACCCGGAGGCTCATCGGCGCCTTTCCGCGATGGTGAAGGCGCGGGAGCTCCGCCGGACCTATCTCGCGCTCGTCGTCGGTCGCCCGCGCTCCCGGTCGGGCACGATCGACGCGCCGCTCGGGCGCGACTACCGCGCACCCGAGCGGCGGGCCGTCGGCGGCCGCGGGCCGCGCGAGGCCCGCACCCACTTCGCGGTGCTCGAAACGCTCCCGGGCTACTGCCTTCTCGAGGTCAGGCTCGAGACGGGCCGCACGCATCAGATCCGCGTGCACCTGGCGTCGATCGACTGCCCCGTGGCCGGCGACCCCCGCTACGGGCGGGGACAGGGCGGCGAGCTCGGACTGGAGCGCCAGTTCCTTCACAGCGCTCGCCTGGGCTTCCGCCACCCGTTCACCGGGGCCGAGATCGACCTTCGCTCGCCTCTGCCACCCGACCTCGAGATCGCGCTCGAGCGGGCGCGCGAGCAGCCCCACTAGAATCAGGCTCGACCTGTAACCGACCCCTCGTCAGGCGGTCGGGGCCCTGCCCGGGCGGCGCGCATAGGCGAGCCAGGCCCGGGTCCCCGGCAGGCGGACGAGGCTCGAGACCAAGCGAGACAAGGGAGCACGATGGCAGAGCCTGGAATCAGGGAGCTCTTGGAGGCCGGACTCCATTTCGGCCACCAGACGCGCCGCTGGAACCCGCGGATGCAGCGCTACATCTGGGGTGAGCGCGACGGCATCCACATCATCGACCTGCTGCAGACCGAGCGGCTTCTCCACGAAGCGCGCGAGTTCGCCACCGAGGTCGCCGGCAAGGGCGGCACGGTGCTGTTCGTCGGCACCAAGAAGCAGGCGAGGGACTCGATCCGCGGATGGGCCGAGCGCTCGGGCATGCCCTACGTGAACCAGCGGTGGCTCGGCGGCCTGCTGACGAACTTCCAGACGATCTCGAAGCGGATCGACCGCCTCCACGACCTGACGAACCTCAGGGACGAGGGCAAGCTCGACCTCTTGCCCACCAAGGAGCGGATGTCGATGGAGGCCGAGCTCGAGCGGCTCACCTACAACCTCGGCGGCGTCCGCGACCTCAAGCGCCTTCCGCAGGCGGTGCTGATCATCGACCTGAAGACGGAGGAGATCGCGCTCAGGGAGGCGGAGCGCCTTCGCATTCCGATCATCGGTCTTGTCGACACCAACGTCGACCCCATGGGCGTTCAGTACCCGATCCCCGGCAACGACGACGCCATCCGCTCGTGCGATCGCGTGATCCGCACGATCGGCGAGGCGGTGCTCGAGTCGGCGACGGTCTACCGCGAGGCCGAGGCGAAGCGCCGGGCCGAGGAGGAGGAGCGCCGTCGCGCCGAGGAGGAGCGGCAGCGCAAGGAGGCTGAGGAGCGCGCGCGCAAGGAGGCTGAGGCGAAGGCCGCAGCCGAGGCCGCCGCAGCCGAGGCCGCCGCCCACCCGCAGGCCGCGCCGGCCGCGAGCACCGAGGGCCAGTCTTGAGCGCCACCGAGGTATCAGCCGGCGACGTAAAGGCGCTTCGGGAGCGCACCGGCGCCGGCGTGATGGACTGCAAGGCCGCGCTCGCCGAGGCCGGCGGGAACGTCGACAAAGCCGTCGAGATCCTTCGCGTCAAGGGGCAGGCCTCCGCCGCAAAGCGCAGCGGTCGCGCCACCGGCGAGGGCACCGTCGCCTCCTATATCCATTCGAACGGCAAGGTCGGGGTCCTCGTTGAGGTGCTCTGCGAGACCGACTTCGTCGCCCGCTCCGACGAGTTTCAGGAGTTCGCGCGGGAGATCGCGCTGCACATCGCCGGGTCGCCCTCGCCGCCCCAGTACCTGACCGCCGACGAGATTCCCGACGAGGCGCGCGAGTCCGAGCGCGGCGTCCACGCGGCCAAGGCAAAGGAGGAGGGCAAGCCCGAGGACGTGGTGGACCGCATCGTGGAGGGCCAGCTGGCCAAGTGGGCGAAGGAGGTCGCCCTGCTCGAGCAGGAGCACATCCGCTCCGACCGCTACGAGGGCAAGACGATCGAGGAGATTCGCTCCGAGCTCGCCGCCAAGACCGGTGAGAACGTCCAGATCGGGCGGTTCGCGCGGTTTGAGGTCGGCCGCGACTAAGTCCGCGCTCCCGCCCCTCGACCTCGCCATGCGGGTCGGGCTGGACCGCGAGCAGAGCCACGACCACTACCAGGCGGCGGGGGCCTGGATGCGCGAGGCGATCCTCGACATCCTGCCCGAGGACTGGGCCTTTCCCGACAAGCGAGTTCTGGACTTCGGCTGTGGCGCGGGGCGCGTTCTGCGCCAGTTCACCCACGTCGCGGACGAGGCCGAGATCTGGGGCTGCGACATCCACGCCGAGAGCGTCACGTGGCTCGAGGCGAACCTGCGGCCGCCGTTCCACTTCTTCCGCAACGCCGCCGACCCGCCGCTCCCGATCGCCGACGGCTATTTCGACCTCGTCTGGGCGATGTCGGTCTTCACCCACATCGGCGAGGGATGGGAGGACTGGCTGCTCGAGATGCGCCGCGTGCTGGCACCCGGCGGGCTCTTCGTCGTGAGCTATCTCGGGGCAAATGTGCTCGAGGAGCTCCTCGGACTTCGCTACGAGCCCGATGAGGTCGGAATGCTCGTCCACGAGCACTCGCGTGCCCCAAGCGAGGGCGGGCCATGGGTGTTCCACTCCGAGTGGTGGCTTCGAAAGCACTGGGATCCCGCCTTCGAGATCCTCGAGGCCCGCCCGCCGGGCGATTCGGCGCGGGGCGGCAGCGGCCTCGCGCATGGCCTGGTGCTCGCGCGCCGACGGGCCGAGAGCCCCGACCGCAACGCGATGTCGGCCATCGATGGCGCCGACCCGCGCGAGATCGCAGCGCTCCAGGCGGAGGTGCGAATGCTTCGCGGCGAGCTCGAGCGGGCCCGGGCGGGAGCACGGCTCGACGGAAAGGCGCTGGCGGCGCACGCGCGCCGAGCAGTGCTTCGGACGCCCCTGGGCGGGCCCGCGCGCCGCCTGGGACAGCGAATCCGGCGGGCGCGCGCCCGGTGAGCGCGGCCGGAAGTTAGGGTTTCGAGCGTGTCCGACGCCGCTTTTGACCGGGTCCTGCTGAAGCTCTCCGGCGAATCGCTCATGGGCTCGCTTCCGTACGGGACCGACCCCGACCGGGTCGAGGCGCTGAGCCGCCAGGTCCACGAGGCGAGCGCGATGGGGGTCGAGGTTGCGGTCGTGGTGGGCGCCGGCAACATCTACCGCGGCCTCGCGGGCGCCGCCGCTGGAATGGACCGCGCCACGGCCGACTACATGGGGATGCTCGCGACCGTGCTCAACGCGCTCACGATTCAGGACGCGCTCGAGAAGCTCGGCTCGAACACGCGGGTCCTCTCGGCGATCGAGGTGATGGAGGTCGCGGAGCCCTACATCCGCCGCCGCGCGATCCGCCACCTCGAGAAGGGCCGGGTGATCATCTTCGCCGCGGGAACCGGCAACCCGTTCTTCACCACCGACACCGCCGCCGCGCTGCGAGCCCTCGAGATTCACGCCGAGGCGATTCTGATGGCGAAGCACGGCACGGACGGCGTCTACGACGCCGATCCCGCGAGGAATCCCGAGGCACGTTTCCTTGCCGAGCTGACCCACAGGGAGGCGATCGAGCGCGGTATTCGGGTCATGGACTCAACCGCCCTCTCCCTGTGCATGGACAACGGCCTGCCGATCTACGTCTTCAGCACCGACGACGAGGAGAACATCGGCCGCGTGGTCTGCGGCGAGCGCGTCGGAACGATCGTGTCGTCCGGAACACCGGTAGCCAGCGAGGCGGGATAGGTTTTCGCCATGGCCGAAGCGGGGTTCATCGACGAGTTGCTGAGCGACGCGCAGGACCGAATGCAGAAGTCGGTCGAGTCGTTCCGGCACGAGCTCGCGACGGTGCGCACGGGCCGCGCCTCTCCGCATCTTCTCGACCGGATCATCGTCGACTACTACGGCGCAGAGACCCCGCTGCGGCAGCTCGCGAACATCGCCGCCCCCGACGCACGGCTCCTCACCGTCACGCCGTACGACGCGAGCTCCATCAAGGCGATCGAGAAAGCGATCCTCGAGTCCGACGTGGGGCTCACGCCGAACAACGACGGGCAGGTCATCCGCCTCCAGGTCCCGGAGCTGAACGAGGAGCGCCGCACCGAGATGGTGCGGGTCGTCCACGGCATCGCAGAGGAGGGCAAGGTCGCGGTCCGCAACATTCGCCGTGACGTGATGCACGACCTGCGCGAGCTCAAGAAGGAGGGCGAGGCCGGGGCCGACGACGAGCACCGCGCCGAGCAGGAGCTTCAGAAGTCGACCGATACGGCGACGTCCGAGATCGACAAGCTCGTCACTGCGAAGGAAGAGGAGATCCGGGAAGTTTGAGCGCCGCGCGCTCGGGGCCGCGCTACGTGGCGATCATCACCGACGGGAATGGGCGCTGGGCCGCCGAGCGCGGGCTGCCGCCGATCGAGGGGCACCGAGCGGGCGCCGACGTGGTCAAGGCCCGCCTCCGGGACGCGGTCGAGCTCGGGATCTCGGAGCTCACGGTTTACTCGTTCTCGACCGAGAACTGGTCGCGTCCGTCGGCCGAGGTCGAGGGCCTCATGCGGATGTTCGGCGAGCGACTCGACGCTGAGACGCCCGAGCTCCACGACGAGGGGGTGCGGATGCGGTTCATTGGTCGCCGTGAGGGGGTGCCCCCGACGCTCGTCGAGCGCATGGAGTGGGCCGAGGCCGTGACCGACGCCAACGATCGCATCACGCTCTTCGTCGCCTTCAACTACGGCGGGCGCGCCGAGCTTGTCGACGCCGCGAGGGGCTTCGACGGTACGACCGAGGAGGAGCTGCGGGCGCGCCTGTACGCGCCCGAGATGCACGACCCAGATCTGCTGATCCGCACCAGCGGCGAGCTGCGCACGTCGAACTTCCTGATCTGGCAGTGCGCCTACTCCGAGCTCGTCTTCCGCGACGAGCTCTGGCCCGACTTCGGCCGCGAGGCCTTCGAGGCCGCGATAGAGACCTACCAGGAACGGCGGCGGCGGTTCGGCGGGCGCTAGCCGTCGATTAGGTTCCACCCATGGATTTCCCGCCGAGGGACGGCCCGCGTGGGGTTAGGCGGGAGGACCTCGACATCGACTTCGAGCCGCTTCGGCCAGAGCGACCGGCGCAGCGTAGAGGCCGCCCGAAGCGCCGCAGGATCGGCTCGCGCCGCCGCCGCCGGTCCACCGAGCCGTCGGCTCCCAAGCGGCCGCGAGGCCCGGGCTCCGAGACGGTCGCCCGCGTGCTCTGGGCGGTCCCCTGGATCGTCTTCGTCGTTGCCGTCGTGGCGGTCGGCGGCATCGTGTTCGCGGTCGCGATGGGCGCGCTCGCGTGCATCGGCATGGCCGAGCTCTTCCGGATGACGAGCGACATCCACCCGTTTCGCCTCGTCGCGTTCGCGGTCGCGATCGGGCTCGTCGTCGCCGCCTACTACGGCGGCCAGTACCAGATGACCTACGTCGCGGCTGCAGCGTTTCCGCTCATGTTCGTTGCATCCGCCGCTCGCCGCGACCGCGACGGCATCAGCTCGTCGCTCGCGTTCACGGTCCTCGGAATCGCCTGGATCGCTGTGCCGTTCGCGCACGCCGTCCTGCTTCGCGAGCTCCCGCTTCACGGTGGTGCGCTCCTGATCGACGTGGTCGTCGGGACCGTTCTCACGGACACGTTCGCCTACTTCGGCGGCCGCCTGTTCGGCCGCCATCCGCTCGCGCCACAGCTCTCACCCAACAAGACCGTGGAGGGCCTGGTGATCGGGATCGCCGGCGGAACGATGGCCTTCTGGTTCGCCGGCCTCTACCAGGACTGGCTCTCGGGGGCGGACGCGCTGATCATCGGCTTCTGCGTCGCCCTGATGGCACCGATCGGCGATCTCTTCGAGTCGATGGTGAAGCGGGACCTCGGCGTGAAGGACACCGGCCGGATCTTCGGCCCGCACGGCGGCCTGCTCGACCGCATCGACGCGCTTCTGTTCACGATCGTCGTCGGCTACTACCTGGCGCAGGCGCTCACGTACTGAGCGCCCGCCGCACGAACGCCATGTCGGCCTTGAGCGCCTCCGGGTCGCGAGGTGTCTCGACGACGACGGGGGCCTGCGCACCCCGGATCATCGCCTCGAGGTCCTCCGGCGCGATCTGGCCGTCGCCGATATTGGCGTGGCGGTCGGCGCCGGTGCCCGGGGGGTCGCGCGAGTCGTTCACGTGCAGGAGGTCGATCCCGCCGACGATCTCGAGCACCCGCTCAACCGCGTCGCCGAGCGGCTCGCCCGCCGCGTGCGCGTGGCAGGTGTCGAAGCAGAACCCGAGCGGGGCGTCGAACGACCCGCCCTCGATCGCGCCCCAGAGCTTCCTCAGGGCGTCGAAGCGACGGGCGACGGCGTTCTCCCCGCCGGCTGTGTTCTCGATCAGGACGGGAACGTCGGTCTCGAGCATCTCGAGCGTGCGGGGCCACCGCCCGACGCCCTCGTCGATGCCGTCCTCCGCGTGCCCGGCATGCACGATCACCCCTGTGGCGCCGATGTCGGCGGCGGCGTCACACGTCTGCTGGAGGATCTTGCGCGAGCCGTAGCGGATGTTGTTCTTGGGCGAGCAGACGTTGATCAGGTAGGAGGCGTGGACGTAGATGCCGACCGGCGAGTCACGGAGCTCGGCGGCGTCGGGCCGCGGCTTCGGCTTCTCCCACCCCTGTGGCTTGGTGACGAAGATCTGCACGACGTCAGCGCCGAGCTCGGCCGCGGTCCCGAGCGGGTCCTTGGCGCTGATGTGCGCGCCGACGGGGAGCTTCTTGCGCTTGGTGGCCACGCTTAAGGCAGCTTAGGACCCAGCCCTACACTCATTTCCGATGGCCAAGCGGGTCCTGATCCTCGGCTCGACGGGCTCGATCGGCGAGCAGGCGCTCGAGATCGTCGCCGGCTCGCCGGCGCTCGAGCTCGCCGGGCTCTCGGCGGCCGGGAGCTGGGAGCGCCTCGCGGGTCAGGCCCGCGAGCACGACGCTCGCCTGGTCGCCCTGAGCGGCTCCGACGCCGCTGGTGAGGCTGCGCAGGCCCTCGAGGGCTCCGCGCGGGTCCTCAGCGGCGCCGAGGGCGTGCGCGAGCTCGTCACCGCCTGCGAGCCCGACATGGTGCTGAACGCGATCGTCGGCATCGCCGGCCTCGGCCCGACGATCGTGACGCTGACGGAGGGCATCGACCTCGCGCTGGCGAACAAGGAGAGCCTCGTCGTCGGCGGCGAGCTCGTCACCGCGCTCGCCGAGGCTACGGGCGCGCGCATCCTGCCGGTCGACTCCGAGCACTCGGCGCTCTACCAGCTCGTGGCCCGGGCTGAGACAGGGTCGATCGACCGTCTGGTGCTCACGGCGTCGGGCGGCCCATTTCGCGGGCGTAGCGACTTCGACGACGTGACACCGGACGACGCCCTCGCGCACCCCACGTGGTCGATGGGCGGGAGGATCACGATCGACTCTGCGACGCTCATGAACAAGGGCTTCGAGGTGATCGAGGCCCACCACCTGTTCGGGGTCGACTACCGGGCCATCGACGTGGTCGTCCATCCGCAGTCGATCGTCCACGGGCTCGTCGACCTCGCCGACGGCGCCTCCTTGGCGCACCTCGGCCACCCCGACATGAGGGTGCCGATCTCCTACGCGCTCCATCACCCCGAACGCCCGGACGTCCCGGTTCCAACACTGGACCTCGCGGCGGTCGGCGAGCTCACCTTCGAGAAGCCGGACGTCGACGCGTTCCCGTCCCTGCGTCTCGCGCGGGAGGCCGGCGAGGCCGGTGGCACCGGCCCATGCGTGCTGAACGCGGCCGACGAGGTGGCGGTCGCCGCCTTCCTCGACGGCGCGATCCCGTTCGGCGCCATCCCCGAGGTCGTCGGAGAGACCCTCGCGGCGATGCCGGCCATTGCGCCCTCGCACTTCGAGGACCTGTTCGCCACCGACGCCGAGGCGCGCGAGCGGGCGCGCGAGCTCTGCGCCAGGGCCCGGGTTGCGTAGATGAGCTGGGCCATCGCCATTGCGGGCTTCGCGCTGCTCGTGATCCTGCACGAACTGGGCCACTTCCTCGCCGCCAAGGCCACCGGCATGCGGGTCGAGCGCTTCTTCCTCTTCTTCCCACCCAAGGTCGTGAGCAGGACGCGGGGCGAGACTGAGTACGGGATCGGGGCGATCCCGCTCGGCGGCTTCGTGAAGATCACCGGGATGAACCCCGAGGAGGAGCTGCCGCCCGAGGTCGCCTCCCGCGGCTATTACGCCCAGCCGGTCTGGAAGCGCATCGTCGTCATCGGTGCCGGCCCTGCGATGAACCTGCTCGTCGCCTTCGTGATCTTCCTCGGCCTCGCCCTCACGCCGCAGACGCTCACTCACGACGTCGGGTCCGTCAATGCCGGGGCACCCGCCCAGGGGACCCTGCAGCCGGGCGACCGGATCGTCGCCGTCGACGGCGTGGGGGGCGGCTTCAACGCGATCCGCCGCCAGATCGCGAGCCACCACTGCGCGGGCAAGCCGAGCGACGGCTGCCGCGCCGCCACGCCGGCCGAGGTCGCTGTGATCCGCGACGGCCGGCGCGTCACCCTGGAGATCCGTCCCGCCTACGACGCGACCCTGCGCCGCAACATCCTCGGCATCAACTACGCGACCACCACCACCGGCGCCTCGCCGGGACAGGCCGTCGACGCCGCCACCGGCGCCATGTGGCACGTCACGAGCGGCACCGTAACCGCGCTCGCCCGGATCTTCGAGCCCGAGCAGCGCAAGAAGCTGTCGGGGGTGGTCGGCGTCACCGACGTCACGCAGCAGGCCGTCAGCTTCGGCGCGCGTGCGGCCCTGACCCTCCTCGCGGTCGTGAGCCTCTCGCTCGCCATCGTGAACCTGTTCCCGTTCCTTCCCCTCGACGGCGGTCACATCTTCTGGAGCATCGTCGAGAAGATCCGCGGCAGGCCGGTCCCGTTCCGCATCATCGAGCGCGCCAGCGCGGTGGGCTTCGTCTTGGTGATCGTCCTGTTCGCGATCGGGCTCAGCAATGACATCGGCAAGCTGACCGGCCCGGGAATCCACCTGAGATAGGCTGCGCGCCAGGGATGGAGCTCAAGACTGCCGAGCGCTACGTGAGTGGCGGGCCTGGCGGAGCGCTGGCCGCACGGAACGCGGTGGACGCGTTCGATGCGACCGTCGACCGCCTCCCGGACGACGTCGCGATCCGCACCCTCGACGACTCCCAATCGATCACTTGGTCGGAGCTTCGCGACCGCGTCCGGGCGATCGCGGGCGGCCTCGCCCAGCTCGGCGTCTCCAAGGGCGACACGGTGGCGATCCTGCTCAACAACCGGCCGGAGTTCATCCCCGCCGACCTGGCGGCCGTGGCCCTCGGCGCGGTGCCGTTCTCGATCTACCAGACGGCTTCCGCCGAGCAGATCGAGTACCAGATCTCCGACTCCGGGGCGAGGGTCGCCATCGTCGAGGAGATGTTCATCGAGCGCCTCGACGCCGCCCGTGAGAACCTCCCCCAGCTCGAGCACGTGATCGTGGTCGACGGTGAGGGTGGGACGACGACCCTTGCCGAGGTCGAGGCCGCCGATCCCGGCTTCGACTATTCGGCCACCGCCGCCGAAATCGGCCCGGACGACCTGCTCACCCTCATTTACACCTCGGGCACCACCGGCCCGCCAAAGGGCGTGCAGCTCACGCACAACAACCTTCTGGCGCTCGGCGCCAACGTCGACGGCATCGTCGACTTCCCCGAGCGCGGCGGGAGGGTGATCTCCTGGCTGCCCACGGCCCACATCGCCGAGCGCGGGGCCCACTACTACCTGCCGATTCGCGCGGGACTCACCGTCACCATTTGCCCGGACCCGCGCAAGATCATCGAGGTCCTCCCGCAGGTGCGTCCGACCTGGTTCTTCGCCGTGCCGCGGATCTGGGAGAAGCTGAAGGCTGGCCTGGAGACGATGATCGCGAACCTGCCCGACGAGCAGCGTGGCCCCGTCGAGCAGGGACTCGAGGCGGCGATCCAGAAGGTTCGTCTCGAGCAGGCAGGCGAGGAGGTCCCCGCCGAGGTCGCCGAGGCGGCGGCCAAGGCCGACGAGGCGATGTTCGCGCAACTTCGCACGCACCTCGGTCTCGACGAGGCGATCGCCGTGAACGTCGGCGCTGCGCCGACGCCCCTCGAGGTGCTCGAGTTCTTCCACGCCATCGGTATCCCGGTAGGCGAGCTCTGGGGGATGTCCGAGACGTGCGGCGTCGTCACCCTCAACCCCCCCGACCGTGTGAAGCTCGGCACCGTCGGCCCACCGATTCCCGGCTACGAGGTCAAGCTGGCGGAGGACGGCGAGGTGCTCGTGCGGGGCCCCGGCAACATGAGTGGGTACCGAAATCTGCCCGACAAGACGGCGGAGACGATCGACGACGACGGCTGGCTGGCCACAGGCGACATCGGCGAGCTCGACGACGACGGCTACCTGAAGATCGTCGACCGGAAGAAGGAGCTCATCATCAACGCGGCCGGCAAGAACATGTCGCCGGCCAACATCGAGGCCCACCTCAAGACGGCGAGCCCACTGATCGGCCAGGCGATCGCGATCGGCGACCGCCGGCCCTACAACGTCGCGCTCATCACGCTCGACCCGGACTTCGCGCCGGGTTGGGCGAAGAAGAACGGGATCGAGGGCGACGACCTCCCCACGCTGGCAGAGGACGAGCGGGTCGTCGCCGCGATCCAGGAGGGAGTCGACGCCGCGAACGAGCGGATGGCGCGAGTGGAGCAGATCAAGAAGTTCAAGTTGCTCCCGGCCGACTGGCTTCCCGGCGGGGACGAGCTGACGCCCACGATGAAGCTCAAGCGCAAGCCGATCACGGAGAAGTACGAGGCGGAGATCGAGGCGCTGTACTCCTAGGCGGCGAGCGCCTCGACCGTATTGGCGCAGCGCAGGCGATGGCTTGCGATCCTCTTCGGCTCGGTGAAGCCCGCTTCGAGCATCATTCGCCGGCGCCTGGTCGGCGCGGGCGCAGGGCTCGCCCTCGGTGGTGTGCCGAGCGCTCTGGCCCACCGCAAGCACCGGCGCAAGGCCGACGTCGCAATCGTCGGGGCCGGGTTTGCCGGCCTCACCGCGGCCCGCGAGCTCGTCCGCAGTGGCCGCTCGGTGGCGGTGCTCGAGGCGCGCGACCGCGCCGGCGGTCGTGTGTTCAACCACCACCTCGGCCAAGGCGTCATCTCCGAGGGTGGGGGGACCTTCGTCGGCCCGACGCAGAATCACGTGCTCGCGCCGGCGAAGGAGCTCGGCGTCCGCAAGTTCCCCAATCGCTGTAGGTGAGCCTCGTGGAGCCGTTGATGTAGACGTTGTCACCGTCAGTGGCGCAGCTCGACCAGATGGCCACGACCATCCCGATCGACGCGCCATGGGATGCGGTGAGCGCCGCCGAATGGACGGCGAGACCCCGATGCATGGATCGCGGCGAACACGATCAACCCCGAGTTCCGCAGCGGCCTGGTTCCACTCGCAACGCGGCCGATCTTCGGCGCCGAGCCCCGCGAGCTCTCGCTCCTCTTCACGCTCTTCTACATCGCGGCGTCCGGCGACGAGACCAACCCGGGCACGTTCGAGCGGAACTTCGACACCCGCGACGGGGCGCAGATGTACCGCTTCGTAGGCGGCACGCAGCGGGTGATAGATCTCGTCACCGCCTGGCGGAAGGCCGGGGGTCGTCTTCGGCTTCATCGGCGGGGACAACGCGAGGGCGCATCGCAAGCAATCGCCCGCGAAGCGACGGAGGGCGGTGCTCGCCAACTAGGTCGACTTCCTCGGTCCGAGGGCCGCGAAGCCGGTCGAGTACTTCGAGACCGACTGGTCAGCAAGCCCCTGGACACGCGGGTGCCCGGTCGGAATCGCCGCACCGAGTATCTACACGGCGTACGGCCCCGCTCTCCGCAAGCCCGCCGGCCGGATCCATTGGGCCGGCACCGAAACGTCCACGTACTCGAACGGCTACATGGACGGCGCCGTGCGGTCGGGCGAACGGGCGGCGACCGAGGTGCTCGACCGACTTTGAGCCGGCGGGCCAGCCCGGTCGTTCTCCTCCTCAGGCTCGGGTAGCGGGCGTCGCTCTATCCTCACTTCGTGGCATCGAAGCGCCAGATCTTCGTGAAGGACGTGCCGATCGGCGGCGGCGCGCCGGTCGCCGTGCAGACGATGACGAAGACCGAGACGGCCAATCTCGACGCGACGATGGAGCAGATCGGCAAGGTCGCCGAGGCGGGCGCCGACATCGTCCGCGTGGCCGTCCCAAGGGACAAGGACGTCGAGGCTCTGCGCACGATCGTGCGCGACTCCCCGATCCCGGTGATCGCCGACATCCACTTCAACCACACCCTCGCGCTGAAGGCGATCGACGCCGGCGCCCACTGCATTCGCCTCAACCCGGGCAATATCGGCGGCCGCGAGAAGGTGGCCGAGGTGGCCGACCGGGCGACCGGCGCGGGCGTGCCGATGCGGATCGGCGTCAACTCCGGCTCGCTTCCCAGGCATCTGCACGAGCTCGAGCGCACGGAGCCCGTGGAGGCGCTCGTCACGGCCGCGGTTGAGTTCTGCGAGCTGATGGAGTCGCTCGACTTCGAGAACTTCAAGGTCTCGATCAAGTCGACAAACGTGCCGAACACGATCGCCGCGAACCGCCTGCTCTCCGAGCGCGTTCCCTATCCGCTCCACCTCGGCATCACCGAGGCGGGGACCAAGTGGTCGGGGTCGCTGAAGTCGGCGGTCGGCCTGGGCACGCTCCTCGCCGACGGCATCGGCGACACGATCCGGATCTCGCTCTCGACCTTTCACGCCGAGGAGGAAGTGAAGGTGGCGTGGGAGATCCTCAAGGCCCTGGGCCTGCGCGAGCGCGGGCCCGTCCTCATCGCCTGCCCCACCTGTGGGCGCTTGCAGTTCGACATGGACACGATCGTCGCCGAGATCGAGGAGCGCCTCGAGGGCTACGCGGAGCCGGTCGAGGTCGCCGTGCTCGGCTGCGCGGTGAACGGCATCGGCGAGGCCTCGCACGCGGACTTCGGGATCACGGGTGCCAAGAACGAGGGGC
Source organism: uncultured Actinomycetes bacterium (assembly GCA_963823245.1). Classification (GTDB taxonomy): domain Bacteria; phylum Actinomycetota; class Thermoleophilia; order Solirubrobacterales; family 70-9; genus JAWVFM01. The sequence continues at coordinate 92,275 of CAWGKQ010000008.1, read as the reverse complement.
TGATCTTCGCCGGCGGCAAACCGCTGCGCAAGGTGCCGCAGGCGGAGCTCGTCGACGCGCTGTTCGCCGAGATCGACCGTTCGCTCGACCGCGGGGAGGTCGAGGTCGACGAGCGCAAGGCGGCCGAGGGCGCCGACTGGCTCGCCCGCATCGAGGAGGAGAACGCCGGCGACCTTACGCCTGAGCGCATCGCGCAGATGGAGGCCCAGGCGGCGAAGGCGGAGGGGCGCGACGTCACTGCTGAGCCCTTCCTGAAGCCGGTCGGCAAGCGCGCGCCGCTTGACGAGGACGCTTCGCCGACCGTTGGCCGGCGCTTCACCCGGGCCTAAGTTGGCCTACCGGCGCCTGGCCGCAGCCGACGCCTTCTGGCGCCCCTCGAACCAGATGCGGGTCGAGAACACGGACCTCGCCAAGCAGCTCGAGGCGGAGAGCCTTGGCGCCCGGCTCTGGCGCCTCGCGCCGAGCCAGGCGTCGACGAAGCACCGCCACCGGACCCAGGAGGAGCTCTACGTCCTGCTGGAGGGGGTGGGGAGGATGCGGGTGGGCGACGATTCGCTCACGCTCTCGCCGCTCGACGCGGTGCTCGTGGAGCCCGAAACGGTGCGGCAGCTCTTCAACGACGGCGACGAGGACGCGCTCTGGCTCGTCGTGGGCGCCCCTCCCGAAGGGGTGTCGAGCACGCTCGAGATGAGCGACGAGCAGCTCGCCTGGATGTATCCCGACGGCCCGAAGGCTAAGCCGCCTGAGCTCGCTGGCTAGCGCCGTCCGCCGCCGCTGATCGCGCGGATCAGGAGCAGCAGCAGAATCGAGCCGCCGATTGCGATCAGCCACGTCCCCACGTCGAAGAAGTGGCCGAGCTTGCCGATGTCGAGCGCCGTGGCGATGAAGCCGCCGAGCAACGCGCCGAGGATGCCGATCGCCATCGTGCCGAAGCAGCCTCCGGGCTCGGTCCGCCCGGGCACGAGGGCGCGGGCGATGAGGCCGGCGAACAGCCCGAGGAAGATCCAGGCGATCAGACCCATTGGGCGGCAGCGTAGCCTGCCGAGGGTGCTCGACCTCTCCCAGCCCATTGAGACAGACCGCCTGCTGCTCCGGCCGCTCGTGGACAGCGACCTCGAGGCGCTCCACTCGCTCCACTCCCGCGAGGACGTCGCGCGTTATCTCTACTTCGAGCCACGCGACGTCGCCGGCACCGGTGAGGCCCTCGCCGAGAGGCTGACCGAGACAAGCCTCGACGAGGAGGGCTCGAAGCTGACGCTGGCCGCGACCGCACGCGCCGGCGGCCCGCTGATCGGCGAGGTGACGCTGTGGTGGCGGAGCAGCGAGCATCGCCAGGGCGAGGTCGGCTTCATCTTCCACCCGGACCACGGCGGCAGCGGGCTGGCGACCGAGGCGGCCGCCGCGATGCTCGATCTCGGCTTCGGAGGTCTTGGCCTGCACCGCGTCTACGGACGCTGCGACGCTCGCAACGAGCGCTCGGTGCGCTTGATGGAGCGCCTGGGGATGCGCCGGGAGGCGCACCTCGCGGAGAACGAGTGGGTGAAGGGCGAGTGGACGGACGAGCTCGTCTACGCGATCCTCGAGCGTGAATGGCGAGCGCTCACGCGGCCACGGCGGCCGGAATGACGCAGGCAGCGCCCTCCGAGAACCCCTGCGGCTCGATGCCGACCGCGTGGTTGAAGCGAGCGCGGAAGTTCTCAGGGCGATCGCGCTCGTGAGCTCCACGATCTAGGCGTCGTCGAGCTCCGCGCGGAGGCGGGCGAACAGCTCGTCGTCGACGTCCGCGGGAGTGCGGCTTACCGAGGTCGCGTAGTCGAGGACGAGGCGATCCAGCTCGGAGAACGCGTCGCTCGACCGATAGCGCGCGAGCCGAGGCGGCTTCCCCCGCCCGCCGGCGCGGGCTGCGCGCGCTCGGGCGCCGCCGGCCGCCGCGTCAGCCAGAGGAGGACCAGCGCGAGTAGGACTGAGAGCACCAGCGTGATGCCGTTCGCAACCTGGTCGCCACCGCCGAGGTCGTGGTCGTTTGCGAGGTGATAGATCGTGTGCGGAACCGCGTAGGCGAGGTAGCCGACGAGCGCCACCTGCACGACTCGGCGCTCGAGCCAGAGGGCCGCCAACCCCAGGATCAGGCCGAGCGCGACGAAGGTCGCACCGACGTCGGTTGCCAGATGCGAGTTGTACGGCCCATACGCGGGGAGCCAGTGGTGGCCGGCGCCCGGGAACGAATCGAACCATCCCTGCGGCGAGACGAGCGCCCACGCGCCGATCAGGAACTGCGGGACGCCGAGGATGAGGAGCCCTCCTCGCAGAACGCCCGGCATCCGGACACCCGTTGCTTCCATCGCCTACCTCCAGTCGCGTTGCCTGATGGCCATTCGTCTGCATCGTAAGCGGCGGGCGCATGCGCGCCGGTAGGCTGGCCGCCCGATGACCCGCCTCTCTGCGCTATTCCTGCCGACGCTGCGTGAGGACCCCGCCGACGCGGAGGCGCTCTCGCACCGGCTGATGATCCGCGCCGGGCTCATCCGACAGGTCGGCGCCGGCCTGTGGACATACCTGCCGGCCGGCTACCGAGCAGTCTCCAAGGCGGAGGAGATCGTCCGCGAGGAGATGACGGCGATCGGCGGGCAGGAGATGCTCATGCCCGTGCTCCAGCCCGCTGAGCTCTGGCAGCGCACGGGCCGCTATGACATCGAGGAGCTCATGAAGCTCAAGGATCGCAAGGGCGCCGACCTGGTCCTCGGGATGACGCACGAGGAGGTCATCACCTCCCACGTCGCGCGCGAGGTGCGCTCGTACCGCGAGCTTCCGAAGATCCTCTTCCACATCCAGACCAAGGAGCGCGACGAGCCGCGCCCGCGCGCCGGCGTGCTGCGCACGCGGGAGTTCACGATGAAGGACTCCTACAGCTTCGACCGCGACTTCGAGGGGCTCGAGCGCAGCTACGAGCTCCACATCCAGGCCTATGACCGAATCTTCGACCGCAGCGGGCTCGACTGGTACCGGGTCGAATCCGACGTCGGGATGATGGGCGGGCTCGGCGCGCACGACTACATGGCCCCGTGCGCCGCCGGCGAGAGCGAGATCGCGCTCGCCCCGGGATACGCCGCCGACGTGGAGGTCGCCGTCGCGGAGCCGCAGCCAGTCGAGCTTCCGCCGGCCCTCGACGAGCCGCGGGAAGTCCCCACGCCGGGCCTCACGACGGTCGGGGAGGTGTCCTGGGCGCTCGGGGTCCCGCCGGGCGCGCTGATCAAGGCGATGCCGGTAATGGTCGAGGGCCGCGGCATGGTCGTCGCCCTCGTGCGCGGCGACCACCGCCTGAACGAGCTCAAGCTACAGAGCGTGCTCGATGCGCCCTTCCGGCCCGCGCGCCCCGAGGAGATCGAGAGCGAGCTCGGACCCCCGGGCTTCGTCGGGCCGGTCGGGGCAAGCGTCGACGTGATCAAGGATGCCGCGATCACCGGCGAGGGATACGTGGCCGGCGCAAACCGGGCCGACCATCATCTGATCGGGGTGTCGCCGGGCCGGGACTTCGATTTCGCCGAGCACGACGTCCGGAGGGTCGAGGCCGGCGACTTGGCGCCGGGCGGAAACTCGATCGAGATCACCACCGCAATCGAGCTCGCCGGAATCTTCAAGCTCGGCACCCGCTACTCGGAGCCGCTGGACGCAACGTACCTCGACGAGGACGGTAGCGAGGTCCCGATCGTCATGGGCTGCTACGGGATCGGCCCGGCGCGGATCGTCGCCGCCTCGATCGAGCAGCGCGCCGACGAGGTGGGCATCGTGTGGCCCCGCTCGCTGGCGCCTTGGGATGTGCACGTGGTCGCAATCGGCAAGGCCGGCGACGAGGCCACCGAGGCGGCGGAAGCCCTCTACCGCGAGCTTTCCGACCAGGGGGTCGAGACCCTGCTCGATGACCGCGACGCCGGCCCAGGCGAGAAGCTCACCGACGCCGAGCTCCTCGGTTGTCCGCTGCGGATCACGGTCGGGCGCCGCTCTCTCGCCGACGGCGTTGTCGAGGCCCAGGTGCGGTCGACCGGGGCCGAGCACCGATTGGCGGCCGCGGAGGCGGCTCGAGAGGCGATCGACCTCCTTTCCGAGCTTGAATGACGAGAGGGCTCATGGGTTCAGGCGGCTGGCCGGGATCGACCGCTCGGGGCCGCGGCCCAGGCAGACGCGGCGAGGGGAGCCGCTGCGCCCGTTCACGATCCCGAACCTCGTCGGGTACCTGCGACTCGCCGGGATCCCCGTCTTCCTCTACCTCGCGCTCGGCTCAGATGACGGCCGGTCGGCGGCCGCCGCGGCCGTCTACTTCTTCGTCGTCGCCGGCGACTTCCTCGACGGCTTCCTGGCCCGCGCGACCGGTCAGTACTCGCGGCTCGGATCGCTGCTCGATCCGCTGGTCGATCGACTCAGCGTCGTCGCCGGGATCGTCGTCGCCTGGAAGTTCGACCTCTTGCCACGGTGGGCAATGGCGCTCGCGCTCGCCAGGGAGCTCGTGACGCTGGTCCTCTCCGAAATGGCCCTCCGACGCGGGATCGAGATCCAGATCAACTGGGTCGGGCGGATCGGAGTGGCGCTCGCGTTCGGGGGCCTCTTCCTCGCGATGGTGCTCGATTCATGGGTTCCGTCGGCGATGTTCATCGCCGGCATCGGGCTCGGGGTGGCGGCCACCGTCCTCTACGTCCGGGCCGCTCGACGCGCCGCAGCCGCCTGACGCGAGATGCAGGCCGACTGCCAAACACTCAACCTCTAGTTGATGTTGGCGTGACGCGCCTATAATCGGCACATGGACGAAACGTTTCCGGACGTCGGCTCGATGAACGCGAGGAGCTCAAGTCGTTGATCGAGGAGCTCAAGCTCGAGGAGCGCGAGGTTTCCTACCGACGCCGCCTTCCCCACGGCAAGATCGATCTCCTGCGCGCGGAGCTCGTGAACCGGCTTCGCTCGAAGCACGAGGCCGGAGACACGATGATCTCCGGCGGGGACGTTCAGACGCTGACCGACATCCTCGTCGGAAAGGTCGAGGCGCCGCCGGGCGAGGACGCCTAGGGGCGGGGCGATGGCGTCGATCCACTGCCCGGAGTGCGGCTTCGTCAACGCCGAGGGCGCGAACTACTGCCAGAAGTGCGGCGCGTACCTCGGGCGGCCCGAGGGCGCCGAGGAACAGCAGCCGACGACCATGAGCTACCGGGTCGATGAGACCGGCGAGTACCAGCCGGTCGACCTCGAGGAGGAGGTTGATCGCGTCGGCGCCGCGCTCGTCATCCGCTCCGGAGGCGGGCGATCCGGCGAGAGCTTCACGATCGACCAGGAACGGATGAGCATCGGTCGCACTCCCGATGCAGCCGTCTTCCTGGACGACGTCACCGTCTCCCGCAACCACGCGCTCGTCGTCCACCGCGAGGACGGCCACTACATCGACGACCTCGGCTCGCTGAACGGCACCTACGTGAATCGCCGCCGGATCGAGTCGCATCGGCTCGAGGACGGCGACGAGATCCAGATCGGCAAGTACAAGCTCTCCTACCTGGAGCGGTGAGGTGGCTGTAGCGACCCAGGGTCAGTCCCGCACCGATGCATCGCGCGCCGAGGGCGCGCCGTCGCGGCCCCGCAAGGCGCTGACGATCGGCGCGGTGGCGAAGATCCTCGGGCAGGAGTTCGACGACATCTCGATCTCGAAGATCCGCTACCTCGAGGACCAGAAGCTGCTCGCGCCGAGGCGCACCCCGGGTGGATATCGGCTCTACAGCCAGGCCGATGTCGAGCGCCTCCGAGCGATCCTGCGGATGCAGCGCGACGAGTTCCTGCCCCTACGGGTGATTCGTCAGGAGCTCGCCACCGGCGACTTCGCCGGCCCCGACCGCCGCGGCGGAGCCGACGTCGCGGTGGCGCGCCGCGCCGCTTCCGTCGACGCCGCCGTCCAGACCCTGACCGACGAGGAGCTGGTCGAGCAATCGGGGATCTCCGAGGGGCTACTGAGAGAGCTGGCCGAGTACGGGATCGTCCAGCCGCAGCGTCGCAACGGGACGATGACCTTCGACGAAACCGATCTCGAGATCGTGCGGGCCGCGGCGCAGCTGGCACGCTTCGGCGTCGCCGGGCGCAACCTCAGAGTCTTCCGTACCTCGGCCGACCGTGAGGCGGCGCTCCTCGAGCAGCTCGTGGGCCCGGCGCTCCGCTCGCGAAGCCAGGCGCGCCGCAAGGAGGCGGTCGAGAACCTGGAGAGCCTGGCCGCGATTTGCGGGCACCTGAAGCATCTCCTGCTGGTTCGCGACCTCCGGCGCCTGAAGGGCGAGTAGCACCTGCCTCGGGTCTCGCGCACGAGGGTCATCGACGCCCCGCGCGATCGGGTTTGGGCGCTCGTCTCGGACCCTCACCATCTGCCCCGGTGGTGGCCTCGCGCGCTTCGCGTCGAGGACGTCCGGGGTGAGCCGGGAGCGAAGCGCACGCAGTGGACGCTCGTCCTCGGAACGGCCAAGGGTCGCGGCGTCCGGGCGGATTACAAGGTGACGAGCGCGGCCTCCTGCGAGCGCTACGTGTGGGAGCAGCGCGTTCAGGAGACGCCGTTCGAGCGGATCATGCGCTCGGCCGAGGTTGCGATCGCGCTCGAGCCCCAGAACGGCGCCACCGCGGTCACGCTGACCACCAGCGAGCGACTGCGGGGCCTGTCGCGCCTCGGCTCGGCGATGATGCGAGGCGCGGCGAAGCGGCGCCTCGACGATGCCCTCGAGGGCATCGACAGGGCGGTGGGGGAGGGGTGACGGCAGCGGGCTCGGTCACCCCGCCGATGAGATGGTGGGGGTGGGGCGAGGAAGGGGAAGCATCTACCGCTCTCCCGACGCGCCGAGGCCATGCTCGCGCAGGAGCTCGGTCCGGGCGAACCAGAACGAATAGTCGACTTGGAGGCGGTGGCATTGCCCGAGGCTCGCCCGGTGCCGGAGGCGCTCGTCGACGCCGTCAATCGCGCCAGCGTGCTCGCCTCGCACGAGCAGAGGGTACGCCGTGCCGCGGGTCGGGGCTACCCCGACCTCGTCCGCCTGAGGCGGGGCCGCCTCGATGCCGCCCCCGACGTCATCGTGATGCCCGGCAGCACCGAGCAGGTGGCGCGCGTGCTCGAGGTGTGCTCGCGCGAGCGCATCGCTGTAGTGCCGTTCGGCGGCGGAACGAGCGTTGTCGGCGGCGTCGATCCCGAGGCGGGATCGAACCGTGCGGTCATCTCGCTCGACCTACGCAGGCTGCGGGGCCTCGAGGTGGATCGCACCTCGCTCACGGCCACCATCGGAGCCGGCCTGCGCGGGCCCGAGGCCGAGGCGGCGCTGGCCGCAGAGGGGCTCACCCTCGGGCATTTCCCGCAGTCATTCGAGTACGCCACCATCGGCGGCTTCGCCGCGACCCGCTCGGCGGGCCAGGCCTCCAGCGGCTACGGGCGCTTCGACTCGCTCGTCACCGCGGCGCGGCTCGTCGCGCCGGCGGGCGAGCTGCGCACGATCTCCACGCCCCACACCGCGGCAGGGCCCGCCCTTCGCGAGCTGATCCTCGGGTCGGAGGGAACGCTCGGGGTCATCGCCGATGTCACGGTGCGGGTGCGACCCGCGCCGCGAACCCGGCGCTACGAGGGTTGGATGGCGGCGAGCTTTCCCGAGGGCGCCGAGGCCGTGCGGGCGCTGGCTCAGGATGACGCGCTCCCGGAGGTGGTGCGGCTCTCCGATGAAGCCGAGACCCGCGTCTCCCTTGCGCTCTCGGGTACGGGAGGCGCTTCGCGGGCGGTCCTCGGCGCGTACCTCCGGGCTCGCCGGCGCTCGAGGGGATGCATGGTCATCGCCGGGTGGGAGGGCGAAGGTGACGCCGTTGCCCGGCGGCGGGCCGTCTCGCAAACGATCATGCGCTCCCGCGGCCTCGCGCCGCTCGGCGGCGGGCCTGGGAAATCATGGGAGCGCGGGCGCTACGAGGGCCCATATCTGCGCGACGAGCTGATGGACCGCGGGTACCTCGTCGAGACCCTCGAGACCGCCCACACCTGGTCGCGCCTCGGCGAGCTCTATCGCGCGGTCGGTGGTGCGATCTCGGGCGCGCTCGAGCGCCAGGGCACCCCGGGGATCGTCATGTGCCATCTCTCCCACGCCTACCGCGACGGCGCCTCCCTGTACTTCACGTTCATCGCCCGGCGCCGACCCGGGGACGAGATCGAGCAGTGGCGGGAGGCGAAGGTTGCGGCATGCGAGGCCATCGTCGGCGCCGGTGGCACGATCACCCATCATCACGCCGTCGGGCGCGACCACGCCCCGTTCATGGAGGCGGAGGTGGGCGCGCTCGGGATCGAGGCGTTGCGCGCCCTCAAGGACCGGCTCGACCCGGCCGGGATCATGAACCCCGGCAAGCTCCTTCCGGGCTAGCCGCGGGTCTTCGCCGGGATGGTGCCCCTGAGGGCCACGTTGCCCGGCTCGGGAATGATCAGCTTCGGCTTCTTCGAGGCGAGCACGGCCTTGATCTCCTTGCGAAGGACGCTGGCGGGGCTGACGACGATGTCGACCGACTTCATCTTCGGCAGGAACGGGAGCACGACGGAGGGGATGTTGAAGCGGTCATGCGACTGCAGGAGCGGGGCGACCGGATAGCCCTGGCGCTTCGACGGGTCGAGCGCGAGCCACACCGAGTACACCTGGCCACTCGGCGCCGGCGTCAGGTCGCGCGTGCGCACGTCGAGGAAGGGGGTGTTTGCGGCCGCGAGGCCGAAGGTCGCGAGGCCGCTGCCCGGGCTTCCGCCCACGGACTTGAGCGGGACCGGAGTCAGCGTCTGGTTGCCGGTGTCGCCCGACGGCGTCGTGGTCGTCTCGCCGCCGGTCCCGGTCGGCGTCGTCGTGGTGGTGGAAGGAACCGAGGCCGTCGTGGGGCTCGACTCGCCGCCGCTGAAGGCGCCGGCGACGGCGGCAATCACAACCGCGACGATGATCGCGCCGCTCGCCAGCAGCGCGAAGAGGCGGGTTTGGCGGGCGGAGAGCGAGGAGCGCGAGCCGGCCGGCTCGGCCTCGCTCTCGGGGGACGCGGCCCGGCGGCGGCGCCGAGCACGCAGGTGGGGCGCCGTCCGCGCCTCTCCGGGCAGCTTGGGCAGCTCGGCACCCGGGGCGAGATCGGAGAGCGCAGTCACGACCCGCTCCGCCAGCGCGGCGTCGTCGGGGTCGTCGCGAAGGTGGCGGACCGCATCGGCGCGGCCGATCGGGTCGGCCTGGCCGAGCAGGTAGTCGGTCAGGCCAACGTTGCGGTCGGGGTCGGCGCCGCCGAGCTCGGCCAGGGCGGACCGGGCACGCGAGCGCACCTCGTCCTCCGAGATCCCGAGCAGGCCCGCGATGTCCGCATAGCTCTGCCCGCGCTCGAGCAGGAGTCCGAGCATCGCCTGCTGGTCGGCGGAGAGAGGCATCCACCTGGAAGCGTAGATACTCGGCACGGATAACGTGGAGGGTGTGACTCCGCTCGCCGACCTCGCGACGCGGCGCCCGCCATTCGATCACCGAGCAACTCTGGAAGCTGGAGCTTCTCCCGCTTCCGTTGGTCGCACTCGTCCTCGCAGGCCTCTGCGGCGCCGCCGGGGGGCTCGGGGCCGCGATTGCCGCCGCCGGGGCGATCGCGGCGACCCTCGTCGGGCTGCGCATGGGATCCGCCTTCGGCGAGGCTTCGCTTCTCGGCATCGCGCCGGGGGCCGTCCTCGCCCTCGTTCTCCCCGTCGAGCTCACGGCGCTGCTGCGCTCTCTGCACCGCGAGGAGCGCCTCATCTCGACGCCCACCGAAGCCCTTGCGAACGCGCTCGGCGGTTGGGCTCGCCTCGGCGTGCCCCTCGCGGCCCTCGCGGCCCTCGCGCCGCTGGCCCTCCTCGCCACGCCCTTCCCGGCGACGGGCTCGTTGCTCCTCGGATCCGCGGTCGCGGCGTTGAGCGCCCTGGTGCTTACCGCCGTTGTCGTTCCACCGCCCCTGGGACTCGAGGCGCGGGTCGCGCCCGCCGGCCGAGCGGCGCACCCCGGCAGCCGCCTCGGCGACGCCGCACGCCGGGCGCTCGGGCGCGTGGCGTCGTCCTTGATCCCGCTCGTCGCGAACGGTCGTGGTCGCGGTGGGGGTCCCGCTGGCGCTCGCCGTTCCCGCCGGGGACGTCGAGACGCGCCCATTCGGCGTCGCCGACCTCCCGGAGAAGGCCCAGGCCGCGGCGAGCGCTCGCGAGCCGATCGGGATCGCAACCGCGGGGCCGGCGAGCGACGTTTCGCTCAGCCCCGAGCCGGCGGCGAGCGACCTAACCCGCCGGCTTGCGCTCGCCGCGGGGATCGTTGCCGGCGCCCTCGTCGCTCGACACTCGGCGCCGTCGTCTGCGGCCTGGCCGCGATCGTCGGGCTGAGCGCGGGCCGCTGCGCGCGTGACTGGCTCGTCGTGCGCGGGGAGGGACGGCTCGGGGCGGGCGTCGCGGGAACGGCTGAGCTCGCCGCGGGGACCGTTCTGCCGGCGGTTGCCGCCGCTAGCCTCGTGGGAGCGGCCGCCTGCGGGGTCCTCGCGGGGGCGGAACTCTATGCGGCCGGGGAGTTCGGCCTTCTGGTCGCCGTCGGGCTCCTCGTCGACCTCGCCCTCCGTCCACCGCTTCTCGCCCTGCTGTCCCGCGTCAGTCCGGGCAAATAGGGTCTCCGGCATGAACGATCACGGCGAGGGGACGCCCTTCTCCCCCGAGGACGACGGCTTCGCAGGGCTCGTGGGTATCGAGTACGTGGACCAGGGCCCCGACGGGATCCGCGCCCGGGTTCCCGTCAGCGATCGGGTGCGGCAGCCGTACGGCATCGTCCACGGCGGCGTTCACGCGACGATCGCGGAGACGATCTGCTCTTACGCGACCGCCGTTGGCGTCGGAGCTGACGGCAGGATCGCGATGGGGCAATCGAACAGCACCACGTTCCTGCGGCCGATATCCGACGGCTACGTCAACGCCGCCGCCACGGTGCGGCACCGTGGCAGGACGACCTGGGTCTGGGACGTGGAGATCACCGACGACGAGGGCCGCCTCTGCGCGCTCGTCAGGATGACGGTCGCCGTCCGCGAGCCGCGGCCGCCCTAGCCGCGGTAGCGGTTCGTTATCGGCAGGCGGCGGTCGCGGCCGAAGGCCTTCGGGGTGATCTTGATCCCGGGCGGTGCCTGGCGGCGCTTGTACTCGGCCCGATCGACCATCGCGAGGACGTCATCGACGGCCTCTGACTCGAGCCCGGCGGCAATCAGCTCCTCGCGGCCCTGGTCGTCCTCGACGTAGGCCTCGAGGATGCGATCCAACAGGTCGTACGGCGGCAGCGAGTCCTCGTCGAGCTGTCCGGGCCGCAGCTCCGCCGAAGGCGCGCGCTCGAGGACGGAGCCCGGCACGAGCTCGCGCCCGTCGAGCTCGTTGCGGTATCGCACGAGGTCGTAGACCAGGGTCTTCGGCACGTCCTTGATGACGGCGAACCCGCCGGCCATGTCGCCGTACAGCGTCGCGTAGCCGACCGACATCTCGCTCTTGTTTCCGGTCGTGAGGACGAGCCAGCCATGGCGGTTGGAGAGCGCCATGATCAGGTTGCCGCGGATCCGAGCCTGCACGTTCTCGGCCGCGAGGCCCACGGCGTGCTCCGCTTCACGTCCCCGCGCGGTGGGGTCCGAGGTGGGACGCGCGTCCGGTCCGCTCGTCCAGCCCCCGTCGGCCGAGACCAGGAGGCCCTCGTAGGCCGCCATCGCCGGCTCGATCGGGATCTCGACCAGCTCCGCACCAAGGTTCCGTGCGATCGAACGCGCGTCCTCCTGTGTCTCGGTGCTCGAGTGGGGGGAGGGCATGACCACGCAGGTCACGCGGTCGCCCCCGAGGGCATCCGCGGCGAGCAGCGCGACGAGCGCCGAGTCGATCCCTCCGGAGACGGCGACCAGCACTCGCTCGAAGCCGTTCTTTCGCACGTAGTCGGCGAGCCCCAGCCGCAGGGCGGCGTAGACCTCCGCCACCGCGTCGAGCGGTTCGGCGAGTGACCGTTCGACGGCGCCGCGGGGCTCGCGCCGCTCGAGCGAGGCGAGGACCGGCGCCCCGCCGCCCTCACGCGGACCGCACGCCTCGAGATCAAGGTCGCAGACGAGGAGCTCCTCGTCGAACTGCCCCGCGCGCGCCAGCGTCTCGCCGGTGGGGGAGACGACAACCGAGTGCCCGTCGAATACGAGCTCGTCCTGGCCGCCGACGGCGTTGCAGAGCGCGAACGCCGCGCTCGTCTCGCGGGCGCGATCGGCCACCAGGCGCTCCCTCGCGAGCCCCTTGCCGCGGTGATACGGCGAGGCTGAGGCGTTCACGACGAGCGTCGCGCCCGACAGAGCCTCCATCGACGCCGGCGGCCCGGGAAACCAGATGTCCTCGCATACGGTGAGGCCCACGCGAACGGCGCCGAGCTCCACGACCCCGCCCACGTCCCCGGGCTCGAAGTAGCGGCGCTCGTCGAAGACCCCGTAGTTGGGGAGGAGGCACTTGCGGTACACCGCCTGCACGAGGCGGTCGGCGATCACTGCGGCGGAGTTGTGCACGGCCAGGTCGCCCTCCGGGAACCCGACGACCGCGACTATCCCGTCGACCTGCGCCGCCAGGCGGTCGAGGGCCTGCCGGCACGCATCGAGGAAATGAGCCTTGAGCAGGAGGTCCTCCGGGGGGTAGCCGCTGATCACGAGCTCGGGAAGCACCACGAGCCCCGCGCCGGCGTCGCGCGCCCGCTCGATCCACTCGAGCGCCGCCCGGGCGTTGCCCTCGACGTCGCCGACGGTCGGATCCATCTGCGCGAGGGCGATGCGAAGGCGCTCCTTCTCGGCCATGCCGAAAGTATGTAGGGCGGGCGCTTCTACTCGCCCGAGGAGGCTCCCAAGAGGAGCTCGACGACGATCACGTCCTTCCACTCGCCGTCGAGACGGCCATGGCGCCGGTGGACGCCGACCTCGCGCCAGCCGCACGCGCGGAGGAGCTTCAGCGACGGCTCGTTCGACGTGAAGACCTTGCCCACGAGCTTGTGGAATCCCGCCTGCCCCGCGGCGTCGGCGAGCGCCCGGAGCAGCGTCCTGCCGACCCCCGAGCGGCGAGCGGAGCGCTCGACGTACATCGTCGCCTCGCCCACCCCGGAGTAATACTCGTGCGCGTCGTCGTAGGGGCCCACCCAGGCGAAGCCGGCGACGGCGCCGCCGAGCTCGGCCACGAGCGCGACGCGGCGCGCCTCGAGAAGCTCCGCGACGCCCTCGGGAGCCTGATCGTGCGTCTCGAACGTCGCCACGCGTTCCGCGATGCCCTGGTTGAAGACCCCGGCGATGGCTTCGGCGTCGCCGGCGCGGGCGGGCCTTACCGCCGGCGCGTCACGCTCCATCGTCGATTCGCCTACCCGGCCGGAGGTTCGAGACGATCACCGCGACGACCGTGACCAGGTAGATCTGGCCGATCAGAGCCTCGGTGATCGCGAGCGAGTGGCCGAGGTTGGTGGCTGGGACGAAGTCCCCGTAGCCGGTCGTGGTGATCGTCGTGAAGCTGAAGTACAAGAAGTCGGATTGGTCCTCCGCGCCGTTGACGAAGAACGGGGTCGAGGCAAGATGGTCAACGACGCTGAACATGAAGGCGAAGAGCATCCCGATAAGCAGGTAGATGCAGAGCACCCCGAACATCGTCGGGATCGTCACGCCCCGCTCCTCGCGCACGTGTCGGACGACGCCGACCGCGATCGCGAGGGGCGCCAGGGCGACGAGAAGGAGGGTGACCACCTTGGACTCGTCGGTCGCGAGGCCGCCCGTCCCTAGCAGCAGCCCGGTCGAGCCGAGCAGCGCGATCGCCACCGCGATCCGCGCGAGGTGGACCAGCGCCCGCGAAGCGCCCGACACTCGCAGAGCGAGGAGCAGGGTGGCGCCCTGGAGGATCAGCGTGACCAGCCGCGCCGCATCCGTCTCGGGGGCGGCCAGCTGGAAGATCAGCGAGACCAGGATGACCACGAGCAGGGGCGCGAACCCGTACTCCGCGGGCGTGATCCTCCTGCCGAGCCGCGCGCCTCTCTCGGGAACCTTCACGGCACCATGGTCGCTGCGCGGGCGGACTGAATCGTGCCTGCGCTAGCGTCGCCGTTGTGAGGAAGCCGATCTGGGTAGCTGATGCCGCTGGCGGAAGAGGACCTCGCGAGGCTCAAGGACCTGAGTCCGCCGAGTGACGAGGCTGCCGTCTACAGCGCCTGGGTCTCCGACCTCGAGCAGGGCACGGCGCTGAGCACGAGGGCCCAGGAGGCGTCGAGCGCCGATGCCGCGACGAAGATCCTGGAGGGCAGCCTGGCGATCAACAAGCGCGTGGACGCGAAGGCCCGGCAACTGGGGCTCGACCAGTGCCTCACCGGCGCCGGCGCCGGCTCGTCCTAGACGTCGTAGTACAGCGCGAACTCCCACGGGTGCGGGCGCAGGCGCACGGGGTCGCACTCCTGGCGGCGCTTGTACTCGATCCAGGTCTCGATCAGGTCCCCGGTGAAGACGTCCCCGCGGAGGAGGAACTCATGGTCGGCCTCGAGGGCGTCGAGGGCGTCGTCCAGCGAGCCGGGGACGCTCGGAATTGCCTCGAGCTCTTCCGTCGGCAGCTCGAACAGGTCCTTGTCGACGGGCTTGCCGGGGTCGATGCGGTTCTGGATGCCGTCGATCCCGGCCATCATCATCGCCGAGAAGGCGAGGTAGGGATTGGCCGTGGGATCCGGCGGGCGGAACTCCACGCGCTTGGCCTTCGGCGCCGGGGAGTAGACGGGAATGCGGCAGGCCGCGGAGCGGTTGCGCTGCGAGTAGGCGAGATTGACGGGCGCCTCGTAGCCGGGCGTCAGGCGACGGTAGGAGTTGGTGGTCGGGGCGCAGAACGCCATGAGCGCGCGGCCGTGGCGGAGGATGCCGCCGATGTAGTTCAGCGCCTCGCGGGAAAGCTGGCCGTAGCCGTTGAAGTCGAACATGACGTTCTCGCCGCCCATGAAGAGCGACTGGTGCACGTGCATGCCCGAGCCGTTCTCCTCGAACAGCGGCTTCGGCATGAAGGTGGCGGTCTTGCCGGCCTGCTGGGCGACGTTCTTGACGACGTACTTGTAGGTCTGGAGCTTGTCGCCCATGCGAAGCAGCTTGTCGAACCGCAGTCCGATCTCGGCCTGGCCGCCGGCTGACACCTCGTGGTGGTGAAGCTCGGACTCCACGCCCATCTCCTCGAGAACGACGATCATCCGGCTGCGCAGGTCAGAGTGCGTGTCGCTTGGAAGCGGCGCGAAGTAGCCCTCCTGGGGGCGGAGGGTGAGGCCGAGGTTGCCGCCCTCGCCGTTCATCCTGCCCTCGCCGAGCCCCTCGCCCCGATTCCAGAAGCCCTGGCGGGAGTTCACCTCGTAGAAGGCGCGGTTCTGAGTCTGGTCGTAGGCGACGTGGTCGAAGACGAAGAACTCTGCCTCCGGACCCATGAAGCACGTGTCGGCGATGCCCGTCTCGATCAGGTAGCCCTCGGCCTTCTGCGCGATGAACCGCGGGTCGCGGGGGTAAGGCTCGCGGGTGATCGGGTCGAACACGTTGCAGAGCAGCGACATCGTGCGCTGCTCGTGGAACGGGTCGATCAGGGCCGTCGACGGATCGGGGACGATGATCATGTCCGACTCCGAGATCTCCTGGAAGCCACGGATCGAGCTGCCGTCGAACCCCAGGCCCTCCTCGAAGGAGGACTCGTCGAGCGCGTTGATCGAGAACGTGATGTGCTGCCAGGCGCCCGGAAGGTCGGTGAACTTGAAGTCCACCATGCGCACCCCATGGGCCGCGGCCATCGCGAACACCTCACGCGGGGTGGGCTCGGTCGAGTCCGAGAACTCCCCGATCGTCGGGGGCGGCTTGCGGGTGTCGAACACCGTCTTCGCCATCAGGACGCCCCGTCCTCGGCGGCGCCCGTCTTCGGCAGCGCCTTCACGAGCTCGTCGAGGCGCTTCCCGGTGAGCGACTCCAGCACCTCGGGCAGCTCGGCGACGATCTTCATGACGTCGCGGGTGACGCGGTGGGCGCCAACGCCGTCGCCGTTCCCGGAGCCGATCATCACGATCTTCTCGGTCTTCGAGAGCGGCTCGGAGACGGCCGCGGCGAGCTGGGGCAGGATCGACAGCAGGCGGTCGGCGATCGCCGCCTCGTTGTACTGACCCCAAGCGCCGGCCTTCGCGACCATCGCCTCCGCCTCCGCCATTCCGCGCAGGCGAACGGCGTCGGCCTCGCCGGCGCCCTGGGCAGCGAGCTCCTCCCTGCGGGCTTCAGCGAGCGCCTCGATCTTGCGCGCCTCCGACTTTGCCGGCTCGATCACCTCGGCCTCGAGCTCGTTGACGCGGCGGCGCACCTCGGCCTCCATCAGCTCGATGGCCTTCGTGCGTTCGACGATCTCCACCTGGAGCTCGGCCGCGCGCACCTCCTGCTGGGTGATCGCCCGCTGGAGGTCGTACGCGAGATCAGCCTTGGCGACGGCTTGGCGGCCCTCCTGCTTGAAGGAGGCCTTCTTGAGCTCGTAGTCGCGCCGTGACTCCTCGATGGCGACGTCGGCGTCGAAGCGCGCGGCCTTGGCCTCGCGCTCGGCCTCGGCCTCGCCGCGCACCGCGTCGCGCTTGACCTCCGCGGTGCGAGGGCGCCCGAGCGCCTCCAGGTAGCCCTGCTTGTCGGCGATCTGGCGGATCGTCAGCGAGACGATCTCCAGGCCCATCTTCTCGAGGTCGGGGCCGGCCAGGCCCTTGGTCGCCTCCACGAGCTTCGCGCGCTCGCGGTACACGTCCTCGATCGAGTGCGCGCCGACCGCGGAACGCAGGTGTCCTTCCACCGCCTGCTGTGCGGTCCGCGCGATGTCGTCGCGGCCGCGCGAGAGGAACTCCTGCGCGGCGAGCTGGATTCCCTGGTCCGAGGGATCGACCTTGACCATGCAGACGCCGTCGACCTGCATCGGCACACCGTGCATCGAGTACGTCTCGCCTGTGCGGACGTCGAACTGGAGCAGCTCGAGCGAGAGCCGCTGGACCTTCTCGCGGAACGGCCGGACGTACGTGCCGCCGCCGCGAACGATCCGATACCCGATCGCAGTCCCGTCGGGGCCCTTACGGGACCTCCGCCCGGAGATGATCAGCACCTCGTTCGGCCCCACCTTCGTGTACTGGTGGGCCCAGATGATGAACGCGATCAGCAGCGCCGCGACGAGAACGGAACCGATGACGATGAGCGCGACGGTCATGCCGTTGTGACCTCCTGGTCGTTGGTTTGCCGGGTGAAGATCGAATCCGGGTCGAGCCGCACGGGGGCGGGGGGGACCCGGGTCTCGGGCCGCAGGTCCGCGGCGTCGCGGAGGAACCCGGCCGCGACCAGGTAGCCGCCGATGACACTCGCCAGGGCGTCGTCGTCGCCGGCCAGGAACACCACGATCTCCTCGATGCGGATCGCGCCCACCGACTCGCCGGCGGCGGTGTGCCGGACGGGGACCTCGATCCCGGTGCCTCCCTCGAGGTGGGCCGTCAGCATCCGGCTGGTCGAATCGGTCACCTCCTCAGCGCGTGCCCAGATCTCGGGGCGCACGTCGCAGGCGTAGAGGGTCCAGGGGTTGCTGATTCGGCCCCTGCGGAGCAGCGACTGGCCGGCGAGGCGAAGGAGCGAGACGATGTCGGGCGCCGACGGTGGCGGGGTGGCGGAGGATGAGCGCCACGTGCGCTCCTCGGTTACGAGCTCAGCGGGGTGGCCAAGCAGGCCGACGACGGGGCCATCCGTCGAGGTGCCCTCGACGGTGGGCAGCCAGACGCGCTCATCCGTGGTCGAGCGGATGAGCGCCGCCGGCGCGACCAGGCGGAGGTCCGATGGGCGAACCACGAGGAGCTCCGGGTCCTCACCGGGCTCCAGATAGCCGGCGGCCCGCAGATGGTCGACGACGGGCTCGCGCAGCTCGGCCAGGCCGTCGGCCCGGATCCGCGGTCCGGCGAGCACCGGGCACACCAGGTGCGAGCCCTCCTCGTGAACCGGGAGCGAGTAGTCGAGCCGCGGAGCGCGGAAGTAGCCGAGGGGGAGGGAGCCCGCCGGGGCGATCACCTCGAGCTGGCGCTGTGCCTTCGCGAGGAGCGCGTGGATGTTGGCGGCCTCGAGGACCTTGCCCGCGACCTCGCAGTGGTAGATCTCCTTCAGGATCGGGTGGGGGGCCGGGTTGTCGCGCCGGTACGCGGGGATGCCGGCCCTGGTCGCCCCCTCGAAGCCGCCGCGCAGGCCGACCCGGAGCGTGTAGAGCGGCACGTCGGGACGGTTCCGGGCGCCGAGCTCGACCGCCGCCGCGGAATTCCGCTCGAGGTCGATCGGAACGGGCTCCGCGCCTCCGGTCTGGTCGCGCGCGATGTCCAACGCGCGTTGCAGCAGCCTCAATAGCCCCACCCGACAGGCGCCTGGTGGCGGATCGTGTCGACGCCGCGCTCGCCGGTGCGGATGCGCACCACCTCGGCCACCGGGAGGACGAAGAGCAGCCCGTCGCCGGTCTCCCCGGTGTAGGCGGCGGCGACGATGGCCTCGACCACACGGTCGGTGATCTCGGCCGGCACGACGCTCTCGACCTTGAGCTTCGGCAGCAGGCTGATGTTGGCCTGCGAGCCGCGGTAGGTCTCGGTGTAGCCCTTCTGCCTACCGCAGCCCTTCACCTCGGTGACGTTGAGCCCCGAGACGCCGATCTCGTCCAGGGCGTCCTGCACGGCCTGCAGGCGCTCGTAGCGGATGACCGCCTCGATCTTGTTCATCGTGGCCTCACTCATAGGTCGGCGATGTCGCCCCGAGCCCGACGGGGGCTGGTCGCGGCGCCGGGCGTCCGGCCGGCGGGGCCGGCTGGTGGTACTCGTAGCCCGGCACCGGCATGAACTGCTCCGGGTAGCCCCACATTCCGTGCTCGGCCATGTCGAGGCCGTAGTTCTCCTCCTCGGGCTTCACGCGCAAGCCGATCGTGGCCTTGATCGCGAAGAAGGTGGCGAAGCTGAGCACGAAGACCGTTGCGAAGGAGGCCGAGACGGCCACGAACTGCGCCCAGAGCTGATGCAGGCTTCCGGTGTAGACGAACCCGCCCTCGCCCACGCCGTTGAGCTTCGCGAGCGCAGGGTCGGTGAAGAGGCCGCACGCGAGGGTCCCCCAGATCCCGGCCAGGCCGTGCGCCGAGAGCGCGCCGACCGGGTCGTCGAGAACCTTCTCGATCGCCAGGACGCCGAGCACGACGATGATGCCCGCGACGAATCCGATGATCGTGGCCGCCCATGGATTGACGTACCCCGACGGGGCCGTGATCGCGACCAGGGCGGCGATCGCCCCGTTGCACGCCATGCCGATGTCGGGCTTGCGCGTCTTGAGCCAGATGGTCATCAGGGCGCCGATCACCCCGCATGCCGCCGCGATATTCGTGACGACCACCACGTCCGCGAAGCGGATGTCGCTGCCACCGCTCGAGCTGAGCGCGGAGAGGGTGGAGCCCGGGTTGAACCCGAACCAGCCGAACCAGAGGATGAAGGTGGCGAGGCCGACGAACGGCATCGAGTGGCCCGGGATCACGTTCGGCTTGCCGTCGGCGCCGTACTTGCCTCGCCGCGGGCCGAGTAGCAGCAGCACCGCGAGTCCGCCCGTCGCGCCCGTGAGGTGCACGACCGTGGACCCCGCGAAGTCCTGCGAGCCGAGCGCGGTGACGAGCCAGCCGCCGGAGAAGAGCCAGTGCGCGATCAGCGGGTAGATGAGCGCCGAGAAGACGATCGCGTAGATCACGTAGACCGAGAACTTGATGCGCTCGAGAGTCGTTCCCCACACCACAGCCAGCGAGACGGCGCAGAACACGAACTCGAACCACCACTTCGCCGAGACGCCGACGTCGGAGAACGCAAGGCCGGGGAAGGTCGCGTTGACGGAGCCGTCGAGGTGGAGCGCGAACCCGTGGTAGCCGAGTATCGAGCCGCCGGCCCCGAAGCCGAAGGCGAACCCGACGGCCCAGAACACCACCGCGCAGATGGCGAAGTTAGTGACGACCTTCGCGACGACCGCGCCCACGTTCTTCTGCCTCGAGAAGCCCATCTCGAGGAAGGCGAACCCCGCCTGCATGAACATGACGAGGATCGCTGCGACGATGACCCACATCGTGTCGAGGGCGACGTTGGTGTCGGACAGGCTCAACTCGGCGGCTCCCTTCTGCCTTCGGCACGAGGACGACTGGAGCGATTGTGGGCCCGCCCCCCCGCCGGCGCATTGGCCGGCCGTACAGGATTCCGGCCGTTCGTTTGTCCGGCTGGAGAAGTTAGGAGGAGCTCTTGGCCTTCGCCCTGGCCGGGCGCTTGGCCGGCTTGGGCGCGCGATCGGCCGGCGCGCCGTCCGAGAGCTCCTCGAGTGCCGCCTCGAGATCGCCGGCAAGGGCCTCGAGGTCCGACATCGCGTCGTAATCGGCGGTGAGGCCGAAGTTCACCATGCCGTCGTAGCTCATGATCCCGAAGCACACGGCCTGGCGCTTCGCCAGGGGGACCATCGGGAAGACCTCGAGCAGGCGCCGCCCGAGCAGGTAGAGGGGGAACTGCGGGCCCGGGACGTTCGTGACGACGAAGTTGAACCAGCGCTGACGGGACTGAAGCCGGGACGCCTGGGCGGCGATGGTCGGGGGCGCGAAGTCGGCCAGCTCCGTCATCAGCTCAGCGCCCACCGCCTGATGTGAGGACTTGAGGTCTCCCATCGAGCGGCTGACGACGCCGAGGCGCTCGAGCGGGTCCTCGCACCAAACCGGGAGCGTCGCCATCATCGCCGAGACGCGGTTCCCGAGCGCACCGTGCTCGTCCTTGGCTCGAACGCTGATCGGCACCATCGCTCGCAACTCGAGCTCCTGGGTCGAGTGCCCGCGCTCGCGCAGGTAACGGCCCACGGCCCCGGTCACAGCGGCCAGGATGACGTCGTTCACGGTGCCGCCCGCAGTATTCTTCACGCGCTTCAGCTCGGCGAGGTCGGAGCGGACGACCGCGAAGCGCCGGTACGGGCCGATGTCGACGTTGAAAGGCGACGCAGGGGCGGCGAAGCCCGCCTTCGCAAAGGCGCCCGCCGATTCGAGCGCCTCGGTGGCCGCGCCAAGCGCCTGGCGCGGGCGGCGCACGAGGGCGCGCGCACCGCGCACCATCTCTCGCGGGCTCGTCGCCCGCTGCAGGAGCGCGTCGCCGAGCAGCTGGGCGTCGCTCGGCTCTGGGCGCGGGATCCAAGGCTCCGAGGCCCGCTGGCGCTCCGACTCCGGCGCGAGGTCGTACATGACCGTGGTTATGTCGACCCCGGAGACGCCATCGACAAGGCAGTGATGGCTCTTGGCGACGACGGCGAAGCGATCGCCCTCGAGGCCGTCCACCAGCCACATCTCCCACACGGGCTTCGAGCGGTCGAGGCGCTGCGAGAAGATACGCGCTGCGAGCAGGCGCAGCTGCTCCTCGGAGCCGGGGGAGGGGAGCGCCGTGTGGCGTACGTGGTAGTCGAGGTTGAGCTGGGGGTCGTCGACCCAGACGGGCCGGCCCTGGCCGAAGGGGACGAAGCGCAGCTTCTGGCGGAAGCGCGGCACGAGGTGAAGGCGCGATCCGATGTGATCGCGGAACTCGTCGTAGCTCGGTGCCGCCCCCTCGAACACCGCCGTCGAGGCGACGTGCATGTGCGCCGGGCCCTGCTCCATGTGCAGGAACGACGCGTCGAGGCCGCTCAACCGATCGCCGTGCATCCGGTGCAATCTTCTCAAACCACGCGCTTACAATCGATCCGTGGCATCCGCGGAGGCGAAGAACCTCGAGGCGATCTCCAGGGCGATCGACCAGCACAACGCCAGCTGCCCGTATCCCGCCGCTGAGGTGCGGATGAACCCGTTCGAGGTGGAGCGCCTGGGCTGGGAGGAGGTTCGCGGCATTCCGATCGTTCCCGATCCCGCGATCGGAACCGGGCGGTTCCGAATCGTGTGCTCGCGCGAGACCGACGAGGACGAGATCGCCGAGCTCGAGGTCGTCGGCGTGCCCTACGAAGTCGAGGTGCCGGCGAGCGAGCCGCCCGTCTAGGGGTTTATCCCCAGGTCGCTGGTCAGCTTCTGGGCCTCGATGTTGAGCTGCGTGAACTCCCCGGTGAGGATGAGCACGCCCATCGCGATGAGGACCGCACCGCCCACCCCGATGACGACGCCGTAGTGGCGCCGGACGACCGCGAACGCCGTGGTCATGCGAGAGAAGGCGAGGGCGGTGACGAGGAAGGGGATCCCTAGGCCGGCCGAGTAGGCCAGCAGGAGGAGCGCGCCGTGCGCCGCGGAGGAGGAGGCGGCGGCCGCCGTCAGGATCGCACCGAGCGTCGGCCCGATGCAGGGGGTCCACGCGACCGCGAACGCGGCCCCTGCCACCGCCGGGCCACCCTTGCCGGCGCGCTCGAGCAGCGCCTCCACGTGCCACTCGCGAGCCAGGCGCGGCAGGAACGCGGCGGCGACGAAGAGGACTCCCATCACGATGATGAGGACACCGCTCAGATCCTCGAGGGTCGACCGGTTGTCGCTGAGAGCCTGGCCCAGGCCGGTTGCCGTCAGGCCGAGCACGATGAAGATCGCCGAGAACGAGCCGATGAAGACGAGGCTCGGGGCAAGCACCCGCCTCCATCCGACCCGCTCGAGCTCGGTGGGGGAGACCCCCGTCACCGCGGAGAGGTATCCGGGCACGAGCGGGAGGACGCAGGGCGAGAGAAACGAGACGACGCCGGCCGCGGCCGCGGCGAAGAACCCCACTCCGGCTGCGGCGTCGGCTGCGGCCATGGCTACGTGAGCGCTGCGGCGAGCCGGCGCCGATGCGATCGCGCGAGCGGGTGCTCCGAGCCGAGCTCGGTGAAGATCGCCACCATCACCTGACGCAGGAGATCGCGCTGCTCGGGATCGTCGCTCGCCTCGAGCGCCGATTGGAGGAGGTCGAGGGCTCGCTCGGCGTCGCCGGAATCCCAGGTGTCGAAGGCCTCCGCCAGCTCCGGTGCGAGCTCCTCAGCCTCCGCAGCGTCCACCAGCTCCAACCGCGCCAGGAGCCCCGCAGCCACGAAGTCCACCTGGACGGGGTCCAGGATGGACCGAGCCTCCTCGGCCTCGCCCCGCGCGATGAGGATCCTCGCGAGGGCCGCGGTGGCGCCCGCATGAGTGGGATCGGCCTCCAGCGCAGCTCGTAGCGACGCCTCGTCGCCCGATGCCGCGAGCCGATCGGCCTGCGAGGGGACGATCCCATCGAGGAACTCCTCGATCCGCGCGGGGGGGAGCGCGCCCGTGAACTCGGCCGCGACCTTGCCGTCGCGGAAGGCCTTTACGGCTGGAATCCCGCGGATGCCGAAGGCGGCCGCGAGCCGCTGGTTGGAGTCGACGTCGACCTTCGCGAGCTCAACCTGGCCCTCACGCTTGGCGATCGCAGCTTCCAGTGCGGGACCCAGGGTCCGGCACGGTCCACACCATTCGGCCCAGAAGTCGACGACAACGGGGAGCTCGCGCGAGCGCTCGACGACGCGAGCCTCGAAATCCCGCTCGGAAACATCCGCCATGCAGCGAGGTTAGCGATGCCGAACGGCCCTCTCGAGGCCACGCGCGGCACAATCAAGGGAGTGGAAGACTCGTTTCGGGGAAAGCTGCTCGTGGCGTCGCCGGCGCTGATCGACCCGAACTTCGCGCGCACGGTGGTGCTCATCACCGAGCACAACGACGATGGCGCGATGGGCATCGTCCTCAACCGGCCCTCCGACACCGAGCTGCGCGAGGTCTCGGGGGATCTGGCCGACATCGCGGGCGACGGGCCCGTGTTCGTCGGCGGGCCGGTCCAGCCGGAGGCCGTCGTCCTGCTCGCCGAGTTCTCCGACCCGACCTCGGCGGCGTGGATCGTGGCGGCCGACGTGGGCCTCGCGGCAGCAGGACACGATCTCGATGAGCTCGCCGGCGTCGTGCGGCGCGGGAGGGCGTACGCCGGTTATTCCGGTTGGGACTCGGGCCAGCTCGAGGCGGAGCTCGAGGTCGACTCCTGGATCGTCGAGCCCCCGCTTCCGGCCGAGCTCTTCCCGGACGACCCGGAGGCGCTGTGGCACGACGTCCTCGCCCGCAAGGGCGGCCAGTACGCGATCGTCGCCCGGATGCCGGCGGACCCGTCTATGAACTGACTAGCAAGGCTCGACCGGTGCCTGGCTCTGGACGACCTCGAAGGCGCTCCCGGGGATGCTCCCGAGGTCGTGGAGGTTGTCGTCGCTCCAGCCTCGGTTCGGCGCGCCCTGGAAGAACCAGTTCGAGCCGTTGTCGGCGTTGATCATGCCGTAGCGCTTGAGAGCCGTCGCGACCACCGCCGCCTGGCCCTTGAGCGCGGAGGTGTCGTAGGAGGCCTTGAGGCGCAGGCGCAGGCCCATCGGCGGCGCGTTGGCCGAGCTCGTATCGCCGGCGCAGTGGGAGGCGGGGTTGATCCAAGCGTCGCGGGTGGATTCGAAGGTCACCCGCAGCGCGTGGTCGATCGCGCCCGCCTTGACCTCGTCATAGCGCGCGAGGCCGGGGAAGATCGGGAGGCCGGCGGCGTCGGCGG
Source organism: uncultured Actinomycetes bacterium (assembly GCA_963823245.1). GTDB lineage: Bacteria > Actinomycetota > Thermoleophilia > Solirubrobacterales > 70-9 > JAWVFM01. The sequence goes on along the minus strand of CAWGKQ010000008.1, from coordinate 67,694 downwards.
AGGTGAACCCCTGGGTTCGCAGGCCGGCGCTGCGTAGGTTCCAGATCGCGCCGGCATCCGCCTTCCACTTCCCTCGACCGGGGAAGGCGCGGTAGAGCTCGTAGAGCTTGCAGCGTGACTTGTCGTAGGCGACCACGTGGCGGTCGCCGTCGCCCTTGGGGCCGCCCTCGACCGGCGTCGACAGGGGGATCCGGTACTGGCCCTTGTCGGACTCGTCGCCGTACGCCGTGAACTTGACCTTGACCGCCTTCGTGCCCTCGCCGACGACCCTGTACGGGATCCCGTAGATGCGCTGGCTGCCGAAGTCGGGATGGAGGTTCTTGTCGCCGTGCGAGTTGATGTATCGGATGATTCGATCGGAGGCAGGGTCGACCGGTGCGCCCGAGATGTCCTGGTTCCATGCGCGCTGGTCGGGGAGGGACGGCGCGCCGGGCGCCACGCCGGTCGCCTCAGGGAACGCGCCGCACTTCGAATCGAACGCCTTCGGATGCGCGGCGCGCTCTCCCGCACCGGTGCTCGCGAAGGCGAGCAGGGCGAGGGCGGAAACGGTGGTGGCGAGCGCGAGCATGGGTCGGCCGCGGCTCATGGGCCTACTCTATGCATAGAGCCGTGACATTCGCGGTCGAGGTGTTCCGTCCGGAGCACCTTGAGCGGCACTTGTCGCTCGAGCCTTCGCTCGAACCAGCGAAGGGCCGGCGCCGGCAAAGCGCGTTGCCACGTCGCTACGGCTGCCCAGCGGACGGCCCGGGCGCAGGCTCTGCGTCCTGGCGTTCGCTCCGCGGGCCTTCGCCCTGAACGGGGGAGGAGTTATGTCAACCTCGTCCTCGCCGCGCAGGCGCACCGGAGCGCTGGCGCCTGGAGACGGGCAGAGTCGCCCACGACGCGCGCGATTCCTGTACTCGGCCCGGGTGCCACATCACGGCAGGAGCGGCTACCGAACGCCGTCACGGGCGACGAAAGCCGGCGTAACGGCGCTGAGGGGCGTCCTCGTGAGACCCGACGCGGGCCACTCGGTCCGTCTCCTTGGGGGCGGATCGCTGCGGGTGGCGCGCTACAGAGGCCCGCTGAGCGCAGACTCCACGCTCGATACTCTGTGTTATGTCCCCTTCTAAGGGGCCGAGCCTGTATCCGCCGATACGTCTACGGTGCGGCCGTCGACCAACTAGGGCGTCAACCACGCCAGAGGCATCGTCAAGGTGCGCTTCGTGCTCGACAACCAGTTGACGCCGGGCTCGCCGTTCGCTTCGGCGTTCCTCCACTACGGACCGCCTCCGAAGTTGTTCGGAAAGGTCCACGGCGTCACCTCGCCGTTCCTCGAGGATCGCCGGATCCCGCACCCGCCGAAGATGACCCTGAGGAAGGCCGTGCGGCTGCTGCGCGGCGCCGGCCACCACGACAAGTTCTCCAACGTGACCCTCCGCAAGCCTTGGACGAAGCACCGTCACACCCACGTGCTCTACATCTTCGGCTTCGGCAACGGGAACCAGAGCTACGTGGCGGTCGATACGAAGACCGGAGCGGTCGCGCCCATCAGCTGAGCCCTACGATCTCCGGGTGGCGGTCGAGCCCGGGGCCAGGGAGAACGAGGAGCTCGCCGGGCCCGCGCCCGGCGGCCGCATCTACGAGGAAAGCCACCTCGTCGGCCCTGGTGACGTCATGCCGGACGGCCGCATGCGGCTCGACGAGATCGCGCGCTGGCTCCAGGATGTGGCGTTCGGCGACCTCGTCGACTCCGGGTTCGCCGGCGAGGGCTTCTGGATCGTTCGCCGGACGCGCATGGCGGTCAGGCGCTTCCCGCGCTTCGCTGAGACGCTGCGCCTGAGCACCTTCTGCACCGGTGCCTCGGCGCTCGCGGCGGAGCGGCGGACGAGCGTCGCCGGTTCGGGCGGCGGCGCCGTCGAGGCGGTGTCGATCTGGGTCAACCTCGATCCCGAGACGCGGATGCCTGCCCGGCTACCCGACGGCTTCTTCACCGCCTACGGCGAGGCCGTCGCCGGGCGAAAGGCGCGAGGGCGGCTGCGACACCCCACGCCGCCAGAGGGAGCCGCCGAGCGCCCCTGGACATTCCGCCACACCGACCTCGACCTGGCGGGTCACGTCAACAACGCGGTCTATTGGGAGCTCGTCGAGGAATGCCTCGAGGGCTCTACCGCCCGACACGCTCGACGCCGAGATCGAATATCGGGCCCCGGCGCCGGCCGGCGCGGCGAGGGTCCTCGCCGACGGCGACCTGCTGTGGTCGACGAGCCCGGACGGGGAGGTCTACGCGTCGGCGCGGATCGCCGCGCGCGCCTGATCGGCTGCGCTACTCCCGGCGCCAGCCGCGCCCGAAGAGGCGGCCAAGGCGGCCGGCACGGGGATTCGCCTTGAAGACCTTCGGCCCCCGCTCGGGCGGCGGGAGCTGCGCGAACTCATCGGCCGCGATGCTCAGGGTCACACCCCGCTCCGCGGTTCGGACCACCTCCGGGGCATCGACGAACCGGACCCCGCCGCTTCGGTCCTCGATCACGATCCCGTCGAAGATCCGCTCGCGGTAGTTGTCGAGGACCTCGTCGACCTTTCCGACCTCGACCTCGTCGGAGGAGTAGACGGGCGTGCCCCGCACCACGGCGGAGTAGTGGATCGCCTGGCCGTCGTCGATCGCCACATGCAAAGCATACGATCGCGGCGGTGTCCGGCTATTCGGGAACGCCCCTTCCGCGCAAGCTCGGGATCAAGGACGGGCACCGGGTCGCGTTCCTCGAAGGCCCCTGATGGGTTCGAGGCGCTCGCCGGCCCGCTTCCCGACGGCGTCACCGTGCGCGGCCGCGTTCGGGGCCCGCTTGACGTGATCGTCTTCTTCACGCGGCGTCGTGCCGAGCTCGAGCGGCGCTTCCCGGGACTCCGCCGCGCGCTCGACCCGGCCGGCGGTCTCTGGATCGCCTGGCCCAAACGGGCCTCCGGCCTCGAGACGGACCTGACCGAGGACGTCGTGCGCGAGATCGCGCTCGCCGGCGGCCTGGTCGACAACAAGGTCTGCGCAATCGACGAAACGTGGTCGGGCCTGCGACTGGTCTACCGCCTGCGGGATCGGCCTTAGGCGAACTCGAACCTCACGCCGCCGATCTCCACCGCCTCGCGACCGCCTTGGCCCGTGACCCTCACCGCGACCAGGCCGGGGTCGGCCGGATCGCCACGCAGCGAGACACCGGCCCTGCGCGGATCGGCTCCCAGGACGCCTTCCCAGCGCTCTGCCGCGACGTCGAGGTCCTTGATCGCGACCTCGGCGCCCACGACCGAACCTTCGGCGCTCCGCTCCCGCCACCCGGTGCCGCCCCACCGCCAGTCCTCCGGGGGCTCGGGACGGCTCACCGACACGATCGCGCCGCGCATGTCCGCCGGGTGTAGGTGCGACTCCGCCATATCCTCGAGGTCGAGCGCGAGCACCTGCCGCACGCCGAGCTCCGTGGCGCGACGACGAGCCTCTTCCAGGTCATCGACCTGGAACATCAGCATGTAGCCGCAGTCGCCGCCCCTGCGCTCGATCCAGCGACCGGCGGCGGTTCCGTCCTCCACGGGCGAGACCACCTCGAGGAACGTGTCGCCGAGAGCGAACACGGCATTTCGAAGGCCGAACGCGCCGACCCCCGGGTCCTCGTATGGCTCGCCCAGGCCGAGCTCCTCGGCGAGTCGGCCCGCGACCGCGTCGAGGTCACGAGCGGCGAGGACCGCTTGGCGAAGCCTCAGCCCCCCGAGGTCATGCCACCCCCTCAGCGAACGCCGCGATCTCTCGCGAGAGCTGGCCACCCTGCCACGCAAGCGGCGACTCGCCGGGGTCCTCTCCCACGAGGCGCGCATCGGGCAGCCGCGCCGCCCACTCCTCGGCGACCGCGCGCGGGTGGCCGGGGTCCGCCTCGTCGTGGCTCGCGACCACGAGGGCCGGGACATTGAGGTGAGAGAGCTCGTCGAGCCCCTCGAACGGGAGCGAGCGCGGGACTTGGCGGAGCGCCTCGGCGACCGCGTCCAGATGGCGATGCCTCTCCAGCCGCTCGCGGGTGATGCGCGCCACGACCTGCACGCCAGTGATCGTCGAGCAGCGGGTTTTCGTTCACCCGCACGAACTCCTCGATCCCGCCGCGCTCGAGCGCGTGCGCCAGGGCGTCCCAGCTCTCGAGCGCCTCTGGCGTCAGCGGGACTCCCACGGTCGCCGGGCCGATCAGCACCACGCCCGCAATGCGCTCGGGCCGCTCCAGTGCCAGCGCGGCGATGGTGTGTGCGCCCATCGAGTGCCCGGCCAGCACCACGGGTCCTTCCCCGATCTGCTCGTCGAGGATCGCCGCGAGATCGGAAACGAGGTCCGGGTATCCATAACTCCCCTCCCCCGCCGGGTCGGACTCGCCGTGACCGCGAGCGTCGTAGGAGACGAGCCGGTGGCCTGCGCCGCGCGAGCGCGTTCGAGCCGTGGACGACGTAGCGGCGGGTGGCGGTGAGCCCGTGCGCGAGGACGATCGGAGCGCCCTCACCCACGGCTTCGCCTCGAACCTCGACACCGTCGCGCTCGATCGCGAACGGAATCGCCTCGTCCATTAGTTCAGCGCCGCTACGGCCTTCTCGAGGTCGTCGACGCTGTCGTAGGTGAGGCCAACAAGCGAAACGTGGCGGTGTCGGACGACGAGATCGGAATCGATGACGAACGTCGACCTGCGGACGAACCCACCCGGCGCCGCCACGCCGTAGGCCTTGGCAACTCCCATGTCTTCGTCGGCGAGGAGCGGAACGTTGAGGCTCTTCTCCTGGATGAACCGTTCATGCGAGTCGACCGACTGGGGCGAGATCCCCACGAGATCGATGCCCAGTCCGCCGATCCTGTCGGAGTTGTCGCGGTAGGAGCAGAACTGCTTCGTGCATACCGTCGTGAAGTCGCCCGGGTAGAAGGCGAGGATCACGCCCTTGCCGCGGTAGTCCTCGAGCCGGTAGGTCACGCCCGCCGCTCCCGGGGAGGTCGAACCCCGGTGCCTCGTCGCCTACTTTCGGCCCGGCCATGCTGACCCAGCCTAGTGAACGGTGATCTTGCGAATGACCACTGGCTCGGTGGGCTCGCCGCCCACCGGCCCGAGCTTCGGGTCCGCGAGACGCGCGATGCGCTCGACGGCGGTCATGCCGCTCGTAACGCGGCCCAGGATGGCGTAGTCGGGAGGCAGGCCCGCGTCGGCGGGGGCGGTGACCACGAAGAACTGGCTGCCTGAGGCACCGGGAGGCTCGAGCGCCGTCTTCGCCATCGCGACCACGCTGCGCCGGTAGACCGCGTTTGCGGGTGGCGCCTCGACCACCGTGTAACCGGGCCCGCCCTTGCCGTTCCCGAGCGGATCACCGCCCTGAACGACGAAGCCCGGGACAACGCGCTGGAACGCGAGGCCGTCGTAGAAGCCGCGCTTCGCCAGATAGACGAACGAGTTGACGGTCTTCGGCTGCTGGGCGGTGTCGAGAGCGATGTCAAAGCGCCCGCAGCTCGTCTCGACCGTCGCCGTCAGCTTCTCTCCGCGCTTGATGGACATCGGAGGTGCCTTGAGGCTCACCTTGCGCGGCTTCGGCTTCGAGGCCGGAGCGCAACCCGAGGAGCTGCCGGTCGTGGCGGTCGTGGTGGTGCTGGCCGACTGGCTCGACGAATCCGACGAGCCACATCCGGCGAGAGCGAGCGAAGCGAGGATCGCGATGAAGGTGATCGGGAGGCGGCCCATCGAGGCGGGGAAGGCTAGCCTCCCGGACGTTGCGATGATGGGATGGTGGAGGCCGAGGAGCGCAGCGGTCCTGGAACGCGGGTGCGCCTCATCGGGCGCGCCCTGAATGCGACGGTCGCCCACGCCCCATGGCTGTGGCCCGCGATCCGGCCCGCCATGCGACGTTACTTCGACGACCTGGCTCTCGGCTGGGACGAGCGCACGAGCGCGGGGTCCGTTACGCATCTGGCTCCGATTGCGGCAGCGGCGCTTCAGGTTCAGCCGGCGCCCGAGCGGGTGCTCGACATCGGCACGGGCACCGGCGAGGCGGCACTCTTCCTGGCCCGCGAGTTCCCGCGTGCGAGCGTGCGCGGAGTCGACGTCTCCGAGGAGATGGTCCGCGTCGCGCAGGCGAAGGTCGGCCTCGACCCGGACGGGCGCGTGGCCTTCCGAACGGCCGACGCGTCCGACCTGCCGTTCGGCGAGGAATCGTTCGACCTCGTCGCCCAGCTCAACATGCCCCCGTTCTTCAGTGAGGTGGCGCGGGTCCTGCGCCCCGGCGGATTCGCGATCGTGGCGTCGAGCCGGGGCGCGGCGACGCCGTTCTACACGCCGAACGCGGTGCTTGACCGGGGCTTCCGGCGTCGGGGCGTCGAGTCGTTGGAGACTGGCGAGGCCGGCGCCGGCACCTGGTGGGTGGGTCGCCGCCGCAGGCCGTAGCGTTTGCCCCGTGGAGGCCTCGTCCGCGCGCATCGCGCTCATCGTCAACCCGCAGGCCGGGGGCGGCCGGGCGAGCAAGCTGCTCCCGGAGGCGGAGGCCGCTCTCAGGTCTCGCGGCCTTGCCTGCCGGACGATCCTCACGAGAGACCTTCCGCACGGGATCTCGGCGGCTCAGAAGGCGGTGGGCGCCGGCGAGACGCCGGTCGTCATGAGCGGCGATGGCCTCATCGGCCAGATCGGCGGCGCGCTGGCCGGCGCCGGGACGGCGATGGGGATCCTCCCGGCCGGGCGGGGGAACGACCTCGCCCGCGTGCTCGGGATTCCAACCGAGCTCGGAGGCGCGGCCGAGGTGATCGCCGCCGGCAGCTGGCGCGAGATCGACGTCGGCGTGGCCGGGGAACGGCGGTTCCTCGGCATCGCGAGCTGCGGCTTCGACTCCGACGCGAACCGGATCGCGAACGAGGCTCGGCTCGTGCGGGGCAATCTCGTCTACGCCTACGCGGCGCTTCGGGCGCTCCTCGCCTGGAAGCCGGCGCGCTTCGACGTCGACCTCGACGGCGAGCGCATCTCGTTTCGTGGCTATTCGGTGGGGGTGTGCAACAACAAGGCTTACGGGGGCGGGATGTATGCGGCGCCGGGAGCGGAGCTCGACGACGGTCTTTTCGACGTCGTTTGGTGCACGGAGCTCCCGAAGCGGCGGTTCCTGTTCACGGTGATGCCGCGAAGCTTCAAGGGGACGCACGTGGAGCTCGACGAGGTGCACGTGCGACGTGCCAGGACGGTCGAGATCTCCGCCGATCGCCCGTTCACCGTCTACGCCGACGGCGATCCGCTCGCCGACCTCCCGGCTCGAATCACGCTCCTGCCTCGCGCCCTTCGCGTGCTGGCGCCACCTGCATGAGATGAGCGACCCCGCGGACGCGGTCGTCTGGCACGACGCCGAATGCGGTGCATATGACGGCGACCTCTCGACATGGGAGCGCCTCTGCGGCGAGCACGGCGGCCCATTGCTCGAGCTGGGCGCGGGGACGGGGCGCCTCGCGCTCCACCTGGCCCGGCGCGGCCACGAGGTCGTCGCCGTCGAGCGGGCCCCCGAGCTCGCGTCCGAGCTCGCCAGGCGGGCCGTCCGACGAGGGGCTGCCGGTCGAGGTGGTGACCGCAGACGTTAGGACCCTCGCGCTCGATCGGGCGTTTCCGCTTGTGGCAGTGGCGATGCAATTCATCCAGCTCTTCCTGGCGGTCTCCGAACGGCGCACGGTTCTCGACGTCTGCGCCCGCCATCTGGCCCGCGGGGGCGTCGTCGCGGCCGCCATCGTCGAGGCCGTCCCCGACATCCTGCCACCCGCTGATGCGGGCGCAGCGCTGCCGGACATCCGCGAGGTCGGAGGCGCCGTCTACTCGAGCCAGCCGCTCGGGTCGAGGATCGCCGACGGTGTGATCGCCTCCGAACGCCATCGCCAGCGCGTCGCGCCGTCGGGCGAGCTCGTCGCCGAGACGCACGTCGATCGCCTGGCCGTTTTGGAGTCCGGGGCGTTCGAGGCCGAGGCGCGGGACGCCGGCCTCCGCCCAATCGGGACGATCTCGGTCGCCCCGACGGACCTCCACGTCGGCTCGGAGATCGTCCTCCTCGAGGCCGCGGGTTGATCGACCGGCTCAGCGTCCGCTCGAGCCGAAGCCGCCCCCGCCCCGCGTGGTCTCCGCGAGGTCGCTCGCCAGCACGGGCTCCGTCTCCGCGTAGGAAACGATCAGGAGCTGGGCGATGCGCTCCCCCGGCCCGATCTCGAAAGCTCGCTCCCGATCGGTGTTCAGAAGCAGCACCTTGACCTCGCCGCGATAGCCCGAGTCGATCAGCCCGGGCGCGTTCACGAGCGCGATGCCATGGCGCGCCGCGAGCCCGGAGCGCGGCAGCACGAGGCCGGCGTGGCCGGCCGGGATCTCGACCGCGACCCCGGTGGCCACGCTCGCCCGCTCTCCGGGCGGGACCGTCGCCGCCTCGCAGGCGTAGAGGTCGAGGCCGGCATCACCCTCGTGCGCGCGCGATGGGATTGAAGCCCCCTCGCGGAGCCTCATCACCCTGAGCTCCACCTCGGGGACGCTACCTGCCGCCGGAGGCGCCGTTGCCGTTGACGGCGAACGCGTCGAAGCGGTGCGCGAGCGCCGTTGGGACCCTGGCCTTGACCAGCACCCCGTCTGCGCGGTCGACCCGCTCGAGCTCGCCGGCCACGTCATGGAGCTCGGCGAGCCGGCCGCCCTCGTCGTAGGGCACGAGAAGCTCGACCTCCCGGAGCGTCTCGGCGAAGGCGGCCTCGATGAGGTCGCGCAGCTCCTCGAGCCCCTCCCCCGTCGCGGCGGAGATCGCGACGGCGTCGCGGCGCCCGATGGCGAGCTCCCGGGCGTCGTCGGGCGAGAGCAGGTCGGCCTTGTTGAAGGCGACGATGCGAGGCTGATCGGCCGCTCCGATCTCCTCCAGCACCTCCTCGACCGCGGCGATCGCCTCGGCCCGCTGGGGCGCGGGCTCCGATGCGTCGACGACGTGGACGACGAGGTCGGCGAGCCGCGTCTCCTCGAGCGTCGCCTTGAAGGCCTCGACGAGTTGGTGGGGCAGCTTGCGGATGAACCCGACGGTGTCGGTCACGAGGTACGGCCGGCCGCGGTGGCGATAGCTCCGGGTCGTCGGGTCAAGCGTGTGGAAGAGCCTCTCCCCCACCCCGACCCCGGCGCCGGTCAGAGCGTTCAGGAGCGTCGACTTTCCGGCGTTGGTGTATCCGGCGAGGGCGACGGCGGGTATCGGGGCGCGCCGACGCTCGGAGCGCATCGACTCACGGTTTCGCTCGAGCCGGACGAGGCGCCGGCGAAGGCTCGCGATCCGGTCGCGTGCCAGGCGGCGATCCGTTTCGATCTGCGACTCGCCGGGCCCGCGGGTCCCGATGCCGCCGCCGAGACGCTCGAGGTGCGTCCACAGGCCCCGCATTCGCGCGAGGTTGTACTCGAGCTGAGCGAGCTCGACCTGGAGCTTGCCCTCGGCGGTGTGCGCGTGGTCGGCGAAGATGTCGAGGATCACGGCGGTCCGGTCGACCACGGGAACGCCGAGCGATTGCTCGAGGTTGCGCTCCTGCCTCGGCGCGAGCTCGTCGTCGACCGCGACGAGGTTGGCGTCGTGCGCTGCGAGTGCCTGCTTGGCCTCCGCGAGCTTGCCCCGCCCGAGGTAGCGGTCGGGATCCGGGCGCTCGCGAACCTGCACCAGGTCGCCGGCGGTCGCGACGCCCGCGGTGCGAAGAAGCTCCTTCAGCTCCGCCAGCGGGTCGGCATCGCCTGGCGCGCGCTCGGTCACGGAGAGCGCGAGGGCGCGCTGGCGGGCGCGCGGGTTGTGTACGCCTGGCACCAGGACAAGTGTAGGCAGCGGATAGGCTGCGAACGTGAATGTCTTCCTCACCGGCGGCACCGGGTTCATCGGGGGCCGCGTGGCCGCGAAGCTGCGAGGCCGCGGCGACGACGTGCGCGCGCTCGCCCGCAACCCCGAAAAGGGCGCGAAGCTCTCGGATCTCGGCTGCCAGCTCGTCGCCGGCGATCTCGGGGACCGAGGGGCGATCCAGGCAGGCATGGAGGGCTGCGACGCCGTCATCCACTGCGCCGCCGTCTACGAGGTCGGCATCCCGGAGTCCGAGCGCCGCCCGATGTACGAGGCGAACGTCGCCGGCACCGAGAACGTCCTCGGCGCCGCCCTCGCAGCCAAGGTTCCGAAGGTCGTCTACGTGTCGACGGTCGGGGCGTTCGGGAACACCCACGGGAAGGTCGTCGACGAGACATACGAGCATCCGGGAACCGGCTTCACCTCCTACTACGAGCAGACGAAATACGAGGCCCACCAGGTCGCGAAGCGGCTCATCGCCGACGAGGGCCTTCCGTGCGTGATCGTCCAGCCAGGCGGCGTCTACGGGCCGCGTGACCATTCGGCAATCGGCGCGCAGATCGACCAGTTCCTCGCCGGGAGGATGCCGGCGATCATCTTTCCCGACCTCGGCTTCAACATGGTCCACGTCGACGACGTGGCCGACGGCATCCTGCTCGCGCTCGACGAGGGCAGGGGCGGCGAGGCGTACGTCCTCGGCGGCGAGATCACGACGATGCGCGATCTGTTCTCGAAGCTCGCGGACGCCTCGGACCGGAAGCCGCCGCGCTTCACGGTCCCCACCGGCCTCGTGAAGCTGATGACCCCGATCGGCCCGCTCGTGGGCAAGGCCATGGGCCAGCCGCCGAACCTCCGCGAGCTGATCAGCGCGGCCGACGGAGTCACGTACTGGGCGAAGCACGACAAGGCGATCGCCGAGCTCGGCTACGAGCCGAGGGGCCTCAGCGAGGGGCTCAGAGACCTGCTCGCGGCGGAGGGGAAGCTTCCAGCCGCGGCCTAGGCGAGGTGCTCGCGCATTCGCCCGACCGCCTCGGTGATCCGATCGTCGGGGGCCGTCAGCGAGATGCGGAAGAAGCCCTCGCCCGACGGGCCGTACATCGAGCCCGGTGAGACGACCACCGCCGCCTCCTCGAGGACGAGCTCGGCGAACGAGGTCGAGGTGTGGCCATCGGGGACCGGCGCCCAGACGTAGATCGTCCCCTTAGGCGGTGTGACCTCGACGCCGATCTCGCGCAGCGCGGAGACCACGAGGTCACGGCGGCGCGCGTAGATCGCGTTCATCTCCTCGATCGGCTGCTGAGGGCCGTCCAGCGCCGCGGCCCCGGCGAGCTGGATCGCCTCGAAGAGGCCCGAGTCCGCGTTGGTCTTGAGGCGCCAGTAGGTGCGGATCGCCTCGGCGTTGCCGACGATCGCCGCGCAGCGCCAGCCGGTCATGTTGTAGCCCTTGGAGAGCGAGAAGACCTCGACCCCCACCTCCTTGGCGCCGGGCGTCGCGAGGAAGCTCGGCGCGACGTATCCGTCGTAGGTCGTCTCCGAGTACGCGTTGTCGTGGACGACGAGCAGGTCATGCTCGCGGGCCAGCTCCACAGCGCGATCGAAGAGCCCTTCGGGCGCGATCGCCCCGGTGGGGTTGTTCGGGTAGTTGAGAAAGAGAAGGCGTGAGCGCTCGAGCGCCGCGCTCGAGATCGCGTCGAGGTCAGGGGCGAACCCGAGCTCCGGGACGAGCGGAAGAAGCACGGGCTCGGCGCCGGCGAGGATGGGCCCCCCGGTGTAGACGGGGTAGCCCGGATCGGCCGCGAGCGCTGCGTCGCCCGGGTCCAGGAACGCGAAGCAGAGGTTGTAGATGCACTCCTTCGCGCCGATCGCGGGCATCGCCTCGCCTTCAGGGTCGATTTCGACCCCGAACCGGCGATCGTAGAAGCGCGCGAGCGCCGATCTGAACTCCTCGCGGCCGCGGTTCGTCGGGTAGTTCTGGTTCCCCGGGTCGCCGACTGCTTCGCGCATGGCCTCGACGATGTGCGGGAACGTCGGGTGATCGGGATCGCCGATGCCGAGGCTGATCACGTCGATGCCGGCAGCGCGCTTGTCGGCCACGCGCCGCTCGAGCTCGGCGAACGCGTATGGAGGCATCGCCTCGAGACGCCTGGATGGGTCGGTGCGGCTCATCGAACGCAGGAGCGTACCCGCGCGCGGTCAGAGCCCGGCAAGCTCCTCCACCAGCTCCGGCGCAAGCTCACCCGCGTACAGGGGCTCGGCGGTCCCGGTCAGGGTCAGGTCGAGTGCGCCGGAGACGTCCACCTCGAGCTCACCCCCGTCCATCCGGACGCGGATCGGGCTTGTGGCGCCACGCAGGTGGGCGCCCACCGCGGCGCCGCAGGCCCCGGTGCCGGAGGCGAGCGTCTCCCCCGCGCCGCGCTCGAAGATGCGCGCGCGAACGGTGGAGCCGTCGAAACGGACGAAGGAGACGTTGGTGCGGTTCGGGAAGAGCTCGTGGGTCTCGACCCGCCGGCCCACCCGGGCCAGGTCGACCTCCTCGACGCGCTCGCCGGCGTCGATCACGCACTGCGGGTTGCCGACGTTGACGTGCTGGAACTCCCACTCGGAGCCGTCAGCCTCCAGCGTGCCGCGTCCATCGGGGGCGCCCGTCGGGAAGTCGTCCGACCTCACGGAGGCCTTGCCGAGGTCCATCACAACCGTGTTCGGCGCGGTGATCCGCGGGCGCACGAGCCCTGCGGCCGTCTCGATCTCGAACTCATCGGCGTCCGTCCACCCGGCGCGACGAAGGTAGAGCGCGGCCTCCCTGGCGCCGTTGCCCGAGAGCTCGGCCTCCGAGCCGTCGGGGTTGAAGATCCTGAGGTCGGCGATCGCGTCGCCGTCGCGGGGCCTGGAGAGCAGCAGGACCCCGTCTGAGCCGACGCCGAAGTGAGGTCGGCAGATCCGCTCGACCCGTGCCGCGGTCAGCTCCCACGGCAGCTCCTCGCGCTCGACGATCGCGTAGTCGTTTCCAAGGGCCTGCCACTTCTCGAAGCGCATGCGCGGGATCCTCTCAGGCGAATAGGTTGCTCGTGTGGACCGCAGCGCATGGAGGGTCAGCGCGCCCCTCGGGGCGCCCCTGCGCAAGGGCCTGCTCGCCGCGATCCCGGTCGGCATCGCGATCTTCATCGACCTCGCGGTCGATGTCCCAGCCGCGGGCGCCGTGTCGACAGGAGCCCTTCTCGGCGGCTTCGTGGCGTTCGACGCGCCCCCCCGCGAACGCGTGGTCTGGCAGATCCTCACCGCCCCCGTCCTCGGCGTCTTCGCCGCCATCGGCGCGCTGACGGCCGAGCCGGCCTGGCTCGCGGTGGTGACGATGACGGTCCTGGGCGCGGTCGGAGGGATGGCCGTGGCCGTCTCGCAGCGGCTGACGTTCGCCGGCCTGTCGTGCGTCCTCGCGCTGCTCCTGGCCCAGGGCCTCTCGCTGAGCTCGAACGAGGCAGGCTACGCGCTCGTGCTCGGGGCCGGCGGGGTGGGTCTTCAGGTCCTCGTGTCGATGGTCGAGGCGCTCTTCGACCGAAGCGGCTCGCCCCTTCATCCGATTCAGGGGACAGCGCGAGGCCTGGAGCACGATTCGCGCCAACCTCACCTTCCGGTCGCCGAGCTTCCGGCACTCGGTGCGCTGGGGAATCGCGCTCGGGGTCGGGGTCGCGATCTACCACGCCCTCGATCTCGGCCAGCACGGCTACTGGGTCCCCCTGACCGTGCTGTTCGTCCTCAAGCCGGAGCGCGGGATGACCTACGAAAGGATCGCCATGAGGGCGGCCGGGACTCTCGGCGGGCTCGTGGTCGCGACCCCGCTCGCGATGGCGATCGGAGGCCTCCCGCTCGTCGAATCGATCGCGATGACGCTCGCGGCCGGACTCTGCTTCGCGCTCATCGCGCTCGAGTACGCGCTCTTCACGGCGGCGGTCACCTCCTTCGTCGTCATCCTCGCCCACGCCATGGGGCAGTCCGCCTGGCAGGCTGCCGACCAGCGCGGGGCCGGCACCGCGATCGGGATTGTCGTCGCTGCCGCGGCGTTCGTCGTCTGGAGCAATAGACGCTTGGAGGAGCGCGTCGAGATGCCCTCCCAGCCGCCTACCGCAGCGCGGAGATGATTTCGGCGGCGACCTCGTCGTCGCCCGTGTGCGTGCGGTCGATCAGCTCGACCCCTCGCATCTTTCGCATCCACGTCAGCTGGCGGCGCGCGTAGGCGCGGTGCGAGCGCTTCATCGCGTCGATGTCGCCCTCCAGGAGGGCGTCGAAGCCGAGCGCGGCCCGCGCGGTCCTCGAGGCGCCGGCGACGACAGCGGCCCGGACCTCCTCGCGTGCGCCGGAGCGAGCAATCGCCTCGGCCCGCGCGTCGATGCGGGCGGCAAGTTCCGCGCGATCGAGGACGAGGCCCACCAGCGTGCTCGGGCGCCGGGTCCGCTCCGTCCAGAGCGCGTCGCTTCCCGCCGGCGGGTCGATTCCAAGCCTCCCGAGACCGGCGAGGCGAGCGATCCGCTTGCTGTCGTTGGGGTGGACGGTCGCCGCCACGGAGGGGTCGAGCGTGGCGTGAAGCGCGCCTGGACCGTGCGCGGCGAGCTCGCTCTCGACCTCGGCCCGAATTTCCGAGGGCAGCGGCGGGCGGAGGTCGAGGTCGGCGAGGGCTGCACGCAGATAGAGGCCGGTTCCACCGACCACGATCGGGCGCTGCCCAGCGTCCAGCAGGGAATCGATCTCCGCGTGCGCCAGCTCGGCGAACCGGCCCGCGGAGAACTCCTCCGTGACGTCAGCGATGCCCACCAGGCGGTGCTCGAGGCGTGCGCGCTCGACATCAGTCGGCGCGCCGCTCAGCGCCTCCAGGCCGCGGTACACCTGAATCGCGTCGCACGAGATCGCGACGGGGTCCTCCCCGCGATCGCGAAGGCGCTCGGCGACGGCTACGGCGACGGCGGTCTTCCCGGCGGCCGTCGGCCCGAAGATCGCGAGGACGTTCAAGGGCGGTCTAGCTCGCGTCGGCGCAGGTCGCCCTGGAGCGCGCGCCTGATTCGCCGCGAGGTCAGCGGCTCGCCGTCGTCGTCAACGACGACCCGCGGCTCCAGCGGTAGCCGCTCGGCCAGCCATTCGAGCCGCTCGTCGCCTTCGCCGAGAGGCGGATCGACCCGCTCGAGGAAGCCGGCGACGTAGAAGGAGCGCATGTAGTGGATGTGGACGAGGTCCGAGAGGGACGCGCTTCCCGCCGGATCGCGGTATCGGCCGCGGCGGGTGATCCGATAGTTGTAGGGCCAGGGCAGGGTCTCGATGCGGTCGGGGCGCCGCGCGAAGACGAGGGCGAGGCTGATCTGGTCGATTGAGTCGATGCGTCCCGACGGCGGCAGCCGTTCCTCGTCGAGCAGTCGCCGAAAGAGCCCGAGCCATTCGCCGAGGAGGCCCTCGCTCCGCCGCGCCGCGACGAGGCCGCTGTTCCAATAGCCGCGGATCCGCCGGCCGCGAAGGGCCGTCTCGATCCAGGGCGGCTCTCCGACGCCCACGAGCGAGTAGAGGCCCTGCCAGTAGTCCTCGTTGTCGTGTCCGGGGCCCGTCGTCCCCTCGCTGACCTTCCCGACCGGCGCCGCTGCGGCGTCAAGTCCGCCCGCCAGCTCGAGTTGCGCCGGCTCGGCCATGAACACCGAGTCGGAGTCGAGCACGGCGATCGAGTCCTCCCCGTAGCGGCTCTCGGCGTCCGCTGCGGCGTAGAGCTTGTTCGCGATCGGATGGAACGCGTGCTCGGTGTTGAGCTCGTCCTCGACCAGGTCCACGTCGAGCTCGACCAGGCGCGAGCGCGTCGCCTCCGTCAGGGCGTCGCCGGCCCGCGGGCGGTAGGCGCTTACGGGCGCGCCCGCGAGGCGCCCGCCGAAGCGGCGAAGCGACCCGCACATGAGCACGGTCTCGGCCTCGAGGCGGCCCGCCTCGACGCAGCAGACGATGCGCAGGCTCATCGCGCCGCGAGGCGCGAGGCGAGCAGCTCGCGCCCGCCGAGGGTGGTCGAGGTCGCCCCCGTGATCTCGACGTCGACGAGCTCGCCGGCGCTCGCGGTGCCGTCGAAGTTGACGGTCTTGTTGTGGCGCGTGCGGCCCCGCAACCGGCTCGGATCCGTCCGGCTCGGACCCTCCACGAGCACGTCCTGCGTGCGGCCGACAAAGCGTTGTCCACGCTCGCGGGCGCGGCTCTGAACGAGCTCGACGAGGCGCTCCATGCGCTCGCGTTTCACAGGATGCGGAACCTGACCCTCGAGTCCGGCGGCCCCGGTGCCGCGACGCGGGGAGAAGACGAACGTGAAGGCGCTGTCGAAACCGACCTCATCGACCACCTCGAGCGTCGCCGCGAAGTCGTCCTCCGCCTCGCCCGGAAAGCCCACGATGATGTCGGTCGTGAGCGCGCAGTCGGGGACGTGCTCGCGGATGAGCGCCACACGGTCCAGGTAGCGCTGCCGATCGTAGGTGCGGCGCATCGCCTTCAGGATCCGGCTGGAGCCGGACTGGAGCGGCAGATGGATGTGCTCGCAGAGCGCCGGTAGCTCCGCGTGCGCCCGGATGACGTCCTCGCGCATGTCCTTGGGGTGAGGGCTCGTGTAGCGAATGCGGTCGATCCCGTCGACGGCGTCGATCCTCGCGAGGAGCTCGGCGAACGTGATGCGACGCTCGGTTGGCAGGTCGCGCCCGAAGCTGTTGACGTTCTGGCCGAGGAGCGTCACCTCACGGACTCCCTCGGCCGCCATGCGCTTCGTCTCCGCAACGAGCTCCGAGGGCTCGCGGCTTCGCTCGCGGCCGCGGGTCTGGGGCACGATGCAATAGGTGCAGACGCAGTTGCAGCCCTGCGAGATCTGAAGCCAGCCCTGGAACTCGCGCTCGCGCTTGTCGGGCAGGTGACCGGAGAAGTCCTCGAACTCGAAATAGCCCTGAGCCGTCAGCGAGTCGGAGGCCAGGAACTCGGCCAACCGGTGGATCTGGCCGGGACCGAAGGCGACGTCGACGAACGGGAACCGCTCGAAGACCTCGTCCTTCACCGACTGCGCCCAGCAACCACCCACCCCCACCACCCGCTCCGGCCGCTCGCGCTTCAGCCGCTTGGCCTCGCCGAGGTGGGCGACGAACCGGTTGTCCGCCGACTCGCGGATCGAGCAGGTGTTGAAGAGGATGAGATCCGCGTCGGAGCGCTCTGGCGCCTCCGAATAGCCCAGCGACTCGAGCATCCCGCGCATGCGCTCCGAGTCGTGCTCGTTCATCTGGCACCCGAACGTGGTGACGTGGTACGTCGCCATGGGGTGAGGGTAACGCCCGCTACTTGACGGTGAGGGTGCCCTTCATGCCGGCGGCCTCGTGGCCCGGCACGCTGCAGAAGAAGGTGTATTTCCCGGGCTTCAGGGCGACCTTGGCCGTCGTGCTCCCCCCGGTGATCGTCTTCGTGCCGCCGAGGCCCTTGCCGTTCGGGTCCTCGATCTGGACGTTGTGGCCGACCGGGGAGTCGTTGGTGAAGTCGATGGTGTCCTCGCCGGCCTTCGCCGTCACGCTCGTCTGCTCGAACTTGAGCTGGCCGGTCGGATCCGCGCTGATCTTGATCGTCGCGCCGCCACCGGCCGACGGCGGCGCGGTGGACGTGGAGGTGGATGTCGCCGAGGGCGTCGTCGTCGTGCTCTCCGCGTTGGGGATCCCACCCGACACCTTGGCGTTCTCCGCCTCCCGCGCGGCCTGCTCGTCGTTCGAGTTTCGAACGGCGAACGTGGCCGTCGCGGCGACGAGGGCCGCGAAGTACACGAGGACGCCGATCAGGACACCTCGGTTCGGCGGGAACTTCTCGAAGCGGAGGCCGATGACCGAGAGGACCACGGCCGAGACGACGAGCGCTATTCCCAGGACGTAGAAGAGCGTCTGGTCCATTGTGCGGGCGCGATCCTACCGATCGCGGCCCGCTCGACCGCGCGGTCGGCTCGTCAGTCGGCCCAGGCGCTCGCCCGGCTCTCGCGGATCACCGTGACCTTGATCCGTCCCGGATGCGGGACCTCCTTCTCGATGGCCGCGGCCGTCTCGTGGGCGATGAGCGCCGCCTGGTCATCGTCGACCTTGCCGGGGTCGACGATCACCCGGACCTCCCTTCCGGCGCGCATCGCAAGCACACGCTCGACGCCGGGGTGGCGCGAGGAGATCTCCTCCAGGTCGCGGAGCCGCGACACGTACTCCTCGAGGGCCTCGCCGCGCGCGCCGGGCCGCGCGCCGGAGATCGCGTCTGCCGATTGCACCACCACCGCCTCGACCGTCTTCGGCTCGACCTCGTTGTGGTGGGCCGCGATGGCGTGCGCCACCGCCTCGGACTCGCCGTGCCGGCGGGTGATGCGTGCGCCGACCGCCGCGTGCGTGCCGTCGACCTCGTGGCCCACCGCCTTGCCCAGGTCGTGCAGCAGCGCGGCGCGCCGTGCCGTTTCGACGCTCGCGCCGAGCTCGCCGGCGATCAGGGCTGCGAGGTTGGCGCACTCGACGAGGTGGTCGAGGACGTTCTGGCCATAGCTCGTGCGAAAGCGCAGCTGCCCGAGCAGCTCGAGCAGGCGGGGGTCGAGACCGCTGACGTGGGCTTCGAGCGCCGCGCGCTCTCCCTCCTCCACGATGCGGAGCTCGAGCTCCTCGCGGACGTGCTCGTATGTCTCCTCGATGAGCGCCGGAGTGATCCGCCCGTCGGCCACAAGCCGCTCCAGGGTGAGGCGGGCGATCTCGCGGCGGACGCCGTCGAAGCTCGAGAGCAGGACGGCGTTGGGCGTCTCGTCGATGATCACGTCCACCCCCGTCAGCTGTTCGAGGCACCGGATGTTGCGTCCGTCGCGGCCGATGATCCGGCCCTTCATCTCGTCGCTCGGGAGCTCGACCAGGCGGGTCGTCGAGTCGCTCGAGTGGCGCGACGCAAGCCGCTGCATCGCGACCGAGAGGATGCTGCGGGCCCTGCGCTCCGCCTCGTGCTTCGTCTGCGCCTCGATCTCGACCAGCCGTAGCCCGGCCTGATGGCGGGCCTCGTTCTCCACCTCGGCGAGCAGAAGATCCTTGGCCTGCGCCGCCGTCAGGCCCGAGATGCGCTCGAGCTCGCGGCGCTGGACGCGCTTGGCGCGCTTCAGCTCTTCCGTCTGCAGGGCGACGTTGCGCTCGCGGTCGTCGAGCGTCTGCGCGCGGCGCTCGAGGTCGATCGTCTGGACCTCGATCGACTGCGTCTCGCGGAGCGCCTGCTCCTCCATGCGCGCGATCTCCTCACGCCTGGCCTTGAGCTCGGCGTCGGCCTCGGGCGCGCCGTCGCCATCCTGGGACGGTCTCGCGTGCGTGGAGCTCGACCGCCGCAATCCCGACCACAGCGAGCGAGACTCCATTGGCTTCCTCTCCCCCGGCCCTACGCCGGGTGCATTTGCCTTTCACCAGCGCGACCGCATGACTCGGCCGGCCGGCCGGCGGCGCCGGAGACACTCACCTCGGCTATCCAGACACGCCCGGTAGCGCGGGCGCCGTACGTGCTCGACGGCTAGCGGGCCGAGCTCGGAGCCCCCTCCAAGGCTCGGTCGTGATGAAGAAGCGGTTTCAAGGTCTTGCTGGATTCAGCGTCAATTCGTGTCGAAGGCGGCGCGCTGGCCGCACTTCCATCGTAGACCCGTCCGCTCAGATTCGCAAGCCCGCTCACGGCATTGCGGGCAGTTCACCCCGCGGAGCGCTCGGCGAGCCTCACCGCGTCGTACGCGAGCTCGGAGGGGTAGCCGAGCCGGACGAGGACGGCAAGGGCCCGGCCGCGCGCGGCTTCGTCGTCGACGGGCATCGCGCGCTCGGTGAGGACCGTCGCCGCGCGCTCCACCTGCGTCTCCGCTGGGTCGGCGGCGAGCGCCGCATCGATCTCCTCGGACCCTGCGCCACGAGCCGCCAGCGCCTCGGCTATCCGTTCCGAGCCCCAGCCGCGAAGCTCGCGCTTGTCCTCTGCGAACCGGCGCGCGAACCGTGAGTCGTCGAGCTGCCCGATCTCGAGGAGATGGCTGAGCGCGGCCTCGGTGGCCTCCGGCTCGCAGCCGCGCGCGTCCAGCCAGGCAGCGAGCTCGGCGACCGTTCGCTCCTTCTGCGCCAGCGCGGCGAGCGCCAGCTCGAGCGCATCGGGCACGCGACCGGCCCCGGCGCCGTCCCTGTCAGGCGGCCTTGGCCTTCGGGGGCTTGGCCGCGGGTGCCTCCGCCTCAGCCGCCACCTCGGCCGGCTCCACGACCTTGGGGGCGGCCCCTGGCCGCTCGATCCCCATCGCCTCGAAGAGCTTCGCCTCGATCTCCCGCATGAGCTCGGGGTTCTCGGACAGGTACTGCTTGGTGTTGTTGCGGCCCTGGCCGAGCCGCAGCTCGCCGTAGGAGAAGAACGAGCCCGATTTCTGAACGATGTCGTGCTCAAGTGCGAGGTCGAGCAGCCCACCCTCCTTCGAGATCCCGGCTCCGTACTCGATGTCGAACTCGGCCTGCTTGAACGGGGCGGCGACCTTGTTCTTCACCACTTTCACGCGGACCCGGTTCCCGACCGCCTCGGTTCCCTCCTTCAGGGTCTCGATGCGCCGGATGTCGAGCCGCTGCGAGCAATAGAACTTGAGCGCGCGCCCACCGGGCTGAGTCTCGGGCGAGCCGAACATGACGCCGATCTTCTCCCGGATCTGGTTCGTGAACAGGCAGACCGTGTTCGAGCGGTTGAGGTTGCCGGCGAGCTTGCGGAGGGCCTGGCTCATGAGGCGGGCCTGGAGGCCGACCTGGGTCTCCCCCATCTGTCCCTCGAGCTCGACCCGCGGGGTCAGCGCCGCGACCGAGTCGACGGCGACCACGTCGACGGCGCCGGAGCGCACCAGGACGTCGACGATCTCGAGCGCCTGCTCGCCGTAGTCGGGCTGGGAGACGAGAAGCTCGTCGGTGTCGACGCCGATCCGCTTCGCGTAGATCGGGTCGATCGCGTGCTCGGCGTCGACGAACGCGCAGACCCCGCCGCGAGCCTGCGCCTCGGCGATGATGTGGTAGACGAGGGTCGTCTTCCCCGAGGACTCGGGGCCGAAGATCTCGACGATCCGTCCGCGCGGGACGCCGCCCACCCCGAGCGCGAGGTCGAGCGGAAGAGCGCCGGTGGGGATCGCTTCGACGGCGATCGCGCTGTCGTCGCCGAGCTTCATCAGCGAGCCTTGGCCGAACTGCTTCTCGATCTGGGTCTTGGCCGCTTCGAGGGCTGCCTCCCGCGCCTTCGTCTCCTTCGGGTCGGGAGAGCGAAGCGGCGTGGGGGCGTTTGAATCGGTCATCTTCTTCATCACTCCTTCTCAGGGCCCCGCGGCGTCGCGGGACGGCAAGTCCAAGCTCGCGAGGGGCGCGTACTCGGCCCCCTGCGGGCGGAGGATCGAACGGTAGAGCGTGACCCGGACGGCTTCGAACGGCCGTTCGAGGGCCTCCGGGAGCCGCTTCGGGGCGGTCGCTATGCGCCTGGGCCTGCCACGCCGGCGCCGCCCCCCGGAGCCGGGTGGGGCGCGCTCGGGTCGCACCCGTGCGACCGTGACGTGTGACCAGAACGGCCGTTTCTCGGGCCTGTAGAGGCTCGCTGCCTCCAGCTGGCCGCAGACCTCCGCGGCAAGCTCGTCGGCCTCCCCGCTCGGCGCGCTCGCCGCGTAAAGGCGAGGTCGGGACGCCGGAATGCCGACCGGCTCGCGCTCGAAGCGCATCTCCACCGGGCGGGGGTCGAGGCCGCGCACGATCGCCGCGACGTCGTCGATCCGCCGCTCGGCGACATAGCCGAGGAAGCAGAGGGTGACGTGGAGCGTTTCGGAGGGTGGCGCCCGAAGGGCATCGTCGGCGGCGATCGCCTCGTGCTGCCAGCGCTCGAGCTCGCCGCGCACCCGGTCCGGCAGGTCGAGCGCGACGAACAGCCGCGCACGGGGGCTCTTGAGGCGCTCGGTGGCCATGGGGCCCCACGGTAGGGAGCCAATCGGCGTCCGGGGCGCGCCGTTCGTGTCTAGAGTCTCGCGGGTGAGCGCGGAGTCCCAGACCATCGAGGCCGTCGAGGACCATCACGTCGACGCCGGCGGCCTTCGCGTCCACGTGCGCGAGGCGGGGCCCGCCCACGCCCCGCCGGTGCTACTGCTGCACGGCTGGCCGCAGCACTCACGGATGTGGGACGAGGTCGTCGACGGCCTCCGCGCCGATCACAGGCTGATCGCCCCGGACCTTCGCGGCTTCGGCTCCACCGAGGCCCCCGGCTGGGGCTACGACGGCGACACGTTTGCCGCCGACCAGATCGCGCTGCTCGACGCCCTCGGCCTTGAGAGCGTGAACCTCATCGGCCACGACTGGGGCGGCTGGACCGCCTTCCTGCTGGGCCTCGACCATCCGGACCGCGTCGAGCGGATGATCGTCTGCAACGCGCCGCCGCCATGGGTGCCGGCGTCCCCGCGCCTTGTGCTCGACGCATGGCGAAGCTGGTACGCGGTCGCGAACGCGCTCCCCGGCGCCGGCCCGCGGCTCGCGAGCAGCGCCATCCCACGTTGGATCCTGACCCACGGGCACGGCCGCGATCCGTTTGACGACGCCGAGCGTGAGATCTACCTCGCCCAGTTTCAGGAGCCGGTCCGAGCGCAGGCGGCCTCGCACCTCTACCGCTACTACCTGCGCGTTTTCAGCGAGGGGGTGCGAGGGGCGTTTCGGGCGCGGCGCCTCGACGTGCCAACGTTGCTCCTGTTCGGCGCGGATGACCTGTACGTGTCGCGCAAGCTCGTGGAGCTTGCGCGCCCGAACGCTGACGATTACGCAGTCGAGATGGTCCCGGCCACCGGGCACTTCCTTGTCGACGAGAGACCCGAGGTGGTAGTGGCCCGAGCGCGAGCGTTCTTCCGCCAGGCCGAGATTGGGGATTGATCCGGGCTATAGCGCGGATAAATCCCCAAACGCCTCAGACCGGCAGCGTTTCGCGGCGCAGCGCCCGGCGGACGATGTGCATCGCCACGACGACCGAGCGGTCGCGGATGTCCGCGCGGTTCCCCGGGAGCACTGGGTCGCGGGCCAGCTCGGTGCCGTCGGAGAGGCGGACGCAGAAGCACACGTAGCCGACGGGCTTTTCCTCGGTGCCTCCGCCCGGGCCCGCGATCCCGGTCACCGCGACCGCGACGTCGGCGTCGAAGCGGCGAAGCGCCCCGTCGGCCATCGCGGCCGCCACCTCCGGCGAAACCGCCCCGTGCCGCTCGATGAGCCCGGAATCCACCCCCAGCAGGTCGACCTTGGCCTCGTTCGAATATGCCACGACCCCTCCCGCCACATAGTCGGAGGACCCCGGACGCTCGGTGAGCCTGGCGGCCAGCAGCCCTGCCGTGCAGGACTCGGCGAGCGCGATCCGGTGTCCCGCGAGGAGCTCGGCGAGCTGGTCGTCGAGCGAGCTGTTGTCGACGCTGAACACCAGCGGCCCGTGGCGCTCCACGATGCCCTCCACGAGGCGCTCCGAGGCCTCCTCGGCGCCCGGGAGCGTCCGAATGTCGACCTCGAGCTCGGAGCGGCGCAGGCAGGTCGTGATCTCGAGCTGCGAAAGGTCGACCTCGGCGCCGATCTCCCGCAGCGACTTTGCGATCTCTGACTCGGGTAGCCCGAAGAGCATCACGCGACGCGACAAGAACGGCTCGGCCCGGTCGAGCACCGCTCTGGCCTCGGGGGTTGCGATCGCCTTCGGCCACAGGGCCTGGAGCTCTCGCGGCGGCCCCGGGAGGACGATCACCGTTGGCCCCCCATCGACCGGCACCACCAGCCCCGGCGCGGTGCCGGCGGGGTCGATGGCCGCCGCCCCGCGGGGCACCATCGCCTGCTTGCGATTCGCCTCTCGCAGCGCGTCGGGGTCGAACCGCATCCGCCGGGCGAAGCCGGCGATGATCCCCTCGATCTTCCGCTCCATCTCCTCGTCGAGCACGAGCTCGCGCCCCGCGAAGCGCCCGACCACCTCGGCCGTGAGGTCGTCGGCGGTCGGGCCGAGGCCGCCGCTCGTGACGATCAGGCTCGCGCCCTGAGCCGCGAGGAAGCGGAGCGCGGCCTCCAGGTCCTCGGGCCGGTCACCGACGGTGACGATGTCGGCCACCTCGACGCCCAGCTCGCCCAGGCGCTCGGCCAGCCACGGGCCGTTGCGATCGCTCACCCGCCCGCTCAGGAGCTCGGTCCCCGTGACCGCGATGCCCGCCCGGACGCTCATGCCCGGCTCACGGGCATCCCGGGCCCCGGTAGCGGGTTCGCTTGATCCCGGAGTGATGGATCAGGTACGACGACCGCCTGGCCGCACGCAGCTTCCGCGACCGGCCGTCGACGAGCAGCCGGAGGACGCCTCCCCCGAAACTCGTCAGGTCGAGGCGGAAGCGGCGCCCGTGGAACGGACCGGCCCTCGTGCCCGGTGTCAGCGCCTGCGAGTCGATCACCGCCCGGCCGTCGCCGACCAGGCACACCTGGGAGCCGCGGACCGCCCGGAGGCGTAGCGTCACGGGGCCCGACGGGGCGCCGGCAGGCTGAGCCGTCACACCCGCGCTGCGTGCGCCGGCGCGTTGCTCGCTCGCCGGCGTCGTGTCATTGCCGAGGTCGCCGGCGATGACCAGGGCGAGCACGATCGCAAGGGCCACGACGGCCCCGAGCGCCAGAAGGATGCTGCCGCCAGGACGCCGGTCATCGAGGCCCCCGGGCCGCCTGCGCTCCTCGAGGAGGGGATCGCCGAACGGCAGGAGGCTCTGGGGCTCGTCGCCGCCCGCCTCGACGGCGGAAGGCATCGACGAGCGGGTCGGCGTCGAGGCCAAGCGTCCGGGCGTACGTGCGCAGGAACCCCTTCGCGTAGGCCGGGCTCGGCAGCGCCGCCCAGTCCTCGGCCTCGAGGGCGGCGAGGTACTTCGCGCGGATCTTCGTGCGCTCGGCCGCGTCCTGAATCGACAGGCCGCGTCGACTGCGAGCCTCCTCGAGGGAGGCGCCGATGCGAAGGCGCTCGGATTGCGGCGAGGGAGAAGGCACTCGGGCCTATTTTGGCGACCAACGGGCGAAATCACCAGGGCTGTCCGGGGTAGACCTCGCAGGACGGGGTCAAAGCAGGACGGCCTGATCAGTTGAGCGGCTGGGGCTCCATATCGGCCTCGGACCCCTCCCCTTCGCTGCCCTCGTCCTGGGTGACGCCCTCATCCGGCAAGGAAGCATCCCCGCCCCCGAGGACCCGCGCAAGCTCAGCGTGCCCGACGAGCACCTGTCGCGGCTTGGATCCCTCGTAGCCGGAGATGACGCCGCGGCGCTCGAGCATGTCGATGAGTCGCCCGGCGCGCGTATAGCCGACCCGCAGGCGGCGCTGGATCATCGAGACGGACGCCGTGCCGCTCTCGACGACCACTCGGGCAGCCTCCTCGAGCAGGTCGTCCTGGTCGGGCGAGAACTCCCCGTCGCGCTCCTCTGCGGCCTCGTCGGCTCGCGACTCGAGCAGCGCCTCGTCGAACTCCGGCTCGCCCTGCCGCGCCCAGTGGCGGACGATCTTCGCGATCTCGTCCTCGGTCACGAATGCGCCCTGGATGCGCCCCAGGCGGGAGGTCCCCACAGGCCGGAAGAGCATGTCCCCCTTGCCGAGGAGGCTCTCCGCCCCACCGGTGTCGAGGATCACGCGCGAGTCGACCTGCGAGGCAACCCCGAAGGCGATGCGCGCCGGGATGTTGACCTTGATGGTCCCGGTGATGACGTCGGTCGACGGACGCTGAGTGGCGAGCACGAGGTGGATCCCGACGGCGCGGGACTTCTGGGCCAGGCGGATGATGGAGTCCTCCACCTCGGCCGGGGCGATCATCATCAGGTCGGCGAGCTCGTCGATCACGCAGAGGATGTGTGGAAGGGGCGGCTCCCCGGAGCGCTTGCGCACCCGGTTGAGCTCGGCGAGGTTGCGGGCCCGGGCGACCTCCATGACCTCGTAGCGGCTCTCCATCTCGACGATCAGGTTCGCGAGCACGTTGGCGGCCATGCGCGGGTTGGTCACGACCGGGGTGAGGAGGTGCGGAAGCCGCGAATAGTGGTTGAGCTCGACCCGCTTTGGATCGACGAGGACGAGCCGCACCTCGTTCGGCGAGGAGTGGAGCAGGATCGAGCAGAGCATGGCGTTGATGCATCCCGACTTTCCCGAGCCGGTGGTGCCGGCGACCAGCGCGTGCGGCATCTCGGACAGATCGGTCGAGACGGACTGTCCCGAGACGTCCTTGCCGAGCCAGACTGTGAGCGGCGGGGTCTTTCCGGGCTCGCCCGCGTAGATATCCCCGAGGCGCACCATCCGGCGGCGCGAGTTGGGGACCTCAACGCCGACCGCCTTCTTGCCCGGGATCGGCGCCAGGATCCGGATGTCGGTGGACGCCAGCGCGTACGCCAGGTCGTCCTTGAGCTGCGCCACCTTCGCGACCTTGGTCCCGGGCGCGAGCTGAAGCTCGTAGCGGCTCACGTGCGGGCCGCTCACCACCCCCAGGAGGCGCGCCTCGACCCCGAAATGGGCAAGCGCCTCGAGGAGCGACTTGGCCACCGCGTCGCGGTCTCGGGTGTCGGGGCCCGTGTCCGGCTTGCCTCGTTCGAGCAGCTTCGCCGGCGCCGGCGGCCGGTAGTCGATCTCCTCCGACTGCGTGACGGCGCTGCGGGCGTTCCCCATCGGCGTGAGCTCGGGCTCCGGTTCGTCGGGGGCCTCGAGCGGGGCTTCCTCGTCGAAGTCATCGCCCTCGTCGGCCACCACCTCGTCGTCCCACACGGGAGCCCCTTCATCGTCAAACGTGGGCTCGTCGTCGTCGGTGTCATGAAGGACCTCGGTGGCGAGCGGCTCGGTCTCATCCAGCCGCGTGATCGCGATGTCCTCGTCGGCGGGCTCGTAGAGGCCCTCGACGCCGAGGTTCTGAAGCCGGACCGTCTTCGCGAGCTCGCGCGTGCTCCGGCCGGCGCCCTGAGCCGCGCGGCGCGCCCCCCCGACGAGGCCCGCGATGGTGCTGCCGGTGAGGAGCAGGGCCCCGGAGACGAACATCAGCACCGCGAGGATCTGCGCACCGAGGCGCTGGAAGAGGGTCGTCGAAGCCCAGTAGAGGCCCTCTCCCACCGCGCCGCCGTGCACCCGGAAGAAGGGCGGGTCGAAGTAGCCGTGGCGCACGGGATGATCCGGGCCAAGTCCGAGGGTGCCGCCGGCGAATGCGAGCGCCAGGGCAAGCAGCACCAGCGCCCCGCCGGCGTTCAGCGCGGCGGGGGCTCGCAGCGACGGACGCATGATGAGCGCCACGCCGAAGCCGCCGAGGGCGATCGGCGCCACGTAGGCGACCTTGCCCGCGACGTCGGTTAGGCCGGTCTGCGTCCAGCCGCCCACATGGCCGCCGTTCCAGCCGAAATAGAGCACGAACGCCAGGTAGACGGCCACCGCGATCAGCGCGAGGCCAATCAGGTCGTAATGGCGCTGCTCGAGCCCCTCCATGGCCGAGCGGGCGGCCTCGACACGCCCCCGCTTCGGCGCCGGCCTGCGCTTCGCGGGCGCACGGCCGCGCGAGCCTCGGCTCGCCGGGCGCCTGCTTCGCGTCAGCATCACCCCGAGTGGTTCGACGTGCGGGAACCGTCCCCTGCGGCGGCGGGCGCCCTGCAGGCGCATAAAACGCCCCTAAATATGCGCGCTCAGGCGCCGCACCGCCTCTAACCTTGTAGCCATGCTCGCAAGCGATGAATCCACGGGCCGCGTGCTCATCGTCGAGGACGACGAGGCGATCGCCGACGTGCTCCGGCGGACGCTCCGCCAGGAGGGCCATGAGGTCCGCTCGGCGGGCGACGGGGTGGCCGCGCTGGCCCTGGCCGAGGAGTTCGTCCCCGACCTGGTGATCCTCGACCTCGGCCTCCCCAAGCTGGACGGCTCCGAGGTCCTGCGGCGGCTTCGCAGCGAGAGCGACGTCCCGATCCTCGTGCTGACCGCGCGAACCGAGCTGGATGACCGCGTCGACGGGCTCGACTCCGGAGCCGACGATTACCTCGTGAAGCCCTTCGAGCGCCGCGAGCTCCTGGCGCGGCTCCGCGCCCTCATGCGACGGCGACCGCCCCGCGGAAGCGCCTCGCTCGCCGTCGGCGACCTGAGGTTGAACCCGGACACGCGCGAGGTCCACCGAGGCGAGCGGCCGATCGACCTGACGAACCGCGAGTTCGAGCTGCTCGAGTATCTGATGCGGAACGAGCGCCTCGTGGTCTCCCGGGAGCGCCTGCTCGAGGAGGTCTGGGGCTACGACCCGATGGCGATGACGAACACGATCGACGTCTTCGTCTCAAACCTCCGCCGCAAGCTCGAGGCGGGTGGCGAGGCACGGGTGCTCCACACCAAGCGGGGCGCGGGCTACGTGGTCAAGGCGGCCACGGCCGACGGGGATGGCTGATACCCCGCCGCATCGGCCGGGCCTTCGTGCCTTGATCCTCCATCCCGGGCGCTGGCCCCTCCGCTGGCGGCTCACCGCGGTCCTGGCGGGACTCTCCTGCCTGATCCTCGTCGGCTTCTCCCTCGTCGTCGGGCGCCTCGCCTCGAACCGCCTGCACAACGACTTCAACGGGGAGCTCTCAGCGGGGGCCCAGGCGATCGCGGCCCAGATCCCCGCAGCGCGCGAGACGCTGACGCCGAGCCCGATCCACGTCCCCCACTTCGACGAGGTCGCCACCGCGCCGCTCGCCTACGTCCGCCTCGTCTACTTCAACGGCCGCCCGGTGCCGAACGGCATCACGCCGGGCGCCCCCTACCTGGGGCGACCCCGGCCCGGCATTACGTCCCGTGGCAACCTTCAGGTATCGACGGTCGCGGTGCCCGGCGACGGCTTCGAGCCGACGATCTACGTCCAATACGCCCGCAGCGCGAGCTCCGTCGAGGCCACGATCGGCAAGCTGTGGCTCTTCCTGATCGCTGGAATCGTCGCCGGCACGATCCTCGCCGCCGTCGCCGGCTACGCCCTGGCCGGGAGGACGCTTCGGCCGATTTCCCAGCTCACGGCGACCGCGCGCAAGGTCGCCGCCACGCGCGACCCGTCGCGGCGCATCCCCGAGCCGGAGGCCGAGGACGAGGTCGCTGAGCTTGCGCGGACGCTCGACCGGATGCTCCGCGAGCTCGACGCTGCCCGAGCCGAGACGGACCAGATGATCCAGGCGCAGCGTGAGTTCGTCGCCGACGCCTCGCACGAGCTTCGAACCCCACTCACGAGCATCCTCGCGAACCTCGAGCTGCTCCAGGCCAGGCTTATCGAGGACGAGCGCGCCGGCGAGGACGGCGAGATGGTGACGAGCGCGCTCGAGTCGTCACGGCGAATGAGCCGCCTAGTCTCCGATCTCCTGCTGCTCGCCAAGGCCGATGCCGGTCGCGTCGGCGCCCGCGGCGAATGTGACCTGACGGAGATCGGGGCGGCGGCGATGTCGGAAATGCGACCCGTCGCCGACGGGCACGAGCTGCGGCTCGAGGCGAACGGCCCAGTGACCGTGAACGGAAACCCCGACGAGCTCCATCGCCTGGCACTCAACCTTCTCGAGAACGGCCTTCGCCACACGCCCGCGGGGAGCGAGATCTCGCTCGCAGTGAGCCGTCGCAACGGCGACGCGGTCCTGGAGGTCTCCGATAACGGTCCGGGGCTTCCCGAGGGCCTCGGCGACGACGCCCTCTTCGCGCGGTTCGTGCGCGGCTCCGGTCCCGCCGACACCTCCAGCGACGGCGGCGCCGGCCTCGGTCTCGCGATCGTGAAGGCGGTCGCGACGGCTCACGGCGGGAACGTGGAGGCGGGCCGCTCCGAGGCCGGCGGAGCCCGCTTCACGGTCCGGATTCCAACTTAGGGAATTGTCCGCGCTTCTTTAGAAGGGGTTTACAACCCGGCTCTAGTTTCCACACCGGACGAGACAACCCGCCCGTCGAGGAAACCCCCGACACCACCTTGACGGGCGTTCAAATTGGCCAATCTGAGCCAATCGGCCCGCCGGCGTTCCCCCTCCCTGACGCCGGCGGGCCTGTTTTTGCAGGTAGTCCGGTGAGGACCTTTAGGTCCGAAAGCAGCATGTAAGGACGCCGAAGGCGTCCGCAAGTTATTCAGGGAGTCAGCTGCGACTGGGGCGATCGCGAAATCAACACCCCGGTGCGCCGGCGATGCCGCGCTGATCGCGCATCTCCGCGCAGATCGCGGCCACGTGGCTGCCGCCGAACAGCGTCGTGTCGGCGCTCACGAGGGCGCCCACCGCCTGCGCGAAGGTCTCGCTGTCGACGTAGGAGAACTGCGACGCCAGCACGTCGACGTCGATCGGCTGACCGATCGCGAGGCGCAGGTCGAGAAGGCCGTGAGTCCAGACCTCGCCCACGCAGTGGATGTCGAGGCTCGGCTTGCCGGGACTTCCGAAGTCGCACGGGCCGCCGGCACCCAGCGCCACCGGCAGCGTGGTGACCCCGTCGCTGCCGTCGGCCCTCCGGCCGCATGGGGCCTCCGTTGGCCCGCCCCAGCCGACAACGCCGTCCCAGTCGAAGATGCAAGAGGCCCCGGACCCCGTCGGGTAGCTCGCAGCGGGGGCTGGGAGCCCGGGGATTTGGAGGGTCATCATCGCCGAGTTGTAGTCGCCGAATCCCTCGCCCAGCGCTCCGGCCTGGCAGAACTGCTGGCCGGCACCGCAGCCGAAGCCGGGGTCCTGGTTGTCCTGGATCGAGTGGCCGTACTCGTGGATGACGACGTCGGCGTCCTCGGCGTCGTCGACGCCGCCGGAGCCGAAGCGGAGCTTCCGGTCGTTCGAGGAGTAGAAGGAGTTGTCGGGGGCGAAAGCGTCGACGACGATCTGCTGGCGGCGGTCGTTGATCGCTGCGCCGTTTGCCTTCGTGAAACCCAGGCTCTGGATGTACGCCTGCGTGCGGTCGATGTGGAAGTAGCCCATCAGGGCCTCGAACTTGTCGTTCGAGCGGGTGATGCCGCTCCAGTTGCGGCTTCGCCGGCACACCTTCTTGGCCTGCTTCTCGTAGCGAGCCTCGACGAACGGCCCCTTGAGGCAATGCCCCTCGAGACGAGGAAGGATGACCGCCTCGCGAAGGGCGGTGAGCTTGGCGGTGTCGCGGTCGTTGTGATCGGCCGAGGCGCCCGTCCCGATGCCGGCGTAGCTCCCCTGCTCGACCGGCGGGTTCGGGACGTACAGCTTGGCCTTGCCCGTCGCGTACTGGAGCCGGTTGCCCTTCGCGAGGACGCGCCCCGAATAAGCGTCCACGAAGGCCTCGAGGTCCTTCATCGGCCGCGCCGCAGGCACCTCGACGCGCCAGACGAGCGCGTCGCCGTGGCTCGGGTCGACGGCGAGTCTCGCCGAGGAGCGATCGCCGCGCCGTATCGCCCGCACACGGCCCGCGCGCTTCGCGGTCGCGACCGCGCGGTGCTTCGAGATCTGGCGCGCGGGCGCCGAGAGGACACGCTTCGACGGCACCGCCGCGGTTGCATCCGCGGCGATCCGCGCCGGCTGGCCCGGCGCCTGGACGACCGTCGCCTCGCCGCCGATTACGGGGTATCCGCCGACACGCTGCTCGTAGCGGGAAACCTGGAACCCCTTGTAGTCGACGCTGTCGGTGCGCACCAGCTCACTGCGCGGCGCGACAGCGGCGCTCAGCGCCTGAGCCGGGGTGCGCAACGGCTGGGCGGCCCACGCGCCGGCGCCGAGCACGCTCACGAGCGTGCACGCGGTCACGAAAATGCCTGTGGTGAGCCTCCGCCTCATAGGTGTCCCGCCCGGACGAGCATGGCGAACCCTACACACGAACACCGCCCCACGTCAATGCGCTTCGCCGCCGACTTAGACCTCGACGACCACGGGCAGGATGAGCGGCCGCCGCCGGAGGCGGTCGTAGACGAACGAGGCGATGTCGTCGTGGAGGTCCTCCTGGAGCATCTGGGGCTCGCGCTGCTCGGCGTGAGCGGCGCCCTCCGCCAGCGTGGCCGCGACGACGTCCCGAAGCTCCTCGGTGAGCCCGCCGGCGCCGTCGGCCTCGAGGAACGGGACCCCGCGGAAGATGATCTCGGGCGGCGCGACCTGCGACCCGTCATCGGAGGAGATCGTCGCGACCACGATGAAGACGCCGTCGGCAGACAGGGTGCGCCGGTCGCGGAGGGCGACGTCGTCAGGGTCGCCGATATCGACGCCGTCGACGAAGATCATGCCGGCGCCGCGGTCGTCTCCAAGCCGAGCGCCCCGCGCATCCAGCTCGAGCGGCAGGCCGTTTCGCGACGGGAATATCCGGTCGTGGTCCACGCCGACCGAGCTCGCCAGGTCGGCGTGAAGGCGCAGCCGCCGATGGTCGCCGTGGAAGGGCATCACATGCTGCGGCCGCGTGAGGTTCAGCATCAGCTTCAGCTCCTCCTGCCACCCGTGTCCCGAGGCGTGGATCGGCGCGTCCGCGGCGGTGACGACGCGGGCGCCGATCTCGTAGATGCGGTCGATGGTCTCGTTCACGGCCCGCTCGTTGCCGGGGATCGGCGTCGCCGAGAAGATCACGGTGTCGTCGGCGTGAAGCTCGATGTCGCGATGGTCAGCGTGCGCCATCCGCCGCAGGGCCGAGAGCGGCTCGCCCTGGCTCCCGGTGGAGATAGCCACCACGCGGGAGTCGTCGAATGACTCGATCTCGCGGGGCGGGATCAGGAGCCCCTCCGGCGCCGAGGCGATCCCGAGGTTCGTGGCGATGTTGAAGTTCTTGCGCATCGACCGCCCGACCAGCGCCACCTTGCGGTCGAGCTGGGCCGCGGCGTCGACGACCTGCTGCACGCGATGCACGTTGGAGGCGAAGCAGGTGACGATGATCCGCCCCGGGCACCGGCCGAAGAGCTCGAGGAGCGCCGGCCCGACGCTCGACTCCGACGGCGCGACGCCGGCCCGGTCGGCGTTCGTCGAGTCGCCGCAGAGGCAGAGGACGCCCTCGCGCCCGAGCTCGGCGAGCCGCGAGACGTCGGCCGGGACGCCGTCGACCGGGGTCTGGTCGAACTTGTAGTCGCCCGTGAGGATCACGGTCCCGAGCTCCGTTCGCAGGGCCGCGGCGCGGGAGTCGGGGATGGAGTGCGACATATGCACCATCTCGAGCTCGAACGGGCCGAGCGACACGCGCTCGCCGGCGTCGATCACCTCGAGTGGGGCGTCGCGGATCTTGTGCTCCTCGAGCTTCGAGCGCACCAGCCCGATCGTGAGCGGGCCGCCGTAGATCGCGGGTGGCAGGCCGATCTCGCGCAGCACGTATGGCAGCGCCCCAACGTGGTCCTCGTGCCCGTGGGTGAGCACGATGGCCTCGATGTCGTCGACGCGCCCGCGCAGATAGGAGAAGTCGGGCAGGACCAGGTCGATCCCCAGCATTTCGGCGGTCGGGAACATCAGGCCCGTGTCCACCACGACGATGCGATCGTCGTGCTCGACCACCGTCATGTTCTTTCCGACCTCGCCGAGGCCGCCGAGGGGCAGGATCCGCATCGCCGGCGAAGCCTAGGCCGCGCCGCCCGCGACGAGGAGCCCGTAGCGCTCAAGCGCCTCGCGAATGGCCGCGCGCTCGGCCTGGCTTGCGGGCACCATCGGCAGCCGCAGATGACCGTCGATCACGCCGAGCATCTCGAGCGCGGCTTTCACGGGGATGGGGTTCGCCGTGACCGTCGTCGCCTCGTAGATCGGCCGCAGCTTCGCGTCGATCTCCTCGGCGTGCGCAGCATCGCCGGCGAGGTGCGACTCGTAGATCTGCCTCATCTCCGGCCCCACGAGGTGCGAGGAGACGAGGATCCCGCCGACTCCACCAGACTCCAGGCATCGCAGGAAGACGTCGTCGTTCCCCGCCAGCACATCGAGGCCCTCGATCGGCCCGAGGTCGTCGTCGTTCGCCTGCTTGACCGCCACGATGTTCTCCACGTCGGCCGCGAGCTGGGCAAGCGCGTCGGGCCCCACGTTGATCACCGTTCGCGAGGGAATGTTGTAGAGGACCACGGGCGTCGTGCCGGCCGCCTCCGCGACCGTCTCGAAATGCGCGCGCACCCCGGCGGGATTCGGCTTGTTGTAGTACGGCGTGACGACCAGCACGGCGTCCGCACCGGCCTCGGCGGCGCGGCGGGTGAGCTCGGCCGAGTGGCGGGTGTCATTCGAACCGGTGCCGCAGATGACGGTCAGGCGGTCCCCGGCCTCGTCCCTGACCGCCTCGAGCAGCGCCAGCTTCTCGTCGTCGGACAGCGTGGGCGATTCGCCGGTCGTTCCGGCCACGACGACGCCATGGGATCCGTTCTCCGCCAGATAGCGCGCGACGCGGCGCGCCGATTCGAGATCGACCTCGCCGTCGGCGTCGAAGGGCGTAACCATCGCCGTGATCACGCCATGGATAGCGCTCATGCGCAAAGTATGAAGCACTTGCGGCCGCCTTCGGCGGCCTTATACGCCGCTTTCGGAGCTAAAGCTCCTGACTGACACACCCGCTCAGGCCGGCGCGGCGGCGAAGACCGGCGGCACGCGGTCCGACCAGGGTCGCGCCT
Source organism: uncultured Actinomycetes bacterium (assembly GCA_963823245.1). Classification (GTDB taxonomy): domain Bacteria; phylum Actinomycetota; class Thermoleophilia; order Solirubrobacterales; family 70-9; genus JAWVFM01. The sequence goes on along the minus strand of CAWGKQ010000008.1, from coordinate 33,361 downwards.
GCTCCAGCTGGGCTGCGATGCGGATCAGGGACGCCTCGTCGCCCGAGCGGCGCCGCGAGCTGGATCCCGATCGGAAGCCCCTCCTCGCTCGTGGCGAGCGGAAGCGAGATCGCCGGCTGGCCGGTGACGTTGGCGATCGCGGTGAACGCGGCCGTGAGCCCGGCGCGCCTGATCGCGTCGAGCGGGTCCGGCCCGGAGTCGTCGAACGAGCCGAGGGGCGGCGGCACCTCGCCCAGCGTCGGCGTGAGGAGGAGGTCGTAGGTGTCGTGGAGGCCGGCGAACATCCGCGACATCAGCTGATGCTGTCCCACCGCGGCCAGGTAGTCCGCGCCGCTCACGCCGCGCCCCATCTCCGCCAGGGCCCATGTGAGGGGCTCGACGTCGTCGGGCCCGATCTCCCGTCCGACCACGGCGGAGAGCTGCGCGATGGCGGCGCCCTGGCCGGCCGCCCAGCGCACCATGAACGTCGGGACGACGTCCATCTCGCCGAAAACCGATACGTCCGCCTCCTCGACCTCGTGCCCGAGCGACATGAGGAGCTCGGCGGCGTCGCGGGCGGCGTCGACGACCTCCTGCTGCGGGGCCTCGTCGGCAACCGGCTCCGTGATGAGGCCGATCCGCAGCCTCCCGGGGTCGGCCTCGAGCTCCAAGACGTAGTCGCGCTCGGGCGGCGGGGCCACGTAGGGGTCCCCCGGGGCCGGGCCGTGGACCGCATCGAGGATCGCCGCGGTGTCCCGCACCGACCGCGAGACCACGAGCTCGACGGTCAGCCCCGACATGTTGTCGCCGATGATCGGGCCCTCCGAGATCCGCTGTCGCGTGGGCTTGAGCCCGACGAGCCCACACTCCGAGGCCGGGATCCGGATCGAGCCGCCGCCGTCGTTGGCGTGCGCGACCGGCACCATTCCCGCCGCGACCGCGGCGCCGGAGCCGCCGCTCGAGCCGCCCGTGGAGCGGCCCGTGTCCCACGGGTTCCGCGACGGCCCGTAGGCATCGGGCTCGGTCGTCGGGAGGATCCCCATCTCCGGGGTGTTCGTCTTCCCGATCGTCACGAAGCCGGCCGCCCGAAAGCGTTCGGCGAGATAGGTGTCGACCGGGGCGCGGAAGTCAGCCTCCTTCAGCACCCTCATTCCCATGTGGAGCGGCTGGCCGGCGAAGGCGGCGCCGAGGTCCTTGAGCACGAACGGCACGCCGCGGAACGGGCCGTCGGGAAGCTCGCCGGCCGCCTCCTCGCGAGCCTCGTCGAACAGGGGGTGGATGACCGCGTTCAGGTCCGGGTTGAGCTCCTCCACGCGGGCGATGGCAGCCTCGACGAGCTCGGCTGGGCTTGCCTCGCCGGAGCGGACGAGCTCGGCCTGGTCAGTCGCATCCATGCGCGCGAGATCGTCGGCCATCGGCGTGGACCCTACAGGAGCGTCTCGAGGCCGACCGTGAACGGATCCTCCAGGTCGGCGACCCGCCGGACGGCCAAGAGGACGCCGGGCATGAACGATCGCCGGTCGATCGAGTCGTGGCGAATCGTGAGCGTCTGGCCCTCGCTGCCGAAGATGACTTCCTGGTGCGCCACGAGACCCGGAAGCCGGACGGAATGGATCGGCTGGTGCACGGTCCCCCCTGCCCCGGCGATCAGCTCCGCCGTCCGCTTCGCGGTGCCGGACGGAGCGTCGACCTTGCGGTCGTGGTGGAGCTCGACGATCTCGACCTCGGGCATGTGCGGGGCGATCCGCGTCGCGGCGTCCATCATCAGGACCGCCCCGATCGCGAAGTTCGGAGCGACGAACACATTCGCTCCCGCTTCGCGGGCGCCCTCCACCCTGGTTCGCAGATCGTCGAGGTCGAAGCCCGTGGTCCCCACGACGGCATGGACCCCGGCGGCGACGGCCTCCACGACATTGCCGGGGGCGGTCTCCGGGGTGCTGAAGTCCACGAGAACTTCCGCGTCGGCGAGCACGTCGGCCAGCGATGCGTCGAGCGCGGGATCCGCCCGCCCGGCGAGCGACGTGTCGTCGGCCTCCTCCACGGCGTCGCAGACGGCGATGCCCATGCGCCCGGCGGCGCCCGACACCGCGACCTTGATCATGCCGCCGCGAGAGCCGGGCTCACCGCTTCCGATGCGGTGCGGAACCGATCGGATTCGGCGCCGATGCAGGCGGCCGACAGCGCCACCGGGTCGTAGAGCTCGCGGCCGAGCTCGGCGACGTCCTCGGCGGTGACGGAGTCGATCCGGGCCAGGACCTCGTCGAGCGAGAGCAGGGGAATCCCATGCAGGACCGAGCGGGCGCAGCGGGTCATCCGCGCGCCGGTCGACTCCAGCCCGAGGACGATGCGGCCCTTCACGTGCTCCTTCGCCCGCTCCAGCTCAGCGGGCTCGAGCCCCTCGTCGCGCAGCCGCCCCAGCTCCCGGCCGATGATCGCGCAGGCCTCGTCGACGTTCTCGGCGCGCGTGCCGACGTACATCGCCACCGCGCCCTCGTCGACGTACTGGTCGAAGTAGGACCCAACCGAATAGGCGAGCCCGCGCTTCTCGCGGATCTCGCGGAAGAGGCGCGACGAGCTGGAGCCGCCGAAGCCGGCGTCCAGGACCGAGAGCGCGAACCGCCGCTCGTCACGCCGCGGGATCCCGCGACCTCCGAAGCAGACGTGGTACTGCTCGGTCTCCTTCGGATAGAAGATCAGCCTGGGGGCGCGCTCGGGCACCGCTCCGTCGGGACTCGGGGAGGCCGTCCCCTCCAGGTCGAGAGCCCTGCCGGCCAGCTCGACGATGTGATCGTGGTCGAGATGCCCGGCCGCCGCGACGACCACGGTGTCGGCGGTGTACCGGCCGTCGTGGTAGGCGCGTATCTCGGGGACCGGCACCGAGGCGATGACCTCCGAGCTGCCGAGGACGCGGCGTCCCAGGGGGTGGTCGCCGAAGATCGCCTCGGCGAGCACGTCGTGGACGCGGTCGGAAGGCTCGTCCTCGTACATGGCGATCTCCTCGAGGATCACCTCGCGCTCCGTCTCCACCTCGTCCGGCGGCAGCGTCGGCTGGGCGAGCATCTGCGCGAGAAGGTCGAACGCGTCGTCGGTGTGGTCGTCGAGGAACCGTGCGTAGAGATGGGTCGACTCCTTGCCGGTGGCCGCGTTCGCCGACGCCCCCATGCCGTCGAGCTGCTCCGCGATCTCGATCGCCGACCAGCGAGGCGTCCCCTTGAAGAGGAGATGCTCGAGGAAATGCGAGAGCCCGGCCTCCGCCGGGCTCTCGTCGCGCGAGCCGGTCCGCACCCAGAGACCCAGGGCCACCGACCGAACGGAGGGCATCGCCTCCGTGATGACGCGCAGCCCGGAGTCGAGCTCGGTGAGCTCGACTCCCTCAGGCAGCGCGTCGCTCAACGGTCTCTACGTCGGTCCCGGCCGCCACCGCCACGCCGGCCGCCCTCGAGGCGCTCGCGCCCCCGGCCGCCGCCGCCATCGCGCCGGCCGCCGTCGCGACGTCCACCGCCGCCGCCCATGGTCGGATCGCCCGTGCCGACAGACGTCAGCTCCTCGGCCGACTTGCCCGCGATCGAGGGGTCGTCGGAGAGGCGCAGGCCGATGCGGCCGCGCTCGCGGTCCACCTCCACGACCGTCACTTCGAGCTCGTCGCCCTGGCTCAGGACGTCCTCGACGGCGCCGACCCGCTCGCCGGGCTTCACGTTCGAGATGTGCAGGAGCCCGTCGGTTCCCTTGGCCAGCTCGACGAAGGCACCGAAGGTCGTCGTCTTCACGACCTTGCCCTTGTAGCGGTCGCCGACCTCGGCTTCCTTGGTCATCGACTGGATGCGCTCCACGCAGGCATCGACGAGGTCGCCGCTCGGCGCGTAGATCCGTACCGTGCCGTCGTCCTCGATGTCGATCTCGGCCTCGAACTCCTCCTGGAGGCCGCGGATGTTCTCGCCGCCCTTGCCGATGACGGCCCCGATCTTGTCCGGGTCGATCTTGATCTGCTCGATCCGCGGCGCGTACTGGGAGAGCTTCTCCCGCGGGCCGTCGATCGCGCTCGGCCATCTTGTCGAGGATGAACAGGCGGCCCTTGCGAGCCTGCTCGAGCGCCTCCGTGAGGATCTCGAACGTGACGCCCGAGATCTTGATGTCCATCTGGAGGGCGTTGATCCCGTCCTTGGTGCCGGCGACCTTGAAGTCCATGTCGCCGAGGTGGTCCTCGACGCCGGCGATGTCCGTGAGGACGATGTGGCTGTCGCCCTCCTTGATCAGGCCCATCGCGACGCCGGCGACCGGCGCGCCGACCGGCACGCCTGCTGCCTGCAGCGCCATCGACGAGGCGCAGACCGAGCCCATCGACGAGGACCCGTTCGACTCCAGCGTGTCGGAGACGACCCGCACGACGTAGGGGAACTCCTCCTGGTCGGGGATCGTCGGCACCAGGGCCCGCTCGGCGAGCGCCCCGTGGCCGATGTCGCGCCGCTTTGGACCGCGCATGAAGCCGGCCTCGCCCACCGAGAAGGGCGGGAAGTTGTAGTGATGCCAGAACGTCTTCGTGTCCTGAAGGCCGAGGTTGTCGACCTTCATGTCCATCCGAGTGGTCCCCAGCGCAACGCTCGAGAGGATCTGCGTCTCGCCACGGGTGAACAGCGCCGAACCGTGCACGCGGGGCGCGACGTCGACCTCGCACTCGATCGGCCGGATCTCGTCCTGCGCGCGGCCGTCCGGACGCTTCTTGTCCACGGCGATGCGCTTGCGGATCACGTCCTTCTCGAGCTTGTCGAAGGCGCGTGCGACCTCGGTGGACTTCTCCTCATCGTCGTCGGACGCGTAGGTGGTGAGGACCTCCTCCTCGACCGCCTTGATCGCCTCCTGGCGCGCCAGCTTCTCGGGAACCTGGGTCGCCTCGTCGAGCTTCTCGCCGTGCGAGATGACGATCTTCTCGAGCAGCGCCTCGTCGACGGACGGGGGCTCGATCTCGATCTTCTCCTTGCCGGCCTTGCCGCGCAGCTCCTCCATCGCCGCCGTGAGCTTCTTGATCTCAGCGTGCGCGATGTCGAGCGCGTCGAGGACTTCGGCCTCGGTGACGCCGCTCGCCGCCGCACTCGACCATGAGGATCGCATCGTCGGTTCCGGAGACGACCAGGTCCATCTCGAGCTCGTCGAGCCTCTCCTCGTCGGGGTTGACGACGAAGTCGCCGTCGAGCTTGCCGATCCGCACCGCGCCGACGTGCTTGTCGACGGGGATCGGCGAGATCGCGATCGCCGCCGAAGCGCCGTTCATCGCGAGGATGTCATAGGGGTGGACATGGTCCACCGAGAGCGGCTGGGCGACGACCTGGGTGTCGTAGTGCCAGCCCTTGGGGAACAGCGGACGGATCGGTCGGTCGATCATCCGCGCCGTCAGCGTTGCCTTCTCGCCGGCCCTCGCCTCGCGGCGGAAGAACGAGCCGGGGATCTTGCCGGCCGCGTAATGCTTCTCCTCGACGTCGACGGTCAGCGGGAGGAAATCGACGTCGCGCAGCGAGCCGACGGTGGCGGTCGCGAGGACCATGGTGTCGCCGCTTTGTACGACGACGGCACCACCGGCCTGGCGCGCGAGCTTGCCGGTCTCGAAGCTGATCTCCCCCGCTCCAACGTCCGCCGAAACGCGGCTCACGTCAAACATGCTCATGAAATTCAGTTGTTCCTTTCAACCGCCCGGATGGCGGCCTTTCTTGCTCAGAACTCTCGTTCTCTAACGGAGGCGATGTTAGCGGGGGCCGCTAGTGCCGCAGGCCGAGGTCCGCCACGAGCGCGCGGTAACGATCGACGTCGGCGCGCTCGAGGTAGCGGAGGAGGCGGCGACGCTTGCCGACCATCATCAGGAGGCCGCGGCGGGAGTGATGGTCCTTGCTGTGCGTGCGCAGGTGCTCGGTGAGCTCGTTGATCCGCTCGGTGAGCAGGGCTACCTGGACCTCGGCCGAGCCGGTGTCGCCGTCGGACCGGCCGTACTTGCCGATCAGCTCCTGCTTTCGCTCCTTGGTGAGGCTCATAGCGTCAAAACGCCGCAGCGCTGAAGGGCGCTCACGGCCCCCTGAAGCTAGCACACAGGTCTCTGGCCTCGGCGACGTCCCGGTGCATCTGCGCGATGAGATCCTCGGCGCCGGCGAAGCGGCGCTCGCCGCGAAGCCGGGCGATGAACGCGATGCGCAGGGAGCGCCCGTAGAGGTCCGCGTCGAAGTCGATCAGGTGCGCCTCGACCAGGAGCCCACGGCCGGTCTCGAACGTGGGTCGCACGCCGACGTTGACGGCAGCCGCGTGGCCGTTTGCGAACGCCGCATACACGCCGTGGCCGGGGCGGGCGTACTCGTCGGAGGGCACGAGGTTGGCGGTCGGGAACCCGAGCTGGCGCCCGCGCTCGTCACCCGTCACGACCTCGCCCTCGAGCATGAACGGAGCGTCCAGGCAGCGCATGGCCCCCTCCATGTCGCCCGCGGCGACCAGGGCCCGGATTCGGGTCGACGACACCGTCTCGCCATCGACCTCCACGAGCGGCACGACGCTGGTGGAGAACTCGTCGCGGGAGGCGAGGAGCTCCGGTGTCCCCTTCGCCCTCGCGCCGAAGCGGAAGTTCTCCCCCACCGACACGCTCTCGGCGCCGAGCTGCCCGATCAGGATCAGCTCAATGAAGTCGTCCGGGGCGATGGTCGAGAACTCGCGGTCGAACGGGATGACGACGAGCTCGTCCACCCCCAGGCCGGCGATCACGTCGCGCTTGATGTCGAACGGCATGAGGAGCTTCGGGGCCGCCTCGGGGTGGATCACGCGCAGCGGATGCGGCTCGAACGTGAGGACGGTGTCGGCGCCCTCGATCACCTGGCGGTGGCCGACGTGAACGCCGTCGAAGCTGCCGATCGCGAGCCGGCGGGGACGCGGCTTCGCATCGGGGAGGCTCGTGACTTCCAGCGCCATTGGGGCCGGAAGCCTCTCAGATCTCTTGCGGGCGCCTCCGGCGCCCTTACACGCGTCTTTCGGGGCTAAAGCCCCTCATGTCCATTCATGCGCGCGAGCGCGTCGGCGACGCCCATGAAGGCGCCGGCCTCGTCCACCGAGAAGGGTCCGATCGCGAGCCGCCTCAGGCTCTCCGTGTACGCGTCGCCGAGGTCGGCGATGAGGCTGCGGACGTACGTGCCGGAGGAGCACTCGATCTCGAAGCACGCCCGATCGCCCTCGCGCCAGAGCTCCTCGAAGCGATGGACGGTCACGTCACGCTCCCCGGGATCCACATCCTCGCCCCGCCGCGCCCGGCGGTAGGCGCGCTCCCCCCGCACCTTGACCGCCGAGTACACCGGCGGGCGCTGGCGAATCGGGCCGGTCGGGAGCTCCAGCCGCCCCGAAGGCACCGTTCCCGTCTCCGTGATCTCGCCCTCCGGGTCGCCCGTGGTCGAGACGGCTCCGAACCGGGCCGTCGCGCGATAGAGCTTTGGGAGGGCCATGAACCGGGACTGCAGGCGGGTGGCCTCGCGGCCCACGAGGACGATCAGCAGCCCGGTGGCGAACGGATCGAGCGTGCCGGCGTGGCCGGCCTTCATGCCCCGTTCGCGCCGGATCCTGGCGACCACGTCGTGGGACGTCGGCCCCGCGGGCTTGTCGACCAGCACGACGCCCGCGCGGGCGGCCTCAGCGCTCGTCGTCGAGCTCGCCACGAAGCGACTCCACGAGCTCGTCGTAGGTGAGGTCGGTCGAGAAGCCCGCCGCGCGCGGGTGCCCTCCGCCGCCGTGGCGCCGTGCGATCGCGGAGACGTCGATGTCACCGCTCGTCGATCGCAGGCTCACCTTCCGCGCGGCGCTGCCTCCTTCGCCGCGATCGCGGACGACGGCCGCGAGCCTCGCTCCCTCGAGCGAGCGGACGTAGTCGATGACGCCCTCCGTTAGCGATTCGTCGGCGCCCGCCGCCGCGTAGTCCTCGCTCGAGATGTACGTGATCGCCAGCGCCCCGCCGTCGATCCGCTCGATCCGCTCGAGCGCGCGAGATATCAGGCGGAGCTTCTCGAGCGGCACCCGCTCGTAGAGACGGCGGTAGGTGTCGTGGACGTCAACGCCGGCCTCGATCAGCTCGGCCGCCATCCGATGCGCGGAGGCGCTGGTGTTCTCGTACATGAAGCGTCCGGTGTCCGTGACGAGGCCCACGTAGAGCGCGCACGCGATCTCCGGCGTGATCTCGGCTCCCAGCTCGCCCGCGATGCGGTAGACGATCTCGGCCGTGCACGAGGCGGCCGTGTCGACGACGTTGACGGTGCCGAACCTCGTGTTGTCGTGATGGTGGTCGATGTTCAGGATCGCCCCGTCGTCGCGCTGGAGCGAGTCGACGGGCATGCGGTCGATGTTCCCGCAGTCGAGGAACACGAGCGTGCGATCGACGAGGTCCACCGGCGGCTCGTGGAAGACGTCCGTGAGCGGCAGGAAGCGGTACTCGACCGGGAGCGGGAACTCCTTCGCGGCGAGGAACATCACCGAGTCCTTGCCGAGCTGGGTCAGGACCGCGTGCAGGCCCGAGGAGCGAGCCGAGCGCATCGCCATCGGGCCCCTCGTGCGTCGTGAGCAGGAACCGCTCGCCGTCGCGGAGGGCCGTGACCACCCGATCGAGCTCGGAGGTCACCTCGGTCGCCGTGCTCATTCCCCCTCCTCGAGTAGGCGCGAGAGACGCACGCCCCGCTCGGGGGCGTCGTCGTAGACGAACTTGAGGGTGGGTGTGCGCTTGAGGCGCATCTCCCTGGCGATCGCGCCCTGAAGGACACCGTGCGACGACGCGAGCGCGGCGAGGGTGCTGTCGCGCTCCGCCTGCGAGCCGAGCACGCTGACGAAGACCCGCGCGCTTCGCAGGTCAGGGGATGTCTCGACGGAGGTCACGGTGGCGAATCCAATGCGGGGATCCTCGAGCTCCCCCGCGATCGCTGATGCGATCACCTCTCGCAGGGCCTCGTTCACCCTGCGCATGCGCTCGGTCATCGTACGTCCTCGAGGCTCAGCAGGTCACGCTGGAACGAGGCGGCGTCGCCGACGCGCGCGAGGATGAACCGCTCGAGCTCGTCGGCCCGCGAGGAGACCTCGCCGTCGCCCACGAGCGCGCACAGCAGCGTCGACCGCTGCCAGGTGTCGTGACCGTCGATTTCGGCCACGGAGGCGCCGAACCGCTGCCTGATCCCGGCCTTCAGCGAGTGGAGCGCCTTGCGCTTGCCCTTCAGATCGTGCGAGTCGCCGAAGTGCAGACGAACTTCGAGCAGGCAGACGAAGGGCGTCAATGATTGCGGCGGTTTCGCCCTACTGATCGAGCGTCTGCTCGACCTGGCGGGTCTCAAAGGCCTCGATGACGTCGCCGACCTTCACGTCCTGGAAGCCCTCGAGGACGATTCCGCACTCGAGGCCCTCGGTGACCTCCTGGACGTTGTCCTTGAAGCGGCGCAGCGACCCGATGCGGCCCGTCCACACCACCGTGCCCTCGCGGACGAGGCGCACCTCCGCGATGCGGGTGATCTTGCCGTCGGTGACCTCGCACCCGGCGATGGTGCCGACCTTCGACGCCTTGAAGAGCTCCTTCACGTCGGCCTGGCCGAGGGCCTCCTCGACCTCGACGGCCTCGAGCATGCCCTCCATCGCGGCGCGCATCTCCTCGGTGACCTTGTAGATCACGGAGTAGGTGCGGATCTCCACGCCCTCGCGCTCGGCGGCGCGGCGCGCGTCGGCGAGCGGGCGGACGTTGAAGCCGATGATGATCGCGTCGGACGCCGAGGCGAGCATCACGTCGGACTCGTTGATCCCGCCGGTGGCCGCGTGGATGACGTTCACGGTCACCTGCTCCTGCGGCACCTTGGCGATCTCGTCCTGGAGCGCCTCGAGCGAGCCCGACACGTCGGCCTTGAGCACGATCGCGAGCTCCTTGAGAGCGCCCTCGGTGGCGCGCGCAAAGACCTCGTCGAGGGTGACGCGGCGCGCCTGGCGGCGTGCAAGCTGTTCGGTCTTGAGCCGGTGCGCTCGCTGCTGCGCGAGCTGTCGCGCCCGGCGGTCGTTCTCCACCGCCTCGACCCGCTCGCCGGCCTCGCAGACGCCGTCGAATCCGAGCACCTCGACCGGGTCGCCCGGCCGTGCCTCGTTGATCCGGGCGCCGGTGTGGTCGTGCATCGCGCGGACCTTGCCCCACTGCGGCCCAGCTACGACGGCGTCGCCGACCTCGAGCGTCCCGCGCTGGACGAGGACGGTCACCACGGGGCCGCGGCCGGGGTCGAGGTGCGACTCGATCACCGTGCCGGATGCCGGCGCCTTCGGGTTCGCCTTGAGCTCCTCGACGTCGGCGACGAGCTGAATCATCTCGAGCAGATCGTCGAGCCCCTCGCCGGTCTTCGCGGAGACGTTGGCGAACACGGTGTCGCCTCCCCAGTCCTCGGGGTTGAGCCCCTGCTGGGCGAGCTCACCCTTGACCCGGTCGGGGTTCGCGTCCGGGAGGTCGATCTTGTTGATTGCAACGACCATCTGCACGTCGGCGGCGCGGGCGTGGTCGATCGCCTCGACGGTCTGCGGCATGACGCCGTCATCGGCGGCGACGACGATGACGGCCAGGTCGGTGACCTTCGCGCCGCGCGCCCTCATCGCCGTGAAGGCCTCGTGGCCCGGGGTGTCGAGGAAGCTGATCGTCTTGCCGTTGTGGCGGACCTGGTAGGCGCCGATGTGCTGGGTGATCCCGCCCGCCTCGCCGGCGGCCACCTCGGTCTCGCGGATCCGGTCCAGCAGCGAGGTCTTGCCGTGGTCGACATGGCCCATGATCGTCACAACCGGCGGGCGGTCGGCGAGGTCCTCCGCCGCGTCCTCGAACGCCGGCTCCTCGGACTCCTCGTCGGCCGCCGTCACGACATCGACCTTCCGGCCAAGCTCGGTCGCGACGAGCTCGACCGTCTCGTCGGGAAGCGTCTGGGTGAGCGTCGCCATCTCGCCCATGCCCATGAGCGCCTTGATGACGTCCGCGCCGCCGACCCCGAGCGTCTCGGCGACCTCGCGGACGGTGGCGCCGGAGCTGACCGTTACGACCTGCTCCTCGACCGGCTCGGTCGGGGTCTTGTCGACCGGCTCCTCGAGCAGCGGCCGGCGGCGGCGCCCTCCGCGACGCCGTGGCGGTCGGCTCGGCGGGGGCGGTGGCTGATGGTCGCGCCGGGAGGCCTGGGAGTCGATCACGACGCGCCTGCGGCGGCGCTGGCCCGTGCCGCCGGAGGCGGCCGCGCCCTGAGGCCCAACCGGCTTGACGGGCTGGGCCGGCTTCGCCTTGGCGGCCGGCTTCGACGGCGCACCGTCGCCGGCGGCCGGCGCGGGCTTGGCCGCCTCGCCGCCGCCGTTGCGCGCGGCAAGCGCCTTCGCGGCAACGTCCTCCTCGACGCTCGAGGCGGCGGCCTTGACCTCGACCCCGGCCTCGTGAAGCGCCGCGATCACCTCCTTGCTGGTGAGGCCCCGCTCCTTGGCGATCTCGTGAACGCGCTTCTTCATGCCTCGGAATCCTCGGCCGGAGCCGCGGATTCCTCGGATGCCTCGGCGCCAACGCTCGCGGCGGCCTCCGCTTCCGCGTCGGAGCCGTTCACATCCTCGGATGCGCCGGCGCCGTCCTCGCCGTCTCCGTCAAGCTTCTCGTCGGCTTCCTCGATCTGCTCCGCGGCCTCCTCCTCGGCCTCCGCAAGCTCCTCCTCCGCCTCCTCGCGCTCCTCGCGCGCGGTCTCGAGGTCGGGAACGTCCTCCTCGGCGGGAAGCCCGGGTGTCTCCTCGCCGACCGCTTCCTCTGCGAGCGCCTCCTCGGCGGGAGCATCGGGCGTCTCGTCGGCCGGCCCCTCCTCGAACGAGGCCTCGGCCTTGGCGACGATCTCGGCCACCTCGCCCTCCGAGGCGTCGGGGTTGGCGAGCCCCGCGATCTCCTGCTCGGAGAGACCCGAGAGCACCGTCACCTGGTTGGTGCCGAACCGGGCGAGGGCCTGGTGCTGCGGCAGGCCGCAGTAGCGGGAGCCGGGGAGCGAGGCGTTCGGGCAGCGGCGCCCAGCGGAGAGAACCGCCGCGCAGCGGCCGTCAAGCTCCTGCTCGGCCTCCTCGTACTCGATCTCGTCTTCCTGGCTGAACTCGGTCTCCGACTTGATGTCGACCCGCCATCCGGTGAGCTTCGCGGCCAGGCGCGCGTTCTGACCCTCGCGGCCGATCGCGAGCGAGAGCTGATCGTCGGGGACGACGACCGTCGCCTGCTTGTTCTCGTCGTCGACGAGGACCTCGCGCACGCGCGCCGGCGAGAGCGCCTTGGCGACGAAGCGGGCGGGCTCGTCGTTGTGGGGGATGATGTCGATCTTCTCGCCGCGCAGCTCGGAGACGACCATGCGCACGCGCGAGCCGCGCGGCCCGACGCAGGCGCCGACGGGATCGACTCCGTCCGTGTGCGATATGACCGCGATCTTCGAGCGATAGCCGGGCTCACGCGCGACGCCAACGATCTCGACGAGCTCGTCGGCGACCTCGGGGACCTCGAGCGCAAACAATTCCTTGATGAGCTCCGGGCTGCGCCGCGAGACCACCACGCTCGGCCCCTTGCCCTCGGCGGAGACGTCGGTGATGACCGCCTTCACCCTCATGCCGTGGTCGTAGCGCTCGTTCCAGACCTGCTCGGAGCGCGGCAGGAGCGCCTCCACCCGCTCGCGCAGCTGGACGAGCGTGTAGCGGTTGTCCGACTGCTGGATGATGCCCGTGACGAGCTCGCCCACGCGGTCGCGGTACTCCTCGTACATCATCATCCGCTCGGCCTCGCGGATGCGCTGGAGGATCACCTGCTTGGCGGTCTGGGCGGCGATCCGCCCGAAGTCGTCGGGGGTGACGTCGTGGCTCGTGATCTGGTCCTCGTAGGGAGCGAGGATCTCCGGATCGAGCTCCGGCTCCTCGGGCTCGCGGAACTCGCCCGTCTCGGGATCGATCTCCTGCTCGGCCTCCTCGGCCACCTCGGCGAGGAGCTTCTCCTCGAGCTCGGGCGGGAGGATCAGCTCGTAGACGCGAAAGTCGGCGGTGTTTCGGTCGAGGTCGACGCGCGCGTACTTGGCGGCACCGGGCGTCTTCCGGTAGGCGGACAGCAGGGCGTCCTCGAGCGCGGCCATCAGGGTCTCTGCGTCGATTCCCTTCTCCTGCTCGAGGACGTGAACTGCCTCGACGATCTCTCGACTCATGCGCCCACCTCCTTGGGGATCAGGTTCGAGCGGTGGATCGCGGCGAGCGGGATGGCCCGCTCAGCGGCGTCCAGGCGCAGCGAGACCTCGTTGTCGTCGGCCGCCACCAGCTCACCGCTGAAGTTCCTCTGCCCGTCGATCGGCTCCCGAGTGCGCACCCGCACGCGGCTGCCGAGGAAGCGCCGGAAATGCTCCGGCTTCGTGAGCGGGCGGTCCAGGCCGGGCGAGGAGACCTCGAGCGTGTAGCTCTCGAGAAGGTCGCGGAGCGCGGCCGTCACCCGCTCGCAGACCGCTAGGTCCACCCCGCCGGGCCGGTCGACGTAGAGCCGAAGCGACTCGGCCGCAGGCCGTTCGAGCACGACCAACTCGAGCTCGGGGTCGAGCTCGGCGAGGCGCGTCTCGATGGTCTTCTCAAGGTCGTCCAACTGCAATTCTCTCCTCCAAACACCCGTGATCCGGCGAAAAAAAGGTGGGCCCGGGCCCACCTCTCACAAGAGTTCGGGTGCGGTTAAGAAACTGGGGTGAGTATAGCCGCGCCACCGTGCCTGGCCGGGCGTGCAAAGCGTGCCGTCAGCCCTCGACCAGAAGCGTCACGGGGCCGTCGTTCGTGAGCTCCACGGCCATGCGCGCGCCGAAGACCCCGCGCCTCGCGCCGAGGCGATCGCAGAAGCGCTCGTACAGCGGCTCGGCGACATCGGCCGGCGCGGCGCCCGCGAAGCTCGGCCGGTTCCCACGCGTCGAATCTCCGTAGAGGGTGAACTGACTCACGCACAGCGCCTCGCGATCGCCCAGCGGCTCGTTCATCCGGCCGTCGGCGTCGTCGAACACGCGCAGAGCGCGGACCTTGTCGGCGAGCCGGTCGGCCGCGTCCTCGCCATCCTCCGTCGCGACCCCCAGCAGGACCAGCAGGCCGGGGCCGATGGCCGCAACCTCGGTGCCGCCGACGGAAACGGAGGCTCTGGTGACGCGCTGAACGAGCGCCCTCAACGGCTATCTCGCCGCGCGCTCGCGGTACTCCCGGTAGTCGCGGCGCTCGGGCCGCAGGCACGCGGCGATGGCGAGGTGGCGGCGGGCGCGCTGGCGCTCGCCGGTGAGGGTCAGGGCGCGGCCGAGGCAGAAGTGGGCGTAGTCATTGACCGGATACCGCTCGACCACGGCCTCGAACTCCACCGCCGCCTCGGAGAACTGGCGCGACCGGAAGTACGCGCGCCCCAGGGCCTCGCGAATCGACGCCTTCTCCGGAGCGATCCGGGCCGCCTTGCGGAGCGGCACCGTGGCCTGCTCGAAGTCGCCGTGCTCGAGCAGCGACATCCCGCGCTGGTAGAGGTCGTAGAGGGTCTCAGCGGGCACTCACCCAGTGTAAGCAGGGGCGCGAATCGCCTCGACGCGATCGAGGATCGCATCGGCGACGTCCTCCTTGGAGGCGAGAGGGACCTCGTGGCGCTCGGCGGGCTCGACGATCGTGACCTCGTTCCGCTCGGAGTCGAAGCCGATGTCGGCCCGGGACACGTCGTTGAAGACGATGGCGTCCAGGCCCTTGCGCTCGAGCTTCGAGGCGGCTCGCTCGATCGCCTCCGCGCCATGCTCGGCCGCGAAGCCGACGATGGTCTGTCCGTCGCCGCGATTGCTCGCCGCCGCCGCGACGATGTCCTCGGTGCCCACCAGGCGCAGGTCGACGCCGTCGCCCTCGCTGCGCTCGAGCTTTCCGGACGCTGCCTGCGCCGGGCGGAAGTCGGCAACCGCGGCCGCCATCAGCAGGACGTCCGCGTTCGGAAGCTCGGCGCTCCACCGCGGCCGCCATCTCCGCCGTGCTCTCGACGTCGATCCTCCGCACGCCCGCCGGAGCGGGAAGGCCGACATTCGCGGCGACGAGCGTTACCGAGGCGCCGCGCGCCGCGGCGCGGTCGGCGAGGGCGAGGCCCATCCGCCCGCTCGAGCGGTTGCCGATGAAGCGCACCGGGTCGATCGCCTCCCGCGTCCCGCCCGCCGTGACGAGGACCCGTAGGCCGTCCCACGGCCCGCGCGCTCGGGGCAGCATCGACTCGACGGTCGCGAGAAGCCTCTCGGGGGCGGGAAGGCGGCCGACGCCATGCTCGCCCCTCGACGCGAGCGGTCCGTCGTCGGGATCGATGACGGTGATCCCGCGCGACCGGAGCGTCTCGAGGTTCGCCTGGGTCGCGGGGTCGCGGTACATGCGGTCGTTCATCGCGGGCGCTACGGCGCGAGGCGCCTGGCAGGCGAGGAAGGTCGTCGCGAGGAGCGAGTCGCAGATCCCGGCGGCCAGCTTCGCGACCGTGTTCGCCGAGGCGGGAGCGACCAGGAACACGTCGGCGTTGGCGGCGAGCTCGAGGTGGCCGATCGGATCGTGATCGGGCGCGGGCTCGCCCGGAAAGGCGCCGCGCATCGGGTCGCGGGAGAACTCGTCGACGAGGACGGGCGCGCCGACGATCCCCTCGAATGACGCGCGGCCAACGAATCGCTCGGCCGCCGGGGTCATCACCACCCTCACGGCGTGACCGGCGCGCGTGGCGAGGCGGGCGAGCTCGATCGCCCTGTACGCGGCGATGCCGCCGCTGACGCCGAGCAGGATCCGCGCCACTGCCGCCCCCTGGCTGCCGCCGCCCTAGGCGCGGTAGTGGTAGTTGAGCTTGCCCGTGGCGAGCTCTTCGAGCGCGATCGTCAGGTAGTTGCCCGACTGGGTCTCGACCATCGGCGGCGTGTACTCCTCGTAGCTGCCCTCGCCGAGAGCGCGGTAATAGCTGTTGAGCTGGCGCGCCCGCTTCGCCGCGACGAGAACGGCGGCGTAGTGCGAGTCGGTCCGCTCGAGGAGCTTGTCTACACGTGGCTTGATCATGTGGAAGGTGATGATAGGGACAGCTCGTCGCGGACTATCCGCTCCAGCCCCGTCGCCGCACGGTCGATGTCATCGTTCACCACGACGTGCGGGAACTCACCGCGCGCCGCGAGCTCGCTCTTCGCCACCTCGAGGCGCTCGGCGATCTCCTTCGGCGAGTCCGTGCCGCGTCGCTCGAGCCGCGTGCGCAGGGAGTCGGCGTCGGGCGGGGCGATGAAGACCTGCACCGACTCCGGCATCGCGACGCGGACCTGCCGGGCGCCCTGGACCTCGATCTCGAGCACGACCGAACGCCCCTCGGCCAGCCGCCTTTCGACCTCGCGTCGGAGCGTTCCGTAGCGGTTGCCGCTGTAGGCGGCGTGCTCGAGGAACTCGCCGGCCCGGACCCGCTCCTCGAACTCCTCCGTCGAGAGGAAGTGGTAGTCGACGCCCTCGGCCTCGCCGTCGCGCGGTTGCCGAGTCGTCGCCGAGACGGAGAGCTCGAGGCCGTCGACCGACGACAGGAGCCGCTTGATCAGCGTCCCCTTGCCGACGCCCGAGGGCCCGGTGATCACGAAGACCTTCGCCATCCGACTGCTCCACTACTCCTACCGCCTAAAGCGGACGGCGGCTCGATCTCTCCCCCGCGGGGCTAGCGGCGGAGGAACGCGACCAGCTCGCCGCGCTGGCGCTCGGAGAGGCCCCCGATCGTCTTCGACGGGGAGATACGGCACTGGGTGAGGATCTTGTTCGCCTTCACGCGGCCGTACTTCGGGACCGCGACGATCATGTCGAACGCCTTCGCCGACAGCACGTACTCGGGCGGGTCGCGGAGCAATTGCTCGATCTTGACCTTGCCGGCCTTGAGGTCCCGCTTGAGCTGCGCGCGGGCCGATCGAATCTCGTTCGCTCGGCGGAGCGCCCTCATCCGCTGTTCGGTGGTCCTCTCTGGGACGGCGGACGGAGCGGTGTCGACGGCGGGGACCATCCGGCGGCGGCGATTATATGCGCGCGCCTGCGGGGCGCAAGGGGGTTCGGCGCAAATTTCGGGGAAATTCGCTTCGACCTTAAGTTGAGGTCGAGACGACCGGGTCCGATCTCGGTCGGTCGCCTGGGTTCGGAGGTCGCTCCCGGCGGCGCTCGAGCTCCGCCTCGAGCTCGCGCCGAATCCGTTCGCCAGCGAGCGGATCCAGGAAGCTCGCGGTGCCGACGGCGACCGCGGTCGCGCCGACGTCGAGGAGATCGAGCGCGTGTCGCCCCTCCTCGACGCCGCCCATCCCGATCACCGGTATCGCAACCGCGGCGGCGACCTGCCGCACCTGCTCGAGCGCGATCGCCCGGATCGCTGCTCCCGATAGACCGCCGCTTCCGCCTCCGAGCCACGGCCGGCCGCTATGCGGTTCCACCGCGTGTGCCTTCAGCGTGTTGACCAGCGAGACCGCCGATGCCCGCGCGGCCTCCGCCGCGCGGGCGATCTCCGCCGGCGCCGCCACGTTGGGCGTGAGCTTCACGATCAGCGGCGCGTCGGTGAGTGGCCGAACCGCCTCGAGCAGGGCGAAGGTCTCGTCCGGGCGCTCGCCGACGATCAGCCCCGACTCGACGTTCGGACACGACACGTTGAGCTCGATTGCGGCGACCTCGGGCCGCTCGCCGACCCCCGTGACGAGCCGCGCGAAGCCATCGTGCGTGGTCGCCATCACCGATACGACGAGCGGGACCGGCAATTCCGCGAGCCGTGGCAGATCGTGCGCGAGAAAGCCGTCGAGCCCCCTGTTCGGCAGCCCGATCGAGTTGACGAGGCCGGTGGGGGTCTCGTAGAGGCGCGGCGGAGGGTTGCCGGCGCGCGGCTCGGGGGTGATGGTCTTCGAGACGAATGCCGAGAAGGGGAAGCGCTCGTAGAGCCCGTCGCCAAAGGCCCGGCGCGCCGCGATCGCGTCGAAGGTCCCGCTCCCGTTGATGATCGGGTGCTCGAGGCGCAGGCCCGCGATCTCGACGGCCCGGTCAATGCCCGGACCCCGCGACGAGGGCCGTCGCAACGTCATCGGCCCGCACCACCGGGCCGTCGACGCAGAGGCGCATGAACCCGCCGGCCGCGAGGGGAACCGCGCAGCCGAAGCACGCGCCGAAGCCGCACGCCATCGGGGCCTCCATCGCCAGCTCCGCGGCAACGTCGACGCGCGAGGCACATCTCGCGCACCGCCTCGAGCATCGCGGGCGGCCCGCAGGCGTAGACGGCGGCGCCCTCGAGCGTCGTCTCCCTCGAGCAGGACGGCGAGCAGGTCGGTCACGTAGCCCCTGTGCCCGGCGTGCCCGTCTTCGCTCGCGAGGCGGATCTCGGAGCAGTCGAAGAGCTCCAACCCCCCGGCATGCCGCTCGTCGCGAAAGCCGAGGAGGGTTCGCGTCGGGACGCCGGCGCGAGCAAGGCGGCGGCGAAGGATGGCGAGCGGCGCGATCCCGATCCCGCCCCCGACGAGGATCGCCCCGGGAGCACCGGGGGAGAGCTCATCCGGGGCGGAGAACGGCTGGCCGAGCGGGCCCACCAACCACAGGCCCTCCCCGGGCTCGAGCCGGGTCAGCCTGTCCGTCCCGGGACCCACCGCCTCCGCGAGGAAATCGAGGCGGACCCCGCCGTCACCCTGCTCCGCCGCCGCGACCGAGAAGGCGCGCGAGAGATAGGGGCGGCCTCCGCCCCCACCCCACCCTCGCTCGGCGGCCAGCATGTAGAACTGGCCCGGGGACGGCTCTGGGCCCTCGGAGTCGAGAGCGGAGAAGACGACGTACCCGCCGGTGTCGTGGCGGCCGGTCGACCGCGCAGAGCCGCCGTCCTGGCGGGGCCGGGACCCGCTGGATCACCGGACTCGCCGTGGAGGACGGGGCGGGCACTCCCCGGTGGAGCTCCTGCAGGCACAGGGGCTCGTGTCCGTTGCCCCGCTGGGCCGAGATCGCGCGCACCGCGGCCGAAGCCCCCGTCATCGTCGTGATGCAGGGGATCCCGTGACGGACGGCCGCGGTGCGAATCTCGTAGCCGTCCGCGCGGGCGCCGCTGCCGGTCGGCGTGTTGATGACCATGTCGACCTCGCCGCCCCGGATGTAGTCGACGACGTGGGGCGAGCCCTCGGCGATCTTGTTGATCGCCTTCACGGGCACGCCCATGCGCGATATCGCCTGGGCGGTGCCATGGGTGGCGATGATCTCGGAGGCCCATGTCGTGGAAGCGGGCCGCGAGCTGGGTCGCGGCCGGCTTGTCGGTGTCGGTGACGGTGATGAAGACCGTCCCGCTCGCCGGCAGGGAGACGCCCGCGGCCGACTGTGCCTTGCCGAACGCGGTGGGAAAGTCGGCCGCGATCCCCATCACCTCGCCCGTCGACTTCATCTCCGGGCCGAGAACGGCGTCCGCGCCGGCGAAGCGGGCGAACGGGAGCACCGCCTCCTTGACGCTGACGTGGCCCGCCGGCGCATCGGGGATCCGCTGGTCGTCGAGCGACTCGCCCAGCATCAGCCGGCACGCGATCTTCGCGAGCGGCGCGCCGATCGCCTTCGAGACGAAGGGGACCGTGCGCGAGGCCCGGGGGTTCGCCTCGATGACGTAGAGCTTCCCTCCGGCGACCGCGTACTGCACGTTGATGAGGCCGATCACCCCCAGCTCCAGAGCGATGCGCCGGGTCACCTCGCGGATCTCCTCGAGCATCTCCTCGCCCAGGCTCATCGGTGGGAGCACGCAGGCGGAGTCGCCTGAGTGGACTCCGGCCTCCTCGACGTGCTGCATGATCCCCGCGACGTTCACGTCCTCGCCGTCGGCCAGGGCGTCGACGTCGACCTCGATCGCGTCCTCCAGGAACCGGTCCAGCAGCAGCGGATGCTCCTGGTCGGCCTTCACGTTTGCCTCGAGGTACGCGGCGAGCCCCTCGGGCGAGTAGCAGATCTCCATCGCCCGGCCGCCGAGGACGTACGAGGGCCGGACGAGCAGCGGGAAGCCGACGTCCTCGGCGATCGCGACGGCCTCGTCGGCCGAGAGCGCGGTGCCGTATGGCGGATGGGCGATGTCGAGGCGGCGCAGGAGCGCCCCGAAGCGGCCGCGGTCCTCGGCGAGGTCGATAGCGTCGACGGGCGTGCCGAGAAGCGGCACCCCGGCCTCCGTGAGGGCGGCGGCCAGCCGGAGCGGCGTCTGTCCGCCGAACTGGACGATCACCCCCTCAGGGCGCTCGACGTCGACGACGGCGAGCACGTCCTCGGCGGTGAGCGGCTCGAAGTAGAGGCGGTCGGAGGTGTCGTAGTCGGTGGAGACCGTCTCCGGGTTGCAGTTCACCATCACCGCGTCGCGGCCCGACTCGCGAACCGTCATCGCGGCGTGGACGCAGCAGTAGTCGAACTCGATCCCCTGGCCGATGCGGTTCGGCCCGGCGCCGAGGATGACCACCGAGGGGCGATCTCCACGGCGGACCTCCGAGGCGGCCGCCCGCTCGTGCGCCGAGTAGTAGTACGGCGTTCGGGCCTCGAACTCGCGCTGCACAGGTGTCGACGGACTTGTAGCCGCGCGCCAGGCCGGCGGTGCCGTCGCCGTCGGTGGCGAGGGCGCGCAGCTCGCGCAGGAACCATGGATCGATCGACGTGCGCCCGTTGATCTCCTCGACCGAGGCCCCGCGCTTGAACGCCTCCGCGACGAGGTCGAAGCGGTCGGGCGACGGCGTCTCGAGGCTGTGCAGAAGCTCCTCGTCGTCGGCCGGCGGGACGGCCGGAGAGTCGAGCTCGCGCGAGCGCATTGCCTTCGCGAAGGACTCGCGGAAGGTACGGCCGATCGCCATCACCTCGCCGACGGACTTCATGTGCGTCGTGAGCGATCCCTCCGCGCCCGGGAACTTCTCGAACGCGAACCGAGGCACCTTGGTGACCACGTAGTCGATCGTGGGCTCGAAGGCGGCCGGGGTAGCCCGGGTGATGTCGTTCGGGATCTCCTCGAGCGCGTAGCCGACCGCCAGGCGAGCGGCGATCTTGGCGATTGGGAAGCCGGTTGCCTTCGAGGCGAGCGCCGAGGAGCGCGAGACGCGCGGGTTCATCTCGATGACGACGATCTCGCCGCTGGAGGGGTTGACCGCGAACTGGATGTTCGAGCCCCCGGTCTCGACGCCCACAGCGCGGATCACGCGGATAGCCTGGTCGCGGAGCTCCTGATAGAGGCGGTCGGTGAGCGTCTGCGCCGGCGCGACGGTCACCGAGTCGCCGGTGTGCACGCCCATCGGGTCGACGTTCTCGATCGAGCAGATCACGACGACGTTGTCGTTGCGATCGCGCATCACCTCGAGCTCGAACTCCCCCCAGCCGAGCACCGACTCCTCGACCAGCACCTGGTTGATCGGGCTCGCCGCCAGCCCCTCTGAGACGACTCCGAGGAGCTCCGTGTCGGTGTAGCCGACGCCTCCTCCCTGGCCGCCGAGGGTGAAGGCCGGGCGCACGATCGCCGGCAGGCCGATGCTGCCCTCCGCGAGACCGGCCTCGACCTCTGCGATCGAGGTCACGATCGTGCGACCAAGGGACGCGAAGGCCGGCGCCCTCCATCGTCTCGCGGAAGGCCTCGCGGTCCTCGGCTCGGTGGATCGCCTCGTAGTCGGCGCCGATGAGCTCGACGCCGAAGCGCTCCAGCGTGCCGTCGTCGTGGAGGGCCTTCGCGAGGTTCAGTGCCGTCTGCCCGCCGAGCGTCGGCAGCAGCGCATCGGGGCGCTCACGGGCGATGATCGCCGCGACCGAGCCGGGCGTCAGCGGCTCGACGTAGGTGCGGTCGGCGAACTCCGGGTCGGTCATGATCGTCGCCGGGTTCGAGTTGACGAGCACGACCTCGTATCCCTCCTCCCGCAGGACCTTGCAGGCCTGCACGCCGGAGTAGTCGAATTCCGCCGCCTGCCCGATGACGATCGGGCCGGACCCGATCAGGAGGATCTTCTGGATGTCGTCGCGCCTAGGCATCAGCTCACCCGGCGAGCTCCAGGAAATCGTCGAAGAGGTGGCGGGCGTCGTGCGGGCCCGGGCCCGCCTCGGGGTGGTACTGCACCGTGCGTGCGGCCACGTCCTTGAGCACGAGCCCCTCGACCGTGCGGTCGTAGAGGTTCAGATGCGAGAGCTCCGCGGCGCCGAAATCCGTCTCCCAGCGAACCGGCTCGTCGGCCTCCAGGCGCGGCTCGCCGTCGGGCCCGCGGACCGCGAAGCCGTGGTTCTGCGACGTGATCTCGATCCGGCCGGTCGCAAGCTCCTTGACCGGGTGGTTGGCGCCGCGGTGGCCGAACGGCAGCTTGAAGGTCTCGAGGCCGACCGCCCGGCAGAGGAGCTGGTGCCCGAGGCAGATGCCGACCACGGGCCGCTTGCCGACCAGGCCCGCGAACCGTCCCGACGACGTAGTCGAGCGCCGCGGGATCGCCGGGGCCGTTCGCCAGGAAGACGAGGTCGGGATCGCGGTCCATCACCTCCTCGGCGCTCGCCGAGCAGGGCAGGAGCGTCAGCCGGCAGTCGCGCTCGCGGAACTGGCGGATGATCGAGCCCTTGATCCCGGTGTCGAGAGCGACGATGTGGGGGCCCGCGCCGGCGAGCTCGACCGGCTCGGGCGGCGTCACGGTCCGGGCGAAGTCCGCACCCGCCATCGACGGCTCGCCCGCGACGCGCTCGACCGCGTCCGCCTGCGCGACGTCGTCGCCGAAGATCCCACCGCGCATCGCGCCCGCGTCGCGGATGCGTCGCACGAGCTCGCGCGTATCGACGCCGCTGATCGCCGCCACGCCGGTGTCGCGCAGCCAGTCGACCCAGCCCCCCTCGGCCTCCGACGCGTCCTCGCCGTTCTTGGCCTCGCGCATGACGACGGCCCTCGCGTGCGGACGATCCGCCTCCATCGCTGCCGCGCTGACGCCGTAGTTGCCGACGAGCGGATAGGTGAACGTGATGATCTGCCCCGCGTAGGAGGGGTCGGTCACGGCCTCCTGGTAGCCGGTCATCGACGTGTTGAAGACGACCTCGCCGGTGACCGCCTCGGCGGCCCCGCAGAGCTCCCCATCGAAGCGCGTGCCGTCCTCTAGCAGGAGATAGCCCGCTGCGCCCATTACTTCACGAGCTCCTGCACGGCCTTGAACTCTGGAGCGTCGGAGCTGCCGAGCAGCTCGAACAGCACCGCCTCCACGCTCGTCAGGGTCGCGCCGGCTCGCTCTGCCCGTCGCAGCGCGAGGGCCGCGTCGCTCTCGCTACGCGATCCCACTGCGTCAGCGACGAGTTGGACGTCGGTCCCCGACTCGAGCAGGTCGAGCACCGTCTGGGCGACGCAGACGTGGGCCTCGATGCCGCAGACGATCGCCTGGTCGCGTCCCGCGAGGTCGAACCCCTCGGCGCCGCATGCCGAGAAGCGCACCTTCTCCAGCCTGCGAGCCTCGTCGGGCAGGTGCTCGGCGATTTCCGGGACCGTCGCTCCCAGGCCCTTGGGGTACTGCTCGGTGACGATGACCGGGACGCCGAGCTCGCCCGCGCCGCGCACGAGCGTGCCGACCGCGCTGCCGATCAGCTCGAACGCCGGCACCGCCTTGCGGAATGCCTCCTGCACGTCGATGACGACGAGCGCGGCGCGGTTCCGGTCGAGCTTCACGCGGCGACCCCCACCGAGAAGGCGCGGTTGCGATAGGCGATCCGCCCGGCGGCGACGGTGACGAGCACCCGGCCGCGAAGCGCCCGGCCGGCGAACGCCGAATTGTCCGAGCGGCTCTCCCAGCCCTCGGCGCCCGCCTCCCACTCGGCGTCGAGGTCGCAGAGGACGAGGTTCGCCTCGGCGCCCTGGCTGATGCGCGGCGGCTCCAGGTCGAGGACCGAGGCCCCGGCGCCGAGCCGCTCGACGAGCACGGCGAGGTCGAGGGCCCCGGGCAGCACGAGCTCGGTGTGGAGGACCGCGAACGCCGTCTCGAGCCCGGTGACCCCGTTCGCCGCCGACTCGAACGGGCACCTCCTTCTCGTCGATCGAGTGCGGCGCGTGGTCGGTGGCGACGCAGTCGATGAGTCCGCTGCGAAGCGCCTCGACGAGCGCCTGGCGATCCGCCTCGGCGCGCAGCGGCGAGTGCATCTTGAACCTCGGGTCGAGGCTTCGCACGGCCTCGTCCGTGAGCACCAGGTGGTGGGGCGTCACCTCGCACGTGATCGCGACACCGGCCTCCTTCGCGGCCGCTACGGCGGCGATCGACTCGCGGCACGACAGGTGCTGGATGTGGATGCGCGCGTCCTTCGTAGGCGGCGATCTGCGCATCGCGGGCGATCATGGTCGACTCCGAGAGGGTCGGGATGCCGGCGAGCCCGAGCGCGGCGGAGACCTCGCCCTCGTGCATGACGCCGTCGGCGGAGAGCTCCGGGTCCTCCTCGTGCAGGGCGATCTGCGCCCCGGTGATCGCCTGGTATTGAAGGGCGCGGCGCAGGACGCGCGAGCTCTTCGACGGGCAGGCCGTCGTCGGAGAAGCCGACGGCGCCCACCTCCCGAAGCTCGAGCATGTCGGTCAGCTCCTCGCCCCGCATCCCCCTCGTCACGCAGGCCATGAACCCGATCGGAACCGCCGCCTCGCGGGCCGCGCGTTCGCGCAGCGCCTCGACGTCGGCGGCGGCTGTCGACCGGCGGGTCGGTGTTCGCCATGGCGGTGATCCCGCAGTAGCCGCCCGCGGCGGCGGCGCGGCTTCCGGTCTCGAGGTCCTCCTCGTCCTCCCGGCCGGGGGTCCGCAGGTGGACGTGCGGGTCGAAGAAGGCGGGGAAGACGTGCAGACCCTCGGCCTCGATCGACCTCGGCGTCGGGCAGCGTCGCCGCTCCCGGCCTCGGCCAGCTCGGCGATCTCGCCGCGCCGCACCACGACGTCGCGGCTCTCATCGAGCCCGCTCGCCGGGTCGAGCACTCGAGGCCCGCGGACGATCAGCTCACCGCGCTGCCTCGCCCGCCCCGCGCCAGTCGAGCGAGGAGATCGCGCCCTCACGCGGGCTCCCCGATGGGCGTCGGGGCCTCGAGCTCCTCATCGGCGATCCGCGCCCCGCCGCCGGGCCGGTCCCGCCCGCGAGCAGCTCGTAGAGCACCGCCATCCGCACGTAGAGGCCGGCCTCCACCTGCTCGGCGATCAGCGAGCTCGGGCCGTCGATGACCTCCGGCGCGAGCTCGACCCCTCGGTTCACCGGGCCCGGGTGCATCAGGAGCTGGCGCGGCCCGAGCCGGCGGGCGTCGATCTGGTAGCGGACCGCGTACTCGCGGATCGACGGCACGAACGACTCCGTCATGCGCTCGCGCTGCATCCGCAGCGCGTAGACCACGTCGGCCTCGGCGAGGCCGTCGAGGTCGTGGACGACGTCGCACCCCGAGCGCCGCCTCGATCCCGCGCGGGATCAGGGTCGGCGGCCCGCAGACCGTGACCTCGGCGCCCATCGTCCGTGAAGCCAGGATCGCCCGAGCGCGCGACGCGGCTGTGCAGGACGTCGCCGACGATCCAGATCCGCTTGCCCTCGATCGGGCCGAGCGCGGCGGTCGCAGCGTGTAGGAGGTCGAGCAGCGCCTGGCTCGGGTGCTCGTGCTTGCCGTCGCCGGCGTTGACGACCGCGGCGTCGGTCCAGCCGCGACCAGCTCCGCGGCGCCGGCGTCGGGCGGCGGATGACGATCGCCTCCGGGCCGTAGGCCGAGAGCGTCGCGATCGTGTCCTTGAGCGACTCGCCCTTCTCGACCGACGAGCCGCTCGCCTTGACCGAGACGACGTCGGCCGAGAGGCGCTTCGCGGCCAGCTCGAACGACGAGCTCGTGCGCGTGCAGGCCTCGATAGAACAGGCTGACGATCGTGCGGCCGCGAAGGGTCGGGACCTTCTTGATGTCGCGGCGACCGACCTCGGCGAAGCTCTCGGCCCGCTCCATGATCCGCTCGATGTCGGCGCGCTCGAGGTCCTCGATCGAGAGCAGGTGCCTCATCGCGGTCACCTCCGCCCGGGCCCGTCGCTCCCGCTCGATCGCCACCTCGTCGACGCCGTCGATCTCCTCGAGGCGGACGTAGACGCGCTCGGCGCGGGCCGTCGGCAGGTTCTTGCCGACGTAGTCCGGCCGGATCGGCAGCTCGCGGTGGCCGCGGTCGGCGAGCACCGCGAGCTGGACCCGCTCCGGGCGCCCGTAGTCGAACAGGGCGTCGATCGCCGCGCGGGCGGTGCGGCCGGTGAACATGACGTCGTCGACCAGCACGATCGTGCGGCCGTGCGAGGTCGAAGTCGAGGTGCGAGGCGTGGACGACCGGCTGGGCGCCCGGCTCGCGGGCGCCGACGTCGTCGCGGTAGAAGGAGATGTCGAGGTCGCCGAGCGGGACCTCGGACCCGCTGAGCTCGCCGACGAGCGCGTGCAGCCGGCGGCCGAGCACCGCGCCGCGGGTGTGGATGCCGACGAGCGCGACCGAGTCGTCGCCCGGGGTTCTTCTCGACGATCTCGTGCGCGATCCGCACGAGCGTGCGGCGCAGATCGTCGCGGTCGAGGACGACCTTCTCGGGCCGGTTTTCCATGCGCGCCCCTTCCTGGCCTCTCTGGACCGGGTTAAAGGAACCGACGCGTCGAGCCTAGCACGCCCGGATCCCAACAGACGGCGCTCCGGCGTCGTGCGAGCTGGCGGTAGATGGAGAGCTCTGTACGCGAGCCGGCGATGAAGCCGGAGGCCCGCGAGCTGATCGACGCCCACAGCGCCGCCGGGCGCGGCTTCGAGGCCGGCGGCCTGCGCAGCTTCGTCCGCGAGCACGGCCGAAGGGCCGAACCGTCGTGCTGCTGCACGGGGTCCCGGCGAGCTCGTTTCTGTACCGCAAGGTGATCCCGCGGCTCGCCGACCAGGGGCTGCGGGCGATCGCGCTCGACTTCCCCGGGCTCGGGCTCGCCGACCGCCCGGCGGGCTTCGACTACTGCTGGTCGGGCCTGGCGCGATGGCTCGGCGAGGCGATCGACGCGCTCGAGCTCGACCGCTGCCACCTGGTCGTCCACGACATCGGCGGGCCGATCGGGTGCGAGTGGGCGATCCGGAACCCCGAGCGCGTGCTCTCGCTGACCGCGCTCAACACCGATCTCGACCCGGCGACCTTCCGTCGGCCCTGGTCGATGCCGCCGTTCGCGACCCGCGGCCTCGGCGCCGCTTGGCTGCACGGGACGCCGCGCCCGGCCTTCGCGGCTCTTCCGCGCCCAGGGGCTCGCCGACCGCGCCGCGATCACGACCGCCGAGATCTACGCCTACCGCTACCTGCTGACGCAGGGTCGACCGCGGCCGCGCGTTCCTGCGGATCATGCGCGGCTTCGAGCTCACGGACGAGAAGCACCGGTTCCTCTGGGCCGGCCTGCCAAGCGCCCCTACCCGGCCAGGATGATCTGGGGCGAGCTCGACCCGGCGCTCGGCCTCGACCACCTCGAGATCGCGCAGCGGGTGCTCGGCGTCGACGACGCGATCCGGCTGCCGGCCAAGCACTTCCTCCAGGAGGACCAAGCGCCCGCTCGCCCAGGCGATCGCCGACCTCGCGCCCGCTCGGCTAGAGCCTTAGGCCGCGCCGCGCTCGCCCGATCAGCCTCGGGCCGCCCCGCTCGGGAAGCGGGATCTCGACGAGGTCGAAGTCGCGTGGCGCGATGGCCTCGGGCAGTACCTCCCTGGCCTCGGCCAGCACGGCGCTGACGTTGTAGCGCGAGGAGACGTGAACGATCGCGAGCATGTCGACCTCGGCCTCGTGCGCGACGATCGCGGCCTCGCGCGCCGTCGAGTGCCCGGTTTCAGCCGCGCGCGCGGCCTCCTCGTCGGCGAAGCTCCCATCGTGGACCAGAGCTGCGCGCGATGGGCGGCGATGCGCGTCATCTCGCAAGGTGTCGTGTCGCCGGTGATCACGATCTTCCGCCCCCCGCGCGACTCACCCATCACCTGCGACGGCTCCACGGTCGAACCGTCGGCCGGGCACCGGCTGGCCGTCCTGAAGCAGGCCGAAGTCGGGACCCGGCGCAACGCCGAGCGCCGCCGCCGCGTCAGGGTCGAACCGCCCCGGGCGGTCGTCCTCGACGAGCGCATAGCCGTGCGCGGGCATCCGGTGTGCGACCGGAAACGCCCGCACCTCATAGCCGTCGCGGGCGACCGCCTCCCCCTCGGCGAGCTCGACGAGCTCCAGCGGGTAGTGGAGCCGCCCGACGATGCGCCGGATCGCGACGAAGAGCTCCTGGAGCCCCGGCGGGCCGACGATCCGCAGGCCCGGCTCGCGCCCCTGGAGGTCGTAGGTCTTGAGCAGGCCCGGAAGCCCGAGGTAGTGGTCGGCGTGAAGGTGCGTGATGTAGATCTCGTCGACCTGCACGAGGCCGGTGGATCGCTGCATCTGCCGCTGCGCCCCCTCGCCGCAGTCGAAGAGCAGCCGGTCCCCGCCGCGCCGCACGAGCACGCAGGCGGTGGCCCGCCGGGCGGTCGGCACCGACCCGCCGGTGCCGAGAAAGACGACGTCGAGGTCCATGGCGTAACCCTAGGCGCGGCGACCGGCCTAAGCGACCAACGCGGCGAGCTGCTCGGGAGTCCACCGCTTCAGATCTCAAAGTCGGCGGCCGGCCTTGTTCTGCGACGTTGGTTGTTAGCCCCTCTGCGCCGGTTCGTAGACGCAGCCTGCCCTCATGGTTGCCGACGCCGCCGATCGGGCTTGCACCAGGTCGAGACAGCCGCGATTTGGAGGGAAGTACACGCCGTAAGCGTCCGCTAGACCGGCTACGACAGTCGACCATTGCCGTGGTCGGTTCCGCAGCAGTTGAAGAGAATGCACCCTTCGGCTTGGCGCAGCCGCCCTTGCATTGGACCTTCGAACCGGTCCCTCCGCCGGCCTCGACCACGAGGTCGTAGGGGTGGCCGCCGCCAAATGGCACAAGACATCGAATCCGCGCTCGATCAACGCCGTCAACACCGCCGCCTTCCGCCGCGTTTCCACGCCTGGCAGTTTCCATCGGGGTCGACACTAGGCCTCGCCTCGGACGGAACGTATGTTCGTTTTCACTGGCCGACGACGCCGACGGGTAAGCTGGGCGTTCGGCGCCCGTAGCTCAGGGGATAGAGCGACCGCCTCCGGAGCGGTAGGCCGCAGGTTCGAATCCTGCCGGGCGCGCTCAAGGCCGCGCTACCGCCGCGGATTACTTCTTCCGCGTCTTCATAGAGTCCGAGCCATGACTGATTTCTCAGGACTTTCGCCGGCAGGGCGTCTCGCGACGCAGGAGGACCCCGACTGGGAGGAGGCGCGGCAGACCTGGAACCTCGCGGCCGACCAGCAGCCGGCGGCCGTGGCCTTCGTCGAAGGCGCCGACGACGTCTCGAAGGTGGTCCGCTTCGCCGCCGACAACGACCTCAAGGTGGTCGGGCAGAGCACCGGGCACGGCGCGGTCGCGCTCGGCGCCTCGAGGACACCATCGTCATCAAGACCGAGCGGATGCGCGGGGTCGAGGTCGACGGCGATGCGCAGTCCGCGCGCATCGAGGCGGGAGCGCTCGCGCTCGACGTCGGCGAGGCGGCGCAGGCCAAGGGGCTCTGCTCCCTCCCCGGGTCCTCGCCCGATGTGGGGTCGCCGGGTACACGCTCGGCGGCGGGCTCAGCTGGTTCGGGCGGAATACGGGTTCGCATGCAACCGCGTTACGGCCATCGAGCTCGTGACCGCCGACGGCGAGGCGCGGCGGGTCGACGCCGACAACGAAGCCGACCTCTTCTGGGCGCTCCGGGGCGGGGGCGGCAGCTACGCGATCGTCACCGCGCTCCATGTGGCCCTCCTCCCCCATTCCGAGCTTTACGCCGGCACCATCATCTTTCCGGCTGAGGTGGGCGCCGACGCCGTGCGAACGTACCGCGATTGGACGGCGACCCTGCCCGACGAGGTGACCTCGATCGTGCGCTTCCTGCGCCCGCCGCCGCTCCCGGACGTGCCGGAGCCGCTCCGCGACCGGCCGTTGCTCACCATCGGCGTCGCGTCGATCGGCAGCGAGGACGAGGGCCGCGAGCGGGTCGCCCCGCTGCGCGAGATCGGCGAGCCGATCATGGACATGATCGGGCAGATGCCGGCCGTGGCCTCAGCCGGATCCACATGGACCCCGAGGTGCCCGTGCCGGGCCTCGGCCACCATGCCCTGATCGACGAGCTGCGACGACGAGGCGATCGACGCCTGGGTCGGCGCGGGCGGTCCGGAGTCCGGCTCGCCGCTGCTGCTCGACCGAGCTCCGCCACCTGGGCGGCGCGCTCGGGCGGGCGCGGAGAACGCCGGGCTCTCGCGAAGCTCGACGCCGCGTTCGCCATGTTCGGGGTCGGCATGCCGATGACCCCCGAGCTGGGCAGGCGATCGAGAGCCACCTCGACCACCTCACCGACGTGATGAAGCCGTGGACCGGCGAGGGCGGCTACTTCAACTTCGCCGAGCGCCCCTGCGACGTCGACGCGATCCTGCCGGCCGAGACGTGCTCCCGCCTCGCCGAGGTGAAGCGCCGAGTGGGACCCCGACGGGATCATCCGCGGCAACCACGTCGTCGCGCTCGCTCCCGCCTGAGCCGCACGGGCGAGCGGCCTCAGCGGCGCTCGTCGCGGAACATCGCCATCGCGTGTGCGCCCGCCGGGTGGGCGCGCAGCTCGCGGACGTTCGCGCCATCGCCGGCGGCAGCTCGTCGGGCTGCGGGAGCGGGACGCCGTACTGCGGCGGCATGAGCACGGCCGCGGCCGAGGGCCGAGAAGGTGAGGTCGGCGGCGGTGAACCGCTCGCCACAAGGTACGGCCGCCCGTCGGAGAGCCTCTCCCCCACCTCGTCGAAGGTCGACCGAACCTCGGCCTCCGATTCGGCGACGGTCGCGGGCGTGATGTCGAGGTAGCGGTCGATGAATCGGGACACCACCGGGAACACGAGGGGCAGAGCGCGCCGTTCCCAGGCGGGAACGCCCGTCGTCCCGTAGGCCCGGACGAGGTCCATCCGGCCCCGGATCTGGTCGTACATCCAACGCCGGCCGTGAGGGCCGAGGCGCTCGTCGAAGTCGCGCTCGAGCCCGCGGATCTCGGCCGCCGCGGCCTCATCCTCCGGGTAGAGCCGGCGATCCGGCGGCGCCCGCCGGTCGGCCTCGTCGACGATGTCGGCCGACTCGGCAAGCACCCGTTCGCCGCACACGAGCACCGGCGCCGTCGTGCCGCCACCGGCCCGGCGAGTCGCGAACCGGTGGATGAGCTGGAGGTGCGCCCGCTCCCGGTACGGAACCCGGCCCGCTCCAGCGCCCAGCGCGCCTTCTCGCAGTAGTGGCTGATCGGGATCGTGATGAGGTGCAGGGCGCCGATCCCGCGGTCACTCCGGGCGCGCCTCCGGGTGCTCGCGGTACCACTCGATCGTCCGCTCGATGCCCTCCTCGAGCCCGACCTACGGCTCCCATCCGTCGCCTCGCGCAGCTTCGTCGGGTCGACGAACTGGCGGTCGATCTCGCCCTCGGGGTTGCCGGTTCCACGGACCTCGGGCTCGACCCCGGTGCCGGCCAGTCCGCAGACGATCTCGACGATCTCGCGCGACCGCGTAGGGCCGCCCGCCGCCGGCGTTGAACGCCTCGCCGCGGACCCCGTCGCGGTCGAGCCCGTCGGCGATCGCGAGGTAGGCGGGCGCGGCGTCCTCGACGTAGAGCAGGTCGCGCTCGGGCGAGCCGTCGGACCGCAGGACCGGGGCTCGGCCGTCGAGCGCGGCGCAGACGGCCTCGGGAACGAGGCGGGAGAAGTTCAGGTCCCCGCCGCCGTAGATGTTCGCGAACCGGGTGACCGCGACCGGCAGCCCGTAGCTCGGCCAGTAGCAGCGGGCGATCAGATCGGCGGCGGCCTTCGACGCCTCGTAGGGCGCGGTCGGCCGCAGCGCGAAGTCCTCGCGGTAGGCAGCTCGTCATGCGCCCCGTAGGCCTTGTCGGAAGAGGCGAACACGACGCGCTCCACCCCGCCGTCGCGGCATGCCTCGAGCACGTTCCAGGTACCTCGCACGTTCGTCTCGAAGGCCCGGCCGGGCGGCCGCGACGGTGCCGACGATCGTTTCCGCGGCCAGATGGAAGACCGTGTCGACGCGTGTTCGGCGATCGCCGCGGCGATCTGCCCGGCCTCGGCGAGCCCGTCCGCTACTCGACGCGTCCTTCGATCCCGATCATCTCGATCGTTGAAGGTCGCTCGCGCGGAGTGCTGCGATCGAACGAGACGACGTCTGCCACGCTCCAGCAGCGCCCGGGAGAGCCAGGCGCCGACGAAGCCGCGGGCGCCGGTGACGAGTGCGCTCTCACGCAGCCGACCCCGGCCGCGTCCCAGACGCGCCACGGGGCCTCGCCGTCCCAGAGTCGTTGAGGACGATCGCGTCCTTGTAGGTGTCCATGCAGTCCCAGAACCCGTCGTGGCGATAGGCGCCGAGCTCCCGTCGCGGCCAGCCGCTCGAAGCGGCTCGCGCTCGAGGACGCAGCTCGCCTCGAGGCACAGCGAGGATCGCGCGGCTCGAAGAAGAAGAAGCCGCCGTTGACCCAATGGTCCATGCGCGGCTTCTCGCGAAGCGCGGCACCGGTCGTCGTCGCTCGACCTCAGCGATCCCCATTGCGAGCGCGGGCGGAACCACGGTCACCGTGCGCGATCCGCCCCTGCTCCCGTGGAAGGAGAGCGGCGCGCCCAGGTCGATGTCGGCGACGCCGTCCGCGTACGTGAGGCAGAAGCGGTCCGCCCCGAGACGGTCGCCGCCCGCGCGACGCGGCCGCCGGTCGGGGTGTCCAGGCCGGTGTCCACGCACTCGACCTCGACGGCTCGGCCAGCGGCGTCGCAGCGACGAACTCCTAGACCATCTCGCCTAGGTAGCCCGTACAGCAGGAAGCGGCGGAGCCCTGGGCGGCGTAGATGCGGATGACGTGCCAGAGAATCGGCTTGCCGCCGATCTCGACCAGCGCCTTGGGGATCGCGGCGTTCGCTCCTGCAGGCGGGTCCCGCGCCCACCGCAGAGGATTGCGACGGCGTCGAGGTCGCTCATGACGACCTTTTATCCCCGGCGGGGCCTCAGCCGCCGGCGACGGCCGGCAGGATCGTGACCTCGTCGCCGTCGGCGAGGCGGTCTCGAGCCCGTCCTGGAAGCGGATGTCCTCGCCGGAGACGTAGACGTTGACGAACCGACGCAGGTCTCCGTCCTCGGTGATCCGCTCGCGCAGCCCGTCGTGCTCGGCGAAGACGGCTCGAGCGCCTCGCCGACGGTCGCGCCCTCGACCTCGACGTCGTACTCACCGCCGGTGGCGGCGCGAAGCTGCGCCGGGATCTTCACGGTGACGCCACGGCGGGGAATCTAATGGGTCGGCATGGCGGCCAGTTCCGTGGCCTCGACGTCGGACTCGAACGCCTCGAT
>CAWGKQ010000007.1:0-459755 GCA_963823245.1 uncultured Actinomycetes bacterium | reverse complement strand
TGTTCGGCAGGACGGCCGGCCGGCTGGGCGTGAGGTACTCCGTGATCTCGCGGAGGAGTCGCTCGCTGTAGTTGGTGGAGGTGTTGGCCGAGCTGTTGTTCTCGGTGACGCTGAGCGCGAGGGCGATGTGGCGCTGCGGCAGGACGGCCATGATCGAGGTCCATCCATTGAGCTCCGGGTTCTGGACCTGCCATTCGTTGGCGACCAGCAATCCGAGCCCGTAATAGAAGTCCTCGCTGAAGCCGGCCGGGGGCACGCTCGGCAGGTCGGCCGTGATCGGCTCGAGGCGCTGCCGCGCGGACTTCGGCGAGACGAGAGCCCCCGCGCCGAGCGCCTTCGCCGATTTGACGACGTCGCCGATGGTCGAGGTCATGAGGAGGCCCTTGGTGATCCCCCACGACGGGCTCCAGTAGGTCGAGTCCTCATATGGCCCGCGGACGTTGACGTAGGAGTGCAGGACGGGCCCCGGGATCGCCGGCTTCGCCGAGATGTCGGTGTGGCGAAGCCCGAGAGGGCCGAGCACCCGCGCGTGCATCAGCTTCTGCACCGACTTGCCCGTGACCTGGTGAAGAACTCTGCCCAGGATCAGGAAACCGGTGTGCGCGTAGTGGAAGCACGCGCCCGGGTCGCAGATCAGCGGCTGGGCGAAGGCGGCGTCGAGCAGCTCCTGCCCGGTCCACTGCTTGAAGGGATTGGCGAGCAACCGCTGCCGGAAGCTGGCATTTCCCTGGAGCCAGTCCGGGTAGCCGGAGGTCGCCGAGGCCAGCATCCGCAGGGTCACCGAGTCTGCGTTCGGCAGCTCCGGAAACCACTTCGACACCGGGTCGTTGAGCGAGAGCCGCCCCTTCTCCTGGAGCTGGAAGAGCACGTCGAGCATGTACGGGATCGCGATCGAGCCGATCCTGAAGTGCATCTGAAGGTTCGCGGGCACCCCAGCCATCGATTTGCCCGGCGAGAGCTTCGCGAGGGTCCGATCGCCGACGTCGACCCGCGCGAGCACAGCGCGCAGATCGTCGTCGTGGAACTCCTGGTTCACGATCTCGCGGACCTCGGCGCCGGCGGCGGCGAAGCTGGTGCAGCCGGACGCGGTCCGGATCTCGCCCGGCCCGCAGGAACCGCCCTGGCCGGTCGCGGCCGCAGCGCTCGACGCGATGAGCCCGAAGCAGATTGCGGATGCGATCGCGACGCGGGTCGCGGTCCTCATGATGACCCTCCTTGGCCCCCCACCGACTACTGATGCCCGAACGAGTCTAGGGGCCGGCGCGCGCGACGACCGAGTCGGTACCTGCCCGCAACGCGGGGAGTAGTCCGCACCGATGCGCCAGCGACTGGCCGGCGGGAGGCTTGGGAGTGATGACCACCGCCCTCGCAACCTCGGCGCCACGGCACGCGAGCTGGGTCGCCCCCGGCTTCGAGGAGGTTCGGGAGGAGTTCGACCGCAACTTCGCCGAGCGCGGCGAGATCGGCGCCGCCGTCGCCGCCTACTGGCGTGGCGAGAAGGTCGTCGACCTGTGGGGCGGCCGCCGGACGCCCGACGGCCAGGCGCCCTGGAACGAGGACACGATGGTCGTCGTCAACTCGACCACCAAGGGCCTCGCGGCGATGACCGATCGCCGTCGCGAACTCGCGCGGCTGGATCGACTACGACGCGCCGGTCGCCGACTACTGGCCCGAGTTCGCCGCAGAACGGCAAGGGCGCGGTGACGGTGCGCCAGCTCCTGAGCCACGAGGCGGGGCTCGTCTGCCTCGACGAGCCGCTCCGCGTCGAGGACATGAAGGACCTCGACAAGGTCTCGCGCGCGCTCGCGAGCCAGAAGCCGGCGTGGGAGCCGGGCACGCGCCACGGCTACCACGCGATGACGATCGGCCTCTACATGCAGGAGCTGATCCGCCACGTCGACCCGCGGCACCGCACGCTCGGCCGCTTCTTCCAGGACGAGATCGCGATGCCGCTCGGGATCGAGTTCTACATCGGCCTCCCCATCGAGATTCCCGACCGGCGGCTCGCGAAGCTTCGAACGTTCACGCCCCTGCGCAGCCTGGCGGCCTTCCGCAAGGCTCCCCCGGGGTTCGTGCTGCGGGTGATGGTGCCGGGGACGCTGCTGCGGAAGTCGATGCTGTTCGCGGACCTCGACTTCAACGACCGCCGCGCGCTCGAGGTCGAGATCCCGGCCGGGAACGGCGTCGGCACGGCTCGCTCGATCGCGAGGGCCTACTCGGCGTTCGCCGAGGGAGGAGCGGAGCTCGGCCTCACGCCCGAGACGCTCGCGAGCCTCGAGGCCCCGCACGAGGTCGACGACCCGAGGGACGCGGTGATGGGCGTGCCCAGCTACCTGTCGCTCGGCTTCCTGAAGCCGGGGCTGGAGCTCGGGTTCGGGACGAGCCAGCGGGCCTTCGGCACGCCCGGGCGCCGGCGGCTCATTCGGCTTCGCCGACCCCGACGCGCGGCTCGGCTTCGCCTACGTGATGAACAACCTGGACTACTACCTGTTCGACGACCCGCGCGAGAAGGCGCTGCGCGACGCCGTGCACCGCGCGATCCAGCGGCTCGGCCACGAATGAGCCGGCGAAGGCGGATCTGTGGCTGTGCGGCCGCCCTCTTCGTCGTTTCGGTCGTCGCGCCCGCGGCCGCCGGCCAGGCGGCAAGCGGGAAGGGCACGGTCGCGATCACGGGCACGGCCTATTCGTTCGACAACCAGCACCCGATCGCGGGGGCGACGATCCGCGCCCGCGGCGCCCCCGGCGCGACGGCGACGAGCCGGGCGAACGGCAGCTACCGCCTCGACGTCCCGGACCGCCGCAAGGTGACGCCGTACATCTAGGCCGCCGGCTATCACGGCATCTACCTGCAGACCTTCGCCACCCACGGCCGCAACCTGCGCCGGGTGAACTTCCAGACCCCGAGCGAGGGCATCTACCAGCTGCTCGCGCAGCTGCTCGGGGTCCAGCTGGACGCGAACGGCGACCCGGCGCGCTGCGCCATCGTCTCCACGGTGAGCACCAAGGAGATCCGCGACCTGACCTTCCCGCAGTTCGTCGCCTTCGGCGCCCACGGCGTGCCGGGCGCCACCGCATCCACGCGCCCCAAGTTGCCCGGCCCCGTCTACTTCAACGACAGCGTGATCCCGGACCCCTCACTCACCGAGACGTCGACGGACGGCGGGGTGATCTGGACCGAGGTCCCTCGCGGCACCTACACGGTCTCTGCAAAGCACCCGAGTAAGCGCTTCGCGAGCTTCCAGGCCACCTGCAGGAACGGGCGCATCGTGAACGCCAACCCGCCGTGGGGGCTCTACCAGCTGCGGCGCGGCGAGTAGCTCGAGCCTCAGCTCGCGCCCAGCGCCGCCCGAAGGGCGGCGAGGTCGGCCGCCCCGAAGACCACGCGGTTCTGCGTGGCGACGTAGACGAGATCGAGGTTGACCCCCGCCCGGGCGATCCTGCGGGTCAGATCGGCCAGCACGCCGGGGCGATCCTCGACGTCGACCACGACCACCTCGCGCTCGCGCGTGACCGCGACGTGGGAGATCGCCAGCGCGTGCTTGACCGCCTCGGCGTGGGGGACGAGGATGTGGAGCTCGGCCCGCTCGGCCCGCTCGACGCACGTGGCGGCGGCGATGTTCACACCGGCATCGCTGATCGCGGCCGCCACTCGCGCGAGCGCCCCGGGGGTGTTCTCGACGTCGATTGCCAGGTCGACGGCCCTGTTCACGGCTCGAGGCTGAAGGGCGGATAGCGGTCCGTGACGAGCAGGAACGCGTAGCCGAGCACGCGGTTGTGCCAGCGGATGACGCCGGCGATGAAGTCGAACATCCCCCGCGGGTAGCGGCCCGTGAACAGGATCGCGAACCAGGCGATGATCGCCAGCACGAACGCGGCGATGTAGAGGAAGAACAGCACGATGTAATGCGGGATCGCGAGGAACCACTTCACCAGCGGCATCCAGCGGTTGAGCTGATTGGGCACGTCGGGGTACGCGAAGTCGAGATGGACCGACTGCCCGCTCGTCGGTCGACGGGTAGCGATCGTCCATCAGCGCCAGGTAGATCCCCACCCGGTTCGTGAACCGCAGGAGCTCGAGGTTCCAGTCGAACCACCAGCGCGGGTACTTC
Source organism: uncultured Actinomycetes bacterium (assembly GCA_963823245.1). Classification (GTDB taxonomy): domain Bacteria; phylum Actinomycetota; class Thermoleophilia; order Solirubrobacterales; family 70-9; genus JAWVFM01. The sequence goes on along the minus strand of CAWGKQ010000007.1, from coordinate 455,646 downwards.
TCGCGGAACAGGATCATCAGAAGCGGCGGCACGAAGAGCAGCCCGGTGCCGCCGATCGCGACCGTCCTCGCCCCTTCGCCGCCGGCGGCGAAGCTCGCGCTGAAACCGCCGATCGTCGCGAGCACGATGGCGATCGGGATCACGGTGAAGATGCGGAACCCCGTGCTCAGGCGGTTGAGGTCGCGGTCCGGATAGTCGACCGAGAAGCGAACCGGATAGTCGTCGTTCATCGACGTCCCCTTTCGTCTGCTCCCGCCTCACGGCGATCGTACTCCGCGGCCGATCAGCGAGACTCACGCCATGCCCGAGACCCCTCCGCGCGAGCTGCTCGAGACGATCGGCAACCTCACGAGGACCCACCGCGAGCACGAGAAGTTCTACTCGCAGGCCCCGCTGCGGGCCGCGGCCGACGCCCAGCGGGCATCGCGGATCCTCAAGGCGCTGGCGGCCCAGTGGGCGGAGGCGACCCCGTCCGACCATCCGGCCGCCAGCCCCTTCGCGGGGGCCGAGGATCTGAACGCGCCCGGGCTCGTCGGCGAGACCGGCGTGCTCTTCATGGAGGGCGAGGAGGAGCCGGCGGAGCTTCGGCAGCTCAAGCGCGAGCTCGAGACAGCGGCGAGCGACATGGAAGCGAGCTCGGAATGGCTGAGCGCGGCGATGGAGCAGTCGTGGGGCGTCGCCGGCGCGCTCGCCGCCTACCCCGAGCTCGCGGACCTGCTCGGCGAGCGCCACCGGATCATCGCCAACGACTGGCAGTCGGCCGCGCTCCAGGGGCTCATCGCGCGGCTCCTGCGCCGCGCGCTCGACCTGCTCGGCGCCGTCGACCTCTCGCCGGCCGCGCTGCGCGCCGACCTGGCGGGCCCGCGAACCGCACCCGGCTACCTCTACTCGGCGTCCGAGCTCATCGACCGCGCCGCGGACCTGATGGCCGAGTCGGCGATCCTCGTCCACGACAACGAGCGCCGCTGGCGAGTCTTCGGCGAGCGGGTCCGCGAGCTGCTGGCGAACTGACGGCCTGGCATGGACCGGCTCGAGACGATCCACGACGTCTACCGCGAATGGGGGCAGGGGAACTACCGCGCCGGCCTCGAGCTCTACGACCCCGCGATGACGATGGAGGTCCACAACCCCATCCCCGACGCCGGCGTCTACGAGGGCCTCGAGGGCCTGCAGCGCTACATGCGCTCGTTCCTCGCCACCTGGGAGGAGTACGAGATCGAGGCCGTCGGGATCGAGGAGGAGGGCGAGCAGGTCGTCGTCCGCGTCCGCCATGCCGGGCTCGGGCGCGCGAGCGGCGCCCGGACCGAGATGACCTACCTCACCGTCTGGACCTTCAACGGCGACCGAGTCGTCCGCGTGGACATCGGGCGCGACCCTGGGACGGCTCGAGACGCCGGATGACGAATCCGCGAACGCCGCTCATCGCGGCCTGGCGCGCGTCGCACGCGCTCATCGCGACGGGCTTCCTCGCCTCGATCGCCTACGTCTACTGGTGCGCCCTGACCCGCCGGCGCGGGCCGCTGCTGAACGCCGCGATCGGGGGGCTCGTCGGCGAGGGTGCTCCTCGTCGCCGCAACGGCGGCGACTGCCCGCTCGGGCCCCTCGGCGATCGGATCGGCGACGAGACGCCGCTCTTCGAGCTCGTGCTCTCGCCGCGTGCGGCGAAGCGCGCGGTGCCGGTGCTCGGCGGCGTCGCCGCCCTCGGGTTCGCGCTACTGGCTGCCCGGCGCCCCTAGGCGCTCGCGACCACCTCGCGCACCGCGACGTGGTCGAGGGTGACGGCGTCCGGCATGTTCGCCCCGATCGCCTCGGAAGCGTTCTTCGCCGCCTCCTCGGACTCGAAGATGATCATCGACATGCCGTTGTCGTCCTTCCGCGTCCAGTAGCCGGCCTTGAAGCCCGGCGCCTGCGAGACGCGCGGCACCACCTGCTCGGTGAGCGCCGTTGTCGCGGCGTCCATCGTCCTTGATCGTGACCCTTACGACCACTGCGTACATGCCGTACCTCCTCCACGATGGATGTCGAGCCGACCCTACCCCTCGGGGCCTCCCGCGTCCACCCCTCGCTAGGAGCGCTTCGCGGCGACGACGGTCATGTTCTGCTTGCCGTTCGGCGAGGACGACTCGAGCTTCAGGGTCACGGTGCTGCTCGACCCGTTCTGGAAGCTCGCCTCGCAGTCGAACGTCTTGCCCGCCTTCGCCGCCACGTCGGTGGGGCAGTCGACCACCTTGAGCGGCGAGTTCGCAGCCTGATACATGAGGTCGACCGCGAGCGCCTGGTCGACGATGTCCGGATTGCTGTCAATCGTTCCGCCGTTGTCGTTTGTGGACGACACGACGAGCGGGAGCGTGATCTTCTGCCCGTTCACGAGGGTCGCGGTGCACTCGAAGGTGGTGCCGGTCTTCGCGTCGACGCCATCGGGGCAGTCGACCGACTTGGTCGGCGGCAGCGAGGTGAGCTGCTGGTCGATGAAGTTCTGCGCGTTCTTCACCTCGTCGTCCTGCTTGATCGTGTCGCTCGAGCCGAAGCTGAACGAGCATCCGGAGACGAGGGCCGCGGTCGCGCATGCTGCGAGCATGCAGGCCCCGCCCCTGGATCGAATCGACTTCACGCTCAACCTCCTTCGCCGCCTAAGAGGGCGCGGAGAATAGATTGCGGCGCGGATGGCCGAGCGGGTCGCACTCGTCACCGGGGCCGCGGGCGGAATCGGGCGCGCTATCTCGGCGCGGCTTGCCGAGGCCGGAAACGCCGTCGCGGTCGCCGACCTGCGCGGCGACGATGCCGACGCCGCCGCGACGACGATCGCGACGGAAACGGGCGCGCGCCTGGCGAGCGTCGCCTTCGACGTCACCGACTCCGCCTCGGTGGCCGCGGGCGTCGAGCGCGCCGGCGAGGCGCTCGGCGGCCCGGTCGAGATCCTCGTCAACAACGCCGGCTGGGACGAGCTTCGCCCCTTCATCGAGACCGACGAGGAGTTCTGGCATCGCGTCGTCGAGATCAACTACATGGGCTGCCTGCGGCTGACGCACGCAGTCCTGCCAGGGATGCTCGAGCGCGGCTTCGGCCGCATCGTGAGCATCGCCTCCGACGCGGCGCGCGTCGGCTCCTCCGGCGAGGCCGTCTACGCCGGCGCGAAGGGCGGCGTCGTCGCCTTCACGAAGACGATCGCCCGCGAGTCGGCGCGGCGCGGGGTGACGGCCAACGCCGTCTGCCCGGGTCCGACGCGGACGCCGCTGCTCGAGAGAATGGCGGCCAAGGACCCCGCCGGGGAGAAGCTGATCGCCTCCCTCGAACGCGCGGTGCCGATGCGCCGGCTCGGCGAGCCGGACGACGTGGCCGCGGCAGTCGCCTTCTTCGCCTCCGAGGAGGCCGGCTTCATCACCGGCCAGACGCTCTCGGTGAGCGGCGGCATGACGATGGCCTGAACGACAACCACCAGCGAACGTCCCGCGGTCGGGGCTATACGGGGTACTCCGGGACGTTCGCGCAAGAGAAGGAGGAGCACATGGAGGACCTGACCGACGTCCGCTACGAGGCCGAGGGCGGCCTCGCGACGATCACCATCGACCGCCCGGAGCGGATGAACGCCTTCCGCGGGCGCACCGTCGACGAGCTGATCGCGTGCCTCAAGCGCGCCTGGGCGAGCACCGAGGTGGGCGTCGTCTGCCTCACGGGCGCCGGCGATCGCGCCTTCTGCGTCGGCGGCGACCAGAAGCAGCGCGCCGAGTCCGGCGACTACGGGCCCACCGAGTCGGGCCTCTTCGAGGTCGAGTACCTGCACCGCCTGATTCGTGAGGTCCCGAAGCCGGTCGTCGCCGCGGTGAACGGCTACGCGATCGGCGGCGGCCACGTCCTCCACGTGCTCTGCGACCTCACGATCGCCTCCGAGTCGGCGGTCTTCGGGCAGAACGGCCCCCGCGTCGGCTCCTTCGACGCCGGCTTCGGCACCGCCTACCTCGCCCGTGTCGTCGGCGAGAAGCGGGCGCGCGAGATCTGGTTCCTGTGCCGCCGCTACGACGCCGCCACGGCCGAGCGCTGGGGGCTCGTCAACAAGGTCGTGCCGGCGGGCGAGCTGAAGGCCGAGGTCCGCCGCTGGGCCGACGAGATGCTCGCCCTCTCCCCCACCTCGCTGCGGTTCCTGAAGCAGTCGTTCAACGCCGACACCGAGCACCTGGCCGGCGTCGGCCAGCTCGCCTTCAGCGGCCTCGGCGTCTTCCTCGGCACCGACGAGGCCCGCGAGGGCGTCGAGGCGTTCGCCGAGAAGCGCGAGCCCGACTTCTCGGACCATCGGGAGCTCGCCTCGGCCTGACGGAGCTCCCGATCGCTCAGTCGGCCTCGGGGATCTGCTCTACGAGCGCAGGTTCGCCTGGTTGACGACCACCGTGGGGTCGGCCCGGAAGGCGAGCGCTGCCGGCATCGTGTCCAGCGGACGGCGCGGAGCCCGCAGGCTCGGCGGCAAACCCTGCGTCCAGTCCTCGACCGTCGCCGACATCTCCTGTTCGGGGGCGACCGTGAGCGCGATCGGGAGACCACGCCCCGGAACGCCGACGAACGAGAGCTGGAAGTCTCCGTCACGGGCGTCCGAGGAGAGCGGGAAGGCGCGCCCGCCCACCGTCGCAGCCCTGATTCCCTTTGGCACGTGGATCTCGACCGCGGCCGCCGGCGCTCGCCTCGGCGAGACGAGACGAAGGTGGACCACGCTGTCATCGCCGCTGCCGGAGCGGCCGGTCTCGATCAGCCGCGGGGGCTTTACCTCGATCTTCGGCGCCGGCGAGGCCCAGCCGTCGATGGTCTGGAACGGCCGGATCCGCACATCGCTCGCGTGGGCGTCGCGCAGAAGCGGGGCGTTCCACGACTCCCGGTCGCTCGCCTGCCAGGTCGCCGAGCCGCGGTCGGCGTCGAGGACGTAGGCGACGTAATCGGGGCGCGGATACGAGTCGCTGTAGCCGAGCCGGGCGGCACCGACGCCGGCGAGCACGACGGCGAGAATCCCCGCCGCCACCGGACCGAGCCAGCGGACGCCCGCCGACGGGGCGCGGAAGACGCCGCGAGGGAGCAGATACGGGAGCACGAGTCCGGCGATGAGCGCGCCGAAGATCCCCATCACTCCGACCACCGGAACGCCGAGGCCGTCGAGGCGGAACGCCAGGAGGAAGAAGATCACGAGCGGGGGCGCCATCACCACGATCGCGACCGCCAGCGGAACGGCGACGCCGGCGGCCGTCAACCAGGCGGAGGGGCCGCGGGCGGCCAGCCGCCAGAGCTCGACCGCCAGCGCGGCGAGCGCCGGCCATGCGAAGAAGTAGCTCGCGCCGGGGCTGCCGATGGTGAACGCCACGGTCAGGAGCGTCCACCAGGCCAGTGCGCCGACCGCGAGGTCGTCGGGGACCGTGCGGCGGAAGAGGTTGTAGACGGCGAGCGCCACGCCGAAGGCGAGGACGAGGAGCGCGAGCGCGAAGAACAGGTTCTGGCTCGCTGCCGATTGTCAACGCGCCGAGGTCGCCGATCAGCGCCTTCATCAGCAGCCAGGCGGCACCCGAGACGAGGGTCGCAAGAATCACCGCCAACGGGAAGGCGAGCACGCCGCGGGCCAGCCCCCGGCCGGTGAGGCGGCCGGCGCGCAATCCGAGAATGACGCAGGCGACGAACAGTGCCAGCGCGATCGCGGCCACGAGCACCGCGACGGCGAATCCGTAGCCGGCGATGACGCCGCCCGTGAGGTTGAAGTAGGCGGTGCTGTCGCCGGTGCGCGCCGTCAGCTCCATGTCGCCGAGGCGCGTCGTGAGCGAGAGGGCGTAGTCGCCGTCCTGCTGAAGGCTCCCGCGGCCGAGGTGAGTCGGGTTATCGAGCTGGGTGTGGTAGTCGGTGGTGCCCTGCATGTAGCCGAACTGGACCCCGGCCGCGCCCTGGTCCATGTACTCCTGGGTGTCGGTGGCGAGCTGGGCGCTCCGCAGCGCGCCCCGAATCAGCGAGGGCAGGATCGAGTAAGCGCGGACGTCGGCTCCGGAGTCAAGAACTTGGTCGACGAGCCACGAGCTGTTCGTGGCGAGCAGCATCGACGCGCCGTGGCTTCCGGCGGTCTCGAAGTTGATCGCGACATCTGCGGCGCCCGTCAGCCGGCGATCGGGCGCCAGGGCGGCGGCCCCGAGGTCGCCGTCTTCCTCTCCGTCGGTGAACGCGAGCACGACGTCGTTTCGCAGCCGCGGGCCCGAGCGGAGCGCCCGCGCCGTCTCGAGGAGCGTCGCCACGCACGATCCGCAATCGCTCGATCCCGGGCCCGTGGCCCCCGAGTCGTAGTGAGCGTCGAGGAGGAGCGTCCCGCTTGGGTCGGTCCCGGGAAGCCGCGCGACGACGTTCGTCACCGAGCCCGCCTCGGCGTCGCCGCCCGGGAACCGGTTGACGGAGACGGCGTGCTGGAGCCGCGGGTGCAGCCCGAGCGCGCGGAGCCGGCGGACGATGTACCGGCGGGCGGCCGCGTGGGCGGGCCCGCCGGCGTACCGCGGCCCGTCGAGGATCGACCTGGTCGGACCGCTCACCGCGACGACGTGACGCATGGCCCGGTCGGCGGAGAACTCGCTCTCCGGCGCCGAGGTGGGCTTTGGCGACGGCGTCGAGAGCTGGTCCGACAGCATCCATGCCGCGAGCGCAAGAACCGCGAGCGCCGCTGCGACCGGCAGCAGCCTTGGCGTCCTTGCTCGGGACATTCCTGCTCCCCTTTCCCGAGCCGAGGGTACCCGTCGCGGCGCCTAGCCCGACCGAGCGTAACTTAGGCGACGCCCTCGGGCGCGCGGTTGATCTCGATCGGGCTGGTGATCATCGGTCTCGCCTTCCGTGGCGGGCCATGTCGAGCGTCATCTTCACCGGCGGCGCCTGCCGCGTGATCGAGGTGCGAAGCGCCCCGACCGCCCGCTCGACCGAGTTCGGGTCGCGCTGCACCGGGGTGCCGCGGCGCTGGATCAGGAAGTAGGTGAGGAGCGTCATGAGCGCCGGGATTCCGACCCCGAGGAGCAGGAACGCGGCCGGCGTGTTGATCCGCTGGACGAGCCAGGCGAAGTTCATGCCGAAGAAGCCGGTCGCGAACGTGAGCGGCAGGAAGATCGTCGCCACCACCGTGAGCCAGTACATCGTCTCGTTGAGGCGGAGGTCGACCAGCTGAGCCATCGAGCTCGAGGCGGCGTCGATGCCGACGACGAGGCGGTGGAGCTGGGAGTCGATGCGGTCGAAGTAGTCCACCTGCCTGTCCGCCTCGAGACCCTTCACCTGGCCGATCTCCTGGCTGATCCGCTCGAAGATGCCCTGCTGGGGACCGAGCTGGCGGCGCATCATCGCCAGGCGCCCGCTCGCCTCGCGCAGCGTCCCCATGCGAACCCGGGCGTTCCCGATCTCGGCCGAGGCCACCTGCAGGCCCTCGATCGCGAGGTTCACGTTGTTGAGCGCGTCGAAGGCCGTCGCGACCATGGCGTCGAGGACGGCGTAGACGACGTACTGCTCGCTTCTACCGTCCGGCGTGTACGGCGCGAGGATCTGCGGGAGTGGCGGCCCTCGCCGATGGACGGTCAGCAGGTAGTCGCCGTGGACGAGGACGTGCACCTCGATCGGCTCCAGGCGTGAGACGTTCTCGCCCACCGCCTCCGCCTCGATGAAGACGTTGAAGGGGAACACCACGTGATCGCCGTCGGCGTGGAACTTGCGCGAGGGCGGAATCTCGCGGCCGAAGTCGAGCAGCGGGTCGAGGGCGTGCGTCTCGATCCCCAGGGCCTCGTGGATCTGGTCCCTCGTTACCTCGTTCGCGTCGAGGTCGGCCCAGAAGAAGCGCCCCTGCTCACGCAGCGTCGCGATCCGCTCGCGCTCGGAGCCCCCGAGCGCCTCGACGATCTCGGCCATCTGAGCGCGAGGCTAGAGGCGGCGGGGGACGGCTCCGGCGCTGCGGGCGCCGGAGCCGATCCCTACGGAGTCGGGTCCGGCGCCACCGCTGCGAGGACGTCGGTGTTGCCGAAGGTCGCCGGGCAGTCGGTCCCCGGCGCCGGCGGCGCGCCGGGCGTGCCGTCCACGATCGCCTGGCGGAAGGTGTTAATCAGCGGGCACACCTCCGCGCTGCTCGCGTCGTTGAAGACGCTGACGGCGCCGGAGGGCGTCGAATCGACCGTGTTGTAGTCGCCGATGAACTCGTCGATGAGGGCGTTGGCGCTCGACGCGCGCGCGTCGCCCGGCGCGCTTCGATCCAGCATCCCGAGTCCCCCGAGCGAGGTGCCGTTGACGTTGGCGTGCATCGTTACGCCGACGAAGGTCCGGCTGCTCGTCGTGTCGTTCTGGAACGGGTCCGTGAAGCCGTCGTAGACGACGTACAGGTCTTGCCCGTTCGGCGAGATGCTGAGGAAGGCGAAATCAGGGCGATCGCCGGACTGCTCCACGGGCTGGGGATCCGTCCAATTCTGGCCGCCGTCCCCGGAGAGCTGCACCAGGGCGTGCTCGTGGTTGAGGCCGTCGGCGGCGTCCGACCAGCCGAGGGCAATCGTGTTCGGCGCGCCGTTGCCGCTCGGCGCGCCGTTGGCGATGCTGAGGCTCGGGAACGAGCTGGTCCGCGCGCCGGCGATGCCGTCGAACGAGAACGAGCGGACGCCGTCGAACTGGCCCACGTCGGTGACGTTGGCCACGACGTGCGCCTTGCCGAAGCTCCTGCCGCCATCGGACGAGCGCGCCAGCTCGAACACCGAGTCTTGTGCACCGCGTCCTCCCAGACGAGGTAGACGTTCCCGTGACTGTCGGTTCGGACCGCGCAGCCCTGTCGGCCGTCCTGGGTGCCGCACCTTCGAGGCCGAGCTGATCGTCTTCGGAGCGGAGAAGGTCGTCCCGCCGTCCGTCGAGCGGCTGAAGGCGATCTTGATCGGCCCATCGGGCTGCTGGCTGTTGAAGCGCGAATAGCAGACGTAGACGTTGCCGAAGTCCGGGCTCGATGCCGCGTTGTCGACCGTCATCGCCTCCTTGTCCGAGAACGTCGTCTGGCTCTGGCGCTGGCTCGTGACGATCGCCGGGTCGCTCCAGGCGCCGGCGTCGTTGGCCGCCGCGTCCGCGACGCGGTCGGCGTGTGAGACGGCGATCGCCTCGAACCCGCGGAAGGTCGCCTCGGAGCGGACGGTCGAGAAGTTCGAGGTCAGGTTCGCGTAGTAGAGGCGCGAGCCGTTCGACCACGAGAAGTTCCCGTTGGCCCCGGGGCGCGGGCCGAACGCGACCACCGGGTCGCCATCGGAGACGAGGCCCTGCTCGTAGTAGTGGGGAAGGGTTCCGATCGGGCCCGGCCCGAGGGTGCCGCTGCGGCCGCTCCAGCCCTGGTAGGTGGGCTGGGTCCAGCTGCCGCCGCCGTTGAACGAGAAGTAGATGCCCGAGTTGCCGACGCCCTGGGCGAACGGACAGTCGGAGCCGTCGCAGGGAGGCTCGTCGATCTCGTCGTTCGTTCCCGCCGCGACCACGCTCGGGTTGTTGGGATCGATCGCAACGGTGGGCTCGTTCTGCTTGTTCTGGGGGAAGGGCGACGGAGGGCTGTCATCTGTGACCAGCGACTCCGTGGCCGCCTGCCCCGCGGCCGGCGCCGCGAAGGCCAGTGCCAGGCCGATCGCTCCAACGATCCATCCCCGCTTCAGCATTCCGAGTACCTCCTCGTCGCGGCTCAGCGTTCCCGCCCGGGCCCTACCCGCGAGATCGAGGTGCTAGACTGCACGCGCTGTACAAACTGCGACCGGAGAGTGGGCCGAATCGGCGTGCTCTGGCGGGGTGGCCGCCGCGATCGAAACCGCGGCGGCCACCCTCGCCGCCCTGCCAATCAACCCCCACCGTCCCGCCTACCACTCCGACACTCCGGAACGCCGAAAGTTGCTCAGCCGAGCTCGGCCAGCGCTGAGGCGCGGTCGGTGAACGCCTGGCCCCAGGTGATCTTGTCGTCCCGAACCCGGAAGACCCAGGTGACCGGGAGCTCGATCGGCGCGCCGCTCGCTTTGCCCTGGAGGTCGATGCGGCCCTCGGCGAGGACCGCGTCGTCGCCCACGCCAGCTCGCCTCGTCGATCTAGGCGTAGCTGTGCTCGAAGAGCTCGGCCGTCTCGGCGATCCACTCGCGGATGCCGTCGTGGCCGCGGTAGGCGCCCTCGGTCTCCGAGCGCAGCGGCCGCCATTCGACGTCGGGGTCGAAGCGCTCGAGCATCGTGTCGACGTCGCGGGCGTTGAAGGCCGCCATCCCGGCCTGGCAGAGCTCGAGCGCCTCGGCGTCGTCGCCGGGAGGAGCCAGCCTCGCTCATGCCCGCAACCTACTCGCGCGTGAGTCGGCGCATTGCGCGCGTCATGCGTATGGCGAGCGCGTCCATGCTCCGTGAGTGACCCGAAAAGCTCGGTGCACACTGGTGTTACACTCGCTGCCACGCCGACGAAGCACCACGCCACGCGATCACCGAAACGCCGCCCGTCAAGGCGGCGCTGGAGAGCTGCGCGCGGAGCTAGGCGACGAGCGGGTGCCGCTCCCGGAGCTGGTATCCTCGGGGCCGAGGCGAAGCTGGCGCAGCTGCGGTCGGAGCGCGAAAGCGTTCAGGACAAGCGCCGCTGGCTTGCTGACCGGGTCCGAGCCGGGGATCTGGAGATCGACGTCGAGGCGGCCGACAAGGTGCGCCGCACCGGCTGGATGGATCGGTGAGCAAGGGTTTGCGCTCGATAACTCGGCGTGGTCGCGGCTGGGCAGCTCCCGGCTTCCGAGGGATCGTGCGGACGAGATCGCCAAGGATCTCGAGCTGGGACACGTATACGCATCACTGCCGCTCCTCCTCGAGGCCGGCTACTCCGCTCGGAGCGCCGGAGACCACGTCACGATTCACGAGCACCTCCTGGCCCTTCCTCCGGCGCCACTCGAGCCGGGGGTGGAGGCCCGAGCCGTCCAGGCGCAACGCGAGCTGGCCCGTACCGGCCACCACCGGCTGTCGCCGATCGACCTGATGATGCCGCCCTCCCACCATCACGTCTCGCATCCTCCACTACACCGCACACACCTACGCAGCGCACCATCTCCCCGCTCGCGCCCTCGCTCAGCCTGGACGCCCTATGCAGGCGATCCCGTCGCCGTTTCCGTCGAGGTAGTAGTGGTCGGTGCCGTGACGTGAATCGGGCCCTGGACGTACTTCGGGCCGTCGCCCCCGCCGCCGGCGCAGTCGTAGTCGGAGGCGTTCGGGTCGAGGCAGGCGCCGGAGTAGTTGGGGTCGCAGTTCGACCCGCCGCCCGACGAAGCGCGCTTCCACCGCCCGCCGATGAAGTCGACGCGCTCGACGGAGCCGCGGCCGGAGCGGGTGCCGGCGCCTGGTACTTCACCCAGTCGAGGATCTCGTGCTGGGCGGTCGCGAGGCTGATCGAGCCCGCGCAGACCTCGGCGTGGAGGCGGTTCTCGAGCGCATCCTTGTCCGTCGCGCCGCGGCGGCCCGCGTAGGGCTCGGGGAAGAGGTTTCGCGGATCCGCGGGCGCGCCGCCCAGTTCGAGCGAGATCAGGTGGTCGAGCTCGGTGCTCGCCGGAGAGGCGGAGAGGCCGTACGAGCGGAGGAGCTCGGACTCGAGCGGCGCGGTATACGAGTAAGGGGGGCGCACCTCGCTGGTGTAGCCGCTGACGCAGATCGTGGAGTCGATGTTCGCCTGGGTCACGCGTGGGTCGACGGCGCCCGGCGTGCAGCTCGGGTCCTGGAGCGCGCCGCCGTCGCGGAGATGGCAGCTGCCGGGCGGCGGAACGCTCCCGCAGGCGCTCGAGCGGGCTTCCGGTAGCTGCAGCTGCTCGCGATGAGACCGGCGCCGGCCGGCGGTCGATGGCGCACGCGATGGCGGCGCCGCGCGTGCCGGCGGTGCTGCCGGTCGTGCCGGCGATGTTGGCGCCGGGGCTCGGAGTGCGTCGTGGCGGCCCGCGGCGCCGCGAGCGCCCGCCCCCGAACGCCACGTGATGCGCGCGCCCTCCCCCGCTTCCGCCACCGCTCTTCTGCGAAACAACGACGAGCGTGAAGATCGCGGCGGCGATCAGCACGCCGACGATCGCGCGGCCCTGCGGACGCGGGTTCACCTGGCCCAGGTTGAGCACGGTCACGTGAGGCAGGCGCCGCTCGGCGCACCACTCGCGCGCCGCCGCCCGCGAGTATCCGTCACGGCAGCCAGGTAAATGTCCATGTCTTATGTCCATGGTAATCTCACTCATGAAGACGATTCCAGCCGGCCAGTTCAAGCAAACGTGCCTGAAGTTGCTCGACGAGGTCGGCATCTCGGGAGAGCCCATCGTGATCACGAAGCGCGGCCGACCGGTCGCTCAGCTCGCGCCGCTCAACCCTGCCACAGCCCGACTGGCTCGGATCCATGCGCGTTCGAGGCGAGATCATCGGCGATCTCGTCGATCCCGCCGTCGATCCCGAGGAGTGGGAGGTCCTTCGCGATTGAGGCTCCTGCTCGACACTCACGTCTGGCTGTGGAGGTCTTAGAGCCCGAACGGCTCTCGCACGCTGCCCAGGAGTCCATCCCGCAGAACCGAGACCGTCTGTATCTCTCCCCCACCTCAACCTGGGAGGCGATGATCCTCGCGCGCAAGGGCAAGATCCAGCTCGATCCCACCCGCGCGGGGCGTGGTCGACGCGCTCCGGCGCTCCGCCCTCCACGCGATCCCGCTCTCACACGAGATCGCGCTCCGAGCGAGGCGCTGGACGGGTTCGACTCCCGCGACCCGGCCGACCGCTTCCTCGTCGCCACCGCCCTCGAGCACGACTTCACCCTCGTCACCGCCGACGAGCGCATGCGCGCCTACGAGCCCCTGAACGACGCTCTGGTAGCCACGGCTAGCTCGGCCCGAGCGCGCAGCCCGCGCGCGGGCTGACGTCGCGGGTGCAGCGCGATGCAGCGCGAGCGAGCCGAAGGCGTTGAAGAGACCCGGGTCGGGCGGCTTCGGCTTGCGGAGGAAGGTGTCGAAGGCGACCGAGGTGTTGCCGAGGACGACGATCGTGATCTTGCGGGCCGGCGAGTACAGCGCCATCGAGTCGTAGCCCGGGACGATCCCGTTGTGGCCGTAAAAGACGATGCATTGCCCGCCTTCAGCAGAGCTGGCTGGCGAAGATGCCGAGCCCGTAGGGACTGGCTACTGGCCTGCATGTGGAGCCGGGCGCGCTGGAGGCGCGGGTTCAGAAGCCGATGGCCGGTCGCGATCGCGTGCACCCACTTCGCGAGGTCGCCGACGGTCGAGATCATCGCCCCGGCCGTCCACCAGCGTGAGAAATTGCGGCGCGCGGTGTCCTGCACGCGGCCGTCCTGCTTCATGTAGCCGTGCGCCATTCCCCGTGGCAGCCCGGCCGCTCTCGGAACTCCGTGTGGCCGAGGCCGATGCGGTGGAAGAGCGTCGCGTAGCTCGCGTGGAGGCTCTCGCCGGCCGACGCGCCGGGCGATGACGCCGAGCAGCAGGTAGTTGACGTTCGAGTAGAGAAACGGCGCCGGCGGCTTGACCACCGGGCCGAGCTTGATCGAGCGCCTCGCCACCCGCAGCGGGCCCCGCTCGCGCTGCGGGTGGGCGAAGCTCCGACGGCTACTGCGGCGGGAAGTCGGGCAGCCCGCTCGTATGGTTGAGGAGCTCGCGGATCGTGATCTGGCGGCCGTTCGGAATCCCGCCGATGAACTCGCTCACGGTGTCGCCGAGGTGGAGCTTGTGCGCCTGGACCAGGCGGAGGATGACCGTCGCGGTGAAGGTCTTGGTGTTGCTGCCGATGCGGGTCGGCGTGTGCGGGGTCATCGGGCGGCGCTTGGCGCCCGTGCGCGCGTGGCCGGGCGTGAAGATGAAGTGCCCGTGGCCGTGCTTCCAGACGCCGACGATCATCCCCGGGTAGCGGTCGCGGTGCTTCTCCTTCAGCACCGTCTGGCGGAAGGCCTTCGTCTGGGCGTGCGTGAAGGCCTCGGCACTCGCGGGTGATGCCGCCGAGATCCCAAGCCAGGCGGCTGCCACCGCCCCCGTAAGCAGCGCCGGGCGGCCCATCACGCCCGGCACGATACGTCCCCTCAGGCGCGAAGCGCGTAGCCCAGGTGGACGACTCCGCTCGCGAAGCGGCGCTCGTCGAGGAGGTCGAGCTCGAGGCGCCGGCCCTCGGGCAGGGCCCGCTTGCCGGCGCCGACCACGACCGGCGCCACCAGCAGCCCGATCTCGTCGACCAGCCCGGCCCGGAGCGCCGCGGCCGCGAGCTCGGGGCCGCCGATCACTCAGGTCGGCCTCGGCCTCCGCCTTCATGCGCGCGACGGCGTCGGGGGCGAAGTTCCGCTCGATGCGCGTCCGCTCGCTCGAGGGCTCGGTGAGCGTTCGCGAGTAGACGACCTTCTCGGCGGCGCGCCAGATCGCCGCGTAGTCGTGCATGACCGCCGGCTCGCCGGCGAGGAGGTCGTCGGACTCCCAGGCGACCATCGTCTCGTACATCCGGCGCCGTAGAGGTGGGTGCCGATGCCGCGCTCGAGGTCGTTGACGAAGGCGTGGACCTCCTCGTCCGGTGCCGCCCAGTCGAACTTGCCCGACGCGTCCTCGGTGTAGCCGTCGAGCGAGCAGATCGCCGAGTAGACGAGCTGGGCCATGATCAGCCCTCAGCCGCCAGGACCTTCGCCTTCTCGGCGGCCATCTCCTCGTCGGTGAGGATCCCCTTCTCGTGCAGGGCGGCGAGGCGCTCGAGCTGCTCGATCTTCGCGTCCTGCGGCATGCGCGCCGGCGCGGCGGTGGCCATCGCCGCGGTCGGGGCCTCGGCCGGGCGGCCATCGGCCGCGGCGCCGTCGCGCGGCTCGCGCTCGGTGAGCGCCTTCTTGCGGGCAGTCTCGCCGGCCGACTTCGCGCTCTCGCCGAGCGACTTCGCGCCCTCGACCATCCGGTCCCTCGCGCGGATGAACACGTCGGAGTCCTTGGCGCCCGGGAACTCGCGCGCGGTCTGTCGCTTCATCCCGGCGATGCCGTAGGCGGCCATGGCGCCGATCGCGAGGGTGGTGAGGAACTGGCGGAGGCCCTGGGTGGCGGCCGTGAGGAAGTAGATCCCGAGGACCACGCCGAGGGCGCCGTAGACCCAGCCTGTCTGCTGCTGGAGCACAGGCGCGGCCGCCTTGCGCACGCGCCAGGCGATCTTCGTCGGCGAGGCGAGCCAGCCGGCGACGATGAAGAGGAAGCCGGCGATGATCACGCTCGTCGCGATCGAGGTCATGAGCGTCGTCGCGATGTCCCACGCGTTGTTGGCCGCCGGTTTCACGCTCGGGTCCTTGACGAGCTGGTTGACCACGATCCCGCCGGCGACGTGCCGCGCGACGATCACGGCGAAGCCCGCCGCCACCAGCGCGACGCCGCCGTAGAGGACGGTGATCCAGCGCTCGCCCTTCGAGAGGTAGATGGCCAGGCTGAGGGTGCCGAGCGTCAGGAGGATGAAGACGATCGCGAGGCCCCTGACCGCGACCGCGATGTCCTGCGCCGTCCCGAGCTGGTCCGAGTGCAGGATCGTGATCTGCCCAGCGTCGGGCGGCAGCGAGATGCTCGGCCCGAAGCTCACCTGCGAGAGCAGGTTGTTGACGAGCGAGCCGAGGTTGAGCGTCACCTCGCCGTTCTGCGTGGTGACGGTCTCGCCGCCACCGTTCAGCACCGCGAGTAACTGCTCGTGGGCGTCGCGGTTGGCCGTCTCCCACAGGCTCTGGGCGGTCGAGGTCTGAAGGATCTTGTCGGCCGCGCTGCCCGCCACCTGCCGCAGGCCGGCTGCCGCCGGCCCGGAGAACTTCTTGACGTCGCCCGGCAGGATGCTGCCGATCTGCTTCTTGACGTTGACGTTCTCGTAGAGCTGGTCGACCAGGTAGTCGCCGACCGCGGTGCGGATCGTGTCGTCCTCGAGGAACTGGCTCGAGGTCGAGACCCATTCGTTGGTGTCGAGCGCCTGGCGCTCGACCCAGACCGAGAAGATGCTGAGGAACGCGAGGATCCCGGCGAGGACCAGCAGCACCTTGACGAGCCGCCGCCGCCCCTTGCGCGGCGCCACCGTCACCGGGCCCATCGTCACGTCCTGCGTGGGCTGCTCGCTCGGCTCCTCAGCCACGCGCCGAGGCTAGCGGCTCACACCGCTCGAATATGGTCATTGCGTGCCATCTGCCCGCCCCTCACTGATCGAGTTCCCAGCCGACGACGCCAACCGCGCCCTCGCCTTCTGGGGCGGCCTGCTGGGCGTCGAGCTCGCCGAGCGGAGCGACGAGGAGGGCGAGGGCTGGCAGACGCGCTCGGGCGAGCCCGCGGTGGGCGTCCACGCGCGCGGCCAGGGCCCGGGCGACTCCTTCTCGCTCCCCTACTTCGAGGTCGACGACATCGCGGTGGCGCAGGAGCGGGTCGTCGAGCTCGGCGGCACGCTCGTCCACCCGGGGGAGCGGTGGGCGATCTGCCGCGACTCGGAGGGCAGCCCGTTCGCGCTCGCGCAGCGCTGAGCCTGGGCTCAGTGCTTCGCGCCCGGCACGTTCGCCGAGGGGATGAGGTGGCGGCGGCCGCAGCGCGGGCAGCGCTGGAGGAACCGAACGCCCGGCGTCCCGCAATGACGGCACGTCGGCACGGGCTTGACGATCGAGCTGGCGCGTCACGGCGCCCCAATTCTCGCCGAACGTCCCTCGCGGGGGGCGAGAAGGGTGGCGCGGGACGTTCGCGCGGGGCGGCGGCGGACTTAGCCCGGGCCAGCGCGGTGTCGGGCTCGGCGCCCGGCGGCGAGCGGCGAGGGTGCGAAGCGCCGCGACGAGCGCGCCGCCGCCGGCCATGACGAGTCCGATCGCCGACAGGGTGGCCGCGCCGGCGGGGCCGGCAAAGGCGGCGAGGGCGGTGAGGCTCGCGCACCAGGCGATCGCACCGGCGGCGTTGAAGAGCGTGAACTTGCGCCACGGCATCTCGGCCGCGCCGGCGGTCAGCGGCGTCAGGTATCGGGCCACCGGGACCCAGCGGGCGACGAACACCGCCGGCTCGCCGTAGCGGGCGAAGAAGGCCTCGGCGCGATGCAGCGAGCGGTGGCGCCAGCCGGCGAGCGGTCCGGGCCGCAGGAGAAGCCGGCGGCCGCCGCGCAGGCCGACCGCGTAGCCCAGGTTGTCGCCGAGGATCGCTGCGGCGGCGGCAATGGCGATCACCGCCCCGAGAGCAAGCTGCCCGGTGCCGGCGAGCACGCCCGCCGCTAGGAGGGCGGTCTCGCCGGGCACCGGGAGACCCGCCGACTCGGCGAAGACGACGCCGAAGAGCGCCGCATAGCCGAACTGCGGGTCGATAGGAAGGGGCATGCGATCAGGTTCATCGGCCCCCCTGAACGATCGCGTAAAGACCACCTGAGAGGTAGCTGAGTCTTGTTCGGTGGTGGCGGTGGCGGTGCTGGCGCTTGATGCGGAACTGCGCCTTGGCCGGCGACGCATCCTTGGCGCCGGCTGAGTCGATCGCTCGGACCTTGAGCAGGTAGTGGCCGCTCTTCAGGTGCTTGTGGAGGTAGGGCGAGGAGCAGCGGTGGAACTGCTTCTTCGGGTTGCCCCGCTTCTTGGGGTGAAGAAGCTTGCACTCGAACCTGTACGGCGCGCCCGGCGCCGCCCGAGGCGACGAAGCGCGCCTTCACCTGGTGCTTGCGCGAGCTCGCCTCCAGCTTCTTGATCTTCGTGTCCGGCCTACCGCCCGGGCCCGGCGGCGGCCCCGAGCCGGTGTCGATCTCGGCCGAGTAGCCCACGTTGCCGGCGTCGTCGACCGCCCGGTAGGCGATGTAGCGCCTGTGCGAGGTCGGGTTGAAGACGACCTGGTTGCCGCCGGGCACCGGCGCCGGCGTCTTCGCGTACGCGTCGGCCTGGTCGAAGTTCTGCGGCGTGATCGGCTTCGCCGAGGTGGCGATCTCGTACTTCGCTGGCGTGCCGCAGCCGTAGTCGTCGCCCGGCGAGCTGAAGATGAACTCGCCCGAGTGCACCTTGAGGTCGGTGGGCGTCGAGGGCGGCGGTGCCGTCGGTGTCGTAGTTGCCCGACTGGCGCGTGTCGTGGCGGAAGCGACGGCCACTCGCGTCTGGCACTTCGGCAGCTTCGGCAGGTTCCACTGGAAGAGGTAGCCCTCGCGCGTGATGTCGGCCATGCGGCCGTCGTCGGAGAATGCCGCCGGGGCGAAGAGCCAGCCGCCCGTGACCTTGGGGAAGCCGGGGACGTCGAGGCCCGTGGCGCCGTCGTAGGCGTGCAGCAGGCCCGAGGCCGGTGCCGGCCACCACCTGGTTGCTCGGCATGAGCCGGAGTCGACCTTCGCGATCGTCGGAGGACGAGAGGAACTGGAAGTCGTCGGTGATGCGCGGGAACGCCGGCAGCGGAACGCCGGTGGAGGAGTCGTAGGCGCCGATCAGGTGGTTGTAGGGGACGTTCTGCCCGACCAGCAGCAGGTTCGCGACGTCGGCGAGGCTGAGGCCGTACTTGACGATGTCGAGCGGCGCGCCAGGCAGGAGCTTCCCGAGCGAGGCCGACTCGAAGAGGTTGATGCGTGCCGCGTGCGGTCGGTGGCGTCGGAGCCGGCGCCGTAGACGGCCTGGTTGATCGTGCGGACGATCTTGCCGGCGGTGTCGTAGCTCCTCGATCGTCGCCGAGCCGGTAGTCGAGGCGACGACCGTCGGCTTGCCCGCCGATGTTCGCGATCGCCGGGGTCCTGGCCGGGGCCGATCAGCGGCAGCGTCGTCTGGATCGCGCCGTCGAGCTTCGACCGGCCAGCCGGGCAGGAACGGGCCGCCGGTGGCTCGTGCCGTCGGAGTCGACGGCGTAGAGGCGCGAGGACCGCCGGCCGGCCGCGCCGGCGAGCAGCGCCGAGAGCGCCTGCTGCGGGTCCTGGACGGCGCCGTAGGCCTCGTTGGTGGCGACCACCACGTCGTCCTTGCCGTCGCCGTTCAGGTCGCCGATCGCGGGCTCGTTGATCGACTCGGCGATCATCCGCTTGTCGGCGCGGCTTCGCCGGGTCGACGAGCTGCGACCGGGAAGCCCGGCAGCGGGTTGCCCTTCGTCGTCGAAGGCGTAGAGGTGGCCGTCGAGCGCGGGGATGACGATGTCGAGGGGCTGGTCGAGGCCCTCGAGGTGGCCGACCGTCGGGCTCGAGAGAAAGCCGCACTTGGGATGGCACGAGCGGCTGGCTCTCGTTGCGCCGGGCCGCAGAAGGAGAGGTTCCTCGGTGACCGGGAAGCCCGGCACGCGCGGATGCCGTCCGGCTCGAACGCGTAGACGTGGATCCCGGCCGAGTCGATCACCTCGGGCACCCCGTCGCCGTTCAGGTCGGCGACCACCGGGCCGCGAAGCGGCTCGCGCGGCGGGCGAGCCGCCGGTCTCCAGCGCGTGGAACCCGGGCGCCGAGTCGTGGCCCGCGGCCGAGCTGGGTCCTGCGTGTGGACCGGCCAGCCCGCGAGCTCCGACCCGTCGGGCTCGTAGGCGTGGATGGTGCCGTCCTCGGTGGGGACGATCAGCTCCTGCGACGTTGTCGCCGTCAAGATCGGCGTAGCGGATCGGCGCCTCGCCGCCCGTCCCCATGCGCTTCGGAAAGCCGGAGCGAAGGCTCGAATCCTGGGCCGAGGTGAGCACGCGGCGGTCGACGCCCGGCGTCGCGATGCCCGGCGCCGTTCGCCACCACCCGCACCGTGAACTCCTTCTTGAAGGGGTTCGGGCTCGTCGGGCGAGAAGGTCGGGCCGGCGAGGTCGACCGGCGGCGTCGAGCTCGCGAGCGCGCTTCGCACCTTGCTCCATGTCGATCGAGCCGAAATCGGTGACCGTGCCGGTGCGAGGTGCCGCTCGTTGACCGTGGTCCAGCTCGTGGGCGCCTCGCCCACACCCCACTCGAGCCTCCAGTTGAAGCTACCGCCGGCGGCGAACCGTGACCGCGCGAGGCCCGTGATCTCGAGTCGAGTCGCCGGTCACCGGCGCGTACCAGTCCGGCGAGTCGATTGCCACCTCCGGCGGGATCTTCCCGCTCTGCGCGACGCGCGACCGCAGCGCCCACATTCGCCCGGCCCCAGCCGAAGTGCGTCGTCCACTGGTCGATCGAGGGCTTCGTCGGGTCGGCGCCGGGGTCGGGGATGCCCAGCGCCGATCGGTGTTCGGCGCCAGCACGCGCTCGGCCGTCTGCTCCAGGATCTCCCGCGTCTCGTCTGGGCGCAAGCGTCGACCGCCGGGCTCGCGTCGCGCGCGGCGCTCACCACCAGCCCCGCTGCGCCAGCGGCCTTGCCGGTGTTCTCCGACCCGGTCGAGCCCTCCATCGAGATCGAGCTCTTGCCGCCGTACTGGGTGGTGTTGGCGCCGCGGAAGTAGGTGAGCGCCGGAATCGAGGTGCCCGGGCACCCGACTGCGCCGGCAGGGCCGGCAGATCCCCGCCAGGGCCTGCGCGGCCTCGTTGCCGGCGTCCTTGCCGAGGCCCATCGGTGTCGGGAACGGTCCCCTGGATCAGCATCGCGTGGCCGTAGTTGGCGGCGTAGTTGTGGTTGCCGGTGTTGAGGTCGTCGCCCGAGTAGGTCTGCACGACCCCGTGGTCGTACGCGTACTGCGACGCCTGCTCGGCGAACGCCGAGTGGTAGGTGGAGCCGTTCGCGCCCTCGATCACCGACGCGCCGTTGTCGGTGGCGTAGAGCATTCCCATCCCGAAGTCGTTGCCGTCGGAGACGAAGGTGTCCCAGGTGCGGATCGGCAAGAGCTGACAGTGCGGGCAGACGCCGATCGAGCCCTCGCCGTCGTTCCCGCGCTCGGCGACCTCCCTCATCGCGGCCCGAGCCGTGGTTGGCGGCGGCGAAGTAGCTCGAGGCGTCGTACGGGTCGTTGTCGTTGTCGAAGAAGTCCCAGCCCGCGATGTCGTCGACGAAGCCGTTGCGAGTCGGCGTCGGTTGCGCGTCGGAGAAGGCGGCGATCAGGTCCTCGGCGTCGATCTGCCCCGCCACCCCGTGCGACCCGCCATTGAGGCTCACACGGGGATCGTCGGCGTAGTCGGTGACGTTGAACGCGCCATCCCCGTTGCAGTCATACGACGCCGCAGTTGGAGCCGTCGGCCGCGCTTGGGGATCGGCAGCTCTCCCTTGTTGAGGTGCATCTGCGTGCGCAGGCCGTCTCGGTCCCACTTGATCCCTGTGTCGAGCACCGCGACCACCACGTCGGGCCGGCCCGCGCTCGAGCTTCCACGCGCCCGACGCGTTGAAGCCCGAGATCTGGGGGCAGGGCACGATGGCCTTGGCCGTGCACGTGGCGAGGTTCGGGCCGGCCGTGTAGATGGCGGTCGCGCGCGTGCGCACCGACGGGAAGCCGAAGAAGCCGAAGTCCTCGTCGTAGATGTTCGTGGAGGCGTCGAACGGGCCGCCGTTCAGCTTCGAGTCCGGGTCGTCGGGCTCGGCGATGTCGTAACCCGGGTCGTTCGGCGTGTCGGCCCGCTGCGGATCGGTCAGCGGCAGGCCGAGCTGCTGCTGGGCGTCGGCCGGCGTGTGGTTCGCGGGGTGCTCGAAGTCGCGCGCGGCGGCGCTCGCTACGCCGGCGATCGCGACCACGAGCGCGCACGCGCCGACCGCCATGCAGGCGATCCGTCGCCGAGCACTCCCTCTGCCCCGCTCCATCGCCGCGAAGGCTAAAGCGGCACGCGGGCGGCCGCGCCGATTCGCTGCGGGATTGTGGTCGGTATAGCGACCACAAGGCCACAACCAACGCTCAGAGCTGGGCGAGGCCGCTCGGCTCGCGGTAGGGCAGCGGCTCCTCGCCCGGCGTCGAGCCCACGGCCTCGCGAATTCGCGGCACGAAGAGCTCGACCGGGCGGTCGATGCCCTTGAGCTCGTGCTCGCCGCGCGGCTCGACCTCGAACGCCGGGCCGAGGCGGCGGGCGGTCTCGGCGCTAATGAGGAAGTCCTCGTCGAGCTCGCGGGTGGTCGGCCTCGACGCGGGCGGCGACGTTCACCGCGTCGCCGATGACCGAGAAGTTGAGCCGCCCGGCGCCTCCGATCGACCCGGCGACGACCGGGCCGCTGTTGACGCCGGCGCCGATGCGGAAGGCGGTCTCGCCCTCGCCGTTGATCTCGTGCACCATCTCGCAGCCCGCTCGCACCGCCCGCTCGGCGTGGTCGGGGTAGGGCTCGGGGGCGCCGAAGATGGCGATCAGGCCGTCGCCGACGAACTTGTCGACGTGCCCGCCGTGGCGGGAGATGATCGGAACCGTCAGCTCGAAAAGGTTGTTGAGCTCGGCGACGACCTCGCGCGCGTCGGCCTGGGAGGCGAACTGCGTGAAGTCGCGGACGTCGAAGAACAGCACCGACACGTCCACCTCCACGCCCTCCTCGGGGAAGTTGCCGGAGAGGATGAAGCGGGCGACGTCCTTATCGAGATAGGTGCCGAAGGCCTCGCGGATCTGCTGGCGCTCCCGCGCGGCCTGAACGGCCTGGTTCATCGTCGCGGCGAGCTCGCCCAGCTCGTCGCCCGTAGTCACCGGGACGACGACGTCGAAGTCGCCCTGCACGAGGCGGCTGGCAGCCCGCTGGAGGTCGGCGACCGGGCGCAGGATCGACTTCGACAAGAGGATCGACAGCTCGAGCGAAATCGCCGTGCCGGCTGCGACGGCGATCAGCACGGTGCCCGAGATCCCGCCGCCATGCGATGTGAGGGCCGAGACGATGAAGGCGGTGATGATGTTGATCGCCGGCAGGGCGGTGAGCAGGCGCACGCGCAAGGAAATCGCGGAATGGCCGGTCTCGAGGCGCGGCGTGACGACCTGGTTGATGTCGACGAGCACCGGGCGCATGCCCGACTCGACCAGGAGGTAGTGGAGGATCCCCGAGTAGCCGAGGGCGACCATCGATCCGGCGACCAGCGGGAAGTAGTTGACCCAGGTCAGGTTGAGGAACACCGTCGCCGCTGCGCAGCCGGGCAGGACGACGACGAGCGTGGGGATCTTGATGTCGTTGCGGATCAAAGCCAGCGGCAGCCCGACCGCTCCCGACCAGGCGCGCGCCGTGTGTTCCTGATCGTGCTTGCCGCCGATCCACTCGGCGATCGGGCGCAGGCGCGGATAGGTGCGGTAGAGCGTGATCGCGACGCCAAAGACGGTGAGCCCCTCGACCACGACGAGCGTCTTCAGGTACGCGTGCGTCGAGGCGTCGTAGAAGAAGGTGAAGAGCCACAGCGTGGCGGCGACGATGATGAACGCCGAGAGCAGCTCGACGGTCAGGAATACCGCCGGATAGTGCCTGCCGAGCTTGCGATAGAGCCAATTGAGCAGCGGTAGCGCCATCGGGAATGGAGATTGTCCCACCGCTGCGCGCCAGGCGGCCGCACGCTCGTCAACGCCGCGCTCGGCGATTCGATGACCGGCGTCCCGGCGACTACGCGGATGCACTGGCGCATCGGATCGATGGCGATCCCCTACGTCACGACGCTCCTGCTCCAGCTCCAGGATCGCGGCAAGCTCAGCCTCGACGACCCGGTGTCGAAGTGGCTGCCGAACCCCCCTCCCCTCCTCTCCCTCCCCCTCCCCTCCTTAGGGGAACCCCGTCTTCGAGGGCCTCCCCCCGTTCCGGCCTGGGGGGCGGCTCCCCCTACGCGTTCGCGGGGTTCGCCGCGTCCCGGACGTGCTCCTCTCGCGCGGCTTCTCTCCTCGGCGTGCTGCGCGGTCACCGCCGCCCGTGGCGGCTGGCGGGCGGTCTTCGCCGCTCGCGCTCACCCACACGGCCATCTCGCGACGCCGCTCGCCCCGCCCGTTCTGCACGCGTCCGCCCGCCCGCCGGCGGGCCCTGGGGTCGACCTTCTGGCCCCTCGTGGTCGTCGGCGGCGAGGTCATGACGCGCCTCGCGACGGGCGGGCGGCGCCCGCGTCGGGGCGGCCGGCTCCTGTCGCGGGCCTATCGCGGCTGATCTCCCCGCCGCCCGGCATCACGGGCGTCCGGCTCACTTCGGCTCGCCTCGTGGTGGCGCTCGTGGTCGTCCGAACCCGGCCTCGCGGCTACGTCGGCTCCAGGCCTATCTGCCGTCGGGATCACGTCGTCATCGGTGCACCACGGCCGCTCACCGACGGACCCCATTGGCCGCCGAGATGTTCTCGCATCGGCGCCTACCTGGCCCCGCGCCGCGCCGCTCTCCCGCCTTGAGCCCCGGCATCGCTTTCGGCGTCACCCATCGTCCCAGGGGCACCGCGCGTCAAGCTAGGTGCTCGGCTCGGCGTCTGGCCGCTCGAGGTTCCCATGCTCAAGTTTCCCGCCCGGCAGACCCGATCCACTAGGCGTGGAGCCCACGAGCGTTGCCCCTGCGCCCGCGCCTCCGAACGGCGGCTTCCCCGAGCCGTGGACCGGGGCGCCCGTGCAGCTCATCCGCGCCACGCACGAGCGTGCGGCGGAACCACGCTCGTGCGCCTGCCCCCCGAGGTGCCCTCGCGCGCGGTGCGGCGTCGTCGTCTGCGGGACCTGCCAGGAGAGCTTCGAGGTTCATGAGGTCGAGGAGGTCGGCGCGCTCGCGCCGGCAGCGCACGCGCCGGCGGCCGCGCCCGCAAGCCCGACGCCGCAAGCCCGAAGCCAGCCGCTCGCTGCTCGAGGGACGCTGGTCGCTGCTCGCGCGTGCCGGTCGCGCTCGCGGCCGTGGTCGGCGGGCCTGCTGCTGATCCAGGGCGGAGGCGGCTCTACCTCCACCGTCGTCGAGACCGACCGGGCGACCGGCGCCGGCGCCGAGCGAAGGCCCCGGCGCCCCGCGCCCGCCGCCCTCGCCCAACGCGATCCTCGTGCGCGGCTCGAGCTACACGCTCGCGCTCCCCGCCGGCTGGGTCCGCACCGAGCCTCCGAGCGGCGCCGACGTTCGCCGCCCGCGCGGCCGACGGCGCCGGCCGACGCGACCCTCTGGGTCCAGCGAGACCCCGAGCCTCAGCTACCAACGCCTTCGTGGAGCGGTCGCTCGCGCGGCTTCGCCTCCTCGCCGGAAGCGCCCACGTCGTCGACCGCGTTCCCGGCCCGACCACAGCAGGGCACCGTCGTGCGGCTCGAGGCCGACGCCCCGCCCGGCAAGCCGGCCTACGACGTCACGCTTCGGGTCGCCGGGCCATACCGCTACTACCTCGCGACGACCCTCACAGCCCGGAGCGCCTCGGCGCAGGGCCTCGAACGGCGTCGAGCTCATCGACAAGCTCCCTCACACCCACGGTCGCGCGCGAGGGCCGGCGCCGTGATGACGCGCAAGCGCTGGCTCGGGCTCCTGGTCGCCGCCCTCATCGTGCCGCTGCCCGCGTTCGCGCGTCAGCGGCGGCTCGGCCGTCGCCTCGCTCGACGTCTCGTCTCGAACGGCGGCTGCGGCATCGCGGGCGGCAGCTCCGTCGTCTGCCAGCTCCACGTTTCGTTCAACGCGATCGACGGTGCCTCGCGCTACACGGCCTCGGTGATCGCACCCGACGGCAGCGTGGTCGACTACGGCGCGATCGGATCCGGCGGCGCGAGCATCCCGGTCCCCTACGTGGGCGACGGCACGTACTCGGTCTCGGTCTCGGCATGGGGCTCCACGCCCAAGGACCGCCACGCGAAGCCGCTCGCCACCGACTCGAGCGGGCCCATCGGGCACGTCCGCCACACGACGGCGACGGCCGGCGCCTCGGACGGCACGCGCGACGCCGTCGGGCGCCGGGCGGACGCGAAGGCGTCGCAAGCGAGCGGCGCCCGCACGGCCGGTGCCAATGCGGCCGGCAACGCCTCGGCCACGGTCGATGTGCCAGCCCCGACCAGCACCGACACGCAGCAGGCCTGCGTGCCGATGACCCCGGCCGCGCCAGCGCCCCAGG
Organism: uncultured Actinomycetes bacterium; assembly: GCA_963823245.1. Taxonomy (GTDB): domain Bacteria; phylum Actinomycetota; class Thermoleophilia; order Solirubrobacterales; family 70-9; genus JAWVFM01. Next base: position 429,880 of record CAWGKQ010000007.1, on the reverse strand, counting down.
ACTACGGCACGAGCCCAGGGTCCGGCTCCGGCGACTCGACCACCACGACGGCGACGACGCCCGAGGTCCCGCCGGCCCCGACCTGCCCCGACGGGCAACCGGTGCCCGCGGACGGCTGCTGCCCGAATCCCTGAGCGTTAGCATCCGCGCGTGGGCCTCTTCGACCGCCTCCGCGGACGCAAGCAGAGCGAGGACGCGCTCGCGCAGGCACGTGCGGAGATGCCGGCGACCGAGCAGATGGCGTCCCCCGCACCCGTCGCCCCGCCGCGCCGGCGACCCCAGCCTCGGCGTGCCGCTCAACCAGTTCGGCACTCCCACCGACGGCACCCAGCTAGCCGGCGGTCAGAACGTCCAGATCCCCGGCGTCGGCGACCTCGGGCGCACTCATGGCGATGATCCAGCAGGCGGCGGCGCAGGGGAATCTCCACATCGACACCCAGAATCTCCAGATGGGCATGCAGGGGATGCCCGGGCAGCAGGGCACGCCGATGATGGGCATGCCGATGCTCGACCTGCGCTCCGACCCCTCGCGCCGCCAGGTGGTATTCGACATCCTCAAGAAGCACGGCTTTGACCCTCACGAGGGCCAGGCGATCCAGGTGACCGATCCGGCCATTCAGGCCGAGATCATGCAGGCGCTCCAGACGCACGCCCAGTCGCAGCAACCGCCGCCCACCTCATGACCGCCACCGCCCAGGCTCTCGAGACCGCCGCCCGCGACTTCGTCGCCGCCGGCCCCCACAAGCTGCTGATCGGTGGCGAGCGCACGGACGCGGCCGACGGTCGCACCTTCGCGACGATCGACCCGGCGACCGGCGAGAAGATCTGCGAGGTCGCATTCGCGGGCTCCGAGGACGTGCGCCGCGCAGTCGAGGCCGCGCAGTCCGCGCTCGACGGCCCGCTTCGCAAGGTGAACGCCGCCAAGCGCTCGGGCCTCATCCACTCGCTGGCCGAGCTCATCAAGGCCAACGGGGCCGAGCTGGCCGAGATCGAGTCGATCGACAACGGCAAGCCGCTCGCCGCGGCGAAGGGCGACGTCGCCGCCACGGTCAACCACCTGCGCTACTACGCGGGCTGGCCGACGAAGATCGAGGGCGAGACGATCCCGGTCTCCGCCCGCGACGTGCTCTGCTACACGCTGCGCGAGCCGGTCGGCGTCTGCGCCCAGATCGTGCCCTGGAACTTCCCGCTCCTGATGGCGACGTGGAAGGTCGCCCCGGCCCTCGCCGCCGGCTGCTCGATCGTGCTGAAGCCGGCCGAGCAGACGCCGCTCTCGGCCCTGCGCCTGGGCGAGCTGGCGCTCGAGGCCGGATTCCCGGAGGGGACGCTCAACGTCCTCACTGGCGACGGCGTCAGACCGGCGCCGCCCTCGTCGAGGACCCGGGCGTCGCGAAGGTCGCCTTCACGGGCTCGACCGTCGTCGGCCGCGAGATCGGCGCCAAGTGCGGGCGGGACTTGAAGCGGGTGACGCTCGAGCTCGGCGGCAAGAGCCCGAACATCATCCTCCCCGACGCCGACCTCGAGAAGGCCGTCCCCGGCTCCTTCCAGGGCATCTACTTCAACTCCGGCCAGGCGTGCAACGCCGGCTCGCGCCTGTTCGTCCACGCCTCGCTTCACGACGAGGTGATCGAGCGCCTCGCCGAGTTCGCCGGCGACGCGAAGGTCGGGCCCGGGCTCGACCCCGACACCCAGTTCGGTCCCGCTGGTCGAGCGAGGAGCAATTCGACCGCGTCACCGGCTACATCGACTCCGGCCTCTCCGAGGGCGCCGAGGCGGTCGTCGGGGGCATGCCCGACGGCAACGGCGGCGGCTACTTCGTCCCCCCCACCCTCTTCACCGGCGTGCGCGACGACATGAAGATCGCCCGCGAGGAGATCTTCGGCCCGGTGCTGGTGGCGATGCCGTTCGACGACCTCGAGGAGGTCGCCCGCCGCGCCAACGACACCGAGTACGGCCTCGCCGCCGGCCTGTGGACCCGCGACATCTCGAACGCCCACAAGCTCGCGGCGATGCTCAAGGCCGGCAACGTCTACGTCAACACCTGGGGCGGCGGCGACCCCGCGGCCCCGTTCGGCGGCTACAAGGCGTCGGGCATCGGCCGCGAGAAGGGCCACGCCAACCTCGACGCCTACCTCGAGACCAAGACGGTCTGGACGCAGCTCTAGGAGCTAGGTCTCGGCCGCCTTCGCCGGCTGCACCGTCGGGATCTGCCCGCTGAAGACGAGCGCGAGGAGCGCGAAGGCCGCCAGCACCGCGAGCGACGTACGCAGACCGTCGATCCGAGCGGTCTCGTTCTCGTCGACGATGGCGTCCGAGGTCCTCGGGGGCACGTGGGCGTCATCGAGGGCGGTCTGGAGCTGCGCGTCGGAGATGAACGGCGCGCCTCCGGCGAGCTTGGGTCTGGGCTTGGGACGTGACGCGGTCGGGAACGGCGGGGTTGTTCTCGATCCCGGTCAGGAACGAGGCCGTCAGGGCGGAGATGATCAGAGCGCCCGCGAGCGCCGTGCCGACCGAGATGCCGAGGTTCGTGATCGTGTTCTGCAGCCCCCCGACCTCGCCGCTCTGCTCGTCCGGAACCGCCGCGACGGTGACGGCCCCGAGCTGCGATGCCAGGGCACCGATGCCGAGGCCCGCGAGCAGCATCGGCCAGGTCGTCACCTCCGCCCCTGCGTTCACGTCGAGGAGCGCGATGAGCACCACCAACGCGACGAACAGAGCAGCGAACCCGATCCGGACCACTCGGCGGGGCGAGGCGTCGGGGAACAGCTTCGGAATACCGGCGGCGGCCAGGATGAGCGTGATCGAGAGCGGCAGGAGCCGCACGCCGGTATCGATCGCGGACAGCCCCAGCGCGACCGACAGGAACAGCGGCACGGCGAAGAAGAGCCCGCCCTGCAGGAAGTACTGGAAGAAGAACGAGGTCAGCCCGCCGCGCAGCACCGGCACGCGAAGCATCGCGGGGTCGACGAGGGGCTCGGAGCCCCGCGCGATCCGCCGGTTCTGCCAGGCGTAGAAGAGGCAGAGGACGACCCCGCCGCCGAGGATCAGCCAGACCACCGGCGACAGCCCCAGCCACTCCGGCGCTCCGGGCTTCGGCGTCACTAGACCCCAGGTTCCGGCCTTGAGGATGCCGAAGACGATGAGCCCGAGCCCGATTGCCGACAGCGCCGTGCCCACCAGGTCGAGCTGCACCCCCGTCTCGCGCGGTCCCTCCTCCATTCGGCGGGCCAGGAGAAGGATCCCGGCCACGACCACGACCTCGCCGGCGAACACGTAGCGCCACGAGAGGTATGTGGTGCAGAGGCCGCCGATGATCGGGCCGACCGCGACCGCGATCGCGGCGGCCGACGCGACCAGCCCGTATGACGCGGGGCCGGTCTTTGCGTTCGAAGTTCGACGCCACGAGCGCGACGATGCAGGGGAGGATCAGAGCGGCCCCGAGGCCCTCGAGGCCCGACCAGCCGATCAGCAGGACGCCGAGGTTCGGCGAGATGGCGGTGACGAACGAACCGGCCCCGTAGATGACGCAGCCGATCGCAAAGGCGCGCTTGCGGCCGATGATCTGACCGATCTTGCCGCCGGTGATCATGAACGCCGCCATCACCAGCGTGTACATCGTGATCGCGGTCTGGATCCCCGTGATCGTCGTGTCCAGGTCGTCGGCGACCGTCGCCATCGACACGTTCATCACGGAGCTGTCGAGCATCATCAGGAACTGCCCCGCGCACAGCGTCAGCAGGACGATCCCGGCCGCACCTGCGGCTCCGCTTCGCTGCTCAGTCACCCAGCGACCCTATACGGGGGCGCGGTAGCATCGAGCCCGATGGGCATCTCCGACTTCTTCAGCCGCCGGCGGGCGCGCGAGAGCGCGATCCCGCAGAGCGTCGTCGAGACCGGCGAGGCCGCCGGGGCCCCAACCTCGGGCGTTACACCGGACGTCACAGCTGCCACGGCCGCTGCCGGCGGCCAGGGCAAGGTCACGGTCAACAGCCCGGCGATGATTCAGCTGCAGCAGCTTCAGACGCTGATGGCCCAGCACTCGGTCGACCTGACCAGCCAGCCGATGGAGGTGCGACAGGCGGTGATCGCCGACCTCAACGCCGGCGGCGTCCCGGCGAAGCTCGGCCAGGGGATGAACGTCACCGACCCTGCGCAGATCGACACCGTCGTCAACGTCCTCATCAAGCACGGTCTCTTTCCGCCCGGCACCACGGTGGACACCTCGTGAGCCGCATCGGAGTCCTCGGCACGGGCACGGTCGGCCAGACGGTCGCTTCGAAGCTGACCGATGTGGGCCACGAGGTGAAGATGGGGACGCGAAGCGAGGGCACCTATGCCGAGGCGGCTTCGTTCGGCGACATCGTCGTCAACGCCACGGCGGGCTCCGCCTCGCTCGAGGCTCTCGACGCGGCCGGCGCCGAGAACCTCGCCGGCAAGACGCTGTGGGACATCGCCAACCCGCTCGACTTCAGCCAGGGCTTCCCGCCCACGCTCACGGTCGCCAACGACGACTCGCTCGCCGAGCAGATCCAGCGCGCCCACCCGGACGCGAATGTGGTCAAGGCACTCAACACGGTCACGGCCGCCGTGATGGTCGAGCCGGCCCTCCTCGGCGAGGAGTCCAACCTCTTCGTCTGCGGCAACGAGAAGTCGGCCAAGGCCGAGGTGATCCAGATCCTCGAGACCTTCGGCTGGCTCTCCGGCGACATCATCGACGTGGGCGACATCACCGCCGCCCGCGGCATGGAGGCCTACCTGCTGCTGTGGATCCGCCTGATGGGCACCCTGGACACGCCGACCTTCAACATCCGCATAGTCCGCCCCGACGCCTGACCCTCACCACCGCATCCGCTCGCCATCGTCGACCAGATGGGCAGAGCCGACGGCCGCCAGCCGATCGCCAAGCAGATGCGTGGCAAGCTCTCGGCGAGCCTTCCAAACCTGCAGGTATCGCCCCTTCAGTAGGTCTTGGTGAATGCGGTCGGCGAGTGGGCCTTCCATCCGGCCGAGAACCCAGTCGAGGCCGTCCTCGACCGAGAGGATCACGGCAACGGGCTCTCCGTGCCGGCAGACGATGAGCCGACCGTAGTTTCTGACCTCTTCCAGGAGCTTCGAGGTGTCGCGGCTCAGCTCCCGGACACCGACGACCCGCGTGTCCCGCGGCTCGAATCGACCGACGTCGCCCTTCCCGCGTAGGTAGGGCCGATCCATCTACCCGACCGCCGCACCCGAAGGCCGCCGGCCCGAACGGTGGCATGTGCCCGGATTACTGCCTTGGGACTTGTGCCGACAATCGCCGGGCTTGTCGGCAAGTCTTCCGAGGGCCTGACGGGGGGACCTATGAGGCCACGGTGACGCCACGGCCCCATCGTCGCCGCTTCGCCATCGCAGCATGCGGGCTCTCGGTGCCAAGACGCGCACCTCAATGCACCAATTTGATGCCGGGGGAGGGAGTCGAACCCTCAAGCCCTTGCGGGCAATCGAGCTTAAATCGATCGCGTTTCCCAGTTCCGCCACCCCGGCGAGTGGGTCTGGCGGACAGTAGCGCGGCCGGTGCGGCGACCCGCGCCCAAGCCGCGCGCCTGGGCGGAAACCTTGATTCGCAACTAAGGGCGGGGTACGGTGTTCCTCTAGGTAACGGGATGGAGGCCTCCACCCTCACTCACGCGAGCCGTAGCGGGTTGCTTGCCCGGCGCTCGCCGCTGCTCCGGCTTCAGTCCGACGACAAGCTCGTCGGACTGATCCGCGAGCACCACGATCGGGCGTTCGAAGTGCTGCTTGATCGCTACCAGTCGCGCCTGCTCGCCTTCTGCCGCGGCATGCTCGCGTCGTCCGAGGACGCCGAGGACGTGCTCCAGGAGGTGTTCGTCAACGCGCACGCCGCGATGCTGGCCGACTCGCGGCCGATCAACGTGCGGCCCTGGCTCTACCGGATCGCGCGGAACCGGTGCCTGAACCATCTTCGCAAGCCGGTGCCGGAGGGGCAGGACTCGATGGACATCCACGAGTCCAACGGCGCCGGAACGCTCGAGCGCGTGCAGCGTCGCGAGGAGCTGCGGGCGATCTTCGCCGACGTCGGCGAGCTGCCCGAGACGCAGCGTACGGCGCTGGTGCTGCGCGAGATCGACGACCTCTCCTACGACGAGATCGCGGAGGCGATGGACACCACCCTGCCGGCCGTGAAGTCACTTCTGGTGCGGGCGCGGATGTCGCTCGCCGAGGCGAGCGAGTCGCGGATCCTCGACTGCAACGACGTCCGGCTCCTGCTCGCCGAGGCCGCCGAGGGGCTGTCCAAGCTCGACGGGGCGACCAGGCACCACGTCCGCAAGTGCGAGGGCTGTGGCCGCTACCGCTCCGAGCTTCGCTCAAGCACGAAGGCGCTTGCGGCGCTTTCGCCCGTGTTCCCGCTCCTGGCGCTCAAGAACCTCATCGCCGGAAAGCTCTTCGGCGGCTCGAGCTCGGGCGGCGCTGCCGGCTCCGCCGGGTCGGCGGGCGGCGCGGGCGCGACCGGAGCGGGCACGACGGGTGTCGGCGCCGGCGCGGGCGCCACGGGCGCGAGCGCCGTCGGCGGTGCCGCGGCCGGAACCTCCGGGGCCGCGATCGGCGCCGGCGCGGCGGGCGCCGGCCTCACCAGCGGCGGGATCGGCACGGGCCTCGCGGGCGGAGCGCTCGGCGCGGTCGGCGCCAAGGCGGCGACGGGCTTCGCGACCGCGGCGCTGATCACAGCCGGCGCCGTGGGCGTGCAGAACGTGACGAGCAAGGGCGACTCGCAGAGCGCCACGACCGCGTCGGCCCCCGGGCGGGTCGCCGACCACCGCCGTGCCGCGACGGGGCCACGCGCGATGTCGAGCCACGCGACGGGTGGCGCGAGCGCGCACGCCACCCCTGCTACGGCGCCCGCGACGACGCCCTCCAGCACACAGGACCCACCCGCTCCGGCGACCGATCCAAAGGCCACGGCCGATGCGCCGCCGGCCGACACGCCGCCAACCGCTTCCCCCGGCGGCGATCCGGGTGCCACCACTCCACCGCCCGACGGCGCCACTGGCGGTGCCGTCGACGGGTCGGGCGGCGACCCCGACGCCAGCGGCCAGTCGGGCGACCCGCCTCCCGTCTACGGCGGCCCGACGCCCGACCCGCCCCCGGTCGTGACGCCGCCGTCAACGCCCGACCCGACTCCGACTCCGACTCCGGATCCGCCGCCTCCGACAGGGCCGCCGCCCGACGACCGGGCCGCCGCCGGTGCTCAACGAGCCACCGCCGGTGCTCGCGCCGTAGCGCTCAGCCGGCGGGAACCCGGGCGACCGCGCGGGTTCCACTGCCGACCGGGCCGGCCTCCAGGGTCAGCGAACCGCCCGCCTTCTCAGCTCTGTAGGCGGCCGAGGCGAGGCCGATGTGCCCCTCGCGCAGCGCGGACTCGCGCCGGCCCGCGTCGATGCCCACGCCGTCGTCGACGATCTCCAGCACCAGCTCGGGCTCGCGCAGCTGCACCGTCACCGAGACCCGCGCGGCCTGGGCGTGCTTGGCGGCGTTCGTCAGCAGCTCGCGGGCGACGGCCAGGATCAGCTCGTCCTGGCGCTCGGTCGCGTCGGGGTCGACCTTCAGCGTGTACTCGAACCCGCCCTGGCGGGCGGCACGGCGCGCCACGGCGGAAAGCGCCGCCTCGAGGCCGCCCGCCGCGAGCGTGACCGGGTGGAGCGAGCCCACCGCCTCGCGCAGGTCGACGATGGAGCGGGAGACCACCTCGTGGGCCCGGGTGACACCGACGCGGCCGGGCGCGGCCTCCATCAGCTCCTGGTTGGCCGCGAGGAGGCTCTGCAGCGCCTCGTCGTGGAGCAGCTGGGCCGTCTGGCGGCGGATCGCCTCGTCGGCGTCGAGCACCGAGCCGACGAGCGCCTCGAGGTCGGCCTGGCGGGCGCGGGAGCGCGAGAGCGCGATCGCGAGGTAGGCGCAGAGCGCCGCCAGGATGACGACGGCGATCGCGAGAGCGACGACCACTTTCTGCGGAGCCGGACCCGGGCCGCCTACTCGACGAGCCCGCGGCGCATCCCCTCGGCCACCGCCGCGGCCCTGTCGGAGACGCCGAGCTTCTCGTAGAGCGTGTGCAGGTGGGTCTTCACGGTCGCGGGGCTGAGGTTGATCTTGGCGCCGATCTGCGGCGCTGTCAGGCCCTCCGCGACCAGGCGCAGAACCTGGTGCTCTCGGTCGGTCAGCGCCGGTACGCCGTCGGTGCGTCCGCGATCGCGGACCGCGCTCTGAAGGCCCTCCTGGACCTCGCTCGCGAACGCCGTGCCGCCGCGCGCGACGGCGGCGATGGCGTCGCAGATCTCCTGCCGCGAGGCCTCCTTCGAGAGGTAGCCGCTGGCGCCCTCGGCGACGGTCCTGTAGGCGAGGTCGGGCTCCATGAATGCGGAGAGGAAGAGGACCGAGGCACTCAGGCCGTCGCGCCGGATCGCTCCGAGGACCTGGGTGCCGTCGAGCCCGGGCATCCGGATGTCGAGCACCGCGACGTCGGGCTTAACCCGCTTGATCTCCTCGAGCGCCTCGCGGCCGTCGGCAGCCTCGCCCACGAGCTCGAGGTCGGGACGCTCGTTCACCGCCCGGACGATCCCCTCTCGATAGATCGGATGGTCGTCGGCGACCAGAACGCGTACGCGCGGGTCCCTTGGCGCTCGGCCATGCGCCGAGTCTACGCGGCAACGCCTGCACCTAGGGTCTCAGCTCGGAGCCATCCTTGACTCCGAGCTGAGACGACTAGGTACGGGATAGGTCGCCCGTAACGGCCGAGGAGGGATATATGACCTCGACCCGGGCTTCCAGGACGCCGCAAAGGGTTTCAAGGGACGTGCCGCGCACCGCATTGGCATCCAGCCAGCGGCCTAGCGCGACGTAGGGAATCGACATCCGCTGTTCTCCCATGTAGTCCCCCTCCACCCCCCGCGGCTCGGGGGGTAGGGATGCGCGAAGACTGCCCGAACTGGCACACGGGTACATCAGCCAGGCGGCCAGTTTCCTGAATGATTCTCAGTGGACCGATCGGATGGGCGAAGCCCCATCGATCAGTTGAGCCTCAGGCGAGGCCGATGACCTTGAGGCGCCTGGTGAGCGCCTGGGCCGCGAAGTCGTGCGTCTCCTCGCGGTTCGCCCCGAAGAGCTCGGAGTCCTCCTCCTCGGGCCACGGCGGGTCGAGGACCTGGTCCGCGACCGGAAGCGCCTCGGCCATCGTGCGCTGGATGGCGGCGCGGTAGCGATCGTCGGCCGAAGCCATGTCGGTGAGGAAGCGGACGCCGAAGGCGATGTGGCGGTGCTCGTCGCGGGCGACGTTCGAGAAGCCCTCGACGAAGCCCGGGAGCGTGCCGACCTTCGTGTTGTACTCGATGATGTAGTGCTGCCCGGTGAGGGCCAGGGCCCCCTCGATGATCATGTGGTAGAGCGTCACCGCCTCGACGAGCGTCTCGGTGTCCTCGGGCTCGGCGGCCAGGCGGTCGACCTTCCCGGTGAGCATCTCGTCGAAGAGCTGGGTGAACGAGGCCGTGAGGTTCTCCTCGGTCGCCCGCAGACGATCGGCGACGCCGTCCGTGCCGTCGAGCACGCCGACCTCGGCGAAGAACCGGTTGAAGAACTGCACGTGGCGCGCCTCGTCGGCGATCTGGGTCGAGAGGAAGATCCGCTGCTCCTCGGAGGGGCAGGCGCGCATGATCGGCCCGAGCTCGTCGGTGACCCGCTGCTCGCCGGTGAAGAACGCCGACAGGCCGAAGAGCCGCTGGACCTTCTCGTCATCGGGGATGCGCTCGTGCCAGTCGATGCGGTCCTGACTGAAGTCGATGTCCTGGGTGGCCCACTGCTGGCGCTCCCACAGCTCGTAGAGCTCGACGTAGCTCAGGAGGTTGGCCTTTCCGCGGTCTGCGGAGGCCTCGAGCGCGGGATCCGAGGTGGCGAGGAAGTCCTCGCGTTGGGCGATCGAAGTGAGCGTCTCCACCTGCCCGGAGCGTACTAAAGGGGGTTTCGGCCCCTAGACCGAGTGCGTCTCCCCCGGGTCGAGCACCACGCACTCCGCCGTGGTCTGCGACTCCACGTCTGACTTGAACGCCTCCGCGTCGGTCTCGATCGGCGGGAAGGTGTTGTAGTGCATCGGGATCACGAGCTTCGGGGCGATCAGGTCGACCGCCACGACGGCGTCGTGGCGGTCCATCGTGTAGTGGCCGCCGATCGGCACCAGCGCCACGTCGACCGGGGTGCGGTCGGCGATCAGCCTCATGTCGCCGAACAGGCAGGTGTCGCCGAGGTGGTAGACGGTCGTGCCGCCCACGTTCACCACCCAGCCCGCGGCCTGGCCGATCGCGACGCCGGTCTCGGCGCTGAACGGGTCATCGCCCTTGCCGGGGGCCGTGTTCGTGTGGAACGCCTGGACGAGCTTCGCCCAGCCGCCGTCGAAGGTGACCGTGCCGCCGAGGTTGGGGTCCGAGGTCTCCTCGACGCCGAGCGCGTCGAACCAGTGCGCGAGCTCGACGATCGCGGCGATCGGAGCGCCGGTGCGCTTCGCGATGCCGGCCGCGTCGGCGACGTGGTCGACGTGGCCGTGGGTGACGAGGATCTGCGTCGGGTCCTCGACCTCGTCGGCCGTGACGGGCGAGATCGGGTTGTTGGGCTTCAGGAAGGGGTCGATCAGCACGCGGGTCGAGCCGTCGGTCAGCTCGAAGCAGGACTGGCCGAGGAATCGGATGTCGGTCATTCGGGTGTCTCCTTCGTCGTCGTCTCGTCGGCGCCGGCGCGAAGCTCGGTCGCGAGCGCCCATCCTATGGCTACCCCGACGAGCATCCCCATCCTCGTCTCCTCGGCGAGGAGCGTCCGGACGGCGGTGATCCGCTCCGCGTCGTCGCCCGGCGCCGTCGCCGCCTTGCGGACCTCGTCGTCGTGGGTCTCGGCGAACCAGCCGCCCTCCTCGAGCGCCTGGGCGAGCACCCGCTGAAGCTGCGGGGCGGCGCGCGCGACGACCGACTCCGCCTCGCGGAAGCGCTCGCGGTCGCTCAGCGCGTCGACGGCGGCCTCGATCTCGGCGTCGCTGTAGACCCGGGTCATCCGTCCCTGCGCTCCCACATCTGGATCGCGCCGAAGCTCTCGTAGCCCAGGCGCTCGTAGACGGGACGGCCGAGCGGCGAGGCCTGGAGGCTCGAGGTCGTCGAGCCCCCGGTCGGCGGCCGCGCCGAGGGCGGCGCGGCAGAGGCGGCGGGCGAGGCCCGTGCCCCGGTGGTCCGGGTCGGTGGCGACCATCGCCAGCAGGCAGTCATCGGCGACGTCCAGGGTGGCGGCAACGCAGGCGAGCTCGCCTTCGATCCGCGGCGCGAAAGAGGCGCAGGCGGTCCGGCTCGGGGTTCCGGGTGAACGCACCGGCGAAGCCACCGTCCTTCCAGCCGTAGGCGAGGTCGTTGAGCCGGCCCATCTCGGCGGGGGCCGCCTCGTCGTCCCAGTCGAGCTCGGCGTCCCCGGCTTCCGGCTCGACGAGGTCGGCGAGGTCGATCGCCATCGCGGTGGGCGCCGCGTCGAGGTGATGGCCGCGCCTCGGAGAGGACTCTGCGCCGCGCGCGTATCGTCCTCGGGCACCCAGACGGTCCAAGCTTCGATGCCCTCGTGGCGGTACTCCGCGGCCAGCGGGTCGAGCGCGGCGGACAGGTGCTCGGTGCGCTCGTAGACGACCGAGTTGGGGAACGAGCGCGTCGGGCAGACGGGGACGGCAGCACGCGATCACGCCCGGAAACTCGTGCAGGCGCGAACCGTCGCCGGCGCGGGCGATGCACGCGGTAGAACGCCTCGAGGCCGCGCCGCTGAAGCTCGATGGCCGACTCGCGCTCCATCGCGTCCTCAGCGCCGCAGCGCGATCGTGATGCCGTCGGCGACGCCGAGCATCACCGACTCGACCCGCTCGTCGGCGGCGATCATCTCGTTGGTGCGGAGGATCGCCTCGAGCGACGGGCTCCGCTCCTCGGCGTCCACGTGCGGGCGCATCGGGTCGGTGCCGTCGAGCGCCTCCGCGACCTCGCCGCCGTAGAGCACGTTGTCGACGATCGCGATCCCGCCGGGGCGCAGGAGCTCGACCACCGCCTCCCAGTAGTCGGGGTAGCTCGTCTTGTCGGCGTCGATGAAGGCGAAGTCGAAGGGCTCGCCGCCGCGAAGCTCGGCCAGGGTCTCGAGGGCCGGGCCGATTCGCAGGTCGATGCGGTCGGCGAGGCCCGCCTCCTCCCAGTAGCGGCGGGCGATGGCGGTCCACTCCTCGCTGACGTCGCAGGCGATCAGCTCCCCGTCGCCGGGAAGAGCGCGGGCGACGCAGATCGCCGAGTAGCCGGTGAACGTGCCGAGCTCGAGCGCCCGGCGCGCGCCGATCGCCCGGGCGAGCAGGCCCATGAGCGCGCCCTGCTCGGGGGCGATCTGCATGATCGCGACGTCGGTGGCCTCCTCGGTCTCGGCCGCGAGGCGGTCGAGCAGGTCGTCCGGCGGGCCCGAGTGGGCGACGAGGTAGTCGTGGAGCGCCGGGGTGAGCGCGGTGAACTTGTCGGGCACGGCGCGGAAGGCTAGTGGGCACGCAGCAGTCCGGACTAGGCCTTCTCCTGCCGGCACAACTCCGGATGGCCGTGTCGGAGTGCGGCCGGGCGGTCGCCTACTCGGCGGGTGCGACCACGCGGGCCGCCAGCGCGCCCGCCAGCAGGCCGACGGCGCCGCCCACCACGCCCGCCCACGGCGAGGCCAGGTCCTCGAAGACCGGCAGCAGGAGCACCACGCAGGCCGCCACGACGACGCCGATCTGGTCGAAGGTCTCGCCCGGGTCGCGCAGGCACTCAGCGCGGCGGAGCATCGCCCAGGCGGCGATCGCCCCGAGGGCGACCCCGTTGCCGCCGGCGACGACCAGCATACCGTCGCGACAGCGCGTTGTCGATGCCGACCGCGGCCAGCATGCCGAGCGAGCCGCAGGCGATGTAGAGCAGCGCGGTCAGCGCCGGGCCGATGCGGCGCTCGACGCCGGACCCGAAGATCGCGAGCGCGAGCGCGACGACGAACAGGTACCCGAGGTGCGTCGTAGACGAAGGGCGCGGCGAGGTAGCGCCACGCCTCGGCGAACTCGGCATGGCCGAGGAAGACGCCGTGCCCGATCGCGCCCACGTCGAAGATGCTGTAGCCGCCCGCGCGCTGGACGATCACGAGGATCGCCGGCACGGCGATCGCGGCGATCGTCGCGTAGGGGCGCTCGGCGGTCACGAGCGAGCCGCGGCCGCGAGCGGCTCGCGCGGCGCTCGGCGCACGACCGCGCTTTCGGCGCGCCCGCAGCGACTCCTGGGGGCGAAGCTCGTCCCCCTCGCCGCGCTCGAGCTTGGGCGCCCGCCGGCGCAGCCGGGCCCCGCAGTAGGGGCACTCGGTGACGTACGGGCTCACCTCCGAGCCGCAGCTGCGGCAGACGACGCTGAGCTCCGGCGTGCTCACTCATCCGAGGATAAACGCCTAGGCCCGGCTCGCCTCGACGATCTGGCGCATGAGCTGGATTAGGTCGCCCTCGCGCTCCCAGATCTCGAGTCTGGCGCTGCGCGCCGGTGCCCTCTGTCGACGAGGTCCCGAACGCCCTCGAGCTCCGCTCTCGCAGCCGAGCTCGACCGCGTGGTCGCGGAGCTCGTCCAGCAGGCCGCGCGCCATCTCCGGCGCAGGTACGGCGCTCGCGCGTGCAGGAAGTCGACGAGCTCGCCGTCGATGCCGCGCAGCGCCGCGCGGATCTTGTTGTCGTCGATCAGCTCGGTGGGGAAGTCGACCGTGGGGCTCCCGCTCGTCGAACTGGGCGCTGAAGGCGTGCGCGAGCGAGGCGGTGAGGGCTGTTAGGGCCACCGTGTGGTCGACCCTCGTCTGCTGGTCGAAGATCCGCGTCTCGACCGTCCCGAAATTGGGGTGGGGCCGGACGTCCCACCAGAGGTAGGTGTAGTCCTCGATCGCCCCGGCGCGCATCATCATCTCGACCCGGTCCGTGTAGGTCTCCCAGTCGCCGTAGTGCGGCGGCACGCCGCAGCGCGGGAAAGGCCCGGAAGACGGGCGTCCGCGACGAGGCCAGTCCCGTTGGCCAGCCGCGCCAGAACGGGGAGTTCGCCGACAGCGCGAGGAGAAGCGGCAGGAACAGGCGGATGCCGTCGGCGACGTAGATCGCGCGGTCGGCGCCCTCGATGGCGACGTGGACGTGGGTGCCGAAGATCAGCTCGCGCCGCGCGATATAGCCGAGCTCGTCGATCAGCTCGCGGTAGCGGGGGCGCTCGACCACCTCCTGCTCCTCCCAGCGGGCGAACGGGTGGGTGCCTGACGCGCCCACGCAGCAGGCCGAGGCCGTCGGCGATGTCCGTCGACGGTGCGCCGTAGCGCACGGAGCTCCTCGCCGGCCTCGCTGACGCCCTCGCACGGCTTGGTCGCGATCTCGAGCACCGACTGCAGGAGCTCGGGCTTCACCTGGCCCTCGAGCTCGGCCGGGAGCACGTCGAGCACCCGCTCGATCTCCTGGGCGAGGCCGAGGCCGTCGGCGTCCAGGATCATCAGCTCCTCCTCGATGCCGATCGTGAACGGCGGGCCGTTGAACTGGTGGTCCATAACTCAGTAGTTCTCGCGGACTCAGCCCGCCCGGCCAGGGGGTAACTTACGAGGCGATATGGAAATCAAGACAGCCACCGAGCAAAAGTCCCTTCTCGCGACCCTATCCCCCGGCAAGCGCACTCGCCTGCGCCGCCTGCTGTTCGAGTTCGGCCCGGGCAACGGGACCCTGCTCTTCCTACCCATCGACCAGGGAATCGAGCACGGGCCCGCGCGACTTCTTCCCGAACCCGGCCTCGAAGGACCCCGAGTACCAGTTCCACCTCGCCGCCGAGGCCGGCTACTCGGCGATCGCCTGCCAGATCGGCCTCGCGACCAAGTACTACCCCGACTACGCGGGCCAGGTGCCGCTGATCCTGAAGATCAACGCGAAGACGGACATCCCTTCGTCCGACGACGCGCTCTCGACCACCAACGCCTCGGTCGAGGACGCCGTGCGCCTGGGCGCCGACGCCGTCGGCTACACGCTCTACGTCGGCTCGCCGCGCCAGGACGCCGACCTGCACCAGCTGAAGGGCGTGCGCGAGGACTGCGACCGCTACGGCATGCCGCTGATCGTCTGGGCCTACCCGCGCGGGGCGGCCATCGACAAGAAGGGCGGCCACGTCTCCTTCTACGCGATCGACTACGCCGCGCGCCTGGCGATGGAGATGGGCGCCGACGTCGTGAAGCTCAACCTGCCGAAGATCGACCCGGAGAAGGACAAGGACGCCCCCGCGCCCTACAACGACATGGACATCACCCAGGAGGACGCGGTGCGCCAGGTCGTCCAGTCGGCCGGCCGCTCGCTGGTCGTGCTCTCGGGCGGCTCGAAGATCGACGACGACCAGCTCCTCCAGCAGACCCGCTTCATCATGGAGGCCGGCGGCTCGGGCGTGATCTACGGCCGCAACGTCTGGCAGCGCTCGCACAAGGACGCCATCGAGATCATCGAGCAGATCAAGGAGATCATGCTCTCGAGCGTCACGCGCATCCCCTAGCGCGGCGCCGGACTACGGGTGCTGGCGGTCCCGGCCGGGGCCCCCGTTCAGCGAGTCCCTGCCCGGGCCGCCGAAGAGCTTGTCCTTGCCGTCGCCGCCGAGGATCTTGTCCTTGGCCTTGCCGCCGCGCAGGATGTCGTTGCCGTCGCCGCCGCAGATCAGGTCCTTGCCGCCGCGGCCGTTGATCCTGTCCTTGCCGCCGAGGCCGGCGATCACGTCGGGGCCGTTGGTCCCCTTCAGCTTGTCCGGGCCGGCGGTCCCGACCTTGGTCGCCTTCACGCCGCCGCACTTGACCTTCACGAGGGGCGGTCCTGTCGGATCGCCCTTGAAGCGCGCGACAGCGAGGTCGAGGTTGCCGCCGCTCGTGGCGCCGCTCACGAGGATCCGGCCGTCGGCCTGGAGCGCGGCCTGGGCTCCGAACATGACCCCGTCGAATTGCGCCTTGGCGACTCCACCCTCGCCGAAGCCCGTGTCGAGCGAACCGTCGGCGTTCAGTCGCCCCGCGACCAGCTCGCCGTCGCTTTCGGCGTCCCCGCCGACGACGATCTTGCCGTTTCTCTGCACCACGACCCCGGTCGCAAGGCTGCCGCCGACGCCGACGCTCGCGAGGCCGTCGCTTCCGAAGGTGTGGTCGGTGGCGCCGTTCTGGTCGAGACGAGCGACCACGCCCGACCCAGCCGACCCAGCCAACACGATTCCCAATCCCGGTTGGATCGCGACGCCGAAGGCCCCCCCGGTACTGGACGGCGTCGCCTCACCGAGCCGGCCGAAGGAGGTGTCGACGCTGCCGTCGGCATTGAAGCGGACGGCGTGCATCCCGACCGGGCCGGCGCCTGAGGCGTTGGCTCCCGCGACGATGATCTTGCCGTCGGCCTCGAGGGCGACGCCGAAGCCCTCGCTGTCGGAGTCGAAGTTGGCCGTCGTCCTCCCGCCGGAGCCGAACGAGCTGTCGAGGGATCCGTCGGCGTTCCAGCGGGCGACCGCGTAGCGGTTGCTGCCGACCGTCCCGTCGTTGATCCCGCCGACGGCGACGATCTTGCCGTCATCCTGGAGCGCCAGGGCGTTGATCTCCTGGTTCTTCGTGGGCCCGAAGTCGAGCAAGCTGACGCCGTGGCCTGGGCCGAAGGACGCGTCCGGGCTTCCGTCCGCGTTGAGGCGATCGACCTCGAAGATCCTCTTCGGGTCCGCGCTCGAGAGCTGGGCGAAGCCGCCGACGACGATCTTGCCGTCGGGCTGCACCGCCACCGCATCCGCGGAGGAGACCTTGAAACCGTTGCTGATCACCTTCAGCCCGCCGGCGCCGAAGCCCGAGTCGAGCGAGCCGTCCGGCCGCAGCTTCGCCACCGCGATCGCGCCGGTGCCGGCCGGGCTGTCCGTCCTCCCGACGACGACCGCGCCGCCATCCGCGGTGACGGCGACGCTGGCCCCCGCCCCACCAAACTCGGTGCCGCCGAAATCGATGGTCGTCTTGCCGTCGCCGCTGAACGCGGTGTCGAGGTCACCCGGCGCGGCGAGGGCGACGCCGGTCAAGCCCGCGAGCGCAAGAATCAGCGCCCCAAGGACGAATGGAAGTCGTGCGTTCGAGATCACCCTGCCGATCGTAAGCCTATCCACGTGTGCGATTCGGCGCGAATCGCGCGTCATGCGCGCGCGATTACGGGCGACACTCCGAGGATGCGATGCAAGCGGCTTGCACTCCTCCCTCTCGCTGTCCTCATGAGTGGATGCGGCCTCGGCGGCGGCGGCTCAGCGGATCGCGGCTCGCTCGACGCCGAGGCGCTCCCCAGGGCCGTGAAGGCCCACGTCATCCGCGCGGTCGACGGGGACACCGCCCTCGTCCGGCTCGACGGAGCCACCGAGTACGTGCGCTACATCGGCATCGACACGCCCGAGACCGTGAAGCCCGGCACGCCCGTGCAGTGCGGTGGGCCGAGGGCAAGCGCGTTCGATCACGGGCTCGTCGACGGCCGCACGGTCCGGCTCGTCTTCGACCGCGAGCGCCGCGACGACTACGGGCGGCTGCTGGCCTACGTCCACGTGGACGGGCGGTTCGTCAACGCGGAGCTCGTGCGCGCGCGGCTACGCGCGGCCGTATCCGTTCCCGCCCAATACCAGCCACGCGCGGCTCTTCGCGCGCCTCGCCGACAAGGCCGGACGGCGTGGCGTGGGGTTGTGGGGGCATTGCTAGGGTTTGCCAACGATGAGGATGCAGCAGACGATCTCGGACTTCGAGCTCGCCTTCGAGGAGGAGGCGGCGCTCGAGCGGAAGCGCCGCCAGCAGCTCCGTCACCGCGCGGCAGCGCGGTCGCGGGCGCGCACGATGAGCTCGAACGAGCAGAGGGGAAAGGTGCGCTTCGGCATCCTCTTCCTCGCGCTGACGGCCACCGTCGTGGTCGTCATTTTCGTCATGTTCGAGATGCTCGCCTGGCTCATCGGCTAGGCGAGCGCCCGGGTTCGCGATAGTCGTCTAGTCGCCCTTTGCGAGGGTGCCGAGCGCCGCCTCCACCCGCTCGCGGGTTTCAGGCTCGACATCGTCGCCGCCCTCACCCTTGATCGAGAGATAGACCTCGCGCCTGTACACCGGAACCTCGCGGGGAGCGGTGATTCCGAGTCTGATCTTGTCGCGCGCGACCGCGAGGACGGTGACCTCGATGTCGTCGCCGATCATGATGCTTTGATTGGTCTTGCGAGTGAGGACGAGCATCTCGCCTCCATTCGAGATTGTTGCCACGGCCCACTGCCCGCGGCTATTACCTACCCGCTCACTAGGTTACTCATTCACGACGTCCGACGCGCCCCGAAAGACCGAGCCAGCCACGCGGTTGGTTAGCATCCGCCGCCCGGCGGGGATCCCGACCGGCTTCACATGGCCCGCAAGCCCCTTCGCTCACAACTGAACCAGATCCGCGCCTGGGTGCGCCAGGGGCGCACCGACGCGTGGATCGCGCATCAGCTGGACGTCTCGACGGCCGAGTTGCGTGAGTTCCGGCGCCGCCACGAGCTGAGCGCGGACGACGACTCGGACGCCGAGCTCGACCTGCGCGACGAGATCGAGGCCGAGATCGAGGCGACGATGGCCGAGGAGGACGACGGCGAAGAGGACGAGGAAGAGGAGGAGGAGGAAGACGGCGAGGAGGGGCGCGACGACGGCGACGAGCGAGGAGGAGGGCGAGGACGACGAGGAGAAGCCGAAGCGCCGCCGCCGGCGCCGTGGGGGTCGCGGCCGCTCGAAGCGTCCCGGCACCGTGATGGAGGGCACCTTCGACCACGGCGATGACGAGGGCTACGGACTCTGGCTCGACCCCGCGATCGCCGACGACCCCGTCTACGCGGAGCACTGGGCCGGCCACCGGGAGGTCGAGGTCGCGATCGAGCCCGACCGCATCGTGATCCGCCGCACGCGGCTCCCCGACTAGCTGCGGCGGATCCGCACCGGGATCTTCACAGGCACCTTGCGCCGGCGGCGGCGGCCGTCCCAGGAGTGCTTGGGCGCCTTCGCCAGGTAGCGCGAGAGCTCCTCGAGCTTGTGGAGGTCCTTCGAATCGGCCCCCGCGCCGACCAGGCTCCGCATCGTCGCGCTGCGGGCCGCCGTCGGCGCATCGCCGAAGACGAACTTGGCGATTCGCGCGTCGTAGGTGGACGGGCCGTCGAGCTGCATCCCGCCCTTGCGGCCCACTCGTCGCAGGATCCGGACGAGCTGCGCGGCCTGGCGGTTCGTGAGGCTCGTGATCGAGGCCTTGCTGCGGCGCGTGAGCAGCGCCGTGCGCCCCCCTCCGCGCCCGCCGGAGCCGCCACCGCCATCGGCGCCCGCCCCGTTGCCCGCGATGGCGCCCGCGCTCGGCCCCTCCTTCGCCGCCGCGGCCAGCACCTCGACCGGGATCTTGTCGACGAGCGCGCGGCGGAGCTTCTCCCGGTTCTTCGGCGTGAGCGTCCGCAGGCCGCGGTCGCGATTGAACCCCTGCGGCCCCCGCCTGACGAACCCCTTTCCGATCTCGAGGAGAGCCCGGCGGTGCTGCTTGGGCACGATCCCGGTCAGCGGCAGGGCGATGAGCCAGAGGCCGAGCAGGAGCGCGATCTCGATCAGCTGCAGCCACTTGTCCGAGGGATGGACGAAGGCGAAGAACACCGAGACCGCCGTAGCCAGCCCGATCGCGCCGAGGACCGCGCCGTAGCGGAACTCGATCCGCCCCTTGCCCCGCTGGTTCTTGATGAACAGGAACGCGGACGGGATGCCGAAGCCGAGAAGCGACGCGACCGGCGTGCCGATGATCCCGAAACGCGGCACCAGCAGGAACATCCAGCCGACGAAGCTCAGCGCGGCGAAGATCACGCAGCCGATGAACCAGGCCCGCTTGTGGGGGAAGAACGACTGGCCGTTCACCGTCCGGAAGAGCGCCGGCATGGTCATCATCGCCGCCGTCAGCGGGATCAGCGGCGCCGCCGCCTGGTACTGGCTGCCTCCGACGCTGATCAGCAGCTCGCCGCCCAGCACCATGGCGAGGATCGCGAAGATCGCGATCAGGATGAAGTAGATGAGCAGCTGGCCCTTCGCGACCGCCGAGCCGTACTGGTCGCGCACCGCCTGGAACATCGCCGTCTTCCGCAGGGGGCGCAGCGCGATCCGGAAGCCCTGCGGCAGGAACGAGACGATGAAGCCGAGCTTCTGGGCCAGCTGGTAGTAGCCGAGCTGCTTGTGGTCGACGAAGCGGGAGAGCAGGAAGCCGTCCGCGTTCTGAATCGTGAACATCGACATCGCGATCGGCATCCGCCCGATCCCGCGCTGCACGATCAGGCCGACCTCGCGGACCTCGAAGCCCAGCTCGAAGCTCCGCACCAGCACGACGATGCTGGCGAGCACGGCGATCGAGGTGCCGATCGCGGCGCCCATGATCGCCCCCTCGACCCCGCGGCCCTTGGAGATCAGATAGGCCATGAAGACCAGGTTCAGGGTTGGGCGCAACGCATCGACGATCACGTAGGTCCAACCGCGGCCCTCGAACCAGATGATGATCTCGGTGAGCTTGAAGATCGCGCCGACGCCGCCGAGAATGCCCGCCCACATCACGAGCTCCTGCTGGTTCGCATCGGCGCCGCCCAGCAGGACCTGGGCGATTGGGGCGCGGAAGAGGATCGTCAGCCCCGCCCCGATCAGCCCTAGGAGCCCCACCCAGACGATGCCGATCCCCAGGCTCTTCTGCGGCGAGTCGGACTGCACGTCGGCGTCGTCGCCCGTGTCGAAGTCGCCCTCGGCGCCGGCGTCGTCGTCGTCGGCCTGGCCGAAGACGCGGCGCAGGGTGCCCGGCTTCGAGAAGAGGTGGAAGACCTGGGTGATCGACCCCGAGAGGAAGAGCAGCAGGGTGTAGGAACCGAGATCGGAGGGCCCAAGCTTCCGCGCGACGTAGATGACCGCGACCGCGTGGAGGACGTTGGAGAAGATCAGCGAGATGCCCTGGAGGCCGCTGTTCCGCGCCAGCTTCGCGCCGAGCGCCGCGGCCGTCGAGTCGACGACGACCTTCTTGCCCTTTCGCTTGCCCTTGCCCTTCCCGCCGCCCTTGCGGTTCCCGCCCTTGCGATTGCCGCCCTTGCGGTTCGAGCCCTTCCCCTTGCCGTTGCCGGGACTCACCGCCAGATCGACCAGTGCTCGAAGTCACGGCCCGTGAGCTCGCGCAATCGCTCGGCGTCGGAGCGCAGCAGCTCGAGCTCCTCGGGGCCGAGAGCCGCGCGGACGTCGGGACGCTCGATCGGCCGCCGCAGGGGCAGCAGGGATTCGAGCCCGAGCCACAGGCTCGACGGCAGCACCTTGCCGCCACGGCTGCGGCTCGCGCGCTCGAGGCGCATGGCGAGCCGCGACGAGCGCATCTTGCGCGACGTCTGGTGGCGCTCGTCGGAGAAGCGCGGATGCGTGAACCCGGGGTCGACGCCGACGAACTCGAAGACCGATCGCAGCGTCGCCTCCCGATCGCCGCGGAGGTCGTCCTGCTCGATCACGAGCACCCGCTCGCGGTCGTAGAGGCGAAGGAACCGCTCGATCTGCATGTGGTAGCGGCTCCGCTCGACGTAGGAGGTCTGCGGGTGCGTGAGGGTCTCGCGGAGGGTCCCGCGCTCACGGCGCTTGGCGTAGTTGTGGACCCAGTGGGCGGCGATGCGCTCGAGCGGGTCGCGCACCAGGTAGATGAGCCTCGCGTCGGGAAGGAGCTCGTGCATGCGCTCCGGCACGCCATCGTGCTGGGGGTACGCCGTGTAGTTGGGCGACGACTCGCCCCGCACGCGCGCGCCGGGGTCGAAGTGGCGCCGGTACCAGTCGACGCCACGGGGCCAGTTGCGCTCCTCGATGAAGAAGTTGAGCTCCTTCGGGCGGGACATCGAGATCTCCGGATGGAGACTCAGGTAGTAGTGGAGGCCGCTGGTGCCGCACTTCTGCGCCCCGATCACGACCAGGTTCGGGAGCGCGCCCGCGGCGGAGCCGGCGCCGTTGCCCGACGCCTCGGATGCGGGGGTCTCTGTGGCCTCGACGGGGTTCGTAGCCATCGTTTCCTAAGTAATCCCGAGGCAAGGGTACGCCCCGGGGAAGATCAGATCGCGGCTTGCAGAGCCGTTTCGTCAGCCGTGCCAACGGCGATCGTTCGCCGGGGCCGGGGCCGCTCGGCGAGGATCAGCGCTATACGCCTGCGCAGGAAGGAATCGTAGTCGCCGCTCGCGAGGCGCGGCTGCGCCTCACCCTCGGCGGGAACGTGCTCGTAGCCGACGCCGAGCTCACGCAGCGGGCCGAAATCGAGCGAATCGGTGATCACGAGCACCCGCTCCGGCTGGTCGGGCGTGCGGCCGAGCGCTGCCCTGACGTGGTTGGAGAGGTCGGGACCGTCGAGCCCGAGGGCGAGCAAGACCGTGCGCGGCGGGCGCGGTGAGACGACGAGCTGCTTCGCGAGCGCGGCGGCGCCGCGAGGGACGCGACCGAGGAACTCGAGCGCCTCCTTCGGGGAGCCGCCGGGCAGGTGCCAGTTCCGGCCCGCGCTGCCGGGCCCCTGGGCCGCGGGCCGCTCGCCCGCCAGCACGACGAGCCAGTCGGCCGCCTCGCGTGCGCCCTCCGCGGGAGGCTCCGAGGCCAGCTTCGAGGCGATTTCCTCGCGGACCTTGGGGTCGAGCAGCGCGTCGAGCTCGCGCTCGAGGCCGGCGGCCTGGGGCGATGCGACCGCGCGGCCGAAACCGACGGACGCCGCGTAGCGCGCGCGGGCGGCCTGGTCGTCGGTCTCGCGCGTCATCGGCACGAAGAGCGCCGGCACCCCGAGGGCGATCAGCTCGTGGAAGGCGTTGTAGCCGGCCGCGGATACCGCCATATCGAACGCGGCGTAGTAGCGGCTCATTGGGTAGGTGGCGCGCAGATGCACGATGTTGTCGGCGGACGGTCCGCTCGGCGAGCCGAGCGAGCTGTGCCGACCGTGCGGCACATTCGGCCTCGCAGCAGCGACCCGTTCCCGCCGACCGCAGCGCCGCGACCTGCACGTCGCGGCCGGCCAGGTGTTGAAGGCAGCGCCGTGTCGCCTCCGCGACTTCCGGCCCCTGCCCGAGCGCGACGAGCACGTTCGTGCGGCCGGGCTCGAGACCGAGCTCGCGCTCGGCCTCGGCGCGAGGGAGGAGATCGGAGCGGTCGAGATAGACGATGGGGCCCACGGCGTGGGCCTCGCCCCTGCGGGCGACGGTGGGGCCCCGATCGGCCGTGGCGGCGATCTCCCCCGGCTCGAGGACGGCGTCGAACGCCGCCGCGCGCGGGAGCGCCGCGAGGTTGGCGCCGGGCTTCCACATCGCGCGCCGGCACCACACCGAGCGGACGCTCGCGCTCGGCGCGAAGCGCATCGAGGAACCCGAGGTAGGGATGGGCGCCGTCGAAGACGACGAGCGCGGGGTCCGCCTCAGCGATCGCCGCCCGGGCGCGGCCGCGAAGGCGCCGCGACCAGCGCCATTCCGTGCCCGCGCAGGGCGTGCGGTACGAGGCCGCGAACTCGACGGGAAAGCCCTGCTCGCGCACCACCGGCGCGGCGGCCGAGAGCGTGAAGACGAGTGGCTCCAGGCGATCCTCGAGCCGCCGCGCGATCGCCATCGAGCGGGTCAGGTGGCCGAGCCCGGTCCCGTTGGAAGTGAAGAAGAGGATGCGGTTCACGATGGCTAGAGCTCTTCACTGGAAATACTCGCGAGCAGCGCCGGCGCCGCGTGGTTGCCCTCGCGCGCGAGCGCGTCGAGGGTGCGTCGGTACCGGCGCTCGACCCTCCACACGCCGACGGAGCCCAGCCCGCGACGCCAGCGGCCCAGGTTCGCCGCGCCCGGGCTCATCTCCTCGTCGAAGTACGCGCGCATCGCCGGCGCGTCGTCGACCTCGCAGAAGGCGAGGAGCCTCTCGTAGGTCGACTCGCGATCGCGCTCGACGAGGTCGTCGAGGAGCACGGTGTGGAAGTGCTCGGGCACCGCGTCGTCGCGGCTGACGCCTGCGTCGATCGCCCTCATCCGCTCCGCCCACCAGTCGATTGCCCCGGCGAGCCGGTCGGGCCCCCACGTCTTGGTCGTGATCGACGAGGCGACGTCGCGGCCGTCGCGGAAGACGTGGATGAACCTCGCGTGAGGGAAGAGGTCCTCGAGGACCGGCGCCTCCCTGACGTTGTGCGAGCTCATCTCGACGAGGCCGGGTCGCCCGAGCTCGTCCGCGATCGGGTAGAGGAGCTCGGCGAACAGGCGGCGGCAGGCCTCGCGGGGATCGGCGTCGTAGGCGTCCTCGAAGGCCGCGACCGCGTCGTCGAAGCGCCGCCTCGTGCAGACGTTGTAGAGGCCGCGGGGTTCGAGGTCCTCCCTGCGGACGCGGTGCCACCAGAACTGGCGCAGCTTCCAGACGAAGTCGGAGACCTGCACGCGACCGCCGAGCAGATCGGGGAAACCCTTCGGGCCGTGGCAGTGGAAGCGCGACTCGATCGGGACGTCGGCGAGAGTCGGATGCCGGCCGAGCAGCCGGGAGATGACGTGAGTGCCGGAGCGGCCGGTGCCGCCGACGAAGATGAGCGGTCGGTCGCTCATGCCGCCTGCACCTGCGGGTCCCGCTCAGCCCGCTCGAGCGACTTGCGCAGAAGGGGAACCGCGGTCAACCCCTCCGCCTCCAGGCGGTCGAGAGCCGCGGCGTAGAGCTCGTCGATCTCCTTGGCGTCGCAGACGGTCAGATCGCGGCGCCAGCGACCCTGGTTGGCGCGCTCGGCGTTCATGCGGGACTTGTAGTAGCGGCGCACCCGGTAGCCGGCCGCGACGCCGGCAAAGTCGGTTAGCGGCCTCAGCGCACCCGCGAACTTGGACGCGACGAGCTCGTCGATCGATACCTCGAGCAACCGCTCCGGCGGGATCGCCTCGATCCCGGCGGCGATGCGGCTCATACGCTTCTCCCACCACACGATGCCCTGCTTGCGGTTGCGGGGGTAGATGATCCGGTTCGTCTGCGAGACCCTGGAGGCCGAGGCGTCGCGGCCGTCGCGAACGACGTGGACGAACCTGGCCTCGGGAAAGAGACGCAGAAGCGTCGGCGCCGCAGCGACGACGTCGGTGGACTGCTCCACGATCCCCTTCGCGCCCTTGCGCTCGGCGCGGAACCAGAGCAGGTCGTAGAACAGGCGACGGCACGCCTCCTCCGGCTCGGCGTCGAAGCGCTCCGAGAAGGCCGCCAGGGCGGCGTCGTAGCGGTCGCGCTCGATGAACTTGTACATGCCGCGCCGCCGCGTGCCCTGGAAGCCCTTCCACCAAAAGCCCCGCATCCGCCGCATGAAGCGGCGCTTCGAGACCTCGCCCGAGAGCAGGCCCGGAAAGCCCCGCGGCTCGACGTGGAAGCGGCACTCCACGGGCACGAGGGCGAGGTCGGCGCTGCGGCCGAGGAGCTTGCCGATGATGTGCGTTCCGCTTCGCCCGGTGCCGCCCACGAACACGATCGGGGCGACCTCGCGTCTCGATTCGCTTGCCGAGGCGTCCATAACCCGAGGTTAGTCAGCGAGCAGGTAGTGATCGACGTAGCGACCGCAGGCGCCTCCGACCGGAACCGACTGGGCCGGAACGGCCCGTGTGGCCGCGATCCCGCCCAGCCAAACCCGCCGCTCCACGCCGAGCGCGTCCTGCAGCGAGCTCGGCTCCGCGGCGATCACGGCCACCTTCACCGGGCCGGTCTTCGGCACGCGGATCGTGCCCGCCGACCACCACGCGCCCTCGCCCTGATGGGTGAGGTACATGCCGTCGAGCGACGGCGGCAGCCGCACCGAGCTCTCGCCGGCCCGGACGGTGAGCGGGACCTGCGAGTCGTACTGGAGCGACAGGCGCCACCGCCCGGGCGGGAGCCGGAGCGTGCGTGTGGCCGTGGCGGGCGCGTCGAACGGGAGCGGCTGCGACCAGCCGATCGGGCCCCTGACGACCGGCTTGGGCAGGACCGTCGCCGTTCCGTTGAGGGTCCCGAACTGGGTGCCGCAGTCGCGCGATCGCTTCGCGACCACGCCGGGCGAGCCGTCCTCGCCGTCGAGGATCTTCTGGATCGGCGTCTCCCCCACGCGCTTGTAGAGCACGTATTCGCCGGCGGTGGCGACGCGGTGGAAGTTCGGCGGCGGCGTCGACTGGAACGGGGCGTCGGTCGTGATCGCGTAGCGGTAGCGATCGAGCTTGTGCGGCGAGACCGTGTCGAAATCGATCCCCTGGCCCTGCAGCCACGGCTTCTGACTGCGCGCCTTGACCTCGGGCGGAACGTAGCCGCCGGGGCTCTGGACGAGCGTGCCCCGCAGCCAGTAGGCGGCGAAGCGGTCGAGGCCGAGGAAGATGACGCTCTTGCCCTGGATCCTCGAGGCGAGGGTCTCGAGGTCGGCGCCGCGGCGATCGAAGCTCATCGGGGCCGAGCGCAGGGCGAGGAAGGTGGAGGCGGCGGCGCCGATCGCGAAGACGCGCGCCGAGGGCGAGGACGATCCTGGCGCCTCGCGGCCCGGTTTGCACATCCCTTGCGGGACGTACAAACCGGGAATGCTCGTCGCCAGAATCGTCCTCGCCCTTCACGGGCCACGCGAGCAGGCCCTTCAGGGCCGTGAATGCAAGGACCGGGGCGATCACCGCCAACGCCTTCGCCTGGACGTAGATGCTCGCCTCGAGGCGGGCCGCCGCGTAGATCAGGCCGCCCGCCACCGCGGTCGCCATCAGGGCCGTGTCGCGGCGGCGCCAGGCTGCCACGAGGCCCAGGCCTATGCAGAGGAGCGCGAAGGCGGCCGCCGGGATCGAGCCCGAGACGTCGCCCCGGACGAGGCGGAAGTCGCCCTCCGGCCAGATGCCGAACGCCTCGCCCGGCGAGATCGGCGAGCTGAGGCGGCCGGCCGAGGCCTGGACCTTGCCCACCTGGTCGACGAAGTTCGCCGCGGGGCCGGCGCCGAGAACGATCACCGCCGCGAGCACGATCACCGCCCCGATCGCGATCCAGCGGTGGCGAGCGACCGCCGCCCGCGCCGCGCCGAGCTCAACCGGGCGACGACCGGCGAGAAGCTCCATCGCGAGCCAGATCGGCAGGGCGAGCGGCGAGCCAGATGAGCCCCGGCAGGCTGTAGACGAACACCGACGCGCCGGCGAGGGCGAGGAGCGCCCCGAGCGTCGCGCGCTTGGGCACCCCCTCGCGCGCCCACTCGCCGAGGGCGATCGCCGTGGCGAGCACGAGCAGCGCCATCGCCGTCTCCTTGAAGGCGCTCTGGGCGAGGAACGCCGCGGCCAGGTACGGCAGGCCGGTCAGCGACGCGGCGACCACGCGCCGCACGGGCGGAAGCTCCGACAGCGCCGAGAGGGCCGCCAGCGCCGCGAGGATCGGGATCGCGATCAGCAGCCCGTCGAACGCGTGCTCGAGCGAGGCGCCGGTGGGCTCCGCCGCGACCGCGGTCACCGCCTGCGGGCCGACCGGGTAGCCGAACTTCACCGCCGCGGGCTCGGGGCCGAAGCCGTTCTGCAGCCAATCGGTCCAGTAGAGCTGCGCGGCCTGGTCGTTGGTGTAGATGCCCTCGCCGAGAATCCCGACGCGCTCGTTGAAGACGAACGGCAGGCACGCACCGCCAGGACGATCAGAACCGTGGCCAGGGCCGTCCAGCGCTGCTCGGCGGGGGTCGCGACTCCGGCTTCTCCCTGCCCGCGTTGCACATCGCTTTCGCGACGTACAACGCCGGGATGGTCGTCGCCGGAGTCCGACCCCGCCCTCTCGTTGCGCGAAGAACCTCGTTCTCATCAAGGCCAGAGAGATGAGAAGAAGAAGGCCCAGGATGATCGCCGCCGTTGTTGCCCGGCCGGGGAGGCGGATCAGCAGCGGGGCCGCGATGACCAGGAGCGCGAAGCCGATCGCGCCCGACAGCCACGTGGGCCGCGAGCGGCCCAGGACGTAGAGGAACGCACGGCCCGCGACGAACGAGGCGGCGACGATGACGAGCGCGGTGGCGAGGACGGCGGGCACGGCTCAGGCCTTGCGGGTGGGATCGGGAACGCCGTGGAGCTGGCGCTCGGTGAGCGGCCTCTGGCCCTTGCAGCCCGCCGGGTCGAGCCGGCCCGTGATCCGGAAGACCTGCACGGGCCCCTGGCGCAGCACGACCTTGGCGTTCGGGTCGGAGCCCGTCCATCGGCCCTCCGGCGTGTTCTTGAGCGTCCCCGGCAGGTAGGGGTCGAAGGTGGTGATGACGTGGGTGAAGTGCCCCGCGTTCACCGCCTTCCGCCAGGCCTCGCAGGTGCCGATGCGGGCGTAGCCGTCGTCGGCGACGCGCCGGCCGAGCCACTGCACGCGGTTCGAGAGGTCGGTTCCGTAGAAGGCGTACTGGGTGAACACCCCCCTGATCCCGGCGACCGCGATGCGCGCGTCGCGCACGTCGCGCGCCCAGGCGAGCGTGCGGTTCAGGTCCTGCTGGTCGCCGGTGTCCTCGTAGCGGTGCTCGAGGTAGTGGAGCTGGTAGCCGTAGCCGAGGCCGACGGCCGCGACGACGACCGCCGCCGCGATCCCGGCCCTCGCCGCCCTGCCGAGCGAGCTCCAGCGGACGCCGCGCCCGGCGAGGAGCGCGATCGCCCCGCCCGCGCGCCAGCACCGCGACCGCGACCCCGACCGCTCCCTTCACGTGCCCCTGCTGCCACTCGACGAGCGAGGCGATGGTCACGCCCACCAGAACCACCAGCCCCGCGAGCACGCCGCCCCGGCGCCCGGGGGTCGCGCGCGCCGCGGGCAGGCACGGCAGGATCGCGAACGCGAGCGCGACGGCCGGCGCCAGGTAGCGGAGGTTCCACTCGAAGGCGATCGGCTGACCCTGCACCCCCGCCGCGGTGAGAGGAGTGAAGAGGTAGGCGATCGCGGTTACGCCGGCGACCGCGCCGAGGAGCCGCAGGATCGGCTCGCCGCCGCGGACGACCGCCCAGATCGAGATCACGGCGACGCCGATCACGGTGGCCGGCCAGAACAGCCCGAGCGAGTCGTGGAGGCCGGGGAAGAACCAGTGGCTCCACACGTTCGTGTCGGTGAAGTAG
The DNA here is from genome assembly GCA_963823245.1 of uncultured Actinomycetes bacterium. Taxonomy (GTDB): domain Bacteria; phylum Actinomycetota; class Thermoleophilia; order Solirubrobacterales; family 70-9; genus JAWVFM01. The sequence continues at coordinate 400,769 of CAWGKQ010000007.1, read as the reverse complement.
TGCGACACCGCGTAGCCGGGGCGAAGCGAGAAGTCGCGGACCGGGCCCGGAAGCGAGATCGGCCCGAGGTGGTGGATGTAGGGGATCGGGTTGCCGACCGCGACGAGGTTCCGCAGGTACCAGAAGCCGCCGGTGGCGACCATGGGCACGATCCAGGCGACGGCGGTGCGCACGCGATGCCCCCGCCCCGCGATGGCGATGACGCCGACCGTGAGAACCGCGGCCGGGGCGAGGAACGAGAGCTTGACGCCGGCCGCGAGGCCCATGGCGAGGCCGGCGATGGCGAGGGCCGGGATCCGCCGCTCCCGGCCCGCATATGCGTTGACGAGGATTGCGGCCGCGGCCAGCGTGAACGCCACGCCCGTGATGTCGTTGAGCGCCTCGCCCGCCTGGAACTCCACCAGCATCTGGGCGCCGAGCCCGACGCTGGCCCCGATCATCGCCTGCGGGCCCAGGCCGTAGGGCCGGCCGATGCACCACGCCGCGAGCAGCGACATCGCCAGCCACCCGTCGTTCAGGAGCGGCGAGAGGATGTCGCGCTGAAACAGGAGAATCCCGAGCGCGTGCGGGATCTCGGAGTTCGCCGGGTAGAACGAGGCGAAGTAGATCGGGTCGAAGAAGAAGACGGGCCCGATGTGCGACGTCTGCACCCAGCGGGCCGCGAGCGGCATGTGGTACCAGAGCGAGTCGGAGCGGTCCATGCCGGCGGCGAGGGTGCCGAGCGTCGGGACGGCCCATGCCGCAGCGAGGGCGGCGACGACGAACAGCGCCACGAGCTTCGCCAGCGACGACGCGGACGGAGCGGGCGGCCCCGCCGGAGCGACGGCGCCCGGCAGCGTCCATCTCCCGCCGAGAGCTCGCGCGGCCAACCCGCCGCCGACGCCAACGACGACCAGCGCCGCGATCTCGGCGGCCTCCGTGAAGAGCCCCACGACCCCCACCAGCTCCGAGGTGACGACCAGCGCCGAGACCCCCAGCACCAGCTCGGCGAGCCGGGCCGGGGCGCCGCGCCAGTTCGGCATCAGCAGAGCGCGCACCGAGACCGCGCCGAACGCGAGCGCGGCGACCACGACCGCGAGCTCGACGGCGCCGGCGAGATAGGCGCCCCCGCCGAGGACGCGCTCGCTACCGGGCGCGATCGTGAAGGCGAGCGCGCTCACGCCCGCCGCCCAGGGGTCGCTACCTGGGAAGGCCCTTGACGAAGTAGGAGCGCTCGCCCGGCTCGACCATCCCGAGGCGCCGGGCGGCGCCCAGCGCGTCGGGGCCCTCGCTCTCCTGCGCCTTCTTGGTCAGGGCCGCGTGCTCGTGTCGGAGCTGGGTGAGCTCCGTGGCGGCCGCGCCCTTCTCGTGCCAGGCGCCCAGCAGGCCCATCAACGGGCCGACGTAGGAGGCGAGGACGCCGAAGAGGACGAGAACGAGGAGGACGCGCCCGAGCTTGTCCCACCGCACCCGGCTCGAGCGGCGCGCGCCGCGGCGCGGCGCGGGGCGCAGTCGGTATGAGTGGGCCGTCGCGGCGCGGGTGGCCATGGCCCTGGCTTCGACGGTGGCGACCGACGTCCTCCCCCGAGAGGGGACTATCCACGCTCGAACGCCTCTAGCCCCGGGTAGGTGGCGGCCTCGCCGAGCTCCTCCTCGATCCGCATGAGCTGGTTGTACTTGGCGACGCGGTCCGAGCGCGAGGGGGCGCCGGTCTTGATCTGCCCGACCCCGGTTGCCACCGCGAGGTCGGCGATCGTGGTGTCCTCGGTCTCGCCGGAGCGGTGCGACATGACGGCCGTATAGCCGGCCTCGCGCGCGAGCCTGATCGCCTCGAGCGTCTCGGTGAGCGTGCCGATCTGGTTCACCTTGATCAGGATCGAGTTGGCCACGCCCTCCTCGATCCCGCGCCGCAGCCGCTCGGGGTTGGTGACGAAGAGGTCGTCGCCGACGAGCTGGCAACGGTCGCCGATCCGCTCGGTGAGGAGCTTCCAGCCGTCCCAGTCGTCCTCCGCCATCCCGTCCTCGATCGAGACGACCGGATAGCCGTCGACCACGCCCTGCCAGTGCCCGGCCATCTCCTCGGCGCTCAGCGCGCGGCCCTCGTGCTCGAGGACGTAGGCGCCGTCGGAGTCGCGGTAGAGCTCGCTGGTCGCCGGGTCGAGCGCGATGAAGACGTCCTTGCCCGGGCCGTAGCCGGCGCCCTCGATCCCCTCGACCAGGAGATCGAGGGCGGCGTCGTTCGACTCGAGGTTGGGCGCGAAGCCGCCCTCGTCGCCGACCGTGGTGCTCATCCCGCGCTCAGAGAGGCTCCGCTTGAGCGCGCCGAAGACCTCGACGCCCATCCGCATCGCCTCGGAGAAGGTCGGCGCGCCGGCCGGGACGACCATGAACTCCTGGAAGTCGACCGAGTTGTCGGCGTGGGCGCCGCCGTTGAGCACGTTCATCATCGGGACCGGGAGCGTGGTCGCCCCGGTTCCGCCGAGGAAGCTGTAGAGCGGCTCGCCCGCCTCCGCCGCGGCCGCGCGCGCCACCGCCAGCGAGACCCCGAGGATCGCGTTTGCCCCCAGGCGCGACTTGTTCGGCGTGCCGTCGAGGTCGCAGAGGGTCTCGTCGATCGCCCCCTGCTCGGCCGCGCGCGCCCCGACGAGCGCGTCGGCGATCTCTCCGTTCACGTGCTCGACCGCGCGTGCGACGCCCTTGCCGTTCCACGCCGAGCCGCCGTCGCGAAGCTCGGTTGCCTCGAACTCGCCGGTCGAGGCGCCCGACGGCACCGCGGCGCGGCCGAAGGCGCCGGTATCGAGGGTCACGTCGACCTCGACCGTGGGATTGCCTCGGGAATCGAGGATCTGGCGCGCGTGAATCGATTTGATCTTCGACATCGGACGCGGGAGGTTATCTGGGGGTTGCGGCGGCCCGGAAGCGCTCAGCGGCCGCCCGCACCGCCAGCTCGGGGTCGATCCGCAGGCGCCGGGAGAGGTCAACGAGCGAGAAGAGAGCGTCGCCGAGCCAGCGCTCGGCCGCCTCGCGGCTCGCCGCATCCGAAACGCCCTCGGTGGCCTCGAGGTCGCCGACTCCGGCGGAGGCGGCGCGCCGCTGGATCTTCCGCGCGTAGAGCAGGCCGGGAAGGTTCTCGGGCACATCCGCGAACGGCTCCTCCGCCGAGGTTCGCCCCTCCACGTCGCGCTTGATCGCGTCCCAGTTCTTCAGGACCTCCCCCGCCGTCTCGGCCTCGACCTCGCCGAAGACGTGAGGGTGGCGGCGGATCAGCTTCTGGGACATCGCCTCGGCGACCGTCGCCAGATCGCCGGCGCCGCGCTCCTCGAGCAGAAGCGCCAGGAAATGCACCTGGAAGAGCACGTCGCCCAGCTCGTCGACGAGCTTCGCGTCGTCACCGCGCCCGGCGGCGTCCGCGAGCTCGTAGGCCTCCTCGACCGTGTGCGGGACGATCGAGCGCTCGTCCTGCTCGCGATCCCAGGGGCACTCCCGGCGCAGGCGCCGCGTTATCTCGTCGAGGCGGGCGAGCGCTTCTGTGGCCGCGGGCTCGTCGCCCACGCTGTCCTCAGCCCGAGGGGACCGGCGCCGCGCCCGGCGGTGCAGTGGGCGCGCCGCCCGGACCGATGGGTATCGGTGTGCCTCCCGGCAGGGCCGCGCCACCCTTGGCCGGCGGCTGGATCGGGCCCTGCGGCGGCTGCGGCGGGATCGTGAAGAAAACGGCGGCGTGGCCCGGCTCGACGGGCTTGATCGCGGGGACGAACGCCGGGCAGCCGGTCTTGGCCGCTGCCGCGTCGGTGCAGGTGGGCGGCGGCTCGTAGTTCGAGCATCGGAACATCAGGTAATCCGGATCGCAGAATGTGCGCGAGGTCCATTTGTCGCTGAAGTCCGTCTGGAAGTTGGTGGCGGTCGCCCCCTGGAGCGCCGTCGCGAGCTGCTGCTGGATCTGCGGCCGCACCTTCGCGAGCGGCGTCGTCGACGCCGGATGGATGGCCTCCACCTCGATCACGTAGTAGCCGGACTGGCCCTTGATCGGGCCGATGACCTGATGGGGCGCGGCCGCGAAGATCGCGCTGTCCAGCGCGGGCTCGCTCTGCCCCTTGGCGACCTGGGCGCGCAGGCCGCCGACCGACTTCGTGGTCGGGTCGGTCGAGTACTGCTTCGCGACCTTCTTCCAGTTGGCCGTGGAGTCGTCGGCGTCGAGCGCGGCCTTCGCCTTCTCCACCTCCGCCTTGCTCTTGTTGAGCACGAGACGGACGTCGCGCGTGGCCGGCTGCGCGAACTGCGCGAGGTTCGCGTTGTAGTAGTTGGTGATCGCGTCGTCGGACACGTTCGGCGCCTTCTTCGGCAGAACGGCATTCTGAACGCGGGTGCTGAGGATCTGGAGGCGCACCCGCTCGAGCGCGTCTTCCTGGGTGAAATGCGACTGCTTCAGGAACGCCTGGAACTGCTTCTCGCTGTTCGAGAACTGGGAGCTGATGATCGACTTGAGCTTGTCCTGCACCACGGTCCCGGAGACGTCGAGTCCGCGCTCCGCCGCCTCGCCCTCGATCCAGCGCTGCAGCAGCAGGTCGGAGATCGCGGACTGCTTCACGGTCGTGAACTGCGGGCTCGAGCGCGGGGGAAGCTTGCTCAGCCCGATCCGCGGGACGGCCTGGAAGAGGGCCCTGGCGTACTCCGCCTTGGTGACCGTGCCGTTCGGCGCGTCCTGGACCACCGCGATCGCGTCGGAGGGGATGCTCGGCTGGCCGAGGCCGCGGAATGCGGCATAGCCGACCGTCGTCAGGACGACCGCGAGGGCGAGCACGATGAGCGCGACGCGGTGCGCCGTGCTGAACCTCGGCTGGACCGGCGCCTTGCTCGGCCTCGGCTGAGCCTTGCGAGGCGTGGAGCGGCCGCTGCCTTTGCGCTGAGCGGGACTCACGAGCCGGGCAGCATATAGAGCCAGGCTTTAGACAAGTTCAAGCGGCGGCCTCCGCCGGCTGGTCGGCTGTGGCCGCCGCGAGCGCCTCGCACAACTCCACGATCGCGGCCAGGCGCTCGTCGGGATCCGCCGGCACGCGCAGCGACAGGGTTTTCGGGACCGACTCGTAGATCGCCTCCGGAACGCCCTCCCGAAGCCGCGCCACGGCTGCGGAGTCGAGCTCGATCGGGGTCGCGGAGAATCGCTCCCCGCGAACCTCGGCGGTCCGGGTCCCCATGCGCCCGAGCTCGATGCGCGCGCGGCCGAGTGCCAGGAGCGCCGCTACCGGCTCCGGGACGGGCCCGAAGCGATCGCGCAGCTCGTCGCGAAGGGCCCGCAGCTCGCCCGGCTCGCGGGCAGCGGCGATGCGGCGGTGGATGTCGATCTTCGCCGCCTCGAACGGCACGTACTCCGTCGGCACGTAGGCGTCGACGGCGACGTCGAGGCGGACCTGGGCCTCCTCGGGCTCCTCGCCCTCGCCGTCGGCCCGGCCCGCGCGCAGCGCCTCCACGGCCTCGTCGAGAAGGGCGACGTAGAGCTCGAAGCCCACCGCCGCGACGTGCCCGGACTGCTCGTCGCCCAGGAGGTCGCCGGCCCCGCGGAGCTCGAGGTCGCGCATCGCGATCCGAAAGCCCGAGCCGAGCTCGGTGTGGTCGGCGAGGGTCGCCAGCCGCGACGCCGCGTCGGGCGTGAGCGCCTCCTCCGAGGGATAGAGCATGTAGGCGAAGGCTCGCTCCGAGGACCGCCCCACGCGGCCGCGGATCTGGTAGCTCTGCGCGAGGCCGAGGTGGTCGGCGCGCTCGACGATCAGGGTGTTTGCCTGCGGGATGTCGAGGCCCGACTCGATGATCGTAGTCGCCACGAGGGCGTCCGCCTCGCCGCGCAGGAAGACGAGCATCGTCGACTCGAGGTTGGTCTCGTCCATCTGGCCATGCGCCTCCGCGAAGCGCACGCCGGGGCACAGGGCCCGAAGCCTCTCGGCCGTCTCGTGCAGGGTCTCGATGCGGTTGTGGAGGAAGAAGGTCTGCCCATCGCGCGCCGCCTCGCGCTCGATCGCGCGCCGCACGAGCTCCTCGTCGTACGGGCCGACGTAGGTGCGGATCGGCCGCCGCCCCTCCGGCGGGGTCTCGATCACCGAGACGTCGCGCAGGCCCGCGAGGCTCATCTGGAGCGTCCGCGGGATCGGCGTGGCCGACAGCGACAGCACGTCGACCCGGAGCTTCAGCTGGCGAAGCAGCTCCTTCTGGCGGACGCCGAAGCGCTGCTCCTCGTCGACGATCACGAGCCCGAGCTCGCGGGCGCGGACGTCGCGCGAGAGCAGGCGGTGGGTGCCGATGAGCACGTCGACCTTGCCCTCGGCGAAGCGCGCCAGGACGTCGCGCACCTCCGCCGGCTTGCGCAGACGGGAGACCATCTCCACCTCGACCGGGAACTCGGCGAAGCGCTCGCGGAACGTGCCGAGGTGCTGCTGGGCGAGGATCGTGGTCGGCACGAGCATCATCACCTGCGTGCCGTCGGAGACGGCCTTGTGCGCGGCCCGCAGCGCCACCTCGGTCTTGCCGTAGCCGACGTCGCCGCAGATGAGACGGTCCATCGGGCGCTCGGACTCCATGTCGGCCTTGACCGCGTCGATCGCCTCGATCTGGTCGGCGGTCTCGCGGTAGGGGAACGCGCGCTCGAGCATGAGCTGCCACTCGCCGTCGGGCGGGAAGGCCCGCCCCTTCCGCGCCTGCCGCTCGGCGTAGAGGTTCAGGAGCTCTCCCGCGAGGAGGCGGGCGGCGCGCCGGGCGCGCGCCTTCACCCCCTCCCAGCGCTTCGACCCGAGCGCCGAGAGCTGCGGCTCGCCCCCGCCCGCGCCGACGTACCGGGTGATCTTCGCGAGCTGGTCGGTGGGCGCGAAGACCTTGTCGGAGCCGCGGTACTCGAGCTCCAGGTAGTCGCGGGTGGTGCCCGCGATCGTCTTCGTCTCGAAGCCGGCGAAGCGGGCGATCCCGTGGTCGGCGTGGACGACGTGATCGCCCACGCGCAGGTCAAACGCGGACGCGAGGCGGCCCCGCGAGGGCGCCGGCTCGGCCGCCCTGCGCCGGTGGACGAGGCGGCGGTACGGATAGACCGCGAGGTGGAGGTCCGGCGAGACGAACCCGTCGGTGACCGACGCCTCGGCGAGGTAGGCGCCGGGCGCAGCCGGCGGCTCCTCCAGGAACCGCGCCCCGACCCGGTCGAGGTTGTACTGCGCTCGCTCGGCCTCCCCGCGGCGCTCGAAGGCGACAGCGACCACGTACCCGGAGCGGACCTCCTTCTCGAGCTGCGACTGCGCCTCGGCCAGCGAGCGCGCCGCCGAGGTCGGCGCCTGCGCGCGGAAGGTCGGTCCCAGCGGGGAGGACTCGTCCTCATCCTGGTCGCCGACCCGGTGGAGGCGCAGCACGGCGCGATCGGCGAGCGGGTCGGAGACCTCCACGTAGAGGCGGCGGGCGTCGTCGTCGTGCATCGCCGTCGTCACGTCCTCCCAGTGGTCGCGGAGCGCGCCCGGGATCTCGTCGGCCGCGGCCAGCAGCACCGCGGTCTCGGCCGGGATCGTCTCGAGCGGCGCGCCGAAGCGATCGATGGGCACGACCTGGGCGAGGTCGGCCGGCTCGCCACCCTCGCGCTCCTCGGCGACGGCAAGCTCGGCGAGCTCCCGATGCTCGAGCGCGAGCTCAGCGGCCGGAGCGAGCTCGAGGCGCTCGGCGTCGCCCAGCGAGCGCTGCGTGAAGGTCGAGAACCAGCGGATCGACTCGATCTCGTCTCCGAACAGCTCGATCCGCGCCGCGCGGTCCTCGGTTGCCGCGTAGACGTCGAGGATCCCGCCGCGGACCGCGAACTGCCCGCGCTCGGTCACCTGGTCGGCGCGCTCGTAACCCAGCTCGACGAGGAGCTCGGCGACGTCGGGCAGGTCGATCTCCTCGCCGACGGAGACGGCGAAGCCCGAGGGGCGCAGCGAGGCGTCGGGGATGGCCTCGGCCAGCGCGACCGCCCCCGCCACCACCACGGGGGCCGCGCCCTCGCCGCTCCAGCCCGTGAGCACGTCGAGCGCGGCGATGCGCAGCCCCACCAGGTGGGGAGCCGGCGTCAGGTGCGAGGCGAAGCCGATCCCGCGGGAGGGGTAGTGGTGCACGCGCCGGGGGGTCAGGTACGCGGACAGGTCGGTCGCGAGGTCGCGCGCGGCGATGTCATCAGCCGCGACGACCAGGGCCGGCCTCCCAGCGAGCGCCTCGGCCTCCTCGAGCAGGGCGGCAAGGAGGTAGGGGCGGATTGCGGACGATGCGCGGGCGGTCGCGGGCGCCTCAACGCCGAGGGAGCCGGCGAGCGCGGCAACCCGCTCGTCCTCCGCTGCGATCCGAAGCAGCGGGCGCAGGCTCATCGCTCGTGGTACGGCAGCCCCGGGCCCGAGCGCTGCCATTCGACCTGGCCCTCGCCCTCGGCGCGCGAGCGGTCCTCCACCCCGTCCCAGTCGTGGAGCATGCGCTTCAGGCGCGCGACTGCGTCGGGCGGGTTGGCGGCCACGGCGGCGGCGAGCTGCAGGGCGGCATCCTCGGTCTTCGCCGCGGGCGCGATCTTGTGGACGAGGCCCCAGCGAAGCGCCATCTCCGCGTCGACCTCCTTGCCGGTGAGCAGCAGGTACTTCGCCACCGATAGGCCGCAGAGCGTCACAAGGCGGGCGGGCCCGACGGGAACGCCGAGGGCGCCCCCGGGAAAGCGCAGCCTGAGGTTCGAGCCCCCGACCCGCAGGTCGCACGCCACTGCCACCTCCGCCCCGCCCCCGACGCAGGCGCCGTGGCAGGCCGCGATCGTGGGCTTCGGGAATGCGGTGAGCTCGTCGTAGAGGTCGGCGAAGAGCTGCATCCGGCGCCCGCGGCCTTCGTCGTCGAGCTCCTCGCGCACGTCGGCACCGGCGGAGAGGCTCATATGGTCGGTCGAGGAGACGACGACCACGCGGACGGCCTCGTCGGCCTGCGCGGAGGCCAGGTGCGCGAGCAACTCCTCCAGCATCGCGGTGTCGATCGCGTTGCGGGCGTCGGGGCGGTCGAGACGCAGGAGAGCGATCCCGTTCTCGTCGACCGAATAGCTCGTGCGGGCCATCAGTCGGGCACCGCCGGCTCGGACTCCGCGACGGCGATCTCCTCCACGAGGCGCTCGGCCTCGTCGGCGGCGTGCCCGATCAGGTCGCGCACCTCGGCGTTCGGCTCGGAAAAGCGGGACAGCACGTAGCGCGAGACGATCTCCGGATCGGTCGAGTCGGGGCGGCCCACGCCCACCCGCACGCGCCAGAAGTCGGCGCTACCGAGGCCCTGGCGCAGGCTCTTGAGGCCGTTGTGACCGGCCACGCCGCCGCCGAGGCGCGGTTTGATCGAGCCGAACGGCAGGTCGATCTCGTCGTGGACGACGACCGTGCGCTCGATCGCGACCTTGAGGCTGCCGCGGGCGGGGCCCGCGGAATCGCCCGACTCGTTCATGTAGGTCTGCGGCAGGAGGATCGCGACACGCGGGCCACCGGGACGGGTCCGCCCCTCGGCGATGAGGCCGCCGAACTTCCGCTTTGCGCGCGGGAGCTCCCATCTCCGCGAGAGCTCACTCGCCACCTCGAAGCCGACGTTGTGGCGCGTCGCCGCGTAGCGGTCGCCCGGATTGCCGAGGCCGACCACGAGAACGTCGATGGGGCCCGAATCGCCTGAGCGGCGGCGAAAGAGCGCCAGAACCTAGCCCTCGTCGCCGGAGGAGCCCTCGGCCTCGTCGCCGCCGGCCGCGGGAGCCTCGCCCTCTGCGGCCTCGCCCTCCTCGCCCTCGGGAACCTCGCCTTCCTCGCCCACCAGCTCGGCCTCCTCCTCGAGCTCGGGCTCAGGCTCCTCCTCGATGCGCGGCGGAGAGAGCGTGGCGATAGTGACCTCGTCGGGCTCCTCGGCAACGAACGTGGTGCCCTCGGGTGCCGCCAGGGCGCTGAGCTGGAGGGTGTCGCCGATCTCCATGCCGGAAACGTCGGCAACGATGCTCTCCGGGATGGCCGTGGGGAGCGCGCTGACGGTGATCTCACGCGTGACGTGCTCGAGCACGCCGCCCTCCTTCACCCCCGGGGCGTCCTCTGTGCCGAGCAGCTCCACGGGGACCTCGGACTCGATCGCCTCGTCGAGCTTCACCTCGAGCAGGTCGAGGTGGACGAGTGAGCCGCGAACCGGATGGCGCTGCTGCTCCTTGACGACCACCGGAGTCGGAGAGCCGCCATCGAAGGCGACGTCGATCAGCGCGCCGGGACCCGCGAGAATCGTCCGCGCGTCACGCTCGGGAACCTGGAACGCGCGCGCTTCGCTGCCGCCGCCGTAGACGACGCCCAGCACGAGCCCGTCACGGCGCAGGCGTCGCGCGGTGCGCGAGCCGAACTCGATGCGCTCCGAAACCTTGAGCGTGGCGCGATCAGCCATCGGCGGGTGAGGATAGAGAACCGCGGCGAGTTCTCCGGGCATACCTGGTTTCAAGGATCTGGCCCGCTGGTCGATCTAGTGGGCAGGGCCGTCCACGACGGCCGCGAGAGCCATGCCGATGCGCGGGATCCTGAAACTGAGCCTCCTCGCCGCCCTCGTCGGCGTCGTCGCAATGCCCGCCGGCGCCACCGCCGCGCCGCGCAGCACCTACCGCGTGGTCGCCAACCATTTCCACAACCCGCGCGGCCTGTCCTTGAGCCCTGACGGGCGAACAACAGCGTCCTCCCGGGCACGACGCCCGCGGGCGGCGCCTTCGGCGGCGCGAACGGGCAGATCGTGTCCGTCCCGGCCGCTCCTCTCTGCCATCCTGACCCGCGAGCCCCCGTACGATCCTCCCGTGGCCGACGACGGGAAGATCCCGAAGGGGCGGGTTCGGCGCTCGGCGAAGCTGGGGACCGCGCTCGGAGTCCAGGCAACGCGCTACGCGGGAACCAAGGCGGCGTCCGTGGCGCGCTCGGATGAGGGCGCACGCGAGCGCCTCGAGGCGCGGCACATCGAGACGGCGCGGAAGATGGTGTCGACCCTCGGGCAGATGAAGGGGGCGGCCATGAAGCTCGGGCAGCTCGCCTCGTTCATCGACACCGAGCTCCTGCCGCCCGAGTACGCGGAGATCTACCACGACGAGCTCGCGAAGCTCCGCACCTCGGCGCCGCCCATGCCCTGGGAGAAGGTGCGGAAGGTGCTCGACGAGGAGTACGACGGCGAGCCGCTCGACGAGCTGTTCTCCGACATCGAGGAGGAGGCATTCGCCGCCGCGTCGATCGGCCAGGTCCACCGCGGCACGCTGACGAACGGCCGCGCCGTCGCCGTGAAGATCCAGTACCCGGGCGTCGCGGAGGCGCTGGAGGCGGATCTCCAGAACATGGGAGTGATCGTCCGGCTCGCGAAGGCACTCGCGCCGGGGCTCGATGCGAAGGCGGTGGCGAGCGAGCTCCGCGAGCGCGTGCTCGAGGAGCTCGACTACGAGTACGAGGCGCAGAACCAGCGCGCGTTCTCGCGCGCCTACCGAGGGCACCCCTTCATCTACGTCCCCGACGTCCTGACCCGCCTCTCGCACCGGCGCGTGCTGGTAACCGAGTACGTCGACGGCCTCGGGTTCGAGGGGGTGAAGGAGCTCGAGCACTCCGAGCGGAGCCGCTTCGGCGAGATCGTCTTTCGCTTCTGCTTCGGCTCGATCTACCACCTCCAGCATTTCAACGCCGACGCGCACCCGGGGAACTACATCCTCATGGGCGACGGGCGGGTGGCATTTCTCGACTTCGGCATGACCAAGCGCCTCGACCCGGAGCAGATCGAGCTCGAGGCGCGCGCCGTCGACGCCGCAACGCGCCAGGATTCCCAGGGGCTTCGCGAGGCGCTCCACGACCTCGGCTTCATCAAGAACCCGTCGAAGCTCGACGCCGAGCGGCTGATGGACCACGTGATGGTCGTCGGCGGCTGGTACCTCGAGGACCGCGAGATCGAGATCTCGTCCCGCCGGGTGATGAAGGTGATCGAGTCGACCTCGGACCCGCGCTCGGAGTACTACTCGCTGATGCGCCGCGAGAGCCTGCCCGCCGACGAGCTCATGGGCCGCCGGATGGAGACCGGGGTGCTGGCAGTCCTCGCCCAGCTCCGCGCGAAGCGGAACTGGCACCGCATCATGCGCGAGTGGGTGTACGCGGAGGACCCGGCGACCGAGCTCGGCGAGGCCGAGTGGGCCTACTTCGAGTCGCGCGGCCAGCGGCGCGTGCCCGGGTACTCAGGCCGGCCGGCCTGAGACGCCCTTGGAAACCATTGATCCCTTGACACGGGGCGCTCGATCGGAGAGGCTTGCCCCCCCACCCGCCCACTGTCTCGAGGAGGAACACATGCATGCAGGGAAGGTCGCCGGAGCGGCATTCATCGTTGCACTGGCGCTCGCGCTCCCGGCCTCGGCCGCCGCGGGCACGGCAACCTACGCTGGCCACACTGATAGCGGCGCGAAGGTCGCGTTCGACGCGACGCTGAAGCACGGCAAGCCGAAGACGATCACCGAGCTGCGCGCGGCGAAGTTCCTGCTGCATTGCGACATCTCAGGCGACGTCAAGAACAACTCCCTCCAGCTGCCCGTCTCGCTACCCGTCAAGAACAGCGAGTTCGCCCTCACCTTCGTTCAGCCCACGTACGGCAATAAGAGCCGCGTCACAGGCGCTTTCGACGGTGACACGGCCACAGGGAAGTTCAAGATCAACTACCACTTCCTGGCCGACGGGCAGTACCCGGAAGAGGACTGCCACAGCGACAAGCTCTCCTACACCGTCCGCAAGGGAGCACCGGACCACACGCAGCCCGGCTGAGCCGTCACCGCAAGAGGCGCGGGTCGTTCGTGCAGATGCCGTCGATCCCCGCGGCCGTCAGCTGGCCGACGCGGCGCGGGTCGTCGACCGTCCACGCGACGACCTCGACGTCCGCCGAGTGAGCGGCCTCGATCAGCCGCGGCGTGATTGCTCCGTGGTAGGCCCAGACCGCCCAGACGCCCAGCGAGGGCGCGGTCCGGCGGACAACGCTGGGTAGCCGCGCGCGAAGCGAGGCGAGCCCGGCGGCGAGCAGGGGCTTGGCCCAGCGGTGCCCGGTCCAATCGCGGTAGGTCTTCGGCACCGTCCAGCCGATCCGAAGCTCGGGGCCGATCCGAGCCAGCTCTCGAAGGCTCGAGAGCTCCATCGTCGAGACCATCGTGCGATCGCGCAGGCCGCGCTCGCTGATCGCGTCGACGAGCTCGTCCTCGCGGCCGGCGATCTTGAGGTCGACGTCGATCTGCACCTGGTCCAGGGGCGCCGATGCGAACGCGTCGAGCGTCTGGCCGAGCGTGAGCGGCTCGCGCCGGGCGGCGTCGCCCCAGTCATGGGCGACGATCAGCGGGTCACCAGGGCTAAAGACCGGCCCCGCCGCGGCGTTGCGCCACTCACGGGGGTCGGCGAAGTCCGAGCGGGGGCGCAGGACGTCGAGCTCGATGACGTCGACGCCGATCTCGACCGCCGCGCGAAAGCTCTCCAGCGTGTTGCCGGCGACGATCGCGTCAGCGCCCTTATGGCCGATCCGAAGCGGCCGCTCGCGGGCCTCAGTCACGCTGACGGCGGGCGGCGACGTTGAGGCGGACGAGGGCACCCATGCCGGCGAGCAGACCGGATGAGGTAACCCCGAAGAGGAAGGCGCCAACCGCGATGGTGCCTCGGTTCTGCTGCTGGAGCTCGCCGACCACGGGCAAGTCGCTCGAGGAGCTGCTGATCGCGATGCCGCCGACCACCGATAGGACCAACACCACCGCGGCCGCCCCGAACAGGACCTTCCCGAGGATGTCGAACCACTCGAGCGTGTTCTCGTCCATACGGGGAAACTATCCGCCGTGGGGTACCTCAGTCCGGTCATTCGCCGGCGCATCGCGGCGGTGCTGCTGGTGGTGGGCGCCGCCGTGGTGGCGCTGGCGATCGCGAACGTCGGGCCCTTCTCGGACCCCCCCACGGAGGCCGACCGCGCCAAGGCGGCGCTCGAGGACTTCTTCGCCGCCGCGCGCCGCAAGGACTACAAGTCGGTCTGCCAGCTCTTGACCGCGCCGGAGCGCAGACAGATCGAGATCCGGGCGCAGCGCTGGCCGGCAACAGCACCGGTTGCGCGAACGTCCTCGACTCGCCGCTGGGCCTAGTGCTGGCGAAGACCGCGGTCGAGGTCGCGGACGTGCGGGTGAGCGGCGCTCGGCGCGAACCGGCGCGCGCCACGGGAGATCGAAACTAGGGTTCCGGCCGCCTACCGTACGGCCACCCCGAAGATCTTGCGGGAGCCGCCCTTGCCGTCGTTGAAGAGGAAGAACGGCGTTCCCGGAGCGCCACCCTGGCACGCGGACCCGTCGCCGTTGAACGGGTTCGCCGTGCAGTCGGAGGAGATCGGCTCGGCGACGTCGAGTGTCGCGCCCTTCTTCGAGCGCTTGACTCCCCCGGGCGTATCGAGGTGGAACCTCGGGTTCGCCGGGTTCGTCAGGTGCCCCGCGAACACCCTCTGGGCCTTGCCGACCGTCTGCCGGTAGGAGATGAGTGGCGTGTTCTTTGCAAACGAGATGTCGGGACGGGTGGCATCACCCCTCGCGCTCGAGAGCGGCCTTCCACCGTTCACCAGCTCGAAGTGCGTGCCGTCCACGAGGCGGGAGGCGAAGATCCGCTCGACCCCGTGGAAGTCCTCGGCCCAGACCACCCACGGAACCGTGGCGGCGCCCGGGGTCATCGTCCCGGCCGCGACCTTCGGGTCCTCCGCGTCGGCATCGACGCCGCGATTGAGCGTGCACGCGTTCTCGGTCGCCTTCGACGCCAGGCAGGCACCGGCCCCGTTCGGCCCGCTCGTGTCCAGGAGCTGTGCCCCGGCCGTGTGGCCACCGACGGCCGCCCACGCGAACCCGCCGTCGACCGTCCCGGCCGCGGTCGGTGGCGGGGGCACCGCCTTGGCCGCGAAGACCCGCTCGTTCTTGACCCCGAACCTGCCGCGGTGGACCTCGTACCAGACCGCCCATGGCACGGAGTCGTTGGTGCCGGTGAACGCAATGTCGGGCTCGATCCCGTCGCGGCTCGGGTCGACGTTGAGCGACGGCTCGCTCGGCGAGCCGACCGGCGAGCGCTCGACCCCGACCTGCTGCCAGCAGAATCCGCCCACGGGGGTGCCGCCGGTCGGCTTGGTGCCGGGCGGGCAGGTGGTCGTCCCCGGGCCGATCGGCTTGACGACGAAGATCTGGTCCTTCGTCGGACCCTGCTCCTGCCAGATCACCCATGGCCCCGGCTTGGTCGGGTCACCGGCGGCGTTTCCGCCCGCGACCTCCGGATTCTCGGCGTCCTTGTCGGTTCGGATGTTGAGCACCGGCGGGCCGCCCGTCGCCGGCCGGCCCTGTCCGGCGAAGACCCACTTGTCCTGCGTCGGATCGAAGCGCGAGGCGAAGACCTCCTGGTGGCCGAAGGGCGAGGTGTTGTCCTCGTACCAGGTCGCCCAGGGCACGGCGCGGCCGGCGCCCGCGAAGTCGATCGAGGGCGCCTCGCCCACGCGGTCCTGGTTGAAGTTGAGCGATCCCGTGAACTGCGGCGAGGCGCTCGATGCGCCCCCCACGGTCCCGTGGCCCTTCGTCACTCAGGCTCCGTTGGCGAAGGCGCGGGAGAAGATCTGCTTCTTGCCCGAGGTCTGCTTTTCGAAGACCGTCCACGGCACGGCGGCGGCACCGGCGGTCACCGCGCCACCCACGGCGTCGAGCTCGCCGGCGGGCTTCGCCGGGGAGATTCCCGCGGCCGGGTCGTTGTCGACGCGGCCGTCAAGACTTACGAGCGCGGCCAGCGCTGTTGCGGCGCAGACGGTGGAGGCAACGGCGAGGACGGCCAGCGCCGTCGCCGTCGACCGGGGGCGCCCGAGGAACCAGCCGCTCATGAGACTCCTTCTCCCCCGACACCAATCGGATTACGCCGATCAGATCAGATCGGCGGCCCCGCGTCAATGATTTCTAGAAGAGCTGATTCTCACCTGCGAAGATCTCTGAGACCGAGTCGTCGGCGAAGATGCGGCGGATCGAGTCGGCGAGGGTCTGCGCAGCCGACAGGACGACGATGTTCTCGGGCTTTCCCGGACGCTCCTGGGCGATGGTGTCGGTGACGACGATCCGCTCGACCCCCGAGCTCTCGGGGGCAAGTCGCTCATACGCCGGCCCGGAGAAGACCCCGTGCGTCGCGCAGGCGATGACCCGCGCCGCGCCCTCTTCCTTGACGGTCTCGGCCGCCGCGCAGAGGGTCCCCGCCGTGTCGATCATGTCGTCGACGAGGACCGCCGTCTTGCCCTCGACCTCGCCGACGACGTAGCCGATCTCGGCGACCTGCTGGGCGGGCCGCTCCTTCTCCATCACCGCCCAGTGGCACCCGATCTTGCGGGCGAAGTTGCGGGCGACCTTCACCCGGCCGGCGTCGGGCGAGACGATCACGAGCTCCTCGTCGAAATGCTGGTCCATGAAGTACTGGGTGAGCATCGGCATCGCGGTCATGTGGTCGACGGGGACCTCGAAGAAGCCCTGCACCTGGCCCGAGTGGAGGTCCATCGTGAGCACGCGGTCGACTCCCACGGCCTCGAGGCACTTGGCGACGACGCGGGCGCTGATCGGCTCGCGGGGCTGCGACTTCTTGTCCTGGCGCGCGTAGCCGTACCAGGGCATGACGGCGATGATGCGGTGGGCCGACGCGCCCTGAGCGGCGTCGACCATCGCGAGCAGCTCCATCAGCGCGTCGTTCGGCGTCATCCGCTGCGCGGCGTTGGCGGCGGTCGACTGAACGAGGAAGACGTCGGCGCCGCGGATCGACTCGTTGTAGCGGCAGTAGACCTCGCCGTCGGCGAACGTCCGGAGATCGACCTGCCCGAGATCGACGTCGAGCCTCGCGGCGATCCGCGCGGCCAACTCCTGCGAGGCACGGCCGCCGAAGACCATGAGCTTCTTCGTGTAGTCGTGCGATATCGAGCTGAGCAGCCGCGGGCTTTCCTCGACGATCGTCATTCCTCGCGCTGCTCCTCGGCTCGTCGCTTCGCGTATCCCTCGATGTTGCGCTGCTCGCCCTTGCTGACGCCAAGGGCGCCGGGCGGAACATCCTCGCGGATCACCGCGCCGGCGCCAGTGTAAGCGTCATCGCCGACGCTGACCGGCGCCACCAGCGCCGTGTCGACTCCGATTCGCGCACCTTCCCCGATCTTCGTGCGGTGCTTCTCGTATCCGTCGTAGTTCGCGGTGATGGTCCCGGCGCCGAGGTTCGCGCGCTCGCCGACGTCGGCGTCGCCGACGTAGCTCAGGTGCGGCACCCGCGCGCCCTCGCCGACCTCGGAGTTCTTGATCTCGACGAAGGTGCCGGCCTTCGCCCCGGCGGCGAGCCGCGTGCCGGGCCGCAGGTAGGCGAAGGGGCCGATCGAGCAGCCCTCCCCGACCTCCGATTCGATGACGTGGGACTGGATGACGCTCGCGGCCGGACCGATGGTTGAGTCAGCGAGGGTGGCGTGCGGGCCGATCGTGGCGCCGGCCGCAACCCGCGTTCGGCCTCGCAACGAGCAGCCCGGCTCGATGCGCACGTCGGCTTCGATCTCGACCTCGGCGTCGATCCAGGTCGCCTCGGGGTCGACGATCGTCACGCCGGCGAGCATGTGGCGCTCGTTGATGAGCCTGCGCGCCTCGGTCTCCGCGGCCGCGAGGTCGGCGCGCGAGTTGATGCCGAGGTTCACGTGTGGGTCCGACCCGAGGTGGGCGGTCACGCGGAGGCCGGCCGCGCGCATCGCCGGGAGGACGTCGCCCAGGTAGTACTCGCCCTGGGCGTTGTCGTTGGTGATGCGGCCGAGGGCGTCGGCCAGCGCCGGCCCGTCGAACGCGAAGATCGCGCTCGAGACCTCCTTGATCGCGAGCTCCTCCGGGGTCGCGTCGCCCGCGCCCGCCTTCGCCTCGGCGATCCGCTCGACGTCGCCGCTCGAGTCGCGGACGATGCGGCCGTAGCTGCCAGGATCGTCCATCTCGGTGGTGAGGACCGTCGCCCCCGCGTCCGCGTCGCGCCGCGCGGCGAGCAGGCCGGAGATGGCGTCGGTGGAGATCAGCGGGTGATCGCCGGGGAGCACGACCACCTCGTCGGAGCCGCGGACCGCGTCGAGCGCGGCGCGGACGGCTCCGCCGGTGCCGTCCGGCTCCGGCTGGACGACGGTCTCGGTGCCGTTCGGGAGCGCCGCCGAGAGGTCGTGGTTGGGCGAGACGATCACGCAGACCCGCCCCGCGCCGGCCGCGCCCGCCGCCGAAACCGGCCACGCGATCATCGCCCGCCCGCAGACGGGATGGAACATCTTCGGCAGCGAGGAGCGCATCCTTGTCCCCTCGCCCGCCGCCATGATCAGGACGGTGGGTGCGCCGGCCACCGGGGAATGGTAGGTCGGTTCGGCCGGCGAGGGGTCGGCGGCTCGCCGGCCTTGCACGAGCGGCCCCGCGGGAGCGCGGCCGTCACGCCGCCTCGTCCAACGCCTCGGGTGGGTCGTTCGCCCTCGCGGCCTCGGCCACCTCGCGCCCCAGCTTCCGCTCGTAGAACTTCACCCACTTGCGGACGGCGTTGTCGGAGACACCGTACTTGCGCCCGACGGCCGCGTAGCTGGTCTCCTCGATCTCGCGCATGAGCTGCTCGTAGCTCGGGCGCTTCGCGCGGCGAAGTTCAGGCTTCGGGCGCCCCAGCTGTCCGCGGCCATGACGCGCTGCCTCCCAGCGATCCCAGCGAATGCCGCATTCACGAGAGCAGTAGCGCTGTTCGCGCTTCTTGACGCGAAAGCTCGCCCCGCAGCGAGCGCAGTTCCGGGTCTGTGGCAGGCGGCGCACATTCCTCCCGCAATGGGTGTCCAGGGTGGCCGCGCAGTTCGGGCAGACGATCCGCAGATTCTCGATTCGGTTGTCATCGCGGACACCGTTGATGTGATCCAGGATCAGGCCCATGACCTTTCCACGCCAGACCTCGCTCTGGCCGCAGAGCTCGC
Organism: uncultured Actinomycetes bacterium; assembly: GCA_963823245.1. Taxonomy (GTDB): domain Bacteria; phylum Actinomycetota; class Thermoleophilia; order Solirubrobacterales; family 70-9; genus JAWVFM01. The sequence continues at coordinate 381,812 of CAWGKQ010000007.1, read as the reverse complement.
AGATCGGCTGCTTCAACCCCTCGTCATAGAGCCTCGCCTTGAGGTTGCTTCGGCAGTAACTCGAGTTGGGGACGAGGATCTCGTTGATCGGCCGCTTCGGCGCCCCGCGAAGCAGCGCCTCACGGCTGGCCGCATACGGGTCGAAGTGATCTGTTGAGATGCCCCATCGCGCCGCCCACTTCTGGAGGGTGCGCGGGTTGGCACCGGAAGTGCAATAGCCGAGATTCCGCAAAGCCTCGGACCACGATCTCGCGCCGCCAATCGCCTCCCGAGCATGCTGCTCCGTGAACTTCGGAGTCGCCCTTCGAGGGCGATACGCCGGTAGGTGGCTTGTGTCGATCTCCCATTCGCCGGCCCACTTCCGGATCGTCCGGAAATTCTTCCCGTACGGCGAAAGCCCCAGATAGCGAAGGGCGTCGGCCCAAGTCGGCGATCGAGTGATGGCCTCGACTGCTTCCTCCTTCGTGTAGCTGGGCTTCCAAGGCACGAACACATGTTCGCAAGCGCGGCGGACGGAAAGTCCCGCGTAGACTCAGCCTCGAGAGGCCGTTCCGGGGTTGTGTAGTGGCAGCACGTCGGGTTTTGGTCCCGAAGGCGGAGGTCCGATTCCTCCCCCCGGAGCTAACGGTTCGAAACTCACTCCCCCGTGATCGCCGACCTTCACGCGCACTACCCGATGCACCTGCGCCCCCGGATCGAGGGCGGGATCGTGAAGCTCGTCGCCTCCGCGCCCGGGCGCTGGCGAGCCCTCGACGCCGTCCGCTCGTTCTTCATTCGCACCGCGAGCCTCTTCGGCAACTACCGCCGCTACGACTCCGGTCCGCGCGTCACGGTGCCGCTGCTGCACTCCGGCGGGGTGGGGGTCGCGCTCTCGGCCCTCTACTCCCCGTTCGACGAGATGGACCTCGCGAAGAAGTACGGCTCGCCGCCTGACCGCAGCTACTTCCCGACCCTCCTCCGCCAGATCGAGGACGTGGAAACTGAGGTCGCAAACGAGCAGGTCGGCCGTGCGCGGATCGCCCACGACCCCGACGAGCTCGAGCGCGGCCTCGCGGCCGGGGAGGCCGTGCTGATCCATTGCGTCGAGGGCGGCTTCCATCTCGGTCCGACTGCCGAGGAGATCGACGCCAACGTCACCGAGCTCGCCAAGCGCGGCTGCCTCTACATCACGCTTGCCCACCTCTTCTACCGCTCGGTCGCGACGAACGTCAACGCAATCCCATTCCTCCCAACCAGCATCTACGACCGCTTCTTCTCGATGCCGCCGGACACCGGCCTCACCGACCTCGGCCGCGCCGCGGTGCGCGCCATGGTCCGCGAGCGGGTGATCGTCGACCTGAGCCACATGGACGAGCGCGCGATCGTTGAAACGCTCGACCTCCTCGACGAGCTGGACCCCGAGCGCGAGGCGCCGGTGATCGCCAGCCACGCCGGCTACCGCTTCGGGCACGACCGCTACAACCTCACGGCGCCCACGCTGGAGCGCATCGCCGAGCGCGACGGGGTGGTCGGGCTCATCCTCGCCACCCACCAGGCCGCTGACGGGCTCGGGCACCCCGCCCACCTCGAGGACGGCCTCGCGGTCCTCTACCGCCACGCCGACCGCATCCGCGAGATCACGGGCTCGCACCGCCACACGGGCATCGGCACCGACTTCGACGGCTTCATCAAGCCGACGCTCCCGGGCCTCGAGGACGAGGGCGACATGCACCGCCTCGAGGACGCCCTCCATGACCGCTACGGCGCCGAGGACGCCGAGGGCATCTGCTCGGGCAACGTCCTTCGCCTCGCGCGCTCCTACTGGCGCGGCGGGCTGGAGGAGAACCCGCCGGTTACGCCGGCGCGGTGGGCCGGCCGAGGGTAGGCTCGCCGCGCTCCAGAACGACCGCTTCCAGGTTCTCGGCGGCACGGTTCGCCGGCAACGTCCTGGTCCACAAGAGCCACGGGCGCGGCACGCCGCTGACGTTCGTGCTCGTCCGCTAGACGCGTCCGAAGCTACTCCGCCGGCGGCCTGACTCGGCCGGCCGCCGCGCCCGGCTCGGCCGCCGGGCCGCGCGGCGACGCGATCCCAAGCACCCGCATCGCCTTGAGCCCGAGGCCGAGCTTCTCCCGGCCCTCGGTCGACGTGATGTCGTGCCCCGCGAGCTCCTTCACCCGCTCGAGCCGATATCGCACGGTGTGGCGGTGCGTGAACAGGCTCTCGGCCGTGGGCGTGACGTTGCCGTCGTTGTCGAGGTACGCCTCGATCGTCGCGAGCAGGTCGGTCTCGTACTGCTCGTCGTAGGCCACGAGCGGCGCGACCGTCTCCTCGTAGAAGCGCTCGAGCTCGCCGGGGTCCTCGCTCATCGCCGGGAGCAGCAGCCGGTAGGCGCCCGTGTCCTCGAAGGCCAGGACGCCGATGCCCTCCGCCTCGGCCACGTTCGCCGCCAGCTCCGCCTCCTTCCCCGCCCGGTAGAGGTCGACTGGATCGGCCGCGAACCGGCTGCGCGAAACGGTGAGCGCGAAGCCGGGAAGCGAGGAGTCGAGCTCGCGGTGAACCGCGTCGGCCGCCCGCGCGAGCGTGGCCTCCTCGGTCGCGGGAATCACGGCCACGACCTCGGCCCCCTCGCCCTCTCCGAGCGCGGTGAGCGCCCCCGAGCTCGCCGCGCGAGCGCCCCGAGTGGCGAGCGTCAGGACACGCGCGCGCCACTCGCCCGACTGGGCCGCATGCGGTGTCGCGCGGGCGACGACTACGCCGGCGCCGGCCGCGACGCCGGCGCCGAGCTCGGCCGCCCGGGCGACGATGTCGCCTCGGTCGGTCACCGACCGCGCGAGCAGCGCTCTCACCAGCTCCCCCGCAGCTTCCTCGGTCGCCCAGTCCGGCGCGCGGGAACGCTCGAGCTCGAGACCCAGGAGCGCCGTGACCATGCGGGCCAGGGCAGCGTCGGCGGCGCCCGAGCGCGACCTGTAGCGCAACTCGCCGACGACCGTGTCCGCGACCCGAAGCTCGGCGACGCTGACGCCGGAACCGGCCTCCAGAAGCTTCGCCTCCTCCGACGACGAGGCCGCCGCGACCGCAAGCACGGAGCTCGAGCGGTCGATCAGCACGACGCTCGCGTCGAGCACCCGCGAGGCCGCCCGAGCGACCGCCGGCAGGCCGGCCCCGGACTCGATCGCGTCGGAGAGCGCGTCGAGCGACGCGGACCCGCTCTCCGCCTGCGCGGCCTGGCGGGCCCGTGAGGTCGCGGACGGCTTGCCGCCCGCCTGCTTCGGGCTCATTGGGGAAGTCTAGGAGGCTGTGACGGCCCCGGGGGCCGGCGCTCTAGCCGAGCCAGCCCGAGATCGTGTCCCAGTTGTAGAAGACGAACGCGCCGATGACGAAGCCGACGAGCACGAGCGCGGCGAGGACGAACAGCGAGAGGACGGCGGCGGTCGCCTTCTCCCACCGGCGGCCATACGCGCCGAGGGCGGGCGCGAGGATCAGGGCGCCGAAGGCGCCGAGGCCGATCAGCCCGGTGCCGGCGAACAGCCAGACCTGCGTCGTTGAGATCTCAGCCAGGGGCAGCGTCATCGCGGGGATTCTGCCGCATGCGGGCGACGGCGAGCGCGGCGAGCGCGCAGCCCGTGAAGGCGGCCGCGCCCAGGGCCCACCCTCCGAAGACGTCGCTCAGGTAGTGAGCGCGCAGGTACACGCGCGTGACGCCGACCACGAGCGCGATCCCGAGCCCGGCGCCGATGAGGGCGGTCGACCACTTCACCGCCGGGCGGAGCAGCGCCACCGCCATGACCGCGAGCGCCGGGTAGAGCACGGCGTGCGCGGCGTGGCCGCTCGGATAGGACGAGCCGACGGTCCCGACCAGCGGGTCCGGCGGCCGTGGCCTGTCAATCAGCGCCTTCAGCGCCTCGACGGCGACGAAGCTGAGAATGACGGCGGCTGCGAGGACCGCGAGCTCCGTCCACCGCTCGCGGCGCGCGAGGAGGACGCCGGCGATGATCGCCACCGGAAGGACGACCCAGGCCGACCCAAGGAAGGTCAGCACCTTGGCCACGTCGACAAGCGAAGCGGTCCGCAGGTCGGCGGCGTCGGCAAACGCGGAGCGGTCGAGCGCCGTGGGCCCGGGATGGCCGCTCACGATCATGCCGTAGGTCACGAGGACCCCCAGCCCGATGACGAGGACGGCGCCCAGCGCGCTGGTCGCGACGCGCCGCCGCGTGGGCGCGTCGGCCCGCCGCAGCCAACGGACAACGAAGTACGTGGCGACGCCGCCCGCTGCGAGGACGCCGAACGCAAAGGTCGCCCGCCCGGCGATCCTCACGGCATCGTCGATGTGCTGCGAGGCGTAGTACCCGACGAGGCAGAAGGCCGCGGCCCACAGAGCCGTTCCGACCACGCCGTAGGGCGCGTACTCGCGATAGCGCCACCCCGATGTCCCTGCCACGAACGGGGCGAGCGCGCGGACGAGCCCGATGAACCGCCCGATGATGATCGTGCGCCCGCCGTAGCGCTCGAAGTAGCCCTCCACGGTCTCGAGCCGCTCCTCGGTGATCCGCAGCTTCGGGCCGTGCCGAAGCGCGAAGCCTCGCCCGAGCTTGCGCCCGATCCAGAAGCTCGTGGAGTCGCCGGCGAACGCCCCGATCCAAACGACCACGATCGTCACGCCGATCGAGGTCGCCCCCTGACCGGCCACGGCCCCCGCGAGGATGACCGCGGTTTCGCCCGGGAGGATCAGGCCGACGAACGCGCCCGTCTCGAGGAAGGCGGCCGCGAACGCGAGCGGGTACGTGGCCTCGCCGAGCGACGTCGAGAGGTCATGGAGCACCCTCTGGGCGTTGATGCCGGGAAGGACGAGGTTGATCACGACGAGCGCCGACACCACGATCGCGGCGAGGATCAGGTCGCCGCGGTTCTCCCTGGCCCAGGCGGCCACTAGGCGGCGCCCGTCGACGTGACGAAGGCCTCCGCGAAAGCGGGCGGCAGCCTCGAAGCCGCGCTGTCGGCCGCGGCGACATCGGCGTAAAGCCCGACGGCGGTGGGGCCCGACCCCGCGACCATCGCCACCTCGGCGCCCGCCTCGCGCAGCGCCTCCAGGGCGGCACCCACCTCGGGCCTGAGCGCGAGCACGGCGGGCTCCAGGTCGTTACGCAGGAGCTCGGGATAGTCGAGCGGCGAGGCGGCCGAGCGGGCCGTTCGCTCGAGGCGCTCCCCGATTCCCTCGAGGTCGGCCGCCGTGCGCCCGAGCTCGAGCCGGTCGGCCTCCGCGTAGACGTCGCCCGCGGCAAGGCCCTCGCCGGGCACCGCGACGACTCCGATCTCCATGACATCTGGCAGAGGCTCGACCCGCTCCCCCGCCCCGCCCACCAAGGCAATGCCCGGCTCGAGCTGCGACGGGACGTCGGCGCCGAGCTCAGCCGCGGCCTCGTCGAGGCGGTCCACCTCCCCGCGCCCCAGGCGCAACACGGCGGCCGCGTCGGCACTCCCGCCGCCGAGCCCGGCCGCCACGGGGATCCGCTTGTCGATCTCGATGCGGACGGGGGGATGCTCCCATCCCCGGGCGCGCAGGGCGCTGAGCGCCGCGGCGGCGAGGTTCGGGCCCCGGACGCCCGGACAGACCACCTCGTCGGCCTCGGCGGACTCCACCACGATCCGGTCGGCAAGGCGGAGCGGCGTGAAGAGCGACCGGATCTCGTGCCGGCCGTCGGCCCGTACCGGCCCGACGAAGAGGCAGAGGTTGAGCTTGGCCGGCGCTCGAAGGATCATGCGAGCACCTCCGAGAGCGCCCTGAACTCCTCCGGGCTGAGAGCCTCGGCGCGCGCGTCAGCCGCAAGGCCGACCACGCCGAGCGCCGCGGCGACGCGCTCGCGACCGGGCCCGATCCCCGCCAGCTCGACCGATCGCGCGAGCGTCTTCCGCCGATGGGCGAACGCGGCCCGCACCAGCGCCGCGAGCCGCTCATCCGCGGCGGGGCCGCGGCGCTCCAGGCGCACCACGGCGGAGGCCACCCGGGGACGCGGGCGGAAGACGGCGGCGTCGACCGGTCGGACCAGGGTGACGGAGCAGGCGAGCTGGACGGTGACGCTCGGCGCTCCGTAGGTCCGGCTCCCCGGCCCGGCACGAAGGCGGTCGGCGATCTCGCGCTGCACCATCACCGTCCATCGCGAGAGGCGCGGAAGCTCGGCGATCGTGCGGATGAGGAGCGGCGTGGCGATCGAGTACGGGAGGTTCGACACCATCGCCTCGGGCGCCGGGTCAAGAGCCGCGAGGTCGAGTCGCATGGCGTCGCCGAAATGAAGCGCGACGTTTCCGCGGCCGGCGGCAGCGGCCTCGAGCGTCTCGCGAAGCCGCTCGTCGAGCTCGACAACGTGGACGAACCCCGCCGCATCCGCGAGGAGCCGGGTGAGCGCCCCCTCACCGCCCCCCACCTCGAGCACGGCCTCGCTCCCCGCGAGGCCGGCGTCGCGGACGATCGCGTCGAGCAGGTTCGGGTCGGCGAGGAAGTTCTGCCCGAGCTTCACCATCGAAAGACCCGCTTAGCGTTGGCCTCGACGAGCTCGTCGAGCTCCGCGTGCTCGACGCCGCGAACGTCGGCGACCGTCCGCGCTGTGTGGACGACGTTCGCCGGCTGGTTCGGCCGCCCGCGCTCCGGCTGGGGAGCCAGAAACGGGGAGTCCGTCTCCACGAGGAGCAGACCGTCGGGAACCAGAGCCGCAGCCTCCCGGAGATCGCCGGCCTTCGGATAGGTCACGTTCCCCGCGAACGAGCAGTACCACCCGCGCTCGCCCGCCTCGGCGACCGCCTCCGCCGGCCCGGAGAAGCAGTGCAGGATCACTTCGACCCCCTCGGCCGAGGAGCGGAGGAGATCGAACGTGTCGTCCACCGACTCGCGCATGTGGATCACCACCGGCTTGGCCGCTCGCCGCGCGATCTCGAGCTGGGCCTCGAACGCGCGGCGCTGGTCTTCGCGGGACGCCCCGTCGCGGTAGTAGTCGAGGCCCGTCTCCCCGACCGCCGCGACGCGGGGGTGGGCGGCCAGCGACTCGATGGCGGCCGCGGCGGCGGCGTCGAAGCCCGTGGCCGAGTTCGGGTGCCTCCCGACGCAAGCGAGAACCTCCGGGTGCTCCGAGGCGAGCTCGATCGCCTGGGCGTTCGTCGCCTCGTCGAGCCCAACCGTGAGCATGCGCCCGACGCCGGCCGCGCGCGCCCGCTCCACGAGCTCGGCGACCGGCGGCTCGCAGAGCCCGAGATGGCAATGCGTATCGACCAAGGTGTCGGCGATGATTGCGGAGATGGGCGACGCTCCGCTCGATCGCCGCCAGCTCATGGTCCGCGCCGCGGGCGGAATTGCGGCGCTGACGCTCGCGGCGTGCGGCGGCGGCGGCTCGTCACACAAGCACGCTGACCCGAACCGTGCGCCGCAAGGCCGCCCCGGCCAAGAAGCCCGCGACGCTCTCCCAGCTCGCCGATCAGGTCCGGGGCCGCGTCGTCACCCCGGGCTCGGCCGGCTACCACCGCGCGGCGGGGATCTACAACGAGATCTACGACGGCTCGAAGCCGGTGGCGATCGTCCAGGCCGCAAGCGAGGCCGACGTGCAGGCGGCCGTGAAGTGGGCCACGGATCGCGAGGTCTCGGTGGTGCCACGGGCCGGCGGGCACAGCTACGGCGGCTACTCCACAGGCAACGGCGTGCTCGTCATCGACGTCGCCGGGCTGGACTCGATCTCCGTGGACCGCGGCGCCGGGGTGGCGGAGATCGGCGCCGGCTCCCAGCTCGTGAACGTCTACGCGAAGCTCGCCCACCACGGCGCGACCACCCCTGCCGGCTCGTGCCCCTCCGTGGGCATCGGCGGGCACGCGCAGGTCGGAGGCACCGGCCTGGCCGCCCGCAAGCTCGGCCTCGCCTGCGACAACATCGAGGCGCTGCGCGTCGTCACCGCCGACGGCCGGTCTCATCGAGGCGAGCAAGCGCTCGAACCCCGACCTCTACTGGGCCTCGCGAGGCGGCGGGGCCGGCAACTTCGGCGTCGTGACCTCCTTCCGCCAGCGCATCCACCGGGTCTCGAGCGCCGCGTGGTTCAGCGCTTCCTGGCCATGGTCGAGCGCGGCGGACGCGCTCGGCGCGTGGCAGCGCTTCGCCCCTCACGCGCCCGACGAGCTGATGTCGATCTTCCACCTCTCGACCGGCGCGTCGACCCCGTCGGTGGGCGCGAACGGCCAGTACTTCGGCTCGGCCGACAAGCTGAAGCGCCTGCTGAGGCCGCTCGACGTCGCCGGCGCGTCGGTGACGACCGGCACGCTCCCCTACATGGCGCTGATGCTTCGCTGGGCCGGCTGCGCGGACACGGCGCTCCGCAAGTGCCACACGGTCGGCACGAGCCCCGGTGGGACGCTGCCTCGCGCCCTCTTCCTCGCGAAGTCGAACTACGTCACCAAGCCCATGCCGGCGGCGGGCCGCAAGGCGGCCGTCGCGGCCATCGAGCGCCGGCAGGCCAAGTCCTCGCAGGGCAGCGCGGCGCTCCTCTTCGACTCCTACGGGGGCGTCGTCAACCGCGTTCCCCCCGGCGCGACCGCCTTCGTCCACCGCGACGCCCTGTGCTGCATCCAGTACCTCGCCTACTTCAACGACTCCTCGCAGGAGGGCTCAACGCGCCGCTGGATCGACTCGGCCTGGCACGCGCTCCAGCCCTACGTCTCGAAGCAGGCCTACCAGGGCTACATCGACCCAGACCTCACCGGATGGGAGTCCGCCTACTACGGAGCGAGCTACAGCCGGCTCCGAAGCGTCAAGAAGAAGTACGACCCGGACTTCCTGTTCCGAAACCGCCAGGCCATCCGGCCGGCCTGAGGCTCAGGAGGCCGCCTCGAGCTTGGGGAAGAGCGGCGGGATCCGCTCCACCCGCCGCCCGCCCGACCCCGAGCCGAACGTCGCCAGCTCGCGCCCGCTCTCGCCCAGGGCCTCGAGGACGGCGTCCGACGTCGCCGGCATGTACGCGGTCAGCAGCAGCGCGAGGACCCGCAGGCCCTCCGCGAGGTTGAAGAGCACGGTGTCGAGGTCGCTGGCGAGCGCCGGATCCTTGGCGAGCTCCCACGGTCGCCGCTCCTCCACGTAGCGGTTGAGCCGCCGCACCCGCGCCCAGATCGCCTCCAAGGCCTGCGTCAGCTCGGCGCGGTCGAGAAGCTCGCAGACGCGCTCCTCCACGCGGCCCAGCCCGTCGTCGCCGCCCGCGAGCTTCGGATCGGCATCGGCCGCGGGGACCACCCCGTCGCGGTAGCGCTCCACCATCGCCAGCACCCTGCTCGCGAGGTTGCCCCAGTCGTTTGCCAGCTCGGTCTCGTAGCGCGACTCGAAGCCCGCGGCCGACACGGCGCCGTCCTGGCCGAACGACACCTCGCGAAAGCAGTAGAAGCGCAGCGCGTCGGCCCCGAAGCGCTCGATCACCTCGTTGGGGTCGAGCACGTTGCCGAGCGACTTCGACATCTTGCGCTCGCCCATCAGCAGGAAGCCGTGGATGACCATCCGCTGCGGCGGCTCGAGCCCGGCCGCGTAGCAGAGCGCGGGCCAGATCACCGCGTGGAACTTCAGGATGTCCTTCGCCAGCACGTGGAGCGTGGCCGGCCAGTAGCGCTCGGTTAGGTCCTCGCCCTCCCGCGCGAACGAGAGCGCTGTGACGTAGTTGAGGAGCGCGTCGAACCACACGTACATCCGCTGGCTCTCGTCCCACGGCAGCTTCATTCCCCAGCGCAGCCGCCGCCGTGACAGCGACACGTCCTCGAGCCCACCCTCGATGAATGCCACCGCCTCGTTGCGCCGGAAGTCGGGTACGACGAAGTCGAGGCGCTCGGCGTACAGCGCGCTCAGCCGGTCCGCGAACGACGAGAGCCGGAAGAACCAGTTCTCCTCCCGCTCCCGCTCGAGGGGGATCTCATGGATCGGGCATGTGTTGCCCGGCCCGAGCTCGCGCTCGGTCTTGAAGTCGGCGCAGCGCGGGCAGTACCAGCCCTCGTACACGCCCTCGTAGACGTGCCCGTTGTCGTAGACGCGCTGCATGATCTCCGCGACCCTTGCCTCGTGGCGTGGATCTGACGTGCGGATGAAGAAGTCGTTCGTCGCCCCCACCCGGCGGGCGAGCTCCTGGAACTTCGGCGCGTTGCGGTCAGCGAGCTCCTGAGGGGTCACCCCCTCCCGCTCCGCGGCCAGCTCGATCGGCTCGCCGTGCTCGTCGGTGCCGGTGAGGAAGAACACGTCCTCGCCGCGCTGGCGCATGTGCCGCGCGAGGATGTCGGCGGCGATCGTCGAGTACGCGTGGCCGAGATGTGGCTGCGCGTTGACGTAGTAGATCGGCGTGGTGACGTAGTAGCTCACGGGCGCCTGAGCATAGGCGGGGCGGTCGCGCCCCACGATCGCGGGCCTGCTCACATGTGCCGACACATGTGTCGGCACATTCGAGATGGCCCGCGCCGCGGGGCGCGACCGCCCCGCCGGCTCGCAGTCAGCCGAGCAGGGTCTCCTGGCCCTTCGGCGTCCTGCGCGTGCGCGGGATGCCCGCCGCCTCCGTCAGCGCCGCCTCGACGTCCGCGAGGATCGCGCGCTCGGAGCGCGACGCCACCAGCGGCTCGGACAGGCCCTCGACGTGGACGTAGGTGCGCCGGCCCTCGCCGCGCTCGCCGGGCTCCAGCGGGACCAGCGCGAAGATCCGGTCGGCCCGGACCAGCTTGCCGTACCCGAGCGAGACCAGCCTCGGCTCCCTCTTAGCCGCCACCACCACCGCCTCCCTTCTTGCCTTTCTTCTTGCCGCCGCGAGCCAGCTTGTCGAGCTTGCGCTCGGCGAAGTTCCGGCAGCCGGGGGCGAACGGCTTGATGACCTCGACCCCGACGGAGTGATCGCGCGAGGCGATCACGCGACCGCTGGACGAGGCGTCCTTCACCTCGCCGACGTCGTTCAGGAGCTTCGTCGTCGAGCAGAAGGGGTTGTTCTGAATCGCCAGATGGCCCTGGATCGACTTCATCCCCAGCGCCGAGCGGATCTTCGAGTCGGGCACGCCCCCGCCGCCCCCGCCGCAACCGCCGAGCGCCGTCAGGGCAGTGATGCCGAGCATGAGGGCGACCAGGCAACCGGAGCGGGACATCGCAGCGCGGACGCTACACAGCGCGGTGGTCGGCGACAAGCCGCAAACGAAGAGGGGGCGGCCCTGCGACCGCCCCCTCTCGAGCTTGGTCTGCGCCTACGCCGCTACTTGGTCTTGCAGGGCGAGGTCGTGGTGACGTTGTCGGTCGGGTCGCCGTTCTTGTACTTGAACGCGCCCTTCAGGGTGTACTTGCCCTTGCTGCACTTCGCCGACACGTAGTTGTACTTCTTGCCCTTCGACTTGAACGACTTGCTCACCGTCGTCTGGAAGTCGGTGATCGTCGCAACCGACGAGACCGAGTCCGGGATCGGGACGACGAGGACGTTCGTCTTTCGCGTCAGGGTGCCCTTGAGGACCGTCGTGAGCTGGAACTGGTCGTTCCGCGAGTGCAAAATGAGCGAGCCCACCTTCGAGTTGCCCGGCCCGTTGAACGCCGTCACCTTGAACGGCAGCTTCGACGTGCAGGGAACCCCGGCCGCCCCGAGGCACGCCGTCGCCGAGCCACTGCCGACCTGCGCGTCGCCGCAGAGCTGGATCGCCTGCGCGGTCGTCGTGTTCTCGAGGCTCTTCTTGCACTGCGCCAGACCGGTGTTCGTGAACTTGATCTGCTTGTCGAACGTGAGCGTGACGTTCGTCGTCGCCACCGGAACGTTGCCGGGATTGCGTCGGCGTCCCGGGGTTAGCGTTTGAGAGCGTCGACGTCTCGACGAAGATCGACGCCTTGCCGAACTTCTTCTTGTCCTGCTTCGTTGGCTTGAGGCTCTGCTTCAACTGCGAGAAGTCGGAGCCCGTCGAGTCCGTCGCGTAGGCGACGCCCACCGCGGACAGGCCCACCGCCGCCGCGAGGACCCAGATCAGGTGCTTGCGCATAACCACAACCTCCTTCTGGCCGGCCGTCTGCCGAGCCAAATCTGCCCTCCGCGGAAAACTAGCCGAAAAAAGGGGGGCGGCCCCAGTTGGCCGCCCCCCCTCAAACTGGCTTTCGGCTACGCCGCTACTTGCTCTGGCAGGGCGTCGTCGTGCTGACGTTGTCGACCGGGTCGCCACCGAGGTAGGTGAACGCGCCCTTCAGGGTGTACTTGCCCTTGCTGCACTTGGCGCTGATGTAGTTGTACTTCTTGCCATTGGCCTTGTAGGTCTTGCCCACAGTCGTTTCGAAGTCGGTGATCGTCGCCACCGAGTAGACCGAGGCCGGGATCGGAACGTTGAGCGTGTTCTTCTGCTGGTCGAGCGTCCCCGTGAGGACCGTCGTCAGCTGGAACTGGTCGTTCCTGGAGTGCAGGATGAGCGTCGGCTTGCCGCCCTTCGGCTTGCCGTTGAACGCCGTCACCAGGAACTTGAGCTTCGACGTGCAGGGCGTGTTCGAAGCGCCGAGGCACGCGGTCGCGCTACCGGCGCCGACCTTGGAGCTCTTGCAGAGCTGGATCGCCGACTGCGTCGTCGTGTTCTCGAGGCTCACCTTGCACTGCGGGAGCTTGGTGGTCGTGATCTTGATCTGCTTGTCGATGGTCAGCTTCGTGTTCGTCGTCGGAACGGGGACGTTGCCCGGGCTCGTGGGCGTCCCGGGGTTCGCGTTGCTGAGCGTCGAGGTTTCGATCTTCAGCGACGCCTTGCCGAACTTGTTCTTGTCCTGCTTCGACGGGCTGACGTTCTGCTTCAACTGCGAGAAGTCGGAGCCGGTTCCGTCCGCCGCGTAGGCGATGCCGGCCACGGAAAGGCCGACCGCCACAGCGAGGACCCAGATCAGATGCTTGCGCATGCTTTCTGCACACCTCCTCCTGGCTCAGCCTCGTGCCGCGCCAAGTTCGTTAGGGAACTAGGGGATAACCCTCTTGTCTCTGCTGTACCCAGAGACCCAGAACCTATAGGAACCCCGTGAGGGCCCGGAAGTTGCGGTCTCGCGCGCTCACTTCTCCTTGCGCACGTGGAGGTACCGGGTGAACTCCGGCGAGACGCCGATCGAGCGGAAGTTCGCCTGCCGGTTGCAGGGCGCCTGCGGGATCGACGCAGCGTCGGGCTGGCGCTTGAACATGAACCGCTGGATCCGGCTGAACAGGTCCTCGGGCGAGCTCCCCGTACTGGTCGCGCGCGCGTCGAAAGTCGGGTTGGTGGGCGTGCCGGGGTTCAGCGTCGCGTTGATCCCGCTCGAGCACTGCCTCGTCTCGAACGAGTAGAGGCCCTTCTTCGTCGCGAGGCGCGAGTAGCCGCCGGGCGCGACGTACGGGTTCGTTCGCCCTGTCTCGAGCCGGCGCGGATAAGCGGCGAGGACCTCGGGCCCGAGCACGTTGGTCGTCCGCGCATAGTGGTCCCTCCGGGTTCCGGTGGCGATGTTGAAGCCGTTGAGGGCGGCCGCGCCGTTGGCGAAGAACGCCGTCACCTCGTGCCGGTACTGGTGCAGGACGGTGAGGATCGGGTCGAGCTGTCGCAGGAACGGATTGAGCTTCGTGAGCACCGGCGGCAGGTCGTTGCCGAGGACTCCCCGGAGCGCCGGCAGGCCGCGGACGCCCGCGGGAATCGCCTGGCGCAGGCCCCTGAAGAACGTCTCCAGGTGCGGCGCGAGCCGCTTCGTCGCCTCGAGCGTGGGCGTGAGCTGCTTCGCGGCAGGCCGCAGCTGGGTGACCAGCGGGTCGGTGTTGATGGCGAACGCCTGCAGGCGCGCGAGCGTCCTCCGCGACTCGTCCTGGAACGTGGGCAGGATCCGGAAGATGTTCGCCAGGTCCGCGTTGCGCCGAGCCGTGGTGTCAAAAACGGTCGCCGAATGCTGAATCAGCGATCGAAGCTGGCCCTCGCGCTGAGAGAGGGCGCGGAACGTTTCGCCGCCGCCGCGAACGAGCTGCCGCACGGCCTGGCGCTGGGTCGAGAGAATCCGCAAGGCGCGGTTCGCCGATTGCGTGAACGGCACCAGCTCGCCGAGCGCGTCGTTCAGGTCGGTGCCGCGGCCGCGGAACGCGATCGCGGCCTGCTGCATCCAGACGCGGAACGCGGCCCGGGTCGGTTTGTTGAAGGTCCGGAAGATCTCGTCGAGCTGCACCGTCGGGGCGGTGTTTGCCGTCGGCAATCGTCCGCCCTCCGGCACGGGCTTGGAGTTGCGGTTGCCGGGCGTCAGCTCGACGTAGGTCTCACCGAGGAGCGTCTTCTGCCTCAGCGTCGCCCGGGTGTTCGAGGGGATCGGGGCGTACTTGTCGTCGAGCTCGACGGTCGCGTCGGCGAGGCCGCGCCTGGTGAGGTTGATGTCGACCACCTTGCCGACCGAGACGCCGGAGATCCGCACGTCCGACTGCTGCGCGAGCTGCGTCGCCTCGTTGAACTCGACGTGGAAGCGGTAGCCCTCCGCCTGGAGCGGAACCGGGCCGCCGAAGGTCACCCAGAGGAACAGCGCCAGGCCGAAGCAGGAGAGCGCGAACGCGAGCGCGACGATGGTCTGGCCGACTGTCGGGCCCTTGGTTCTCACATGCACCCACCCTTCGAGTCGATCAGCGTGTGGCCCGGGGTGTTCGTCACCTGGCGGATGGTGTTGAGCTGCGGGCGGGTCGCGGTGACGCTTTCGGCGAGCTGTGACGTGGCGCAGGAGAGGACGACCAAGCCTCGCGTCATCACGCCGGTGGCGTCCTGAGCTGCGAGTGCGGAGCTCGAATCGTGGTTGAGCCAGGCGACCCAGAACAGATAGCCCTCGTCGCCGCCCGGCGGGTTGTACGCCAGGCCGTTCAGCAGGTAGTTCAGGTTCGCGAAGCCGCCGCGGAGGCTCTTGGTGCTCTTCGCGAGCGGGACCGAGCCCTGAGCGAGGTGGCGGACCACCGGCTGAACCTTGCGCGTGAAGGGCCGGATCTGGTCGCGGATCGGGACAGTCGTGTCGTGGAAGAGCGGGCGCAGGGCGCGGAGCGCGGGCCCCGTCGCCTTGGCCTGCGGGATCAGCCTCGTCAGAGCGGGCTTCGAGACCCGCGCGAGGCGGTCGCCGCTCGCCAGGGCGCTCTGAGTCGACCGCAGAGTGCCGGGCAGCTCGGCCACCGTCTGCTGGAGGTTCGCCTGCTGATCGGCGAATGCGTGGAAGACCTGGTTCGAGGAGGTGACGAAGTCGGCGAGCTGGCGGTCGTGGTTCGCGAGCTCGCCGCTCAGCAGGCCGAAGTTGTGGATGACGTGGGCGATGTTCTCGCGCCGCTTCGCGAGCAGGCTGTTCAGCTTTGCGAGATCCTGCGCGAGGGGGTCGAGGCGACGCAGGGTCGACGAGAGCTTGCTCGTGTTGCCATGCAGCCCCTCGGCGGCGTTGACGAGCAGGATCTGCAGGAACGCCCGCGTGTCGCCGTCGAGCGTGGCGAGGATCTGGTCGGGCGCGACCGGCGGGAGCGAGTTGGCGAGCGGGATCGTCGCCCCCTCCTCGATCTTCGGTGAGCTCTGGGTGCCGGGATCGAGGGCGACGGTCATGTCCTGCAGGCCGGTGCGCGGACGAAGCAGGATCGACGCGTCGTCGTGGATGAGCTTCGCGTACCGCGGCTCGATCGCGAGCGTCAGGTTGGCGTTGCCGTTCTGGAGGTCGACCGCCTTGATCTCCCCGACCTTGATGCCGGCGATGTTCACGGTCTGCCCCTGGCCCGGGGTCACAGCCTGCGCCGAGCTGATTTCGGCGTTGATGTCGAACCGGGTCGTCCCGATGAACGGCACCCAGCTCGGGATCGTGGCGTGCTGCGAGACGATGATCACGCTCGTCGTGACGATCCCGAGGATCAGGAGGACGACGATCGCGATGAAGTCGCGGAGATGGTCCTTGATCGCCTTTTTCACGGAGCCACCTTCAGGTCAGGGGGACCGACCGCGCCGGCGGGACCGTTGATGTCCGGCACCGGGTTGCGGTAGCAGGCGAAGTCGGGCCGGAACGGCGGCAGCTTGCCGGTCTTGAAGACCGGCTGGACGCCGAGCGGGGGCGCGACGTTGTTGCCCCACACCGAGCTGTTCGCGAACCCGCCGCCCTTGTTCGGCGCCGTCACCAGGTTCGCGCCGCCGCCGGCGTTCACCCGTAGGTAGCTCCCGTTGCCGTCGAAGCCCTGCCCGACGCTGGTGGTGTTGGTGAGTCCGTAGAAGAACTCGTGCGAGTTCGGCTGGCCGGTGCCGAACCGCGAGTCGCTCACGACGGTGTCGCCGGCAGGGATGAGGACGTTGGTCGTGCACCGGCTCGTCAGGTCGAGCTGCGGGAGGAACTGCGTGGTGGCCTTCACCGCGCGAGCGGTGTCGGGCGCGGAGTCGCGGACGAGCTGGGCGAGGTTGCCGAGCTCGCTGGGCTGGAGCAGGGCCTGCGCCTGGCGCAGCCAGGGAAGGCCCGCCCTGATCGTCGCCGGAAGCTGCTTGATCCCCGGCGTCGCCGAGATCGCGTACGCGCGCAGGGCGGGGAACGAGGCGTTGAGATCGCGGAAGGTGGTGCGCGCCTGGTCCAGCGTCGGAGGCAGGAGGCCGACCGTGGTCGCGAGGTTTGCCGCCTGGGCGGCCAACGCGCCCATCGTGGTGTTGAGGTTTGTGATCAGGTCCTGGAGCTGGCTCTCGCGCGAGACGAGCGTGCCGAATACGCGGCTCTGCGCCGCGATCAGGCTCGAGAGGTCGTGCTCCTTGAGCCCCAGGAGCGCCTCGCTGACGATCGCCGTGTTCTTGCCGGCGCTCGCGCCGTAGTGGAACGAGTTGTTGAGGGCGCCGGCCGCGTTCACGCCCTGCACCACCGGGGACTGGGTGGCGTCCTCGGCCGGGGTCGGCGTCTTCGTCAGGGCGCGTCCATAGACCCTCAGCACCTCCTGAAGGTCCGCGCGCTCCGGCGCGCGGAGCGCGCCCAGCACCTGATCGAGCTGGACGGCGGTGGCCGTGTTGGGGATCGGGATCGTGCCTCCGCTCGGGAGCTCGGGCGCTGTTGGGCTGCCGGGCTGGAGGTCGAGGAAGAAGTTGCCCTCGAGGAAGAGTCGCGGCCTGATGATCAGCTGCGCGTCGTCGCGCACGGGACGCCCGGAGTCGGAGACCGTGAACGTGATCTCGTTCGCGTTGCCCTTGCGCTCGGTCGAGATCACCTTGCCCACGTTCACCCCGGCGATCCGCACCGGAGAATTGGGCGCGACCACCGGAGCGTTGCGGAAGACGGCCTTGAGCTCATAGCCGTAGCCCGTGAACGGGATGTGCTTCGTGTAGGCGAGCACGAGGCCGATGAGGCCCACGACCACGAAGGCGAGGCCGATCATCCACGGCCGGCCGCGGTAGTTGCGGCCGAAGACGCGCTCGTCGGGCTGGAATGTCTTGCGTGGGCTCATGGTTTCGCGTGGAGCTGGGACGGGATCTGCCCGGCGGTGACGATGCCCTGGTTGCCGGGGACGTTGCCGATGGTTGTCTGGCCCTTGGCGTAGGGCTCGTTGCCCGCCTCGCACTCGAACGTCTGCCCCGGGGCTGCCGTGTTCGGATACGGGTTCGCGTGCAGATGGTTGTTCTCCGGCACGGGGCCACCGCCGTTCGCGGGCTTGCTCGCCGGCGCGCCCTCGTTGTTCGGCCCGAACGGGGTCTGGAACAGCAGGAATCGCTGCCAGTTACCGCCGCCGTCGCCCAGGCTCAGCGAGCTCGCCGCGTTGCGGAACAGGAGGGTCGGGTAGTTGCAGACGCTCTGAACGGGCGTCACGAAGTTGAGCAGGGGCCCGAGGTCCTTCTTGTTCGACTTCGTCAGGCGGTCGATTCCGTTGCGGACGCCGGCGTTCTGCGAGAACGCGAGCAGGCTGTTCGCCGTCGGCGGAAGCTGCGCGTTCAGGGCCGGCGAGCGGCGGAGGGCCGGGATCCCCACGGTGATCGCCCGCGAGAGGACCGGCGCAGCGTCTGTGAGCGCGCGCACGCCGGGGCGCAGGTCGGCGAACAGCGTCGCCGAGTGGGCGAGGAACGGGCGAATCACGGGAAGCGCCCGGTTGGCCGTGTCGAGCGTGGGCGGTGTCTTCGAGATCGTCTCCTGCAGGAACGGGCGCGCGATGCTGGCGAAGGCGCGGAAGGTCGTGTCCAGGGAGACGAACATGCGCGCCTGCGTCTCGGCCACCGGTGCGACCTCGGCCGACGTCGCCTCGAGGGCGCGGAAGAACTCGGCCAGGCCGGTTCGCGGCGATGCCAGCACGCGCATGACCGGGCGGCAGGCGGTTGAGAAGCGGCTTGAGATTGCCGATCGCCTCGTTGATCGCAGGCCCGCGGCCGATCAGCGCGTTGCCGAACTCGAGGAGGTTGCGCTGAATGGCGAGGCTGCGTGGGCTCGTTGAACGTGTTGAGGACCTGGTCGAGGTCGATGGTCTCCGGCTTGGCGTGCTTGCGGGCGATCGTCGCGCCGGCGGGGTAGCTCTTCGACGAGTTGCCCTTGTTGATCTCCAGGTACTTGAGGCCGAGGGCCGACTTCGCCCGGATCACGACCGTGGAGTTGACCGGGATCGGCTTCGCGCTCTGGTCGAGCTTCAGGTCGAGCTTGGCGTCCACGCCGCCGTCGGGGCGCTGGATCGGCGTGATCTCCTCGACGGTTCCGACGAGAACGCCGCCGACGCGCACCTCGTTGCCCGGCACGAGCGACTGCGCGTTCGGGACGATCGCCGAGAGCCGGTAGCTGGCGACGAACGGAAGGCCGTGGTTGGCGTTATAGGCGAGGAAGATCGCCACCACCGCGATGAGCGTGGTGATCGCGCCAACCAGCGTCGGGCTGGCCGCGAAGGAGGCGGCGATTCCCCCGCGCCTCATCCCGTGCCTCCTGGCACTTGCTGACCGGGCTGGGGCGTCGGGCCCAGGGGCACGCCGCCGCGGCCAGGCCGCGGCTGGTGGACCGTGCCGCCCGCGTTCACCCCGCCGTACTGGTCGTGCCCGCGATGGTTGGAGTCGTTGCCGCCGACGAGGAACTGCAGGACGCTGGCCGCGCCGCGCAGCGTGCTGCGGGTCGCCGCGCTCGCCGCGCCGGCCTTTGCCTTCGTCGCCGGCACGCTCCCGGCGCCCGGGGCGGATTCGCCGGTGGCGTCGATCGCGACCGGCGACGCGATGCCGCTCGCCGAGCCGGGGCCGGTGAAGTTGGCGCCGCAGCCGGTGGCGGGGACGATCACGTAGTCGACGCAGCTCGTGACGAGGAGGTTCGCGCGCAGGATGTGCCCGAACTTGTCGAAGCCGTTAACCGAGCCGGCAGTGTTGTAGATGAACTTGAGGAGCTGCTGGTCGCCGCCGCTGAGCTTCAGGGTCGAGAGCAGCTTGTCGAGGTCCTTCGACGGCGCCACGGTCGCGCGTGAGAGGTCGCGCAGGTCGACGACGACCGGGTCCGACTGAACGAGCGGCTTCGTGCTCTTGGCGGCGGCGTCGCCGAGGCTGAGGAGCGACTTCTCGGTCGCGCTGGCGAACGGCGCGGTCTGCTTGGTCAGCTTCGTAAGGGTGGGGGCGGCGGCGCCGAGGTCGGCGAACACGGGCGTCGCCTGGTCGGCGAACCGCTTGAGCTGGGTGTTGGTCGATTGCAGATTGCGCAGGAAGAGCGGGAACTTCTGGAAGCCGGCCTCGAGGTCGGCGCTGCGCTCGGCGGTCGCCTGCGCGGTCTCGCCCGCGTTGGCGATGAACCCGGACACGTGGCGGCGCTCGCGGGCGAGCGGGGCAAGGACCGTGTCCGAGTCCTTGGCGAGCTTGGCCAGGACCTGGTTCTGTCCCGCGAGGATGTGGAGCACCTGGTCGGTCTCGCGCAGGGCCGGGTCCGCCCGCTTGATGACCGCGTTCAGCGTCTGGCCGCGGGCTGCGAGCCCGGCGCCGAGCTCGTTGATGATGATCCGGAAGCGGTCGGCGAACGGCAGCCGGTTGATGTTCTGGACGATGTCGATGTCGACGACGTGCCCGTTGTTCTCCAGCGGCAGGAAGTACTGGCCCGCGCCGTACTTGGCGTCGCTCGAGATCTTCTTCAGCGGCGGCGGCTCGGGCGTTCCGGGCGCGCGCGGCTTCGTCGGCGAGCAGTCGATGAACTTCTCGCCGAGGAGCGACTGCGGGCGCACTGTGCACGACGCGTCGCGGCGGAAGCCCTGGAAGCCGGCGTCGGTGATCTTGAGCTCGATCACCGCCTTCCCCGGGTCGGGCTTCCCGTCGGCATGGACGGGCTCGCCCGGCAGCGAAACCGCCTCCCCGACGACGGAGCCGACCTTCGCTCCGGCGATCCTCACGTCCTCGCCGTTGACGACGAAGTCGCCGTTGTCGAAGTAGGCGCGGACCACGTAGTCGGACCCGCCGCCGCCGAAGGGCCCGAAGGCGGCGAGCGCGCCGAGGGCACAGAGGGCGAGGAGGATTGCGATGGCGCGCTTCATGGCCCGGGGGGGACGTCGCTGGGGTTGCAGGCGCCGATGAGGGCGCCGTCGTCGAGGAACGGGTTGGAGCCCGGCGATCGGCTGGGTCCCGCCGCCCGGGCAGCGCGTGTAGACGCCCGTCTGGAGCCCGGTGTACTGGGCCGCCGGAGGGATCGGGTCGAGCTGCTGGGTGCCGCTGTTGTAGGCGAAGGTCCCGGTGTCGGCCGGGCTGACGCGAACGTAATGGCCGTTGGCGTCGTAGTACGACGTCGCTTGGCCGATCTTGGTGAGGAACCCGGCGAGCTCGGGGCTGTAGGGCCGGGCGAACGAGATCGTCGGGCAGCGATGCGTTGATCGCCGCCACCGCGTGCGGGCTGGCCGTCGCGGCGTGCTTTGCCAGCTTCGGCAGCCCGCGCAGGGCCGAGACGAGGTCGTTGTTCTTCCCGGGCTTGCGAAGAGCGGTCGCGAGATCGGTGAACACCGGGACCGAGCGCTCGGCGACCGGGCGGAGGTTGCGCAGGAACGTCGGCAGGTTCTTCGTGGCCGGCTTCGCGGCGTTGACGAGGGGATCGAGGTCGTCGAGCGCCGCGCGGAGGTTGACGAAGGTGGTGTTCGCCTCGCGAAGCGTCGGTGGGAGCTTCACCAGCGTCTGGTCGAGGGCCTGGTTCTGGCTTGCGATCGCGCCCAGGGTGGTGTTCGCATGGGAGACGAGGTTGGTCAGGTCGTTCCCGCGCTGCCCGATCGCCGTGAGGACGCTTCCGCTCGCGACGATGAAGCGCGTGAACGTGCGCTGGTCGGCCGTCAGCTCGGCGAGGAGGCGCTGGGTCGCGTCGAGCGAGGGCGCGAAGTACTTGTAGGTCTTGTTCGCCTGCGGCGCGGCGCCGGCGTAGATCTGCGCGTTGCCCTTGATGAAGTCACGCAGTCCCTGCCGCGTGCGCGGATTGAACGTGTTGAAGAGCTGATCGAGGTCGACGGGCGCCACGGTGCTCTCGCCGTGGAGCGTCGACCCGCTCGGCAGCTCCTTGCGCGTCGTTCGGGGCCGGCGTGATCGAGATGTAGCGGTTGGCGACGCCGGAGAGCGAGGTGGTGCGGATCACCGCGACGGTGCCCTCGCGGAGCGGCACGTCCATCGAGACCGTCACGTCGGCCTGCGAGTTGTCCGTGAGGCTGATCGAGTCGACGCTGCCGATCGGCTGTCCGGCGACGAGAACCTGGTTTCCAGAAACCAGCTGGCCGCCGTTCTGGAACAGGAGGTGGTACGTGCGGCCGCCGCCGCCGGAGAAGAAGAGGACGTAGACGACGAGGATGAACGCGACGATCAGGGCGGCGAGCGCGACGACACGCGACAGCCGCGATTTGCGCGTCGGAGCGGTGGTTTCCTCGACGAGCGTCAACGGACCGTCGTCGTCACTCCTCTCGTCCCCTTGAAGCTAGCCTCGACTTGCTGCGGCGCGCGGACATCCTCTCCGTTCCCGGCCGAGGAGTCCTCTTCCCCGGCGCGTCACTCCTCGCGACCGTGATCCTAATTCGCGAGGGGGATCCTAATCGTTGCCCTGCGTAGGCACCGTTAAGGATCATTCATACGGTCACTCGCGCGGGGCGCGCCCGGTCAGCTCGCTGTAGAGCTGGTTTGCTCGCGTCCCGGTGAGGGCCGCCACGACCCCGGCGGCGGCGCGCGGACGCGCGCCGGCCTGCACGAGCCGCCGCAGCGCGTCGACGGCGAACGCGAGGTCGACGCGGTCGGGCGCCCGCTCGGCGGGGGCGATCACGACGACGATCTCGCCGCGGGCCTCGCCCCGAAAGCGGCGAGCGAGCTCTCCCAGAGTCCCCCGTGCGACCTCTTCGTGCATCTTCGTGAGCTCGCGGCAGACCGCCGCCTCGCGGTCGGGGGCGAGGGCGGCGAGGGCGGCGAGCGAGTCCGGCAGGCGCCGCGGCGATTCGAACGCCACCACCGTCTCCGGGGCGGCGAGCACGCGCTCGAGCTCTCCCCCGCGCCGCGGGAAGAAGCCCTCGAAGCGCCACCGATCGACCGGCAGGCCGGAGGCGACGAGCGCCGTGATGATCGCCGAGGGGCCCGGCAGCACCTCGAGGTCGAGCCCCCGCTCGACGCAGGCGCGCACCAGCCGGTATCCGGGATCGGAGATCACGGGCGTGCCAGCGTCGCTCACCAGCGTCACCTTGGCGCCGCGCTCGATCTCCTGCGCGAGCGCGGGAGCGCGCTCGGCCTCGTTGCCCTCGTGGTAGGAGACGAGCCTCGGGTGCTCGAGCTCGAGCCGCTCGTAGAGGCGTCCTGTGTGGCGAGTGTCCTCGCACGCGACCAGGTCGGCCTCGGTGAGCGCTCGCCGCGCCCGCGGCGAGAGGTCCTCGAGGTTCCCGATCGGCGTCGGGCAGATCGTCAGGCGTCCGGCCACGCTAGGAACCCATCACCAGCATCTCGCGGCGCCTAGTGTCGCGCCGGTCTTCGTCCGCCATCCGCCGCCTGCGGCACCGCGCCATCACAACTCTTCGTCCGCCATCTCGAGCGCCGCCAGCGCCGCGGCCCCGATCATTCCCGCGTCGGGGCCGAGCTCGGCCGGCTTGACCTCGACCTCGTTCATCGGCCGCAGCGCCCGGGCGCGAAGCTCCCCACGCGCCGGCTCGAGGAGCAGGTCGCCCGCGGCGATCACCCCGCCTCCGATCACGATCAGGTCGGGGTTGAAGATGTTGGCGTAGCTCGCGAGGCCGACCCCAGGTTGCGCCCGATCTCCGCGACCGCCCCGACCGCGGCATCGTCGCCGGCGATCGCCGCCGCCGTCACGTCCTTGCCGTCGATCACCTGCCCGCCGGACCGCAGCCGCCCGAGCGCCGACTCCGGCTCGCGCTCTGCGGCCGCGGCGCCCTCTCGCGCGAGCGCGTGGCCGGAGGCGAGCGCCTCCAGGCAGCCGCGGTTCGGGCAGTGCCCCTGGCAGCGCGGCCCATCCTTGTCGATGACCATGTGGCCGAGCTCTGCTCCGGCGCCGATCGACCCCCGGTAGGGCTTCCCATCGATGATGAGGCCGCCCCCGATCCCGGTGCCGATCGTCAGGAGAACGAGGTCGCGGGCACCGCGCCCGGCGCCGAAGCGGTGCTCGGCGATGGCCGCGACGTTGGCGTCGTTGTCGATGAAGGTCGGGAGCCCGAGGCGCTCGGAGATGAGGTCGCGGATCGGGACGTCCGCGAGGTTGAGGTTCACCGCCTCGATCGCGACCCCGCGCTCGCGGTCGATCGTGCACGGGATCCCGAGGCCGATCGCCTCCGCCTTGGGGCGCGCCTCGAGCGCCGCGCGGAGCTGGCGCTCGAGCGTGGCGAGCACCTCTTCCTGATGGAGGCCCACGCTCGGCGCCGTCGAACGGTAGAGCAGCTCGACATCGCCGTCGGTGACGCCCACCGCCATCTTGGTCCCGCCGAGGTCGACTCCAACCGTCTCAGCCATCAACGAGTATTCATAACCCCCGATGCCTCCCGACGACCCCCGGGGTAAGCCCGATCGCCCGGAGCGCCCCGAGTACAAGGTCTACAAATCACGCCGCGGCCTCTTCTCGGGTTGGCACCCGCCCGACGTCTCGGGGCTGCGCGATCGGCTCAGCGGCTCGTCGAAGAAGCCGAAGGACAGGGGCTCCAAGCAGCCGAAGCTTCCCGGCGCGCCGAAGCCGACGTGGCGCAGGGTCCTCAAGTGGGTGGGGATCGCGGCGCTCGGCTGGATCGTCCTCAGCATCGTGCTGTTCGCCGTCTCGGCGCAGATCCAGAGCTCGAAGCTCGCGGGCGGGGTCGGCGACCTGCTGAACGGAAACCCATTCCTCGCGGTCGACCCGCAGACCATCCTCGTGCTCGGCACCGACGTGCGCCCGTCCGGGCTCGCGTCGGAGGGCGAGGCGACGCCCGAGCACTGCGTGAAGGCGGCAAGCCGCGGGGAGACGCCGCCGAAGACCTGCCTGCCCTACCGATCCGACACGATCCTCCTGGTGCGCGCGGGCGCGACGACGTTCCGCAAGCTCTCGATCCCGCGCGACACGCTCGCGACCATTCCCGGGCACGGCGGGCAGAAGATCAACTCCGCCTACGCCTTCGGCGGAGCGAAGCTGACGATAAAGACGATCGAGGACTTCCTCGGCATGCCGATCGACCACATCGCGATCGTCGACTTCAACGGCTTCCGCGACTTCATCAACTCGATCGGAGGCGTCGAGGTCGACCTCCCTGAGAAGGTCTGCTCCGACATCTCGGGCGGCGCCTCGCAGGGCGGCTTCAGCCTGAAGCTCGACAAGGGCACCCACACGCTCGACGCCGACCAGGCGCTGACGCTCGCCCGGACGCGCGAGAACACCTGCGGGCACGGCCAGTTCACGGGCAGCGACATCGAGCGCGCGCAGTTCCAGCAGATCGTCCTCAACGGCATCAAGAGCCGCCTCACCGACCCGCTGCGCCTCCCCTACAACTTCCTGCACGGCCCGTTCATCGCCTGGAACGCGCCGAAGGCGTTCGTCAGCGACATGGGCGCCTTCACCCTGCCGCAGCTCGTCTTCTCGGCCGCGATCTCGGGGACCGCCGGCGCCGACGTGCTGAAGCCCTCGAGCACGTCCGCCGCCGGCAACCTCGTCGTCTCGCACTCGGAGTGCCTGCGCGCGGTGAAGCAGTTCCTCGGGCACGACCCCCCGAGCGACCCCGCCTGCAGCCCGGCCCCAACGGGTTAATTGCCGACGCTGTCCTGCCTTTTCCTCGTCCTGCGAGGTCTAAGCAGGACAGCCTCAAGGAGGAGGCACTCAATCGGACTT
The DNA here is from genome assembly GCA_963823245.1 of uncultured Actinomycetes bacterium. GTDB lineage: Bacteria > Actinomycetota > Thermoleophilia > Solirubrobacterales > 70-9 > JAWVFM01. Next base: position 356,646 of record CAWGKQ010000007.1, on the reverse strand, counting down.
CGAACGCCGACTTTTCGGACTTCTTCTCCTTAGCTGACTTCTTCGACTCGCCATCCCCGCCGGAGCCCTCGCCGCTCGACTTCCCGCCCCCGTCCGACTCCGCCTTCTTCGCTCCCTTTTTCGCGTAGTCGGTTGTGTAGAAGCCCGAGCCCTTGAAGTGGACCGCCACCGGGTGGAAGACCCGCTCCACCGGCGCGCCGCACTCCTCGCACTTCTCCACCGGGTCCTCGGACATGCTCTGGAAGACCTCGAAGGTGTGGCCGTTGCGGCAGCGGTACTCGTAGATGGGCATGGTTTGTAAGTGAGGGGCTTTGCCCCGAAAGCAGCGTGTAAGGGCGCCGCAGGCGCCCGCAAGTGATTGCTGCAGTATCGCAGTGGCTCGGGCGCCCACCCGCCGCCCTATGATCCCGCGAGGCTGCGGGACATGGATGGGTTGCGGGAGAAGAGCTTGGGCGCGCGATGGGCGCTTGCGCTCGCTGCCCTCTGCGCCGCCCTCCTCGCCTTCGCGGCGCGCGCCGACGCCGCGATCACGCTGAACAACCTCTCCGCCAAGCCGGCGAACACCGGCGCCGGCGCCAACAGCAACTTCAGCTTCCACATCGAGTTCGGGGGCGACGACGTCAAGGACGTCACCGTCCACCTCGCCCCCGGCCAGGTGGCCGACCCGACAGCCACGCCCCTCTGCACGGTGAGCCAGCTGAACGGCGACAACTGCCCCGCCGCCTCGCAGGTCGGCAGCGTCACGACGAACGCGACCGTCACCGTGCTGGTTGTCCCCGTGACCCTCAACATCACCGGCTCGATCTACAACCTGACGCCGCAGCCGGGCGAGCCGGCGCGGTTCGGAATCGTCCTGCGGCCGGTATCGATACCGCCACTGCCCTCGGTTCTGCCCCCGGTGATCCTTCAGTCGGCGGTGAAGCTGCGACCGACCGACTACGGGCTCGACAGCGTCATCAACAACATCCCGAACACCTCGTCGGGCCTCCCGACCCACATCAACTCGATGACGGTGACGCTGTTCGGCTCCGCGGGCAATCCGAAGAAGCCCTTCTCGCGGAACCCGACATCCTGCTCACCGTCCACGACCGGGTTCGACGCCGCCGCGTACGGCGGCGCGACCGTGACGGGGTCCGCCGGCTACACCCCCACCAACTGCTCCGCGCTCGACTTCTCGCCGACGTTCTCGTCGACGATCGGCTCCAAGGGCCACACGACCCCGACCACGCATCCCCCGCTCGCGACCGTCGTCGACCAGGACTCGGGCGAGGCCGGGGTCCAGAACGTGACCGCCATCCTCCCGAGCGGCGTCGGCGCCGACGCCAACAAGCTGGTCAACAGGTGCCCGCTCGCCTCGTTCCAGGCCGGATCCTGCCCAGCGGCCACCATCATCGGGCAGGCGACCGCCGAGTCGCCATTTCTCACGCAGCCCCTCTCAGGACCGGTCGCCCTCGTGGATCCCTTGCCGGGCCAGACGCTCCCGCAATTGGGCCTGGACCTCCAGGGCCCCCTCCACATCCAGCTCTTCGGCTCGTTCATCCTGGATCCGCAGCGGGGTCCGGGGAACGCGTTCATGAACATCCCCGACATCCCCCTCTCCCACTTCGTGCTCAATTTCGCCGCCGACGGCCTGGTCGTCACCTCGCGCGACCTCTGCACGGGCGCGGCGCCGGCGTTCCAGACGGACTTCACGGGCTGGAACGGCGCCGCGACGCACGGGACCGTCCCCTCGACCGTCCAGGGCTGTAGCGGTGGAGGCGGCGGTGGCGGCGGGAGGCGGCGGTGGCGGCCACGCGAAGCCCAAGGCCCGGATGAAGCTCACCAAGGCCTCCTCCGACAACCCGCACCTGAAGCTGGTCGTCAGCGACAGGGCGAAGGTCAAGAAGACCGCGCTGAAGCTGCCGAAGGGCCTGCGATTCGCCGGCGGCAAGGCGACCAAGCGCGGCGTCAAGGTCCGGGGCGGCCACCTCGTGAAGGCGAAGGCGCGAGTGCTCAAGGCCACCGGCAACGGGACCAGGCTCGTCGAGAAGGCCGTGAAGAAGTCGCTCGTGCGAACCCGGAAGCTCGCCGGCAAGAAGCTTCGGTTCAAGGTCAAGGTCACCGACCGCACGGGCAAGACGACGAAGCTCAAGCTCACCGCCAAGGCGAAGCCCTAGTCGCCGCGGCTCCCCCCGTTAGCCTCCGGCGACCATGAGCGACGCGCCGCCGGTGAACATCACCCTCGACGAGATCGTCTCGCTGTGCAAGCGGAGGGGGTTCGCGTTCCCCGCCTCCGAGATCTACGGCGGGATCGCGTCGACCTACGACTTCGGTCACTACGGCGTGCTGCTGAAGCGGAACGTCAAGGAGGAGTGGTGGCGAGCGATGCTCTCCGGGCCGGAGCGGATCGTCGCGCTCGACTCGGCGATCATCCAGCACCCCCGCGTCTGGGAGGCGTCGGGCCATCTCGAGGGCTTCACCGACCCGCTCGTCGATTGCCGCACCTGCAAGCTGCGCTTCCGGGCCGACAAGCTCTCCGACTCCCAATGCGGGCGCAAGCCGTCGAAGCACCCCGGCGAGGCGGACGACTGCGACCTCACCGACGCCCGCCAGTTCAACCTGATGTTCAAGACCCACATGGGGCCGGTGGAGGACGGGGCGGCGGTCGTCTACCTGCGGCCCGAGACCGCGCAGGGCATCTTCATCAACTTCAAGAACGTGCTCCAGTTCGCGCGGGTCGCGCCGCCGTTCGGCATCGCACAGGTGGGCAAGTCGTTCCGCAACGAGATCGTCACCGGCAACTTCATCTTCCGCACCCGTGAGTTCGAGCAGATGGAGATGGAGTTCTTCGTCCCGCCCGATGACGCCGACCACTGGTACCGGCAATGGATCGACCGGCGGCGTGCCTGGTACGAGGAGCTCGGGATCAGGCCCGACTACCTGCGGGTCCGCCCGCACGACGCCGACGAGCTCTCGCACTACTCCTCGGCCACCAGCGACATCGAGTACCTGTTCCCGATCGGCTGGTCCGAGCTCGAGGGAATCGCCAATCGCGGCGACTTCGACCTGAAGGCGCACGCGGCGGCGTCCGGCGAGAAGCTCGAGTACTTCGATCAGCAGACGAAGACGGCGTACGTCCCGCACGTGATCGAGCCCGCTGCGGGCGCCGACCGGGCGCTGCTGGCGTTCCTGGTCGACGCCTACGACACCGAGGAGGTCGAGGGCCGCCAGCGCACGGTCCTTCGGCTCCATCCCCGCCTCGCTCCGGTCAAGGTGGCGGTGCTGCCGCTGGTCTCCAAGGAGGGGATGCCGGAGAAGGCACGCGAGGTGTTCGACGCCCTTCGGGCCCGGCTCGACGCCGAGTACGACGAGGGCGGCTCGATCGGCAAGCGCTACCGCCGCCAGGACGAGATCGGGACGCCCTGGGGCGTGACCGTGGACGGCCAGACGCTCTCCGACGACACCGTGACCTTGCGCGACCGCGACACGCTCGAGCAGGTGCGGGTGCCCATCGAGCGGCCTCGCGGACGAGCTCGCCGAGCGCCTCGCTGCGCCGTGGACCAGCCCGAAGCTGGGCTGAGCCGCCCGCCGCGGCTCCCGATCTCCTTGAGCTCCCCTTGCCTTCGTCTTCAGCTCCGCTTTCCGGACGCGGCGTAGCGTGATCGGTGCAAGAAGGAGCTGCACATGAGTCACAACAAGACAATCCAGCTGACCCCCCTGACGCCGAAGGCCGACCGGACCGATCCCACCATTCGCCTCTTCGAGGAGGCGGTCCTGAGGATCCGCGGCCGCTGGCCGGCGACTGCGACCGGGCTCTGCACCGACGTCAACCGCCTCTTCGGCTTCGGCTTCGGGCTGAACGGCACCGCAGCCCGGGAGCGGATGCTCGAGAACCGCACGGTTGAGGCGCTGCGGCTCGTCGAGGCGCTCTACGGCCCGGCCGCCCTGGCCGAGGTGAGAAGCGCCGCCGAGGGCGAAGAGCCCGCGCCGACGCCGGCGTCGACCGACCGCCACGCCCACCGGCGTCGCGGCCGGACGCGCTCGCGGGGCGGGGCCCAGCGCATCGCCGCTTAGACCCCGGTCTCCAGAGGCATAAGAACACCCTCACCACGCCGTTAGCGCCGGTTCAGCCTCGAAGCGCACGATCGCGATGTGCGTCGCGACCCTGGCATCGCGACTTGGCGGCGAGTCCGCCGGGTCGTGCTGCTCGCGGCGGTGATCTGCCTGATCCCCGCCGGCTACTCGTACGTCAGCGCGATGACCGGCCGCTACAACGTCGGCCTCGGTGTCGAGAGCGTCGAGTGGCTCCGCAACAACGGCGGCAACGGCCTCGTCTCGCAGATCGAGGACTGGTACTACACGCTGAACGCACCCTCGAAGGGCGGCCCGACAATCCGCTCGCTGCCCCATGTGGGCGTCCACGCCTCCGCCAACCAGGCGTCGAGGTCCTCGCATCGCCAACACCGTCGCCCCGCCCAGCCCTACGCCCCGCCCAACATCCGGCCGGTGATCCGTCCCGCCCTACCGGGTGAGGGCGTCTGGCGCCCGGCAGCCGCAAGCGCCGGCCGGACCCCCCCTGTGATGGTCACGACGTTCCGTAGCTCAGCCGCATACCCGCAGTTCGTCGCCGGCGTGGCCTGGATCGACTCCGGTCGCACCCGGCTCGCCTACATGCCGGGCGTCCAAGAGCCTCCCGGAACGCTCGCGCACCGCGGTCCGTCGGAGGTGCCGCCGGCGTTGCGCAAACGGGTCGTCGCGACGTTCAACGGGGGGTTCCCGCTCAGCACGAGCAACGCGGGGCTCGTCTACCGCGGCGAGACGATCGCGCCGATGGTCAAGGGCATCGCGACGCTCACGGATTACCGAAACGGGCAGGTCAGCCTCGGTGCCTGGCGCGGAGGATCGACCGCGGGCCCGAACGTCTACTTCGCCAAGCAGAACCTGCCCCTGATCATCGACCACGGGCGCCTCAACCCGAACCTGAGCGACGGACCGCAATGGGGTTTCACCGTCAACAACGCGATCCGGGTGTGGCGGTCAGGCGTCGGCATCGACCGCCATGGGAACCTGATCTACGCCGCCGCGAACTATCAGACTGTTGGGAGCCTCGCGCGCATCCTCAAGCGCGCCGGCGCGGTCCGGGCTCTCGAGCTCGACATCAACCAGGACTGGGTCAGCTTCATCACCTACAAGCGCCCGGGCGCGCAGGATCCGTCGAACCTGCTGCCCGACATGTTTCGCTCGCCGACCAGGTACCTGACCCCGGACGACCGAGACTTCTTCGCCGTGTACTCGGCCCCGGCCAAGAGATGACGGTCCGCACCGCAGCCGGCCCGCGCCGATCGGCGAGCCCGGCAAGCCGCCGAGCGCCGCGCCCGCCGCGCGCTCGCGATCGACCTGGCGATGGCGGCCGCTCTCGCCGCGATCGCGCTCAGTGTCGCGGCGGGCCTGGGCGTGATCGCATTCTTCGCCGTTCCGATTCTCCTCGTGGGCCTACTGTGGATCGGCGTCGAGAAGCTCGTGTCGCACGTGCGCCGGCGAGGGCGCCTGAGCACTCGAGCGGCCGGATAGGCGGCTCGGCGTTCTGGCCCACCCGATCAGCGAAGGGCCTCGACCCAATCCCAGCGGCGGCCGCAGAGCTCGTCGACCCCGTGAGGCCGGGACCGTCGCGATGCGAGTGTTCGCCGGGTCCTGCGAGCTCAGCACCAGCGGCCCGATCGGGCCCGGCCGCCCGCCGGTGCCGGGATGGAGATCCGCGCCGTGCACGCGGATCTCGATCCGGTGTCGGCCCGCGGCGAGCGGCGCCCGTCCGAGGAGGATGTACTCGCCGGCGTTGTTGAGCTGGGCGCGAACCGATCCTGCCGGCCTGCCGTCGACGATCAGGTCGGCCTCTGGGCGCACCGAGCCGCCGAGCCAGACCTCGTACCGCCCCGCGACGGGCACCCGGACGCTGGCGACGAGGGATCCGGGCGAGCGCGGCACGAGGATACCCGGGAATCCGGGGACGCTCCAGCCCGCGGGGTGCCGCGCACGGGCGAGCGGCACCGCGACGACCGGCTTTCGCGCCACGAACGCGAGCCGCCCGCGCAGCCCAGCCTCGCGCGGCGAGGCTGCGCACCGCGGAGCAAGGCGGCCACGCCCGCCGGGTCGGTGGGGCTTCCCAGGCCGAGATGGTCGACGAGGCGGCTCGGCTCGGCCGCGGGCCGCTGCCACACCTCGTAGTCGGTGCCGCGATAGGTGAGGCGGTAAGGGGAGGGCGGCCGGCTCATGCCGGGCGAGCGGCGCAGCACAAGCGTCCGGTAGGCGAGAAGGCCCGAAGAGCTGGAAGCGGTCGGTGTCGGCCGACTCCCCCTTTCGCAGCCCGCTTCCGTTCAGTAGCGGGTCGAGGCGGCGGCGCAGCTCCGAGGCTCCCTCGGGGTCGGCATCGCGCAGGAAGTGGCGAACCCCATAGGGCTCGTACTCGGTCATGAGGGTCGGCCCCTGCCCGGCGATCCGCTCGCCGATCGTCTGGAGCTCGGCGAGCTGATCGCGGGGCGCGAGGTTCACGTCGCGGTACGCCGAGCGCGTTCGACCAGAGGACGCCCCCGGCGAGCACGAGCACGAGAGTGCCCCCCTCCACCCTCCGTCCCCTCGACCACAGCGCCGCAGCCGCGAGGGCCGCCGCAAAAGGGATCGCCGGCGACGCGCTCGCCAGCGCCTTGCCGGCGACCCATGGCGATCCGATCGCGAAGATCACGAGGCACGAGACGAGGGCGCCGGCGACGTAGACGACCGGCGCCCAGGCACGGGCGCGCCAGGCCCACGCGACGGCGAGGACCCCCGCGACGAGGGCGACGCCGATCAGGATGTCGGTGACGACCGTGCTCGCGGGCGGCAGCCGGAAGTCGCCCGCCGGCCAGATCCCGGCCACCTCCCGCAGGGGTAGCGGCGCGAACAGGTTCCCCAGCGCCGTGGCGCTGTCGATGGGCGACGAGGTCGGGGGCAGTAGGCCGCCCGGGGCGATCACGGGGAGGGCCAGGACGGCGAGCGCGGCCACGAAGGCGAGACCCCGCTTGAGCGTCGCGGCGGGGCCGAGGGCGATGACGAGAGCCGCGGCGGCTGCGGCCAGCGGCGGCAGGAGCCAAACGGCGCCGCCGCCGCTCAAGACGCCGACCGCGGCCGCGCCCATCACCGCGAGGACCGCGATCGGCCAGATCTCGCGCGGGCGCGAGATGACCACCGCCGCCACGGCCGCGGTCGCCGCGATGAGCGCTGCGGCCGTCACCTCCTTGATGCCGCCCCAGAGGTAGTAGCCGTAAAGAAGCGCGGCCTGCGCGGCGACGAAGCCGACGACCGCCCTAAGCCTGGGCGAGGCCACGAGCGCGCGCGGCAGCTCCCAGAGCACGAGGGCCAGGATCGCCCCGAGCGACGCCATGTAGGGCTGGATCACCCAGGCGACGTCCTGCCCGACCAGCTCGCGCGCGACCCCCAGCGGGAGGAACGCGCCGATCGGGTAGCCCTTGCCGATATTGAAGGTGAGGGCCGCCTCGTATGTGGAGGGCGCGAGGCCGGAGAGGCTGCGTCCATGCTCCATGACCCGGTCCGTGAGGGCCATCCAGGTGGCCGTGTCGTCGAGCCTGATGAAGCCGGCGAAGGTTGCCTGTCCCGAGAGCACGATCGGCGCGGCGAAGACCGCGAAGACCGCGAGCGCGCAGCCGATCGCCCAGCCCGAGGGTCGCTCGATCGAGCGCGCCCACACCGCGCAGCCCGCGAGCGCGAGGAGCACGACGAGCGGCGCGGTGAGCTCGGCGGTCCCGTCCCACAGCGTCGTGACCTGTCCGGCAACGACGATGACAGCAAGCCCGATCGCCGGCAGGAGCGCGCCCGGAAGCTCCGGCGCGGCGGCGCGGACGAGCAGCCCGCAGCCGAGCGCGAGGGCGAACAACACGAGCGGAAAGAGGATCCAGGCCGCCAGCACGACGGGGAGTGTTACCTCGGTCGCCTCCGCGGGTAATATGCCATCAAATGATGTCTCATAGCCTTGTGTCGCTTGTCGCCGCCACCTCCGCCGCCCCGGCCAAGGGGGCGCCGGTCTCCGACCTCCTCTGGGCCTCTCTCGTCGCCACGGTCCTGAGCGTCGGCGTTCTCTGGATCGCCACCTCCCACCGTTCCGGCCGAATCCAATGGCTCGGTCGCCTCGCCGCGTTCTCCGAGCGGCAGAGCGGCTTGCCCGGGTGGGCCGCGCTCCCCACCGCGATCGTCGGCGGCTCGCTGCTGATCGCGGTTTGGGGCTTCTACTGGGACGTCGCGAAGCACATCGACACCGGCCGCGACCCGAGCCCTTTCGGTACCGCCGCGCACTGGCCGATCCTCATCGGCCTCGCCGGAATCACCCTCGGCGGCTTCCTGTCCATCGTGCTCGGCGCTGACCGGAAGCGCGTCTCCAGCGCCGTGCGCATCACCGACGACTGGTACGCGCCGCTCGGCGGCGTCATGGTCTTCGTCTGCGGGGCCTTCGCGCTGATCGGGTTCCCGCTCGACGACGTCTGGCACGCGCTGTTCGGCCAGGACGTCACCCTCTGGGGCCCCACGCACATCCTGATGGTGGGTGGCGCTTCCCTCTCCACGCTCGGGATCTGGATGCTTCTCGTCGAGGCGCGACGCTCGGGCGGGGCCGACGTTCCCGCTCCCACCGGCCTGCGGGGCAGGCTCCTTCGCTTCCAGGAGCCGGCGATCGCCGGCGCGTTCCTGATCGGCCTCTCGACCCTCCAGGGCGAGTTCGACTTCGGTGTCCCGCAGTTCCAGCTCCTCTACCAGCCGATCCTGATCGCGCAGGCGCGCTCGTCGGAACGGTCGGCTTCGCCGCCGAATGGGGTTGGTCGCATGTGTGGATGCCTCTGCCCTGGACCGCCTCGCTTCTGCCGGACGCGGCGATCTTCGCGCTCGCGGCCGGGCTCGCGGGCGGCGTGATCGGCGCCTTCATCGGCCGCGCTCTGAACGGCGACGAGGTCCGGCGGGTGGCCACACCGCGCTGGGTGCTCCCCGCCGCGGCGGCCGTCGCGGTGCTCTGCATCGCCTATCCGCTGCCGTTGACGTCCGGCTCGCACACGAAGGCGACGGCGACCCTCCACACGGTGCACCCGGGTCCCGACCGCACCGTCGAGGGCACGTTCAAGCTCAGCCCTGCGAGCCAGGCGAGCGACCCGCAATGGCTCACCGCGCTCGCCTGGCAGGGCGGCGGGCTCGTGAACGACCGCCTTGCCGAGGTCCGGCCCGGCGTCTACAGAACCACGCGGCCGATTCCCGCCTACGGTGACTGGAAGGCGATCCTTCGCCTCGCCAACGGCCGAGCCCTCACCGCGATCCCGATCTACCTTCCGAACGATCCGGCGATTCCAGCGAAGGGCGCTCCCGCGAAGGCGCACTTCACGCGGACCTTCGTCAAGGACAAGGAGATCCTCCAGCGCGAGTTCCAGGGCGGTCCCGCCTACCTGACGCTCCCCGGCTACGTGATCGTGCTCGCGATCGCCGGCGGCTGGATGGCGATGTTCGCGGTCGGCCTTCGCCGCCTCGACTCGGCCGTGTCGCCGCGGGAGCCGGGCAGCTCGCCGCGAGCGCCGGCGACGCTCGCACCGAGCGGAGGCCGCGCATGACGATCCCGCTCGCCCACTTCGGACACCTGATCGTCGACCTGCCGATCTTCGCCGGCCCTGTCCTGGCGCTGGGCGGCTGGCTGGTCTGGACGACGCTGCGCTCGCGGAAGCGGTCCTGACCCGGAGGCTCAGTCCTGCCAGGGGCCGAGCCTCAGAGCCAGCCCGAATCCCGTCGCGAAGAGCGCCGCTGCCCTCGGCGCTCTGGATCTACTCGATGTTCTTCTACGGCGAGGACTCGGCGGCCGACAACCTCTCACTCTACATCGACGCGGCGCCCACCGAGGAGCAGAAGTACTTCCTCGCCACACAGCAGGTCGACGAGGCTCGCCACGCGGTCTTCTTCCACCGGTTCTTCAAGGAGGTCATCGGCGCCGGCGAGACGATCGGCGAGACGCTCGCCTCCACCCAAGGCGAGCTCAACTGGGGCTACCGCGGCGTCTTCGACCGGCTCGACCGAATGGCCGACGAGCTACGGGCCTTCACGAAGGCCGGGACGATGCCCGGCTTCAGCGAGGGCATGCACAACATCTCGCGCGATGAGCAGCGCCACATCGGCTTCGGCGTCAAGACGCTCTCGGAGATGTTCGCGCAGAGCGAAGAGTGCAAGGCCGCCATTGCCGAGCTCCTCGGCGAGGTGCTCCCCTGCTCGCTCACGTTCTTCGTGCAACCGAACCGGGACCTCCGCTACACCCGCGAGTATGGGTTCGAGCTCGAGGACATCTACGCGTTCGGCCTGCGCTCGGTGCGGGCGAAGTGGCGGGCGGCCGGCTATCCGATCGAGGAGATGCCCGCCGGCGTCTTTCCGCTCGATCTCGACCTCGGCGAGCAGGAGATCGCCCGCCGGCAGGTCCTTTTGCTCCGCTCCGGGGTGACCGGCGCGCCCGGCACGCCGATCGAGGCGCCCTCCCCGGAGGTGCAACGGATCTACTTCGACATCGTCGAGAACGCCGTCGACCACGAGCGCGTCGACCGGCCGCTCACGATCCAGTGGCGCTTCTCCGACGCCGACAACCGGCACCTCCACGTGGACAACGGCGCGACCCGCGCCGAGCCCGGCGACGCGCCACGCCCCGACGTTGCCCTCGAGACGAGCTGCAAGGACTGGATCGACGTCTCGATGCACGGTGTCGAACCCTGGCGCGCCGTGCTCGGGCGGCGCCTGCGCCCGCGCGGCTCGGTCGCCAGCCTGCGCCGGATGCAGCGCCTCTTCCCGCGCCGCCCAACGTTCGCTTGAGCGCGGGCTGGGCTCTAGGAAGGCTTAGCTGGCGTTGGTCGCCGCCGCCTCGGGCGTCGGCGTCGTGGTGGAGGTGTACTCGAACTCCTCCTCGGCTCCGAAGAGGCGGTCGAGGACCGACTTCCTGAGATCCTCGCTCAGCGCGAGGGCGAGCACCGCCCCCACGATGGCGACGAACAGGAGCTTCATCAATGTGTGGCTGCGCTCGCGCTCGCGAATCGCGTCCGAGGCCTCGCGCAGCGCGTCGGCGGCGTTCTTCAGGTCCTTGTGGACCTTCTTGTCGTCGAGGAGAGCCTTGGTGGGCCCCTTGCCGTTGGACATCCGGCCGTAGGCGCTCTTGGCCGAGGCGTATGCGGTGCGAAGGTTGTCGCGCAGGTCCTCGTCCTCGATCAGCTTCCGAACGTAGGGGTTGTCGTACGCGGCCTGCGCCGTGTCGCGCGCCTTATTCGCCTGCGCCCTCGTGCTCCTTGCCATCGACTCCACTCCTCCAGCGATTTCTCGGTCTACGCGGAGCTTATACCCGCTGGGGGGAGGAGTCACAGCGCGGCCTCGAGAGCCTCGGTGATCCGCTCGATGTAGACGAACTCGAGCTCGCCACGCTCGTGCTCGGGAATCTCGGCCACGTCGCCCTCGTTTCGCTTCGGCAGGATCACCCGGGAGATCCCCGCCCGCTGCGCCGCGAGGACCTTCTCCTTGACGCCCCCGATCGGCAGGACCTGCCCGGTCAGCGTGATCTCGCCGGTCATCGCGACGTCTGAGGAAACCGGCTTGCCCGAGACGAGCGAGGAGAGCGCAACGGACATGGCGACGCCCGCCGATGGGCCGTCCTTCGGGACGGCGCCGGCCGGCACGTGGACGTGCAGGTCGTGGGTCGCGAACCAGTCCTCCAAGAGGTCCGGGGCGACCTCCGACGCGTGTGCGCGCACCCACGAAAGCGCGGCCTGGGCGGACTCGCGCATCACCTCGCCGAGCTGCCCGGTGATCGTGAGGTTGCCCGACCCGGCCATCGCGGTCGCCTCCACGAACAGGACCTCGCCGCCGACCGGGGTCCACGCGAGGCCGGTGGCGACTCCTGGCACCGACGTGCGCCGGCGCTGCTCGGCGAAGTACCTTCGGCGCCCGAGAAGCTCCCGAGCGCGCTTGGCCGAGACAGCCACCTTCCCCTTGGCGCGGCCCTCGGCGAACTCGCGCGCGACCTTGCGGCAGCTCGTGCCGATCTCGCGCTCGAGGTTGCGCACGCCGGCCTCGCGCGTGTACTCCTCGATGATCGCCTTGATCGCGGCGTCGGCGAACGAGATCTGCCCGCGACGGAGCCCGTTGGCCTCGATCTGGCGCGGGACCAGATACCGCTTGGCGATATGCAGCTTCTCGTCGACCGTGTAACCCGCGAGCTGGATCACCTCGATTCGGTCGAGCAGCGGCGGCGGGATCGTCTCGAGCGTGTTTGCCGTGGCGATGAACATCACCTCGGAGAGGTCGAACGGGAGGTCCAGGTAGTGGTCGCGGAACGAGTCGTTCTGCGCCGGGTCGAGGACCTCGAGCATGGCGCTTGCCGGGTCGCCGCGGAAGTCGGCGCCCATCTTGTCGATCTCGTCGATCATGAACACGGGGTTCCGGGAGCCGGCGTCGCGAAGCGCGCGCACGACGGTGCCCGGCATGGCGCCGATGTAGGTGCGCCGATGCCCGCGGATCTCCGCCTCGTCGCGAACCCCGCCGACGGAGATGCGCTCGAACTTGCGACCGAGCGCGCGCGAGATCGAGCGCCCGAGGCTCGTCTTGCCGACGCCGGGTGGACCGACGAAGCAGAGGATCGGGCCGCGGTTCGAGGTCGCGCCGTCGTCCGAGGCCTCGGCCTGGAGCTTGCGCACCGCCAGGTACTCGAGGATGCGCTCCTTCACCTTGTCGAGGTCGTAGTGATCGTCGTCGAGGACCTTGCGGGCGTGGGCGATGTCGAGGTTGTCGTCCGTGCGGGCACCCCATGGGAGCTCAACCAGCCACTCGAGGTAGGTGCGAATGACGCCGTGCTCGGCGGCGGCGGGGGGCAGGCGCTCGAGCCGGCCGAGCTCCCGGTCGGCCTGTTTGCGGGCCTCCTCGGGCAGGCCCGCGGCCTCGATCCGCTCGCGAAGCTCGTTCACCTCGGCCTGCTGCTCGTCGGCCTCGCCGAGCTCGGACTGGATCGCCTTCAGCTGTTCGCGCAGGTAGTACTCGCGCTGGCCCTTGTCGATTCCCTCCTGGACCTCGGACTGGATCTTCGTGCCGAGGTTCACCACCTCGAGCTCGCGGGCGAGGATCTCCGAGAGACGCCGCAGCCGCTGGGTAACGTCGACCTCCTCGAGCAGGCTCTGCTTCTCGGGCGTCGGAATCCGAAGCGACCCGGCGATCAGGTGCGTGAGCGCGGAAGCGTCGTCGATGTTCGCCACCGCGAGCTGGAGCTCCTCGGGCAGATACGGGATCTGCTCGACGATCTCGGCAAAGGTCCGCTGGACGTTTCTCGTCAGGGCGTCGAGCTCGGTCGAGGGCGTCGACACGTCCGGCATCGGCTCGATCCGCGCGACGAGGTACGGGCTCTCGGTGATGTAGTCGCCGATGCGGACCCGCTCCGTCGCCTGGACCAGGATCCGGATCGTGCCGTCGGGCACCTTGAGCATGCGGGCGACGACGCCCGCCACGCCGACCTCGTAGACGTCGTCGGGCCCGGGCTCCTCGAGCTCCGGGTCGCGCGAGGCCACGAGCACGACCATCCGCTCGCCCGAGAGGACGTCGTTCACGAGCTTGATCGAGCGGTCCTGGGCGACCGCGAGCGGCGTCAGCGTCTCCGGGTAGGCGACGATGTCGCGCACGGGTAGCACCGGCAGCGCCGCCGGCAGTGGCTGCTCGCCGCGCTCGCGGATCGCATCGTCGAGGTCGGGACTCTCGACGACCTCGAGCTCAGCCATCACCCAAGTTCGAGATCGGCACCTGCCTCGACTCCTCGCCACCCGCCCGCAGCGGGAGCTCGACGCGCAGCACGCCGTCCTCGTAGGTAGCCCCCGCCCGCTCGGCGTCGACGTCCGCGTTGAGCCTCACCGTCCGCCGGAACGGCCCGGTCTCGATCTCGACCTGCTGGTAGACGCGCCCCTCCGTCTCCTGCACTGGCCGCGCGCCGGAGATGACGAGATCACGGCCCGCTATCTCGAGGCTCACGCTCTCGATGCCGACTCCGGAAAGGTCCGCCTTGACGATCGCCATCGGCTCGTCGCGGCCGCAGTAGTAGACGTCGACCCGTGGGGAAAACCCCGACGACCGCCGCCGGGCAATCCCGACGCCTCCCCAGACGTCACCGAAGAGCTCGTCCATCTCGCGGCGCATACGCTCGAAGTTGAACAGGATCTCGCGGTTGGGGGGCACGCCCGACAAGATAGCCCGCGGGAACTTCAAGAACGGGCAGCGAGGGAGTGGTGGCCCGGGCGCGCCCGAAACCGCGGAGCTGGCCTGCTTCTTGCTCGCAGAACAGGCGTTAGTCAGGACAGCTGCTCCAATCCGCCCGATGAGGCTGTGCTCCTCGGCGACGGGGATGAACTCGCTCGGCGGCACGTAGCCCCGCACCGGGTGATGCCGGCGAAGGAGGGCCTCGCAGCCGATCGTGGTCCGTCAGCCAGCGCGACGAACGGCTGGTATGAGACCTCGAGCTGACCCTGTTCGATCGCGTCGCGCAGGTCGGCCTCGATCTGCACGCGGGCGGCGAGCGCCGGAACTCGGGCGGATCGAAGTCCGCGCGGGTCATACCGTGGATGCGGAGCAGCGCGTTCGACCAGCGAATCTCGCGAGTCGCCACGTCGAACTCCCACGCGCCGTGATCGGCGAGCGGATCGGAGAACCCGTTCACGCCTCAGATATCGGCTGCTACCCAGCGCGGATTGAGGGGTGGCCCCTCGTCGGGCATCGGCTATTCGTCCAGATGCTCAAGGCCGACCGGCATCGCGTCGATGGATCAGACCTCGTAGACGGCGCCATCGACCGCCACGTCGACGACCCCGCCGTAGGCTGCCGCGCCCTCCTTCCGCGCCCACGTCTGATCGAGCTCGTCCGAGATGTGGGTCAGGACGACCCGCTTCGCCCCCGCGAGCCGGGCGTGCTCGCCCGCCTCGGCCGGGGTGAGGTGACCTCGCACGCCGGTCCTCTCGGGTCGAGGCAGCGTCGCCTCGACGAGAAGCAGGTCGGTGTCGCGCGCCAGGTCGACCAGCGCGTCGTTCGGCTTGCAGTCGGCGCTGAACGTGAAGCGGCCGCCGCGCTCCGACGTGAGGTCGACCGCGTAGGTGGTGACGAAATGCGGGACCTCGCGAAAGCGGGCCTCCAGCGAGCCGACGCCGACCTGCTCGGATGGGTCGTACTCGACGATCGTGAACGCCGCCTCGATCAGGCTCCCCTGCCCCCAGGCGCCGGCGACCTTGCGGAAGGCATCGCGCGCGCCGGGCGGCGCGAAGAGGAGGGGCCGCGCGGGATTTTCGGTCCCGGGCCACGGCGGCACCGGAACGGGTTGCTGCCGCGGCGCATAGGTGAGCGCGTAGGCGTAGGGGACCAGGTCGAGGAAGTGGTCGGCGTGCAGGTGTGAGATCAGCACCGCGTCGAGCTCGGTGTAGTCGAGGCGCTCGCGGAGCTTGCCGAAGATCCCGTTGCCGCAGTCGAGCAGCAGCGATGTCTCGCCGTCCTGAATCAGGTAGCCGCTGCAGGCTCCGCCGGCGTCCTGCCAGGCGGGCGACTTACCGAGGACCGTCAGCTTCACAACCTGCAGGCGCCTCCGGCGCCCTTGCACGCTGCTTTCGGGGCAACGCCCCTCACCGTCACATCTCCGACTGTACAGTCGGGCCATAGTCGCTACCTGCAACAACTGTGGCGCGGACGTGACGGGGGCCGGCCGTTTCTGCTCCACCTGCGGCGCGGCGCTCGATCCCCGAAGCGGGCCGGAACGCAAGATCGCGACGCTCGTCTTCGCCGACATCGTCGGCTCCACGGAGCTCGCATCGAGCCTTGACCCGGAGGAGCTGCGGCGGCGGCTCGGAGCGTTCTTCGACGTCGCCCGCGACACGCTCGCCGAGTACGGCGGCACGGTCGAGAAGTACGTCGGGGACGCGGTCATGGCGGCCTTCGGCGTCCCCCGCGCCCACGGCGACGATCCCGATCGCGCGATCGCGGCTTCCCTCGCGCTCGTCGAACGCGTCGAGGCCCTCGGCGATGGCTTGCGGGTCCGCGTCGGCGTTGAGACCGGCGAGGTGCTCTCGGCGCCGACGGAGTCCGACCTCTCGGTCACCGGCGAGGCGGTGAACGCTGCCGCCCGCCTCCAGCAGGCGGCCGAGCCGGGCGAGGTCCTGGTCGGCGCGCGCTCCGCTCGAGCGGCCCGCCGGGCGCGACTCGCGGCGCCCGAGCGGAAGGACGCGAAGGGCTTCGGGTCGCCACTCGTAGCGGCCCGCGCGACCGGCGCCGACGGCCCGGGCCGGAGCCTCGCGACGACGCCGTTCATCGGCCGCGAAGACGACTTCGACCTGCTCCGCCTCGTCTATCGCCGTGCGGCCCGCGCGAGGGTGCCGGAGCTCGTCACGATCACGGGCGAGGCCGGCGTCGGAAAGACCCGGCTTGCCACCGAGCTGGTCGGCGCGCTTCGGTGCGAGGAGCCCGAGCCCGGCGTGGTCGTCGGCCGCAACCCACCGTATGGCCGCGGGATCGCGTTCTGGGCCCTCGGAGAGATCATCCGCGAGGCCGCGGGGGTCCCGGCGGACGCCCCGGTCGACGAGGTGCGAAGAGGCCTCGCCGAGCAGCTGCGGGCGGCCGGCGCGGACGACGCGGACGCCGTCGCCGGCGTTCTCGCAGCGGTGCTGGGCGGCGAGGGCGTACAGGAGCGGTCGCTGCGCCAGTCGTGGCGGCGAATGATCGGCGTCCTCGCGGCGAAGCGCCCGTTGATCGTCGGCGTCGACGACGCGCATTGGGCGGACGAGGGCTTTCTCGATCTCGTGGAGGAGGCGGTGTTCCAGCTCGGCGAGGTCCCGCTCCTCGTCATCTGCACCGCGCGCCCCGAGCTGATCGAGCGCCGGCCCGGCTTCGGGCGCGGTGCCCGGAACGTGACAATGATCGAGCTTCGGCCGCTCGCCGGCGACGCGGCCCGCGAGCTCGCAACGGCACTGCTCCCAGGCTCGGCGCCGGACGTCGCCGAGCGGGTCGCCTCGGCATCGGGCGGGAACCCGTTCTTCGCCGAGGAGGTCGCGAAGATCGTCACCGAGGCCGGGAACGGCCATGCCGACGCGCTGCCGGACACGGTCCAGGCCGCGATCGCCGCGCGGCTCGATCTGCTTCCCGTGCCGGAGAAGTCAGCCGTTCAAAGGGCGGCCGTTCTCGGCTCCACCTTCCGCGAGGATGCCCTCGCGGAGCTCGTCGAGGGAAGCGCCGCGGAGCTCCTGTCACAGCTCGCCGCCAAGTCGTTGGTCGAGGAGCGCCCGGCGCTGGGCCCCGGGCGCTTCGGGTTTCGGCACCAGCTCATCCGCGACGTCGCCTACTCGACGCTCCCCAAGGCCGACCGCGCCCGCCTGCACGAGGAGGCAGCGGCCGGCATCAAGCGGAGGGCAGGAGGCCGGGCCGTCGAGCTCGCCGAGCTCGTCAGCTTCCACCTCGCCCGCGCGGCCGAGCTCGACCCCAGCCCGGAGCGGGTCGAAGCGGCGTGGCGCTCCACGATCGAGGCCGCCGAGTTGGTTGCTCGGCGCGGGGCGAGCGCCCGCGCGCAGGAGCTCTTCGAGCGCGCGGCCGACCTGGCGCCGGACGCTGCCGAGAAGGTCCAGGCTCTGCGCGCCGCATCTGACGTCGCCGTCAGGCAGTTCCGGGGCGACCTCGGCCTCGTGCTCCTGCGACGGGAGGCCGACATCGCCGAGCGAAGCGGCGACACCAGGCGGGCGGCCTCCGCCCTCGCCCGGGCCGGCGAGCTGGCAACGCGGATGGGCGGGGTCACCGGCGAGGTGCCGGAGGCGGAGGTCCAAGAGATGATCCGGCGCGGCGAGGAGCTCGCCGACGAGGACGACCTGGTTACGAGGGGCAGGCTCATCCTCGACCGCGCGTTCTACGCCTGGGCCTTCGGCGAGGTGGCCGATATGGCCGCGGCCGCCGAGGAGGGTCTGGCGATCGCCAGAGAGGCCGGTGACCTCGCCCTGCTGTCCTCGGCCCTCGACGCCGCCGCCGCCGTGCCGTGGGACGACGGACGGTTCAGGGAGGCCCTCGAGCTGACGCAGGAGCGTCTCGATCTGCTGCGCTCCGCGCCCGAGGACGCGGGCGAGCTGGCGGTCGAGCTCGGCGACGCGCTGCACATGACGATCGCCACCCTCCTTCAGCTCGGCGACTTCGAGGAGGCGGCCAAGGTCGCCCGCGAGGCGCGGGAGCGCGACCTCTCCAGCGGCGTCATCGACACCGGGTGGTCGCGGGAGATGATGTCGGCCTACTACCTCGGCGAGTGGGACCGGGTGGTCGAGATGGCGGAGCTGATCCGCGCCGAGTGGGGTGGCCGGGTGATCAGCCGAAGCGCATTCGCGCCGGACATGGCGACGCCCGGGGCGGTGCTCGGCTGCCGTGGAGATGGGGCCGGCGCCGAGGAGTGGTTCGCCCTGGCCGAGGCGATGGTGTCGGGGGCGGCCGCCCGCGCCGCGGAAGGGGTGCGGATGCTCCGCGCCGATGCGCTCATCCACCGTGGCGAGTTCGCCGACGCGTCCCAGGTCACTTGCGAGGTCATCGAGGTGCAGTGGTCGTGGTGGCGCACGTCGTACCTCGCGACTCGCGCCGAGGCCTACGTCCTGGCGGGGCGACCGGATGCGGGCGAGGCGGTCGCGCTCGCTGAGGCGAACACTGGCGACAACCGCTACGCGCAGGCGCTGGCGAAGCGCGCGCGGGCCCTCCACACGGGCGACGGGAAGGGCCTGGCGGCGGCGCTCACCGAGTTCGAAGCAATCGGGTGCGCCTTCCAGGCGGCGCGGACCGCTTGGATCCTGGGCGGCGCGCGCCGCGATGACGCGATGCGGACCTTCGAGCGCCTGCGGGTCCCGCCGCCGAAGGGCGAGCTCGCCCCCGGCTGAGCCGGCGACCCGCTCAGGTCCCGGCCCGCGCCTCCGCCTCGCGCAGCCTTCGCGCGAGGGTCTGGAGCATCGTGAGGGCGAGCTCGGGATGCTCGAGGACGAACGGGCGGAACTCCCACGCGGCCATTCCGACGCAGCGAAGGTCGGTGCCCGCAGTGACCGTCGCCGACCGCGGTCCGTCGTCGAGCAGGGCGACCTCGCCGAAGTAGTCGCCCGACCCCAGGGTGCGGATGATCTCGCCGCCGATGCTGACGGTGGCGTCGCCCTCCTCGATGAGCCAGAAGCCGGCGCCTCCGCGCCCCTCCTCGACCGCGACCTCACCCTCTGAGAAGGTGCGCTCCGACATCCGGTCCGCCAGGCGCTTCAGCTCCTTCTTTCCGACGCCCGCGAAGATCGGCACCCGCGCAAGCGCGTCGACTCGATCGGCCATCGCGCGGATCATATGCACGCGTCAGCCCTGGCGGACGAGCAGCGCCGGCTGCCGCGGCGGGACCAACCCGTCGGGCCCGTCGGCACGGAACGTCGAGCACGGCTGGTCGAGGTCGAGCGCGCACAGCAGATGCCGGTGGAAGAAGCACTCGGAGCAGCTGCGGCCGTTCTTGCGCTTCGGCCTGCTCTCCCTTCGAGTCAGGCCGATCGCGTCCGCGATCACCGCGGGAGGCCTCTCGATGTGGGTCAGTGGCCGCGTCTCGATCACGCGGGCGATCATGCCAGGGATCCGTATCTGCGGCGGGCGGCTTTCTCGCAAAACGCCACAACTTCGGTTAACCGCCCGTTCACGGATTCACGGCATTTGGGTCAAACCGTCGTCGAGTTAGGTGGACCTAACGGCCCGTCCCAGCCGCGGGCTCGATAGCTAGAATCACTCCCGATGGCCCACGAACGCACAGAGCGCCTCAGCGCCTCTCCGCCGCTCTTCGAGAGCCGGTTCCTCGACTTCTTCTCGCGGATCCACCCCGCGGTGCCGGCGATCATCTTCGTCCCGGTGATCGTCGCCGGCATCTGGCTCGGCGCCGACCGAGGCTACGCGGCCGGGACCCTGGTCCTGCTCGTGCTCGCGGGCCTCTTCCTCTGGACGCTCACCGAGTACTGGCTCCACCGCCTGGTCTTCCACTGGGAGCCGGACCACCCGATCGGTGCCCGCCTCCACTTCGTCATCCACGGCGTGCACCACGACCATCCGAACGACCGCCTGCGGCTGGTGATGCCGCCGGGCGCGAGCATTCCCCTGGCACTTCTCTTCCTGGGCCTGTTCGTCCTCATCTTCGGCACGCCCGCGGCCTATCCGATCTTCTCCGGGTTCATCGTCGGTTACCTGATGTACGACTACACCCACTATCACCTGCACCATCACACCCCGAAGACGAACCTGGGCAAGCGCCTTCGCGAACAGCACATGCGGCATCACTTCCAGGATCACCGGTACGGGTACGGGGTCTCGACCCCCATGTGGGACGCGGTGTTCGGCACCCTCCCCCGCCGGCGGCGCGACTAGGCGCCGCGAGCGATCCCGTTCTTTGTGGGGTTGTGGTTGCTATAGCCACTAACACCCCACAACGAAATGGGCAACGCCATCGCCACGCCCCTCACTGCCCTCCCCACTAGACTCAGGTCACATCACGAAGGAGAACTTTGAAGTAACGGTGTGAAGGACGACCACCGTCACGGGAAGGAACCAATGGCTTCTGTCTCAAGCGCGGTCGATCAGGCCGCGAACCTGCTCAAGGCGCGCATCGACGAGCTCGAGGGTGAGCTCTCGAAGCTTCAGCGCGCGCTCGCGAACCTCACCGACGGCCGCCAGGGCCGCCGCGGGCCCGGAAGGCCGCGGGGCTCGTCGAGCGGCACCACCCGCCGGCGCCGCCGGCGCGGCGGCACGCGCGCCGATCAGGCCGTGAAGCTCATCGAGGCCAACCCCGGCATCTCCGCTTCGGAGATCGCCAAGCAGATGAAGATCAAGCCGAATTACCTGTACCGCGTGCTCGGCGACCTGCAGAAGGAAGGGCGCGTCAAGAAGTCAGGCCGTAAGTACACGGCCACCTCAGCCTGACGGTCAGACCAGGCTGAGTCCGGAAACCGCCTCGCGCTCCTCGTTCAGCTCGGCGACCGAGGCGTCGATGCGCTCCCGCGAGAAATCGGGGACCTCGAGGCCCTCGACGATCGAGTACTCGCCGCCGGAGCAGGTGCACGGATGGCCGGCGATGATGCCCTCGCCGATCCCGTAGGCGCCGGTCGACGGGATCCCCATCGACACCCAGTCGCCGTCGGGCGTCCCGAGGACCCAGTCGCGCACATGGTCGATCGCCGCGTTGGCCGCCGAGGCGGCGCTCGACGCTCCCCGCGCATCGATGACCGCCGCGCCGCGCTTCGCGACCGTGGGGATGAACTCGCCGGCGATCCACGCCTCGTCGTCGACCGTGTCCCATGCCGAGTCGCCGTGGACCTTGGCGTTGACCACGTCCGGGTATTGGGTCGTCGAGTGGTTGCCCCAGACCGTCATGTTGGTGACGTCCGAAACCGGGGCCTGAAGCCTGTTCGCGATCTGGGCGATCGCCCGGTTGTGGTCCAGGCGCATCATCGAGGTGAAGCGCTCCCTCGGCACGTCCGGTGCGTTCGACATAGCGATGAGGGCGTTCGTGTTCGCGGGGTTACCCACCACGAGGACCTTGACGTCATCGGCGGCGCCAGCGTTGATCGCCTCACCCTGCGGCTTGAAGATGCCGCCGTTCGCCTCGAGCAGGTCGGCGCGCTCCATTCCAGGGCCGCGCGGACGGGCGCCGACGAGCAGCGCGATGTTGCAGCCGTCGAAGGCCCGCTTGGGGTCATCCGTGATGTCAATTCCGGCGAGCAGCGGGAACGCGCAGTCGTCGAGCTCCATGGCCGTGCCCTCCGCGGCCTTCACCGCGTCCGGGATCTCGAGCAGCCGCAGGCTCACCTGCGTGTCTGTGCCGAGCATCTGGCCGCTCGCGATCCGGAAGAGGATCGCGTAGCCGATCTGACCGGCGGCGCCGGTGACGGTCACGTTCACGGGGTTTGGCACTAGCTCATCTCCTTCTGAAGGTTCTCGTCGATCGCCGTGAGGAACTCCTGCGTCGTGAGGAAGCCCTGGTCGCCGCCGACGAGCAGCGCCAGGTCCTTGGTCATCTTCCCGCTCTCGACCGTTTCGATGCAGACGCGCTCGAGGGTGCTGGCGAACTCCCGGACATCGGGCGTCGAATCCATCCGCCCGCGGGCGTCAAGCCCTCGCGTCCACGCGAAGATCGAGGCGATGGGATTGGTCGAGGTGGGGTTGCCCTGCTGGTGCTGGCGGTAATGACGGGTCACGGTTCCGTGCGCGGCCTCGGCCTCGACCGTCTCGCCATCGGGCGTCATCAGCACGCTCGTCATCAGGCCGAGTGAGCCGAAGCCCTGAGCGACCGTGTCGGACTGGACGTCGCCGTCGTAGTTCTTGCACGCCCACACGTAACCGCCCTCCCACTTGAGGGCGGCGGCGACCATGTCGTCGATCAGCCGGTGCTCGTAGGTGAGGCCCTTGGCCTCGAAGTCGTCCTTGAACTCGTCCTCGAAGACCTCGGCGAAGAGGTCCTTGAAGCGCCCGTCGTAGCGCTTCAAGATCGTGTTCTTGGTCGAGAGGTAGACGGGGCATTCGCGCTCGAGCCCGTACCGCATGGACGCGCGCGCGAAGTCGCGGATCGAGTCGTCGAGGTTGTACATCGCCATCGCGACGCCGCTGCCCGGGAAGTCGTAGACGTCGAGCTCGATCGGGTCGGAGCCGTCCCTCGGCGTGTAGGTGAGGGTCAGCTCGCCCTCGCCGGGGACCACCAGGTCCGTCGCCCGGTACTGGTCGCCGAACGCGTGGCGGCCGATGATGATCGGCTTGGTCCACCCCGGCACGAGCCGCGGGATGTTCGAGATCACGATCGGCTCGCGAAAGATGACCCCGCCGAGGATGTTGCGGATCGTCCCGTTGGGCGAGCGATACATCTCCTTGAGGCCGAACTCCTCGACGCGCGCCTCGTCCGGCGTGATCGTGGCGCACTTCACGCCCACCCCGTGCTCCTTGATGGCATTCGCCGCGTCGACCGTGATCTGGTCGGAGGTCGCGTCGCGGCTCTCGATGCCGAGATCGAAGTAGAGGAGCTCGACGTCGAGGTAGGGCAGGATCAGCTGGTCCTTGATGAACGCCCAGATGATCCGGGTCATCTCGTCGCCGTCGAGCTCGACGATGGGGTTTTGGACCTTGATCTTCGCCACGGCGCGGGGAGGCTATCTGCCTACCCTGCGGGGAGGCTCTCAAGCAGGCGACTGGGGCGACGCCGGGATCGGCGCCGCGGGGACGCTGACGCTCCTCGGCCTCGGGGCCGGCACGCTCGTGCTCATCCCGGCGCGGCCGCCGCACGCAGCCGGCCGTCAGCTGAAGGACAGCCAGACCTCCCTCCTGCCATGGCGTCTTGTAGTCGCTATCCGACTACAAGACGCTTCGCGGGAGGGCGGCTGTCACGAAAGTCTCGCGCCCGTCCGACGGCCTCAGCACATCCCCGTGACGGAGTAGCAGCAGCCACCCGACTGAGAGCAGATGTCGCAGCAGTTGTAGCCGTCCGCGCTTCTCGGATCCAGGCAGCATTGCGAGTGGCAGGTCTCGCATGGACCGCCCGGTTGCGTCGGGACGAAGCCGGGACAGTTGGGCTGTAGGCAGTCATAGCCCCGAGCCTTCGCGTTCAGCACGACCGACTCTCGGCAGGCCAAGACTCTCGCTGCTCCACGCTTGTCCTGGTAGGCGGCCGCCGCGAAGGCGAGAAGGCCAACCCCCGCTGCGAGGTAGCCGGTCGTGAACGCTTCCGAGTCAGAAAACGCGCTTTGCTTGTCGCAAGCTGTAAACGCGGCCACCCCGTCGTAGTGGATGGTGTAAAGGCACCCTTTCGTGCAGGTCCCAGCGTCGGCGCGGGCGAGGGCGGGGCGCAGGAAGGGAAGCGTGAGCGCCGCGGCTCCTGCGATCGCAGCCCCAAGCGCCTGGCGGCGAGTGTGATGGCCGGCGGCGAGCCGGTCGAACCAGTGCTCTTGCGAGCCCGAGGAGCTCACCCCAGACCTAGTTCCTGCTTTGACAGCAGGTAGTGCCTGACCTGCTTCGCCTCTGCGAGAGAGGTGGAGACGTGCTTGGAGACCGTCGCCACGGTGGCCTCGACGTCGGCGGGCGGGCCCGCCGCTCCCCAGGCCTTTCCGCGCGCGCTCCACGACGCCGCCTCGGCGTCGAGCGCCGCCAGCACGTGCTTCTTGTCGGCCTCGGGAAAGCTGACGTCGGCGACGTCGCTTCGGATCGCCCTCAGGGTCTTCGAGATCTCGGAGCAGTTCTGGGCTGCGGCGAGCACGTTCGAGTCGACGGCGCCCGTGTCCGGGTAGAACCACTGCGGGCCGCTGCCGGGCGGGTTGCGAACATCGTCGGGCGGGAGCTCCTGCGTCGGGTCGAGGTTCATGAGCAGCGCGGTCTCCTGGACGAGGTCGGAGAGCTTCTTCAGGCGCTTGCGCTTGTAGAGCGCCCGGTGGAGCTCGTGGATCTGCTTGTCGGTCGGCTTCGCCATCCCTACCCCAGCAGCCTCTCGACGGCGTCGTTCCCCATCGCCACGCGGCTGGCGATCCGGCCGTCGGCGTCGACGATCACAGCGCTCGGCACTCCCGGTGCACCGTAGGCGTCGGCCACCTCGTGCTCTTCCTGCAGGAGGACGGCGGCGAAGTGGTGGCCGTTGACACGGGCCCGGTTCTCGGCCGGGTCGCCGCGGCTGACGAGGGCGATCGCGAGCTCGCCGGCATGGTCGGCCCGCAGCCGGGCCAGCTTCGCGACCATCGGACCACAGGCTCCGCAGTCGGGGTCCGAGAAGGCGAGCGCGCCCGGGCGCCCGGCGGCGAGCAGGTCGTCGAGCGAGCGGCGGTGACCCTCGAGGTCGGGGAGCTCGAAGCGCGGCGCCTCCGAATGCTCCGGAAGGCCGGCGGGCGGCCGCTGCGACCCGCCCTCGCCCACCTTCTCCTCGAGCGCCCGCACGCGGTCGATCAGGCGTCCGTTCTGGCGGAAGAGCTGATAACTGAACCACGCCTGCACGGCGAGGGCGGCGGCGAGGAGGGCGATGCCGGCGATCGCGAGGGCGTCGGCACCGGCGAAGGCGTCGCCGAAGCTTTCCCGGGACCGGCGACGGCGACTGCCCCACCGACCGCGGCGAGGACGAGGTTCCTGATCAGCGAGCCCGGACCGACCGGCTCGGAGTGAAGCCCGCCGAAGCAGTTGTAGTCCGGCCGCTCACCCCGGGCCAGCGAGCGGACGATCGCGGCCGAGAAGAGAAGCAGGATCGCGGCCGCCGCAAGCCCGGCCCAGCGCGCGGTCGCGGTGGGGAGAAGGAGGAGGCGATCGCAAGCTCGACGACCGGAGGGCAATCGCCCCCGGCTCCGCGAGACGGCGGGGGAGGCCGAACTCGACCAGGGTCTTACGGGTACTCGGCCGATCAGCGAGCTTCGCGACCGCGGCAACCGCGAAAAGGGCGGCCCCAACTTGACACAAGAAGTGAACCGTGATTCACTTCTTGTGTGGCGTACAGGCCCACCGAGCGCACCGAGGCCCGCAAGGCCGCTACGCGCGAGCGGATCGTCGCCGCTGCGCGTGAGCTCATCGCTCACGGCGGTTACGGCGAGGCGCCGGTGGCGGCCGTCGCCGACCGGGCCGGCGTCGCCACCGGCACGGTCTACACGCACTTCCCCTCGAAGGCTGATCTGTTCTCCGAGGTCTTTCGGACCGCGTCGCAGCACGAGGTCGACGCGCTGACAGCCGCGGCCACGACGGCCTCGGGTGGTGCGGCGGCGAGGGTCGCAGCAGCCGCCGAGGCGTTCGCCCGTCGCGCCCTCCGCGCGCCGCGCCTCGCCTGGGCCCTGCTCGCCGAGCCCGTCGACCCGGCGATCGAGGCCGAGCGCCTCGCCTTCCGCCGCGCCTATCGCGACGCGATGGTGCATGTGATCGAGGAGGGCGTCGAGGCGGGCGAGCTCCCGCCTCAGGACTCCGAGGTGAGCGCCGCGGCACTCGTCGGCGCGATAGGCGAGGCGATGGTCGGTCCCCTCTCCCCCACCGCGGGACACCACGACCCGGACGGCCTCGTCGACTCCCTCAGAGATTTCTGCGTACGCTCGGTAACAGGCATGCCGGCGAGGGGCTTTGCCCCGAAAGCAGCGTGTAAGGACGCCGCAGGCGTCCGCAAGAGATAGGAGCCAACGCTTGTCGATGCTTGAACAGCGCCCCACCGCGACCACCCATGAGGTCACGAACCAGTCCACGCCGCTTGCGGGCTACAACGCGTACACCTCCGACACGGTGCTCAGCGAGGCGCTCCAGCGCGAGGGCGGAGGCTGGGCGACGGAGCGGGCCACGAAGCTCGGCGAGGTCTGCGGCCGGCCTGACGTGATCGAGCTCGGACGCCTCGCAAACGAGAACCCACCGCGGCTTCGCACCCATGACCGCTTCGGGAACCGGATCGACGAGGTCGAGTTCCATCCCTCGTGGCACGAGCTCATGGACCTCGGGATCGGCGAGGGTCTCCACGCGCTGCCCTGGCGCGAGCCGCAGCCGGGGGCGCACGTCGCACGGGCAGCGCTCTTCATGCTGCTCTCGCAGGTCGAGGCCGGGGTCGGCTGCCCGATCTCCATGACCTACTCGGTGATCCCGGCGATCCGCAAGCAGCCCGAGGTTGCCGCCGAGTGGGAGCCTCGCTTCCTCTCGCTCGACTACGACGGCGAGCTGCGCCCTGCCCCCGACAAGCCCGGCGCCCTCTGCGGGATGGCGATGACCGAGAAGCAGGGCGGCTCGGACGTGCGCGCCAACACCACGATCGCGACGGCGCTGAACGGCGGCGGCGCGGGAGCCGAGTACGAGATCACCGGCCACAAGTGGTTCTGCTCGGCGCCGATGTGCGACGCGTTCCTCGTTCTCGCCCAGGCCGACGGCGGCCTCTCCTGCTTCCTCCTTCCCCGCTTCACCCCCGACGGCGAACGCAACCGCTTTCAAATCCAGCGCCTCAAGGACAAGCTCGGCAACCGCTCCAACGCCTCGAGCGAGGTGGAGTTCCGCGGCACATGGGCGCGGATGGTCGGCGAGGAGGGACGGGGCGTCCCGACAATCATCGAGATGGTCAACCACACCCGGCTCGACTGCGTGATCGGCTGCGCGACCGGGATGCGGTGGGGCACTGCCGCCGCCATCAATCACTGCGAGGGGCGCTCGGCATTCGGGAGGAGGCTCGTCGAGCAGCCGCTGATGCAGAACGTCCTCGCCGATCTCGCCGTCGAGTCCGAGGCGGCGACCGTGGCCGCCATGTGGCTCGCCCGCCGCTTCGACGAGGCGCACGCCGGCGACACCGAGGCGGCGCTGGTGCGCAGGCTCGCCACCCCGGTCCTCAAGTACTGGGTCTGCAAGCGGGCTCCGGCGCACGCGGGCGAGGCGCTCGAGTGCTTCGGTGGCAACGGCTACGTCGAGGAGTCGGGAATGCCCCGGCTCTACCGCGAGACTCCCCTGGCCTCGATCTGGGAGGGCTCAGGGAACGTGCAGGCTCTCGACGTCCTGCGCGCGATGGTGAAGAGCCCCGAGTCGGTCGAGGCGTTCGCGAACGAGGTCGGCGAGGCAGCGGGCGCAGACCGCCGCGTCGACGCCTTCGGCGCCGCCCTGCGCGACGAGCTGACCGATCTCGATGCGATCGAGTCGCGAGCGCGCCGCATCGTCGAGCGCATGGCGCTGGCGCTGCAGGCATCGCTGCTCGTCCGGTTCGGCGACCCCGCGGTGGCCGACGCGTTCGTCGCCTCGCGGCTGGAGGGCGACTGGGGCCGGGCGTTCGGGACGCTGCCGGCCGGCACCGAGTTCGGGCGCATCGTGGAGCGCCACTCGCCGCAGCTGGCTTAGTCGAACCAGCGCGTATCGAGGCGCCGGACGATCGCCTCCACCAGCCGCACCGCGTCCCCCACAGTCTCGAAGTCGACGTTCTCGGGAACGTCGGTCGGCCAGTGGTAGTTCGAGGGCTGCTTGATGTCGGTGCACGAACAGAGCGAGGCGCACTCGTAGCCGGCGCTCAGGGGGAACACGCCGTCGGTCGCGTTGCGCAGCCGGAGGTTGGGGAACATCCAGATCCCGAGCTCGTCAGCCGTGCCGTCGACCAGCTCGAGCGAGCGCGCCGGGTACTCCGTGACGCCGAGCATCCCCTCCCCCCGAAGCGCCAGCAGGTGCGGCGAGCCGACCGTGTCGATCGCGAGGAAGAAGGTGTCGGCCGTCGGTAGCTCCGGGAAGTGGCGGTTCGCGAACAGGCGCATGCCCTCGCAGGTCCCCTCCTCGGAGGTTGAGACGAGCAACACCCGAACCGACTCCGTCGGCCGCTCCGCGAGCGCGCGCGCGAGGGCGATGAGGGCCACGACGCCGGTCCCGTTGTCGTTGGCGCCCGGCACGACCGACCGCGAGCCGATGTCGGCCATGCCTGCCGCGAACAGCGCTGAGAGGATCGTCCCGGCTTTCGCAAGCCCGCGCCTGCCCGTCGCGGCGCCGAGGGCCGCCAGGGCGGGGCCGCCGACGGCCGGCCACATCAGCGGGGGGCTCGTGTTGGCGACCTCGAAGAACTTGGGGTAGACGCGGCGGATCGTCTCCGGCACGCCGGGGTGGAACACGAGGCCCGAGTGCGCTGCATCGTGGTGGGCGACGAGGACGATGGTCCGGCGAGCGTCCACCGGGCCCATCGTCGCGACGACGTTGGTCGCCGTCGCCCCGGGGAGCACCGAGCGCAGCCGGCGCCGGCGCGGCGGCGTCTCATCCGCGGCCGCCCAGGCCGCGGCAGCGCCAAGCGCCGCGGCGGCGAGGCTCCGTCCGCGCATGCCGAGAAGTCCGGCGAGGACGCCCGCTGCCGAGGTGAGCCCGAGCGGCCACCAGAAGGTGTGATGCCCGCGCTCGGACTCCACGTGCGCGTCGCCCGCGCCCTCCTCCGCCAGCCGCGCGACGACCCATTCGGCGGCCTCGCGCTCGCCGGCCGACGCCGTCTCGCGCTCGAACGCGCAGAGTGCGGACAGCAGCTCGCGGTGCCATGCCTCGTCGAGATGGGAGACGGCGGACGCGGGATTGGCGGCGGTCATCGGGCGGCGGAACCCTAGCCTGCCGGCCTCAGCGCCACCCTAAGATGGCTTTGTGCCTGCAATGGGCGGGATCACGCTCTTCCACATCCGTGGGATTCGCATCGCGGTGGACTACTCGTGGTTCCTCGCGCTGTTCCTCATCATTTTCTCGTTGTCCAGCTCCTACCGGGCCATTCTCGGCCCTGGCACCGGCGACGGCGAGGCCTACGGCCTGGCGGTTGTCAGCGCGTTTGGCTTCTTCGGCTCGATCCTCCTACACGAGCTGGGGCACGCATTCGTGGCCCTGCGCCGCGGCATCTCCATCTCGAGCATCACGCTGTGGATCTTCGGCGGCCTGGCCAGGCTCGACCGCGACTCGGACTCGCCCGGCACGGAGTTCAAGGTCGCCGTCGCCGGCCCCTTCGTGACACTCGGGATCGCGATCCTCTGCGTCGCCGTCGGCGCGCTCGTGGGCGGGGCCGACGAGTTCCGCCGCGCCCTCCCGACCAGCACCGGCACGGTCTCGAGCGGCTTCGTCGCCGTGATGGCATGGATCGCCTCGATCAACCTGGTGATCCTCGTGTTCAACCTGATCCCGGCCTTCCCGCTCGACGGAGGACGCATCGCAAGGTCGATCGCGTGGCGCATCACGGGCGACCGCAACCGGGCGACGCGAACGGCCGCCACCCTCGGCCGCCTCTTCTCGTTCGTGTTCATCGGGCTCGGGCTCGCGTTGTTGCTGGCCGGCGACCCGGCGGATGGCATCTTCCTGGCGCTCGCGGGCTGGATCCTCGGCCAGGCCGCCCGCGGGGCCCTCGTGCAGACCGAGTTCGCCACCCGCATCGAGGGGATCACGGTCGCCGACCTCATGGACTCCGAGCCGGTGGCGATCCCGGAGAACGTGAGCGTGGAGGACGCGATCGACGAGTACTTCCTGCGCTACCGCTGGCCCTGGTTCTTTGTCGTCGACGCCGCCCACCGCTTCCGCGGCCTCGTCGAGCGCGACGCCGCCGACGCCGTCCCCGAGCCGTCGCGGGCCTCGGCGCGCGTGGCCGAGGTGGTCGAGGAGCACTCCGACGACGATTTCCAGGTCAATTTCGACGCTCCGCTCGAATCGCTCCTCGGCAACGAGTCGATGCGCCGTCTCGGCGCCCTCGCCGCGGTCGACTCCGACGGCCGCCTTCGTGGGGTGATCACGGCTGAGCAGGTCGGCCGTGCGCTTCGCGACGCACTGACCACGACATAGATCAGCGCGGTGCCCGGTAGCGGGGAGGTAGCGGAGCTCGGCCCCACGCGGGAGGTGGCTGCGCGAGGTCTGGGCCTCGACGATCGGCAAGAAGGTGATCGTCGCGATCACCGGGGTGATGCTGGGGCTGTACGTGCTCGCCCACATGCTCGGGAACCTGAAGGCGATCCAGGGGACCGGATCGAGCGGTGCCGCGATCGACCGCTACGCGGAATGGCTGCGGACCGTGGGGGCACCGGTGATCCCCCGCAACGGGGTCCTCTGGCTGATCCGAGCGGTGCTGCTGGCGGCATTGGTGATCCACATCGTCGCGATCACGCAGCTCACGAAGAGAAACCGCGTCGCCCGCCCGCCCGGGGCGCCGGCAAAGCGCCTTCGGCGCACCACCTCCGCGCGGACGATGCTCATCACCGGAATCGTCATCGCCGCGTTCCTCGTCTTCCACATCCTCCAGTTCTCGACGCGAACGATCCAGGTCACGCCGATCTACGAGGGGACCGTCTACGCCAACCTCTACGACGCGTTCCAGAAGTGGTACTTCGTGGTCCTCTACGTCGTCGTGATGGTGCTCCTCGGGCTCCACCTACGGCACGCCTTCTGGAGCGTCACTCAAACGGCGGGCTGGGACAAGCCGAACCGAAACCGGACGTTTCGCGGTGCTGCGACGTTCATGGCGTGTTTCATCGCAGCCGGGTTCGCGTCGATCCCGTTGCTGTTCTACTTCGGCGCGCTTCCTTCGCCGTCATGAAGCTCGAATCCAACATCCCCGAGGGCCCGATCGACGAGCGCTGGCGCACGTGGCTCGACGGCCACCGGCTCGTCGGCCCGCGCCAGCGGCACGAGTACCGGGTGATCGTCGTCGGCACCGGCCTCGCGGGGTCCAGCGCGGCGGCGACCCTCGCGAACCTGGGCTACCAGGTCGAGGCCTTCTGCTTCCAGGACTCCGCGCGGCGCGCGCACTCGATCGCGGCGCAGGGCGGGATCAACGCCACCAAGGACTACGCGAACGAGGGCGACTCCGTGCGCCGCCTCTTCGCCGACACGGTGAAGGGCGGCGACTTCCGCGCTCGGGAGTCGAACGTCTGGAGGCTCGCCGAGCTCTCCACCAACATCATCGACCAGGCGGTCGCCCAGGGCGTGCCGTTCAACCGCGAGTACGGCGGCATGCTGGCCACCCGCTCGTTCGGCGGCGTCCTCGTCGAGCGGACGTTCTACTGCCGCGGCCAGACCGGCCAGCAGCTTCTCCTCGGCGCCTACCAGGCGCTCCAGCAGCAGGTCTCGCAGGGGACCGCCAACGTCAACACGCGGCACGAGCTGCTCGACGTCGTCATCGTCGACGGACGCGCGCGGGGCGTGATCGTCCGCGACCTCGTCACCGGCGAGCTCGAGCGCCACGCCGCCGACGCGGTCGTGCTGGCGACCGGCGGCTACTGCAACGTCTACTTCCGCTCGACCAACGCCGTGGGCTGCAACGTCACGGCGACCTGGAGGGCGCACAAGCGCGGGGCCGGCTTCGCCAACCCGTGCTTCACCCAGATCCATCCCACCTGCATCCCGCAGTCGGGCGACTACCAGTCGAAGCTCACGCTGATGAGCGAGTCGCTTCGGAACGACGGCCGGGTGTGGGTTCCGCGCAGGGCGGGCGACGACCGGCCGCCCAACGAGATCCCGCCCGAGGAGCGCTACTACTTCCTGGAGGAGCGCTACCCGCGCTTCGGGAACCTGGTCCCGCGCGACGTCGCCTCCCGGGCCGCGAAGATCGTCTGCGACGAGGGTCACGGCGTCGGGTCGACCGGCCGCGCGGTGTACATGGACTTCGCCGACGCGATCGAGGAGAAGGGCGCCGAGGCGATCGAAACCCGCTACGGCAACCTCTTCGACCTCTACCAGCGGCTCACCGCCGAGAGCCCCTGGGAGGTCCCGATGCGGATCTACCCCGCACCCCACTACTCCATGGGCGGCCTCTGGGTCGACTACCGGCTCGAGACGACGATCCCGGGCCTGTTCGCGATCGGGGAGGCCAACTTCTCCGACCACGGCGCGAACCGGCTCGGGGCAAGCGCGATGATGCAGTGCCTCGCCGACGGCTACTTCGTCGCGCCGCACACGGTGACCGACTATCTGGCCGAGGTCGACGACCATCTCGACACCTCGCATCCCGAGTTCGAGGCGACCGAGTCCGCGGTGCGAGCTCGAATCGATCGCCTGCTCGGCATCGGGGGCTCGACGCCCGCCGAGCGAGTTCCACCGCGAGCTCGGCTACCTCATGCTCGACAAGTGCGGCATCACCCGCGACGCCGAGGGGCTGGAGCTCGCGCTGCGCGAGATCACGCGGCATCCGCGACGAGTTCTGGAGCGACCTGCGGGTCACCGACGGCGCCGACGGCATCAACCAGGCGCTCGAGTACGCGGGCCGCGTCGCCGACTTCCTGGAGCTGGCTGAGCTGATGTGCCGCGACGCGCTCGAGCGCGACGAGTCCTGCGGCTGCCACCTCCGCGAGGAGCACCAGTCCGACGAGGGCGAGCCGATCCGCAACGACCGCCGCTACTCCAACGTGTCCGTCTGGGAGCACCAGCGGCGAGGGCGTGGAGGAGAAGCTGCACATAGAGGAGCTGGAGTTCGACCAGTTGAAGCCCGTCCAGAGGAGCTACAAGTGAAGTTCACCCTCGAGATATGGCGGCAGGACGGGCCCGAGGCGCAGGGGGGGTTCGAGCGCCACGAGGTCGACGACATCGACGCCGACGCGTCGTTCCTCGAGATGCTCGACGTGCTCAACAACCGGCTGATCGCCGCCGGCAGGTCGCCAGTGGCGTTCGAGAGCGACTGCCGCGAGGGAATCTGCGGCGCCTGCTCGCTGCAGATCGACGGCCTCCCGCACGGCCCGGGCCAGGCGACGAGCTGCCAGGTGTTCATGCGCGACTTCCCCGACGGCGCGGAGATCCGGGTCGAGCCGTTCCGCAACTCGGCCTTTCACGTCCTTCGCGACCTCATCGTCGACCGTTCCGCCCTCGACCGAATCATCCAGGCCGGCGGATTCATCGCGGTCGGCGCCGGCCCCAAGCCCGAGCCGAACGCGACGCCGATCCACCCCGAGGTGCAAACCGCGGCGATGGACGCCTCGATCTGCATCGGCTGCGGCGCCTGCATCGCCGCCTGCCCAAACGGCTCCGCGATGCTCTTCACCGGGGCGAAGGTGACCCACCTCAACCTGCTCCCGCAGGGACAGCCCGAGCGGTTTCACAGGGCGCGCAGCATGGTGCGACAGCACGACGAGGAGGGGTTCGGGGGCTGCACGAACCACGGGGAGTGCGAGTACGCGTGCCCGCAGGAGATCTCGATCAAGGTGATCGGCGAGCTCAACCGCGAGTACCGCAAGGCGATGGTCGAGAAGCTCCGCCGGCGCCGGGGCTTCATGAAGCCGCAATAGCGGCGGCGCTGTGTCACCATCGGGGATGTGGCGGTGGCGCTTCCACCGATCGGCTGGCTCGTTCCCTGGATTGCCCTTCTGGGATGGTGGGCGGGTCTCCTTTGGTTCCGCCGCGGGCGCCCCTGGCTTCGCTCGGCGCCACTCGCGGCCGGCCTCGTGATCGCGACGCTTTTCGCCGATGCCTCGGTGGTGGTCGCCTCGACCCGGATGAGCACGCAGGCCGGGCGCTCCCTCGCGGCGTTCGTGCTCTGGGTGGCCGCGTTCCTCAGCGTCACCACGTTCACCCTTCTTCGCACCCCACCCGGCGAAGGTGGCGAAAGTGATGACGACGGCGGCTCGCCCGTCGACAAGCCCGAGCCTCCCTGGTGGCCCGACTTCGAGCGCGACTTCCGCGACTACGCGCGGCGCTCCAGGTCACGCCCGCGGCCGAGGCCACGGGCCCGCGCATAGCAGAAATCTGCGGCCGCCTTGTGGCGGCCTGACACGCTGCTTTCGGGGCTACAGCCCCTCACATACAATCCTGCGCCGCTCGTGCCTCAGCATGACGTCCTTGTCATAGGAGCCGGCCTCGCCGGGCAGCGCGCGGCCCTCGCGGCAGCGGAGGCCGGGGTGTCCGTCGGGATCATCTCGAAGGTCCACCCCGTCCGCTCGCACTCCAATGCCGCCCAGGGCGGGATCAACGCGGCGCTCGACCCGGACGACACCTGGGAGTCGCACGCCTTCGACACGATCAAGGGCTCGGACTACCTCGCCGACCAGGACGCGGTCGAGATCATGTGCCGCGAGGCGCCCCAGGAGGTCCTTCACCTCGAGCACCTCGGGGTGACCTTCCACCGCAACGAGGAGGGGCGGCTCGGCACCCGCGCCTTCGGCGGCGCCTCCCACGCGCGCACCTACTACGTCGCCGACATCACCGGCCAGGCGATCATGCACGTGCTCTACGAGCAGCTGATGAAGCACTCCGACCTGATCTCCCGCTACGAGGAGTACTTCACGACGGCGCTCGCGATCGGCGACGGCGGCCAGTGCGTCGGCGCGGTGCTGCGCAGCATCCGCGACGGCTCGATGGAGCTCTTCGGTGCCAAGGCCGTGATCCTCGCCACCGGGGGCAACGGCCAGATCTGGCGCCCGACGACCAATGCCCTCATCTGCACCGGCGACGGGATCGCGATGGCCTACGCGGCCGGCGCCGAGCTGATGGACATGGAGATGGTCCAGTACCACCCCACCACCCTCGCGCGCAAGGGCTTCCTCATCACCGAGGGCGCCCGCGGCGAGGGCGCTCACCTCCTGAACGCCAAGGGCGAGCGGTTCATGGAGCGCTACGCGCCCAACAAGATGGAGCTCGCCTCACGCGACGTCGTCTCCCGCGCCGAACAGACCGAGATCGACGAGGGGCGCGGCTTCCCCGACGGCACGGTCGCCCTCGACGTCACCGTCGTGCCGCGCAAGCGCATCCACGAGGCGCTGCGGGAGATCGTGCTGGTCGGGCGCGACTTCGCGGGCGTCGACATCACCCGCGAGCCGATCCACATCAAGCCCGGCAACCACTACATGATGGGCGGGGTCAAGACCGACGTCCACGGCCGCACCACCATCGACGGCCTCTACGCGGCCGGCGAGGTCGCGTGCGTCTCGGTCCACGGCGGCAACCGCCTCGGCGCCAACTCCCTGCTCGACACGCTCATCTTCGGACGCCGCTCCGGCGGGGACGCGGCGAACCTCGCCAAGCGCACTCGGCCCCCGCTGGCGCCGCAGGCCTTGCTCGCGGACGAGCGCCGGCGCATCGACGACCTGCTCGCGCGCGAGAAGGGCTCGGGCCGTCGCGTCTCGGAGATCCGGCACGAGATGAGCGTCGTGATGGACCGCTTCGTCGGCGTCTTTCGCGACGCCGAGGGGATCCAGACGGCGCTCGACACCATTCGCCGCCTCAAGGAGGAGGCGAAGAGCGCCTACGTCGACGACCGCTCGAACGTGTTCAACCAGGACGTCCTGCAGGAGATCGAGCTGGGATTCATGCTCGAGAACGCCGAGTGCACGTGCGTGGCGACCCTCCATCGCGCCGAGAGCCGCGGCGCCCAGTACCGCACGGACTTCCCGGAGCGAAACGACGAGGAGTGGCTGAAGCACATCACGCTGTCGGCGAACGGCGACGAGCCGGATGTGGGCTACTCCGAGGTGACGATCACGAACTGGCAGCCGATGGAACGCACCTACTAGGGTCAGGGAACTCGTGGCCGACTACACGATCAAGGTGCGGCGGTTCAAGCCCGAGACGGGCGACGGCCCCTACTGGGAGAACTTCGACGTCGAGCTCGAGGAGAGCCTGTCGGTGCTCGACGCGCTGCTGCAGGCGCGCTCCGACCAGGACGGCTCGCTGGCCGTGCGCTGCTCTTGCCGGGCGGCGATCTGCGGCTCGTGCGGCGTGAAGGTCAACGGCCAGTCGACCCTTGCCTGCAAGACCAAGATCCAGGACGCACAGAACCAGGCCGACCGAGCCGCCGGGCTCACAGCCACCGAGGCGGTCGAGGAGCATCGAGCCGGCGTCGAGACCGCCCCCATCGTGGTCGAGCCGATGGGCAACATGCCGGTGCTCAAGGACCTCGTCACCGACATGGAGTCCACCCATTGGACGAAGATCCGCCGCGTCACGCCGTGGCTGATCCCCGAGGGGCCCGAGCCGGAGCGCGAGTACATCGTGCCGCCCGAGTCGATGATCGACGTGACCCAGTCGATGGCGTGCATCCAGTGCGGCGCCTGCGTCTCGTCGTGCCTGTCGATGGAGGTCGACCCCGACTTCATCGGCCCGGCCGCCCTCGCCAAGGCGTACCGCTTCGTCGGCGATCCCCGCGACTCCCAGCGGCGCGAACGGCTTTACGACCTGGCCCAGGACCCTCACGGCATCTATGACTGCACCCACTGCTTCTCCTGCATCGACGCCTGCCCGAAGGGCGTCGCGCCGATGGACCAGATCATGCGGCTGCGCCGCCTCGCCGGCGACGCGGAGGAAATCGACGACCTCAACAACGGCCGCCGCCACGAGCGGGCGTTCACGAAGATCATCGAGAGCAAGGGCACGCTCGACGAGTCGCTCCTCCTCCAGGAGTCCTACGCCGAGGGCACGAAGGGAAAGCTGAAGCCCTCGAAGGGCGCCATCACGGGCCTCGTCGGCTCCATCCCAACCGCCCTGCGCGGCATCCGCAGCGGGAAGATGCGCTCGCTCTCGAAGCTGATCCCGGGCGTCCACCCCAAGCTGCCCGGCAACGCGCAGGAGCAGGTCAAGCGCATCTACAAGCACGCCGAGGAGCACCGCCAGGAGCTCAACCTCTACATCGGGGGCGAGGAGGCCGAGGAGGAGATCGCCGAGCGCGACCTTTCGGCCGGAGACCCCGAGGCCCAGGCGCCGCAGGTGACGGGTACGTAGATGAGGTGCTTTAGCACCGAAAGAGGCGTGTCAGGCGGCGAAGCCGCCGCAGGTGATTCATGAAGCTTGCCTACTGGCCCGGGTGCGTCTCGCGCGGGTTCACGCCCGAGCTCCACGGCTCGATGGCGCTCGTCGCAGAGC
The DNA here is from genome assembly GCA_963823245.1 of uncultured Actinomycetes bacterium. Classification (GTDB taxonomy): domain Bacteria; phylum Actinomycetota; class Thermoleophilia; order Solirubrobacterales; family 70-9; genus JAWVFM01. The sequence goes on along the minus strand of CAWGKQ010000007.1, from coordinate 319,371 downwards.
GCCTCGAGATCGAGCTCGTCACCCTGGACCGCGCGAACTGCTGCGGCGCGGGCGTGATCGCCGAGCACAACCAGGAGCTGGCCGACACCCTCAACGCGCGGACCTTCGCGCTCGCACAGTCGACCGGTCTCGCGATGATGAACATCTGCTCGACGTGCCAGGGGGCGATGTCGGAGTGCCAGCAGCGCCTCGACGCCGACTCGGCCTACCGCGCGCACATCAACGAGGCGCTGGAGGCCGAGGACATCTCCTACGTCCGCGGCAAGGAGGGCTGGACGAACAAGAACTTCCTCTGGGTCCTGGTCGAGGACTACGGTCTCGAGAAGCTGAAGGAGCGCGTGCGGCGCCCGCTCGCGGGCCTTCGAGTGGGGCCGTTCTACGGCTGCTACATCCTGCGCCCGAAGCACCGCCTCGGCTACGACGAGCACCCCGACCGCGACTTCTACCTCGACTGGGTGATCGAGGCGCTCGGGGGCGAGGTCGTGGAGTACGACGGAGCCCGTCGCTGCTGCGGCTTCCCGGTGATCACGATGAACCGCGAGACCTCGCTGCGCCAGGCCGGAACGCACGTGGGCGACGCCCTCGACGCCGGGGCGGACTGCCTGGTGACGCCGTGCCCGCTCTGCCACCTGAACCTCGACCTTCAGCAGCCCGAGGCGGCGAGGGTCGTCGGCCGCGACCTCGGCCTCGCGGTCCTGCACCTGCCCCAGCTGGTCGGGCTCGCGCTCGGCTTCGAGCCGAAGGAGCTCGGGATGTCCAAGCACGTCGCCGCGACCGGTTGGGTCGAGGAGCGGCTCGCGGCCACGGCCGCCTAGCCGCGATGAGCGAGGCGGCACAGGTCCCCGACCCCTCGCCCGAGGTCTCCCAGCTCGTGCTCCTGGGCCAGCTCGACGACGCCGCCGCGCTCTACGCTAAGCAGGCCGAGATCGACCCCGAGACGGCGCGTGAGAAGCTCGCCGAGCACGATTTCTAAACAGCCTCCGGCGTTTCGGGCGAGGCCCGGCTCTTTCGCTCGCTCATCCGCCGCTCGAGCCAGTTGGTGCCGAGCGTGTCGGTGAAGCCGTGGACGACGATCGACGTGATGACCGTGAACGCCGCCGTCGCGAAGATCAGGTTCCGGTCGCCGACCGTCGAGTCGAGCACGAAGAGGGCGAACAGCATGGATGCGGCCCCCTTCGGCCCGAACCAGCTGATGAACGCCTGCTGCTCGCGCGGCAGCTTCGCGCGGATGAACGCGATGCCGATCGCGACCGGACGAGCCACGAGCAGCGCGAAGGCGATGAAGAGCACCAGGCGCCAGATCGGGCCGCCGTAGCCGGTGGTGTAGATCAGCGCGCCGAAGACGAAGAACGTGATCACCTGTGAGATCGCGCTGACGTTCTCCGAGAACTCGTGGAATGCGTCGGGGATGTCGTGCTCGGCGGCACCCATTGCGATCCCGCACACGAATGTCGCGATGAACCCGTTGCCGATCGTCGTCTCCGCGAGCCCGAAGGCGACGAGACCGAAGCCGACGGCGTAGATCCCCTCGTAGCGCCGAGTGATCCCGCCGCCGGGGAGGACGTGATGGAGCCGCCCGCCGAGGACGCCGAGGGCGACGCCCACGACGGCGCCGAACGCCGCCTCGCCGAGCAGGGTCACCGCCTCCGGACCGGGGTTCTCGCCGGGCCGGGCGAGAACGAGGAAGAAGAGCACGAACGGGACGGCGAGACCGTCGTTGAGGCCGGACTCGAGGTTGAGCGTGTGCCGGACGAACGCGGGCACGCGGGGCGAGTTGACGACGCTCGACGTCACGACGGGGTCGGTCGGCGAGAGCACGGCGGCGAGAAGGAACGCGTCCGCCCAGCTCAGCCCTGGAATGAGGAGGTGGGCCGCGAGGCCGAGGAGGCCGAGCGTGATCGGCATCGCGAGGACGATTGACCTCGCCACCGGTCCCCAATGAACCACGAGGAGCTCCCGCTCGGCCGCGAGCCCGTCGGAGAACAGGGTGAGGACGAGCGCGATCTCGATCAGCTCCAGGATTGCGTTGTCGTGCGGGTGGATGCTCACCACGTCGGCCGCGGCGAGCACGATTCCGACGGTCACCGCCAGGACGGAGATCGACAGCACCGTGCCTCGCATGAGGCCGGAGAGCGCCGCCGAGACGGCGAGGAGCGCCCCGAAGACGAGGATCGCGTCGGCGAAGTCGATCTCCATGCAGGGCTTATATTGGCTGCGTGACTCCGACGCGACTCGCCGACGGCCTCGTCCGCCTCGGCACCTCCTACGTCAACTGGTATCTCGTGGCCGACGAGTCCGGCGTCACGATCGTCGACGCCGGCGTTCCGGGCTACCGGCCGCAGCTCGAGCCCGGCCTCGAGCTGCTCGGCCGCAAGCTCGGCGATGTCAAGGCGATCATCCTCACCCATGCCGACGGCGATCACACCGGTGTCTCGACGGCAGTGCGCGAGGAGACCGGGGCGCCGATCCACCTTCACCCCGACGACGAGGAATCGGCGCGCAACCGCGGTAGGAAAAAGATGGACGAGAGCCTCCTAGGCGAGCTCGACACACCCGGGGACCTACCGCCTCTTCTGGCACTTCACCCGCAACGGCGGCGCCAAGCCGCCCGTGCTCGAAGGCACGAAGCCGGTCGCCGATGGCGCCACGCTCGAGGTCCCCGGGAGGCCGCGCGTCATCCACACGCCGGGCCACACCCCCGGCCACGTTGCGTATCTGTTCGCCGACCACGGGGCGCTGTTCGTCGGCGACCTGCTTTGCACCTGGCACCCAACGCGAGGACGACGCGGGCCTCAGATCGATGCCGTTCAACGTCTCAACGCCGCGCTCGGTCGAGTCGTTGACCGCGATCGAGGAGCATCAACGCGGCATTCCTGCTCCCCGGGCACGGCGAGCCCTGGACGGGCGGGCCCGCGCGCCGCGGCCGCGCAGGCGCGCGAGACGGCGAAGGCCGACGGACGGATCTAGCGCCGAACGTCCCTCGCTACCCGCCATAGCCCCCAATGCGGGACGTTCGGCGAAACGGCGCTAGCGGTACCAGTCGACGTAGCGGCCGCAGGCCCGGCTGAGCGGGAGCGACGACGTCCGCCGTCGCCGGGGAGGCCGTGCTCGCCCGGACGCGCGGGAGTCGCCGCGATCGCACCCAGATGGGCGACCGACGAGGCGCCGAGGAGGCGGCCGGCCAGCGGCGGGCGCTCGACCGAGACCGTCACGCGAACCGGGCCTCTCCGGGTTACGGCCAGCTCGCCCGGCACGCCGTAATACGGGGTCGAGCCCCTGTAGTCGAGGTTCGCCGGAATCGTGGCTTCGAAGCCGGGCGCCGTCACGCGGACGTCGCGGCTGGCGTCGTATTGGAGCGAGAGCTCCCAGCGGCCTCGGGGCAGGCGGAGGGTCGCGGTCGCCGGCGAGCCGTCGGTGACCGTCGGGTCCCGGCGTCCACTCGCTGCTCGCCACCGGCGGGCGGCCGAATGCCGTCGCGGTCCCACCCGCCGCCGCGATGCCATCGCCCGATGACGAGGAGCACCGAAGAACGGCGCCCGGATCGGGGCCCTCGGCGAGCGTGCGCCGTGGAGCGAGCGGTCCGACGCGCTTCCACAGGGCGAAGCTGGGCGTCGTGCGCGACGAGGCGCAGCCATGGCGGCGGGCCGCTCGCGAACGCGCCGCGGGTCGTGATCACGTAGGGGAAGCGGTGGAGCTTCGTCGGGCTCACCGAGTCGAAGTCGAACTTCTGGAAGACGTCGGCGAGGCCCAGTCGCGGCCTGACGTAGAGGTCGTCGTAGAAGTTGCGGACGGCGACGAAGGGCGCGCGCCGGCGAGGTCGTACCGCACGAAGTCGTCGCGCCCGAGGAAGAGCACGCGCCGTCCGGCGACGAGCGGCCGGAGCGCAGCGAGCTCGTCGTGGTGGTCGGTCGGGCCCACCGGGCGCCTCGCGCAGGACGAGGAAGCTGGAGGCCGCCGCCGCGACCGCGAGGGCCGAGGCGAGCGCCGACCCGCAGACGATCGCCGTCGAAGAGGGCGCCGAGGGCGATCAGCATCACCAGCGGGGCCGCGATCGCGAGCGCCTTGGCCGAGGTGTAGACGGTGCCGAAGAGCGAGCGCGCCGAGGTAGATCGCGACCGCGGCCGCGAGCGCGGCCGGGACGGCGGGTCCCCGCCGCCTCAGCCAGCGCGGCACCGCCAGGCACAGGGCGGCGAGGGCGAGCAGCGCGCCCGCGTAGAAGAGGAGCGGATGCGAGCTGTCGCCCGCGGCGAGGCGGAACTCGCTCGTCGGCCAGACGCCGAGCGCCTCGAGCGGCGAGAGCTGGTGGCGGAGGTTGCCGAGCCCGCCGCTGATCGACTGCCGAGCGGAAGGCCCGGAAGCCGGTGAAGTCGATGAGGCGCGGAACCTCCGGGGCAACGAGCAGCGAGGAGGACGCCAGCGGCCGCCGCGGCCACGGCGCGAGAGACGAGGTGTACTCGCCGCCGATGCGGCGCCGAGTAACGCCGTCTCTCCGCCGGCGCCAAGAAACGCGCGAGGATCCAGATACGCCGCCGCCGTCGCGACGAGCCACGCCAAGCCCGGGAAGCTGTACGCGTAGACCGCCCCCGCGGCGATCACGCCGAGCGGGCATCGCGACGCGCCTGTCCCGCACCGAGGGCAGAAGCAGTGCGAAGCCGAGCACGAACAGAGCCTCGATCGGCTCCTTGAAGGCCTCCTGCGCCAGGTAGGCGGCGCCGAGGTAGGAGAGCGCGACCAGGGCGGCGGCCACGGTCCGCCGCCCGGGTCGCAGGTCGGCGAGCACGCCCGCGGCGACGGCCGCCATCAGCACCGGCAGCGCGAGCGTGAGACCGGCGAAGGCGTCGACCAGGCCGCTGCCGAGAACCGAGGAGACGCCGTCGACGAGGGCGTGCGGGCCGACCGGGTAGCCCTGGTCGACGAGCTTCGGGACCGGCCCCGCATGCGAGCCGATCCAGTCGGCGATCACGAGGTGCGAGGCCATGTCGTCGTTGACGAGGCCGACGCCGAGGATCCCGACGCGCCCCGAGGCGATGAACGGGAGCGAAGCGCCCACGCCGCGACGAGGGCCGGAGCCGCGGCCATCGCTGCCGCGCGAACGAACCCGACCGCCCCACCGCTGACCCAGAGCCACACCAGCGCGAGCCCCGCGACGACCGGGATCGCCACGGCGACCGCCGTCTCGTGGCCGGGCAGCTTGATCGCTATTCCGGAGAGGACGAGAAGGGCGGCCAGCCCGACGGGCGCCGAGAGCCAGGTGAACTCGCGCCGCCCGCAGGCCGAGAGGACCGCCTGGCCGACGGCCACCGACGCGGCGCAGACGACCGCAACGGTTGCGTAGGCGCCGATCAACACCCAACGTGCGGGCGCCTTCGGCGCCCTTACACGCTTCTTTCGGAGCTAAAGCTCCTCATGACATATCCGCGGAGGCGAAAGCGCCGGCGGGCCGGCGGAGGAGATCGCGCGCCACCAGCAGCTCGGCGACCTGGACCGCGTTTGTCGCGGCGCCCTTGCGGAGGTTGTCGCCGACGATCCACATGTTGAGGCAGCGCTCGTGCGAGGGGTCGCGCCGGATCCGGCCGACGAGCACCTCATCGCGGCCCGCGGCCTCGCTCGCCATCGGGTAGAGCCCCTCGCCGGGCGAGTCGACGACGGCGACGCCCGGGGCGCGCCGCCAGCAGCTCGCGGGCATCGGCGGGGTCGAGCGGCGCGCGCGTCTGCACGTTCACCGACTCCGACTCGCCGTAGAAGACCGGCACGCGGACGCACGTGGCGGAGACCCCGAGCTCGCTCTCGTCGACGCCGAGGATCTTCCTCGTCTCGGCCATCATCTTGCGCTCCTCGGTCGTGTAGTCGTCGCCGTCGCGGAACGTCTCGACCTGCGGCAGGACGTTGAAGCCGATGCGGTGCGGATAGACCTCGGCCTCGCCGGGCTCGGCCTGGTGGAGGATCGCGTGGGCCTGTGCCTCGAGCTCGGCCATGGCCCGCCGCCCGGTGCCCGAGACTGGCTGGTAGGTCGACACGACGATCCGCTCGATGCCCACGGCGCGCTGGATCGGCGCGAGCGCGACGACCATCTGCATCGTCGAGCAGTTGGGGTTGGCGACGATCCCCTGATGGGACATCGAGCGACGTCGGGGTTCACCTCGGCGACCACGAGCGGAACGTCGTCGTGCATCCGCCAGAAGCTCGTGTTGTCGACGACGGCGGCGCCGGCATCGACGATCCGCGGCGCCCACTCCGAGCTGACCGCGCCGCCCGCTGAGGAGAGGACCAGGTCGAGGCCGTCGATCGCGTCGCTCGAGAGCGGAGCGGCATTCCAGGGTGTCGTCTCCGAACGCGACCTCGCACGCCCGCCGAGCGCTCGGAGGCGAGGGCCACCACCTCGGAGGCCGGGAACGACCGCTCGGCGAGGACGTCGAGGATCGTCGAGCCCACGGCGCCGGTGGCGCCGAGCACGCCGACGCGGAGCCGGTCGGCGAGCCATCAGGCCTTCGGGCGGTGGTCGCCCGTGGGGTCCTCGCGCTGGATGCCGCCGTCGCCGAGCTCGAAGGCGGCGTGCAGCGCGGTCACGGCCTCCGGCACCGAGCCGGACGGGATCACGCACGAGATCTTGATCGGCGAGGTGGCGATCATCTCGATGTTGATCCGCGCGTCGCCGAGCACCTGGAAGACCTTCGCGGCGACGCCGGGGTGGCTGCGCATGCCCGCGCCCACGACGGAGACCTTGCCGACGCTCTCGTCGGTGAGGACCGCCTCGGCGACCCCGAGGCCCTCGAGCGCCTCGACTCCGGCGCGCAGGTCGTCGCCCGCGACGGTGAACGAGAGGTCCGCCTTGGCATCCTCCGAGACCGGCTCGTTCTGGATGATCATGTCGACGTTGACGTTCGCGTCGGCGAGCGCGTTGAAGATCCGCCCCGCCACGCCGGGCTCGTCGTCGACCCCGGTCAGGGTGACCCGAGCCTCCTCGGCGTGCGTTACGGCTGTGACCAGCGGGCGTTCCATCGTCTTGTCCTCGGCGATCACGAGGGTACCGGCGCCATCCTCGAACGAGCTGCGGCAGTGGACGCTGATCCCGTGGTTTCGCGCGTACTCGACGGCCCGCAGCTGCAGCACGCCGGCGCCCGAGGCGGCCATCTCCAGCATCTCCTCGAACGAGACGACGGACAGCTTGCGAGCGTCGGCGACGATGCGCGGGTCGGCGCTGAACACGCCCGCGACGTCGGTGTAGATCTCGCAGACCTCGGCGCCGAGCGCGGCCGCCAGCGCGACGGCGGTGGTGTCGGAGCCGCCGCGCCCGAGCGTCGTGACGTCGCGGCTCTCGGTCGAGACCCCCTGGAAGCCCGCGACCAGGACGATCCGGTCCTCGCCGAGCGCCTCGCGGATACGCTCGGCGCGGACGTCGAGGATGCGCGCCTTGGTGTGCGTGGAGTCGGTGACGATGCCCGCCTGCGAGCCGGTGAGCGAGATCGCGCGGTGGCCGAGGTCGTTGATCGCCATCGCCGCGAGGGCGCAGGAGATGCGCTCGCCGACCGAGAGCAGCATGTCGAGCTCGCGGGGGTCGGGCCGCTCGGAGACCTCGCTCGCCATCGCGACCAGGTCGTCGGTGGTCTTGCCGCGCGCCGAGAGCACGGCCACGACCCGCTTGCCGCCCTCGCGCGCGGCGACGATGCGGCGCGCCGCGCGGCGGATGTCGTCGGCGCCGGCGACGGAGGTGCCGCCGAACTTCATCACGACGATCTCCCGGTCGGCGGCGTTTGAACTGGCCCATCCATCGGGGCGAGCCAGGATAGTGCCGCCATGCCACCGTCCCGCGGCGTCGCGCTGCGCCGCCGCATCGTCGCCATCGGCCTCACGATCGCCGCCACCGCCGCGATCTGGGCCCTCCTGCTGCGTGGCGACGGCGGGGAGCCGGCGGGCTCCGGCGCCGCCCAGTCGGCCGACCCGCGCGTGCGCGCCGTCGAGTCGCGCCTGGGGCCGGCCCAGATGGTCGATCAGGTCATGCTGCTCGGCTTCAGCGGAACCTCCCCCGGCGGCGCCATCGAGCACGAGCTGCGCGCGCACGAGCTCGGGGGCGTCGTCGTCGGCCCCGTCGAACTGGACCGATCGCTCCCAGGGCACGAAGCTCGTCGCCGGGCTGCGCGCGCGCCGGCCTCGGCGGCGGCCGAGTCCCGCCGTTGATCGTCACCCAGCAGGAGGGCGGTCGCTACCGCTCGCTCGGGGACCTGCCCCCGGCGGTGAGCGAGCTGCGCGTGGGCCAGGAGCGCTCCCCGGCGATCGCCGAGCGCTGGGCGCGAGGACGCGGCGAGCGCGCTCCGAGGGGCCGGCTTCGACCTCGACCTGTTCCCGGTCGCCGACACGACCACGCCCGCCAGCCCACTGGGCGACCGGGCGTTCGGCGCCAGCCCCGACCTCGTCGCCGCGCTGACGGCCGCCAGCACTCGCGGCTGCGAGAGGGGCCGGCTCGCCTGCGCGCCCCTCCACTTCCCCGGGCTGGGAGCGGCGTCGCAGGACACCGACCAGGGGCCCGCGACCGTCGGGCTCGACGCCGCGACCCTGGCCGACCGCGACGCGGCGCCGTTCCGGGCAGCGTTCGACGCCGGCGCGCGGGCCGTGGTGCTGTCGCTCGCCTACTACGCCGCCTACGACCCGGTGACGCCGGGCGCGCTCACCACCGGGGTCGCGACGGACCTCTTGCGAGGCGAGCTCGGCTTCGACGGCGTCGCGATCACCGACGACCTCGGGGCGGGGGCGATCACGGCGACGCGAACGTGCCCGACGCGGCCGTCGAGGCGATCGCCGCCGGCGCCGACATGGTCCAGATCGACGATCCGCGCTACCAGCGGGGCGTCCGCGCGGCGCTCGTGCGCGCCGTCGAGACCGGGGCGATTCCCGAGCAGCGCCTGGCCGACGCCGCGGCCAGAGTGCTCGATCTCAAGCGGCGCATCGGCCTTCTGCGGGGCCAGCCCCGCTGACGGCGGCCAAACCAGCGAACGTCCCGCGGGACCGCTCATACCCCCAAGCGAGGGACGTTCGGCGGATTCGCGTGGGCTTTCGGCGGAGGCACTGTGATTAGAATCACACTTCCCGATATATCCAAATGATATGTTCCGCCTGGGTATGGATCTTTCGCCGACCGCCTACGTCATCCTCGGCCTCCTTTCGCTCGGCCCGAAGTCGGGCTACGAGATCAAGGCCTTCGTCGACAGGGCCGTGCGTTTCTTCTGGGCCGCCAGCTACGGCCAGATCTACCCGCAACTGCGCTCGCTCTCCGACGCCGGCCTGATCGCGGGCGAATCGAAGCCCGCCGGCGGGCGGCGACGGACGGTCTACTCGCTCACCAAGGCGGGGCGCCGGGAACTTCGCGCGTGGCTCGCGGTCGAGCCGGATGTGCTGGAGATGCGCGACGAGGGCCTGCTGAAGCTGTTCTTCGCCGACACAACCGACGGCGAGTCGGCGGCGGCGACGCTGGAGGCGAAGCGCCGTCATCACCTCGAGCGGGTCGAGGCGCTGAAGGCGATCGAGTCGGCCGCGGGCGAGCACGCGAACCGCTTCCCGATACTCGTCTGCCGCTACGGAATCGAGTGCAACCAGTGGATGGCCGATTGGTGCGAGCGCGCCGCGCGCGAGCTGGCCGCCGAGGACGAAGGAGCGCCGCCTGATGTTCGACGCCCTCGCCCGCTTCGTCTACCGCCGCCGCCGCTTCGTAGGGATCGGGCGCGGCGGTCTTCTTCGCGCTCGCGATCGCCGTCGGTGGCTCCGTCGCCAAGCACCTCGCCCCCTACGGCAACGACGACCCGGCCACGGAGAGCGTCCAGGCCGACAACCTGGTCGAGGCGAATGGGTATCGCGCGACACCTCGGTGATCGTCCTCTTCAAGGGCGCCCAGGTCGCATCGCCGGCGCCGAGGAGCGCGCGTCGGCGCGCCGAGCGCTAGCTTCGCGCGCGCCACGACGTCGCCACGTCACCGGCTACTACGACACCGGAGCGCGCGACTTCGTCTCGCGCAACGGCCACGAGACCTACCTGGCGGTGGCGCTGCGGCCGACCGACGACAAGGGCACCAGGACGCGGCCACGCGATCGCCGACACGCTCTCGGGCAAGCGCGGGGTGACGGTCGGCGGCTACGCCCTCGCCACGGCAGCAGGTCAACGAGCAGACGGAGTCCGACCTGCGCCGAGCCGAGCTGCTCGCGTTCCCGCTGCTCTTCCTGCTCTCGCTGCTCTTCTTCCGCAGCGCGTCGCCGCCCTCCTGCCGCTGCTCGTCGGCGGGCTGGCGATCGTCGGCACCTTCCTGATCCTGCGGATCGCCAGCGAGTTCGGCTCGATCTCGATCTTCGCCCTCAACCTGACGACCGGCCTCGGCCTCGGCCTGGCGATCGACTACAGCCTCTTCATCGTCTCCCGCTACCGCGAGGAGCTCGCGCAGCGCGGCGTCGACAGCGCGCACGCCGAGGCCAGCCGAACGCAGCGCTGGGAGGCGCTTCGCACGACCCTGCGGACGGCCGGGCGAACGGTGCTCTTCTCCTCGCTCACGGTCGCGGCCGCGCTCGCCTCGCTCACCGTCTTTCCGCAGCGGTTCCTCTACTCGATGGGCATCGGCGGGCGCCTCGGTCGCCCTGTTCGCCGCGCTGGTCGCGCTCGTCGTCCTGCCGGCGGTGCTGAGCCTCCTCGGGACCGCGAGTCAATGCGCTCTCGCCGCGGTTCCTCCAGCGCCGCGCCGACCGCGACGCGCGGCCCATGCAGGACGGCATTCTGGTACCGGCTCTCGCGCTTCGTGATGCGCCGGCCCGGCGCCGGTCGCGATCGCCAGCGCCGCTTCCTGATCGCCCTCGGGATCCCGTTCCTGCAGATCAAGTTCACCTCGGTCGACGCCCAGGTGCTGCCCGCAGAGCGCCAGCGCACGGCAGGTCGACAACGCGCTGCGCGCCAACTTCCCGCCGTTCCGCGACACGCCGATCCGGGTCGTGGTCGACGGCGGCGGCAGCCGGGCCCTGGCGCAGGGTCGAGCTCGCAGCTTCACGGCGTGCCGGGCGTCGTCGCCGGTCGAGCCGCCGCAGAGGCTGCGCGGCGGCGTGACGATCGTCGACGCGATCATCGACCACCGCCGTTCATCGACCAGCGCGAGCAAGGACACGGTGACGCGGATCCGCGACCTCCCCGACCCCGGCCGGGTCGACCGTCCTCGTCACCGGCGCCACCGCCCATTTCGTCGACTTCCAGTCGAGCCTCGCGTCGCACCTGCCGATCGCGCTCGCGATCGTCGTCGTCGCGACCCTCGTGATCCTCTTCCTGATGACCGGCTCGGTCGTCCTGCCGGTCAAGTCGCTGCTGATGAACGCGCCTCAACCTCAGCGCCGTGTTCGGGATCCTCGTCCTCATCTTCCAGGACGGCAACCTCGAGGGCCTGCTCGGCTACTCGAGCCAGGGGGCGCTCGAGCAGACGATGCCGATCCTGATCTTCGCGGTCGCCTTCGGCCTCTCGACCGACTACGCCGTCTTCCTCCTCTCGCGAATCAAGGAGGCACGCGACGGCGGCGCCTCGGACTCCGAGTCGGTCGCGATCGGCCTCGAGCGCACCGGCCGCATCGTCACCGCCGCGGCGCTCCTGTTCGCCATCGCGATCGGCGCGTTCGCCACCTCGGAGATCGTGTTCATCAAGGAGAACGGCATCGGCACGGCGCTCGCGGTGCTGATCGACGCCTCGATCATCCGCGCGCTGCTCGTGCCCTCGCTGATGGAGCTCCTCGGCAAGTGGAACTGGTGGGCGCCCCGCCCGCTGCGCCGCCTGCACGCCCGGGTCGGCCTGGCCGAGGGCTAGCGGTCGAGCGACATCCGGCCGGCGAGCGCGCGGCCGAGCGTGACCTCGTCGGCGTGCTCGAGGTCGGCGCCGACCGGCAGGCCGCGAGGCGAGGCGGGTGATGCGTCGCCTTCCCGCGCAGGAGCTCCGCGATGTGGATCGCGGTCGCCTCGCCGGTGGTCGTCGGGTTGGTGGCGAGCACGACCTCCTCCACCCCGCCTCGCTCGACCCTCGCGACGAGCTCGGTGATCTTCAGGTCCTCGGGGTCGACGCCGTCGATCGGCGACAGCGCGCCGCCGAGGACGTGGTAGAGGCCGCGGTACTCGCCGGTGCGCTCGATCGGGATCACGTCGGCGGGCTCCTCGACCACGCAGATCATCGAGCTCTGACGCCGCTCGTCCTCGCAGATCCGGCACCGCGGGCCCTCGGCGAGGTTGAAGCACACCTCGCACAGCCCCACCTTCTCCTTCACCTCGCGGATCGCGTCGGCGAGGGCGAACGCGTCCTCGTCGCTCGCGCGCAGGATGTGGAAGGCGAGCCGCTGCGCGCTGCGCTGCCCGATGCCGGGCAGCCGCGAGAGCTCGGTGACGAGCCGCTGGATCGGCCCCGCGTACATGGTTTGAAGCTAGCGGCCGCGAGCGGCGGGGGCTACATGCCCGGCAGGCCGAGCCCGCCGGCGCCACCGGGACCACCCATCCCGGCGATGCCGCCGAGCTTCGAGGCGGCGAGCTCCTGGGCCGAGCGGAGCGCCTCGTTGACGGCCGCGACGACCATGTCCTGAAGCATCTCCACGTCCTCGGGTCCGGCCGCCTCGGGGTCGATCACGAGCTCGAGCAGGCGCAGGTCGCCGCTCATCTTCGCCTTCACCATGCCGCCGCCGGCGCTCGCCTCGACGACCTCGTCCTTCAGCTTCTCCTGCGCGTCGGCCATCTCGGCCTGCATCTGCTGGACCTGCTTCATCATCGCGTTGACGTCGAAGCCGCCGCCCATCGGGTCCTCCGCGTGCCATCAGCCGGCCCCCTCTCCCGCGACCCCAGGTCGGCGTCCAGCCCAGCATCGAGCGCTCCCTCAAGGGGGGCGCGGCCTCGTCGAGGCCCAGCTCGGTGGCTCGAACTCCGCCTTCAGCCTTCGCGATCAGCTCGTCGTCGCTGAGCTGCGGCGCGGCGCGTCTCCGGCTCGGCGGTCGAGCAGCACGTAGACGGGCCGCAGCCGCTCGCCGACGATCGTCTTCACCGCGTCGGCGAAGCGGTCGCGGGCGTCCTGCGCCTCGGCCTTGCGCTTGTTGAACGCGGCGCTCGGCGGGAAGCCGAGCTTCGAGCACCGAGCCGTCGCCGTCGACCGCGATCGGCCGCGCCGCCGCGAGCGCGCGCGAGAGCACCTCCGCCCCGGACTGCCGCACCTGCTCGACGACCGCGGGCCAGGCGGTGACGAGCTTCTCGAGATCGACGGCTCGCATTGGGCGTGGCTTCGGCGGTATCTGCGCCGCTGCCGTCGGCAGGATCAGTTAGGCGGGGCGGGCTCCTCCGTCGTCTTCCGGTGAACGTCCCGGAGTAGTCCCGATACCGGGGGCTGACGGACGTTCGTCGCTGCCGGGCGATGATGGTCCGGCGCCGCCAGCCCGCCCGAGCGCGGCCTCGAGCTCCTCGAGCCGCTGCGCCAGCGCCTGCTTCGACGGGTCGAGCTGCGGCCGCGCGGCTCGCAGCAGCGCCAGCTCGATCGTCATCCGGGCCTCATCCCCCTCGCGGACGTCCGCGAGCGCCTTGGAGAGCGCGTCGATCGCGCGCGAGAGCCCGAGCTCGGAGAAGGCGTCGGCCTGGGTCATGAGCACCTCGGGGTCCGCCACCGTGAGCACCGAGCGACTCCGGCGGCTCGCCGACGGTCTTCGTGACGAGAAGCTGGCGGAGGTGCGCGAGGAGGTCGCGCCCGAACTGGACGACGTCGCGCCCCGACGCGGCGAGCCGCTCGGCGACCTCGAGCACGCCGCGGGCGTCGCCGGCGGCGATGGCGGCCGCGGCGTCGCGGATCACGTCGGACTCGGCGACGCCGAGGACCGCGAGCACGTCGGCGGTCTCGATGCGCCCGCCGCCGTAGGCGACGAGCTGGTCGAGGGTGCCGAGCGCGTCGCGGAAGCTGCCCGTGGCGGAGCGGGCGATCGCGCCCACCGCGCCGTCGTCGATCTCGATCTCCTCGGCGCCGGGCCACCTGGCGACCACGGCGGCGATCTGCTCCAGCGACGGCCGCTGGAAGTCGAAGCGCTGGCAGCGATCGGCGATCGTCGGCATGACCTTGTGCGCCTCGGTGGTGCAGAGCACGAAGACCGTGTTCGGCGGCGGCTCCTCGAGCGTCTTCAGGAACGCGTTCCAGGCCTCGCGGGTGAGCATGTGGGCCTCGTCGAGGATGTAGACCTTCCACCGGCCGGCCGCGGGCGCGTAGCCGACGCGCTCGCGAAGGTCGCGGATGTCGTCGACCGAGCGATTCGAGGCCGCGTCCATCTCGATCACGTCGAGCGAGGTGCCGGCCGCGATCGTCCGGCACGACTCGCACTCGCCGCACGGGGTGACGGTCGGCCCGTTGACGCAGTTGAGCGACCGGGCGAGGATCTTCGCGAGCGAGGTCTTGCCGGTCCCGCGTGAGCCGACGAAGAGGTAGGCGTGGTGAACGCGCGAGCGCTCCACTGCGTTTCGCAAGCGTGCGCACCACGTGCTCCTGGCCGACCACGTCGTCGAAGCTCTGGGGTCGGTGGCGGCGGTAGAGCGAGGTCTGAGGCACCGCTCGCCAGTCTAGCCACGGCCTCGGCTCGCGCCGCCGGCGCCTGAGACCGATCTGAGACCAGATCGATACTGACAGCGGCTCCAACGCCGTCTAGCTTCGCGGCATGGATCAGATCGAGCAGGCGAACCGCGCCAACAAGCTCGCGAAGGCCGGCGATCGAGACGCCCGCGAACATCGATTCGATGACCGAGACCGGCAAGTCCGACGCCACCGGGAGCAAGGAGTACGAGTTCAGGCTCACGGTCAACCCCAACGGCGGCGAAGCCTCGTACACGGCGACGACGCTGCAGTACATCCACCCCTCGGCGAGCTTTTCCAGCGGGCAGGACGTGACCGTCAAGGTCGACCCCGACGACTCCGGCGAAGTGATCCTTTGGGCCGGGGAAAGGAGCTAGGAAATGGTCGTTCTCGGAGGTGCTCATCAAGCCGATCACCAACAGCACCAAACGACGCCGTCGATATCGCGTTCAAGCAGGCGGGTCAGATCCAAGAGCAGGTCAACCACACCGTCAACCAGAGCCTCCAGCAGGCGAACCAGCAGATCGGGCAGGCGACGGGCAAGTAGGCAGGACCGTGCGGCCCGCCTTCGAGAGCGGTCCGCAGGCGCTTACGTCGTGGCTTGCTCGGGCCAGGCCTTACCGCGGCGCCTGCTGGCTACCGCTTAAGGCTGCTTCCTTCCGGATCTGACCTGATTCGCGGGCCCGCATCGCGCGGGACCTGGCCGTCAACGCCGCCCTCGACGCGCTATCCCGAAGGCCGCGACCCTCGGACGGGCGTTCAGCCCCGCTGGAGCGGATTGCGGGTTACAGGGCACCGCTAGCGCCCCGCTCAGCACGGTCCGCGGCCATCGTAGCGGCTATAGGCTGCGGCCCGTGGCCGCGAGCGAGGTCAACCCCTGGCGAATCACCGGCACCTACCTCGAGTCGTGCAACTGCGAGGCGATCTGCCCGTGCCGGACGATCGGCGGCCGCAAGGGCGGCCGCTCGACCGACCGGGCTCTGCCTCGGGGCGCTGTCCTGGCAGATCGCCGACGGGCAGGCGGAGGGAGTCGATCTCTCCGGCCTGCGGGCGGTACTCGCAAACCGCTACGACGACGACGAGCACCGCTCGCCCTGGTACCACCACCTCTACGTGGACGAGCGCGGGGACGAGCGCCAGCGCGAGGCGCTCGAGGCGATCTTCCTCGGCCGCCTCGGCGGAACGCCCGCCGAGCAGTTCCCCTGGGTCTTCAAGCCGAGCAACCTGCTCGGGGTCGACGCGGTCCCGATCGAGATCGACCACGCACCCGATCGCGGCTGGTTCCGCGCCGGCGAGGAAGGTCAGCGTCCGCGTCGGGAAGCGGGTCGCCGACCAGGAGCCTGTGACGTGCGTGATCCCCGGGCACGACCGCACCGGGCACGAGCTCTACAGCGGGCCGGTCGATCGTGCACGACGGCCCGCTCGAGTACGAGTTCGACGGCAAGTGCGCGTACTGGTCGACGTTCGACTATTCCGGATAGAGCCCTAGCCACGACGGCGCGCTGACGGCGCCGGGCGAAGGTCGGGAGCTCAGGTGACGAGCCCGTGGCGCATCGTGTTCTCGCTGACGACGCGGGGGTCGACGAACTGAAGTAGGTAGTCCGGGCCGCCGGCCTTCGAGCCGATGCCCGAGAGCTTGTTGCCGCCGAACGGCTGGCGGTCGACCATCGCGCCGGTGATGTGGCGGTTGACGTAGAGGTTGCCGACCGGAAGGCGGGCGCTCACCTGGGCGACCGTCCGAGGGTCGCGCGAAAAGAGGCCACCGGTCAGCGCAAACGGCAGCGACTCGACGATCTCGCACGCCGCATCGACACTCGGCACGGCCTCGACGGTGAGCAATGGCCCGAAAACCTCCTCCGACAGCGCCGGTGAGTCGGCCGGCAGGTCGGTCGCCACCGCGGGGGCGACGAACCAGCCGTCGGAGGGAGCCCCATGGCCGGCCTCGGCGACGAGGCGCCCACGCCCCGCGGCCAGCTCGCGGTAGCGCTCGACCCGCTCCCTCGCCTCGCGCTCGATCACCGGCGGCACGTCGGTGGCGAAGTCCTCGGCCTGGCCCACCCCCAGCACCTCCACCGCTCCGGCGAGGCGCTCGAGCAGCAACTCCGCGAGGTCGGCGTGGGCGAGGACCCGTGCGCAGGCGGAGCACTTCTGGCCGGCGTAGTCGAACGCCGAGTGGACGATGGCCGGGATCGCCTCGTCCAGGTCGGCATCGGCGTCGACGATGACGCAGTTCTTGCCGCCCATTTCGGCCACGACCCTCTTTATGTGCTGCTGGCCCTCGCGCACGACCGCCGCCTCGCGGACGATCTCCTGCCCGACCGCGCTCGAGCCGGTGAATGCAATGACCGCTACGGCCGGATGGCGAACCAGAGCCGCACCCACCTCGCCGAATCCGGGGAGGAGCGCGAGTGCCTCGGCCGGCACTCCCGCCTCGTGCAGGGCCTCGACGAGGGCGAGCGCGCAGCCGGGCGACTGCTCGGCGGGCTTGAGGACGACCGTGTTGCCGGTGGCGAGCGCCGCCGGCGACCATCCCGGCGGGAATGGCGATCGGGAAGTTCCACGGCGAGATCACCGCCGCGACGCCGCGGGGCGCGTAGCGCATCTCGTTGCGCTCGCCCTGCACCTGCGTGAGGTCGGGACCCCGATCGAGCTCGATCGCGCGCTCGGCGTAGTAGCGCAGGAAGTCGATCGCCTCGCAGACGTCGGCGTCGGCCTCCACCCACGGCTTGGCGCATTCGCGAACCTCGAGGGCCGCGAGCGCGGGTCGGCGCTCCCGGAGGATCGCGGCCGCCCGCTGGAGCGCGTCGGCTCGCTCGGCGGCGGGACGGCGGCCCCAGTCGCGTGCCGCCTCGGCCGCGGTCCGCACGGCGGCCTCGACATCGGCCTCGCTCGCGATCCCCGCCCGCGCCACGAGCCGATCAGGTGCCCCCGGGTCGGTCGAGTCGATTCCGGTCGCCTCACCGCGGTCGCCGGCGACGATCGGCGGCACCTCGAGCGGCAGGCGGCGATCGAGGTCGGCCAGCGCCCCCAGAAGCGGTTCGCGGTCGGAGGCCCGGCGAAGCTCGAGCGTCGGCTCGTTCTCGAACGAGGCCATCACGGCGCCGCCAGCAGCTCCTCGACCGGAGCTCCGTGGGCCTGGGCCCACAGGAACGACTCGTTCGAGGTGTTCTCGAGCAGTCGGCGGACGAGGTAGGCCATGCCCGAGACGAGGTCGCCGATCGGCGAGTAGACGCGAACGCGGAAGCCCTCGGCCGCGAGCGCGGTCGCGAGCTCGTCGCCCAGCCCGCGGAGCACCTGGAGCTCGAGGTCGGCGTCGCCTCCACCGGCGAGGCGGTTGTAGGCGATGGCGTGGGAGATCGAGCGCAGGTTGTGCGAGGCGACCGCGACGCGGACGTCCGGCCGCGCGTCGAGAAGCCGGCGCGTCAGGGCCTCGAAGTTGCGGTCACACTCCCGCTTGTCGGTGAACACCGGCACCCGCCAGCCGTGCTGACGGGCCTCGGCCGACTCGTGATCCCAGTAGGCGCCCTTCACGAGGCGCACCACCAGCGGGTGCGCGCGGTCGCTCGAGCCGGCCCAGTCGAGGATTCGATCGAGCTCGGAGGGCGAGTCGCGGAGGTACGCCTGAAGCACGAGGCCGGCGGCCGGGCCGTGACGAAACCGCGCGCTCGAGAGCAGCTCGCCGGCGAGCTCGAGGGTCGTCTCCAGCGAGTCGACCGACTCCATGTCCACGTGGAGGTGCGCCCCGAGCTCGCGCGCGCGGTCGAGGAGCGGGCGCGAGGCGCTCCTCGGCGTCGCGGCGCCCCACCTCCGGGGCCTGCGGCCGCATCACCGGAGTGAGCGCGGAGACCTTCACCGAGAGGTTGACGCGGGCGATCGGATGGGTGGAGTCCCGCTCGAGGTGCGGTCGCGCGGGCCAGCCGGCGAGCGCCGGCCGAGAGGTCGTCGAGCGCCTCCGCGCAGCGCGCGGCGTAGGCGTCAGCCTCCGCTGAAGTGACCGTGGCCTCGCCGAGGAGATCGGCCGAGAACGCGATCCCCCGCTTCCACAGGCGCTCGAGCTCGCCGAGCGCCTCCCGCGGCGTCGCCCCCGCGATGAAGCGGTGCGCCATGTGCCGGACGCCGCCCGCCACCGCGGCGCCGAGGGCGACGCGGCCGGCCTTGGTGTGCGCGGCGCGCATCGCCGCCTCGATCGGCGGCGGGCGCTCACCCACCTGCTCCACGAGGCCCGCAAGGTGGCGCCCGAGGTCGTCGAGGTTGCGGCAGGCCGGTGTGACGTCGACGAGGCGGAACATCGCCGCGCGCAGCTCGGCGTCGGACGCCGCCATCGCCATCGCCCGCTCGTCGACCGCTCGCATCGGCGACCTCTTCACCGCCTCCAGCCGCGAAGCGATCGCGGTCCCGACGTCGAGGATCTCCGCCTCGAGACGACCTGATTCCACGGTGCGAGCGGCGCCGACCGCCACGATCTCAGGCTACTCCGGAAACCGACCTGCCATCATGGTCGGCGATGCAAGGATGCTAGGGATGGCGGGTTCCACACTCCGTGCACGACTCGGGGCGCTTGGTGTTGCGCTCGCGGCTGCTCTCGCGCTCGCGGCGATGCTCGCGCCGGCGGCGCAGGCAGGCACCGGCGCCCAATGCCCGCGCGTCAAGAACAAGCCCGACCAGATCCCGCACGTCAACTACCAGGGCGTCCAGCACCTCACCTACTGCGTAGGCCCGGTCACTATCAAGCCGGGACAGAACGTCATCCGCCTCTACGGCACGAACCTCTTCCCGAAGGTCCCCGGCTACATCACCCGGTTCGACCCGGAGCTCGTCTACCCGAACGGCAAGGTCCCGCGGGTCGACATCCTCCATCTCCACCACGCGGTGTGGCTCGTCAACGGCAACCCGCAGTTCGCCGTCGGCGAGGAGAAGACGATCGTCCAGCTGCCGAAGGGCTTCGGCTGGCGCTCGCAGCCGAGCGACAGCTGGGGCATCACGGACATGCTCCACGACCTGACGGCGTCGGGCGGCAAGGTCTACATCGTCTGGCGCATCGACTTCGTCCCCGACAGCTCCCCGGCCGCCGCGACGATGAAGACCGCGCACACCAGGTGGATGGACGTCTCCGGACCGAGCCCCGGCGTCGGGATATCGAGCCCGATCTACCCGGTGTTCGACGCGCTGAAGGGCTGGGGGACGAACGGCAAGTACACGTTCCCCGACCAGGCGACCGGGAAGCAGGCCCAGCTCGTCGGCCCGTCGCAGGGTTGGACGACCGACCATCCGGTGACCCTCCTCGGGACGGCCGGCCACCTCCACCCCGGCGGCCTCTACACCGACCTCGACGTGACCCGCGGCGGCCAGACGAAGCGGCTCTTCCGCTCGCGCGCCCACTACTACGAGCCCGCCGGCGAGGTCTCGTGGGACGTGGCTATGAAGACGACGCCGAAGGACTGGCGCGTCACCCTCCAGCCGGGCGACAGCCTCAGCGTCCACGCGACCTACGACACCTCGCGAGCGAGCTGGTACGAGGTGATGGGGATCATGCCCGTCGCCGTCTACGACGGGACCGATGCGGGCGGTGTCGACGCGTTCTCGAGCGGCATCGACCAGAAGGGCGTGCTGACCCACGGCCACCTGAGCGAGAACCGCCATCACGGCGGCCGGCCCGCCGGCCTCCCGAACCCGCTCGGCCTGCCCGATGGCCCCCTCTCCGCAACGAGCCCGGTCGACATCCAGAGCTTCCTGTACTCGCAGGGTGACCTGCACACCTCGGCGGCCGCCCGCAAGCCGCCGACGGTCTACCAGGGCCAGGGCCTGACCTTCAACAACCTCGACGCCGCCCAGGACGCCTACCACACGTCACGGCGTGCCGCGCGCCCTGCAACCGCGACACCGGCGTCGCTTACCCGATCGCCAACGCCTCCACCAGCTTCGACTCGACGGAGCTCGGCCACAACTCCACGCCCTGGGGCGCGCCCGCCTCGGGCACCAACACCTGGACGACACCGAAGAACCTGAAGCCCGGCACCTACACCTACTTCTGCCGCATCCACCCGTTCATGCGCGGCAGCTTCCGGGTCATCACCCGCCACTAGAGCGCCAGCGCCCGGCGCCTATCATCCGCCGCCCAGGGCGCGTAGCTCAGTGGGAGAGCGCTCGCTTCACACGCGAGAGGTCGCTGGTTCGAAACCAGCCGCGCCCATGGCTTGGTTAAGCCATCCGAACGCGATGCGCGAGCGTTCATCGCCTCAGCCTCCGAACCCTGTCCGAACATCGCCACTCGAATTGTCCTCGCCGCGGGCCTCGCGGATCAGCTGATCGACGGGACGTACGGGGTTGCCCTTCATGTCCTCGACGGCGTGGGCGTAGATCCGTGAACAGACGTCGACACTGTTGCCGAGGTGTTCCGCGACCTCGGTGATCGGGCGCCCGGCGGCGATCATGAGCGAGCCGCAGGTATGCCGAAGGTGATAGGGCGGGAAGGCCGGATGCGGTTTCCAGCGCCGACGCTCCGTGTCCCACACCCGCAGGCCCGCGGCGCCCGCGGCCGCATCGAAGCGCCGTCGGCGCCAGCTCCCCCAGTCGTGCTTTCGCCACGGAAGCGCGTCGGCGGCGCGCGGGAACACGAGGCCCCCGGGCCGACCGAGCACGAGGCGCCACTCAACTAAGTCGGCGGCGAGGGGTGCCGGCAGGTCGATCCAACGCTCGGACTCCTCGCCGGTCTTGGTCCCCGGCAACAGGGTGCCGTCGACGTTGTGCCGGACGGCGGCGTGAAGGCGAGGGCCATGTAGGTCGCGCCACTGCAATCCCAGGGCCTCGGTCGGGCGAAGGCCGCCGTAGGCGAGGAGCGACACCAGCGTTGCGCCGCCGAGCTCCTCGCGCTCAAGGAACCAGGTTCGGATCGCCTCGACTTGGGCCGGTGTCGCCGTGCGCCCGCGTCGGCGGCGGTGCGACGGGCGCTCCAGAGCCCGGACCGGGTTGCCAGTCAGGTATTCGAGCGCGACCGCTCGGTCGAGGATCCGTCCGAGCAAGGCGATCGCGCGCTGGGTCATATAGGCGGAGCCGCGTTCCGCCAAGACCTCGTGCTGCCACTCGTCCAGCCGTCGAGCGCATAGGTCGAGCAGCGAGTAATCGCCCAAGTAGGGGAGGAGGTAGTTGTCGAGAAGGGCGGCGTCGAAGAGCAAGGTATTCGTTGCGACGTCGGCGGCCTTACGGCGATCGAACCAACGCTGCGCGAACTCCACGAAGGTCGGCACGTCCTGCGGGCGCAGGATCTCCTCGCCCAGCTGGCGACGGCGACGGACCTCAACGTCGTAGCGCTCGGCGTCGCGTCGGCGGTCGAAGCTGCGGGCCTTCTGGCGACGCCCTTCCCGCCACCGAACCTCCCATTTCCCGGTCCGGGAGCGATGGATGCTCATGTCCTCCTCCGCGGGTTGAGCTCTGTGACCTGCGAGCGGAAGCTACCGCGCCGCCCCGGCCGCGGCATCGGATCTGAGGCCTCGCGTGTGCCGGGGAATCGCCGGTGCGAACCTCGCCACTCGAGAAGCTCTTCCCACGAGGTCCGCCAGCGCCCAAGGATTTTTGTGCCTGGGAGGCGCCCCTCCTCAAGCGCCCGGTAGACGGCCGACTTCGAGACGCTCAGGTAGCTCGCGACGTCGGCGACGGTGAGCAATGGCGGCTCCACGTGTCTGCGAGCCGTATAACCGTCTGGCACCGAACGTGCCGCGCGCGGGAGCGTCGCAGCAGCCTCTGACCGGTGGGTCCGCTGCTTGGACGCCACCGGGCACGGTCGGTCCTCCGTTGGCTTGGGATCCACCAGAGCACCGTTCGTCGGCGGCATGCCATCGACTCCGGGCACCCTCAGACAACCGAGCTCGACCACCTCGCTCACCGGATGTCTGCCTCCCCCGAGTTGATCTCGATTCCGAGCCCGTCTAGCAAACCGCCCGGGCCGCGATCGTCGGCGAGCACCAAGCGCCCTGCGTTGTCCACGACGAGCTCGTCGTCGACCAGCATGTTGACGATCTGACCCGCCCTCGCTTGGGAGACACCTAGGCGTCGGGCGACGTCTTTGCGAAGAGGGGGAGGGATTCGAACCCTCGTCGGACCGAAATGGCCCGAAACGGTTTTCGAGACTCGGGACCAAGAGGCTTCCGCGGGCGACTCCTCGAGCACTGAGTCGCCCGTCGTCCGCCTCGTGCATTGCGCGAGGACGCGGTACTCGGTCCGCTTTCTAGTCTTCCTCGCTCCAGTCGCGCCGGCGCGAGTCGGCGCCGCTCAGCCTGTCGAGGATGTGGGCCCAGCGGCTTGGCTTGACACCTGGGTCGCGCTCGCGCCAGGCCGGTGCACCGCCGTGCGGCTCGGGGAGCGCCGCGACCGCTGCGGCGTCAATACGAAGATCCACCCCCCGCTCGTGCAGCGATGCGACCTGGTCGGCGGGCACGAAGCGCCGGTGTCCCCCGTCGTTCATCACGATTCCGTGAAAGATGTCCTCCGCGGGAGCCGCCACGACGTGGTAGATCGTCCCGACCTGCTCGCCGCCGGATGCGTACACCGCAATGCCTTCCTCCAGCACTTCGTAGGCGATCGGAAGGCCTTCGTCCACCGAACCCACCTTACGCCCTCGAAATGCTGGCCGGTTGGCTCATGGCGGATCGAGCACGTCGACGGTGGCGGCAACTTCGCAGGGAGTCGCCTAGTCCAGCTGCAGCTGCCGTGATCGGGCCGGCCGACCTGTACCCTGGCTGCCTAAGTACCGGCGGATATCGACGGCTTCCGGGGCCTCGGAGATATATGTGCGAGCGGATTCCGCAACTAGCGGACCGGCGAGCGTCAGCCCGCCTGCGCGTAGCCCTTCAGGCCCCCGAAGTCGAGGATGACGCAGGCCTCATCGCCGACGATCCACGCATCGTGGCCGGGCGGCATGTGGAACGCGTCGCCGGGACCGAACTCGCGCTCGGTGCCGTCATCCATCTTCAGCGCCATTCGGCCCTCGAGCACGTAGCCGATGTGCTCGACCTGGCAGGAGTCGGTGCCGGCAATCGGCTTCACGTGCTCGGACCAGCGCCAGCCGGGCTCGAAGGTCCCACGCCCGACCGCGTGGCCGTTCAGGTCGACGAGCTCGACGCGACCCTTGCCATCGGTGAACTCCCGAACCTCGTCCGGGCCCTCGAAACGCTTCCCAGCTAGCTCTGCCACGGCGGTCCTCCTGACCTCAGTTTCAGTACCAGGCGACCATAACGAGTAGGCGTGGTGGACGACGGTCGGCGGGTGACAGACGCTGCACCTGATCGACGAGGCTCCCGAGCGAGGCCGAGATCCTCGCGCCGCGTCAGGACCCTTTGCTCGCGGCTTCGATCGCACGCCTGCTTTCGCGTGAAGGAGGCGTATCGGGTACGAGGTGTCTGCCTCTCCGCCTCGCACCCTCGGAGTGTTGGCGCGGTGGCGGCCGAGCGCTCGAGTTGAACGCAGCGACCCGCGCTCAGGGCCCCACGGACCGACGTTTGGCTCGGACCGAGGGTTGGACCGGCTCCCCGACTGCGAACTCTCCGACCTCCTCTAGATCGGTGCGCGCCATTAGACCGCCAACAGCCAGCGGCGACTCAGGGGCGCACAGGCGCCGGGGACCTGGAGGTAGTTCGGGTCGAGCGGTCAAGGCCGGAGGATCTAAGAAATGAGGCTCAACCGGCTTACGGGGAGGTTGATCCCGCCTCGAGCGCTCGCGAGCTAGTCCTTAGAGCGATGATCTGATCGATTTGTGCGCTTACGGCGAGCCTCGAGCCTTTCGGCGACAGATCGGTAGGGACCACTTCCTCGGCCGCTGAGAATCGCTCTGAGACGAGACGCCTCCGCGCGATGGGCCCCAGAGCAGTAGCGCGCATCGGACCGCATTCCCTCAAGCGGTTCTCCGCAGATGATGCAAACCCTCACCGCTCGTCTCCCACGGGAATCGGGCCAAACAAATGCCGCATGGGCAAGCCAATGCGGCCCGACGTCGCCGTCGTCGGCGATCGCAGCCTGGGGTCGACTCGGTCGCAGACGCACGTGCAGAGCGCGTCCACCCGGGGGCGCGATCACAGTCTCGGAAGGTTGATCTCGCCTCGAAACCGCGCGAGCTGGCCCGTAAGCCATCATCTGCCTTGGCTTGTGCGCTTAGGGCGCGTGTTTGACCTTCCACCGAAGGGAAACCGAGGCACTACCCACAAGCGGCCCTCAGAGCCTCAACGAAGGGAACACTAGACATGAGCGACGTTCTAGAGCAGGCGCGAAAGTCGATCGAGAATCGCCTACGCGAACTAGAAAGCGAAGCGGCGCGGCTTCGTAAGGCGCTCGCTGGAATTGCCAGTAGCTCTCGAGACGGGTCGAGTCCCAGTCGCAGCGGGAAGACGACCAAGCGTGCCCCTCGCGGGCAGCGAGAAGCGCAGTTCCTCAGCTACCTCGAGAAGCATCCGGGCGCCAAGGTCTCGGAGGCCGCTAAGTCGATGGGCGTTGCCCCCAACCAGGTCTACGGTCTCGCCCGACGCTTGCATAAGGCGGGCAAGATCAGCAAGCGTCGCGGCGGTGGCTATGCCCTGCGTTCATCGACGACGAAAAGCTGAGCCGCTTGCTACGGCCGCGTCTTCAATTCGCTGCTAAGAGCCAACCGCAGCTGCCCGACTTTGGCGGCTGGGCCGATCGCGAGATAGAGTCGCGGGGAACCCATACCCAGGAGGAGCTATGAGCATGTTGGTCCGCTGGACCCCCTCGGCGCTGACCGCTGCGCAGTACGACGAGGCCGTCGGCAAGCTTGAGGCCCAGGGCAACTGGCCGCCTGATGGCATCGATTACCACGTCTGCTTCAGCGCGAACGGGACCCTTCACGTGAGCGAGATCTGGGACTCGCAAGAGCAGTTCGAAGCCTTCGGCGAGCGCATGATGCCGGTCCTCAACGAGGTCGGAATCGACCCCGGAGAACCGACCTTCATCGAGATCCACAACATCGTCAAGAGCTAGCTGGAGGCCGGGATCCGCGATTCAGAGTGCGCGCCAGCTGCGCGCCAGTTTGCGCCAGTTTCTGGCCGCTTCGAGCGGAAATACTGGCTGGCGAGCCAGGCGCCAAAGCGCCTCTCAAACGCCCTGCAAATCGCCCGGTTTTGGCTTGCTAGCGGAGGGGGAGGATTCGAACCCTCGTCGGACCGAAATGGCCCGAAACGGTGTTCCAGACCGCTTCACCATCCAGACTTGCCCACTGGCGGGATCTGTCACCGCGAGCCGTCGGATCAGCGCGGCTCGAGGATGACGAGGGGAATCTGGCGGTCGGTGCGCCGTTGGTAGTCGGCGTAGCCGCCATAGGTCTTAACCGCCCGCGGCCACAGGCGCTGGCGCTCCTCGGGCGTCGCGACCCGGGCTCGGACAGGACGCCGCTCCGAGCCCACCTGAACGGTCGTCTCCGGGTTGGCGCGGAGGTTGTGGAACCAGCCCGGATGCCTCGGATGACCGCCCTTGGAGGCGACGATGATGAGGTTCGGTCCGTCCTCGAAGTAGACGAGTGGGGAGGTGCGCTTGACGCCGCTCTTCGCCCCAACGTGCTCGAGCAGGAGCATCGAGGGGCCGCCCGGAATGCGGTGGCCGACCAGCCCGTGCGTGGCGCGGTAGACGACGGCGTGAAGGCCCATCACCCGCCGCAGGACGGGCCAGGAGCGGTCGGCAAGGCTCAGGTAGTCCATGGGGGCACAATGACGGTGGGCTGGCCCGGAAGTCAAGCGGCGAGGACCGGACCCGCCGGTCAAGCCAGTTCTGTCGCTCAAAGATGGCCCGTCATAGGCGAAGCGCGGCCCGCGCTTCAGAGCCAACCTTGACCCGAGTCGTCGCTAGCTTTCCGCCCGGGTCCGACTCCGCTCCCGGCTGCAGGTCCCGTTGAGCCGGTCGGCGGCCACGGGCTCCGCCGAGGAGACGCTCGACTTCACTAGCCGGGGCCCGGTGACCGCGACGGACCCGGCACGCGTCGTGGCCGAACGGGCAGCTCGCTTCCGCGTTTCGCACTGGGCGGCGGTGCGACGCTGCATCCTCGCGCTCTACGTCGTGGCGCTGGTCGCCTGGGCCCTTCGTTACGGGGTCCCGGTTCAGCGCGAGCTGGTGATTGCCTGGATCTGCGGCGCGCTCGCCTGCGCGTCGCTCGGCCGCGACCGGCAGCAGATCGTCCGGCTCGTCCTCGACTGGCTGCCCCTGGCGGCGGTGCTCAGCGCCTACGACTTCACGCGCGGTGCGGCCGACTCGCTCGGGGTCGGCGTCCACGTGCAGCCGATGATCGACTTCGACCGCTTCCTCTTCTCCGGCACGACGCCGACGCAATGGCTGCAGGATCACCTCGACAAGCCGGGGGTCGTCCGCTGGTGGAACGTCGCCTTCACGCTCATCTACACCTCGTACTTCATCGTCCCGTTCGCGGTCGCGGGCGTGCTGTGGGCTCGCGAGAGACTCGCTTTCCTGCGCTTCAGAAGGCGCCTGATCTTGCTCGCGCTCGCCGGGCTTGCCACCTATGTCGCCTTCCCAGCCGCGCCGCCGTGGATGGCGGCGCAGGAGGGAATGCTGCTAGGCGTCCAGCGCACCACCTCCGACGGCTGGCTCGTCCTCGGCGGCGGCACCGCGGGGCTCTTCTCCGAGGGGCAGGCGAGCGTCAACCTGGTCGCCGCCGTTCCCTCGCTGCACGCAGCCTTCGCCGCGCTGGTCGCGATGTTCCTCTGGGCCCGCGTCCGCCCGCCCTTGCGATGGCTGTTGCCGCTGTATCCGCTGGCGATGGGGCTGACGCTGATCGCGACCGGCGAGCACTACTTCTTCGACGTGGTGATCGGCTGGTTGTACGCCGGGGCGGCCATGGCGGCGTGTAGCTGGTGGGAGAGATGGCGCACAGCTAAGACCCGGGCGGAGACCTGCTCCGCCTTCCGCCCCGAGGCTCCGCGGATCGAATGGGAAGCGGGCGCGATGATGGCGCGCTCGACCGCGTCGTCCGTCGAGGCAGGGAATGACCCGCCGCGAGGCGGCTTACCGCGCCGTTAGCCCACAGACAGCCCGGGTTAGCGCTCGCCCGCGATCCGATGCGCCGAGAGGGCGACGGCCATGAGCACGTTCGCCGGGTCCTGATCTGAGTACAAGTGACGGGAGCGGGGATCGAAGACCTCGACCTTCTCCCGCGACATCGCCTACTCCCGCAGCCCAGCGGCTTCGAGGGCTTCCTCGCGCGACTCGAACATGCGGAAGCGGACGACCTTCGATTCCCTCAGGTCGTAGACGCCAAAGAAGTCGCGCTCGATCTGAACCCCGCTCTCCCGGCCCGTGCCGCGTTGGCGAAAGACGACCACCACTGAATCCCCTGCGTCGAGGTACTCGCGCGTTGCCATTTCGAAGCCCGCCCACGTCCCAAGCCAGTCGCGGAAGAACCGCTCGACCCCCTGGTGGCCGTGAAAGACGCCTGCCGAGGGCCAGCTACTCGCGGAGGTGTCCCACACCACGTCTGGAGCGAAGTAGTCACGCCACCCGTCGCGGTCCCCCTCCTCAAAGAGTCGGGTGAACTCCTTGACGACCTCCACGTTCTCCCGCGACATCGCCCGCCAGTATCTCGCGAGACCGCGGAGGACAGGAGCTGGTCCCAAATTCAGACAGACTGGCCGCAGACACGATCATGTCAAGCCGCCGCGAGGTTCTATGACGCCGGAGGAATCGAATGACCGAGCACCTGACGGACACTGAAGAGTTTCCATACGCGGGCGCAAGCCACCCCGCCGAGCGCGTGGGAACTGCGGCGACCGCGGCTCGCGCGAATGCCCGTGCCGCGGTGGACGCGGCCGAGCGGGCGTTCCCGCGCTGGTCGGGGACGGCGCCCGCCGAACGGAGCAGGCTGCTCGAGCGCGCGTCCGAGCTTCTGATGGACCGCCAGGCCGACATCGCGGCCCTCGTTACTGAGGAAACGCGCGGGACCTCCGGCTGGGGCATGTTCAACGTGCAGCTCGCGTCGGGGATGCTCGCCTACTACGCGGGTCAGACCGACGCTCTCGCAGAGGAGGAGGAGATCCCCTCGCACATCCCCGGCAAGCGGGCGAAGGCGGTGCGCCAGCCGGTCGGCGTGGTCGTGGGCATCGCCCCGTGGAACGCGCCCGTCGTGCTCGGCACGCGCGCGGTGGCCGCGCCGCTGGCATACGGCAACACCGTAGTGCTGAAGGCGTCTGAAGTGTGTCCGCGCACGCACGGGGCGATCGTGCAGGCGCTAGGGGACGCGGGCCTGCCGGCCGGCGTGATCAACCTGGTCACAAACGACCCGAAGGACGCCGCCGACGTGGTCGATGAGCTGATCGCCCATCCGGCGGTGAGGCGGATCAACTTCACGGGCTCGACGCGCGTCGGGCGCGTCATCGCCGAGAAGGCCGCGCGGCACCTCAAGCGCGTGCTGCTCGAGCTGGGCGGGAAGGCGCCACTGGTCGTGCTGCGCGACGCCGACCTCGAGCGCGCCGTGGCGGCGGCCAACTTCGGCGCGTTCATGCACCAGGGGCAGATCTGCATGTCGACCGAGCGGGTCGTCATTGACCGCTCGGTGGCGGACGAGTTCGCCCAAAGGCTGGGCGAGCGTGCCAGCTCGCTGAAGCTGGGCGACCCGCGCGAGCCCGACACGCAGATCGGCCCGCTCGTGAGCGAGGACGCGCTCGGGCGCGTGAGCGATCT
This sequence comes from uncultured Actinomycetes bacterium, assembly GCA_963823245.1. Classification (GTDB taxonomy): domain Bacteria; phylum Actinomycetota; class Thermoleophilia; order Solirubrobacterales; family 70-9; genus JAWVFM01. Next base: position 290,108 of record CAWGKQ010000007.1, on the reverse strand, counting down.
GGTGGTGGACGCCGTTTCGAAGGGAGCGAAGCTGGTCGCCGGCGGCAAGGCCGACGGGGCCTGCTTCGAGCCCACCGTGCTGACCGGCGTGACGCCCGAGATGCGGATCTACTCCGAGGAGTCGTTCGGGCCGGTCGTGGCGATCGTGGCCGTCGACGGCGTCGACGAAGCGGTGCGGGTGGCCAATGACACCGAGTACGGGCTCTCGTCGGCGGTCTTCAGCGCCGACGTGGACGCGGCGATGGACGTCGCCCGCCGCCTCGACACCGGCATGTGCCACATCAACGACGCCACCGTGAACGACGAGCCGCAGATGCCGTACGGCGGCGTCAAGGCGAGCGGCTGGGGGCGCTTCGGAGGTCGGGCCGCGCTCGAGGAGTTCACGGAGTTGCGCTGGATCACGGTCCAGGAAAGCCCGCGCCAGTACCCGATCTAGGGCCACAGCGATGGGCGCGGCTGGTTTCGAACCAGCGACCTCTCGCGTGTGAAATCTGACCAGGCTGCTGCGGTATACCGCGATCTACTGCCGTCCGGGGTAGAGCACGTGAGCGACATGCGTGACTCCTTCGGGCTACTGCCTTCTGCTTCGGTCCGTTGTTTCCAAGCCGTTTCTACCGAAAGCGCGTCGCCTACTCCCGCAGCCCGGCGGCTTCGAGGGCCGTCTGCTCGTCGTAGAACTCCTGGAAGCGCACGATCTTGCTGTCGCGCACGGTCAACACCTGATAGATCGCGGCGCTGACGGTTGCCCCACTGGCCGAGCCGCGACCCTCCTCGCGGCAGACAACGAACACGTCCTCCCCGCAATCGACTGCGCGTTCCAGCACAAATCCGTACTCGTCGAACCCTTCCAGCCACTGCTCGAACGATCGAAGGACCCCAGCGTGCCCTCGATGGGTCTGCGCGTCGGCGCGCCCCGGGTCCTCTACCCATTCGATATCCGGGTCGCACACCTGCTCGATCAGAGTCGGTAGCGCCGCCAGCAACTGCTCCTTGTCCATGGTTTCGCCTGCCGCGTAGAGGCTCTTCACGAACTCGACGTTCTCCTGCGACATCGCCCGCGCAGTATCTCGCGCGAGCCTCCGCCGGTCAGCGTCTTTGCGCAGCGCGGTCGGAGAGTGAGCAGGGCGCTGCTCTAGAAGAACCTAAGGCTAGTCCGACTCCAGCGAGCGCCTCAAGGACTCAACAGTTCGCGCCCGTTCGCTTCTCGCCAACAGCGCCGCACCGGGCTTCATCAACCGCATCCAGCCGAAGAGCTCACCCTCCGCGACGTGATGAACGATCGTCCCCTCCCGGTCCGCCTCAAGGAAGTACTCCGGCCGGGCCTCCATCACATCAGAGCCGAACCACCGCAGTGTCTCCCGGAATCCGATCCGCGAGGGCGGTTGGAAGTCGGTCACCTCACCCTGGAAGGTGCCCATCCTCGACGCATCGAAGTACGCCGCCCCCTTGCCGAGGGGACCGTCAGAGGTTTGGCCGCACCGTCGGAACAAACCCGTGCGGTGCATCCAGGTTCCGTAGCCCGCCAGGTCCGCCAACCGCGCGAACACGTCGCCGATGGATCGGTCGATCGTCGTGCGCGACTCGTACCGGATCGTGCTACTACCCGTCTTCTTCATGCGCTCAGCGACTCACGCACTCTAGACGAGCCCCGCCTGCTGGTGACCGGAAGCCGCCTCTAAGAATCCCACAGCCCGGCGGCTTCGAGGGCGTGCGATCGGTCCAAGAACACCGTCCAGGCGACGATCTTGCCGTCCTGCAATTCCCAGACATGGAACAGGCGATTCCGGACTTCGCCGCCAGACGCCTTCATCCGGCCGCCATCTCGCACAGCGGCAAAGACGCGCTCCCCCTGGCCATCGAGTATCTCCTCGACCTCGATTCCCCACTCGTCGAACGTGTCCCTGTACTCGAGCCACGCGGCAACGAACTCATCGCGGCCTCGGTATATCCCGAAACCCAGAAGCCTCGTGGAATCGAAGGTCGCATCCGGAGCGTAATCCTCGCGCTTCGGCTCTCCGAGCCGGTTCAGGTGGTCGTAGTGGGCCCGAACGATCTCGACGTTCTCCTGCGACATCGCCCGCGCAGTATCTCGCTCGCACGAAAGGCATACCGCGCCTGCGGCCCCGTTGCCCCCCGCACAGCCACTGGCCCCGCAGAAAGCCTCGTTCTCCTCGACACGGTGCCCGCCAGCGCTCGCCAGTTCCTGCGCACACTGGGTCGCTAGTCAGTCCCACTTCCGCTTTTGGGCGAGAAGGGGGCGCGGCTTTGTTAGCGGTCGTGAGGGTCCGGCCCCGTGCGGCACCGCTCGCCATGAATCATCGTGCGGTGCTTGCCGGCAGGTCCTAGGCAACAACTGACCGAACCAACTCCGTCATTGCGGCATTGAACTTGTCCGGCTCGTCGATGAACAACTCGTGGCTGGAGTCCTCGAACCAGACGAGTTTCTTCGAGGGAGCGGTCAGCGCGTCGAGATAAGCCACGCTGGTCTCTGGCGGAACCCAGCGATCTTTGCGGCCAAGGAAGAAGAACACCGGCATCTCCAACGCGGGCACCAGCTCGATCAGATTGAGGCACGAGACTTCCGCCCACATCGCTCTCATCGTGAACCGGAAGCCGCGCATTGCGCCGGGCAGCTCGAGGATCGAGGACTCCCGCCTGCCGAGGACGGCTCGTGCAACCTTCCACAGGCTTTGGGGCCGCATACGGCCTTCTAAGCGAGACAGGCAGGTGCGCTCGGTGAACACCGCATCGGCCGAGTATGGCGGCGGCCCGATCGACTGCAGCTTCCTGACCGCCCTGCGGCTACCGAGGCGCTGCGCTTCGGCGAGCGCGAAGTCGTACGAGATCGCCTCGGCCGCCGGCCAGTCACCGATCTGCCCGCTGCCGACGTACGCCGCGACCTTCTCGGGGAAGCGCGCCGCGTAAAGCACGCCGAGGGCTGAGCCCCAGGAGTGCCCGTAGATCACCACGTTTGCCTTGCCGAGCCGCTCGCAGACAGCCTCGACCAGACTGTCGAGATCAGAGATGAACTGCTCGACCGTCATCGACGATTGAGGGACCGTGCGGTCGAACGACTTGCCGGCGCCGCGCTGATCCCAATAGACGCTGGTGAAGCTCTTCTCGAGTGGCGCGTTGAAGTAACGCCAGAAGGCCGTCTCGCTCCACCCCGGCCCACCGTGCAGCAGGATCAGCGGCGGGTTGGCAACGCTCTCGCCGCGAATCATCACCCATTGATCGAGCCCGCCGAGCCGGAGATACGCGATCTCAGCGACGCTGCCGGGAACGACTCCGCCATCCGGCTCGCGGAACGGTGGCGTCTTTGCCCGCTGCCTCATGCACTCGCTCCTGTTTCGCTGCGCTGTAGTCAGAAGCTACCCGGAGCCGCTCTCGCTTTGCGCGAGACGCGGGTGACGAGCGCCAGCAGCGGACGCCCGCATCGGAGGTCTGATCCACGGCTCTGCGCGATAGTCGGAGCAGACGCAGGCTCGAGGAGATCCCGCGTCGGTCAAGGCCCCGTACTCGCGCCGGAGTCACTCCATCCCGACCGCATTGCGCGCCGCCGTCGGGCGAATCCGCGGCGCTCGGCCTCAACGCCGCTGCCCTTTGCGATTCCCCAGAGCCGGATCTCCATCAGCACCCTGTCGTCAACCTCGGTGAGACCTTCGATCTCGTAGCGGAACGACTCCCACTCGTCCAGCCACAGACCGATCCCGCGTTGGAACTCGGCAAGGCCAAGGTAGGACCCGCTGTCGGGAAGCTCGGGAGGCTGGTGCAGTTCGACTTCATCGTGGAGGTAGGTAAGGGCTCGCTCGCCATCGCCGTTGTTGAAGGCGTCGTACATCGCCCTGACCGATCTCGACGTTCTCCTGCGACACCGCTATTCCCGCCGCCCGGCGGCAGCGCCTCTTCGATGCCGTCCTGGTCGAACGCCTCGAAGGCCCTCCGCACGATCTCCACGTTCTCCTGCGACATCGCCTACTCCCGCAGCCCGACAAATTCGAGGGCTTGCCTCTTCGTTCGGTAGCTCGTGTACCGCAGCACCCTGCCCTCGCGGAATGTCCAGACGGTGAACGCCCAGGTCTCGGATTTCGTTGTGTAGCCGCGTCGCTTCCCCGACATCCGAACGGCCGCGACCACATGCTCACCCGCGTCGATCAACTCCTCGGGTTCAACTTCAAGGTTCTCCCATATCTCCTCCACCCGCTCCAAGAAGTGCCGGAAACCATCGGAGCCGTGGTAGAGGGCAGGGGTGAGGACGTTCTTCGTGACTACTTCGATGGCGACGTCGGGATCGAGAACCTGCTCGACGGCCGAGACGCGGTCGGGCCACAAGGCGTAGAGGCGGCGTACGACTTCGACGTTCTCCTGCGACATCGCCTACTCCCGCAGCCCGGCGGCTTCGAGAGCCTTGGAGCGATGGCGGAAGAACTCCAACTTGCGCACTCTTCCATCTCGGATCGTCCAGACATCGAAGAAGTAGGTTTCGGCCACTCTCCCGCCCTCTCGCTCTCGGACACGCTGGCGAATTGGAGTCAGGACGCGATCGCCGGGCGCCTCGATGAACTCAAGCGCCTCCAGCGCCACCTCGACCCACGAGCGCGAGTATCGGTCCCAGGCCTCAATGATCGCCGGGACGCCCCGCACATACGGCGGGACGTCAAGCGGTGTCAGCTCGTCATGCCAGGCCCACTCGAGCTGCGGATCGCTCCACCGCGCAACAGCTTCCTCGAATGCTTGCCCTTCCAGTTCGCCGCGAATGAATGCGTTGAATGCATTGAGAGCGTTGCGCACAATCTCGACGTTCTCCTGCGACATCGCTCGCGCAGTATCTCGCGCCCGGGAAAGGGTTGCGCCTTCCATGCGAAGCGGGCGCTTCACTTCGTCTGTCCAAGACGCTCGCTGGGGACGAAGAGCGGAAGTCTTCCCCAGCCCCGGCTCACGCGCGAAATGGAGAGCTGCGCCCCAAGCCGACTAACCAATCCCAGGCGCTTCTTCCCGAGTCCATCCGGAACCTCCCGAGCCCCAGTCGTAAAAAACTGGTCGGTTCTTTACGAGCGCATTCCGGCACCGGCCATCACATCGCCCTTCGGTAGAGCTGGTGACGCAGAGAGAGAACCTTCGTCGAGGCAGCGGCACCAAGCTCACACCGGATGACGTTCGTCAGATCCGAGGATCAACCGAGACGCACCGCGAGCTGGCGGCTCGCTTTGGCATTTGCCAGTCCCACGTCTCACGAATACAAAGCGAGAAAGTCTGGACCGACGTGCTGCCGTAATCCTTGGCCGCCGTGGCCGTAATCGGCCACGAAAGCCGGAGGATCTCAGAAATGAGGCTCATCTCGGCCGAGGGGAGGTTGATCCAGCCTCGAAACGGGCGACCTTAAGACCCACGACAGCTCAACCGCCTCTCACTGCTCCGCAACGCCGGTCACGGCGCGGAGCGTTACCGGTTCACTGTGGTTCAGTAGCGCGGGCGGCCGAAAGGCGCCGATCGCCTACTCCCGCAGCCCGGCGGCTTCGAGGGCGTTGCCCTCGTCGTAGAACTCGCGAATACGCACGATCAACCCCTCCCGAATCGTGAGCAGCTCGTAATCGGTCGCGCGAACCTCAGCACCACTCACCGCGCCGCGGCCCACCTCAGTTCCGACGACGAGCACCTGATCGCGTCCGCAGTCGATGATTCGCTGGACCTCGAATCGGTAGTCGTCGAAGCTCTCGAGCCATTCCCTGAGCCGCTGCTCGACGCCCTCGCGGCCACGGTAGGTCGTTCCGTCTTCGGGAGCGCTCCACTCGACGTCGGGATGGCAGAAGGCCATCGTTCTGGGCATCGCCGCCAACAGCTTCGCCTTGCTCGAAGCCACGGCGTACCAACGGGTCGCAATCTCCACGTTCTCCTGCGACATCGCCTACTCCCGCAGCCCGGCGGCTTCGAGGGGTCGGATTCGGGCTCTGGAGCTAGGCGTCGTGCTGGCCGAGGAGCTCCGCAGGCTCGGGCCTACCCTGAGCGCCAGCCTCTTGCATGATCGCCGGTACTTCGGGGTCGGAGACGAAGTTCTGCCAGCCCTCGTCATCCCAGTCGAAGACGGCCCAGACGCGGTCGTCCTCATTGGGATCGCGAAAGACGTGGCAACCCTTGGACCCGTGCTGCCTCCGCTTCTCAGCGCCCTTGGTCGAGAAGACGCTCCACCAATGGTCGAAGTCTCCAATCTTCACCGTTCTCAGGATCAATCTCTCCTCCTTCGTCGAAGGTGTCGTCGCTCTCCTGCGACATCGCCCACCCAGTATCTCGCAAGAAGTGTCGCTTTCCATGCGAAGCGACACGCTCGCGCTCAACCGCGCACGCTGCTCCTTCGCCCGAGGAGGAGCAGCGCCAGGTCGCCCGCTGTTCGCAGTCGCTCGTCGCCTGAGCGGGAGGGAGGTGCTTCAGCGATCCGGCGGACGCGCCGCGAGAGGTGGGTGTCCTGTCACGCCGCTTGCGGTCCAAGCCCCGAGACCGGAATCTCGCCCGGTCTCGGGGGTGGACTCACATCAACAACCCGGCGAGCACTGAGGCCGTTCGAGCCCCGTGGGCTACCGAAGGTGCGTACGTCAACCAAGCGCATCCACGATCAGCGGCACGGCCTCCTCGACCGGGAGCATCACCCTAGTCTCGTACTCCACCCACTGCGTGTAGTTCTGCAGGTTCCGATACGCCCCCGCCAGGTCATCGGTATCGGCGACCACCACGCCGTGGCTGCCGTCGGCGGCCACGTAGTGCGCCGTCGTGCCCGGTCCCGGGCCCTCCTTGACGAAGACCTCCAGCAGCTTCTTGGTCTCCTCGTTGCTGAGGACGGCTTGATCTTGTACGTCGTCACGAAAAGCATGCTTCCTCCTTCGCATCTTGGCTTGTGGCGACTGTGGCGACCGTCCCAATAGGAACCCGCCGCCGCGGCCGGAGCCTCCCGGACCGGCTCGTGCGCTGCTCCCCTACGCGAGGAGCGATAGTGGCGCCCAGGGATTACACCGCTGGCTCATCTCGGCCTCCGGGGTAGAAGCTCCCGCCGTGGATCAGGGCCAGAGCTCCCGCGCGCGTTAAGCGCGTTAACTGGGGTCGGCCGATGTCCTCCGCTCGGCCTCGCCGAGTCGATGCAACGCGCCCGCGGCGGGCGTGTAGACGCTCTCGTGCCCGTCGTCCCAGCGGATCCGATAACGGAACGAGGAACCGTCGCCGAGTCTCTCCTCGATCGTCCCCTTGCGGGGCGGGCGCTCGGTCGACTCCGACTCTGCCGCGACCCGATCACCAATCTCAAGGTCCATCTTTCACCTCCCGGTCTGCTCTCGAATCGAGGGTACTCCGAACCCGGAGGATCCAAGGGTCGAGTGATGGACGCCCATCGCCCTGCAGGCGGGCCTGACCCCGATCTCGTCGGCCAGCGTGGACAGCCGCCGGCGATAGCCGGTCAGCACGTCATCATGCGTCACCTTGTCCTCCTCCTCGTGATCGCTTGGAACCGAGACCGGAGAGTGAGTGACTTCGCGGACGCCCCGGCCATGGCCGGGGCGTCCGACTTCAAGGCGTCGCTATCGATCCCCGAGGTGTCGGGGGATTGGGGTTAGTCCGCGCGAGCGGAGGGGGAGGGATTCGAACCCTCGTCGGACCGAAATGGCCCGAAACGGTTTCGAGATGCGCGGCGGCACCCGCGGCCGCGCGACCAGATCTCAGGTCCGGCCCGCCTGGGCCGATTCCTTGGCCCCGAGGCGCCGGTGAACGAGCTGGATCGCGATCGATCCCTCGCCGACCGCGGAGGCCACCCGCTTGACGGATCCGTGCCGCACATCGCCGCAGGCGAAGACGCCCGGCATGCTTGTTTCGAGCAACGAGGGACGGCGCTCGAGCGGCCAGCCCTGATCGTCTCCCAGATCCACGCCGGTAAGCACGAAGCCCTGCTGATCCCTCGCAATATCCTCCGGCAGCCATTCGGTCCGGGGCCGGGACCCGATCAGCACGAAGAGCCCATCGGCGCTGACTCTCTCGCATTCGCCGGAGGTCGTGTGGCGGAGCTCCAGGTGCTCGAGCCTGCCGTTCCCTCCGCCATCGATTACCTCCGTGCCCAGGCGCACTTGCACGCTGGGCGTGGCCTCCAGCTCCTTGATCAGGTAATGGGACATTCCGGCGCTCAATGCTTCCGCGCGGACCACGAGCGTCACGCTGCGCGCGTAGTCGGCGAGATGCAGCGCCGCCTGCCCCGCCGAGTTGGCTCCACCGACGATGTAGGCGTCCTTCCCTGTCATCGCCGGGGCCTCAGAGGCCGGGCCAGCGTAGAACACGCCGGCGCCGCTCAGGGCCTCGAGCTCCGGTATGCCCAGCCGGCGGTATGCGGCTCCCATCGCGAGAACGACCGCATTGGCCCTGAAGCGGCGGTCATCCGACAGAGTGAGCGTGAATCGTCCCTCGACCCGGTCAAGTCGCGTTACCCGATGCATGAACGTGAAGTCGGCCCCGAACACCCAGGCCTGCTCGTAGGCCTGCTGCGCGAGCCGCCGGCCGCTGACACCACGCGGGAAGCCGAGGTAGTTGCGGATCAGCGAGCTCGAGGTCGCCTGCCCGCCGACGCCCCCCTCGTCCACTACCAACGTGTCGAGGCCCTCGGAGGCGCCGTAGACCGCAGCCGAAAGGCCGGCGGGTCCTGCACCGATGATGATCAGGTCGAAGTCGCGCCTCTCGGGCTCGCCCGCGGCTCTGGTGAGGTCGGCGATCTGCCTGTCGGTCGGGTCGCTCAGAATCAAGCCGTCGGGAAGCATCATCAACGGCAGCTTCGCCCTCGGATCCGCCATTTCGAGAACGGCGCGGCCCTCCTTCGACTCGCTGAGATGGAATGCGTGCGGGATGGCGCAGCGTTGCAGCGTGCCCCTGATCTCGTGAGCCCTCCCTTCCCAAGCCTCACCAACGACGCGGATCGTCTGCGGGGCGATGCGACGCGCCTCGGTCCACTCGAGCAGGAAGCTCGTGATGGCCTGATGGAACAGCTCGTCCGGGGAAACCGTGGGCGTAAAGACGAAGTAGTCGATCCGACCGAGCGCCATAGAGTTGTAGATCGCCTTGGCCGCGTCGACGCGGCCCCAGTCGCTCCAGTCGACGATCAGCGCGCGCCTGGCGTGGGGATGGAGTCGGGCGGCACGTTCCAGCAGTTTCTCGGCGCTCGTGCCCGGTAGCCGCTGCCCGGCCAGCACCAGCGCGACCTCCTGCCGGCCCTCCGCCATTTCGACCATGGCCGCGAGCGCCTCCTCAGGCGAGGCTGTGCAGATGACCTGGTAGCCGCCTGAATAGCGGCCACGAAGCTCCCGCTCGACGTGGCGCAGCGCGGCAGCGTCAGCTTGGACGGCTAACAGTGCGGGGGCTGACATGCGAGCCCCCACACTCTAAGTCAGCGGCGGAGGGGGAGTGACTCGAACCCTGGTCGGGCCGAAATGACCCGAAGCGGTTTCGAGACCTGCGACAAGCCCTGGCATGACCCCGGCCGTCTGTCTCGTGATCAACATTCCGGAAGCAACGCTCCAGCAGTACGACCAGGTCCGCGAGGCGGTGAGTGACCCCTTGGGCGAAGGACAGATCTCGCATCTTGCAGGCGCGACGTCGGACGGGATCTGCGTGGTTGACGTGTGGGAGTCGAGAGCGGACTTCGACCGCTTCATGGCGGAGCGACTCGGCGAGCAACTCGGTCGCTTTGGCTTCCCCGAGCCTCAGATCGCCGAATTCGAGGTCGACGCTTCAGAGCGTCGCGACTAATCCCGGGCGACCGATTGATTGGGCACCGAACCATTCGGGTGCCCACATCGGGATGCATCCCCGGACATCCGCGAGAAGGGGAGCGTGCACTGCCCTCGGGCTGAGTGAGTTACCTCTCCCGCTTCATGTTCACCTACCTGGCGCAGCCCACCAGTCGCGCTGGCCCTCGACGTCTTCGCGCGGAGCCTCGCCGAGATTGGGAGCGCCAATGACGATGATCTCGAGGCCCTCTGGCCCGGCCTCGTAGCCTCGCCACGTACCGGGCGGGACGCGCACCGCGTCCCACTCCTTGAGCTCGACGATCTCGTCGTCGAGCTTCATCCGCCCGCCCCCGCGCAGGACCACGTACACCTCCTCCTGCTTCCTGTGCGTGTGGCCGTACGGAAAGCGATAGCCGGGCGGGACGCGCTGGTAACCCAGGCCGGATTGCTCAAGCTCGAGCGCCTCGGTCGCCAAGCGGAACTCCAGGTCCGGCGCGCCGTCGAACCTGGATCCGAGGTCGTCCAGGTCCTCCTTGAGGTTCCTGAGCGTGAACGGCACGGTCGCAATGCTATGGGGGCCTGCTGGGGTTGCCGATCTGATGCGCCAAGCGCCGCGGTGCCAGATTCCTTCCGGGCGGCGCGCCGGGTCAGCCAGTGGGTACTGCTTCCCATGGAGGCTGTCGCACAAACCCCCTGCTGTCCGGGCCACTTTGGACCATCTCGGGCACGCCACAGAACTTCCTCGCCTGCGACCGAGACCAACCGCTGCTCTTGCCGCCGGACCTGCGCGAGTGGCTGCCCGACGATCACCTCGCCTGGTTCGTGATCGAGGCGATCGAGGAGCTCGACCTCGAGCCCTTCTACGCCGCCTACCGCTCCGACGGCCACGGCGCCGCCGCCCACGAGCCGAAGATGATGCTCACCCTGCTCGCCTACTCCTACGCGGTCGGGGAGCGCTCATCGAGGGGAATCGAGCGCCGCTGTCGCGAGGACGTCGCCTTCCGCGTCATCTGCGCCAACCAGATCCCCGACCACGCGACGATCGCCCGCTTTCGGGTCCGCCACGAGGGCGCGCTTGCCGAGCTCTTCGGCCAGGTGCTCGGCCTCTGCGCCGAGGCCGGGATCGTCGAGGTCGCGGTGCTGGCGGTCGACGGCTCAAAGCTCGAGGCCTCGGCCTCAAACCACGCCACCCGCACCTACGAGCAGATCGCCGCCGAGATCCTCGCCGAGGCGGGCCGGATCGACCGAGCCGAGGACGAGCTCTACGGCTCCGCGCGCGGCGACGAGCTCCCCGAGCATCTGACCACCCGCGAGGGACGCCGGGCCTGGCTTCGCGAGGCGAAGGAGCGGCTTGAGCGTGAGCGTGCCGAAAAGCCCGAGTCGGTGCCGAGGGAGCGGGGGAAGCGGCTTGAGATCGGCCGCCGCCGCTTGGTCGCCGAGTGGCGGGCGGAGCATCAAGCCAACCGCGCCTACGAGGCCTACCGCGCGCGGGGGGTGATGCGCGACGGCCGGCGCTTCGGCCGCCCACCGGACCCGCAGACGCCGCCCGCCAAGCCCGAGGGCAAGATCAACCTCACCGATCCCGACTCCAAGAACATGAAGGCCTACCGCGGCTACCTGCAGGGCTACAACGCGCAGACCGTGACCACCGAGCGACAGATCATCGTCGCCGCCGAGATCGCCCCCGACGGCCTCGACTTCGCCCAGCTCGACCCGATGGTCGCGGCGGCTGAGCGCGAGCTCGCCGACGCTGGCGTCACCGAGCGCCCCGAGGTCGTCCTCGCCGACGCCGGCTATTGGTCAAACGAGCACATCGATCGCCTGCGCGAGCGGGGGATCACCCCGCTCGTCGCCGCCGACGCTGACCGAAGCAAAGGACCGCGAAAGACGCGGCTCGGCGGGCCCTACGACTTCATGCGCAGCGTCCTTCAAACCGACAGGGGCGCCGATCTCTACTCACGACGACAGTGGATGGTCGAGCCGGTGTTCGCCGAGATCAAGCAGAACCGGCGGGCCGGGCGGTTCAAACGTCGGGGCAGGGCCGCCGTTCGCTCGGAATGGCGTCTGATCGCGGCCACCCACAACCTGCTGAAGCTCCACCGGCACACCCTGGCGGCCGCCGCGGCCTGAGGCGAGGGCCGGAAGGCCCTGCCGTTTTCCGGATCGAGCCGTTCGCGCCTGGTCAGCGTTTACGCGACAGCCTCCATGCAAAGCGACCGTTTCGGAGTCGGACGCCATCCGGTTAATTCCATCGGCGCCGCCGCGCTACAAGCCTCCAACATTCGTCCGCGAGCGGCGGAAGTGCGTTTCGCGCTTCGGGGTACCGTCAATGGGACGAAGACGCGAAGCCAAGAAACAGGGCGGCGGACGAGTCCAAACTCTTCCCGGGTAGCGACGTTGAGGATCTCCCGCCAACCAGCGCTCGAGCCCGACCGCCTCGAGGGCTTCGGCGCGACTCATCCAGTCCGAGCTTCAAAGCACTTCCCTTTGCGCCACGCCCACGCCCCTCGAAAACCTCATTGAGAAGTGGTCCAGGGCAAGCACCTGGTCGCCAAGGTCATGGGACTTCCGGCCACTCAGCGCGGTGCTGCTCAGAGAACTCCGCGAGGTCCCGGTAGTACCTGGCACCCGCCACAAGGGGGGCTGAAACCGGTCTCGTCCTGCTCTCTTCGGTTTCGCCGCGTAACCAAAGCTACGGGCACCGGCACCACGGCCGGGCCTCCGGTCCTACGACAAATGTCCCATTGAAAACGCGACCACGATCGGTCCATCGTCCTTTGTCCAATCGGATCGTCATCCAAAGAGAGGACACCAAGTGAGACGAAGCATCACCATCCTTGCCGCCGCAGCAATCGCCGCGCTCGCGGTCCCTGCCGCAGCCCCGGCAAGCGGAGGCGGAGGCGGAGGCACCATCAGCAGCCCCGGCAAGTGCAGTGCGGCAAGCACGTCGAAAATCAAGGTCAAGCCCCGCGACGGCCGCCTCGAGGCGGAGTTCGAGGTCGATCAGAATCGCAACGGCGCCAAATGGAACTGGAAGCTGAAGGACAACTCGGCCGTTGTCTTCCATGGCACCGCGACCACCAAGCCCCCAAGCGGGTCCTTCTCCGTCGAGCGGAACATCAACGACTCCCCCGGTAGCGACGCCGTCGTCGGCATCGGTCGCAATCCCAAGAGCGGCGAGCGCTGCGTCGCCAAGGTCAACGTCTGAGATCTTCGCTCACTTGTGGACGCTGCGGGACGGGATGCTCGCTTCCGGCGAGGGGTTTGGAGACCGGAGCGAGGCCCTCGAAGCCGCCGGGCTTCGGAGTGGGCGTCGGGCTGTCGTTGGAAAGGGGAGACCGAAGCAGAAGGCAGCAGGCCGAAGGACCTAGGCGAGGCGATCGCGTCCTCTGACGCAGGTGGCAGCGGCTCGCGGTAGACCGCAGCGGCCCGGGCGGATTTCATACGCGAGAGGTCGCGGGTTCGAAACCAGCCGCGCCCACTTTGCGCGCGATACTGCGCGGGCGATGTCGCAGGAGAACGTGGAGATCGTCAAGGAGTTCTCGCAGCGCTTCGCGGAGGGAGTCCGCGGTGTGTATGGCGAGTACTTCGATCCCGACATCGTCTGGGATACATCCGCGAGCGGGTTGCCCGTGGCGAGCATCTACCACGGTCACGAGGGAGTGCGTAGGTTCTTCCGGGACTGGCTCGCCCCCTGGGAGAACTACGAGATCGAGTACCGCGAATACCTCGATGCGGGCGATGCGGTCGTGACTGTCTTCTGGCAGGCTGGAACGGGCCGGGGCAGCAGAATCAGAAGCGAGCGCGACTTCTTCGGCGTCTGGGATCTGAAGGAGTTGAAGGTTGTCCGCTTCCGCCTCTTCGAGTCCCGCGAGCAGGCTCTCGAAGCCGCCGGGCTACGGGAGTAGGCGATGTCGCAGGAGAACGTCGAGGTCGTGCGGCGTTTCTATGAGGCCCAGCTGCGCGGCGGGGACCGAACGTGTCATCGAGATGGCCGATCCGGCCATTCGGATCGCCATGTCGGAGCGCGTCTTCAACCCGGCCGTCTACGAGGGCCACGAAGGTTCCAGGCGCTTCTATGCGGAGCTCGATGAGGTCTGGGAGGACTTTCGTGTCGAGCCGCTGGATTCCTCCGACGACCCTGACCCTGTAGTACACCGCGGCCTCGAGGCCGTCCGCAGGCAATTCGAGAAGTGGGTCGAGACCTATCCGGATTTGCGCGTGGAGCCGGTCGAAGTTCTCGTCAACGCCAATCGGGCGTTCGCCTGCACGCATTGGACCGGTCAGCTGCCCAGAGCGATGCCCCCGTCGAGATGGAGATGGCCCAGGTGTGGACGGTGGAGGACGGCAAGATCAGCCGCGGCGAGGAATACTTCGATCGCGCCGAGGGCCTCAAGGCCGCCGGACTGAGTCACTACGCAAACGACTCGTGTAGCAAGCGAATGTGGAGTTCGTCCGGGCGGGCTATGAAGCCTTCAATCGGCGGGACGCCGAAGCACGAAGCCGACCTCGTCCACGTAGCACCAGCTCCAATCCTCATCCGGTTGCGCGGAGCAGATGATCGGATGCCGCGTCTCGTGGAAATGGGCGGTGGCGTGGCGCCCGGGCGATTGGTCGCAGCAGCCGATGTGGCCGCAGCTCTGGCACATCCTCAGGTGCACCCACCGGCCGCCGGTCTTCAGGCACTCCTCGCAGCCGGAAACGTTGTCCGGAACCTCGGTGACGGCTATGGTGTCGAGGTGCGAGCAGACCTGGGCGTCGTTCAACCCGGTCAGTGTCCCACGACGCGCCGTTACCCGGCACGCCATCCGGCGATGTTGGTGCAGGGAGCGGTAGGGTCGGCGCGTGAAGGCCGTCACGGCCCCAGTCCGACTTCTTGCGCTCGTGCTCATGCCGGCGACCCTGGCCCTCGGCGCGGCGCCGGCCGTCGGCGACCCGGCCGACGACGCCACCGTGGAAGCGACCGACTTCACGCTCAGCTTCAACAACGACGGAGGGACTGACGTCTTCTGTCCCCGGGGCTCGACCGCGACGGGCGGCGGGTTCGGCACCATCACCCCACCGCCGCTGAACGTTTCCATCAACGTCAGCGCTCCGGTCAACAACACCCAGCTGCCCGGCCTGACGCGCACCGGCGACCGCGCCCGCCAGTGGCTCGTCTCCGTCTACAGCGGCACCCCCAGTACCGAGGACATGAGGGCCTTCGCCATCTGCTCCACCTCATCCCTCGCCCGCCTGCGCGTCGCCACCTTCTCGGTTCCCTCCATCAAGACGAAGTCGAAGGTCGTCTCGTGTCCCCGCGGCCAGCGCGCCCTCGGCGGCGGCCTCGGGATCGCGACCACGCCGATCTCCGGCGTCTACGAGGAGGGAAGCGGACCGGTCTCGAAGGACAAGACCGTGGACGGGACGTCGACGGGCGACTCTCCCCGCGCCTGGAGGGTCGCCGCGTACAACGGCTTCCCCGCCACCCGCACCTTCCAGGCGCTCGTGATCTGCTCGAAGACCACGAGGGCCCACATCGTCGCCTCGGAGGTCCCGGCTGCCCCCAGCACCGATGTCGAGGTCGCGTCGAACTGCCCGGCCGGCCAGCGCGCCCTCGGCGGCGGGATCCTCGTTCTCGGCAAGCCGACGGTCGAGCTCCAGTTCGTCGAGAACGGGCCGCTCGGCGTGGCGGGCACGACGGCCGGCACCGTCGACGGAAGCGTCCCGATCGCCTGGGACGGGGACGTCCACAACCGCAGCGATACGACCCGCAGCTTCAAGACGCTGGCCGTCTGCGCCTGATTGGGTCGCCACATGGGCAATATCGGCGCACACGAATTCATCACTCTCGACGGCGTCATCGAGACCCCATCGTGGACGTTCGATTACCCGTTTGACCCGAAGATGGCCGAGGCGATCGGCGAGTTGAGCGATCCGGATGGGGCGATCCTGCTCGGGCGCCGGACCTACGAGATGTTCTATCCGGCGTGGTCGACCCGAACGGCCGAAGACGACCCCGGCGCACCGTTCTTCAACGAAACGCCGAAGTACGTCGTCAGCTCGACGCTCGAGAGCGCCGACTGGAACAACTCGACGATCCTCGGCCCGTACGACCCCGGCACGATCCAGGCCCTCAAGGACCGGGTCGACGGCAGTATCTACGTGAGCGGGAGCGCGACCCTCGTACGGGCCCTGCTCGCGGACGGCCTCGTGGACGAGCTGCACCTCTTCGTCTTCCCCTTGACGCTCGGCTCCGGCCTGCGGCTCTTCCCGGACGGCGGTCCGGGAACGAAGCTGGCGCTGCTCGGCTCAGAGGCCTACGACAGCCACGTCGTTCACCTCGCCTATGGACCGGCTTGAAAATCCATGCGCTCAGCACCGGGACGGTGCGGCTCAAGCACTCGTTCCTCTACCCGCGCGCGGGGCTGCGCCGCCAGCTGAGCCTCTTCACGCCGGGCCCCTTCTCCGACCCGATGCCGATCCATGTCTGGGTCGTCGAGCACGAGGACCGGCGCATCCTCGTCGACACCGGGGAGACCGCCGACGTCAGGGACATCCCCTTCGCGAAGTTCGACGTCACCCCCGCCGACGAGCTCCCCGCCGCACTCGCGACGATCGGCCTTAAGCCCGGCGACATCGACACGGTCGTGCTCACGCACATGCACGGCGACCACATGGACGGAGCCGTGCACCTCGGGAACGCGCCGGTCCTCGTCACCGCCGACGAGATCGCCTACACGCGCACCGCCATGGCCCGCCTCTTCCAGCGAGTGCTGCGCCAGCCCGTTCCCGCCGGCGTGCGGTTCGAGCCGACGCACCTCGACGGCGGCCCCTTCGGCGCCTTCGCCGCCGGCAAGCATCTGAGCGAGGACGGCCGCATCGTCATCGTCGCCACACCCGGGCACACGCCCGGACACGTGTCGGTGATCTGCATCGACGACGAGGGCAACCACGTGTTGATCGCGGGGGACGCCACGGACTCCGTCGAGCAGCTGCACGCGCGGCGTCCGGACGCGGTGGGCCCGAAGCCCGCCATCACGGTGGCCACGATCGACCGCATCCGCGATCACGCCGAGCGCCATCCCACGGTCTTCCTTCCGTCTCACGACCCCGAGTCGGTGGACCGCCTCGCTGCGCGCACGACGCTCTGACCCTGGCCGGCCGCTGTCGCTTCAGCGCGCTGCGGCGCCGAGCGCGTCCAGCAGCTCGCCGTAGCCGCCGACGCCGAGCGAGAGGTGGCCCCCGTCTTGGACGAGGTGCGCCTCCGCCCCGCTGACGTGCGCGGCGAGCCACTCGCCGTGGGCGAACGGGACGAACCGGTCCTCGCCGCCCTGCCAGATTGCGACCGGCGGCTCGATCGCTCCGAGGTCGAAGCCCCAGTCGCCCGCGAACGCCACGTCGTCGTCGAACCAACCCCAGATCCCACCGCTCACGGCCGCGCGTAACGTCGCCGCCATGTGGTCGGCGAAGTCACCGGTCAGCGCGCGCCGGTCGACCTCGGAGACGAGGCCGCCGAGCTCATGGTGAAGCTCCTCGCCGCTCACGTCGGCGAGGTCGGCCGCCCTCCCCTCGAGGAACGCCCGCAGCTCCGGCTCCCCGGCCCTCGCCGCGCCGACCTCGGCGAGGTTCTCCTCGCCCATGCCCGCCGTCCAGTCGAGCCCCTCGGCGTCGGCAGGCGCAACGCCGCCGATCGTTGCCGCCGAGACAACGCGGTCGGGCAGGAGCGCCGCGGTGGCGAGGCAGTGCGGGCCGCCACCCGACCAGCCGAGAACGTGGAAGCGGTCAGCCCCGAGCGCATCCGCAACGGCGACGACGTCGGGAATGCAGTCGGCGACGCTCCGGCCGGGGTTCCGGTCGGAGCCGCGATAGCCGGGGCGCGCGTAGCTCGCGTGGCGAACGCCACGTTCGGCCCCGGCCGCGACCAGCGGCTCGAAGAGGTGCCCCGCTGTCGGGGTGCCGTCGTGCAGCAGGACGAGGGTCCCGTCGTCAGGGCCCGCCGCGGCGACGTCGAGCGTGCGTCCGCCTTCAGAGGCAACCCGCAGTCTGGGCTCGATCGTCATCCGGGCGGCAAACGCTGCTCGAAGAACGCCGGCGCGTCGGCTTCCGCGTAGACCACGATCGCGGAGTGGTCGACGCCGGGGAGATGGTGAGGTTGGCGGGTGGGCGGCTTCAAAGAGTTCCTGCTTGAACTCGGGTGCGATCCTACAACCCCGCTGAACTTGAAATGCTTCGGTCGCGATGAGCGACGAAGCAGCAGTCCTCACCGAGCGCCGGGGCGCGGTTCTCGTCATCACCCTCAACCGGCCCGACGCGCGGAACGCGGTGAACGCCGCACTCGCCGAGGGCGTCGGCAAGGCGCTTGACCAGCTCGACGGCGACGCCGAGCTCTCGGTCGGAGTCATCACGGGAGCCGGCAAGGGGTTCTCGTCCGGAATGGACCTCAAGGCATTCGTCGCCGGCGAGAGCGCCTGGTACGGCGACCGGGGCTTCGCCGGCATCGTCCAGCGCCCGCCCGACAAGCCGCTGATCGCGGCCGTCGAGGGCTTCGCCGTGGCCGGGGGGTGTGAGATCGCGCTGGCGTGCGACCTGATCGTCGCCGCGCGCGGTGCCCGCTTCGGCATCCCGGAGGTGAAGCGCTCGCTGGTGGCCGCGGGCGGGGCGCTCCTTCGCCTGCCGCGCCGCCTGCCCTACGGCCTCGCGATGGAGCTAGCTCTCACGGGCGACCCGATCGACGCCGAGCGCGCGAACGAGCTTGGCCTGGTCAACGTCCTCGCCGACGAGGGCGGCGCGCTCGATGCCGCGCTCGAACTGGCGGGTCGCATCGCCGCGAACGGCCCGCTCGCGCTCGCGGCGACGAAGCGGATCCTCGCCTCGTCGGAGGCGTGGCCCGAGGAGGAGTTCTGGCAGCGCCAGGGCGAGATCTCGGGGCCGGTGTTCGCGAGCGAGGACGCCCGCGAGGGCGCGCAGGCGTTCGCCGAGAAGCGCGACCCGGTCTGGAAGGGGCGCTAGGCGCTCAGGTGCCGGGGTCGACGCGGAAGCGTCGCTGCCGCGGGTTGATCGCCCGGTAGAAGACTGCCCTGTTCGGCAGCGACTTCCAGCCCTTCGGCAGGCTCCCGTCGGGACGCTGGAGGAAGCTCGCGAACTTGTTCGCCGCCTTGCCGCAGCCGAGGATCGCATGCCGCGGGATGTAGAGCTGGTAGTAGCCGGCCGGGAAGAAGAGCGGGCCGATGCGGTCGTTGTGGAGCACGTGGAAGTTGCCGGGACACAGGTGGCCGAGGCGTGAGGTGCTGGGAGCGCCGCCGAGGCCTCCCTGAAGCGCGACCGAGAACCGGCGTCCCGGCCGGCGGAACACGGCCTTGCCGTTCCCCTTCGGAATGGCGCGCCACTGATGCGGCAGGATGCCGTCGTAGTCCTCGAGGAAGCGCGTGAAGAGGGAGGCGGCCTTCGAACAATTCATGTTGCGGCCGCGAGGATTGATGTTGTACGTGCCCGCCGGGAGCACCACCGCGCCGATCTTGTCGTTGTGGAGAACTCGGAAGGTCGGGCAGCGCGCTGCCTTGGACGGCGCGGCAGGACTCGACGGGACCACAAGCGCGAGAGCCGCGATGGCCCCTGCAACTGCGACGATAATGGCCTTCCGAAGCGCCACGACGGGCAACCTACCATCCGCCGCGGCCAGGATCAGTCCCCCCCGCCCTCGACACCCTGCTCGACGCGGAACTCGGCCGACCGGTTGGTGTGAGGAAACGGCTCCTCGGGAACCGGCACATCGAGCGCAGCGCAGATCGGCCCCCATCCGTCTCTGGGCCTCCAATCGACCAAACGCTCGGGGGGTGCCTCGCGCCGGACCTCGGCGTTGTGGCGCTCGTAGGCGGCGATCGCCGCGTCGCGCTCGACCCAGCGAGGCTCGAAGCGCCTCTCCATGAGCTCGAGGATCATCGCCCGGCGAGCCATTCGCTCGGGCTCGTCCTCGGGCACCGAATCGCCGAGTACGGGCACGATCGTCCTCTCCATGCTGGCCCACCACTCCTCGGCCGAATCTCGCGTCGAGAGCAGCGCTATCGCCCCCGGGCTCGCGTCGAGAAGCTCGCGCCAGAATGCACACGCCGGCCAGTCGACGGTGGCGACGAAGGAGGGCATGAGGCCTGTCCAGTCGACCGGTTCGCCGCGTACCGCGGCGTGCCACGCTGCCGTGTCATCCGGCCTCTCGATGAGCTCCCACATGTGGTAGCAGCGGCCGCCGAGGAGACGCTCGAGAGCGACCTTGAGCGAGTTCGTACCCGTGCGCCCGAGGCCGGCGCCGACCACTCGCAGTGCCATCGGCGGCGACGATACAGCGCAACGGATACGAAGAGGCGCGGCGGGCGAGTGGCTGGGGGCTCCATTCGCGCTTCGCGTCGAGCCCGTAGGATTTGTGCCTGTGAGGAGGGCACTGCCGATCGCGATCGTGGCCTTGATGGCTGTCGGTGCGAGCATCGCGCTCGCGGCGACATCCGACTACGCCGGCACCGTCGACGGCGGCGGCAAGGTCCAGCTGCGCGTCAAGAATTCCCATGGGCACAAGCGGGTCAACAAGTTCGACTTCCAGCACGTGAGCCTCAAGTGCGGTCGCAGGCACGAGGCGGCCACCGGCAACCTCAGCTTCACGGCGCCGGTCCGCCACGGCGAGTTCAAGATCCGCGGCCAGAACTCGCAGGGCGGCACCATCAGGATCAACGGCGAGCTGCGAAAGGCCGGCCGCAGGGCGAAGGGCACCATCCGCCTCGACGGCGCGATCCACGTCGACGGCAGGTCGGGCTTCACGCACAACTGCCACTCCGGCGTCGAGGACTGGTCGGCCAAGCGGGGCTAGCCATGGAGGCCGAATCCGCGACCACCGGGACCACCTCCAACATCGGAAACCTGGCGGAGCGGGCGGCCGCCGAATACAGCTCGCGCGCCGCCATCCGCTATCGCCAAGACGGCGAGTGGCAGTCGGTCAGCTTCGAGGAGCTTGCGAAGATCGTCGACGAGTTGGCGCTCGGCCTGGTGGACCTGGGCATCGAGCCGGGGGACCGCGTGTGCGTGCTCGCCAACACGCGACCCGAGTGGACCTACTCGAGCCTCGCGATATCTCGCGCCGGGGGCGTGGTGGTCCCCGTCTACCCGACGAACTCGCCCGAGGAGTGCGAGTGGGTCGCCGGCAACGCCGAGGCGCGAGCGATCGTCTGCGAGGACGCCGACCAGCTCGCGAAGATCGAGAAGGTCCGAGACGAGCTGCCGGCTCTCGAGCACCTGATTGCGATCGAGACGGCCGAGGGAGCGACCACGCTCGATGAACTGCGTGAGCGGGGCGCCGGGGGCGATGCCGGCGAGCTCACCCGGAGGACGTCGGCGATCGAGGCCGACGACGCCTACACCTTCGTCTACACCTCGGGGACGACCGGTCCGCCAAAGGGGTGCGTCATCACCCACGGCAACGCCGCCGCCGTCTGCCGGATCACCCGCGAGCTCGACCTGATCTCCGAGGAGGACGACGAGGCGTACCTCTACCTCCCGCTCGCTCACGTCTTCGCGATGATCACGCAGCTGGGTGGGATCGAGGTGGGCGCCGCCCTCTCGTTCTTCGGCGGCGACACCCGCAAGATCATCGAGGAGCTCGGCCAGGCGAAGCCGACCTACCTGCCCTCGGTCCCCAGAATCTTCGAGAAGCTCTACACCCTTGCGACCGCGGCCCTGTCCAAGGCCTCCGACTCCGAGCGCGAGCAGTTCAAGCAGGCGGTGAAGCTCGGCGTCGAGGTGCGCTCACGGGAGGCGCGAGGCGAAGAGGTCCCGGCCGAGATGCGCAAGCAGCTCGAGAAGGCGGACGCGGTGATCTTCAAGCCCGTGCGCGAGCTTTTCGGGGGCCGCGTTCGGCTCGCTGTCTCGGGGGCCGCCCCGATTGCGCCGGAGATCCTTGAGTTCTTCTACGCAGCCGGAGTCCCGGTGCTCGAGGGTTGGGGGCTCACGGAGACGACCGGCGTCGGGTGTCTGGTCCGCCGCGAGAACGTGAAGTTCGGGACGATCGGCCACCCGCTTCCCGGCGTCGAGGTGAGGACTTCGGACGAGGGCGAGCTCCAGGTGAAGGGGCCGAACGTCTTCCGCGAGTACTGGCGCAACCCGGAGGCGACGAAGGAGGCGTTCACCGCGGACGGCTGGTTCCGCACAGGCGACCTCGGCGAGATCGACGACGAGGGCTTCGTGAAGATCACCGGCCGCGCCAAGGACATCATCATCACCGCGGGCGGCAAGAACCTGACGCCGGCGAACCTGGAGAACGACCTTCAGCAGTCGCGGTGGATCTCGCGCGCCGTGATGTTTGGCGACCGCAAGCCATATCCGGTGGCGCTCATCACACTCGACCCCGAGGAGATCGTTCCGTGGGCCGAGGAACGGGGCCTGCCGACGGACCTCGCGGAACTCGCGAAGAGCAAGGAGGTCCACGAGCTGATCCAGGGCGAGCTCGACCGTGCCAATGCGCGCTACGCCCAGGTCGAGCAGATCAAGCGCTTCGAGGTGCTCGACCACGACTTCTCCCAGGAGGAGGGTCACCTCACGCCGACTCTGAAGCTGAAGCGCAACGTCGTCTACGACGACTACGCCGACCACTTCGAGGGGCTCTACGCGAAGTAGTAGAGTGCCCGCCCGCTGTGGTCGGCTTGGGATGGCCGGCCGGGATGTAGGGCATGACGCCGGCCTAACGAGGCCGCGCTCGGCGGCCGGGAAAGGTTGGACCTCGGCGGGTAGGCCGAACGGCCCTCGCATGCGGACGCGACCACCGCGGGTGGCGCCTGCATCGCTCCCGTCGACCAGCTGCACGCGCCCGCCCGCGAGGTCCCAGTGCGTGCGCAGATCGGCCAGGTGGTCGAACACCTTGGCCACCGGCGCCTCGACGACGCCGGCCGCCCTGATCTCGGTCATCGCTCCCTCAAGCCTGCGCTCCTACGTCGCGCTCGCCGGGGTGCGCCCCGGCTCCTCGCTCGCGAGCCCGGCGCCGATACCGGCGAGGCCAAGGATCAGGTGGAGGAAGTTGTCGGCGGTGTTCACGGGGACGATCGAGAGGATCGAATCACCGCTGCCGATGATGAAGCCCCAGATCGCGATGACGATGTAGACGAAACCGAGGCCGAGCGCGTACGCCCGCGCGGCGTACCCGGCGGCGAGAAGGCCGAGCGCTCCGGTCGCGATGTGAACCACGTTGTGCCAGCCGTTGACCGCGAGGATCCCGAACACCTTGACGCTGGTGTCGTTGCCGAACACGTCATTTCCCGACCCGAAATGGCCGTTGTAGAAGAAGCCGATGATGCCCGCGGCCACGAGCACCGAACCGACGACGAGCGCGTACAGCCTCGCCGGGCTTGCGTTGTCCATTTAGCTACCTCCTGTGGTGGGGTTGTGAGATTGGATAGGACAGCTCAAGCGTCGTGGATGCCCTGGTCCGTTTCCCGATGCTGGGGCCGAGGGCGTTGGTGACC
This sequence comes from uncultured Actinomycetes bacterium, assembly GCA_963823245.1. Lineage (GTDB taxonomy): Bacteria > Actinomycetota > Thermoleophilia > Solirubrobacterales > 70-9 > JAWVFM01. Next base: position 266,887 of record CAWGKQ010000007.1, on the reverse strand, counting down.
GGCAGGTCCCGCCCGGCCTTTTCGACGCGCTCGCCGTAGACGAAGACCAGCGTGCCGCCGAGGTAGCCACCCACCGCCAGCGTCCCCTCGGCCACGAGAGCCACGATCCAGGTGCGCGTGAGGATGTTGCCGTGGATGTATCCCGGTCGGTGGAGCAGCCAGGTGACCGCGAACAGGACCGTCGCCGTGACAATCGTCAGAAGATGGACCGTGGCCAGCCTTCGAGCCTGCGTCCCGGCTGGAATCCGAAGCCAGCCGACGAGCCCGGTGAGGGCCGTCGGGATCGCGACGATGAGCCCCCCGGAGATCGCCAAGAGGGCGCCGTGGGCCATCGCGTTGTCCTCGACGCCGAGCGCCCCGAGCACCAGCATCGCCACTCCGACCGTGTAGGCGCCGATGCTGGGCGTCGGTCAGCGGCGGATGCGACGGGTGCCCCGGGAAGCCGCGGACCAAGTCGCCGATCTTGCTCATTTCCTCGACCTCGCTGTCGATTTTTCTACAGAAAGTTAGACTTTATTACCACATGGCCTCGCGCACCGTCGAGCTCGTTTCCCATCCGGCTCGTCTCGCGATCGTCGTGGCGCTCGCCGATCGCCCGTCGGCGACGCTCGGCGAACTCGCGGACCTGGCGGAAGTGCATCCGAATACCGCCCGCGCGCACGTCCGCGCGCTGCTGGACGCCGGGGCCCTGGAGCGTTCGAGCGTTCCTGCGCGAGGGCGAGGCCGGCCACGGATCGCCTACCGCCTATCTCCCGGCTGGAGCCTGCCCGGCGAGACCTCCGCCGACCCCGCTCACCTGCTGCACGAGACCCTCGGCGCGGTCGGCTTCCGGGTCGAAGCACACGCCCGGGAGGTCAAGCTCACCGATTGCCCCTGCCCCAGGCTGAACCCGGGCGCTCCGGAGGTCATCTGTGGGCTTGCGAGCGCGGTCGCCGACGGGGTGCTGGCCGGCAGCGGCTCGCGACGACGGGTCGTCGGCGCCCGACACGATCCCGAGCTTCGAAGCTGCGCGCTGCGCCTCGGCTAGCTCGGCCGCTCCTCGATCTGAAGCAGCTCGGGCCCCGAGTGCTCCATCTGCAGGGTGGTGTGGGAGATCTCGAACCGGTCGTGCAGTAGGCGCTCGAGTCGGCGGCGCGCATCGTGGCAGTCGCACTCGGGCGTCACGAGGACATGGGCCGACAGCGCCGGGAACCCGGAGGTGACCTCCCAGACGTGCAGGTCGTGGACCTCGACGACGCCGTCGGCGCGCGCCAGCGTCTGGCCGATCTCATCGGGGTCGACGCCCGCCGGCGAGGCCTCCATGAACACGCGGCCCGAGGCGCGCAGCAAGACCCAGGCCGAGTGCAGCATGAGCGCGACGACGAACAGCGACGCGATCGGGTCGGCGCGGTCGGCGCCAGTCGCGAGGATCACGATCGCCGCGATGGCGGTGGCGATGAACGCGTAGAGGTCGGTCAGGATGTGGCGGTATGAGCCCTCGACATTGATGCTCCGGTCGCCGCCGCCCGCCAGCACGCGAACGACCGCGAGGTTCACGACGATGCCCGCCAGGGCAACGGCGAGGACGAGGCCGCCCTCCACCTCCGGCGGGTCGGCGAGGCGGCGGACCGCGCCGTAGAGCACGAGCGCCGAAATGATGAGGAGGGTGATCCCGTTGACCTGGGCCGAGAGCACCTCTGAGCGGCGCAGGCCGAACGTGAAGGCCCCGCCGGCGGGCCGCCGAGCGAGGTTCGCGGCGAAGAGCGAAAGGGCGAGGGCGCCCGCGTCGGTGAGCATGTGGCCGGCGTCGGAGAGCAGAGCGAGCGAGTTGGCGACGATCCCGGCCACCACCTCGGCCACCATGAAGCCGACGATCAGCGCCAGGGCGACGGCGAGGCGGCGCCGGTCGTCGGTCACGGGGTGCGCGTGGCCGTGTCCGCCCGACGCCTCGTGCATGACCGCCATCACGCCGGAGGATATGCCGGGCGCGCGGCGCTATTCCTAATGCGCGTGCGCGTGTCCATGGGCCGCGTGCGGTGACGGTCGCCGGGCGCTGAGGGCCATGAGAACGGCGAAGATCGCGGTGGCGATGACGTTGAGGACGAGCTTGTAGTCGACCTGCACGCTTCCGAAGACGTCGCCGCGGCTCGGGCGCGGCCCGGTCGGGACGAGCCCAGCGAGGCTGAAGACGCCGTCGACGGCGAGCGCCGCGACCACCATCGTCACGAACATGAGCGCGATGATGCGGAGTGTGAACGGGGTGCCGTAGTACTTGCGGTAGGCGAGGATGATCGGGAGCACGATCAGGTCGGCGAACAGGAACGCCAGCACACCGGCGAACGAGATCCCACCCGACCACAGCACGGCGGCCAGCGGGACGTTGCCGATCGAGCAGACGAAGCTCGCTACAGCGATCACCGGCCCGGCGACGACGTTCTCGATCGTTTGGACGAAGGGCGGCGCATCGGTGACGAAGAGGCCGTTGAAGAAGTCATCGCCGAGTAGGCCGATGAAGCCCGCGAGGAGGAAGCCGAGGGAGATCTCCTTCCAGAGCATTCCCCAATCGCCGCGGAAGTTCTGCCCCACGTCGGTCCAGGCCTCGAGCGATGTGACGCGGCCGCGAATCGTCAGGTCGCGGCCGCCGGTCGGCTCATGCAGGTGGCCGGCCTCGGCCGTCAACGCATGCGCGCGGGCCTGTTCCTCCAGCCGCGGCGAGACGAACCGCCGCAGCAGAACCGTCATGAGGACGATCATCACGATCCCGCCGAGGTACTCCGCGACCGTGAACTGCCACCCGATCAGCACCCACAGCACGAGCCCGAGCTCCCAGACCAGGTTCGTCGAGGCGAACTGGAACGCCAGCGCGCTCGCCGCCGACGCCCCCTTCTGGAACAACGACTTGGCGATCGCGATCGCCGCGTAGGAGCACGAGGACGAAGCGGCGCCGAGGCCGGTCGCGAGGGCGACTGGCCTCGCGCCGCCCCCCGAGAGCGCGCGCTCGATCCGCTCGCGCGAAATCCACGACTGGACGACGCCCGAGATCGCGAATCCCAGCACGAGGGCCCACCAGACCTCGTAGGCCATGAGGGCGGCGTTCTTGAGGCCGTCGAGCAGGAACACGGCCCGAGTATACCCCTAGGGGGTACCAAGCGTCCGGGCCCCCGGGCGCCTCACCGCCCCGGCCATGGCCGGGGCGGTTGGTCGTTTAGACCCGAGCAGGAACCCTTCGGTGAAAGCTGCTGGGGCCCAGGTGCGCCGGCGGCGCGAGGTCAGACGGTCGTTCGGCCCCGCCAGCCCGAGAAGAACATCCACAGCGCCACCAGCGCCAGGACGAAGATGATCGGGTGAATGATCGCGCCGCCCGCGATGGCGATGCACAGCAGGACGATTCCGAGAATTAGCCAGAGCATGTCTCGCTCCCTTCCTTGGTTTTGCGGCGCCTTTTGCGCCACCGCGAGGGATACCCGGCCGGGGGTGAGAGCAATCCGCGACGCTCAGGCGTCGGGTGCCGGGTCGAGCACGACCACCGGGATCGTGCGGCCGCCGGTGCGTTCCTGGTAGGTGTCGTAGCCGGCGTAGAGGTCGTTGACGCGCGCCCAGAGCTCGTCGCGCTCGGCTCCCTCCGCCTCCCGCGCGACGTAGTCGCCCTGCCCGCCGCCCCGGCGCAGGAACGAGACGCGCGGATTGGCGCGCAGGTTGTGAAGCCATGCCGGGTGGCGGGCGGCGCCGGCCTTCGAAGCTACGAGGATCACCCGCTCGCCGTCGTCGAGGTAGAGAAGCGGGGTCTCGCGCGGCTGGCCCGACTTCGCCCCGACCGTTCCGAGCAGTCCGACCGGCTGGCCGATGAAGGTCCCGATGCGCCCGCCCGTGAGCCGCAGGAGCCGCCGATCGATCGGGTTCGCGACGTTGACCGCGAGCCACCCGCCGGCCTTCGTCTTCACGAACGCCTCCATCCAGCGCTCGTACCAAGACATGGGGCGGCGTTCGGCCATCAGAGGAAACCTAGACGCTTCAGGCGGTCCGCCGGGGCGTCGATAAGGTGACCGCTGGATGGAGACTCGGATCGAACGCGTGGTCCTCGAGACCGACCGGCACGTAGTCACCGGCGATCTCACGCTGCCTCGCGAGGGCTACCGCAGCCGGCTCTCGGACTTCCTGAACCGCGGCGACCTCGACTTCATCCCGCTGGTCAACGTCGAGCTCTCACCCATGGGCGGCGGCGAGCCCGAGCGCCGGGCCTTCACGGCGGTGGCCCGCAGCCACGTCCGCCTCGCCTACCCCGCGGACCAGGCCTAGCGCCTGGCCTACGGCGCGAGGACGATCTTCAGGGCCTCGCGGTTGTCATAGATCCGGTAGGCCTCCTCGGCCTCGTCCAGCGGCATGTGGTGGGTGACGAGCGGCGCCGGGTCGAGACGGCCGGCGACGAGGGCGTCGAGGACCGGGTCGAGGTGCTTGATGACGTTGGCGTGACCGGACTTGAGCGTCAGCGCCTTGATCCAGATGATGCCCATGTGGAGGTCTAGCCGCTCGGCGTAGACGCCCGTGGCCGAGACCACGCCCGCCTTGCGGGCGAGGCGGCACGCGAGCTCGAGGGCGTCCGGATGCCCAACCGCGTCGATCGCGGCATCGACTCCGCGCCCCTCGCTGAGCTTCTTCGCCTCGCCCCTCACGTCCGACTCGTCCAGGTGGAGCGGCACCGCGCCGAACGAGGCCGCGAGATCAAGGCGGTCCGCGACGGTGTCGATCGCGAGCACCCGCTCAGCGCCCGCGGCCTTCGCCGCCTGCACCGCGCAGAGTCCGACGGGCCCTAGGCCCAGGACCGCGACCACGTCGCCGTCCCCCACCCCGGTCTCGACCACGGCGTGGTAACCGGTGCCCATCACGTCCCCGGCGAAGAGCGCGACCTCGTCACTCATCCCCTCCGGGACGCGCCGAAGGCAGAGATCGGCGCTCGGCACCACGAGGAACTCGGCCTGGGCGCCCTCGAGGGAGCCGAGCGTCGCGCCGTGCCCGAAGACCCGGCGCGCGTCGCACTGGTGATAGTCGCCGCGCGCGCAGAAGAAGCACTCGCCGCAAGCGGTCCCGTAGGTGCCGAGCACGCGATCGCCCTCGCCCACGCTCTCCACGCCGTCGCCGACGGCCTCGACGGTCCCCACGTATTCGTGGCCGATCGTAAAGCCGGGCTCGATCTGGACGCGGCCGTGGTAGATGTGGAGGTCGGATCCGCAGACCCCGCTCGCCTCCACCCGCACCAGCGCCTCGTCGGGCGAGGTGATCTCGGGATCGGGCTTCTCCGTGACCCTGACCTCGCCGGGCGCCTGGAAGGTGACCGCTCGCACGCGGCCAGGATAGAGTCAGCACGTGGCCTCCGAGCCCTCGTCCGTCCTCATAACCGGCTGCTCCTCGGGGATCGGGCACGCAACGGCGAAGCACCTCGCCGACCGCGGCTGGACGGTCTACGCCTCAGCCCGGCGCCCTGAGTCGATCGCCGACCTGGCCGAGGCCGGATGCAAGACGCTCGCGCTCGACGTCACGGACGAGGTCTCGATGAAGGCCCGGCTCGCGCTCATGCAACGCCGGATGCTGCCGGCGAAGGGCTGGGACGCGCTCATGCGGAGCCAGTTCCCGAGCCCCGGGAAGCAGATAGATTCTTTGCCTGAAGGTTCGTCAGGCCACCATCGAGTGCCGCAAAGTGGTAGACCATGCGGGCCGAGCGCCGGGGAGCGCTGGGGATAATCGAGAGAGGAATCCGAGAGGGTCAGCGGCCCACGCGGCCGAGGAGGTCCAAAGGAGAGACATGATCAAGGTGAAGCGGCAATGGAGCAAGGTCTTCGCGCTGGGGACCGTCGCGGCGTTCGCGACCGTCGGCCTGGCGGCCTGTGGCTCGAGCAGCTCCAGCTCGAGCGGCAAGCAGGGCGGATCGGTCACAACCATCCACACCAAGGCTCCGGATTACCTCGATCCGCAGCTCGCCTACACCGTTGACGCGTGGACGGCCGAGTACAACACCTACATCCCGCTGCTGACCTACAAGCACGCGTCCGGGACCGAGGGCACGACGGTGATCCCTGGCCTCGCCAAGGCGCTGCCGAAGGTCACTAACGGCGGCAAGACCTACACGATGACCCTCCGCAAGGGCCTCAAGTTCTCCGACGGCACGCCGGTCAAGGCCTCCGACTTCCAGACCACTGTGCAGCGCCTGTTCAAGGTCGACTCCGGTGGAGCGCCCTTCTTCAGCACGATCGTCGGGGCGACCGACTTCCAGAGCGGCAAGGCGAGCACGATCTCCGGCATCAAGACCAACGACAAGACGGGCGAGATTCAGATCAACCTGACGGAGCCGAACGGCTCGTTGAACTTCGAGCTCGCGATCCCGTTCACGGCGATGGTCCCGCCGGACACGCCGGACAAGGACCAGACGCCGAACCCGCCGCCGTCGACCGGCCCGTTCACGATCAGCTCCGTGAACCCGGGCCACGAGTGGGTGCTGACGCGCAACCCGCAGTGGGCCAAGAACAACTCGAAGATCATGCCCGACCTGCCGACACCGCACGTCGACAAGATCACCGAGAAGGTCGTGCCGAACCAGTCGAGCGGGACGGCCCAGGTCGAGCAGAACAAGGTCGACCTGCTGTACGACCCGCCGCCGACCGACCTGCTCGGCGCCGTGCAGTCGAAGTACGGCGATCGGTTCAAGCCGGAGGTCACGGTTTCGACCTACTACTTCTGGATGAACGTCGCGCCGACGACGGCGGGCGGCGATCCGAACCCGTTCAGCAACCTGAAGGTGCGCCAGGCGGTCAACTACGCGATCGACCCGACGGCCATCCAGAAGCTGTACGGCGGCCTGCTCTCGCCGAGCCAGCAGATCCTGCCTCAGAACATGGCGGGCTACAAGAAGTATCAACCTGTACCCGCATAACCTGAACAAGGCGAAGCAGCTCATCGCGCAGGCGCATCTGACGTCGGCGGAGAAGAACATCACCGTCTGGACCGATGACGTCGAGCCCAACTCGAACGTCGGCCAGTACTACCAGTCGGTGCTCCAGAAGCTCGGCTTCAACGCGAAGCTGAATGTCGTGAACGGCGCGACGTACTTCACGACGCTCGGCAACCTGAAGACGCCGAAGCTGAACACCGGATGGTCCGACTGGTACCAGGACTTCCCGCACCCCAACGACTTCTTCCAGCCGTTGCTGAACGGGGCGTCCATCCACCCGACGAACAACAACAACTACGCGCAGCTCAACGACGCGAAGCTCAACAAGACGATGGACTCGCTCGCCCAGAAGCAGCTGACGCCGTCGGTTGAGAACCAGTACGCGGCGCTCGACAAGTCGACGATGGAGCAGGCGCCGTGGGCTCCGTACGGGAACCGGGAGCTGTCGCTGTTCACCTCCGACCGGGTGAACTTCGACGGGTTCATCTGGAGCCCGGTGTTCGACCAGGACTACTCGAGCTTCGCAGCTCAAGTAGCGGGTCGGCGGATGCCGACAGGCGATCTGGGAGAGAGGGGCCGGCCGGCCCCTCTCTCGTTTCCGGACAAGCTCCAGGAGGTAGCCTTCAGGGTGCGATGACCCCCAGGGAGCGGGAGCTGGATCGCATGCGGGGAGGCCAGTAGTGGCCTCGGAGCCCTACGCCGAGCCGACCGTCCCGGGAGCTCGTCGTCCCCGGCGTTTCCGGCGAGTCGATCGAGGGCCGGAGCCCCTGGTACCTCGCCTGGCGGCGCCTGCGCCGTAACAAGACCGCCCTCGCCTTCGGCGCGCTCTTCCTCGTCATCGTCGCATGCTGCCTCGCTGCGCCGATCTGGTCCAACGACTTCGCGAAGATCGGGCCGAACGACGAGAGGCTGAACGGCTCGATCGTCATCGACGGCCACAAGACGCCGATCGTCGGGGCGCCGACCCTGGGCCACCTCGGGACGACGCTGCTCGGGCCCGGGCTGGCACGCGCAGTACCTGCTCGGAGCCGACCAGATCGGACGCGACGTCATGGTCCGGCTGCTCTACGGCGGCAGGGTCTCGCTCTTCATCGGCGTCATGGCCGCGATCGTGACGACCTTCTTCTCGGTCATCCTGGGGGTGCTGGCCGGCTATCGCCGGGGATGGGTGGATGCCGTGATTGCGCGCGTCCTCGACGTGATCTGGGCGTTTCCAGTACTGCTTCTGGGGATCGCGCTCGGTACCGCCATCGCGACCTCGGGCAGCGGGCTCGACGTGAACATCCCGTTCACGAGCATCAGCCTCTTCACGTTGCAGAGCGGCTCGCTCTGGATCCCGATCCTGATCATCGGGTTCGTCTACATCCCGTACATGGCGCGGCCGATCCGCGGCGAGGTGCTCGCGCTCCGCGAGAAGGAGTTCGTCGAGGCCGCCATCGCCCAGGGGATGGGACCCATGCGGATCATGCGCAGCGAGATCCTGCCGAACCTCGTCTCGACGATCATCGTCTTCTTCACCCTCAACATCGCCAACGACATGCTGCTCGAGGCGGCGCTCTCGTTCCTCGGCGCCGGCGTGCAGCCGCCGCAGTCGTCCTGGGGCACGATGATCGCCGACGGCTCGCAGCTCATCAGCACGGCGCCCTGGCTCACGATCGTCCCCGGCCTCGCGATCGTCCTCACCGTCCTCTCCCTCAACGTGTTCGGCGACGGCCTGCGCGACGCGCTCGACCCGAGGGCGAAGCTGCGCCTCGAGGCGGCCGCGGTCGAGGGCATCGGCCAATGACCGGGCTCGCCATCGCCGCGGGGGACGCCTAGATGGCGAGCTTCATCGTCCGCCGACTCGTCGGGATGTTCTTCGTCCTGTTCGCCATCTCGGTGATCGTGTTCTTCATCTTCAACGTGATCCCGGGCGGCGACCCGGCGCTCCGGCTCTGCGGCAAGAACTGCAACCACCAGCTGCTCGTGCAGGTGCGGCAGGACTTCGGATTCAACGACCCGATCTACGTCCAGTACCTGACGATGATGAAGCAGATCTTCACCGGCACGCTTGTCTCCTACAACAGCCAGGTCAATGTCCTCGACCAGATCAAGCAGGGGATCCCGGTCACGGCTTCGCTCTGCATCGGCGCCGCGATCATCTGGATGGGCTTCGCCATCCTCTTCGGCTACCTGAGCGCGATCAAGGCCGGCAGGCTCACCGATCGGCTCCTGACGATCCTGGCGCTGATCGGGATCTCGATGCCGGTCTTCTGGCTCGGCTCGATCCTCCTCTACTACCTGACCAACAAGACCCAGATCTTCCCGCCGGGCGACTACGTCAAGCTCACGACCGACCCGGTCCAGTGGGCCTACCACCTGATCCTGCCGTGGCTCACGCTTGGCCGTGCTGTTCATCGGCTTCTACAGCCGCGTGTTGCGCTCGAACATGCTCGACGTGATGAACGAGGACTACGTGCGAACCGCGCGGGCAAAGGGGCTATCCGAACGGCAGGTGCGCATGCGCCACGTTCTCCGCAACTCGATGATCCCGATCGTCACCCTGTTCGGCCTCGACTTCGGCGCGGTGATCGGCGGCGGCGCGATCCTCACCGAGTACGTCTTCAACCTCCCCGGCGTCGGCAACTACGCCGCGGTTTCGATCACGAACCTCGACCTGCCGCCGATCATGGCGGTGACGATGTTCGGCGCCTTCTTCATCGTCCTCTTCAACACGATCGTCGACATCACCTATGCCTACCTCGACCCGCGCGTCCGCCTCGGAGAGTCGGCGACATGAGCCCGAAGGAGAATCTGCTCGAGGTCTCCGACCTGCGCGTCGGATTCCTCACCGAGGACGGAATGCTCACGGCCGTCGACGGCGTCTCGTTCGAGCTCGCCGCCGGCGAGGTGCTCGCGATAGTCGGCGAGTCCGGCTGCGGCAAGAGCGTCACGTCGCAGACGATGATGGGGTTGACCCGCTCGCCGAACGCGCGCATCGAGGGCTCAGTCCGCTACAAGGGCGAGGAGCTCCTCGACGCTCCCGACGAGGTGCTGAGACGGATCCGCGGCGAGGAGCTGGCGATGATCTTCCAGGACCCGATCAGCGCCCTGAACCCGGTCTACAAGGTCGGCCACCAGATCGTCGAGGCGATCCAGGCGCACGAGGACATCCGCGACGACGCGGCGAAGACGCGCGCGACCGAGCTGCTGGGCCAGGTCGGGATCCCGGACCCGGCGCGGCGCGTCGACGAGTACCCGCACGAGTTCTCGGGCGGGATGCGACAGCGGGCGATGATCGCGATGGCGCTGGCGCTCGAGCCGAACGTGCTGATCGCCGACGAGCCGACGACAGCCCTCGACGTGACGATCCAGGCGCAGATCCTGCGCCTCCTCAAGAGGCTCAACGAGGAGCGTGACCTGGCGGTGATCATGGTCACCCATGACCTCGGAGTCGTCGCCGACATCGCCGACCGCGTGCTCGTGATGTACGCCGGCCGGGTCGTCGAGGACGGGACGCTCGACGAGCTCTTCTACGATCCGCAGCATCCCTACACGTGGGGGCTGCTCGGCTCGGTGTCGCGACTCGACAAGCCACGCACCCACCGCCTCGCTCAGATCAAGGGGCAGCCGCCGTCCCTCCTCAGCCCGCCCGATGGCTGCCATTTCAGGCCGCGGTGCCCGCATGCCTTCGACCGCTGCGCCGAGGTTCCCGAGCTCAAGGTGCGGGGCGGCAGCAGCGGCCACGCGGACCGGTGCTGGCTCGATCCGGAGAAGAAGAAGACTCTGCGAATGGTGGAGGGTGACTTCGGGCTCGAGGCGCCCGCGGCATGAGCGCGGCGCCCGACACCGCCCCGGCAGCGCAGCGCACCACGACCGCGCACTCCAACGGCGGCGGCAACCTGCTCGAGGTGACGAACCTCGTCAAGCACTTCCCGATCAAGTCCGGCCTGCTGATCGATCGCCAGGTCGGGGCCGTTCAGGCGGTCGATGACGTCAGCTTCTCGGTCCGCGAGGGCGAGACTCTCGGGCTCGTCGGCGAGTCGGGATGCGGCAAGTCCACGTTGTGCCGAACGGTGGTGAAGCTCCTCGAGCCCACCTCGGGCTCGATCCGCTTCGAGGGGACCGAGATCGCCGAGCTCAACCGCCGCGACCTTCGGCCGCTGCGCCGGCAGATGCAGATGATCTTCCAGGACCCCTACGCGTCGCTCAACCCCCGCAAGCGCGTGGGCCAGATCGTCGGCGACCCGCTGAAGCTGCACGGGATGGCGAGCGGCAGCCAGCTGCGACGCGAGGTCCAGGAGCTGCTCGTGCGCGTGGGCCTGAGCGCCGAGCACTACAACCGCTTCCCGCACGAGTTCTCCGGCGGCCAGCGCCAGCGCATCGGGATCGCGCGGGCGCTCGCCCTTACGGCCGAAGCTCGTGATCGCCGACGAGCCGGTCTCGGCCCTCGACGTCTCGATCCAGGCGCAGATCATCAATCTCCTCGACGACCTCCAGGACGAGTTCAAGCTGACCTACGTCTTCGTCGCCCACGACCTCGGTGTCGTCCGCCACGTCGCCGACCGCGTCGCGGTGATGTACCTCGGGAAGATCGTCGAGCTGGGGCCTGCCAACGACGTCTACGAGAACCCCATCCACCCCTACACGGTCTCGTTGCTCTCGGCGGTGCCGATTCCCGACCCGCGCGAGAACCGCGAGCGCGAGCACGACCATCCTCGAGGGCGACGTGCCGAGCCCCGCCAACCCCCCGGCCGCCTGCCGCTTCCACACTCGCTGCCCGCGTGCCACCGACATCTGCTCCGAGGTCGAACCCGAGCTCGTCGAGCATCGCCCCCGCCACTGGGCCGCCTGCCACCACCCGCACAACGTCGGCGCGGGCGGCGATGCAGGGATCGCCGCCACTTAGCGCCGGCGTCGCCTTACTGAACGATCGCGAAACGCAGGAGCGTCTTGCGGTGCGAGAGCGGGCGGACGTTGATCTTGCCCGCGGCGCCGTTCCAGCGGCCGGACCCTCCGACGACGAGGATGCGGCTGGCGTTGATGTTGCCCTGGGCCTTCAGCTTCCCGTCGGGGAAGCGAACGACTGCGTGGACGTTGCCCCGCCGGCTGAACTTGACCCGGTCGGTCCCGGCCACTGTGCTGGTGCCCGGCACGTACAGCACGCCGTGCGTGATGAACTTGTTCCCGCCCGGTGCTGAGACTTCTGGACCTCCACCAGGCTGAACCTGGACTCGGTCCGAGCCGCCGCGGTCGCGCCATCACGGCGAGCGCGAGGACCACCGCGATGCCAACGCTGTCAACTTGCGCATGTCCCTACTCCTCTCCTCCCTTTCGTGGATCCTTTCGAGGCTCCCTATCCGAGAGGGCACCAAACGCAGGCCTGGCTAGCGGACCAGGAGGAACTCGAGGCGCGAGCGCTTGCCGCCCCCGCCGTGCACCAGCAGCTTGCCGCTCACCCCGTTGAAGCCGCTGGTGCCGCCGACGACCGCGAGCTTGTGATTGCCGCGACCGAAGTTGCCGACCGCCTTGATCTTGCCCGCGTGGAGGAAGAAGACAGCGTGGCAGTGGACGACGCGCCGACGACGCGCCTGCCCGCACTGAACCCGGCTGTGGCCCACGACCCGGTGATGCCGGCGAAGCCGCTGGGTGAAGACGAACGTGTGGTGCGTGCCCCGATGGGACGAGGTCTGGATTGCCTGGACGCTGAAATGGGCCGTCTGCGCGGCGCCGGCAGGAGCCGCGAGGATCGCGGCTCCTGCGAGGGTGGCCATGCTGCTGAGAATGACCTTCCGCATACGGCCGAACCCTACATCCGCGAAGCGGGCGCTCGGTTTCCGGGAGGGGCTACGCGGTGCGGCGGGCCCGCACGAGGAAGTCGATCTGGTTCTGCTTTCGCATGATCAGATGCTCGAGCGTGTGCTCGAGCGCCTCTGAGCGCCCTTCGCGCCCCGTCGGCTCGATCCCGGCCTGAAGCGCATCGATCGCCTCCGTTTCCGTCGCGATAAGCCATTCCACAGCGGCACCGGGATCCCCAGTCCACTCCAGCGGCGCGACGTCCGTCGTTGGCTCTCCGTCGAGCGCGACGATCTTCTCGACGAGCAGCCGAGCGTCGGCCAGCTCGGACTGCCCGTACTCCCACATCCGATCCCCAAGCGCCTGGTACTCGAATCCGAAAAGGCTGGCCGAGGTGAGTGTGTATGCGAGGGCGGAGCGGTACTGCAATCCAAGCGCCGCATTCAATCGCTTGCGCGCAAGCTCCTCGTCGAGCTTCTCCTCTTCCATCTCGTGATTCGGCGCGCCGGCTAGGAGGCCGAATCCTCCGCGCTTGGATTCATCGAGCGGCCCGCGAACCAGCCGCCCACTCCACCCGCGGCGGCACCGGCGGCGACGAGTGTGACCGCGCGCATCGGCTGTCGCCGTGCCTTCGCGGCGGTGCCTCTGGCGCTGTGGCGGATCGTGGCCTTGGCCGCCTTACGGCCGAAATACGTCGTAGGGCTCTTCATGAAGGCACCGATACCCGTGGTTGTGAGCACCAAACGGTGCCCGGGCGCCGTAGGGTCGATCGGTGATCGACGATCTCGTCGAGGCTTCGGTGGACCTGCCGAGCGGTCCGGTGCGCCTGCTGCAACCGCGGGAGTCCGCCGAGCTGCCCGACGTCGGCGGCATCGAATGGGCGCCGATCGCGCCCTACTGGTCGGTGCTGTGGCGAAGCGGCGTCTCCCTCGCGCGGGAGCTCGATGGTGAGGCACCGGACGGCCTGCGCGTCGTCGAGCTCGGTTGCGGACTCGGCGTGCCCTCCATCGCCGCCGCCCGCGCGGGCGCTGCCGTTCTCGCAACGGACGAGTGCGAGGAGGCCCTGAGCCTGCTTCGTCGCAACGCGAGACGAAACGGCGCCGAGATCGAGACGGCCGTGGTCGACTGGACCAAGCCGGCGGATCTCCTCGAGCGGGCGCCCTTCGACCTCGTGGTGGCGGCCGACGTCCTCTACGAGCCGACCAGCGCCGGCGCGCTCCTTTCGCTGATGCCGCGGCTCGCGCCGGACGGCCTGCTCGCCGATCCCGGCCGGCCGGCGGCGAGCGAATTTCTCGTTGAGGCCGAGCGCCGATGGCGGGTCGAGACGCGTGCCCGCCGCGTCGTTCAGATCCACCGACTGCGGTTTGCCGCAATGAGACGCTAGGGACGGTTAGCGCTCAGCGACCGCCGCGTGGATGGGGCCAGGCGCGCTTGCTCAGGTGCAGGGCGTAGAAGCCGCTTGTCGCGTCGGTGTACCAGACCTCGCGCCGGCCCGGCGCGAACGCCGGCTCGGTGCGGCGACAGGAAGGGCGACCGACAGGGGCGACCGCGGACAGCGCGAGCAGGCAGCGTGCCCCACGCGCCATGTGGAGCCCCCCGGTTCCGCACGCCCGGGAAGCTACACCGCGACGCGTTAGGCGGCGCCAATTGAGGAGGCAGCCGTGACCGTGCCGCGCTGGCGGCCGGAGCACTAATTCATCGCTTGATCAAGCCGAATCCGGCCCTGAGATCCCGATCACTCGCCATTCTCATCGTCGTCCTCGCGCCGACGGACGCGAACCCCTGCACGCCAGCCGACGCGGACATCGCGGTAGGTGACCCCGGGCTGGACTTCGTCCGGAAGATTCTCGCGCTCGGACATCGAGTCCCCCTCCCGCTCGATCCGCACCTCGTCGGCGAGGTCCGGGTGGACCTCCACGTGCGAGCGGGTGGTCACGTCGACGCGCGGCTTCTTCGCGAATCGCAGCTTCCTCGCGCGGGCCACGGCCCCAATCTCGACGTCCGGCCCGGGCGGGCGATCGCGCTTGCCGACCACCGCTAATCCGTTCTGGCCGCCTTGCGGACGTCGCCGACGGTTATCCGTCCGTCGTTCCCGGTGCCGTCGACCTCCTCGATGTCTACGTTGAGCTCCCGCGCGGTCGCGATCGCCGCGGAAGTGGCGTTCACTTCCTCGGCCCTCCGCTCCCGCCGGCGCTCGCCGACCTCCTTGGCCTTTCGGCTCGCCGCCACACGCAGGCCCTTGGCCTCCTTGGTGACCGCCGAACGGACCTCCTGAGCCGCCAGCTTCGTCGCCAGCTTCGCGATGTCGCCGGCGCTCACGCCGAGCGCGTCAGCGCCATCGGCGAGCTCGCCCGCCGAAGCACCACCGTTCCCACCGCCTCCGGCGATTCCGGCCACCAGCTCGTCGAGGTTGCCCACGGCCTCGCCGGCGCCCTCGCCGACGTCGCCGACCGCCTCGCCAGCGCCCTCGCCGACATCGCCCACGGCCTCGCCTGCGCCCTCGCCGACGTCACCAACGGCCTGGCCCGCGCCCTGGCCCACGCCGCTCACGGCCCTGCCCGCGCCCTCACCGATATCCCCGACGCCCTCGCCTGCGCCCTGGCCGATGTGCTCGAGCGCCTTCTCGGCGCCCTCGCCGACGTCCTCGACGGCCTCGCCGGACTCGCCGAGCATGTCGCCGGCCCCGGCGCCGACATCCTCGACGGCCTCGCCGAGGCTCTCGAGGAGCTCCGGATTGCGGTCGAGCGTCGTCATCACACGGTCGACGATCGCGGCCACGTGGTCCAGGCGGACCTTCACAAGCGCCTGCGCCTCCACCCCCTCGATGTCCAGGCACACGCGCCCGAGGTGGACGTCGACACCCACTTTGAGCTTCACCAGGTCGAGCACGTAGGCGTTCAGCGCCACGTGGGCGTCCAGGTTGTCGAGCTCGAAGTGGAGCTTGTCGAGCTTGACCACCGGGACGTCGAGCAGGACATCGGGCAGCGACTCGTCGTGCTCCCACGGATCAGCCTCCGCGTAATGCTGGTACTCGCGCTCGGCGGCCGTGCCGAGGCCCTCGACGTTCTGCGCGAACCGGTACTTGTCGGTCTTCTGTGAGGCCGGCCGGGCGTTCCCGCGGCCGTTGCTGCGCGAGGTCGTCTTGGGCTGGCGTTGTTGCCGGCGACCGTTCGAGCCGCCGCGGGTCTTCGTCCTCTGCGTGGCCATCAGCCCCGTCCTCCGCCCGTGAGTTGCTTGGCGCCCTTCCCGACGCCTTGAACACCTCGTCCGGCGCCGCGGCCCACGCCGGCCACGCCGCGCTTCGCGCCTTGGCCGACTCCGCCGAGACCCCGTCCGGCGCCTTTGCCGATCTCCTCGACCCCCTCGCCCGCGCCCTTCCCGATCTCTCCGACCGCTTGCCCGGCGCCCTCGCCGACGTCCTCCACGGCCTCCTGGGCGCCCTCGCCGACGTGCTCCACGGCATCTCCGGATTCGTCGACGAGGTCACCGGCTCCCGCGCCGAGCTCCTCGACGCTCTTGCCGACGCTCCTGAGCAGGGCCGGGTTGCGATCCAGGCTGAGCAGCACGCGCTCCAGGATCGCCGTGACGTTGTCGAGCTTGGCCTTGAGCAGCGCCTGGGCCTCCACTCCCTCGATCCTCAGCTCGACCTTGTCGAGCTGGGCCTCGGCGCCGACGCCGATCTTCACCAGCTTGCGCACCTCGGCAAGCACCGCGACCTGGGCGTGCAGGTCATCGACCTCGACGTCGACCTTGTCGACCTTCACGACGGGCACGTCGATCAGGATGTCGGGTCCGCCCTCGATCTTCTTCGGGTCCATGACCGAGTAGTCGTCGAACTCGTCGGCTCTGCTCGCCCGCAGCTCCGGATCATCCCCGTCCCTCTCGACCACGGATCTCGTATCGGATGGCCTCACCCTGGCGTGGCCCTCGTCTCCGCGCTTGTCCTTGAATTCCTGCGACGGGTTGCGCGCTCCGCTCGTCGTCTGCCCCTTGCGGGAATTGCCGGACTTGGAGCCCCCGCGCCGCGGCTGCTTCCGCTTGTTCGACGAGGTCGAGCTTTTCGACCGCGAGCCTCTGGAGCTCTCCGAGCTCGTCCGGCTTTTCGACTGCGTTCCCTGCTTCGCCACTTCACCCTCCTTCGGCGACTAGATCAACGTCAACCCGCGAGTCGCTCTTCGATGCTCTCGGCCACCTCATCGAGGTCCAGCCTTTCCGCGACGCGTGAGTAGGCCACCCGGGCCGCGACGCTCAATGCGACTCCGAACGCCAAGGCTCCGACGGAGCCGTAGCGGTGATTCGACCGCTCACCCGAGCTTCCGTTCTGCGAGCCGTCTCCGGGGCGCTCATCGGCACCCAGGAATGACTCGAGAGCCGCCGCCGCGATCCGATCGACGTCGATCGGCTTCTTTGACCTTTGCCCAAACAACGACCTCACCCCCTCACGCCCGCAGAAGGCGGTATGTGACGAGGGCCGCTGCGGCGCCGGCGGCGAGAGCCCCTCCCATCGCGCGTGGTGGAGAGGGGCGCCCGCCGCCGAAGCGCTCTGCCGCAAGCCGCGTGAGAAAGGAGCTCATGATCGGCTGCTGCTGCGGGAACGCGCCGACCGCGAGCCCGAACCGGACCGCCCGTTGCTCGACCGCGAGCCCGTGCCGGACCCGGACCGGCCGTTGCTCGACCGCGAGCCCGAGCGAGACGAGCCGCTACGTCCGGTCGATCGGCTGCTCCCGCGGGATGACGAGCCGCTTCGACTTCGGCTCGAAGCCGAGCCCGAACGGCTCTTCCGCTGCCCGCTCGACTTCCGCTGCCCGCTCGACTTCCGGCGCGTGGAGGTGCTCCCGCCGTTCGACTTCGGCGAGTGCGAATGCTCGGTGTCGTGGATGTCGTCGAACTCGGCGTAATCGCGCTCCCGGTCGTACTTCTCGTCGTGCTCCTCCACCAGCTCGCCGTCGTGGATCACTCCGCGCCAGGCCCCGGTCTCGACCTCCTGCATCTCGATGAACGCCTTGAAGCGTGCGAGGTCGGCACGAACGGCCCGCTTCACGTGCCGCATTCCGCGTGCGGCCTTCTCGAGCAGCGAACCCGGCTCGACGTCAAGCGTCACCTGGACCCTCGTGAGGCGATCGGCGAGCTCATGGAAGGTGACCACTCCGTTGTGCGTCACGCCGTTGGTCACGGTCCAGGCAATCCGCTCATCCGGGCGCTGCTCGACGATCTGCGCCTCGAATTCGCGCGACATCCCCCAGATCTTGGTCCTGAAGGACACGCTGCAGTCGTCGTCCTGGGTGGCCTGATCAAGGCGATGCATGAACTGCGGCCACTCCTCGAATTGGGTCCACTGGTTATAGACCGTCGAAATGGGAACCGCGATGTCCACTGCCTGCTGGACCGGCATGCGACGTCCCTTGCCGACGCCCGGGGTCCCCTTCTTGCCCTTGGCGCCCTCCTGCTTCATCTTCTCTCCGACGCCCTCGGCGACCTTGGAGCCGACGGTGCCCTTGACGCCCTCCTTGAGCTTTTCTCCGATCCCGGCATCGCTGTCATCGCTGCCGGGCAGCCGCTTGGAGACAGCTCGCTTGACGGCCTTGCCGCCGGCGCGTGCCGCGAAGGGCACTGCCGCGAGCGCAGCGCCGGCCGCTACTCCGCGCGCCCCCGATAGCGAGCCGTTTGCCTTTTCGAGAGGCGAACTGTGCCCGTTGCTTGACATTCCCTGCGCCGCCTCCCGCGCGATCTTCCCGAACGCGCTTCCAATGGTCTGTCCTACATCCTTGACATCTGTGGCCATTTGTTCTCCTCCGTGACTTTCGCTGGTCCACTACGGATACCCACGAATCCCATTGCTGAACATCCTTTAAGAGCGAAACGCTTTGGCCCGTTAGTCCAGCCTCGAGCAGCCACGGACCGGCGCTGGCCGCGCTGCGCGAGAGTCGCACGGCAGTCGAAACCGTGGACAGCTGCCCGGAGGGATTGCCTTCACGGCGTCGGCAGGCGCAGGGCAAAGTTGCGGGTGCGCCAATGCTCGATGCCGGGGCCGAGGGGTGGGCCGATGAGCTCGTTCGATCCCCAGACGACGCCGGACCGGCGCGGGTCGGGAGTGGCGGCGGCGTAATCGCCCCACCGGCAGACGTCGGGCGGGCCTTGGCAAGAGCTTGCCGCGGCGGCGCTTCGTCCAAGGGTAATCTCGCCGCGCTTGGCGCTACCGCTGTTGCCGAGCCCGAGGGCGCGCGCTCGGATCTGGGGCAACAAGCGCCTGCCGCTGAGGCTGTACTGGATCGCCGCCCGATCCCCGCGCGTGGTTGGCGAGACCGCACCGTTGAACACCCAGGCGCGCCGCTTGGCGATCGCACCCGTGCGGAGGAGGGCGAGGGCTCGCGGGTCGAGCTCGTACCAGCGCACCTCCGAGCGACCGCCGGGCCCCTCGACCGTGTGCTGGGTCCAGATCGCCTCCGCCCCCGAGCGGCCCGGGTCGGCGTTCGACACGGCCTGTGTCAGACGACCGTCGAGGGCGTCGAGGACCCGGTTCGTCCCTCGTTGCGGAACCGGTTTCGGCCCCCGGTAGGGCGGGACGTCCACGCCTCCGTCCATCACCAACCTCGGCGCGGCGCGGGGCCCGGTGATGTGCCAGACCGTTATCTGGTTCGCCCGGCCTTGCGGGCGCGAGCATCCCTCTTCGTTCTCGCCGGGGCTGTCCTCGTGGACGCAGTCGGCGGCGACCACGTAGGCGCGGCCGGAGGGCTCGACGGGTGTGACCGGGACCGGCGTGAAGGCCCTGCGTCCGTCCGTTCGCCGAAGGGGCTCGGCGGCGCTGCCGAACGAGGAGACCGGCGGTCGCTTGCAGGACGTCTGGCCGTCGCGAGGCTTGCCGACGGCCCAGATGCGGCTGAACTTCTTGAAGTTCGGATCCGTGAAGTTGAGGGTGTTGGTCCCGATGACGATGTGGCGGCGGTCGAAGCCGAGCTTCGGGTAGTCGTCGACGATCTTGCCGGTGCCGATCCTGAGCCGGCACCAGCCGTCCCTGAGGTCGGTGGGGTCCGGCCCCTTCGACCACGCAAGTAGGAGGGCGCTCGGGGCGTCCCCCGCCACCTGTGCATCGAGCGTCAGGTAGTACCACCGACGCGCCTGGGAGTCCCAGGCGATCTGCGGGTCGACGAGGTCTTTGACGCCCCAGAACGAACTCGCCTTCTGGACGGCGCGGAGTCGGAGCCGTCTCGAGTAGACCGCAACCGCGGCGTTCACGGTCTCGACGTAGTCGTGGAGCCCGATGGCGCCGGTGACATCGGGCGGGTCGTCGGGTGTGAGCCGATCGGCGGCGGCGATGCCGGGGGCGTCGACGCCGCGAAGAAGTGGCGCTCCGGGTCGGGCTGCGATCGTCGACGACGTCGCGATCGGAAGCCCTGCGAGCACCCCGGCGAGCGCCATCCAGAAGCCGAAGAGGACGAGCCAGCGGATGTTCAGGCGCAGGCGCAGGCTGCGAGGCTACCGGCCGCTCCGCCGAGCGGCTCCCGCGAGAGCCGATGTCTAGATGCACGATGACGCAGGGTCGCTTTGTCGCGGACTGACCTGATTGCCGACGTCTCCTGCGACATCGCCCGCACCGCCTACCCCGCAGCTCGGCGGCTTCGAGAGACCCTGTCCGCCCCGATTCAGAAAGGCAGCCCGTCCGCGTGGTCGCTGCGCCGCGGCGCTTCGCTACTCCAACAGCCCGGCGGCTTCGAGGGCCTTTTCTCGGTCGAGATAGTTGTCGACCCGCACGCACTGTCCGTCGCGCCACGTGCCGACCTGTGCGAGGAAAAGCTCTGTGCCCGCTCCGCTAGTCGCACCGCGTCCGCGTTGGCGGCACATGCTGATCACTTGATCCCCCTGGTCGATCACCTCATCGACCTCGACCTCCCAATCCTCGAAAGGGAACGCTTTGAACCAGTCGTCCTCGAAGAACGACTTGACCTCTTCGTGGCCGCGATAGACGCCAAGTCCGGGGATGCCGGTGGGCCTGGCATCCCAGACGATCTCCGGCGACCAGATGCGTTCGCTGATCACGGCGTCGACTCCGCCTCGATTGAAGGCCTCATATGCGCGCCGCACCATCTCCACGTTCTCCTGCGACATCGGTTAGTCCGCCACCCCGGCAGCTTTCAAGGCATCGGCGGGCTCGTCAAGGAAGGTCTCGAAGCGCAGCAGCTGGCCGCCTCGGATCTCAAAGAGAATCCCAACTCGCTGGTCGAATGCGACGCCGCTCTGCCTGCCTCGGAAACGGACATGGCCCAGCGCTGCGACGCAGTCTCCCGCATCGCGCCAATCCTCGATTTCCATCGTCCACTCGTCGAAGTGCTCGTCGATCTCCCGCAGGTAGCGACGGACCCCCGCCCGGCCGTGCACGGCCTTACCCAGGAGCCGACTCACGAGCACCACGTCGGGGTGGATCTCCGCGTCCAGGAACCTGCGCTCGCCAGCGTTCCAGCGACTGAACACGCTCCGGGCAAATTCGACGTTCTCCTGCGACATCGCCTAGGCGCAGTATCTCGCCCTGGCACCAGGCGATGGGCGCGGGTGGTTACCACCGACCCGCCTGTGTGAAGCGGTCGTCCCTCAAGCACGGATGGGCGCGATTCGCCGCCCTGAAGTGTCATCGGATTCACGTGGACATTTGCGGATGGGCGTGGAATCGGGCACGAGAATCGCCCTGGTGCCCAATTACCGTCCGTTCGCCGCGCTCAGCGCCCGATCAGCGGGCGCACCTTCGTGGCCAGGCGCTCGATCTGACTCGGCTCATCTCCGAGCGGCCAGAAGAGGACCCGCTCGCAACCGACCGCGGCATAGCGCGAGAGCAGCTCCGCGCAATGCTCGGCCGAACCGATGCAGATGCCGGATCGCAGCTCGTCGGGGTCGCGCCTGAGCACCGGCGCGAGCACGTCGGTCAGCATCATGTCGGCCTGCGCGGGGTCCTCGGTAACCCAGGTCCACATCGTCACCAGCGAGTTCGGGAATCGCTCCCCGCCACGACCGTGCTTCTCAAGCTCTCTGCCGAGGAGCTCGCGGGCGCCGGCGAATATCTCGGGCGTCGTGTTGTAGGCGGAGGCGAGCCAGCCGTCCGCGAGCCGGGCGACCCGGCGCAGGCCGGGCTTCGAGCCCCAGCTGCCGATCCACAGTGGGACCCCGCCGTCACGCCGAGGCGGGGGTGCGAGCGGCGCCTCGGGCACCGGGTAGAAGCGGGTGTCCCCTTCCGGGGCGGGCTCGCCCCGGAGCAGCGTTCGCAGGACTCGCACGGCCTCCTCGAAACGCGGCCAGCGCTCATCGAACGGCATTCCGATCGCTTCGTAGTCGAGCTGCGACGAGCCCGGGCCGACGCCAGCGATCACGCGACCGTCGGAGAGGATGTCGAGTGCCGCGATTGCCTTCGCCAGCGGCGTGGGGCCGCGCAGAGAAGCGAGCGAGATTGTGGTGGCAAGCGTCATCTCCCCGGAACGCTCGACGACGGCGGCGAGCGCCGTGAGGCCGTCAAGCCACGGCGTCGAGAACACGAAGTGGTCGTTGACGGAAATCGTGTCGAAGCCGTGATCCCGCGCCGCGTCGACCGTCGCCTGCAGCCGCGTCAGCGAGTGTCCCTCACCCTGCCACCCCATCAGCGGCAGATGCACTCCCAACTCCATCGCGGCCGATGCTCTCACACGGGGCTGGATCCGCCGGGGTCAGATCTGGGCAATGACCTTGCCGCCCCGCAGCTCCCATAAGTGGAAGACCCGCTGTCGGACTTCGCCGCCGGACGCCTTCAGTCGACCCCCGTCCCGCACGGCGGCAAAGACACGCTCCCCTTGACCATCGAGCAACTCCTCGACCTCGATCCACCATTCTTCAAACGTGTCCCGATACTGGATCCACGCGGCGGCGAATTCGTCGAAGCCTCGGTAGATGCCGAAGCCCGGAAGCCTCGAGGCATCGAACGTCGCGTCTGGGGCTACATCCTCTCGATTCGCGCTCGGGTCCCCCGTCTCGTTGAGGCGGTCATAGATGGCGCGCACGACTGCGACGTTCTCCTGCGACATCGCCTACTCCCGCACCCGGCGGCTTCGAGGGCCTCGCGGGCAGGAGAGCCCTTAGCGGGCCTCTCGTGCCGCGCCCTCGTTCAGCGTCACGCCATCTCCTGGCGGAAGCGCTCAACGGTCTCCTCATACGGTTGCTCGTAGACCGCGTGCACGTCCCAGTTGATTACGTCCATGTACGGCTGCAGCAGAGCCGTCAGCTCGCGCGGGTCGTCGGTTTCGACCAGCATGAAACCGGCTCCACCGCCCGCGAGGGTGTACCAGCCGCGAATCTTCTCGGGTTGGTTAAGGCCAGCGTCGTGCGAGGACACGATTCGCTTACGGACCTCATGGACGTTGACCCCTGGCTGCCACCTAAAGCGGCAATACCAAAGCATCTTCTCTCCCTTCCTCCAAGTTGCCGTACTCGTAGTGCTGACCCTAGGCGCCGGCTTGGGTCGGGTGCATCCGTGGTTGGCGCTGAAGTCGTTGCGGCGAAGTACGGCGGCTGAGCGGCCCACCTGCATCGAGTCAAGCTGGCAGGCTTAGATCACCAGCTTCTCCTGCGACATCGCCCGCGCAGTATCGCCGCTGCGCTCAGTCCTCTTGGAGCGTGCTCGGCGGGAGCTTCGCCGGCGAGTTCGGCGACAATCGCAGGGGCGACCTCGACCACGTTGCCGTAGTCCTGCGAAAACGATTTGAGGAGCTCGGTCACATCAGCCGTGGCGGTGATTTCCGTTGGCCTCCCGCGGATCACTGAGCTGGCTTGTCAGCCGGTGGGACGACGAGCACCGAGCACGGCGCGCGGTGCACAACCCGCTCGCTGACGCTTCCTAGCGCCCTGATCCCCTTCAACCCGCGCCGCCCGATCACGATCAGCGAGGATCCCTCGTCACGCGCCACCTCGATGATTCGTTCGGGCACGTGGCCGGGAGTATCAGCCAGCCGCGGCTCGCTTCCGGTCGCCTCTCGGATTGCGTCGACCTGGTGGGTGAGCTCGCGGTGGCGTTCGGGGCGGACACCATCCGGAACGTAGACGACCTCGACCCGCGAGTCACGGGCGCTGGCGATGCGCGAGGTCGCGCCGGCTGCCGCCCACGAGCCTGGCGAACCGTCGCTCGCGAGCAGGACCTTCGCGAGGAACCCGTCGTTGGCAGGAGGCTCGTGGGCGACGAGCAGTGGGCGGTCGGTTCGGTGGGCAGCCTGGCTCGCGATGCTGCCGAGCATGATTCCGCCGGCGCGCGACCCTTTGCGTCCTCCGACGACCAGCAGCTCGTGCCGGTCGGCCTCGGCGAGGATCAGGTCGCTGGCCGGGCTTCCTGTTCGAAGGTCGGCCGACGCCGAGATACCAGCGTCTCGCGCCAGCGCGGCGGACCTTTCGAGCGCCTCCTTGGCTCGGGCCTCGCTGAGGTCCGCCTGCTCCGACATACCGGTCCCGACTGAATGCCAAACGGCGATGAACGACAGCGCCGCATCCGGTTCGGCGAAGGCGATCGCCTGCCGGGCGGCCTCGAACCCTGCCAGGCTGCCGTTGACGGCGCAGAGGATGTCGGAGAACGGAGCTGTTGCTGGCGGCATCTGCGCTGCTACCTCGCGGTCGCAGTCTAAGCTGGCCCTGCACGGCGGCCCAGCGTGACCACCCACTCACCGGAATCCGTGCGCCACGAAGCGGGTGTGCTTTTGTAGCTCCCGTGGCTCCTCAACCTCCAGCCGAGCCGGCGGAAGCAACGGCCAATCGACGGTCGAGCCTCGACCCGAACGAGCGCATCGACCTCCTCCTTCGCGACCTCCGCGCGTCGCGGGACGGCCTCTCATCGCGGGAAGCGGAGCGGCGCCTCCTCACGTACGGGCTCAATCAGCTCGAGAGTCGTAAAGGGCGGCGGTGGCCGCGAGAGCTCGCCAGGCAGTTCACCCATCCGCTGGCGCTGCTGCTGTGGGGTGCGGCCGGCCTGGCCGCGGCCGCCGGCATCGTCCCCGTCGCGATCGCGGTCGTGGTCGTGATCGTGCTCAACGCCGCCTTCGCGTTCGTCCAGGAGCAGCAAGCAGAGCGCGCCGTCGAGGCGCTTCGTCGCTTCCTTCCGACGCACGCCACCGTCCTCCGCGACGGCCAGCGCCACGAGGTCGAGGCGGCGAAACTCGTGCCTGGGGACATCGTGCTGATCTCCGAGGGGGAGCGCATCTCGGCTGACGCGCGGCTGATCGACGGCGCGTTGGAGGTCGACGCTTCGACGTTGACCGGCGAGTCGACCACGGTGCTGCGCTCGGCGGAGTACGTGGACACGAACCGGCCGCTGATCCAGGCCCGGGACCTGGTCTTCAGCGGCACGAGTTGCACCGGAGGCGAGGCCCGTGGGCTCGTGTTCGCGACCGGTATGAACACGGAGCTCGGGAGAATCGCGTCGCTTTCGGAGCGGGTCGAGGCGGAGGAGAGTCCGCTCGAGCATCAAGTCCGTCGCGTCGCCTGGCTGATCGCCGGGATCGCCGTTGCCTGCGGGATCGCATTCATCCCGCTCGCCGCCTTCGGAGCCGGCCTGCCTGTCCACGACGCTGTGGTCTTCGCGATCGGCCTGATTGTCGGCAACGTCCCCGAGGGCCTGTTGCCAGTGATCACCCTCGCCCTCGCCGTCGGCGTGCGAGAGCTCGTCCGCCAGGGGGCGGTCGTCAAGCGACTCAGCGCCGTCGAGACGCTTGGTTCGACGGACGTCATCTGCACCGACAAGACGGGCACCTTGACCGAGAACCGGATGCGGGTCACTCAGATCTGGGCCGTCGGCGAAGAGGTCGGCTTCGAGGACCACGCCCCGACTGCGGACGCGGCGAGGTCTGAAGGCGTGCTCGCGTTGGCGGCCGCCATGGCTGCGTGCAACAACGCTCATCTCGCTGAGGACGGCCAGCCGAGCGGCGATCCGACCGAGGTCGCGATGCTGGTCGCGGCGCAGCGACTAGCCGGCGAGGCCGGCGCGGGCGACCGCCAGCAGACTCGGCGTCGCGAGTTCCACTTCGATCCGGTCTTGAAGATGATGTCGACCGTCGACGAGGTCGACGGCGCCCTGTGGGTCAGCACCAAGGGTGCCCCCGAGGCGGTGCTCCCGCAGTGTGAGCAGCAGGGGGCAGCGGGGGGATCGGAGCCCCTGGGACCGGCCGAACGTCGAGGCATCGAGGAGAAGGTCGAGGAGTATGCGAGGCAGGGCCTGCGCGTCCTTGCAGTCGGTCGCCGACGGCTCGCTGACGAGATGCCGCCGAGCCGGCGCGAGGAGGCGGAGCGTGACCTCGTCCTGCTGGGCCTGGTTGCGATGATCGACCCGCCGCGGGCCGAGGTCGCAGAGGCCGTAGCGGAGTGCCACCGCGCGGGGATCCGGATCATTGTCGTCACCGGTGACCACGGTCTGACCGCGGCGGTGATCGCCCGGAGGATCGGGATCGCGCGGGGCGAGCCGACGGTCGTCACCGAGGAGGAGCTCGACCGCATGAGCGAGGCCGAGCTCGACCGGCTCCTGCGCGAGGGCAAAGAGCTGATATTCGCCCGCAGCACGCCGGAGGCGAAGCTTCGGATCGCCGACGCACTTCGCGCAGAGAGCCACGTCGTCGCGATGACCGGCGACGGCGTCAACGACGCTCCAGCGCTCCGCCGGGCCGACATCGGCATTGCGATGGGCCGATCGGGCACCGACGTCGCGCGGGAGGCCTCGACCATGGTGCTCACCGACGACAACTTCTCGACGATCGTCGCGGCGGTGGCGGCCGGCCGGCGGATCTACGACAACATCCGCAAGTTCATCGTCTACATCTTCGCCCACGCCACCCCCGAGGTGACGCCCTTCGTCGTCTTCGCTCTCGGCGGCGGGGCGATTCCGCTGCCGCTCACGGTCCTCCAGCTGCTGGCCTTCGATGTCGGGACCGAGACGCTGCCGGCCCTCGCCCTCGGCCGCGAGCCCGCCGAGCCGGGGATCATGGGCCGCCCGCCGCGCTCGCGCGGCGAGGGGATCATCACGCGGCCGATGCTGTTCCGCGCCTGGCTCTTCCTCGGGGTCATAGCGGCGGCGCTTTCAATGAGCGCGTACTTCTACGTCCTGCTGAGGGCGGGATGGCACCCCAACGACGCGGTCGGCGACGGCACGCCCCTTCACCACGCCTACCAGCAGGCGACGACGATGACCTTCCTGTCGATGGTGGTGGCGCAGATCGGGACCGCCTTTGCGTCTCGTACCGAGCGTGCCTCGCTGTTCTCGGTCGGCGTGTTCAGCAATCGCCTCCTGCTCTGGGGCATAGCGTTTGAGCTCCTCGTCGCCGCTGTGTTCATCTACGCCCCGCCGTTTCAGTCGCTGCTCGGAACCGCGGCCCTTCCGGTCTCTGACCTGTTGATCCTGCTGCCCTTCCCGTTCATCGTCTGGGGCGCCGACGAGGTGCGGCGTTACCTGCGTCGCCGCACCGGAGGCGCCGATCTCAGGCCCGCGGAGTGACGAGCAGCGGGCCCGTCGCGCGACCGAGACAATGCCCGCATGACGAACGACGGTCACTCCTCGCGCCTCGCGATCCTCGCCCCGACCCCGATGCTGACCGTTACGGTGGAGGCCGGGGACGAGCAGGGCCCCGAGCTCCACTATCACGCCGGGGGACAGGGGGCGTGGGTCGCGCGGATGGCCGGGCTTCTCGGAGCTCGGGTCGTGCTCTGCTCGGCTTTGGGGGGTGAAGCCGGAGTGCTACTCGAGGCGCTGCTCGCGGGCGGGGGCGTCGAGCTCCGGCGCGTCGTGTCACGAGGGCGGAGCGCGTCGTACGTCCACGATCGTCGAAGCGGCGAACGCGAGGTGATCGCCGAAAGCGTGGGCCCGCGTCTGATGCGGCACGAGAGCGATGAGCTCTTCGGCGTCATGCTCACCGCGGCCCTCGACAGCGACGTGGCGATGCTGACCGGGCCGCGGCCGGCCGATGCGCTGACGGGGGGCTTCTACCGCCGTCTGGCCGGGGATCTGCGCGACAACGGCCGGCTCGTCGTTGCCGATCTCACCGGTGCCGCTCTCGCCGGAGCGCTCGCGGGAGGGATCGACCTGCTGAAGGTCAGCGACGAGGAAGTCGTCGCCGAGGGCCTCGCCAGCGAAAGCGAGCCGCGCAAGTTGCTGGGAGCGATGACCAATCTGCGCGAGGCCGGCGCACGAAGCGTCGTGATCTCCCGCGCCGCCGAGCCCGCGCTCGCCCTGGTCGACGGGCGACTATTCGAGATCGTTGGGCCGACGCTTGAGCCTCTTGATCGCAGGGGAGCCGGCGATTCGATGTTCGCCGCGTTAGGGGTGGGACTCAGCGAGGGGCTCGAGCTGTTCGATGCCCTGCGGCTCGGGCTAGCGGCGGGGGCGCTGAATGCGACCCGGCGCGGACTCGGCACCGGGAGTCGGGCCGAGATCGAGCGTCTGTTCAGCCACGTCGAGGTCCACGAGATCGCCCAAGGCCGCCGCTGAGCGAGGCCGAGCGCCATTTCGATCACACAGCGGCTCAGCCTCGCCCTGCCGCCGCCGTCTCCGCCTCCGCGACGAGCTCCACCAGGGGTTCGACGAGGCCCGGCGTCGACGCCAGGGTGTAGCGGGAGCTCGGCGTATGCGGGGAGCGAGCTTCATCGAAGGCCACGCCGCCAGCCTCGCGAACGAGCAGGATCCCACCGCTGACGTCCCAGGGAAGGTTGGAGAGCATGACGGCGGCGTCAAGACGGCCGGCCGCCAGCCACGCCAGATCGAGGGCCTCCGAGCCGTGCACCCTGACCCTGAGCGCCCTAGTGGCAAGGCGGCGAATTAGCTCGAGGTGGACCGGATTCTCTGCCGTGGCCTCGCGGCCGACGGAGAAGTCGGCGAGCCCGACACTCGCGTCGTGTAGGCGCGCGACTTTCGAGATGGCGATGCGCCGGCCATTGAGATAGGCGCCATCGCCACGCACGGCAACGTAGCGCTCGCCGATCAGCGGGATGTCGACGATCGAAAGCGTCGGCTGGCCCTCCTCGACGAGGGCGAGCGAGATACAGCACAGCGGACTTCCGCGCATGAAGTTGACGGTTCCGTCGATCGGATCGAGAACCCACAGCACCCCTTCGTCGAGGGAGGCTCCACCCTCTTCCTCGCCCAAGAACGGGATCTCTGGGGAGCTGTCCCTGAGCGCCTCTTTGATCGCCTCCTCGATCGCCACGTCGACCGCGGTTGCGAAGTCGCGGTCACCTTTCCCGATCAGGGCCCCAACGTGCGAGCGTCCTTGGCGAAAGAGGCCAGCCCCGAGGTCGACCGCATGCTCGGCGCTCAGCAAGAGCTCGGCCGTCCGGCTCTCCGGTATCACCAGCCCATCTTTGCAGCGCGGATTCCGGGAATAGAGGCGCGCGCCTGCTCGGGAGGGTCGCTTCACGGGGCATCGGGCACGTTCTCCCGAAGCTCGTCGAGCCAGATGGTTGGTGACGCATCGCTCGGCACCCGCCAGTCCCCTCGGGGGGAACGCGAGCCGCTCGAGCCGACCCTGGGGCCATTCGGCATCGCCGAGCGCTCGAACTGACTGGCGAGGAAGCGCTCGAGAAAGACGGCGAGCCAACGCTTGATCTCTGTCAGTGAGTACTCGTTCCGTCGTTCCTCGGGGATCGAATCGGGCCACTCCCTGGCGTTGCGGTCGCCCCCACGCGCGGTGGGCGGGGTAGGCGACCTTGCTCGGGGCGTAGCCGAAGCGCAGCGTGTCGTAGAGGAAGAAGTCGT
Organism: uncultured Actinomycetes bacterium; assembly: GCA_963823245.1. Lineage (GTDB taxonomy): Bacteria > Actinomycetota > Thermoleophilia > Solirubrobacterales > 70-9 > JAWVFM01. Next base: position 237,467 of record CAWGKQ010000007.1, on the reverse strand, counting down.
GGAGTTCGAACGGCAGCGTCACGGGCCTCTCCGGAGGGCAGCATCTGGGCCAGCGGGCGCCCGCTGTCATGGAAGTCGAAGAGGTAGACCCAGTCGTTCGGCGATGGCTGGCCGGCCGCGTGCTCGTGCAGCACCGCCTTAAGCACTCACTTCACGCGGCCTCGCGAAGCGCCCCGAGCTCTCGCTCCATCGCGAGGCGCTCCAGCGCTTCGCGCTCGATCCATTCCACCTCGCTGCGGGAGAGGCCGAGCTCCCGGCTCACCGCGGGCAGCGTGGCCGGCGCGTCGTTCTCGAGCCCATAGCGCAGCTCGATCACCCTGCGTTGCAGCACCGGCAGCTCGGCGACGGCGCGGCGAAGCGCCGCTCTGCCGCGGTCGATGACGATCTCTCGTTCCAGCCAGCGGTACACGGCAGCGGCTTCGTCTCTGACCGCGGCAGCGGGGATCAGTCCTCGCAGATATCCCCGACCACTCCCTCGGCGAGGCGGACCAGGTCGTTGGGATCGATCCTCAGGCCGTGTCGGTGATCCCCTGAGCTGCAGAGCACGCGCTCGTGACCGAGCAGTCGACGATCCACGAGCTGTCCGGTCCCGACCAGATCGCCGAAGGGGGGTAGCGCCCCCACCTCGAACTGCGCGAAGTCGCGCCGGATCTCGTCCTCGTTGGCGAGGCGGAGTCCGGCCTCGCCACCGAGCAGCTCGCGAGCCTTGCCCAGTGCGAGGCGCTCGGAGGCAGGGAGAACGGCGAGCACATATTCGTCATCGCGCCGGAGCACGACGACTTTGGCGGCGTCGTGGGGCTCGACGCCGGACGCCCGAGCCTCGGCGGCGGCCGTGAAGCGCTCCTCGTGCTCCACGAGCTCGTAGTCGACGCCGCGCTCCTCCAAGTATGACGTTACGGCCCCGGTTGTCTCGCTGTTGCTCACGGCGCCTCCTTGTCTCGTGTCGGATTACGCGGACCCTCAGGCTCATAGCGCCGTCGGGTAGGTCTCCGGCGGCTCCCCGGCCTCCGAGGCGGCGGTTCGCTCCAGGGGCTCCACCGCCCGCGTCTCGTCGAGGTGGATCACTGCGTCGAACTGTCCGGCGAGCCGCGAGTGAAAGTAGTGGCTCGCCCGCTCGGTCTGCGGCCGATAGATCACCCCGATCGCTCTCTCGAGGCGAGGCTGCGCCAGCTGGACCGCCGCCACCCCCCGATCGAGGCGGAGCACGAAACGACTGGGACCGGCTTCGTGGAAGATCGCTTCGTAGCTCTCGCGGAGCGCCGGCCGCACCCGCTTGCGCTCGGACGCACCACCCCAGTCGGAGGCGGCCGTGACCGTTCCCTCGTAGGTCGTCAGGCCGACGAGTATCGCATCCGCGCCGCGGCGCTGACGCGCCAGCTGACCGACGTTGAGCTCTCCGCGGGCGCCCATCTCAGTCATCCGGGCATCGCCGACGTGCGAGTTGTGCTCCCAGACGACGACGCGCGTCCGCCCGTTGTGCCGATCGAGATGGGCGGCGAGGCGCTCGAGCGTGTCTGCCATGTGGCGGTCGCGCAGGTTCCAGGACGAGTCCCGGTGGGAGAACATCGAGCGGTAGTACTCCTCGGCGTTGGCGACCAGGCGCGCGTTCTGCTCAGCGTAGAAATACTCGTCCTCGGCGGCGAGGCCGTCGAGCCGCGCGTAGACGGATGCCGCCCGCTGGAGCTCGAGAAGCTGTTCGATCACCTCGCGCCGACACGAGTCGCTGATCGCGAGGCTTGCCGCGTAGCCATAGGCCTGGCCCTCGGCCCCGAAATGCTCGAAGCACGCGTAGCGCTCGCGCGCCCGTACCGCCCCGGCCGGATCGACCTTGCTCAGGTAGCCGATGACGGCATCGACCGAGGCGTAGAGGCTGTAGAGGTCGAGGCCGTAGAAGCCGACCGGTACACCGGCCATCGGCAGGCCCTCGTTGTGAGAGCGCAGCCAGCCGACGAAGTCCAGCACGTCGGCATTTCGCCACATCCACGACGGAAAGCGCTCGAAGCCGCGCAGCGCCTCCTCGGCGTCCCCGTCCTCCCGCGCGCCGCGGACGTAGCGGTTGACGCGGTAAGCGTCCGGCCAGTCGGCCTCGACGGCGACAGCGCTAAAGCCCTTCTCCTCGATCAGGCGTCTGGTCAGCAGTGCCCGCTCGCGGTAGAACTCGTGGGTGCCGTGGGAGGCCTCGCCGATGAGGACGAAGCGGGCGTCGCCGACCAGGTCCAGCAGCGGGTCGAAGTCGCCGTGGCCGCCGGTCAGCGGCGTGGCGCCGCGGCGGACCGCGTCGATCACCCGCGCTTCGCTCGCAACGGGGTGAGCGCGGAGCTCGCCGGTGAGCGGAGGCGGCCTCACGGCGGCCCCACGCCCTCAGATCCGGGCGGGACCAGACGGGTCCCGAACCATTTGCCGGCGAGGTCGGCGACGCTCGCCAGTGCCCCCGGCTCCTCGAACAGGTGCCCGGCCCCCGGAACGACCGCGAGCTCGGATGGCGCGCGCAGGCGCTCCCTCGCCTGCTGGTTGAGCGCCAACACCTCGCGATCCAGGTCGCCGACGATCAGGAGGGTCGGGGCGCGTACCCACGCCAGCCTGTCGCCAGCCAGATCTGGCCTCCCGCCACGGGATACGACGGCCCCGATGTCATGGGGCAAGGTCGCCGCGGCGGCAAGCGCCGCGGCGGCGCCGGTGCTGGCCCCGAAGTAGCCGAGCGGAAGATGTGCGAGGTCGGACCGCGACTGCGCCCAGCGGGTCGCGGCCACGAGGCGGTCCGAAAGCAACGCGACGTCGAAGACGTTGGCTCGGGACAGCGACTCGCGCTCGCTCAGGAGGTCGAAGAGCAGCGTCCCGAGGCCGTGGGCGTTGAGCATGCGGGCGACCTCGACGTTGCGGGGGCTGACACGGCTCGAGCCCGATCCATGCGCGAATAGGACCAGGCCGCGAGCGCTGGTTGGGACCGACAGATCGCCGGCGAGCGGAACCGCGCCGGCGTGGATGGTGACCGCCTCATGCTTGGCCGTCGCGTCGTGGGCCCTGTCCAGAAGCGAAACGACCGCGTCGTCGGAAACCTGGGAGAAGTCGCGGTACCAGTGCCCGACGCTGAGCATCGACTGCGGTGACTGCAGGCACACGACCTCGTCAGCCTCCACGGCCAGCTCCCGCAGCGAGCTCGGGGGGCAAACCGGGACGGCGAGGATCAACTTGCGGGGGCGCTGCTTGCGCAGCGCCCGTAAGGCGGCGGTGTCGGTGACCCCGGTCGCGACCCCATCGTCGACGACGATCACAGTGCGGTCTGCGATGCGAACGGCGGGGCGCATACCGCGGTACAGGCGCACCCGCCGGCGCAGCTCGGCCGCCTCACTAGCGATGATGGCGTTCAGTTCCTCTCGCCCCATCTCGAGGGCGGCGATGGCGCTCTGGTCGATGACACCCGTTCCATCCTCGGCGACCGCGCCGATGCCGAACTCGGGGTTCCCGGGCGCGCCGAGCTTCCGCACCGTGAGCACATCGAGTGGCGCGGAGAGCGCGGCCGCGACCTCGAAGGCCACGGGTACTCCCCCACGAGGCAGGGCAACGACGACCGTGCGTTGATCGGCGAGCCCGACAAGACGCTCTGCGAGCAGGCGGCCCGCTTCGCGTCGATCGGCATAGCGGCGGACGTGAGCGCCTCGCTTGACGGTCTGGCCAGCGGTCACTATCGACGCCTCCGGCGCTAGGAGACACCGACTAGGTCGCGGGCCTCCTCCACCTCGAGGTCGCCATCGGCGACCTTGAAGCCGACGGTGTCGGTGTAGGTGCCCGATCCAGCGTCGGTCCTCATGCCGCCAAGTTCGGGCGAGACGCCGGCATCGGCGAGGTCCCGGGCGGCGCTCGGGTTGAAGCAACGCGCAGTGAGCCACCGATCGACCTCTGTGGCATCGAAACCGGACTCCGCCCATGTCTCGGCGGCATCGTCGGGGTTACCACCGTGGGCGAAGTACCCGTGGTTCTCGATCACCGCCCGAATCGTCACAACATGAATTCCACAACGGTGCGAGCAACTCGTCATCCGGGCGAAGCACCCGTGTCGTTGCAGCGAACTACCTACGAGGGCCGGCGACCCGTTCGCAAAGGCGCGTGCCGATGCTCAGCCCCTCGGCCACCCGCGGGGACCGTCTAGGCCCCCAACGGTGCTCGGACGAGGTCGCTCCCGCTCGTCGAGCGCGCGGCGAATCCGCGCGCCACCGACATACTTCGCCGACCGTGGACCCGAGACCACTCGAGCTGAATCACCTCGTCAAGTCCTACGTTCACAGTGCGCCGAACGCAGTGGACGGGATCGACCTCGTCGTGAAGCACGGCGAGCTGTTCGGGCTGCTGGGACCCAACGGTGCGGGGAAGACCACGACGGTCGGCATCGCCACGACCCGAGTCGCACCGACCGCCGGGAGCGCGGTCGTGAACGGGATCGACGTGGTCGAGGATCCCGCCCGGGCGAAGGCCTCGCTGGGCGTGGTGACGCAGTTCAACACCCTTGATCGGGCCTGCACGGTGCGCGAGAACCTCGTCTTCCACTGCCGGTTCTTCGGGTCGTCACGACGGGCGGCGCGTCAGCGGGCCGACGAGTTGCTCGGGCGCTTTCGCCTCGCCGATCGCGGCGGCGAGATGGTGATCGCGCTTTCGGGAGGCTTGGCTCAGCGCCTCCAGGTGGCGCGCGCGATCGCCCATAGGCCAACCATCGTGTTCCTCGACGAGCCCACAGCGGGGCTCGATCCCCAGAGCCGGATCGCGTTGTGGGACGTGCTGGGAGAGCTGCGCGCCGAGGAGGGCCTCACCGTCGTGCTCACGACCCACTACATGGAAGAGGCCGAGCAGTTCTGCGATCGCGTGGCGATCATCGACCACGGACGGATCCTGGTCTGCGACGCCCCCGATGCGCTCAAGCGGGAGCATGGCGACCTGGCGATCGCCACACTCGGCTTCGCCGACGAGGCCTTGGCGCGCCGCGCGGCGCCTCACCTGCGCAACCTGGGGACGGTGGATCAGGATGGCGCCACATTGCGGGTGCGGACCCTCGACGGGGCGGGCGCGGTGCCCGGACTGGTGACTGCCGCGGGACCCGGGCTCCGCGACCTCTCGCTGGCGGAGCCCTCGCTAGAGACAGTCTTCATCACGCTGACGGGCCGGGACCTGCGCGAATGAGCGCGGGGATCGACGCCACCATCCCCTATGGGCGTGGCGTTGCCTACGCACGCGGGTTCTACGGGCTGATGGTCCGCGACGGGCGCGTGCTGCGGCGCGAGCTCGTCTCGTTCCTGCTGCGTACGGTCATGAATCCCTTGCTGTTCGTATTCGTGTTCACCTACGTGTTCCCGAAGATCGGACGCGGACTGGGCGGCGGACCGGCGGGCGGCGTCGAGTTTCGCCACCGTCCTGGTCCCGGGGCTCATCGCGGTCGCGGTCTTTTTCCAGGGGATCGCGGCAGTGGCCCTTCCCCTGGCTACCGAGCTCGGGGGCACGCGCGAGATCGAGGATCGTCTGATGGCCCCGCTGCCGATCGGGCTCGTCGCCTTCGAGAAGGTGGTCTTCAGCACGTTCCAGTCGGTGCTTGCAGCGATCGTCGTGTTCCCGCTGCTCTACCTGATCCCGGCGGAGCCGGTGTCGGTGACCATCTCGAGCTGGCCGTTGCTGATCTGCGTCGTCCTCATCGCCGGCCTGCTTGCCGGGTTCCTCGGCCTGCTGCTCGGAACCGTCGTCCAGCCGCGGCAGATCGGCCTCATCTTCTCGCTCGTGGTGATTCCCATCACCTTCCTCGGCTGCGTCTACTACCCGTGGCAGCAGCTCGACCCCATCCCTTGGTTGAAGATCTTCACTCTGATCAACCCGCTGGTCTACGTCTCGGAGGGCCTGCGGGCGGCGATGACTCCCAGCCTCCCGCATATGCCCGTCGCCGCGGTGATCACCGCGCTCGTCGTGATCACCGCTGCGCTCGCGTGGCTGAGCACCCGATCATTCGTCCGCCGCGTGACCGACTGAAGCGAGGTCAGGATCGGGTCCGAGTGGACGACCACATCCTCATCCGTGGGCCCTTTCATCGCCAACCGCCTCACCGAATCCCCCGGCGGCCGTCCGCGGCGACCGACTCCGTAGCTTGCGGGGTCGGGTGCCGGTTTCTACGGATGGCGCTGCCGCCGGGCTGCTCTACGGTCAGGGTTGAGAAACGGATGCTTGAGAACCCGCGCTAGTCATTGAGGGGACTCAAGCCTAAGAAGGAGGTGGATCCAATGCCAGAGACCAAGGCCCAGCGCAGCGCGGCCGCAAAGAAGGGTGCGGCCACGCGCAAGCGGCACCAGGCCGAGAGAACCGCGGTCGATCGGACGACGGAGTTGTCCGATGAGGTGCTCAAGTCGGTCGAGTCAGGGCAGCGCAGCGCGATCGAAGCCGTACACAAGTTTGTCGACACGGTCGACCAGGCGCTGCCACTGCACGGCGAGGGCCCGTCGAGACGGCAGGATGTCATCGACGCCGCTATGGAGATGGCCGATCGGCTGGTCCACACGCAGTACGACTTCCTTCGCAAGGTCGTGGGCGATGCCGGCAAGTCACTAAGGCGATCCGAAAACGGAAAGTAGCGTGCGGACCGGGAGCGGCAGGCTTCGGCACTGCCGCTCCCAAAGGCACCGGAAGGGCCCGGCCACCAACAGCAGCGCGGCCGCCAAGGCGGTGAGCGCGAGCAGAGGGATGGCGAGCGGGAAGATCGCGATCGTGATGATTCCCAGACCCGTGACCCAGTCGTTGGCCGCCATGGCGATGTCGGTGGCGGCGGGGCTGTTGGGGCGCTCGCTCATCGATCTCGAGCTTTCAGCTCGCCGGCCGGCGTCACGTTCAGGTTGAGCCGAAAGACGTTGTCGGGGTCGTATTGACGCTTCACACGGGCCAGGCGCTCGAGGGTCACGGGCGGGTAGGCGCGTCGGACGCCATCGTCCCCCTCGTCGCCGAGGAAGCCGACATAGGCGGCTGAGGTTCCATCGGATAGCGCCGTCGCCAGGCTGCTCGCCCAGGCCTCGTGCTCGGGGCCCTCGGCCGGGTTCCCGAACATCGCGGCGACGTTCACCATCATCTTCGCGCCGCGATGCCCGAAGGCCGTCGTCTCGTCGGGGACGCGCGCCATCGCCCCGCCGAGCACGCGGAGCTGGACGGCGGCCATCGGGGCCGTGGACGACTCGAGATGCTCGAGGATCGCCTCCTCCGCCCCGGGGGCCAAGGCATCGACGAGCATGTTTGTCCCTGCGGCGGTTCCCGGCCGCGGTCCCTCCGGTCCCTCGTAGATCTCCGGGTAGCGGATCGGGCGGACCATGTCGGCGAGCGGGGTTGCGAGCTCGCGAATCGGCGCGAGCGCCAGCTGGCCGGCCTCGGCATCGCCGGCGTAGACCATTAGGGCAATCACGACGGGCTTACCGTGCCGCTCGGCGGGGATGAACGGCATCGGCGGCGCCTTCATCACGTTGGCGATCAGCGACAGCTCCTCCGGCGCCGCGTCCGCAGCGGCGACCAACCCGCCGATCACCTGGGCGCTCGCTGGGAGCATCAGCATGCCCCCGACTACGTCATCGATCTCGTGGAGGCGGAACCGCAGCCCGGTGACGACGCCGAAGTTGCCGCCGCCTCCCCGAAGCGCCCAGAAGAGGTCGTGGTGGTTCTCCTCGTCGACCTCGAGGAGCTCGCCGTCGGCGGTGACGACCTCGGCGCCGAGGACGTCGTCGATCGTCAGCCCGTTCCTCCGAACGAGGAAGCCGATGCCGCCACCGAGGGTGATCCCACCGACGCCGACCGAGGCGGTATCGCCGAGACCGGTGGCGAGGCCGTGCTCGCCCGTGATCCTCGTGTAGTCGCCGGCCTTGACCCCGGTCTGCGCCCAGGCGGTGCGCCGCTTGGCGTCGACCTCGACCGAGTTCATCGCGGAGAGGTCGAGGACGATCCCTCCCTCCGAGGTCCCGTATCCGGCCGGGCTGTGGCCGCCGCTTCGGACGGCGAGCTCGGCGCCCGTCTCGCGAGCGAGGTTGACTACGCGGGCGACTTCGGATGCGTCGGCGGCGCGGACGATCGCCGCCGGCCGGCGGTCGAACCCGGTGAAGAAGACGCCGCGCGCGTCGTCGTATCGGGCGTCGCCCGGGGCGATCACGCTGCCGTTCAGGTCGGCGCGGAGGTCGGAGATCGAGATATCGGGATTGGCGTTCATGTGCACTCCTTTGGTCACTGCTTTTCTTTGACTCCGGCGCCTTCCTCGCTTCTCGCGGTGTCAGGCGCCGGCGCGCCCAGGCGCGGCCGCGAGCTCGGGCTCGCCCACACGCGAAGCGCCCTGCGCCGTGGTTTGCTCAGGCTGCTCGCCGCGCGTGTTGGTGGCGCGCATCCCGAGCACCGCCGCGGCAACGAGGAAGACGCTCCCCACGAGCAGCGCCCGCTGAAAGCCGCCGGTGAGCGCGTCAGGCATGGCGGCGTGCGCCGCCAGGAGGTCGTTGGTGCGCGAGGTGGCGATCGCCGTGAGGACCGCGAGGCCGATCGCCCCGCCCGCCTGCTGTGAGGAGTTGAGGAGCGCTGCAGCGAGCCCCGCCTTGTCGGCGGGCACGCCGGCGTTGGCCGCCGTGGTGACGGCGACGAACACCGCCGCCGCGCCCAGCGACAGGACGAGCATGCCCGGCAGCAGATCGGCGACGAACGAGCCGCCGACCGGGATGCGCGAGAGCCAGTACAGACCCCCGGCGGCGACGAGCGCCCCGCCGACGATCAGCGGCCGCGTCCCCACGCGGGAGATGAGCTGGGAGGAGACTCCGGCGGCGACGGCGACGGCGAAGCAGAGCGGCAGGAACGCGGCGCCGGTCTGGATCGGCGAGTAGCCGAGGACGTTCTGCATGTAGAGCGTGAGGAAGAAGAACAGCGCGAGGAAGCCGGCGAAGGCGACGAGCTGGGTCGCGTTCGAGAACCCGAGGCCGTTGATCCGGAAGATCGAGAGCGGGACCAGCGGATTCCGCGCCCGCAGCTCGTTGAGGACGAAGGCACCCAGCAGCGCCAGCGCCCCGGCGAGCTCGCCGATCGTCCGCCCTGTGCCCCAACCGACGTCGGGCGCCTTGACGAGCGCGTAGATCATGAGCAGCATGCCGGCGGTAGCCAGCACAGCTCCGCGCGCGTCGAAGCCGCGAAGCTCCATCCGGCGCCGCTCGCCCCTCACGAGCAGGAAGACCGGCCCGAGGATGAGGGCGGCCGCGACGGGGTTGACGAACATCACCCAGCGCCACCCCGGGCCCTCGGTGAAGACCCCGCCCAAGATGACCCCGACGGCCGAGGCGAGGCCGGCGATGCCGCCCCAGACTCCGAGAGCCGTGTTCCGATCCGCGCCCTCCTTGAAGCTCGTCGTCAGGATCGAGAGGGCGGCCGGCAGCGTCATCGCGGCGCCGAGGCCCTGCGCCAGGCGGGCGCCGATGAGAACGGCCTCGCTCTGAGCAAGCCCACCGACGAAGGACGAGAGCCCGATGACAAGGATGCCGGCAACGAGCACTCGCCGGCGGCCGAGGAGGTCGGCGGCACGGCCCCCGAGCAGCATGAACCCGCCGTAGGTGAGCAAGTAGCCGCTCGGGACCCAGACCAGGCTTTGCTCTGAGAAGCCGAGATCGCGGCGGATCGATGGCAGCGCGATGTTGGTTATCGACGCGTCGACGAAGTCGAGGAACGCGATCGCAGCGAGCAGGGCCAGGGTGAGCTTGCCGCGGCGGGTCGCGAGGAACGACTGTTGAGGGGCTGCCTGTGACATCGAATACCTCCGGACTCTCGGGAGTTAATGGAAATCGTCCATTATCTATAGCACCATTCATTGATGTTGTCCAGCGAGTGTGCGAAGATCACACGAGTGGAATCGAACGTCTCCGCCGACACCGTGGTCGCCGAGTTCGCCGGGCAGCTCTTCTTCCGGCTCTGGCGGGCATCGCACACGCGCGTCGCGGAGCGGCTCGAGTCGATCGGCCTGACCACGGCGCTCTTCGGAATCCTCAACTTCCTGGGGGCTCGTGACCGCGCGATTCAGCTCGAGATCGCCACGGCCATGGGCATCGACCCGAGCACGATCGTCACTCTTGTCGATGAGCTCGAGAGCGCCGGGCTGGCTAAGCGCCGGCCCCACCCCAAGGACCGGCGCGCGCGGGAAGTCACGCTCACTCCTAAGGGCCGGCGCATGCTGGAGCGCGGGCGCCAGATGGCCTTTCAGGTCGAGGACGAGGTGCTGCAGGGACTAAGTGCCGCCCAGCGGCGGGAGCTGCTGAGCCTGCTCCACCGCGCGCTGGATGCGGCGCCGCCGCAGTCGCCCTGGCGAGCCGAGGAAGGCGACTAACTTCCTGCCGGCGCGGACGACTGGTTCGCGGCGTCTAGACCTGGGTGTCCCCGGCGGGGGACCGGGGCTGCAGCTCGGCCTGCATTGCTGTCGCTTTGCGCGACGACCGTCAGTCAGGTTTGACCGAAGGTCAAGCAGCAAGGCCAAGCAACCAGAGGTTCAAATCCTCACCTATCGCCCGTCGGCATCTTGGCTACACGCAACGATGGCTGACGCTCGGGCAAGAAGTGCTTCTGAGCAGGGAGTTTCCAGCGCGCCCGACAGGGTTCGAACCTGTGACCTTCGGTTTCGTAGACCGCCGCTTATCATGCGCCACCGCGACGAGCTGCGACTCATCGGAGTTTGACTCACGACTCTGCCTATCGCGCAACCATCGCAGAGAGCACAGGCGCCCGTCTACACTCGCGACCGCGATGACCGAGCCCCGTGCGGACGGCACCACCGCGGCCCGGAGCGTCGCGGAGGACTGGCTTCTCAGCCACTTGGGGTCAACGCCGCTCTACCTGCCGGAGGATTACGGCGCCGTGGGCGACGACAGCCACGACGACACCGCGGCGATGCAGGCCTGCTTCGACGCCGCGATAGCCGCCGATGCCGACGTCATCGTGAGCCTCGACCCGGCGAAGACCTACCGCTGCGACGCCGCCCCCCGCTGCGATCGCTCCGGCAACTGCATCCTCTCGATCGCCGACGCCCCGGCCAGCCGCAAGCGGATGACGATCGCCGGCGGCCCGAGCCCGACCGGATGGGCCGCGCAACAGGCCGTGATTAAGACGACGCGGACCGGGGACGCCTACTCCGCCAACTACGGGCCGCCGAGCGTGATCGGTGGGGCGACGGACGAGAACGGGCGCGGGATCTACCAATGGACGGGGCCGATCGTGATGAGGGGCTTGCGAGTCGAGGTTCCGTGCGACCCGGAAATCGCCGGAATCGATGGCCTCAGTTGGGGCGGCGCGGACCTCGAGGTGACCGTGCAGGCGGGTGATGGCACGGGCGCGACCACGGCCCCCTCCCACCCCCACGCCTTCGGCATCAGGCTGCCATCTGGCTATGGGTTCGGGGTCATGCGGGTCCGCCAGGCCACGGTGCTTCAGATGTACGCGGGTTACGTTGCCTATGTGGCGGATCACATCCGGCTCGATTCCGCGGAGGCGTACAAATGCGTTATCGCGCTCGCCTTCCAGGACCCCTGGGGCCTTGCCAACCACGCTCTGTCAGGCGATTATCTCTCGGTCGATCGCTGTCTATACGCGCTGGCGGGATGGAGCCCGACCGACGGCGTCAAGTCGCTCACCTTGTCGTCGGCTAGTGCCCCCTACATTCACGAGCTGAACGTAGACATCGAGGACGGGGCTGGCATGGAGCCAGCTCCCTTCAACTACGTCGCGACCGTCCTTGATGGGAACAACGCCCTCTACGGACGGCTTCGGTGCCATTGCCTCGGAGGCCTAGGGGTCGCCGACACGCCCGGCCCGTTCATCGGCGGCCAGAACCTCAAGGTCGAGATAGCCAACACGTCTTTTGCGGGGAATGTGGCCTCGGCGGCGACGATCACGGCGCCCATCGCCCAGGATGTGTTCAAGGTCACCGGAACGACGCAGGTCAACGCGATCGACCCCAGTTATCCCGGCCGCCGGATCACGATCATCTTCACCTCGACGGCCGCAATCGGGCACCTTGCTAACAGCGGCAACATCAAGCTCAACGGCTCCTCCAACTTCACGGGCCCTGCCGATCGGTCGCTGACCCTGACCTGGGACGGGACCTACTGGCAGGAAGTCTCGCGGAAGGTCCCATAGGGCCATCGCGGGGGCTCGTGCTCGGCCGACGCTCGGGCCTGGGTGCCCGAGCTGGCTGGGAGGGGGCGCTCGAGCTATCGGAGTTTTCTCATCGCCTTCGGGGAGTTCCTATGGCTCTTGCTCGCGAACTCCCGTAGGTCGGCTCGTAGCTTTGCGCCGCTCCCCTTAGGTTGCGAGGGGGGACTCCGTCTCAGCCCCACTTTCGTCGCCACGCGCGCGGAGGTGTCCTTGGCCCCCGAGCATCACATGAAAGACCTCGCGCCACGCCACATCGGGATCGAGTATTTCGAGCAAAGCTTCGACGTCTCGGCGGCTAATCGCATCCACACCGCGTTTGAAAGCCTCGACGTTCTCCTGCGACATCGCCTACTCCGAAAGCCCGGCGACTTCGAGGGCCTTGGAGCGATGGCGGAAGAACCCCAACTTTGGGCACCTTTCCATCTCGGATCGTCCAGACATCGAAGAAGTAGGTTTCGGCCACTCTCCCGCTCTCTCGCTCTCGGACACGCTGGCGAATTGGAGTCAGGAGCGCTTCGGCCTGAAGCTCGAGGCGGTCGTCGCCCGAGACGCCTTCGGTTTCAGCTGGAACAACCCGCTGCCGAGCGGCGAGCAGGCCCTGGCAAACGAGGTCACGATCACCGCAGAGCTGCAGCTGGCGAAGCAGACGTAGTTCATGCGCGTACTCGGCATCAGCGGCAGCCTTCGTCGCGGCTCTCACAACACCGCGCTCCTGCGTCACGCCGGAGAGCTCTTCGAGTCCGAAGGTGCCGAGTTCGCCATCTACGACACCTGGCGCGAGATCCCGGTCTACGACGAGGACCTCGACGTCGAAAGCCCCGACGCGGCGGTCGCGCGAATTCGGACTGCTGTGCACGAGGCGGACGCGGTCTTCTTCGCGACCCCCGAGTACAACTCGTCGGTTCCCGGAGGGCTCAAGAATGCCGTGGACTGGCTCTCGCGTCCCTCGCCCGCCAAGAGCGCGCTGCGAAACAAGCCGGTCGCTGTCGTCGGGGCGAGCACCGGCGCCTTCGGCGCCACCTGGACCAGGCCGAGCTCCGCAAGGTGCTCGGCTCGGCGGGGGCACGCGTGGTCGATGGTGAGGTCGCACTGGGGCACGCGATGGACCGCTTCGACCAGAACGGCCGCCTCAACGACGAGAACCTGGAGGACCAGGTGCGCGAGGTCGTGCAGACACTTCTCAACGAGGTCAAGGGCGGGGTCCCTGCCCGGCTCGTCGCCTGAGGGGCCACGCGGTGTCCCTAAGCTGCTGTCTGCCTCTCTTCGGCACGCCCCTGGACTTGGCCGAATGAACAAATCAAGCCCGATTAGGGCCCCAGAAAGCCCGGCATTGTCGCCCTCGCAGCTCGGAAAGATCGCCGAGCTCGGTGAAGAGCGCTCCGCGGAAGTAGGCGATGCCCTCTACCAGGTGGGCGACGACGATTACCCATTCATCGCGATTCTCGAGGGCGAGGTCGCGATCCTCGACGGCGCCGGCAACGAGATCGTTCGACACGGCGGGTCGAATTTCCTCGGCGAGCTCAATCTTCTCTCGGGCCAGAGCGCTTTTGTGACCGCCATCGTCACCGAGCCCGTCCGCTACGTCGCTGTCGACAGGGAGGCGCTCCGCGCCCTGCTGTTCGACGACGAGCCACTCAGTGATCTGCTGCTGACGACGTTCATCAACCGACGCGAAGCGCTGCAGACGGTCGCGGGGCTTGGACTCGAGATCGTCGGCCCGCGTTCGTCCCCTACAACGAGGCGATTGGTCGAGTTTGCTCGCAGCAACCGGCTCCCGGTGACATGGCGCGATCCGGAGAACGAAGGCGACCCGGAGGCCGCGGCGCTCGTCGTCGGACTCGACGCCTCGAGCCTTCCGCTCGTGCGACTCCCCGGCGGTGCGGAAATGCAAGCACCTTCCTCGGGGGAGCTGTCTCGTGCGCTCGGGATCGGCCGCGAGCTCGCCCCGCGCGAGCAGGTCGATTTGCTCGTGGTCGGTGCGGGTCCGGCGGGCCTCGGTGCCGCGGTTTACGGTGCCTCCGAGGGCCTCGACACCCTGATCATCGACGGCAACGGCCTCGGCGGCCAGGCTGGTCAATCGCGCAGGATCGAGAACTACCTCGGCTTCCCGGCCGGGATCACCGGGACCGAGCTCACCGGCAGGGCGGTCGTGCAGGCGCGCAAGTTCGGCGCGCGGCCGGCGACGCCATACCGGGCGGTCGCGCTCGAGCCCGGTAACGGACGGCACGTCGTCCGGCTCGATGAGGGCCAGGAGATTGCCGCTCGCGCGGTGCTCCTCGCGACCGGCGCCGAGTACCGCCGCCTTCCGGTCGAGGGCCTCGCCGACTACGAGGGCCTGAGCGTCTTCTATGCGGCGGGCCCGCCTGAGCAGGAGCTGTGCGGGGCATCGCGTGTCGCCGTCGTCGGCGGAGGAAATTCGGCCGGCCAGGCCGCAGTCTGGCTCGCGCGTGGAGGGGCGCTCGTGACCCTGCTCCACCGCCGCGCCGATCTCCGCGAAACGATGTCTGACTACCTCCTCCGCGAGCTGGAGCGCTATGGCGTGGCGGTGCGCGATCGCAGCGAGATCGCGGAACTGCACGGGCAGGACGGCCGGCTCGAAGCCGTGACGCTCAAGGACGGCGAACGCCTGCCGTTCGCGTTCTTGTTCCTCTTCCTCGGTGCGCGGCCGTGCACGGAGTGGCTCGACGACGCGGTCGAGCGCGACGAGGACGGCTTCATCCTCACCGGCGCCGCAGTGGGCGGCGAATACCTGCTCGAGACGAGCGTGCGGGGTGTCTACGCGGCTGGGGACGTTCGTTCAGGCTCGACGAAACGATGCGCCACCGCCGTCGGCGAGGGCGCGATGGTCGTGCAGCTGGTTCATACCCACATCCGTGAGCAGGAAGCGGCCACACCCGGGGTCGCGAAATGACCGACGTCGCGGGAGCGAGCACGTGACCGCATCCCCCGCAGGAGAGCTTGTGGAAGTCGACGAGCGCGACCACGTCATCGGCGCCTCTTCGCCCACACTCACCCTCGTCGAGTACGGGGACTTCGCCTGCCGGTTCTGTTTCGCTGCGCATCGTCCGGTGATGTCGCTGCTCGATCGTTTCGATGAGCTCCGCCTCGTTTGGCGTCACTTGCCCGATCCTGAGCTGCATCCCGGGGCGGATCTCGCGGCCGAGCTATCCGAGCTCGCGGCAGCCCATGACATGGAAAGTGGACAACAGGCCGGGGTCCACGGAACCCCGACCTTCTTCCTCGACGGTGAGCGACTCGAGGGCCCATGGCGCCAGCTTGGGCAGGTCGTGCCGGCAAGGCTGAGGGGCCGGTGAAGGCAATGTCCTGTGACCATCTCGACCATGTCCTGATCACCGAGCTCCCCGAGTCGGTCGACGGCTGCGAGGACTGCCTGGAGTCGGGCGATAGCTGGGTTCACCTGCGGATCTGCCTCGAGTGCGGCAAGGTCGGATGCTGCGACAGCTCGCCCAACCGCCACGCTTCGCGCCATGCGCACGAGAGCTCACATCCGATCATGCGCTCGCTCGAGCCCGGAGAGGATTGGTCATGGTGCGTCGTCGATGAGCTCGCCATGCTGATCCCGGAAGTACGCGGGGAGACCCGCATTCCCCCCTCGCCCCTGATGTGAGCGACGAACTTCCGCGGCGATGATTGATCTCAGCGCATGAGCGCGATCGACGACGTCGCGCTCGTTCCGCTTGAAGCCGAACCGCTGCCCGAGGGGTTCTCGCGCTTCCGTGTCCGCCGCTCCCTATTCGTCCTCGCAGCAGTCGCGGTCATCGTCATTGCCGTCCTCGCGTTGCTTCCCGGCCTTGCATCGGTGAGGCAGGCGTTCCGCGGAGCCGAGCCCGGATGGATCGCGGTCGCAGTCGGCCTCGAGCTTCTGTCGTGCGCCTCCTACGTCCTCGTTTTCCGCGCTGTCTTCTGCGAGCGCATGAGCTGGCGGACGAGCACGGAGATCGGCCTGAGTGAGCAGGCCGCGAATTCCCTCCTCTCCGTTGGCGGCGCCGGAGGCTTGGCGCTTGGCGCGTGGATCCTTCGCCGCGGCGGCGTCCCCGGCAATCGCATCGCCAGGCGGACGGTGGCCTTCTTCCTCGTTACCAGCATCGCGAACGTCGGCCTCCTCGCGGTCGCCGGAGCGGCCCTTGCCCTCGGTCTCCTCCCGGGCCCGTCGGATCGACTCATACTAGGTGCGATTCCAGCAGTCGTCGGCATCGGTGCGATCGCGCTGGCGCTGGCAGCAGGCCGGATCGCGCGGTCCCGTGCCGGCCGGCCCGGCCGCCCGCGCTTTCACGCGGGGCTGTCCGCGGTTGGCGATGGAGTGGGGGAGGCGGTCGGCCTGCTGCGCTCGCCGGCGGTGTGGGTCGGCTCGGTCGGCTACCTCCTGTTCGACCTTAGTGTTCTCGGCGTGTGCTTTCCGGCGTTCGGCAACCGTGAGCCACCGGTCGACGCGCTGGTGCTCGCCTACCTGATCGGCCAGCTGGGTGGCCTGGTCCCGCTGCCGGGCGGGATCGGCGGCCTCGATCTCGGGCTTCTCGGCGGCCTCGTTCTCTACGGCGTGAACGCGACCGACGCCGCCGTCGCGGTCCTCGCCTATCGCGCCGTGCTGCTGTCCGTCCCGGCGGCGGTGGGGCTTCCGGCGCTGGCGTCCCTGCGATCGCGCCTGCGTCGCGAGGACCACGACATCCGCGCCTGCGTGCCCGGTGAGGACGTCGAGATCCTCGGACTGGGCGCCGTGCGCATGGCGGCGCCCGGCTGGGCCTCCGCGCGGAGCGTCGGTCGGTGAGCGCCGGCACCTCGACCGGGCAGGTCTCCGCGGCCGGCGATCACACCCCGGCCGATCATGTGATCGTCCTCTTCGGAGCCACCGGCGACCTCGCGAAGCGAAAGCTCCTGCCGGGCATATTTCCGTCTCGCGTCTGCCGGCCTCATGCCCGAGCGGTTTCGCATCATCGGCGCCTCTCGCGGCGCGATCACCGACGAATCCTTTCGACGCCTCTCCCACGACGCGGTGGATGAGTTCGGGCGCGAGCTGACGCCGCCGGAGGGCTGGGAGACCTTCGCTGCGTCGCTCGAGGCAGCGAGGATCGGCGACGGCCTGGGCGAGCTGAAGCGCGCAGTCGATCGGGCGCGCGAAGAGATCGGCGGCTCGCCGCGGGTGCTGCACTACCTCTCCCTTCCGCAGGCGGCCGCGGCCGCGGTCGTCCGCGACCTACCACTCCAGATCGACGTCCCGGAGACACTGGGGCTCGAGATGCGGGCGGACTTCTACGAGCCCACCGGGGCGTTCCGCGACATGGTCGTCACCCACCTCTTCCAGATTCTCGGTTCGTGGCGATGGAGCCGCCTACCTCACTCGACGCGCGAAGTCTCGTCCCGGAGAAGAACAAGGTGTTCGCCTCGATGTCCCCGCTACGGCCCGGCGACGTCGTCCGCGGCCAGTACCGGGGCCACCTTGACCAGGACGGGGTCGCATCGACTCCGACACCGAGACGTTCGTCGCGCTTCGGGTCCACGTCGACAACTGGCGCTGGGCCGGCGTGCCGTTCTACCTGCGCACCGGCAAGCGCCTCGCCGAGGGCCAGCACCTCTTGACGATCGCCTTCAACCAGCCGCCGCGCAGGATGTTCCCGTTCCACTGCCGCTACGTCGCCGAGTCGTTCGGGTTCGATCACCTGACCTTCGAGCTCGGTGACCCTGCCAGCATCTCGGCGAGCTTCCTGGCGAAGGTTCCCGGACCCAGCCTCAGTCTCGGTGAGGCTCGGATGAGCTTCAGCTATTCGACCGCCTTCGGCGGGCCGGAGCAGGCCCTCGAGCCCTACGAGCGCCTGATCCACGACGTCATGGTCGGGGATCGAACGTTGTTCACGACTTCGGATGCGATCGAGCGCCTGTGGGAGATATCCGAGCCGGTGCTGGAGGGCCCGCCGCCGGGGCGGCCGTACACGCCCGGCTCCGGGGACCCGAGGACGCCGAGGGCTTGATCAGGCCGCGCCGCTGGCACCTTCCAGGGCATCCGATCGAGCCAGGCGCGCACGACGCGAACCCCGCCGACGGCTCCGACAGTGGTACCGGTGGCGATACCGAACTGAGCGAATCTCAGCTCAGCTGAGAGCGCTCGAGACCCCGTCAACGAGACATTCAGCGCCCGCGAGGGCCAGCTTGTGCGATCCCTGCAAGGGAATAGGATCGCTTCGATGACCGCCGACGAGAGCATCGCCGACCGCATCGAGCGACTCGGCGCTTCTATCCTGATTGCAGGGCATCTTCGCCGTCGGCGACGTCCACGCCGGCTCGATAAACCGCGCCGCGTCAGCCGTGGGCGAGGGCTCGATTGCGGTTCGATTGAGCTCGACCGCTGCTGGGACCTTCTGTGCCAGCGCCGCGCCCTCCGTGGGGCGGGTGCCGACCCCGATCGCGCCCAGGTGCGCGATTCCAAGACGGTCGAGGGCTACCAGCGGTAGCCGTCGACGCCGTCATCTTCGACCTCGACGGTGTCCTCATCGACTCCGAGGGTGTTTGGAACGCAGCCCGCCGGGAGCTGACCGTCGAGAGAGGCGGCCGATGGACGGATGAGGCCCCTCGCGCGATGATGGGCATGAGCTCGATCGAGTGGTCGCACTACATGCACGAGGAGCTCGGGGTCCGGCTGGAGCCGCAGGAGATCTCGATCCTCGTCGTCGCAAGGCTCGAGGACCTCTACCGCCGCCGCCTGCCCCTCTTTCCCGGCGCTCGAGAGGCGGTGCGGCGGCTGGCCGGCCGGTGGCCGCTCGGTCTCGCCTCGTCGGCCAACCGTCCGATCATCGATCTCGTTCTCGAGCTCGCCGGGATGAGCTTCCTGTTCGCCGCAACCGTCTCCTCCGAGGAGGTGGCCCACGGAAAGCCCGCGCCCAATGTCTACCTGGAGACGGCACGGCGGCTCGAGGTGGCGCCGCGGTCCTGTGCGGCAATCGAGGACTCGACGAACGGATTGCGTGCGGCCGCGGCCGCCGGGATGAGCGTGATCGCGGTCCCGAACCGGGAGTTTCCGCCGGACGAGCAGGCACTTGCGCTGGCGTCGGCCGTCGTCGACTCGCTGAGCGGGCTGGGGCCAGACGTCATCGCGTAGCGATGAATGCGCGGCGGTCTTCCTGTCCTCGCCGAGGGACGGGGTCCATTTCGGGGTCCAATCTGAGCGAAACCCAGATACCTCACAGGGCCTGAGACGGCTTGATCAGAACGCATAGGCTTGAGCTGCGCTGGATCTTTCGGGCTGGGGCCGAAAGGTCGCCGGTGCAAATTTGCGTCTACCGCGCCGTCCCAGGCGACTAGGTGTCCTGACCCGACACGTCGTGAACACGGCTGATCGGCGGCCGGTCCCCGATCCCTGAGTGGGGTTGGCCAGCAGCTCGAAAAATCAGCGGGCGAGCCTGGCAAGCCCGAGTGCCGCGTTTCGTCCGAAGCGCTACTTCTCGAGCCCGCCTTCCTCCTTTGAAGTGGGTTGCCCGGATCGTGCCCGGCTTTGCCGAGACCCCTCTCCTAGACCGATGAAACACCCCGATTCTTTGGCAGACAACCCCGCGCGAGCGCTCGCATATTCAGCACATTCCTTCCGCGACATCGCCCGGAAAGCATTGTCCAAAGGGGTGTTCCTTAGGTGGCCCAGACGGATGGGAATAGGCTCATGAGGCCCCGCTGAGAAGGAGTCTCGATGCAAGTTTCGCCCGGCCAAAGGATCTGAGATGGCGGCGGCCTTGGGTTGGGGCGCTCTTGCAGCTTCCTCACTCGTTCTTGGCGTCTTCCTGGCCTTTGCTCGAGGATGGCCCGCGACGATGATCGGCCTGATCCTGGCCTTCGGTGCCGGAGCGCTGATTAGTGCGGTCAGCTTTGAACTGGCCGAGGAAGGGATTCACGTCGGTAGCCCCGGCGCCGTTGCGGCCGGACTCGCCCTGGGTGCACTTACCTACTACCTCGGCGATGGTTTGATCGCGCGCCGCACCCGGGCCGGCCCTGGCAAGGCGGGTAGAAGGAGCGGCGAGGATGCGGGTGTCGGCCTCGCTCTCGGCTCATTTCTCGACGGCGTTCCCGAGCAACTCGTCCTTGGAGTTGGACTTGCCGGTGGTCAAAGCGTCAGCGTCGCGCTGCTTGTGGCGATCTTCGTCTCCAACCTCCCAGAGGGGATCGGCTCGGCCGCCGACATGAGTGCAGCGGGAACGCCGAGGGAGAAGATCGTCCGGTTGTTCCTGGCTGTAGGGCTCGTCTGCACTCTGGCCACCGTCCTCGGCTATGCGATCGCCAACTCAATCTCCGGCGAGTTCCAAGCTGTAGTCGACGGTTTCGCCGCTGGAGCGCTGCTGGTAATGCTGATCGACTCGATGATCCCGGAGGCACGCATCAAGGCAGGGCGACGCGCAGGCCTGCTCACGGTAGTCGGTTTCGCCGTTGCCGCGGCGCTCTCAAACACCTAGCTCCCCGAGTTCGCGGCTCGCTCACAGCTGTCTCGGCCGTCGGTCGAACAGGCGGATGCCTGGTGATACTGATAGGCGGAAACGGCGACACGGAGGACTGGATGGAAATCAACAGCGCCGCGCCAGTCATCACCCGGGACGAGATCCTCATCGACGCGCCCATCGAGACGATCTGGAAAATCCAGATCGACGTCGCAGCCTGGCCCTCTTGGCAGCCGGACGTCGACGGGGCGGAGAGCGAGGGCCAGCTCGAGGTGGGCTCCGTCTTTCGTTGGCAGACCGCTGGTCTCGACATCACCTCGACCGTCGAGGAGGTCGACGCTCCGCGCCGGATCGTGTGGGGCGGTCCGGCACAGGGGATCAGCGCCGTTCACGTCTGGTCGCTGGAACCGAGGGGCAATGGGGTGCTCGTTCGCACCGAGGAGTCGTGGGAGGGCGAACCGGTTGATGATCAGGTGGAGACGCTGCAAAGCGCTCTCGACGGATCGCTGCGGGCCTGGCTAGAGAATCTGAAGCGCACGGCCGAAAGCGCCTGATCGTCGGACGCAATTCTCCCCTTCCAGCGACGCGGTGTGGAGGCGCGACTCGCGTAGCCGTGCTGAGCTGAGCCAGGGTTTGCCCTAGGTGGCCGCCGCCGAGACGGCGACCACCCTTGGCTTGGCTCGTCTTAGTTCACGCGCGCGCGGGACCGGTGCTGAGCCACGCTTCCGGCTTCCCGTCGCTGCCGATGATCCTGTACTCCGGGCTGCGGGCGCGTTCGCGCTGCGCGACCGGGGCACCGGCTACCGGAATCGGCCCGAAACATAGACCGGTAGGCGGCGAGGCCGGAGTTGCCCCGCGCGTATTCCTCGGACTTCGGTGGGGCTCCTCGAAAAGCAGGGCCTGCGCTCGCGCAGTCTCGCGCTAGGCCATCCTCAGTTGGTCACCGTGGTCACGCAGCGAAAGACCGTGGCGGAATTGGTCGTGTTGGCTGTCGGAAGGAGTTGGCGAGACGAGTTCTGTCCGAGCACGGTGGCCAGTGATGCACCGTTATCGGTGAAGCGGCCCACGGTCCACTCGTACGGCTGGCTGGCACTGAGATGGTCGTAGACGAGCGCCAACTCGCCGTCGTTGGGCAGGCGGCGCTGGTCGAGAGCACAGGCCTTGAGCGCGTCCGGGTAAAGGGCCGCCGGTCGCAGATCGACCTCGAAGCAGAGATCCCCGGCCCGATCGAGGTTGCCGGGGCAGTGCAGGCGATAGTCGGACGCGGGCTTGCCATCGAGGTTGATCGCGTTGCCGGCGTTCGTGGCCGTATCGGCGCTCTGCGCGTGCAGTACGGAAAGGCCGGGCGCCTTCTTCCTGATCTGCTGGTTCGCCTGGCGCCTGGAGATGTTCTTGACCTTGCCGCGGTTGAGGGCGGCGAGAGCGTAGGTGCCGCCGCCGACCGCCACGATCAGGGCGATAACCGAGATCACGAATGCCGGCGTCGGAAGGCGCCGAACTCTTTCCAGCATTTGGTCCCTCCTTGGGTCGAGTCGGATGCGCGGCCGTCCTTCATTTGTCGATCGCGTGTCCCGGGAGCCGACTCTACCCCTGCCGTTGCCGCTCCCGCACGTCTCGATGACCTACGAGAATTGGCCCGAAACAAATGTCAATGGGCTGTGCGCGACAGTTGCGCGACAGTCCGCCCCTGATTCAGGCGGTCTTGAGCGGTCTCAGGCGGTGGCCCAGCCCCGGCGCTCCAGCCAACCCGAACCAGTCGGAAAGCCCTTGGTTGAGCCAGATTCGGCTCTATAAGCGGAGGGGGAGGGATTCGAACCCTCGTCGGACCGAAATGGCCCGAAACGGTTTTCGAGACTTGCGGCGGTCTACTTAACGGTCACCGATGGCGAGATGCCCTTCTTGCAGATGTGCACATGGTGGCTGTTCTTGCGGAGGACCTTCCGCCTCGCCACCGCGTGGTAGCTGCCCGGCTGCGCTGGACCGGTGAGCTGAAGGGCCCAGTTGCCCTTGGCGTCGGTGGTGGCGGTGCCGACCAGCACCGTCGTCGTCTCGCCCATCCTGACCGCGACGGTCCTACCAACCTCGCATCGCGAGGTGTCGGAGGAGACCTTTCCGTCGAAGCTGCCGGGCTTGTGGGTGCTCCCCTTCTTCACGTGGATCGTCACCGTCGTCGCGTGCCTGACGGTATGCGCCGCGGCCACCGCCACGACACCGGCGAACGCCAGCGAAGACGCCGCTGCGACCAGAGTAAGCACCCGCTGCATCGCTTTGATCCTGTTCATCTCTTTACCTCCTAGCTCTCGCGAGCACGGCTCTACCCGCCGTTGAGCGATCTCGACCTAAGAACGAAGCGCGCGTCGCTTTGTCAGGCACTTTCGAGAGACCCGTGCCGGGTCGCACGAGGGGTATCACGACGCGTTCCCCGCCCCTCCATCCCGCGCGGGGACGCTTGATTCGGGCGCCGCCCTCTACCTCTTGATCAAACCGAATCTACGCTCGCAGCGGAGAGGGTGGATTCGAACCTCGCGAATCTCTGCACTACATCGACGCCTCATTCGTGCAGGAGAACACGGCCCGAACGCGGCTGGGCTCGTTCTGGGCGGTGGCGGGGCCGGGTGAGGGACCACCGGCTCTAGCCCGCCCGGCGATACCGGATGTGCGTGGCCAGCGGCGAATGCAGCACCTCTACCGGCTCCATGCCGAGGGACTCGACGCCGTCGAAGATCCGCTCGCCGGACCCGAGCAAGACCGGGGCGATGTCGAGCGTGAGCTCGTCGACGGCCCCGGCGATAAGCGCCTGCCGCACGGTCGAGGCGCCCCCCGCGATGTCCACGCCGTTATCGCCAGCGGTCTCGCGCGCCTGCGCGTAGGCGGCGTCGAACCCGCCGGTGACGAAATGGAAGGTCGTCCCGCCGTCCATCTCGATCGGCTCGCGAGCGTAATGGGTGAGCACGAACACCGGAGCGTGGTAAGGCGGCTCAGGTCCCCACCACCCGCGCCAGTCCTCCTCCCACTCACCGCGGATCGGCCCGAACATGTTGCGACCCATTAGGTAGGCGCCACGCGGGCGCATAAGCCAGCCGGCCGCCATCTCGTCGGCCTCGTTGGCGCGCTCGTCGCCCAGGTGCCAGCCGTGCAACTCCCTCCCGCGCTTGCCCAGCGGGTCCTCGCGACTCTGCTCTGGCCCGGCGACGAAGCCGTCAAGCGAAATCGACATATGGCACGTGGTGTCCTGCACCAACACCCTCCCAAGTGGTTGCGACCTGCAAGCGGGCCGCCCACCCTAAAGCCAAGTGATGGCCAACCGCAAGCACCATCGTCGCATAGCGCAGCGACTAGCCCTTGACCAACCTGAGCTATTCATCCTGGACGAGCGCTTGGCGCTCGACTAAGACCGCTGCGTGATGACGAACTCCGAGCACCCTCCCAGCCAGGCACTCCAGTGGTCGGCCCTCGCGAAGCGCCGCGGTCGGCCACTGACTGCCCCTGATCCTCGGCCCTGCCGGGTAACGAACACCATCTGGGCGCTGGAACTCCTGACCGAGGGGCCGCTATCGGCACCAGAGATCGCGCAGCGATTGCAGATCGACAACCGGGCGGCCCAGCGAATGCTGCAGCGCCGTGCGGCCGATGGTTACCTCTTTCGAGAGGGTGAGTCAGACGACCTAATCCCCCTGCAAATCGAAAGGTGTGTGCCAGTCGCGCGCCAGTGATCAGTTGTAGTCGCCGTAGCGTTCGTAGAGCTGGCGGCGACTGATTTCGCATCAGCCGTGGTGACAAACGGCGCGGACCCCGGCTGCGCCCAATAACGCGCGCGCGTTCGCGCGTTATTCGCGTGCTCGTGGACGGAGCGACATAAGAAGCACCGCCATTCTGCCCAATCGGGCAGCGTCACTGCCGTCGGTCCGGATGTTCTCCTGCGACACCGCCTGAGCAGCATGCGTCGGGGGGGCGGGAAAGGGCCGACCGTCCTTAATCGGCGAGGCCCCGGATGCCGGCCACCCCCAGGACGATGCCGACGATGACGGTCACCAGCGCCAGCACCACCGGGGACCAGCGGGAGACGACGTCCCTCGCCCGAACGAAGGTGGGCGCGGCCCGCTCGTGGAGTGCGCCGGCGGCGGCCAGCATCAGCAGGAGCGGCAGCACGTACATGAGGTTGAAGAGCACGAGGAGTGCGACTGCACTCGGAGCGCCTACCCCCCTTGCGACGATAGCGGCGATCGCTCCGAAGTATGGGAATGCCGTCGGAAGGTCGACGAAGGTCATCGCTGCGCCAAGCGCGAAGGCTGATCGCGACCCGATCGTCAGGTCGGGCATCATCCGCTGACCTGCCTTGCGATGGGCTAGCACCCAAGAGCCGAATCCGATCGCTGCCACCCCGACGACGAGCAGGACGACGTGTCGGAGGGTCTCCCCTCCGGGTCCATGGCTAAGGGTGTCGAGCAGCTCGCCGGGCCCGAGAGTGAGGACGAGTCCCCCGAGCAGGTAAACGGAGAAGATGCCGGCCACGAATCCGGCCAGACGCCGAACCGGACGGTCGGTTGCGGCGAGCATGGCCGCGACGGCGATCGTTACTGGGTTGAGGGAATCGAAGAGCCCGAGCCAGGCAATGATCAGGATGAAGCCGGCGTCCAAGTCGCCAAGCCTGCCATGGTTCCAACCCGCCGCGCGGGCGGCGGCCCAGCAACTGGCGAATCTCCCTCACGAGCGCAGGCGACGCTCGATCAGCTTCTTTGCTTCGGCGGCCGAGAGGACGATGCTTGGCCAGTATCGCGGCGATCACGACCGCGTCGTAGGGCACCCCGTCGGCCCCCTCGACTCCCCAGGCGATAAGCGCGATGACGACCGCCGCGAGCAGCAGGTAGATCAGCGGGTCAGCGAACTGGCTGAGGAATCTGCGCCATGCCGACACCTCCTCCGCCGGCTCGAGCTCGTTCGGTCCGCTGCGCTCGAGCCGCGTCGCCGCCTCGGCGGCGCCGAGTCCGCGGCTGAGATCGGTGCCGAGCTCGGCGGCGACCTCGGAGGCCTCACGGAGCGACGGGTCGGGGCGACGATCGTTCAACGCGCCACTAGGAGCTTCATTCAGCAGTTGTAGACGACCGGCGAGGGTCGGCGGCGACGACACGCGTCGCCGCCGACCAGGAGGTCTTCCACGACCGGGCGCAAACTGCGTCGGTGACGCCCTCCGTCCAGGTAGCCCGCTACTCCATGACCCGAAGCGTTCCCGGGACGTCCATCCGACGAAGCCGGCGCGCCGTGAGCAGCGGCGCCGCGGCCACGGCGGCGGCGCCGACGACGATCGCCACGAGGACCGAGCCGGGAGAAATCGAGATCATCACGCCGAGGTCGGGCAGCGTCTCCGGCAGGGTGTTGTTCACGACCCAGCCGACGATCAGAAGTCCGGCGACGAGGCCGACTAGGGTGCCGACGAGCCCCGTGATCAGCCCCTCCACGATCGACAGCGCCATCGTCCTGCCCGCCGGCACGCCGAAGGCGAGCATCGTGGCGGTCTCGCGTGCGCGCTCGTCGGCACTGATGCTCGTCGAGTTGAAGGCGATCAGGATCGCGAGGATCAGGGCGAAGAGCTCGACGACACGCAACACGCCGACGAAATCGTCGAGCCGCTCGCGGACGAAGTCCGTCGTCGCCGTCGCCCTCTCGACTCCGGCCACGGCGGGGAGGGGGAATAGCGCCCGCTCGAGGTCACCGTCGGTCGCCCCCGCGGCGGGGACCACGGCTAGCCGGTTCGTCGCGCCCTCGAGCCCCCACCTCCCAGCCTGACCTCGATCCATGTAGGCGAAGATCCGGAACGGGTTCGGATGCAGGCCGACGACGCGGACCCGCGAGCGAGCTTCGGCGAACGAGCCCGGACCGATCCGCTCGGGATGGGTGACCGTGATCCTGTCGCCGACGGCGACGTCCAGGTCCTCGGCGGCCTTCTCGGCGATCACGATTCCGTTCCCGCCCGGCGAAAGGCCGCGTCCGGCGACGATCGTCGGCGTCCAGAGCCGGCTTCGCGGACTAAGGAGCTCGATCGACGCATCGAAGTGACCCGATCCCGACGCCAGCGAGCCGGGAACGTCGACGCTGGGCTCGGCCGCGCCGACGGGCGGCGCGCGCTCGATCCGACGCACGGCCAGCGAGCCAATCGGCCGGAAGCCGTCGAGCGTCACCGTGACGCGGTTCGGGGTCGCGCCCGCAACCTCGGCTTGGCTGCGGTCGACCGTGGCGAGGAAGGAGTCGATGAACCCGAGCAGCGCGATCACCACCGCCACCACGGCGCCGATCCCGAACACGGTCATCAGGCTCCGCCGCGGAGCGCGAAGGACGTTGCGCAGGGGCATCTGGGTCAGGCTCGATCCGGGAAGGCGCAGCCGCTTGGCGACCGACGCAAGCCCGCTCGACTTGGCGGAGCGAAAGCCGACGCGAATGGCCACGATTGGCGCCACCCGCAGGCCCCGCCAGACCGGGATCGCGGTGGCGATCAGCGGCAACAGGAAGCCGATCAGCGCCCCGCGGATGAAGACGCCCGGCTCGAACGGGGTTCGCATCACGGGAAGCGGAAGGAACTCCGCGAGCACCCCCCTCAGCAGATCACCGGCGAGGAGGCCGAGGAGGAGGCCGAGCGCGGCACCCGCGAAGGCGATCTCCGCCCCGAGCAGCAGAGGCCTGATCGCGAGCTCGCGCGGCGGAACCCCGAGGGCCATGCCGACGCCGATCTCGCGGCGCTGCGCCTCGACGATCCGGCTCGAGAGGTTGAAGGCGGCGAAGGCCGCCCCGGCGAGGATCAGCAGCGCGAAGATGTCGAAGAGCTTCTGGTCGCCGCGAGCGTCTTGATAGAGGACGCGGTGGGAGACCTCGTCGGAGAGGGTCGTGACGTCCGCGCCGATCGAGCGCCGGTCGAGGGCCGCCTGGAGCCGCCCCCGGACCGTCGCCGGGTCGACGCCCGCCCGCAGATGAAGTACGGCGTCGTTGACGCGCGGTGGCCTGCCGATGATTCGCTGCGCCGTCTGCAGGGACGTGAAGAGGACCGCGAAGTTCGACTCGGCCCCCCCGAAGTCGCCCCCGCCGGGCCGCGTGACGAGGAAGTACTCCGGCGAGCGCCCCTGACCGACGTAGCGGAGCCGGCGACCGCCCGAGACTCGCAGCGACCCCGAAGCCGGGAGATCGTGGAACTGCGCGAAGCTCGCGTCGAGAACGGCCACCGGCCGTCCCGCGTCACCTGCTCGAAGGCCTCTGCCCCTTGCCGGCGCGACCCCGTCGATCGTCGGCCCGGACGGGCCGAGCTCCGAGCCGACGATCTGCCCCGGCGTCAACAGCGGCTTCGAGCCACGCTTCGCGAACGCGACCTGCGTTGGCACGATCAGCCGCTCGCCGACCTGCGCCACGCCGCGACCGACCGGCGAGGATCGGATCACCCCCGCGAGGCGACCCTGGGCGGCGAACCCGCCCTCGGTGAGGGCCACCTCCACGTCATGGCTGTTGAGAGCGGCGAAGCTGGCGTCGTTCGAGGCGACCCGCCAGTCCTCCATGCTGCCGAGCCCGGCATACAGCCCGGTGCCGATCGCGATCACCAGAGCGATCGCGATCACGAGCAGCCAGCGCCGCCGCAGGTCGCGCCAGGACCATCGAAGCCAGAACCCCGCCCGTCTCACCGCTACCAGTGGAGCTCCGAGATCTCGGCCGGCCCCCCGGGAGTCGGGGCGTCGGAGACGATCCGGCCGCTGGAGAGCTCGATGACCCGGTGGGCCACTCGGGCGATCTCCCGGTTGTGGGTGACGATCAGGACGGCCGTGTTCTCCGAGTGGGTCTGCTCGTGGAGCAACTCGAGGATCTGGACGCCGGTCCGGAAATCGAGCTCGCCAGTGGGCTCGTCGGCGAGCATGATCGGGTTGCCGGTGGCGAGGCCGCGGGCGATGGCCACCCGCTGCTGCTCCCCGCCCGACAGTTCGTGCGGGAAGTGGCCGAGCCGCGATCCGAGGCCGACGCGAGCGAGAAGGTCGGTGGCGACCTCCCGGGCCGCGCCGCGACCGCTGACGTCGGCCCCGAACTCGACGTTCTCCAAGGCGGTCAGCGCCGGGAACAGATTGAAGGCCTGGAAGACGAAGCTCACCGTGTGCCGCCGAAATCGAAAGAGCTGCTTGCGTGTCGCGCGCGTGATGTCCTCGCCGGCGATCTGCACTTTGCCCTCGCTCGGCGAGTCCAGCGCGCCGACCATGTTCAGCAGCGTCGTCTTGCCGCTGCCCGACGGGCCCAGGATCACGGCGAACTCGCCGGCCTCGACCCTGAGATCGATGTTCTCGAGCGCCTTGACCGTCACCTCGCCGACGCGATATCGGCGGCCGACGCCGGAGAGCTCGACGAGGGGAGCGGCGGGGGCGTCTGCCACGTCCCGACCGTAGCGGCTAGTCTCGATGGCCTGCCGCCAGAAGCGACAGAACCGGAGACCGCGTCGGAGGCGGACATCGACTTCCGAACCGTCGTCTGCGGCGTCGACACCTCGGCTGAGAGCCTCGAGGCGGCTCGCCAGGCGGTGCGGATCGCGGGCGAGGGGCCCACCTACTGAGGGCTGTCTGCCTGGGACCCGGGAGTCGCGGTCTACGCCGGCGTCGAGGCCGCGCAGGTTATGGCAAGGCTCCGCGAGGAATCAGCTTCGGCGCTTCGCCGCGCCCGCGAGGAGGTACCGCAGCTGAAGCCGATCCTGATACGAGGGGCCGACGCGGCGGCCTTGCTGGCGGGGATCTCGAATCTGGAGGCGGATCTGGTGTGCGTCGGCTCGCACGGAAGATCGCGGCCGGCGGGAGTCCTGTTCGGAAGCGTTGCGACGGCGATCGCCCACTATGCGTCGTGCTCGGCTCTCATCGCTCGACACGACGGCGCCGATTTCCCGCGCCTGATCGTCCACGCGAACGACGGCTCGCCGCCGTCGCTCGACGCGGCCCGTGTCGCCGGCCCCATCGCTCGCTGCGGCTCGAGCGTGATCACGGGGAACGCCGCGGATCGATCCGCCGCGGGCATCGGCGAGGAGGCCGCCGCGTTGATCGGCGCCATCGGCAGCGAGGCCACGGTGAGGACGGAGGTGGGGGGCCCGCGCAGAGGAGAATCGTCGAGGTCGCGAACGACGCCGAAGCCTCGTTGATCGTCATCGGCAGTCGCGGGCGCAGCGGGCTGGCGGCCCTCGGGGGCGTCAGCGAGAGGGTCGTGCACGCCGCCCCGTGCTCGCTCCTGATCGTGAGGCCCGCCAGTCATCCGGTCCGAGACTCGGACCGGGACGAGACCTCCCTCGCGGAGCGGTTGATTTGACTCTCAGTCGCGGTAATCTGGTCGCCTGGCTGGTCGCTGCGGCTGATTGACAACGCTGCCGGCACGAGTCACAGTGGGCCGATGCAGAGATGGGAATATATGCTTGTCCCCCTGGAGGCGGCCGGCAAGGTCAAGAAGAGGGACTCCGGGTTAAGCCCGGATCGGCTCAACGAGCTAGGCGCTGCCGGTTGGGAAGCGGTTGGTTTAAGTCTCAAGCGCGGTGACCTGGTCGCCTGGCCGGTCGTGTTACTGAAGCGACCGATGAGCTGAGCCAGCGGCAGCTGCTCGTCGACTACCGGGAGACGGGCCCGCAGGAGGTGCCCGCATCGACTGTCACGTGGCGGGTGCCGGAAGGCCCGAGGACACAACGGGACGAACCAACTCGGCCATCGCGCCATTGAACTTCGCGGGCTCGTCGGCGAAGGGCTCGTGGCCGGATTCGCCGAACCAGAGGAGCTTTTCGAGGGCGTTGGGCAAGTCTGAACTGGAGGAGGTGCAGGAGATCTATGCAGACAAGACGACGGCTCCCCAAGCTTGTCGCACTCCTGACGCTCGCGGCGGTCTACTGGTTTCCGGTCAGGCGTTGGTTTAGCCGGTGGGATACGACAGCTGAGGAGTTGGCGCGTGCGATGCCCGGCGATGCGCTGATCCCCAATCCGACGGAGATGTCGATGCAGGCGGTCACCGTGAATGCGCCGCCGGAGGACATCTGGCCGTGGCTGGTGCAGATCGGCTACCAGCGTGGCGGGTTGTATAGCTACGACAGGCTTGACCGACTCTTTGGCTTTCTCGATCGTCCGAGCGCGACTCGCATCCTCCCCGAGTTTCAGCAGCTCGCCGTGGGCGACAAGATCCCCTGGGGAAGCACAGGTACAGAGCTAACCGTGGGAGTTCTGGAACCGCTCCGCGCGCTCGCTCTGAGCTACCGGGCTGGTGGCTTTGTGTGGGTGTGGCAGTTTGGTCTGTATCCAGTGGACGATCAACGCACGCGCTTTGTTACGCGTGGCACGGAGCGTGTGCCGAACACAGCTGTCTGGTGGCTCGGGATGCGGATCATGGAGCCTGCGTCGTTCATCATGACCCGCCGCTTTCTGCTCGGCGTGAAGGAGCGGGCCGAAGCGCTGCGAGCATCCGCCTCCTGAAAGGCGGCCCTGCTGGCAGAACGATCGACCGGCACCGCAGGCCGGCTTCCTGCGGTCGGTTGCACCTCTCCGTAGTTGTCCGAAGCCACAATCGCGCACATTCCGGGGGCGGGCGGGACACTTGGCGGGAAGAAGGGAGACGCGATGACGACTGCGACGCACGGCCCACGGCCCAGCGGAGTACGGTCGCACCACTCATCACCGTCCTACTGGAAGGGACCGTCATGAGAAAGGCAGCCCTGGCACTGTTGGCGGCCGGTGCGCTTGGTCTGGGCGCGTTCGCCAGTCCGGTGGCCGCCGATCCTGCGCCCGCGTCGTGTAACGGGCAGTTCGTCGCCAATATCGACCAGATATTTGGCAACCGTCGAGTCGCTGCCGACACGTTCTTCGGGGATTCTCCG
Organism: uncultured Actinomycetes bacterium; assembly: GCA_963823245.1. GTDB lineage: Bacteria > Actinomycetota > Thermoleophilia > Solirubrobacterales > 70-9 > JAWVFM01. The sequence continues at coordinate 206,024 of CAWGKQ010000007.1, read as the reverse complement.
CAGGCAGTCCGCGAGGGCGAAATCACGCTCAAGGCCCTGTGCGGCATCGGGGGCGGATGACCGGAAAGGGAAAGGGGGCAATCACGCCCCCTTTCCCAACGCCCTCGAAGCCGCCGGGCTGCGGGAGTAGGCGGCGCTTCTGCGTCTTCGCGAGAAGCGGGAGTCTGCGATGACGCTCGCCAGACGCTCGCCTTGGACGACGAGCGGGCGCTTCCAGGCCGATATCGAGACGCCCCTGGGATAAGGCGCTCGGAGCGAAGCCATGTCTCGCCGTCGCTTCCTCCCTTACGCGAGAGGCAGGAGCGGCTGGCCGGATGACGCCACCAACAATGGGCTCCAATGGGCACCAGATCGGGTCTTGTGCGGACAGCCCGAACCGCGTCGGATCCAGCAAACCCCGCGATAGCAGGGCTTTCCGAGATGGAGCTAGATGGTTGATTCCTAATCCCGCCGGCGGTTCCGCGGGACCGCATCCAGGCTGGGTAGGCAAGGAGGCAGCACGAAGGACGCCGAAGGAAGGCGTTGCTAAAGCAACGTCGACCACGGAGGTGGCCTCGTGCACGCCCAACTCGACGCCCTTCTCACGGCAATTTACGTTCTCACCGACGATTTCCTGCCTCCGCGTTGCGGAGCGGGCCGTCCGCCGAAGATCACCGACTCAGAGCTCATCACCCTGGCGATCGCCCAGGTCTTCATGGGCCTGCCCAACGACCGCCAGTTCCTCGCCCTGGCCGCCTACCGCCTCGCTCACCTGTTCCCCACCCGCACCGCTACTCGAGCCCTTCGCCACCTACCCCGATCGAGCGAGCGATCAACTACCTGCCTTCACCTCGCCGGCGTGGTGCGATGGCGCGCTCCTCGACTCACGCCGGTGCCCGCGGGCCTCGCGAACCGCGCGTCGCTCGTCGCAGCACGCCGCCACGCACGCCGAGCCACTCCGCACCGGCCGCTCTACCTGCTCTGCGCCGCCGACGCACCCCATCCCCCCCCCCCGGAGCGCGAGGTCGCCCGCGAGATGCTCGAGCGGGTCCCACTGGCCGGTCACCTCCTGATCGCCGACAAGGGCTTTGCCGGTCAGGAGTTCGAGCGCTGGATCGCCGACCGGGGCGCCACATTCCTGCGACCTGACCGAAAGGACGAGGAGCCCCGCTTCGGCTCGCTGGGGCGGGTTCGCCAATGGATCGAGTCGGTGTTTTGGACCTGCAAGGGCCAGCTCGGCCTCGAGCGCCACGGAGCACGGACGCTGCCCGGCCTTTGCGCTCGTGTCGGGCTGCGCCTACTCGCCCTCGCCGCCGGCCTTTGGCATAACGCCGAGATCGGCCAGCCCGGGCGGCGCTTCGCCGCCTACGGCGCCTGATTTGGAATCAAGCATCTAGGGGACTCGAACCCCCGACCTCCTGGGTGCGATCCAGGGCGACCGTGCGCGGATGGGCTGTGAGTGTCAATCGGGTGCCCTACGCGGCCGGTGGCGCCGGAGCGCGGCGCTCGCGCGCGCCGAAGTAGATCAGCGCCACCGCGCCGGCCAGGGTGAGCAGCCCGAACACGAGCAGGCCGATCGACGCCCACAGGAGGGCCGGCAGCTTCGCGCCCGCCGCGAGGTCGGCGGACACCCCGCGCGAGCCATCGGGCCGCATCACGACAACCGACCACTGCCCCTGCTTGACGCTCCATGTGAGCGCCTGGCTGCCCCGCCCCGCGACGCGGGCAACCCAGAACCTCGCGCGGCCGGGAGGAGTCGCCGGCTTGCCGCCGGGCCGGGCGCGGTAGCTCGGCTGGTAGGTCGTACCGAACGGGTTCGCGTTGACATCCACCACCTCCGTGTGGGCCACGCCCGCCAGATAGCGGTCGACGTCATCCTTGCGGGCGATCCCGATGAAGAGTGGCCGGTTCGGATTCGCGCTCTCCCCCCGGATGCGCACGTCGCCGAGCCAGTCGCGGCCATAGAGGAAGCTGGGCACGTCGGAGCTGATGTCCAGGGTCCTCGTCGCTAGCGCGTAGCTGCCCGTGCCGAAGCGCTCGCTCGAGGTCATCACGTAGCCGTCAGAGCGCTGGGTCGTGTGCAGCCAGAGCCCGTACGCGCCGCCTGCGATCACGCCCAGCGCGATGAGCGCCAGAAGGCTTCCCCCCACGATCATCGCGATCCGCCCGCCGGTCCACCTCGACGGCGCGGGCGGCGCCACGGGGGCCGCGGGGCGGGCCTGCTCGGGCTCGGGGTTCTGCTCTGTCGCGGTTGGGTTAGCCATCGCTACTTGAGGACGAGGCCGAGGACGAGGACGATGACGAAGACGCTCGCAGTCGAGTGCACGATGATCCCCATCCACGCGCTCTGGAACCGCCGCGAGGGATAAGCCTCAAGGAAGATCCCGTCCACAAAGGTGGAGGGAATGCTCCACGGCTGATGTAGGTGGTAGAGCGCGAACAGGGCCCCGTTGGCGACCCAATCGCGTTTTCCGAAGACCGCTCGCATGCGCGGCAACAGCAGCCCGCGGAAGAGCAGCTCCTCACCGAGGACGGTGTTGAAGACGACGAGCACGACGAGCACCGCGTACCAGCCCCATGCTCCGCTGAAGAAGTGTTCGGCGCGGGTGGAGCCTATGAAAGCGCCGAAGTCCCTGACCGCGGGTCCCGGGATCGTGGGCACGAGCGTCCAGAGGCCGAAGAGGCCTGCGAACAGAACCGCCCACCACCAGACCTTGCCGCCCACGCGCCCGGTCTTCGGGTCCCGGGGCGGCCGCAGCCACAGGGCGTCCCGCACCCGCGGCCATTCAAGCGACCCGAGCTCCCACCTCACGAGGATCAGCACCAGCACGAATTGCCAGATCAGCCCCGCCGTCAGGCAGATAAGCAGCGCCTGGCCGAGCGGCTCAGCGCCCCCGAGCTGGTCTCTGAGCCAGGGAGCGACGATCCAAGCGAGCACAGCCATCGGCACGGCCGCCGCCGCCCACACCCCAAGGATCTGACGGAGGGAGTACTGCTTTACGGCTTCATAGCGATCAACTTCTGGTGCGAGCGGCTCGCGCGGTGGCGCGGCGTCCGGGGGCGCGGCGGACGGACTGGAATCGAGTGTCTCCACGGTCTGAGCTCGCCTCTCTCGCTTCGTTACATCCGACACGATGTGTGTTACCACGCGCCTCCCCGGGCCCGCATCGCGTCGCAGTACCGTTCTTCATCCGTGTCTTCCCGCAAGCTCGCGCGGCGGTCTGGCAAGCCATCAAGCGCTACCGCCTCGGTTAAGGCACGCTTGGCGCGCCGGACTGCGAGCCCCGCGAGCCATCTGAGGACGTCAGCCGCTTCTGCTTTGCATGCGAAGAGGAGTCCTCCCGCTCGTACCCCGGCACTTGCGCTTGGGACGAGAAGCAGGAGCGGCTAACCGGATGCCCCGCTTCGACTCAACGCGAAGGCAAACCGCCTCATCGCTCGGCAGCACGGGTTTCCGGAGATGCGTGTATACCAAACCCTCATTTGTGATACGGTCGTCTCTCGTCAGGCACGAAAAAGAGCCCGCGCCGCTGGAACGGCCGGGCTCATGGCACTAGGAGGTTGATTCCTAATGCGGGTCATAGGTTACGTCCGGGTGTGCACGGAGGAGCAGTCGCCATCAGGGTGCCGGGCTCGAGGCCCAGCGCCTGGCGATCCTCGCTGAATGTCGGCGTCGCGGCTGGCAGCTCGTCGAGACGATCGAGGATCGCGGCTATTCAGCCGGCGACCTTCGCCGGCCGGGCATACGAGCCGCGCTCGATGCCCTCGAGGCGGGCGAGGCGACGGCACTTGTCGTCTCGAAGCTCGATCGCCTCTCGCGCTCGATGCTCGACTTCACCGCGCTCATGGCGCGCGCGCAACGCGAGGGTTGGGCGCTCGTGGCCTCGACTGCGCGGTCGATACGACCACGCCGGCCGGCGAGGCGATGGCGAACGTCCTCGCGACCTTCGCTCAGTTCGAGCGTCGGCTGATCGCTCAGCGCACCCGCGAGGCCCTGGCGCGAAAGCGTGAGCAGGGAGTGACGCTCGGCCGGCCGCGGACGTTGCCGACGCGGATCGTCAAGCGGATCAAGCGCGAACGCGAGGCGGGGCGCTCGTATCACGCCATCGCCGACGCGCTCAACCGTGACGGGGTGGCGACGGCGCAGGGCGGGCGCCAATGGTGGCCGGCAACGGTGCGAGCGGTAGCCGCGCGCTAGGGAGTACCGAGTAGCCGTCGACGGCGCGGGCGGGCGCGAAGGTCGGGGAGGACACGGGCTCCCTCTGACGCCTCTGCGAACATGTGTTCGTGCCACGAGGAAACCGCAAGCGAGCGTTGCCGCCTGGTCCGCTCTGCCCGAGGTGCATGGGGAGCGGTAAGCGGAGGCTCGCGGAGACTCATGGGCGCCCGGCGCCTTGCCCGGCCTGCCACGGACGCGGTGTGATCCGCCCCGGAGAGACCCCCGCGCGCTGACTGCCGCGAGATACTCCGCGTCGTGCTTTGGGTGGCTATCGGAGCGTTGGTCCTTGCGATCCCGTTCGGCTACGCGATCAACCGTCTTCAGCCGCCTTGGGGACAGCCGATCGAATTTCGCGATGCCTGGCTCGCCGCGGCGATCGCTCTTGAGATGACCGGCGCGCTCGTCTATGCGTTCGTACACGCCGTCTAATTCACGCGCTACTTTCGCCTCGTGCCCAGCAGACGGGGCGCGGACGTGCGCCGACCACCCCACCCGAGGGACCCGAAGACGGCGATTCAAGAACACCCCGTGATAGTCCGCCTCAGGGCCATCGTCCGAGCGCCCCACGCGGGCGCTCACGGCTTCCTCGGGGGCGCCCCCGTCTACTCCCGCAGCCCGGCGGCTTCGAGGGCCTCCTGCCAACTGAGGAAGCCCTCGACTCGGATCACCTTCCCATCACGCACCACCGTGTGAGTCGCGAAGTCCTGGTCGAACTCAACCTGGCTGGCCTGGCCCCTCGCATGAACCCATCCCAACCAGACGACGGTGTCCCCAAGGTCACGAGTCTCGCTCTCTTCTGGCCGGCGGCGAGGTGGCGTTCGACGAACTGCTCGATGCGTGGAACGAGGGCTAGTGAATGGGCGTGACGAGGCTCAGTGTGGGTGGCGGTTCGGCCGCATCGAGGTCCGCGAGCGTGACCTCACACCCGAACACATCGTTGGAGTCCTCCAGCGATGGCTGCCAATCACCGTCAGGAGCTGACTAGATCCGCCACGCTGGCGACGGGCGGCCGCTTTCAGACTTAAGGACAAAAGAGAGGCCCCGCCAAGCGGGGCCTCTCTTCCATACCTATCCAACCTTCCTTACGGCAGGTCCGATCCCGGACCGGGGTCGTTCGTGTACGTGGTGTTGAAGTGCTCAACATCGCACGCACTCTGCTTGCCCGTATGGGCGGTGTCGCCCGCGGCCGGCGTGTACACGACCTTCCACGAGTACTTCCCAGTCGTGCTATCAGCCGGGTCGGCGTAGCCGGTGGTGATCGTGAACCCGCTGGCGCCGCCGGTGTTGGTCGTACTGACCGTCTCGTCCGGGCTGCCGCCGGTGACGGTCTTCGTCTGCTCGAACACCGTCTGGCCAGAGCAGGTGGCGTCACCGGGCCCGTACAGGCTGAACTTCACGGTGCCGCCGGCGCCGAGGTTGCCGGTCGCCGCCGCGATGTTGGCGGTGTCGTTCGGGATCCAGCTCTGCTTCGTCTTGATGTTGGTCGCGATCTGCCGGACCACGACGTCCTCGTTCGCGTCCGCGCACGATGACGGGTCCGAGGCGTTCGTGTTCGGCGAATCGCCGCCGTAGCTCGCGACCCAGATGTACGTGCCGGGCGCGTCCGGGGTGAAGCTGACCGGCCCGTAGGTGCCGTCGCCGCTCACGGTCACCGTCTGCGGGTTCGTGCCGGTGCCCGTCGCCTTCACCGTGCACGGATTGGCGGGGGTGTCCTTGTACAGGGTGAACGTGATCGTGCCGGTTGCGTCTCCGCCGCCGTATCCGGGTCGGGTTGATCGACCCGTTGCTGCCCGTCGGCCCACCGGTCCCGGGCTTGTGGGCGGTGCCGGTCGAGCGTCGCCGTGTCGGTCACGGGCTGCCCGAAGTCGACCGGGCCGGCACCCGCGTTGGTGGTGAGCGTCGGCTTCACCGGGTTGACGGTGAAGCACTCGGTCGAGCTGCTGTCGTGCGATGGGGGCACTCCGATGGGGGGGTCGCTGTTCTCCGTGAAGTCCGCGCGCCAGCAGTACCGGCCGGCGGACGTGATCGTTGCCGTGTTGGACGTAACCGACCCATTCGCGGTTATCGGCTTCGACCCGATGTCGACGCCGCCGGTGTCGCACGTGGTCAGGGGCGGTCACGTTCGGCCCACAGAGGTGGAACGAGACCGACCCGTCGAACGACGAGACTCCGTTCACGGTGATGTCCGCCTGGTCCTTGACCAGGAGCTTGGCGTCGTTCGGGTCGGCCGGGATGTTGAGCCCGCCGGCTGGGATGGACGTGCCATCCCACTCAGCGGAGTCGTCTTGGTATCCGAGGTGCACTCGCCGAGCTGGCCGACGCGAGTAGTCGAACAGCGTCGCCGTCAGCGACGTCGACGAGCGGGTGTCGGCGAGGAACGTGTTGAAGCACTTGCCACCGAGGCCGGCCTCCGAGAGGTTGACGCCTCCCTCGTAGAACTCCGAGATACGGAGGCTATGGCCGAACGCCGTCCTGCTTGTTCGCCGTCAGCCACGGGGTCGTGATCGTGCCGGTGTTCGTCCGTCCGCAGGCCTGATCGCCCGTACCCGTCAGAGGCGCGGTCCGACAGTCGGCGGCGCCGGTTTGGTTGATGACGGGATTCGGATCCAGGGACCCGTTGGCGCCACCCACCCATTTATAGACCTGATCGTGCTGACGGAGCCGCCGTTGGTGAACTCGGAGACGACGAGCAGGTCGCCATTGACATGGGCGCCGCTGAACGCGGTGTTCCCGCCCGGCGAGTTGCAGTTCACGTTCTCATCCTGGAGGAACCAGAAGCCCACATCGGCGGTGCCGGTGTTCGCGTTTCGCTCCAGCGCGAAGTAGAGGAACTCCTGGTTACCCGCGTTGTAGGACGTCGCGTAGGCGTTCATGATGTCGATCTTGCTGTTGACGTTGGCATCCCGGTTGCACTGCCACCCGGGCGTGATCGCCAGCGTGTCCTTGCTGCCCGTCGCGAAGGTGTTGCTGTCGGACGTGTTGAAGTTGTTCCCTGTGTTGTTGAAGTCCTTGTTGAAGGTCGCGGCGCCGAAGCCTGCGGGCAAGGGGGTGATCTTGTTCCCGTCGGCGTCGAACAGGGTGTCCCAGTCGACATTCTGCTGCCCACCGAAGTTGGTGGTGGTGCTCGCACTGACGTCGCCGTCGAGCTGGAAAGCCTCGTCGTGGACGGCCAGGGCGCTGGAGACGAGAAAGCCCCCCAACACAGCAACCGCAGCCGCAGCCACGAAAAGTGATCTCCGCCGCCTGCCCCCCATGAGTCCGATAATCCGCTGTCTCATCCGAGTCCTCCCCTTGGTTTCTTCTTGACAACCCGCCCAACGAAACAGCAGGTTCCGGGGGCGACCCTAACCGATGTGGCACGCGAGTGCCATTTCGAAACGGCTAAATCGGGCCGTCCGCGTTGTACCAAACTGAACGCGCGTAGCAGATGACACATAGCCCTCATCCTCGCGGATCGGGCCATCTCCGCCGCGCGCCCGGCGGGCCGCTCGCGCGCTTGGCCGGATCTCTCTCGGCGCTCCTTGGCGCTGCATCGCAGCCCGCTCTCTGTCTGAGCGCATGGCCCTCGGCGAGCGGAAATAGGCGCACATTGGGCGCACGGGTGCGGTGGTTCCACTCGCCGCTGAGCGAAAAAGCCGCCGATTAGCGGGGGCTTCGTCGAGAGGCGCCTACCGGAATCGAACCGGTGTAAACGGCTTTGCAGGCTGAACGTGCGGTTGTGCCCTGCCGCCCTCAGCCCTGCTCAGGCGTGGATTCTTGCTCTAAGTTGATCTGAGTTGCGCTCTGATTGGTACCTGCATTGGTACCCGCCTCGAAGGCCTCTGTCGCGGAACATCCGCTGCCGGACGACGGCGCCGGCCCGGAGCGTCCAGACGCTGAAGATCTCCTCGGAGACCTCGACCCGCTGGTCCGGCCGCACCCGTACTGCTAGCCCTCTGCCAGCACCTGATCACCGAAGTCGATCAACTCGCAGCTCGGAGCGGTAGTCATCCCAGGTGCCGATCCAAGCCCGAAGCGACTCGCGGACGCCCTCGTGTCCGCGCCGATGCTCCCCCGCGCCGGAGATATCCGGCGGCCCGAGCCACTCGACGCCTGCGTCGAAGCTCTTGAATGCGCCCTCGAGGTCGCCCCGCTGCCAGGCGTCGTAGATGCCTCGCACGACCTCGACGTTCTCCTGCGACATCGCCCGCGCAGTATCGCCGCTGGGGCTCAGTCTGTTGGAGCGTGCTCGGTGGGAGCTTCGTCGACGAGTTCAGTGGCGAGTTCAGGGGCGACCTTGACCACGTTGCCGTAGTCCCGCTTGAGCGACTTGGGGATGTCGGTGACGTCGGCATGGGCGGTGATCTCCGTTGGCCGGCCGCGGATCACCGCCGCCTTGTCGATGTTGACGGCCTTCGAGACAGGACGTCGTCTGATGAGACAGGAGGTCGTCTGATGCTCCTTGCGCGATAGGGTCACCGCCCCCGCAGAAAGGACACTCGGATGCGATCTCGGACCTCCTCCCTAACCGCGCTCCTGGGGCTGATCTGCGTGCTTGCCCTGGTGGTCGTCGCCAGTGCCGCCGCCAAGCCCGTCGCCGGCCCACCGGTTGTGAAGGGTTCCAAGTACCTGGCGCTCGGCGACTCCGTCACCTTCGGCTATGAGGAGCCGCAGGTCGTGCCGCCGCCGGACTACAACAACGCCAAGAGCTTCGTCGCCTATCCGGAGATGATCGGGCAGGAGCTCCGGCTCAAGGTCGCGAATGCCGCGTGTCCGGGCGAGACCTCCTCGAGCTTCATCAACGTCAACGCGCAGAGCAACGGCTGCGAGAACGCCCCCAACAACGGTCCCGCCTACCGGAAGCTGTTTCCGCTGCACGTCAAGTACAGCGGCTCGCAGCTGGCCTACGCGGTGAACTACCTGCGCGAGAACCGCAACGTCCGCCTGGTCTCGTTGATGATCGGTGCCAATGACCTCTTCCTCTGTCAGGAGCAGACGAGCGATGGCTGCCTTAACAGCCGCGAGCAGCAGGCGACCTTCGCGAAGGTCTCCAGCAACGTCCGCAAGATTCTGTCGGCGATCCGCAACAAGGCCGGGTATCGCGGCCAGATCGCGCTCGTCAACTATTACTCGCTCGACTACAGCTCCCCGCAGATCAACGCCATCGTCTCGGGTCTCAACGAGGCGCTGGACAAGCCCGGGAAACCTTTCGGCGTGCTGATCGCGAACGGGTTCGTCGAGTTCCAGAGCGGCAGCCGTATATTCGGCGGTGACCCGTGCAAGGCGGGCCTGCTGACGTCACTCAGCACCGGGTCGTGCGGCGTTCACCCCTCCTACTCGGGACAGGCGCTGCTCGGGCAGGCTGTGCTCAAGGCCGCTCGTTCGTAAGGTCCCGTCAGTCCCATGCAACCGAAGCTCGGGCGACTAAGCATCGCCCTCGGCGGTGCGGTGCCGCGCGGCGAACAGGTTGCCAGCGTGTGCCCGATCGAGGAGTTGGAGGGGAGCCCGACCTACGTCGTCGACGTCCCGACCGGCAGTGTCTTTTGGCTCGAGGATCGTGGACTCGTCGAGGCGCCGATCCAGGGTGGCGAGAGCGCTGATCTCGCAGCGAGCGCATTCGTCGATTTCGATCGCATCGAGCACGACCGGGCGGCTCGTGATCGGAAAATCCAAGCAATCCTGCTCGAACGAGAGGGTGAGGCAGACAGCGCAGCCCGCGCGCGCGGGCTTGCGGCCGAGATGCGGCGGCGGGCCGATCGTGAGTCCGAGCTCTCGGCGTTCGCCTTTCCCGATGGTGCTCCCCTCGTCCGAGACGCCTTCGGCACCCGCGTTCCTCCTTGACGGAACTAGCCGCCGTCGTTTGCTAGGCACCCGCGAGCCAGCCTTCGCGATCATCAAGCTCTGATCGCCGGAACTAGGCGGACCCCGGTGCGCGACAGTTGCGCGACAGTCGGCACCCGAGTCAGGCGGTCTTGAGCGGCGTCAGGCGGCCTACACGAACCAGCCCCGCCAGGACTCGCCGAGCGTCAGAAAGCCCGTGAACAAGCCACAAACGGCTTGGTTAAGCCAACGCGCCCGACAGGATTCGAACCTGTGACCTTTCGGTTTCGTAGACCGACGCCACGATGCCGGAAGCTGGCCAAAGCCGTTGTTCATGCGGGAAGCCCGATCGTGCCGGCTCGGATGAGAAGTGAGGTGCCAGTTGACCACCGACCGCCGTCCCGCGGCAGCAAGCGGGAGGGAACGAGGCTCAGAGGCATCCGGAGTTCTTGCCGGGCGACGGAACGGTCGTCCGATAGCCCGGGCTGGCCTGTTTCCAACCGACCCACTACCTCGATATCTTCAGGCCGGCAAACGGCGGATCGTGCCGCCGGAGGCGCCACTGACGAAAGGAGCGCCTGTGCGAGTTGGGGTGATTGGCGGCGGCTTGATGGGCTCTGGGATAGCCGAGGTCTGCATTCGCTCTGGCGTCGATGTGACGCTGGTTGAGGTCAACGAGGCCATGGCGCTCGCTGCCAGGGAGAAGATCGTGCACTCGCTCGATCGTGGCGTGAAGGCCGGCAAGCTCGACGCCCAGGATCGATATAACGCGCTCGCGCACCTTGACGTGATCACCGATCTCGCTGGTGTCGCCGGTGCCGACGCTGCAGTCGAAGCGATCGTCGAGTCCGAGGTGGCAAAGCGCGAGGTCTTCGGACGCCTGGACGAGCTCATGCCCGAGGCAACGTTCCTGGCCTCCAACACTTCGTCGGTTCCGATCATGAAGCTTGCGGCCGAGACAAACCACCCGGGGCGCGTACTCGGCCTTCACTTCTTCAATCCGGTCCCGGTCATGAAGCTGGTCGAGGTCATCCCGTCGATCATGACCTCAAAGGAAACGCTCGCTTCGGCCAAGACCTTTGCCTCTGAGACCCTAGGCAAAGCTCCGATCGACTCGCAGGACCGAGCGGGTTTCATCGTCAATGCGCTCTTGATCCCATATCTGCTTTCGGCGATCCGGATGTATGAATCGGGCTTCGCGTCTAAGGAGGACATTGACAGCGGCATGACCCTCGGCTGCGCTCACCCGATGGGGCCGCTCGCGTTAGCCGATCTCGTCGGGCTAGACACCGTCCTCGCCGTGGCGGAGTCGCTCTACGACGAGTTTCGAGACGCGGGATCTGTCGCGCCAGCCCTTCTCAACCGCATGGTCGAAGCCGGCCTTCTTGGGCGTAAGTCCGGCCAGGGCTTCTACTCATACAACGGGTAGCCCCGCCGGTGAGATCTGCCGCCCCACGGACCGTGCGGTCATCACTGGGGATCGTTGCGGTGATTATTGAGCGACTAAGCCCTGATCAGCCCGGGTGCGCGACGGTTGCGCGACAGCCGGCACCCGAATCAGGCGGTCTTGAGCGGTCTCAGGCGGATGACCGGCCGGTCGCGGATCGCTGGCGGCGATGAGCCAGAAACCCGCTGATCATGCGGCTCTTGGCTCTCTCAGCGGAGGGGGAGGGATTCGAACCCTCGTCGGACCGAAATGGCCCGAAACGGTTTTCGAGACCGCCGCATTCAACCACTCTGCCACCCCTCCGAGATGGCGAGGAAGCGAAGGCTAGCGGCGCCCTACCCGATACGGTCAGCGGCCCCAAACGGCGAATCGATGAAGGAGAACGCGTGAGTTACGAGACCGTCATCTGGGAGCAGGACGGCGCCATCGGGCGCCTGACGCTGAACCGTCCCGAGACCTTGAACGCCTGGACGGCGGAGTTCGGCGGTGAGCTGAAGCAGGTGATCGAGGGGGAGGCGTCAGACGAGTCGGTGCGCGCGGTCCTCGTGACCGGCGCGGGGCGGGGGTTCTCCTCGGGAGCCGACCTGAAGGCCGGGTTCGAGCCCGCCGACGACGGCATGCCGAACATCGAGAAGGAGCTGAAGGAGATCTACCACCCCGTGATCACGGGGGTTCGCAGGCTTCCGAAGCCGGTCATCGCGGCGGTGAACGGGCCGGCGGTCGGTATCGGCTGCTCGCTCGCCCTGGCGTGCGACCTCATCATGGCCGCCGAGTCCTCCTACTTCGGCCTCGCGTTCGTGAACATCGGGCTCATGCCCGACGGGGGCTCGACGGCCTTCGTCCCCCCGGCGATCGGGCGCGCACGCGCGTTCCAGCTCGCGCTGCTCGGCGAGCGGGTGGACGCGCCGCAGGCCCTCGAGTGGGGCCTCGTCAACTGGGTGCATCCCGATGAGAGGCTGATGGACGAGGCCAACGCCCTCGTCGGCAAGCTCGCCGCCGGGCCCACGCGCTCCTACGCCAGCTCGAAGGAGGCACTCAACCGCTTCATCTACGGCGATCTCGACGCCCAGCTCGACCTCGAGGCCGACCTCCAGCACCGGCTCGGGCGCAGCAAAGACTTCTTCGAGGGCGCCGCGGCGTTCGTGGAGAAGCGCGAGCCGGCCTTCAGCGGAGCCTGAAGGCCGGCCACGCGCGGTCTCAGCCGGTCAGCTGCGGCTGCGGCTCGTCGTCCGGCGCCCGCCGGAGCGGGAGCCGTTCGAGGGCCCGCGGCTTCGCTTCGACGGGCGGGACGTCGACGAGCGGCCTTGCGTCGTCGAGCGACGCCGACTCGTCGTGGAGCGACGACGACGCGAGGTCGGCCGCTCACTGGCCGGCACCTCCGCCCTGGCCACGGCCTTCGCGAGCTGCGGGATTTGGCGCTCGAGGAAGCGCGCCATCTTCTCCTCCTCACGCCGGATCTCGCGGGCGAGCCGAGCGGTGTCGCGGTCGCCGACGGCGGTCGCGAACTCCTCGATCGCCGTGTAGGTCGCGATCTCCTCGGCCTCCTCGGAGTACTCCGTCTTGGCGTTCTTCAGGAGCTTCTCCTCGGTGCCGCTTCCGCGCAGAGCGTGGAGGGGGCCCTTGAGCGCAGCGGTCGCCTTGGCGACCACGGCCTGGACGGGCTGCGGGGTGCCGCCGAGCTTCTTGATCCGCTGCTCGACCTTGCGCGCGTGCTGCTTGGTCTCGCGCAGGTGCTCCTGCAGACGCTTCTTGTAGGGGGCGCGATCCGTCATGCCGATGTGCGCCTCGAGCGCCGTCTCGAGCTCACGCTCCTTGCCGTAGGCCTCGTTCAGGTACTGGATGAGCTTCTTGTCTCGTTCCTTGGTTTCGGGCACTGGTTGCCTCCTCTGTTGGGTGAACAACAGCCCTTACCCGACGCGTGGGGCGGGAAACGACCGTGCTAACGACGTCGACTGAGGTTGCCGATACGTTCAGTCGAGGCGGTAACCCCTGAATCCGCGAACGCTCATCCCTGCCGCGGTCATCGCGGCGTCGCGCCTTGCGCTCGGCTTCGCCGGCGGTGCGGGTACTGCCACGACTGGCGCCGCGGCACGGTCGGCGGGCGCTACTTTGTGATCGCGTAGCGCAGGATCTCCACGACCTGCTCGGGGCGCTCGGCCACCGCCATCGCGGAGCGGTCGACCTCCTTCAGCGCGTGCTCGAGGTCGTGATCGTGGAGCGTGATGACCGGCTTGCCCAGAGCGGCGGCGTAGCCGGCGTCGAAGGCCGCGTTCCACTGGCGGTACTTGTCGCCGAAGCGCACGACGACCACGTCGGCGCTCCGGAGCAACGTCTGCGTACGGACCGCGTTGACGCCCGCGCCCTTGTGGTCGCGCCAGAACTTGTCTTCTTCCTCGCCGAGGATGTCGGCGCCGACGTCGTCGGAGGCGGCGTGGTCGGTCACCGGCGCCAGGAGCTTCACGGGCAGCCCCGCCTCGCGAATGCCGTCGGCGATCCGCTCGCGCCAGTCGGAGTGGATCTCGCCGGAGAGGTAAACGCGCCAGGTGCCGTCGCTCGCCATCGCGGCGGAATCTTACGTTCACTTAGGATCGCGGCCACGATGAGTGAGCCGACGAAGTACGTGCTGCCCGAGTCAGCCATCCCGAGCCAGTGGGTCAACCTGGCCTCGGACCTGCCACCGGGAGCCCCCCCGCTTCATCCAGCCACGAAGGAACCCGTCGGCCCCGACGACCTCGCGCCGCTCTTCCCGATGGACCTGATCATGCAGGAGGTCTCGACCGACGCCGAGATCCCGATTCCCGACGAGGTGCGCGAGGTCTACAAGCTGTGGCGGCCCACTCCCCTCCTCCGTGCCCGCCGCTTCGAGCGCGAGCTCGACACCCCCGCCCACATCTACTACAAGTACGAGGGCGTCTCGCCGGCCGGCTCGCACAAGCCCAACACGGCGGTCGCGCAGGCCTTCTACAACAGGGAGGCCGGGGTTCGCGAAGCTCTCGACCGAAACCGGCGCCGGCCAGTGGGGCTCCGCGCTCGCACTCGCCTGCCAGCTCTTCGGGCTCGAGTGCGAGGTGTTCATGGTCGGTGTCTCCTACGACCAGAAGCCCTACCGCAGGGCGATGATCGAGACCTGGGGCGCGACCGTGCACCGCAGCCCCTCCGACCTCACCGATGCCGGGCGCTCGCAGGCCGAGCACGCCTCGGGCAGTCTCGGGATCGCGATCTCGGAGGCGGTCGAGGTCGCCGCGCGGCAGCGACGACACCAACTACTCGCTCGGCTCGGTGCTGAACCACGTGTGCCTGCACCAGACCGTGATCGGGCAGGAGTCGCTCGACCAGATGGAGATGGCGGGCGAGTATCCCGACGTCGTCGTCGGCTGCGTCGGCGGCGGCTCGAACTTCGCCGGGCCTCGCCTATCCGCTCGTGCGCCGGCGACTTCGCGACCGGCTCGAGACGCGATTCGTCGCCGCCGAGCCGGCCGCCTGCCCCACCCTTACCCGCGGCGCCTACCGCTACGACTTCGGCGACACCGTCGGGATGACGCCGCTGATGCCGATGTACACGCTGGGCCACGACTTCGTCCCGCCGCCCGTCCACGCCGGCGGGCTCCGCTACCACGGCGACGCGCCGAGCCTCTGCGCGCTGGTGAAGGAGGGGATCGTCGAGGCGAAGGCGGTGAAGCAGACGGCCGCGTTCGAGGCCGCCGTGCGCTTCGCGCGCACGGAGGGGATCATTCCGGGGCCCGAGCCCGCGCACGCGATCCGCGCCGTGATCGACGAGGCCGAGGCGGCGAAGGAGGCCGGCGAGGAGCGGGTGATCCTGCTCGGACTTTCGGGCCACGGGCACTTCGACATGTCGGCCTACGACGCCTACCACTCGGGCAAGCTCGAGGACCTCGAGTTCTCCGAAGCCGACATGGAGGCAGCGCTCGAGCGGCTGCCCGAGGCGCCCGCGCTCGCCTAGTTGCCGCCGCTATCGTCAGCGCCGGCCCGGAGAGGTGACCGAGCGGCTTAAGGTGCGCGACTGGAAATGTGAGCCAGCAGCTCTTCGCGCGGCGGGCCCGGCGCAGGCGGCGGACCGCGACTCGGCGAGGATCGCCTCGATCCGCTCGTGGACGGCCTCGTCCTCGTCGAAAATTGCCGTTCGGTCGAGAAGGCCGATGCGTCGCGACGGTCCGGCGGAGGACGTCGTCGTCGTGGGGCGCTGCCGCGAGCGCGCCGGCGAACGAGAACAGCGGGTAGCAGCCGTTGCGCCGGGCGACGTCGAGCGGCTCGCCGCTCCAACGCCGCGAGCGTGCTGCGTCGGTGGCGCAGGCCAGCGCATGCCTCTCCCGCGCCTCGGGCCCGGCGACCGCGCGGTAGCGCTCGGCGACCGCGTCGGCGTCCGGCGCCTCGCGGGCCGCCACGGCCAGGTCCTGGGCGTGGGCGAGCGAGAACGACAGGCCGCACGCGAACGCGGGGTCGGTGTGGCAGAAGGCATCCCCCGACCGCCACGATTCCCGAGACCTCCGGGGTCGCCGGTGCGGTCCACGTTCATGAGGCCGCCCATCGGCATCACTTCGGTGATCGGCCGCCCGTACTCCGCCGACGTCATGACGTCGAGCGGGGTGATCGCGGCGCACGTCACGCGCCAGGCATCGTCGTGGCGGAGGACGCGAAGCTCGCGGTCCGCGCTAGGCGCGAGGAGGATCACCGCGAATGTGCGGTTGTCGCCGCGGAAGACGTTGAAGCCCATGTAGCCGAGGTCCCCGCGCGGATTGAGGATCGGGGCGTCCATGTGCTCGACACCCTCCGCCAGCTCGAAGTAGCGGCAGTAGTAGACCGCGCCGGAGTCCGTGGGCTCGCCGGCCGCCCGCGGCCAGCCGGGTGGACAGCGGTAGCGACCGAGCGCGTCGACCACGATGTCGCCTCGCACGTCGCTCGCCGCCGTCCGACGGCACCCCAGCCGCGCGCGGTGCGCCGTCCAAGCTCGTAAGCAGCCCATCGACCCGGACGCCGCCGCGGATCTCCACCGCCGGCTCGTTCGCAGCCGCGCGCCGCAGCGCCCACTCGATCACGGGTCGCCGGACCCAGAGGTAGACGAGGTCCTCGTCGCCGGGCTCGCCGCGGTCCGCGGAGCTTCACCGCAAGGTCCTGCGGGTCCGCGCCCGCCTCCACGAGCGCCGCGAGGACGTCGGGCGCCCAGTGCCCCCAGCACGCTCCGGCCGCGCGGCAGGAACGCGTGCGGCTGGAAGTAATGGGGGATTCCTGTGGCGCTCGACCTGGAAGGCGCTTCGGGCGACCGCCCGGATCGACGGCGTCGCGCTCCAGAACCACCGCCTCGTGCCCGGCTCGCGCGACGGCGAGCGCCGAGGCGAGCCCCGCGACGCCGCCCCCCGCGACGACGAACTTCACATGTGAAAGGTATCTGGGCGCCGCCGTGCTCGCAAACGACGACGGCGCCCGGCCCGGCGTCTCAGGACGCGGCGACCTCCATCGCCTCCATGTTCCTTCGTGGCCACCTCGGCCTACGACGCCTACCACTCGGGCAAGCTGGAGGATCTCGAGCTCTCCGAAGCCGACATGGAGGCGGCGCTGAGCGGCTGCCCCAGGCGCCCGCGCTCGCCTAGTTGCCGTCGCTATCGTCAGCCCGGCCCGGAGAGGTGACCGAGCGGCTTAAGGTGCGCGACTGGAAATCGCGTGGGCGGTTCATCCCGCCTCGTGGGTTCGAATCCCACCCTCTCCGCTAAACGGCTTGGCTATGCGGTGTCAGCTGCCCGGGACCGGTTTCGGGGCCAAAGGCGGGCCGGCCGAACTGCAAACGGATTGCAAACGCGACGCTCGGCTAGTCGCTCGAGCAGCGCCGCCACCTTCGCCGCCGCGTCCTCCTGCATCCCCGGCATGACGTGGCTGTAGGTGTCGAGCGTGAAGGCGACCGTGGCGTGGCCGAGCCGCTCGGAGACGATCTTCGGGTTGACGCCGGCGGAGAGCGCGAGCGACGCCCAGGTGTGGCGCAGGCCGCGAAGCGTCACCCGCGGCACGTCGAGCTCAGCCACGAGCGCCGAGAACCGCGCGGATACCCAGTTCGGGTCAAGCGGCGACCCATCCTCCCGGCAGAAGACGAGGCCGCAGTCCGTGTACGCGGGTCCGAGCGCCACCGCTCGGAGGCCGCGCGCGGACTTCGGCTCGGTTCGCTCGATCTTGCCGCGGACCGTGACGTGCTCGGCCCGGATGCTGAGCATGGCGGCCTCGAGGTCGACCGCCGGCCAGTCCAGTCCGAGTGCTTCGCCCCGGCGCAGGCCCGTGGTCGCGTAAACGAGCCAAAGCGCATACAGCCGATCCTCGGTGACGTGGCCCAGAAACGCGCGCAGCTCGCCGGCGTTCCAGGTCTTCGGGGGCGGCGCCTTGCTCGCGCTGTAGGACGGCGGCTCGGCGGCGTCGGCGACGTTGCGGACGACAAGGCCCCACCGCAGCGCGTCCGCGAGGGACTTGTGGACGATCGAGTGCAGGTAGCGTACGGTGCGCGCCGACAGCGGCTTGCCGTTGCGCCCGATCGCTCGCAGCCGGTCGGCGTAGAAGGCCGTCAGCGCGTCCGGCGTCAGTTGCTGCAGCCGGACGGCGCCGAGCGCCGGGATGATGTGGCGCTCGACGTTGCGCGCGTACCCGTCGTAGGTGATCGGGCGGAGACTCGGTTCGCGCGCGGGCAGCCAGCGCGCGCGCAGATACTCGGCGTACGTCAGCTTTGCCGGCTCGACATAGGTGCCGCTTTCGAGCCGGCCGAGGATTTCGGTCAGCGCTCGCTCGGCGTCCTTTTGGCGGGCGAAGCCTGAGTGCCAGCGCTGGCGGCGTTTGCCGTTCTCGTCGTAGCCGACGTCGACGACGACGGCCCACTTGCTGCCGCGCTTGCGGATGTGCCCTCTCATTCGTTCCTTCTCTTTCAGGAATCCTTCCGCGACGGCCCTTGCTAACCACCGGTGGACGGTCGCTTCACTCACATACCGCTCCTTCATCAGCGCCCGGATCGGCGCAGAAGATCTGACTTTCTGCCCAATCAAGCGGCTGGGGGCCCGCCAGCGGCGTAGGCCACAGGCCGTAAGGCAAGCACGCGCTCTTCGAAGACAAACTCGCCCTCTAGCGCCTGGCGGATCGGGCAGGTTTCGGCCACACGTTCGAGGCGGCGGACCTGCTCGGCCGTGAGCTCGCCCGGAAGGTGGATCGCGATCTCGAAACGGCGCGGGGTCACCTCGTTCTCGTAGTCGACGTCGACCGAGAGCTCCCCGATGTCCCAGCCACGTCGCCCGGCGTACATCGCGACCATCGTCGAAACGCACGAGGCAAGGGCGGCGGCGAGGAGCTCGTGCGGGGCCGGCCCGGCGTCGGTGCCACCAAGGGAGGCCGGCTCATCGGTGATGAGGGTGTGGCGGCCGTTGACATTGACCTCGTGCTCGAGTGTGTTGCCTAAGCAACGCGCTGTTGCGGTGAATGCCATAACCGTCAACTAAACTAGCACACAACGGATTAGTTGTGCTATTGTTCTTCGACCGATGACAGCTATCACCCGCCAATCCGTGGTGCCGCATCCGCTTCCTCCGGCGCTCGTGGAGGTCATCGCCGAACGCTTCCGGGTGCTGAGCGAGCCGATGCGAATCAATCTGCTCGATGTGCTGCGCGACGGCGAGGCCAGCGTCAGGGAGCTGCGAGAGGCAACCGGTGGCTCACAGCAGAACGTCTCCAAGCATCTTGGGGTGCTTCTGCGTGCCGGCGTCGTTGACCGCCGCAAGGAGGGCAACTTCTCCCTGTACTCGATCGCCGACCCGGCTGTTTTCACCCTTTGCGAGGAGGTCTGCGGCGGCCTGCGCCGGCAGCTCGACGAGCTCGACAGCTTGCTCCAGGGGAGTGGCTGAGATGGCCTGTTCCTCCAGCCACCGCTGGCCCCTGGAGAGAGTGCTCTTCGCGCTCGCGGGCAGCATGACCTTGATCAGCGCCGCCCTGGCTGCATTGGTTTCACCCTGGTTTCTGCTGCTCACGGCCTTCGTCGGCGTCAACCAGTGGCTGTACGTGGTGGTGGGAGCCTGCCCGGCCTCGCTGGTGCTGAAGCGCACCGTCGGTCTGAGCTCGGCGGTCTATCCGGATCCTGAAACGCGATGACGTCGGTCGGGCCGGTCGGAAGACTGGGCCGCTACACGGCGACGCACTTCCGCGTTGTCCTCGTCGCCTGGTTGGTCGTTGCGGTGGGCCTCGGTGTCTTCGCGCCTCGCGTTGAGCAGGCCCTCTCGGGCGCAGGATGGGAGACGACCGGTTCGCAATCCGTTCAGGCGCGGAACCTCATCGACCGGAACTTCCGCGGCCTCTCCAGCTATGGGCTGATGACCGTCGTGTATTCGCCGACGAGGAGCTTCGGCGATCCGGCGTTCCGCTCGGTCGTGGGCCGCGTTGAGCGGCGACTGGCGGCCAATGGAGCGGTCAGCACCGTCGTCGCGCCGCGGCCGGGCGCCTCGATCTCCGCCGACGGCCACACCGCGATCGTGCAGGCCGGCGCGGCGCGCGACTCGAACGCGATGGTCCGAGCCGCTGACTCGCTCAAGGCCCCCCTCGGCGCCCTCGGCCGCGCCGGCGTCCAGGTCCACCTCACCGGAGCGCCCGGAATGTGGTCGGATTTCAACGCCGCCAACAAGAGCGCGATGCTGCGTTCGGAGTTCATCTCCTGGCCGGTGACCCTGGCGATCATGGTGCTTGCCTTCGGATCGCTGGTTGCGGCCGGGCTGCCGTTGATGCTGACGATGGTGGGCCTGCTCGCCGCCGCAGGGTCGCTGTACCTCGGCACTCAGGTGCTGCCGATCTCGATCTGGGCGATGAACTTCGCGCTCATGTTCGCGCTGGCGCTTGGAATCGACTACGCGCTGTTCATCGTCTACCGCTTCCGCGGCGCCTTCTTCGGCTCGAAGCTGGACCCGCTTGAGGCGACCGCCCAGACCATGGACACGGCGGGCAAGGCGGTCCTCTTCTCGGGCTTGACGGTCCTGATCTCACTCACCGCGGTGATGCTCGTCCCCAGCCCGGCCTTTCGCTCGATGAGCCTCGGAATCATGGTGGCCGTCCTCTTCGTCCTCGCGGCGACCCTGACCCTACTCCCGGCCGTTCTTGCCCGACTCGGGCCCAGGGTCGACAAGGTGTCATTGCCCTGGGTGCACTCCGGCGAGCACCGATCGACGCGCTTCGCAGCCTGGGGCGAGCGGCTTTGGCGCCGTCCCCTCGCCTATGGCATCCCGGCTCTAATCGTCCTGTTGATCCTCATCTTCCCGGTGATACAGCTTCGAACGGCGATGCCCTCGATCAAGGTCGTGCCGCCCTCGGACTCGTCGCGAATCGGGTACCAGCAGGTCCAGGCCGCGCTCGGGCCGGGGGCGACGGGGCCGCTGCAGATCGTCGCGCCGGCCAGCCGAGCCGCGGCGGCGGCCGGCGCCGCGGGCCGCGATCCCGGGATCGCACAGGTCCTTCCCCCTCAGTCAGGAGCCGGCAACCTGGCGCTGATCGACGCGATTCCTAGGCAGGATCCCTCGAGTCCGGCCGTCGGCACGACTATCGATCGACTCCGGGCCGAGCTGCCGCCGGGCACCCTGATCGGCGGCGCGGTTGCCGAGAACCACGATCTCGAGCAGGCGCTGGCGGCCAAGACGCCGCTCGTCATCGGCGTCGTCCTCGGCCTCGGGTTCCTGCTCTTGCTGATCGCCCTGCAGGCGCCGCTGATCGCGGCCGCCGGGGTCGTCACCAGCCTGCTGGCGACCGGGGCCGCATTCGGTGTCGCCAAGTGGATCTTCCAGGACGGCGCCCTGCACTCCCTGCTCGGGTTCCAGTCCCAGGGCTTCCTCGACGCCTGGGGACCCGTGTTCTTCTTCGCGATGATCTTCGCGATCTCGATGGACTACACGGTGTTCCTGCTCTCGGCGGCCAAGGAGCACTGGGACCGCACCGGTGACGCGAAGGAGGCGATGGTCGGCGGGTTGGCCCACTCCGGGCGCGTGATCCTCGCCGCCGGCGCCGTGATGGTCGCAGTCTTCTTCACCTTCGCCCTCTCCGGGCCGCTGCCACCGAAGGAGATGGGGGTGATCCTCGGAATCGCGGTGCTGCTCGACGCCTTCCTCGTCCGCCTGCTGCTGGTGCCGGTCTTCCTTCGCCTCACCGGGCGCGCCGCCTGGTATCTGCCGCGGTGGCTCGACCGGATCCTGCCCGATGTCCGCTTCGGCCACGGCGCTGCGCCGAAGGCGATGCCGCCGCAAGCCGACGGCTCCACGGGCATCACGCCGTCGAAGACCCCAGCGATCCCGCGGGTGACCAGGTGAAAGGCACGATCGGCCGAGTCGGCCAAAGCCGCTGGCTGCAATCGGACTTGGTCGGAATCACAGCGACGCTTTACACCTTCGCGGTCCTGGCGATCAGCCTCGCGGTCTTTCGCGTCGCCGGGCCGCTCGCGGGCATCGTCGTCGGTGTCGCGGTGTGGCTACCGATGCTCTTCTTCGCGATTCGGGAACGCGGGCAACCGCCAGCCCCGCTCGGCCTGACCAACCAGAGCGACGCGTCCGTGCACCGGGTCTTGGTGATCGCGAACCAAGGGCTCGAGGACCCGGCGCTCTGTCGTGAGGTGTGCCGACGCGAGGAGCGCGCAGCGACCGAGGTAATGATCGTTGCCCCAGTGGTCGCGACCTCGCGATTGCGTGGTCTCGCGGGCGACGTCGATCAAGAGCTCGATGCGGCGAGAAAGCGGGTCGATGCCGCCCTGGCGACGCTCCGCGACGCCGGGGTGCGTGCCAGGGGGCGGGCGGAAATCTCAGAGCCGATCAATGCGCTGCGCGATGGCCTCCGAGCGTTCCCGCCGAACGAAGTCGTGATGCTTCCCGGGCGTGAGACGAAGTGGGAGCCTGCGGCCGGGCTCGCCGAGCGCGTCCGAGCCGAGGCCGGGCTGCCGGTGACCGAGGTCAGCCCCTCGGTGGGCTGAGACGATTGTCCGCCAGCGCTCCGCCGCTTCCGCATCCCCGCACCTTTGGGTCCGCCCGCGAAGCCGTGAGCGACGTCGCCGCGGTCCTGCGCCGCGCCCATCCGCTTGCCGCCGTTTATCTCGGCGGCCGCCTCGACCCCGAGCTTCGGGAGCGTGTGATGGTCGCCGTGAGCCGGGTGAATGCCTGCCGCGGCTGCACCCGCGTTCACGAGCGCTGGGCGATCCGCGCTGGTGTCTCCGCCGAAGAGCTAGCCGCGATCGGTCTCGGCGATATGGCGACGCTCGACGATCGCAGCCGAGTCGCCGTCGTTTACGCGGCGGCACTTGCCGAGCGGCGCTTTCGTTCCCCACCGCCGGAGGCGATCGTCATCGCCGCGGCCGAGCATCTCAGCGAGGAGGAGATCGCTGGGGTCGAGGCGGTCGCGCGGGCCATCGGACTGGCGAACCTCTCGGTGAGCACGACTGAGGCTGTCTGTGGTCGTCTGCGACGCCGGGGTTGAAGGGCCGCGGCGCTTGGCGCGATGGGACGAGGGGTGAGCGCAAATGAGGCCTGGGAGGCGGTGCGGTCCCGCGGGGCCCAGATCCTCGACCTGAGGACGGAGGGCGAACGCCGCCGTCACGGCTGGCCGCCCGGCGCGAGGCGAGTCTCGCTCCTGCGCCACGTTCTCTGGCCGAACACCGCTGGAACGATCTATCTCTGTCAGCACGCTAACCGCTCGAAGCTGACGCGCTGGCGTGGCGCGGCGGAAATCGCCGACGGTTGGATTGGTTGGGAAGCGGCAGGGCTTCCAGTCGAGCGCAACGGGGGCTAGACCAATGGGCGGCTCTCCGTCGGTTCGCGCACTGTGCGCCGGATGTCTTATACGCCACGGCGCTCTTCCGGGGTGTACGCCCAAACCAAGCGGTTGTTGCCGCAGCGACGCCATGCTTAGCGAGGGCCCGGGAACCGCTTTGCGCGAAGGCTCAACAGACGAAAGCCAACTGCCGCCGGCCGCCACGTCGGCACGGGTGGTGAGACGAGTGCGCTGTCGCTCCTCGCACAAGGGGAGGGCGCCGGATCGTGACGTCTCGCTTCTCCGATGACGCGTGCGCATCACGTTCCCGAACGAGTTTGCGTCGCCCGAGCCGGCAAGCAGACGGCCGGCGTCAGGCCGTCTGCGATACCTGCGCTGGTCGCGTGCTCCTCACGACCTCGCTCGGCAAGAGAAGTGAGAGCAGGCCGGCCGCGAGGAGGAACCCGGTCGAGACCCACAGGCAGGCGGTGAGCCCGTTCCATTGATAGGGGAATACGAAGAAGCTCGTGATCGTCGGCGCCGCCCTCGCCGGCGGCGCCTGCGTCGCCAAACGTCTTGCATCGGGCAGCGGGGGATTCGACTTCGAGAGCTGGATCGCGCGGATGCCAGAGGACGCTCCGCCGAAGTGGATGTTCCGCAACATCACCGCGATCCGCGAGAACACCGATCGCATTCTCGAGCTGCTCGAGAGCCAGCGGGCGGCGTCTGGACCGGCGCCGGCGGAGCCTGATTAGAACTCGCGGCCGAGCAGGTAGGCCTCGTCGAGGTAGGCGCGCCGCTCATCATCGCTGGGCCGCGATTACGGCGTAGAAGTAGGCGTGGCGCGCCTCCTTCACACCGGCCATCTTCAGGCCCCAGTCGCAGAGCACGGTGTCCATCGCATCGCGCCAGCGCTTGTCGTATTCCTCCTCGGAGAAGAAGGTCGGCGTCAGGATGAGCGCTTTCTCCTGCGAGAGCATCGGCACCCTGCCCTCGAGATCGCCCCGAGAGCCCTCGGGGGTGAGCGTGTACGCGAACCCGTACGCGAAGACGCGCTCGAACCAGCCCTTGAGGATCGCCGGGAAGCCCATCCAGAACACGGGCGCGACGAAGATCAGCCGTCCGCCTCGGCAACTGAAGCGAAGCCCGCTCCATCGAACAAGAGATCAGGCGCCGGCAGGCCGCGCACCGCTAATTTGAGCTCGTGTCAGGGGACGAGGCGCTCACCTACCACGAGCTTGACGGCGAGCTTCACCGCCACCGCGACGGCACGGTCCATGCGCATCCCCACGAAGGGCCCCACGCCCACCGCGGGGGCCCCGGCGGCCATGCCGAGGAGCATGGCCACTCGCACGGGCTAATCGACCCCAGCATCAAGCGCTCGCGGGAGGGACTGATCGCGGTCGGCCTCTCGCTGGCGGTCCTCGGCGCCACGGCGCTCGCTCAGACAGCGATCTTCGTGCTCACCAACAGCGTCGCGCTGCTCGCCGATCTGATCCACAACTTCGGCGACGCCCTGACGGCGGTGCCCTTGGCGATCGCTTTCATCATGCGGTCCGAGCGCGCCGAGCGGCTCGCGGGCCTGTTCGTCGTCGCGGCGATCTTCATCAGCGCCTGCGTGGCCGGGTTCGAGGCGGTCAGCCGGCTGATCCACCCGCAGGCCCCGACCAACTTGGTCGCACTCGCACTCGCGGGAGCGCTCGGCTACGGCGGCAACTGGGTGGCGGCCCAGATCCGCACCCGCGCTGGGCACCGGCTCGACAGCCCGGCGCTGATCGCGGACGGCAACCACGCCCGCGCGGACGCCTACGTCAGCCTCGCGGTGATCGCCAGCGCACTGGTGGTCGGACTTGGCCTGGAGATCGCCGACGCCCTAATCGGGCTCACGATCACGGCCGTGATCCTCCGCATCACCTGGCAATCCTGGCTCACGGTCCGTGGCCGCGACCACCGGCACTAACAGCACTCGTCACTGCACGCGCTAGGCGGCCCGGCCTCTACCAAGTGCGCCGCCCGCAACAGCAGTTGTGGCAGGCGGCGTGACAACCGCGCGCGCGGGGCATTGTCTGGCGGTATCCTTGAGTCAACGGCGATGAGGCTCGCCGAAACCGCCTTCGGGCTGATGGCCTCTATGACCTTCTGGCAGTCATGGAGACCACAGTCACCAGCCCTGGCCCCCGGTTACGACCGGCGCCGCCGCGGGCGAAGGCAGGGCCATGAGTGCTCAGGAGCTGGGCCTCGCGTCTCGGTCTTCGTTGCCTCTATGGTCGAGGCTGTCGAGGCCCTCACCATCGTGCTGGCGATGGGAACGACGCGGGGTTGGCGCTCCGCGCTCATCGGCGCGGGCACGGCATTCCTCGCCCTGGCGGTCATCACCGCGGCGCTGGGACCAGCCCTGACCGCCCTCCCGATAAAGGGCCATAGCGCGGCGCCCTCCGGGCCGCTCGGGAGAGGGTCGGGGTACGCTGCCGCGCATCGACCGCCGGGCTCAGCTCCTTTGCGCGTGGTGCGGACCGGTCTTCCTGCTGCTCTTCCTCGTTGGCTTCTGGGTCATCGCGGGGCTGGTTCCGCCGCCTTCCCCCGCGGAGGGGGCGGCTGACATAGCCGCGTTCTACCGCGACCACACCGACCAACTCCGCGCCGGCCTGCTCATCGCGATGATCGCCACGCCGTTGATGGTGCCGTTCCTCGTGCTGCTGACGCTGCAACTGAAACGCAGTAACCCGCGGCTCGCGCCCCTCGCCTACACCCAGCTGGCGTGCGGCCTCGTCCTCATGCTGTTGATCCTCGTGCCCGTCACGCTCATGGCCCTCGCGGCCTTCCGGCCGGAGCGCCCGCCGGAATCCACGCAACTGATCAACGACGCGGCGTTCTTCATCCTGTTCTGGACGTTCTCGGCGCCCACCCTCGAGTACATCGCGCTAGGCCTCTTCGTCCTGATGGATCGTGGCGAGCAACCGCTGTTCCCGCGCTGGGTTGGTTGGTTCGACCTTTCCGTGGGTCTCGTCTTTGCGTTCGGTGCCCCCGTCTTGTTCGTGAAGAACGGCGTCTTCGCGTGGGACGGAGCTCTCGCCTTCTGGGCGGTGCTGGTGGCGTTCGGGGCCTGGGTCGCCGTCACGTTCGTCGGCATGCTCAGGGCGATCGACCGACCGCATTCCATCGAGACGAGCTAGGGACATGACCCCGATGCTCAGGGGGCGGCGGTCTCCATCGCCTCCATGTTCTTGGTCACCACCTCGATCGTGCGACCGAACTCCTCCGTGGGACTGAACTCGACCACCTCGCTTCCGGCGTATAGCACCGGGGTGTGGCCGGGCCCGACGTAGTGGGCATCGCCACCCTCGAAGAACTCCTCAGCCCCATCGACAGAGCGGAATGCACCTTGCCCTTGATGACGTGCGCTGTTTCCGTCTCCCGGCGAGGCGAATGAGACTGGCGCCGCCCTGCCGATCGTCTCGCCGCCCGCCGAGGGCTGCAGAAAGCCCGCTCAGCCCGTCAGCGATTCGAAGTAGCGCGCAACCGGCTCGGGGTCCGCGCCCTCGTGGCGGAGGCCGACGTAGCGGTCGGGACGCACCGCGAGCACGGTCACACCGTCGATCCCGAGCTGGTGGGCGACGTCGTCGCCGATTCGGCCCACTCCCTCAGCGCCGACCGCCACCGCGAACCCCAGGACCGCGTCGACCATCGGCGACTCTCCGTGCGCTGTCTCGAGTCGCCCGACGAGGCCGGCGACCTCACTCGGATCGGCGGCGGGGCCGCCGAGGACCATCACGGTGTGGCCGGGGCGATGGCCGAAACGGTGGAGCGGCCCGGAGCCGGCAGATGGGTGTTCCACCGCCGGCGTGTCGGGGAGAAGCCGGCCGGGCGGGGCCGCCTCGGATGGACTACCGCTCACGATCGGCGAGCCCTCGTAGGAGCGATCGAGCTCCGCAAGGGCGGCGGCCTCGTGATGCGACGTGTCGGAATCGGCGAAAGTCGATCGAACGCCGGCGTCGCGCTCGGACCGCGCCGCGGCGTCGATGAGGGTCTGGCTCGCCTCGGTGTCCGCCCCCGAGGCGACCACCCGCTCGGCGACCGGGCGACGCTCCACCTCGTAGGTGTCGAGCAGGCGCTCGCTCGCGGCGCCCCGGCAGACCAGCGCCAGCTTCCACCCGAGGTTGAAGGAGTCCTGGAGCCCGGTGTTCATACCGTGTCCCTCCGCCGGGGAGCAGACGTGCGCGGCGTCGCCGGCGAGCAGTACCCGGCCCGAGCGGTACGTCGCCGCCACACGGCAATGGCAGCGAAACCGGGCCGGGTTCTCGACGCCGGTGAACTCGCCTTCGGGCAGGTAGCGGTGGAGGACCTCAGTCGCCTCGGCGACGAGGTCACTCTCGTTCGAGCTCGGTCGCATGTAGACGCGCCACCGCCTGTCAGGCATGGGCATCAGGATCACCGGCGGCGTCTCGAGGAAGACGGATCCGACGTCGTACTCCCGGTCCCAGCCGGCGATCCCGGCGTCGAATACCGCCCAGAGGTCGTGGATGTCAGTACCCGGAAAGTCAATCCCGGCCTGCTCGCGTACGACACTGTGAAGCCCGTCGCAACCGACGAGCCAGTCGGCCTCGATCTCGACGCTTTCGCCATCGCGCTCGAGGGTGGCGGCGACGCCTTCCGGGCTCTGGGCGAACCGGGCAAGGCGGGTGCCGCGCATGACCGAGCCGCCGAGTGATTCCAGGTACTCGGTGAGGAACCGCTCCGTCGTCTCCTCCGAGAGCTGCAGGTCGAACTTGTAATGGCTGTCGGCGAGGGCGAGGTCGAGCTCGCCGAGCACCTCGCCGCCGGAAAGGAATCGCGCCTTCGTCATCCTCCCGCTCTCCTCAAGAAAGCGGTCGGCGAGGCCGAGCGCCTCGAAGATCTCGATCGAGCGCCCGTGGATCACGGTCGCGCGGTCCCACCCCCGCGCCTCGCCGAGCTCGTCGATCAAGACGCAATCGACGCCGCGGCGGCGCAGCTCGATCGCCAACAGAAGGCCCGTCGGGCCCGCGCCGCTGATGAGAACCTGAGTCAGGAGACCGGGCCGAGGACCGGCTCAGAGTCGGCGAAGGTCGCCTCGCGGATCTCCCGCTCGGTGACCGTCTCACCGTTCGTCTTCGCAGCCATCTTGGCCGCGATCATCTCACGGAAGCGCGCGTATTCCTCGGCCGGTGGGAGGACGTCGTAGCGCTCTCGCGCCTCGGCTGGGGTCAGTGTTTCGAGCGTGCGCGGTGAGAGGCCGAAGAGCACCGGAGCGGCGACGGGCACGGTCGATGGCGAGAGCAGGGCGAGCGCCGCAACCTGGAAGCGGGCGCTGAGGCGCGCAATCCGAAAGTTCAGCCGCATGACGGGTGTGATCAGCGCGTCCATCAGCCGGCTCTGTCGCAGCCCGCCCATCTTCCGCATCCATCGCGGCATCGTCGCGATGGTCGCGTAGCGCATTGCCTTGTTGACCACGAACGCGACCGGGCGGAGGACGAGCGGCACGGGCGGCAGCATCACCCTGGCGTTCAGCAGGTGGTCCATCATCGACTGACGCCGCCTCCGACCCGGCGAGCTTCGGGCGCATGCCCTCGAAGTACTCGCGGATGCCCTCGCGCGAGCGGGGGACGTCGGCCGGATCGCAGGTCTGGAGCTCCGCCGCGACCGCGCACTCCTCCCAGTAGCGGTTCTCCTCCTCGGTGGAGAGCCGGCCCGGGCCGTACCGCTCGTAGGCGTAGAGGATCGAGTGCCATGCCGTGAGATGGATCCAGAGCTGGGAGTGCGGATCGTTGGCGTCGTAGCGGTTGCCGCTCAGCGGCTCGTGCCGACCGCCTTCGCGTGACCTGCAGGACCTCGAGGCCTTGATCGCAGAGGCTGTCGTGAGCGGGGCGAAGTAGCGGAGGGTGCGGTCGTAGCGGGTGCGGGGGCGGTACCGGACCGCCTCGGTCGCATCGACGGCGGCGATGAGGGCGGGGTCGAGCTCCTCGACCACGACCGAGCGCTGGAAGCCGATCGTGAGCGAGGTGGGATAGGTCCACACCTTCCAGGTGACGGAGCCGGGGCCGAAGAAGCCGTAGTCGGGGCGTCGGGCTCGAAGTCGTCGCGTAATACTACATCTGTAGTATTTGCAGCCTACGGCCCCCCGCGTCATGGCGCCCGAGGCGCGCCGCGAGCAGCTCCTCGACGCCGCGCTCCGCGTGATCGCCGCCGCGGGTACTCCGGGGTCTCGATCGACGCCATCGCGCGCGAGGCCGACGTCACGCGGCCGGTCGTCTACGGCGTCTTCGACGGGCTCGAGCCGCTCCTGTACGCCCTGCTCGACCGCCAGGAGAAGCGCGCGCTCGAGTCCCTGATGGGGGCCGTGCCGGCGGACCTCGACCGCAGGGACTGGAGCGGGCTCGTGGAGATGGTCGCCGCCTTGCCGAAATGGTCCGCAGCGACCCGCTCGCCTGGCGGCCGATCCTCGCGCCGCCCGAGGGCACCCCGCGAGCCGTGCGGGAGCGAATCGCGCGAGACCGCGAGGTCGTGCGGGCGCGATTCGAGCGGCTGCTCGAGGGCGCGCTCGCGGGCCGGGGAGACGACCTCGACCTCGAGGTGGTCTCGCACGCGCTGATCGGCGTCGCCGAGTACTTCGGGCGGATGCTGATCGAGGAGCCCGGCCGGTATTCGACCGAGCGCCTCGCTTCGACAGTACAGTCAGTCGTCGCTCTCGCCCTGCCATGAGCACGAACGGAAAGTCGCCCGAGCCCGAGCACTTCGACGTGCTGATCGTCGGCGCCGGCCTCTCGGGCATCGGCGCCGGCTTCCACCTGCAGGAGACCTGTCCCGGGAAGACCTACGCGATCCTCGAGGCGCGCGACGCCATCGGCGGCACCTGGGACCTGTTCCGCTATCCGGGCATCCGCTCGGACTCCGACATGTACACGCTCGGCTACGCCTTCCGGCCCTGGCCGAGCGCGAAGGCGATCGCCGACGGGCCGTCGATCCTCAGCTACGTCCGCGAGACGGCGGACGAGTACGGCATCGACCGCCACATCCGCTTCCACCACCGCGTCGTCGCGCGCCGAGTGGTCGAGCGCCGACGCGCGCTGGACCGTGGACGTCGAGCGCACCGACACCGGCGAGACGGCTCGGCTCACCTGCGGCTTCCTCTTCATGTGCAGCGGCTACTACCGCTACGACGAGCGGCTACACGCCGGAGTTCGCAGGGCACCGAGCGCTTCCGGGGGCGGATCGTCCATCCGCAGTACTGGACCGACGACCTCGACTACGCGGGCAAGCGCGTCGTCGTGATCGGCAGCGGCGCGACCGCGGTGACGCTCGTGCCCGCGATGGCGCCGCGACGCGGCGCACGTGACGATGCTCCAGCGCTCGCCGAGCTACGTCGTCTCGCTGCCGGGCGTCGACCCGATCGCGCGCGTGCTGCGCAGGTTGCTGCCCGAGCGGCTCGCCTATTCGATCGTCCGCTGGAAGAACGTGCTGCTGACGATGGCGATCTTCCAGCTCAGCCGGCGCCGCGCCCGAGCTCGCGAAGAAGCTGCTGCGCGAGCTTCGTGACGCAAGCAGCTCCCGCCCGGCTACGACGTCGAGACGCACTTCACGCCCGCGCTACAACCCGTGGGACCAGCGGCTCTGCCTGGTGCCCGACGGCGACCTGTTCGGCGCGATCCGCGACGGCAGCGCCTCGATCGTCACCGACCGCATCGAGACCTTCACCGAGGACGGGCATCGAGCTCGAGTCGGGCGAGACGCTCGAGGCCGACCTCATCGTCACCGCGACCGGGCTCAACCTGCTGCGCGTTCGGCGGGCTGGAGCTCGCGGTCGACGGCGAGCGAGGTCGCGCTGCCCGAGACGCTCGCCTACAAGGGGATGATGCTGAGCGACGTGCCGAACCTCGCCGCCGCGCTCGGCTACACGAACGCGTCGTGGACGCTCAAGTGCGACCTGACCTGCGCGCTACGTGTGCCGGCTGCTCAACCACATGGACGAGCACGGCTACACGCAGTGCATGCCGGCGGAGCCGCGATCCGTCGGTCGAGCCGCAGCCGTTCATCGACTTCAACTCGGGCTACGTGCTGCGCTCGATCGACAAGTTCCCGCGGCAGGGCTCGCGAGCGCCGTGGCGGCTCTACCAGAACTACGCGCGGGACATCCTGGCCCTGCGCTACGGCGGGCTCGACGACGAGGCGATGGTGTTCTCGAACGGATCGACGGCCCGAGCGCCGGCGGAGACCGTCAGCGCGTAGGGGGCGAAATTCGGGCCGTCCTGCCTTTTGCTCGCAGTGCGAGCAAAAGGTCAGGACAGCCGAGGAAATCGTCGAGCGCCTCGCTTCGGGCGCCCACGGGACCGTCGCCCGGCGCGACCTTCTGGCATCGCCGGCGTTAGCAAGGCCGAGATCGAGCATCGCCTGCGGACCCGGCTACCTACTGCCGCGAGTTCCGCGGTGTCTACCGGGTCGGGCATCGGGCGCCCAGCATCGGAGGCGACCTACATGGCGGCGGTGCTCGCATGCGGGGACGCGTCGGCGCTCAGCGGCCTGCCGCCGCCTACATCTATTGGCTGGTTAGGGGGAGGGCGCCCAAGCCGGAGGTGACATCTCCGCGGGAGCTGCCGTATCGACGGCGTGGTCACCCGTCGCTGCCGATCGCTCGACGCTCGAGACGTCACGACCTGGAAGGGCATACCGATCACGACGGTCCAGCTCACCCTCATTGACCTAGCCGCGCGGCTTAGGCCTGACGCCTTGGCCTGGGCGGTTCACCAGGCAGGCGTGCGTCACGGCACCACACCTGAGCAGGTTCGGGAGGTTCTGACACGGCGGCCGAATGCACCGGGGCGGCGAATGCTCCTCTCGGTGCTATCCGGTGAGGTCCGCGTCACGCTGAGCGCCCTCGAGCGGAAGTTCCTCGCGCGCTTGCGTCGGGAGCGCCTGCCACTACCGCGGACGAACCGCCCGGCCGGCGGACGCTACGTCGACTGCCGCTGGCCGGAACACAGGCTCACGGTCGAGCTCGACGGCTACCGGTTCCACAACTCGCGCTACTCGTGGGAGCAAGATCGGAGACGGGAGCGCGAGGCGCGGGCCCGCGGAGACGACTTTCGCCGGTACACATACGGCGACGTCTACGAGCACCCGGCGGCGATGATGCGCGAGCTGCAGCCAATTCTGCGAGGCCATCCTGGGCTGACCTCCCAGGGTGGGGTCTAACCCGGATGGCCTGGGGAACTAACGGCGTTGGGCGAAGAACGTGCGCAGTAAGGCAGACGCCTCGGTCGCCATGAGGCCGCTCTCCACGGTTGGGCGGTGGTTCAGGCGCGGCTCGCCCAGGACATCCAGGACGCTGCCCGCCGCCCCCGCCTTCGGGTCCGCCGCCGCGTAGACAACGCGGTCGAGGCGGGCAAGGACGATCGCTCCCGCACACATCGCGCAGGGCTCGAGCGTGATGTAGATCTCGCAGCCCGCCAGCCGCCAGCCGCCGAGCTTGCGGGCCGCCTCGCTGATCGCCAGCACCTCGGCGTGGGCCGTCGGGTCGCCACGGAGCTCGCGCTCGTTGCCCGCGGCAGTGAGCAGCTCGCCACCCTGGGCGACCACCGCCCCGATCGGGACGTCGTCGTGAGCTGCGGCCGCCTCCGCCTCGGCGATCGCGAGCGCCATCAGGCGCTGGTCGATGGCCGTCGCGTCGGGCATCCGCGAAGTATCGGCAACTTCGGCGGCCGCCGATGTGTTTAGGGGGCATGAGTGCCAGGGGGGCTGCCGCACTAGCGGCGGCCGTCGTCGCGGGCTTGGCGGGGCCTGCGGCGGCGGCCGCAGCGACTGATGCCGCTCCGGGAGCAGGGCACACGACGGCCCCCGCCCCACCAGCTGACCCGATCGCGGTCTCGGGCCGGGCAGCGGCCCCATACGTCACCGACGAGGTGGTCATCCGCCGAGAGAGCGGAGCCACGCGGGTCGTGAAGATCTCGCCCCACGCCTCCGTTCCGAGCGAGGCGAGGAGGCTCACCGCCCGCCCCGGTGTCGCCTACGCCACCCCCAACTACGTCGCCTCCGCAGCGGCTCACGTGCCCGACGACCCCGGCCGGGCCGGCACCACCGGCGGCTGGCGGAACGACCAGTGGAGCTTCCTCGCCGGCCCCGGCGGAATCGATGCGAGCGATGCCTGGTCGACGCTCGAGTCCACGGCGGCCGCTCCGGGCGCCGGAACGGCCGTCGCCGTTCTCGACTCGGGAGTCGCCTACCGGCAGCGCGGAGCGGGCTTCCGCGCCGACCCGGACCTCGCCGGCACGAGCTTCCTCCACCCCCGCGACTTCGTCGACGGCGATCGCCTGCCGCTCGACGAGAACGGGCACGGCACGCATGTCGCCTCGACGATCGCGGAGACCACCGACAACGACATGGGGCTCACCGGCGTCGCTTACGGCGCCCAGGTGATCCCGGTACGCGTTCTCGACGCGAGCCTCCACGGCAGCGCCACCCAGATCGCAAACGGCATCCGGTTCGCCGCGAAGCACGGCGCCCGGGTCATCAACCTCAGCCTCGCCTTCGGCCCCGAGGTCACGCGTTGCGCGCAGATCTCGGTCGTCTGCCGCGCAATCCGCTCCGCGGCGAAGCGCGGCGCCCTCGTGATCGCGGCGGCCGGCAACTCCGCGGCCGGCATCCCCCGCGATGCCCGCGGCGGCGCCGAAGGTGCTCTCGGTCGGCGCCACCACGGAGCGCGGCTGCCTCGCCTCGTACTCCAACCGTCGCGCGACGCTCGTGACGCCCCGGGGGCGGCTCCGACGCCGCAATTCCGGGCGATGCGTCGTGCGATCCGAGCGCCGCCTCCGCACCGGGGATCACGCAGTTCTCGCTCGACCCGGCTGCGGCCGCCGCCGGCACCTACGACCGCTTCTCCTACGTCGACCTCGACGGCACGTCGCAGGCGGCCGCGGAGGCGTCGGCGGCCGCGGCGGTCGTGATCGCAAGCGGCGTGCCCCTCCCCCGCCCCGGGCCGCTGGGCGTGGCTACGCGCCTTGCCTGCACGGCGACGCCGACTGGCCACCCCCGCTACTACGGCCGCTACGGCCGCATCGACCTGGCGCGGGCGGTCGACCCGAGCGTCGCCTGCTAGCCGCGGCTACGCTGTGGTGCGAACGATGTAGACGCTGCAGGGCGCGTGGTGGGAGACCTTGTTCGGCACGCTTCCGAGCAGGAACCGCTTCGCCCCCGTCATCCCCTTGTTGCCGACGACCAAGACGTCGGCCTTCACCTCCTCGGCGACGTCGAGGAGCGCGTCGGCGGGGTCGCCCTCACGGGCGTGGGTCGTGGCGCTGACGCCCGCCTGCTCGGCGGTCCCCGCCGCGCCGTCGAGGACCATGTTGACCTCCTGGCGAGGGCCCACCTCGTACTGAACGTCGCCCGGAATCTCGACCTTCTCGTCCGTCGAGAGGGCTGTGCCGCCCTGCTCGTACGCCGTGACGACGTCGAGCGCGGCGCCGGTCGCCTTGGCGAGGTCGACCGCGCGGGACACCGCCACCGATGCGGTGTCGGATCCGTCAGTGCCAACCACTATCCGCTTGAACACACGTCCCTCCTCCTCGGTGGGCGACTGCGGCCGGGATACTAACCCGCAGCGCGCGGGCTTGAACGCGGGCTACAGGAGCTTCACGAGCGCGATGACCATCGACGCCAGCAGGCAGGCGACGAGCACGATCATCGAGATGCGCCAGGTCAGGGGCACGGCCGGACTGTAGGGACATAGACTGCAGCCTCGTGGCGACCGTGGAGACCGTCAACGGCCCGATCGACGCGAGCGAGCTCGGCACCACGCTGATCCACGAGCACTTCATCACCCGCGACGAGGCCGTCTTCATCCAGTGGCCGCACGTGCGACCCGTCGCCCCCGACCCCGACGACCCCGAGCCGCCCGACTTCCTGACGCCGGCCCTCGGCTGCGCGCGCGCCGTGCTCGAGCACGGCGTCAAGACCGTCGTCGAGCCGACGGCGATGTTCATCGGTCGCGACGTCGGCTTCTCGAAGCGCGTCGCCGACGAGACGGGCCTCCAGCTCGTCGCCTGCACCGGTATCTACACCTACGACCACCTGCCTCCCTTCTTCAACGCGCGCGACCCCGACGCGATCGCCGAGCTCTTCGTCCACGACATCACCCAGGGCATCCAGGGCACGGACATCAAGGCGGCCTTCCTGAAGTGCGCCGCCGACGAGCCCGGCGTCACCGAGAACGTCGAGAAGGTGCATCGCGCCGTCGCGCGCGCGAGCGTGCAGACCGGCGCGCCGATCATGGCCCACTCCCGCCCCGCCAGCCAGACAGGGATCCGCCAGGTCGAGATCTTCGAGGAGGAGGGCGTCGACCTCTCGCGGGTGCAGATCGCGCACACCGGCGATACCGACGATCTCGACTACATCGAGCGCCTGCTCGACAAGGGCGTCTTCATCGGCCTCGACCGCTTCGGGCTGGAACTGTTCCTGCCCATGGAGCAGCGGCTCCCGACCGCGGCGACCCTATTGGAGCGCGGGCACGCCGAGCGCATGTTCCTCTCCCAGGACTACTGCGCCACGCTCGACTGGTTCCCCGCCGAGGTCGGCCTCCAGATGATGGAGGCGGGCCTCGCCAAGGGCTGGAGCATGACCCTCATCTTCGAGGAGGTGATCCCGGCCCTTCGTGAGCGCGGGATGACCGACGAGCAGCTCGAGACGATGATGGTGAAGAACCCGGTCACCTGGCTCACGGGCTAGCGCAACCGCGCCGATTCAGCGTCTGGGCACCGAACGGCTCGAGGCCCGCCTGCCCGCGTAGCCGAGGTGCGGAAGGCTGAAGTTGTCCTCGATCGAGCGCAGCAACGAGTAGTGGTTGTAGGGGGTCTTGTTCACGGTCCCCGCCCTGACGCACCGCGAGACCAGCACGGCTCCGACGCGCCCTCCTCCGGGTCCGGGATTGGTGGCCCCGGGAGTGTCGGGAGGGATCACGTTCGGCCCCGGCTTCTCGTTGCAGCATGCGCTCGAGTCTGAGCTCGCCTCCGCCTCGTCGAAGGTGACGATCAAGAGCCCGCGGTGGCGGTAGGCCGGGGAGCGCAGGATCCTCGGCACCCATTTGCGCAGGAAGACGTTCGCGCTCACGAGCCCGCCGGGCTTGCCGTCCACACAGGGCCCGTCGTGGCCGTCGAAGCAGAGGTTCGGCGTGATGAACGCGTAGTTGGGGGTCTTGCGCTCGCGCTTCAGGGCGCCGCGCAGGTTGGTGAGGTCGATGTCGTTGCGATTGCAGGTGGGCGAGTCGATGATCGAGTGGAAGTAGACGAAGGGGTTGTGACGCGCCGCGTACTGATCGCCCCTGCGCGGGCTCTCGGTGTCGTCCGGAGCCCCGATCGCGGGGTGCCTGCAGGTCACCTGGGGCTTGCCCTTGGGCGTGCCCGCGTTCATGTCCTGCATGTAGCCCTTCCAGGTGTACCCCGAGTCCTCGAGCTGGTTGGCGACGGTCTGCGCCCCCGGCGGGTAGACGCAGCCGGCGCCGACGAACTGGCCGTCCGGCGCGCTGGTGCCGGGAACGAACTCGCTGAAGATCGGGCAGTCGGCCTGGGTCAGCGGGTTCGGCGCCTGCCCGCTCACCATGGCGATGTAGTTTGTCGAGGCTGCGGTGCGAGCCAGGAACTCGCGCCGGCGCAGATGCTCCGTGGGGTGCTCCGCCGCGAAGCGCTCTTCGACCTCATCGCGCGGCCGGTCGTCCGAGCGCGAGCTCAACCCGTGCCTCGCTTCTGGCTGGAGGTCGGCTTGACGACCCGCTCGCAGTCGAAGACGCCGTCCTCCGCCCGGTCCACGTAGGCGACGTCCTTCCCCGGGCCGCAGTTGATGACGTCACGGGTTCCGTCGCGCGCCCGGATGACGTCGCGCCCCTGACCGTCCACCGGCTTGCCCGCGCCCCCGGCCGGCCGGTACCGCGTCACTTCACTGTTACGTGGCGGCCTTTGCCCGAATAGCCGGGCAAACTCGCCCCCGTAGGGTTAGGTTGCCGGCTCGACGGTCTTCCCGGCCGGGCCCGCCGCCGGCCCTCGCGTATCGGACGGGCGCTCGTCGGGAATGCGCAGCGCGAGCTCGGCGTTGAGCGCGATCCCCGCCAGCAGAGCGAGGTTCGAGAGCCAGAGCCAGATCAGGAAGACGATCGCGCCCGCGAGAGTCGCGTAGGTCGCCTCGTAGGAGGCGAACGTCGCGACGTAGAGGGCAAACGCGCCCGACGCCAGGAGCCAAACGAGCAGGGCAAACGCGGTGCCGGCGATAACCGCCCTCCAGGGCCGTGGGTCGAGGTCCGGCCCGTAGCGCGAGAGTACGGCGATTGCGGTCGCGCCCGCCAACGCCAGGACCGGCCAACGGACGATCTCGAAGACCGTCCGCCCCGTGGAGCCGATCCCCAGCGAGCTCGCGGCCGAGTCGAGGAGGGGGCCGCTGAGACCGATCGCGACCATCATCAGGGCGAGGATCGCGACGCTCACGAGCGCGAGGCCCACCTGAAGCGCCCGGACCTTGACCGTCGAGCGCCGCTCCTCCACTCCGTGGATCGCGTTGGCGGCGCGGATGAAGCCGCCGACGTATCCCGAGCTTGCCCAGAGGGCGGCTGCGAAGGCGATCACCGCGGCCACGCCGGCCTCGCCATGCGATCGGACGAGCCCGTTGATGGCCGGCCTCAGCGCGTCGGCCGTGGAGCTCGGCCCGACCTTCGTGGCCGCGTGGAGCAGGGTCTGCGCGGTCCCCTCGCTGCCGAAGAGGCCGAGCAGCGCGACGAGCGCTGCGACCGTCGGAAAGATCGACAGGGCGGAGTAGTAGGCAAGGCTCGCCGCGAGGTCGGTGAAGCCGGCGCCGTTGGCCCGCTCGAAGGTGGAGCGCGCCAGGTCGAAGCGGCGGCGGGGGCCCGGCTCGCGTCCCACTCCATCCATGCCTGCTCGCCTACCCAATCGGCGGGTGCGGGAAACGGTTTGGTGGCGCGTGAAACGGGTAACCGCCTGCCCGAGGCAGCCACCGTCATGGATGACGGCCGCGCGGGGACGACCCCCACAAATGCCCCCGCGCCCTGTGAGTGAGGAGGGGCCCGGCCTCGGGCCGGGCCCCCTCCTCCTCCAATCGATGCGCGGCCAGTCAGAATCAAGGGGATGACTGAAGTGGGCTTGGCGCGCGACGAGCAGCTCCTTGAGCGCTACCACCGCCTGCGTGAGCCGGAGGTGCGCGAGGAGTTGGTTCGCCGCTACATGCCGTTCGCTCGCAGCATGGCGCTGCGATATCGGGGCGGCAGCGAGCCCACCGAGGACCTGATCCAGGTCGCGAGCCTCGGCCTCGTCAACGCCATCGACCGGTTCGACCCCGAGCGCGGGATCCCGTTCATCGCCTTCGCGGCGCCGACGGTTCTCGGCGAGCTCCGGCGTCACTTCAGGGACCGTGTGTGGAACCTCAGGCTGCCGCGCGGCCTGCAGGAGCGCGTGAGCAAGGTCGACGACGCGATCAGGAAGCTCACGGGCGAGCTCGAACACTCGCCCACGATCCGCGAGATCGCGGCGTCGCTCGACCTCTCCGAGGACGAGGTGCTCGAGGCGTTCGCGGCCGGCGACGCGCGCAAGACGATGTCCACCGAGCAGCCTGTGGGCGGCGAAGTCGACGAGATGACGATCGGGGACCGGATCGGCACCGAGGAGGAGGGCTTTGAGACCGTGGAGCAGCGGACGACGATCGCAACGGGTCTCCCGGCGCTCAGTGAGCGCGAGCGGCTCGTCCTGCACTACCGGTTCGTCGACGACATGACGCAATCCCAGATCGCCGAGAAGATCGGCCACTCGCAGATGCACGTGTCACGGATTCTTCGTGGAGCGCTCGAGCGGCTGCGCGCCGAGATCTCCGAGGCCGAGCCGGATGGCTAGGGCCTAGCGCTCCGAGATCTTGAACATCAGGTGCTCGCCGCTGGCCGAGTCCTCGACCCGCACGTCGTCGGCGAGCTTCTGGAGCGAGGCGCCGAGCGCCGGCACCTCGAGCGCGCTGAGCAAACGCTCAGCGGCGCCGTCTCGCAGGGGCCCGACCTTCACGGCGATCGCCCGCTCCTCATCGGTCACCGCCACCTGGACCCGACCGTCGACGAAGCCGTCAGGGGAACCGCCAGCGATCGCGTCGCCAAGCAGGATCGCATCGGAGAGCTTGTCGACGGAGAGGTCGGCCCGGGCGGCGATTGACGAGAGGACGCGCGCTACCACGAGCGGGGCGACGTCGAAATCCCCGACCGAGACGACGGTGTCGTCGCGTGACTCCGCGACCCGCGCGGGGCCTGCGGGCCCGTCGCCGTCCTCGTCGCTCGGCATCGCCATCCCGATGCGCAGCTCCGTGCCGCCGCCGGGATTGCCGCGCAGCTCGAACGAGGCCGCGAGCGTGGCGATCAGCGGCAGCCCGAGGCGCAGGCTCGGCTCATCGCTCTGCACCGCGATTCGCGGCCGGAACCCGCCGCCGAAATCCCGAACGACGATCTCGAACGCCTCCCCGATCGAAACGATGATCTCCATCGGCCCGACCTCGCCTCCCTCGTAGGCGTGCACCGCGGCGTTGACGCACGCCTCGGAGGTCACCGCCTTCACGTCGGCGACGCCCGTCTCGTCCATTCCGGCCGCCTCGGCGAGGCCCGCGACGGTGTGACGCACGAGCCCGACGTTCTCCGGACGGGCCGGGAGGACGAGTCGCATGGTGGCTTTATCTGAGGCCATTGCGCTTGGGCGGAGCCGAGGATACCCGCGCCCGCGCCCGCGAACCCCCGCCCCGGCGGTCTCCGCGGGCCGCCATCAGGCCGCCGTCATCCGGCGACCGTTGCTTCGCGCTGGCCCTCGTGAACGCCTTCGGCCACCTCTTCGACGAGCTTGGCGCAGAACGCGTCGAGGTCCTCGGGCTTGCGGCTCGTGACGAGCCCGTAGTCCACATGGACCTCCTCGTCGACCCAGTTGGCGCCGGCGTTCCGAAGGTCCGTCGCCAGGCTCGGCCACGACGTGAGGGTCCGACCCTCGACGACGCCCGCGTCGATGAGCGTCCAGGGCGCGTGGCAGATCGCGGCCACCGGCTTGCCGGCTTCGAAGAAGCGCCGCGTGAACTCAACGGCTTCCTGCTCGGTCCGCAGGATGTCGGGATTCGCGACGCCGCCCGGCAGGACGAGCGCGTCGTAGTCGTCGGCGTTCGCCCCCGCCGCGGTGTGGTCGACTGAGAACGTCTCGCCCTTGTCGAGATGATTGAACGCCTGCACCTCGCCCTCCTCGGGCGCGATGAGCTCCGGCTCGCCGCCGGCCTCCTTTACGGCCTCCCAAGGCCGCGTGAGCTCCACCTGCTCGACACCCTCGTTGGCCGCGAGAAAGGCGACTCGCTTCCCTTCGATCCCTGCCATCTGAATGCCTCCTTCGAGATTGTCTTCAGCAGAGGGCTACCCGGCGCGGCGGCACCGTATGCGAGGAGCGAGTGTCGCCCGTCCGTCACCTAGAGTTGGTGCGGGAAGAGAGATGACCAGCATTACGGGAAGAAGACCCTTCCTGGCCACCGTGATGGGGACGCCGCGGCGCGAGCTGCGCCTCGGTCTTGCGGTCGGGCTCGCGATCCTGATCCCGATCCTCGTCGCGGACATGGTCCTCGGCACGAGGGTGACCGTTCCGGGCTCGTACGTGCTCGGCGCCTTCGCGGCCGCAATCGTCGGCGGCCTGACACCGGCGGCGATCCTCGTCGCGCTCGCGTTCGTGCTCGTCGCGGTGAGTCCCGAGTGGAACAACAACTTCGCCGACCTCCAGTACTGGATCCGTCTCGCAGTGCTTGTGATCGGGGGTGCGCTGGCCATCCTCACCGCATGGATGCGCGAGGGCTCGCGTGCCTTCACCGGCAGGCTCACCCTCCTCGATCGGATCGGCGCCATCGCCGATGGGTCGCTCTCCCTGGCCGACACGCTCGACCGCGCGGTCTCACTCATCGCCCCGGCGGCCGCCGACATCGCGATTATCGACGCCATCCACAAAGGCGAGGTCACGCGCGCTGCGGTACGCGTTCGCGGCCGCCCCGACTGGCCGGCGATCGAGACGACGCTTCGCTCGCGCGACCCGTCGACGCCCTTCTGGCTTCGCGACCCGGAGTTCGGGATCCCACCTGTGCCCCAGTTCCTGCCGGCGGTGACCGACGCGCAGGTCGAGATGCTCGGCCACGGCGGCGAGGACACCGAGTTCATGCGCTCGCTCGGGATGCGCTCGGTGATCATCGTTCCCCTGATCGCGCGACGACGCCTGCTCGGGACCCTCACGGTGGTGGTCGCGTGGTCGAGGCGGCGCTATGGGCGCGACGACCTCATCTTCGTCAAGACCCTGAGCGGCCGCCTCGCACTCGCGCTCGACAACGCCGGCCTCTTCAGCGACCTCGAGAGCGTCGAGCGGCGCATGGACGCCGTGATGGACCGGATTCCCGAGGCCGTGACCGTTCACGAGGCCAATGGCTCGCTCGTCTTCGCCAACCAGGCCGCGGCGGACCTGATCGGCATGCACGATGCAGACGAAGTCCTCGCTGCGGATGCCGACGCACGCGTGGCGCGCTATGAGCTCTATGCCGAGGATGGGCGACGCCTTCCCGACGAGGACCTGGTCGTCGAAGCGCTTCGCGCCGGCCAGCTTCCGCTGCGAGGAACGTTCCGGCTCTTCGTGCGGGAGACCCGGGAGGAACGCTGGATCTCCGTCGTCGTCGAGCCGATCACCGGCCCCGAGGGCAACCTTCTCTACGCCGTGACGACGATCGAAGACGTCACCGCGGGCAAGCGGGCCGAGCTCGCGCAACGGCTGCTCGCTCGGGTCGGCGAGCTGCTGCAGTCGTCACGGAACCACGCCGAGACGCTTCGCAGAGTGGCCGACCTCGCCACGCCCGAGTTCGCGGACTGGTGCGCCGTGAGCCTCCCGGGTGGCGACGGCTTGATCGACATTGCGGCCGCTGCTCACCGAAGCCGGGGGGACATCGCTGGAGACCTTCGCGATCTCGATGGAGTCGACAGCGAGGCCGATTCACCGATCGCGCAGGTTCTTCAAGGCGCCGCGCCCGCGGTGACGAAGGACAGGACCGGCTCCACCATCGTCGTCCCGATGGTGGCCGGCGCGAAGCGCGTTGGTGCCCTGACGTTCGGCACCGATGCGGGGTCCCGCCACTTCGACGAACACGACGTCGAGGTTGCCGTGGAGCTCGGGAGGCGGGCTGGCCTCGCGGCCGAGAATGCGCGCGTCGCCGAGATGCGGATCGAGATCAACCGCACGCTGCAGCGCGGCCTGCTGCCCGCGGAGCTTCCGGAGATGCCGGGCTGGCGCGTGGCCACCATGTACCGGCCCGCCGGGGAGCTCAACGAGGTCGGCGGAGACTTCTACGAGGTCGCCGAGATCGAGGGCGGGTGGATGGTCGTGCTCGGAGACGTCGTCGGGCGCGGAGCCGAGGCCGCGGCGCTCACGGCGCTCGCGCGCAACACGCTTCATACGGCCAGTGCGCTCACGTCCGACCCCCTGCAAGCGCTGGCGGCCCTGAACCGTCGCCTTCGCGAACGCGATCCCACGCCGCTGTGCAGTGCCGCAGTGGTGGTCCTGCAGAAGGCCCCGCATGGCGCGGCCCAGGTGTCTTCGATCTCGGCCGGTCATCCGCTCCCACTCCGGGTTCGGGGGTCCGAGGTAACCGAGGCGGCGGTCCCCGGGCCGCTCCTAGGCGCTCTCGCCAACCCGGGATGGACGACAACGCTCGTCGAGCTTGAGCCCGGCGACCAGCTCGTCGTCTATACGGACGGGGTCACGGACGCGCGCTCGGGGAATGAGATGTTCGGCGAGGACCGACTGCGCGGCGAGGTGGCGGACTCAGGCCGCCCCGAGACTGCCGTGGCGAAAGTCGAGGCCGCGCTTCAGTCCTTTGCCGGCGAGGTGGTCGGCGACGACGCGGCGCTGGTTGCGATCATGCGCTCGCCGGGTCCTCCTGCTCTGGCGGCGGATCGGGCTCGGGCAGATCTGGAGGAGGCGGCACCGGATCGTCCACGGGGTCCGGTTCCGGCTCGGTAACGGGGTCGGGAGAGGGCTCCGGCTCCTCCACGGGAACCGGCGGCGCGGTCGGTGACTCCGGCGGCTGCTCGATCTCCCCGATCGGGGCTCTTGTTCTCATAGCGAGCGCGTATACCCGCCAGACCTTGTTCGAATCCGAGCCAACGAAGACGAGCGCGCAGCGGCGGAGCCGTCCGAGGCGCCCCCGGAGGAAGCTCCGGAGGAGGGCGAGGCGGGCGAGTCGCACGGCCCGATCGGGAATCCCGCCTCCGACGAGGAGGCACTCGCGAACCGGCAGCAGGAAACCGGCGGCGAGTCCGGGCCCGGGGCCGGCGGCGACTGATCAGCGGGTCGTCCGGGGTAACATCCGGGCTGCAGTGGCAGCCTCATGGAAGAGCCGTTGAGCGCTCCGTTTCGCGTCGAGGTCGAGGAGCTCGAGGGGGGCGTATGTTCGTTCACCCTCAACGGTGAGCTCGACCATGCCACCGCGCCCGAGCTCCGTGGGCCGCTCGAGGCGGCGCTCGAGGCCGGGACGCGCGCGGTCCTGATCGACCTGAGCGAATGTAGCTTCATCGACTCCACCGGCCTCAGCGTCATCGTGCACGCCCACTCGCGGTTCGTGGATGCGAATGGGAATGGTGACGACGGACAATTGGAGATCTGCTGTCCGGATGCCCAGGTGCGCCGGCTCCTCGAGATCACGGGCATCGACCGTGCGCTGGGCCTCCACCAGACGCGCGATGAAGCGCTCGCGGCCCTGTCGAAGTCCGTGGCCTAGGCGGGCCTCGGGGCGGGTAGTCAGCCTCGATGGCGCCTGATCAGGATCCCGCCCCCAGCAGGGACGACCCCGAGCCGGAGCGACACGAGACCCCAGCCGAGCGGCTCGACCGCAACCTCGACGAGATGCTCCAGGAGCTGCGCGTCGCGCTTCCCGGGGTCCAGGTGCTGTTCGCGTTCCTGCTGACGGTCCCCTTTTCCCAGGGCCTCGTACGCATGACCCAGTTCGAGCGGATCCTCTATCTCGTCGTCCTGCTCTCCACCGCCCTTGCAACCTTCATCCTCATAGCGCCGACGCCGTTCCACCGGCTCTTGTTCCGCCAGGGACGAAAGGCGGAGGTTGTGGCATTCGCGAATCGGGCCATCCTCATCGGCCTCGCCTTTCTCGCGTTCGCGATGGTGGGCGCGATCTTCCTCGTCACCCACCTGCTGTTCGGCACCGCAGCTGCGGTGCCCGTGACCATCCTCGCCGGACTGTTGATCGCCGGCCTCTGGTACGCGTACCCCCTCACTCGGGCACGCACCTAGGGCGCGCCAACGCACCCCGGTGAACCCCCGGGGCGCGTCAGCGAAATCGCCGGCGGGTTAGGCCGCGCTGCGGAAGGCGGCGAGGGCGCCGTCGCGAGCGAGGCGCGCCAGCGCCCGCTCC
Source organism: uncultured Actinomycetes bacterium (assembly GCA_963823245.1). GTDB lineage: Bacteria > Actinomycetota > Thermoleophilia > Solirubrobacterales > 70-9 > JAWVFM01. The sequence goes on along the minus strand of CAWGKQ010000007.1, from coordinate 161,388 downwards.
TCGAGCTCACGGGTGGAGCTCTGCGTAAGGCCGAGCTTGCGGGCGGTGTCGCGGACCGAGTGCGCCTCACGCCCACCCGTACCGAAGCGGGCCTCGATCACCGAACGCTCCTCGTCGGTGAGCTTCGATAGCGCCGCGGCGACGGTGTCCTCCTGCTCACGCTCGAGAACCTCGTCCTCGAGGTTCGTCGCGCTCTCCGCGTGGAGCTCGCCGAGGCTCGTGTCGCCGTCGCCGATCGGGGCGTCGAGGCTGGTCGTGACCCTGGTCAGGTCGCGGACAGCCAGCACCTCATCGAGCGGCAGCTTCGCGTGCTCGGCGACTTCCTCGTCGGTCGGGTCGCGATCCAGCTTCGCCCGCAGATCCGCCTCGGCGCGGGCGACGTTGCGCTCGCGCTGGGCGATGTGCGCGGGAATCCGCACACCGCGGCCGGTGTTGTCCAAGCCTCGCTGCACGGCCTGCTTGATCCACAGCACCGCGTAGGTCGAGAACTTGTAGCCGCGACGCCAATCGAATTTCTCGGCGGCGCGGATCAACCCCAGCATCGCCTCCTGCACGAGGTCCTCGCGCGAGAGGCCATGGCCGGCGTAGCGCAGGGCAAACTTGACGACCAGGCGGAGGTTGGAGTTGATGAGACGCTCCTTGGCCTCGAGGTCGCCGCGCTCGATGCGCTGCGCCAGCTCGACCTCCTCCTCGCGAGTGAGCAAGGGGTAACGACTCGCCTGGTTCAGGAAGAGCTGGAAGCTTTCAGTTGTCGTGGGGGTCGCCGCGGAGACGTGAGCCTCGCCACGTCGCGCCGCCTGGCGCGCCGAGCGCAATTCGGCTGTGTGCTCTCCGCGGAGGCGACCCGTGTCAGCGCGCTGTGCGTCAGCGCTCCTGCCTCGGTCCATCCGGGGCCTCCTTAACGGGTTCCTAGAGCTTCAGAAAGTATAGTACGAACCACCGTTCGATGTCAAGCTAAATGCGAATCGCCTGCAAATCAGCCGATTCTGTAAGAGATCCGGCCGCCTTGGCTGGCTGGAACCGGGCGTGAAGCCGAATCGGGATTGGCGCGCTCCGGCCGACCGGTCACACTAAGTACCCGTAGGGCGTCCAAACGATACGCGGCCGCCGACGCGGGCTCTACGGTTCCGCAGGTGCGGATGGTGTTCGTCTTCTACGCGAGCGTCATCGTCCTCGGGCTCGCCTACTGCATCGCGATCGGCGTGGCTGGGCGGTGAGTGGGATACGCCGCTTCATCCGACAGAACTCGCTCTCGCTCTTCGGCGTGATCTTCCTCGCTGCCCTCGCCGGGCAGGCGATCGCCGGCCACATCGCGTTCAACCAGGACCAGCTCGCACACCACGAGCCCGCGATCTCGATCTGGCGCTACGTCACCTCATCGTCGTTCGGCAATGCGGTGATGGAGAACTGGCAGTCCGAGTACCTGCAGTTCACGCTGATGATGATGGCGCTGATCTTCTCCGGATCGTGGTTCGCACAGTCGATCACGGGCATGCGGGACTACAACGCGAACCAGCGAGCACACCACGAACCAACCGTCTCGTACAGCGGCTACGTCACCGGCGCCGACTTCTGGGAGGCAACGCTCCAGAACTGGCAATCGGAGTTCCTCGCGGTCGGCTCGTTCGCGGTGTTCGCCATCTACCTGCGCCAGCACGGCTCGCCGGAGTCGAAGCGGGTCGGCGCGCCGCACGACGCACAGCAGTAAGAACGAGCGAGAGCCGCAGGACGCCGCGCTCGGGGGAACGCGCGCGACGCCCTGGACGGCCCTGCTCGTTCTGAAAACCGGAGCCCGCCCCTGCTGGCGGGCTACGGAACTTGCCCGGTACCCCTACGAGGCCGGAGCAAACTCCGGCGATTCGGTGGCGCTTTGGTCAGCGCCCTGCTTCGCCGCCTCCGCCTGCGCGAGCTGGCGATTGACGTGGTCCCAGTCGACGTTGCGGAAGAACGCCTCCACGTGCTCCTTGCGCCCGTCGGGAGTGGCGCCGAAGTCGCGGACGTACGCGTGCTCGTAGACGTCGAGCGCGAGCACTGGGACCATGTTGTAGACGGCCCAGAGATTCTGGGTGTCCATGATGTAGTTGAACAGCGAGCCGTCGTTCAGGTCGTAGCCGACCATGACCCAGCCCCGCGCGGCGCTCGCAGCCTTCTTCACCGCGTCGAACCACTTGCCGAGGCCGTTGAACTCCTCCTCCGCCAACTCGGCGAAGCGCCCGTCGGCCTCACCGCCGTCGCCGCCGAGGTGGCCGAAGTAGAGGTCGTGGTTCTTGTAGCCGAGCAGCGCGAACGTGTAGTCGACTGAAACCGCCCGGAGGTCTGAGAACACCTGGTTCCCCTCGATCTCCGAGTAATCGAACCCGCTCAGGCGCTTCCGGCACTCGTTCGCCTTCTTCGCGTAGCCCTCGTAGAGCTTGTAGTGGTCTTCCATCGTCTGCTTGGAGATGCCGTCCAGATCCTTCTCGAACGCCGGGAACCGGCGCGGCTTCAACTCATCCCAGGGCATGCTCACCTCCTGCCTTCGTGGTCTATTCGTCCCCCTTTGGGCTATCCGCGGCGACCGCCGACTGAAACGGCGCCGGCAGAGCTCATCGGCGCCGTTTCAGTCGGCGTGCGAGCCACAGCGGCAGGACCCCCAGCATGGGCCGCCGCGCTCCGGCATCAGAGGGATCGGCATCGAACGCCATTGCGTAGCGCCGCGCGTCGGCGGCGGTCGCGTACCCCTTGGACCCGCCCGCACCGCAGCCGCGCTCGCACTCCCAGACCATCGTCGCGCTCTCGGTCCGGAATCGGTAGCGGTGTCCGAGGATCGCGCAGCGCACCACGTCTCGACCATACGCGCGCGCGGCGTTTCGCAAACCTTGAGCCCGGGAATTGGGCGCTCCATGAGCGATGGAGCGCCTACCCGATGACGGCGGCGACGGCCACGGACACGATCAGGACGCGGATCCCGGCCCGCCTCGACCGCCTCCCGTGGTCGCGTTTTCACTGGCTCGTCGTGATCGGACTCGGAACGGTGTGGATCCTGGACGGCCTCGAGGTGACGATCGTCTCGAGCGTGGCGGCACGGCTGGCCGAGGCCGGGAGCGGTATCGAGCTCAGCGCGGGCCAGATCGGCACGGCCGCCGCTTTCTACGTCGGAGGCGCATGCCTCGGTGCTCTCTTCTTCGGCCAGCTCACCGACCGCTTCGGCCGCAAGAAGCTGTTCCTGATCACGCTCCTGGTCTACATCGCGGCGACGGTCGCGACGGCCTTCGCGTTCTCGCCCCTGTACTTCTTCATCGCGCGATTCTTCACAGGAGCGGGCATCGGCGGCGAGTACGCGGCGATCAACTCCGCGATTGACGAGCTGATCCCCGCGCGCGTCCGCGGCCGCGTCGACCTGATCATCAACGGCAGCTACTGGGTCGGAGCAGCGATCGGGGCAGTGGCGGCGCTCTTCTTCCTCAACGAGTCTGTCTTCGCCGGCGACGTCGGCTGGCGGCTCGCGTTCGGCACCGGCGCGATCCTCGGTCTCGCGATCCTCCTCGTCCGTCGCAACGTGCCGGAGAGTCCGCGCTGGCTCTTCATCCACGGGCGCGAGGAGGAGGCCGAGCGCATCGTCGACGAGATCGAGGTGGAGGTTCGCGAGGAGAACGACGGCGAGGAGCTTCCCGAGCCGAAGGGAGAGATCGAGGTCCGCCAGCGCGAGCGGATCTCGTTCGGCGAGATCGCTCGCACCGCCTTCAGCGCCTACCCGAAGCGCACGGCGCTCGGGCTCGCGCTCTTCGTCGGCCAGGCCTTCCTCTACAACGCCGTCACATTCGACCTGGGAACGATCCTTGGCACCTATTTCGGCGTTTCCTCGGGCTCGATCCCGTACTACATCGCGCTGTTCGCGATCGCCAACTTCCTGGGCCCGTTGACGATGGGGCGGCTCTTCGACACCGTGGGTCGAAAGCCGATGATCACGATCACCTACCTCGGCTCGGCCGCTGTGGTGGCGGTCCTGGCGCTCATCCTGGTCGGCGGCACGCTTACGACGTGGTCGTTCATGGCGTTCGTGATGGGAACCTTCTTCCTGGCATCGGCGGGGGCAAGCTCCGCGTACCTGACCGTGAGCGAGATCTTCCCGATGGAGACTCGCGCGCTCGCCATCGCGTTCTTCTACGCGGTTGGAACGGCAGCGGGCGGCATCACCGGCCCGCTCCTCTTCGGCCACCTGATCGCGAGTGGCGAAACCACGACCCTCGCGATCGGGTTCTTCATTGGCGCGGCCGTGATGGCGGTTGGGGGCGTGGCCGAGCTCCTGTTCGGGGTATCCGCCGAACAGAAGCCGCTCGAGGAGATCGCGACGCCCATCACGGCGGAGGACGCCGCGGGCGGCGGGCGGGTCGTCGAAGGCGCCGAGGATCGCGAGCCGGAACCTGCCCGGACCCGAGAGGAGCGCAGGCGCGCGAGGCTCGGGCCGGGGCGCTTCGGCTACTCCCCCTTCCCGCTCTACCCAGACGAGTTCGACGAGCGCGCGGAGCTTGGCCGCGAGGTCGAGGCCATCACTCAGGCGCTCGAGGAGCATGGCCCGACCGATCGCGCCGCGCTCGCGCGCGTCCTGCGCGCGAGGCGGTGGGGGCCCGGCAGGTACAGGGCGGCGCTGCGCGAGGCCGTCCACTCCGGCGGGGCGCGCCCGCTGTCGCGCAGCCGCTTCGGACCTCCCGAGCGCGGGTAGACCGCTCTCGATGAGAAAGGAGACCCCCCCATGCCACCACGCGGAGTCAAGAAGGGCACGAAGCGCGCCCGGCAGTACGAGCACGTCAAGCGCTCCGAGCGGCAGCAGGGCGCCTCGGAAGGCCGCGCCGAGGAAATCGCGGCGAGGACAGTGAACAAGGAGCGTGCTCGCTCAGGCGAATCGCGCCAGCGCTCGCGAACCTCCACCGGGGACATCTCCTCGGGCCGCCGCGGCGGTCGCCGCTCCGGCACAAACCGGCAGAAGGGCCGCACGCGCGACCAGCTCTACAACGAGGCGCGCCAGCTCGGGATCGACGGCCGGTCGAAGATGAATAAGGGCCAGCTACAGCGGGCCATCGCGGGGAAGAAGAGCTGACCTAGGACACCGGTGCCGGGCCGAGGGCCAGGTGGCGGACGGGGATGCTGATGCGGGCCCGCACGTCCTCGGCCGCGCGGTGCGCACGCTCGTCCTCGACCTCGCTGACGAAGACGAGGCGGCCGGCCGGGAACGTCCGCAGCGCGTCCTCGGTCGCAACCGTCGGGTCGGGGTCGCCGACCCGTCCGCGGGCATCGAGTCCCGCCGCCGCGAGCGCGGCGATCGAGACCGCGAGGCGCTCCTGGGCACTGAGCCGGGCGGGACCGAGGTCGGAGAGCCAGTGCCCGAGTCGGCTCCCGGTCGCGGGCGCGACCACGAGCACCTCCGCCTCCGAGGGCCAAGATGCTCCAGCCTGCTCGGCGGCTTCGGCGACGGCCTCGGCGGCGATGGGCTCGTCGACGCCCGTGCACGCGATGACCAGCACGCGGGCCCCATCCCCCTCGGCCGAGGCAACCTCGATGGCCTCACGCGGCGATGCCCGAACCGCCAGGTAGACGATCGTCGCGGCAGCCAGGAAGGACGCGCCGAGCCCGGCGGGAGGGCCGCCGATCAAGGTCGCTCCGACGATGGGAACCGCGATCCCGATCACCGCAATCGGGAGGTGCCATGGACGCAACGGTGACGAGTTCCCCTCCACGCCGAAAACGTACCCCGTAGAGTGACGGACCGTGTCCCAGGCGACCCTCCATACCTCGGCTGGTGCGATCCAGCTCGAGCTCTTTGACGACGCGGCCCCGAAGACGGTGGAGAACTTCCGCAAGCTCTCGGGCGACGGCTTCTACGACGGCCTCGTCTTCCATCGCGTGATCCGCGGGTTCATGGTCCAGGGCGGCTGCCCGGAGGGGACGGGAACCGGTGGCCCCGGCTACACGTTCGAGGACGAGTTCAACGATCACAAAGTTGTGCGCGGGGCGCTCGCGATGGCCAACGCCGGCCCGAACACAAACGGCTCGCAGTTCTTCATAGTCACCACCGGCGAGGCTCCGTGGCTCGACGGAAAGCACACGGTCTTCGGCGAGGTCGCCGGCGGCATGGACGTCGTCGACGCTATCGAGGGCACGCCCACCGACGACCGCGACCGCCCGCGTGAGCCCCAGGCGATCGAACGGGTCGAGCTCGGCGACTAGAACGGCGATGGCGAGCAGCGGGGCGCGGGAGCTGGAGGTTCAGGAGGAGGTCACCGAGGTCCTGCGCGTCGTCGCCCTCAATGGGACCCTCGACATCGAGACGGCTCCAGCCCTCGAGAAGAAGCTCGCCGCCGGCGCCGCCGACCCGGACCGGCCCCTCGTCGTCGACCTGCTCAACTGCGACTTCATCGACTCGGTGGGGCTCGCGGCCCTGCTCCGCGGGGCGAAGCCGCTTCAGAACGGCGAGGCGAACGTGGCGTTCGTCGCCGACGAGGGGCCGGTGCGAAAGCTTCTGACGCTGACCGCGGTCGACCGCACGATCCCGGTCTTCGCGACGCGCGACGAAGCCGTCGCCGCGGTCGTCGATCCAGGCTGACGCTCCCGCGGCAGAGGTGAGCGACCCGCGCGCAGCGGGTAGTCGCCCGTCATGTCGCGATTGTTGTTCGTGCCGGTGAGCGTCGGCGCTGGTCTGGTGGCCGGCTTCGTGGCGAAAAAGCTCTTTGATGCCGCGTGGTCGCTCGTGGACGACTCGGACGCGCCCGAGCCCGATCAGCGTGACGTTTCTCTTGGCAAGCTCGCCGCGGCTCTCGCGATCGAGGGCGCCGCCTTCCGCGTGACCAAGGGCTTGATCGACCACGCCTCCCGCCGCGGCTTCGAGCGCGCAACCGGCTCGTGGCCCGGCGAGAAGCCCGAAACCGAGACCGCCTAGGAGGTGCGGTCCGCGCTCAAAGGCGCGCGGGTGGCGACACAACTTGCGGGCGCCTACGGCGCCCTCACACGCTGCTTTCGGGGCTAAAGCCCCTCACCGGCAACACCTGCCAGCTGGCCGCAGGCGGCCGCGATGTCGCGGCCACGGGTGAGGCGGATCGTCGCCGGAACGCCGCGCGCCCGGAGGGTCGCGCAGAAAGCGTCGATCGCCTCGCGGGTCGAGCCCTCGAAGCCCGTCCCGGTGGGGTTGTAGGGGATCAGGTTGACCTTGAAGGCGTCCTGCGGCGTGAGCGCGTCCGCGAGGGCGACGGCCTGCTCGTAGCGGTCGTTGACGCCGGCGAGCATCACGTACTCGACGAAGACACGCCGACGCCGGGCCGCGCGCCACGCCAGGCACGCCTCGACGACGTCGGCCAGCGGGTAGCGGTCGTTCACGGGCATCAGCTCTGAGCGAAGCCCCTCCTCCGCCGCGTGGAGCGAGAGCGCCAGACGCACCGGGGGGCCCTCAGCAGCAAGGCGCTCGATGCCGGGGATCCACCCCACCGTGGAAACCGTCGTGCGCGAGGTGGCGATCCCGACGTCCGGAAGGCGCTCGCAGGCCCCCAGGACCGCGTCCACGTTCATCAAGGGCTCCCCCATCCCCATGAAGACCAGGTGGTTGACCGCGCCCGAGCGCCTGAAGTGAAGCGCCTGATCGAGGATCTCCGACGCGGTCAGGTTGCGGCCGAAGCGCATCGCGCCGGTGGCGCAGAAGGCGCAGGTGAGCGGGCAGCCCGACTGGCTCGAGACGCAGAGCGAGCGCCGGCCGTCGCGGTAGCTCATCAGCACGGCCTCGACGGGTCTGCCGTCGGCGGTGGCAAAGAGGGCCTTTCGCGTGCCGTCGCGAGAATGCTGCTCGCGCTCCATCGTCAGACTCGAGAGCGGCACCTCGCCCTCGAGCTCGGAGCGGAGGCCCGCGGGCAGGTTCGTCATCTCGTCGTACGAGCGAGCGCCGCGAGCCGTCCACTCCCAGACCTGCGCGCCGCGGAAGGCCGGCTCTCCCCGGGCGGAGAGATAGCTGTCGAGGAGCTCGAGGTCCACGCAGAGAGTGTGGCAGCGGACACAACGTTTGACTCGCGAGTCAACGGCTATCTCAAGTACCAGCAACATCCCTAAGGAGGAAATCAATGGGTTCACTCACCGACAAGGTCACGGGCAAGGCGAAGCAAGTCGTCGGCGACGTGACGGGTGACTCCTCGACGCGCCGTGAGGGCATCGACGAGGAGCGCAAGGGCGAGAAGAAGGACGAGCTCCAGCGGAGCGAGGAGAAGGCCGATCAGAAGGCCGAGGAAGTCGCCGACCTGGAGCGTCAGACTTCGTAGCTACGTCAGAGATCTCGTAGCTAAGGAGCGACGGCTCCCTCGGCTCTGCCGGGGGAGCCGTTTTCGTTCTCGCCCGCCTCGGGTCCGAGGGCCTCGAACTCCGCGGTGTCGACGGGCAGGCAGGTCTTGCAGAAGTCCTTGCCGAACGGGGTCAGCACGATGCTCCTGCGCACCGTCCTCGCTGTGCGCCCGCCCTTGCGCAGGGCCGCGAGAACGTCTGGCTGCGCTTCGACGACCTGGTAGCGGAGGCGGTCGCGGACCGGCTCGCGCGAGAACCAGATGAGGCCCAGCCGATAGAGGTTGTTGAGGTAGGCGGGGACGCGATCGGTGTAGCGGCAGCCGGCGCGGGAGCAGCCGCGCCATTGGGGCCAGGCCGGGCACCTCCACGCCCACGAACCGGATCGGGTGGAACAGCATCCACACCCCGGTCCAGTTGATGATGTAGCCGATCACGCCCGTGAAGATCGGGATCGTGATCGCCTTCAGCGTGTCGCTGCCGTGCACCAGCGGCAGCGAGATCGCGGTGATCACCTCTCCACCCATGGTCCCCGTTCTTGACCCTACCGGCGGCCCGGGCGCTCCGTCGCAGCGAAAGGGTCGCCGGGACGGCAGGCGAAGTCCTCGGGGCGATGCCGACGATCTACCCGGCCTTCCGGCGCGCGGACACCGCGCGCTACACGGCGATCCTGGTCCTGATCCTGCTGACGATCGCGTTCCAGCTCGCTGCGCCGGACACCGACTGGGCCCGCCTCGTGACCGTGGTGCTCCAGGGCGGGACGCTCGCCCTCGCGCTCAACGTCGGCCGAATTCACGGGATCCTCGACCGGCTGCTCCTCGGGTTGATCGCGGCGACCATCGCGGTCTCGGCCGTGGCGGTGGTCGGCTTCGGCTCCCTCGGCGAGTCCGAGGCGCGGCTGATCAACCTGCTGCTGATCGCCTTCGCGCCGATCGCCATCCTGGTCGGGATCATCGTCGACATGCGCGCCCGCAGCCGGGTCACGGTGCGGACGATCATCGGCGTGCTCAGCATCTACCTGCTGATCGGCCTCGTCTTCAACTTCCTCTTCGGGATCATCGCGGCGGAAACCTCCGATCCCTTCTTCCAGCACGGCATCCACGGGACCACCGCGGACTACCTCTACTTCAGCTACGCCACCCTCACGACGGTGGGCTACGGAGACCTCACGGCGGCGCTGCACGTCGGCCGCTCAATCGCGATCATCGAGGCCTTGATCGGCCAGATCTACCTCGTCAGCGTCGTCTCACTGATCGTCGGCAACCTCGGGCGCTCACCCTCGGGCGGCCACGCCCCGGCTGTACGGGGTGCGGGGCGGACCTCGCGTTGAGGCGTTAGGGAGCCGCGACCGCGACGGCGCCGAAGAGCTCGCGGGCGCGCTCGGCGATGAGCTCCGGCCGCTCCTCGGGCAGGAAGTGGCGCGCGCCCGGCACCCGCTCGACCTCGAGCCGTGGAGCGTTCGCCTCGTGGCCACGCAGGTCGGCGCCGCGCGCGATCAGGTCTCCGTCGCCGACCAGGAGCCGCGCTGGCATCTCCATGCGGGCGTCCTTGTAGCGCCCGCGGATGATCGGCAGCAATTCCCGCAGCACGAACGAGCGGTACATCGCGACCGTCGTGTCGCCCCCGCGCTCGGAGCCCATCGTCGACTCGTAGACGGCGATGTCCCGCTCGTCGAACGGGTCTCCGGCCGAGGCCGCCTTGAGCATCCGCGTCGTCAGGCGGCGCTTCGCCATCGCGGCGCCGAAGAGGCTGAGCGGGATCTGGTAGAGGAACCCGGCGGCGCGCCACGGGCTCAGCCGGTCGTGGCGCGAGGGCCACGGATGCGGTATGGACAGCCCCAGGAAGGCGCTCCAGCGCTCGGGAGCCGCGAAGCATGCGAGGAAGCCGCAGAAGGCGCCCCAGTCGTGACCGATGTAGCCGGCTCGCTCGATCCCGAGCGCGTCGAGCACCCCGACGAGGTCGCGCGCGAGGCGTTCCTTCTCGTAGCCGCTCGGAGGGGCGTCGGACCAGCCGTGGCCGCGCAGGTCGGGCATGAGCAGCCGATAATCGGCGGCGAGCAGTGGCGCGACCCGGTGCCAGCACCACCAGTTCTGCGGCCAGCCGTGCACGAGCAGCAGCGGCGGTGCGTCGGCCGGGCCCAGCTCGGCGACATGGAGGGCAACCTCGCCCGTCTCGACCCGGTGGTGCGTGGCGCCGTCGAGCTCGGGCATCGCCGGCGTCCATCGTGCGTCCGCCATCTATCCCGCGACCCCCTCGGCGACATGCCTGCGACCTGGCAAGAGGCGCCCACCGACGAAGAAGATCGTGACCAGGAGGCCGAGGATCGCAGCGATCGAGACGAAGCGGAACCCGGACTGGATGCCGTGGACGAAAGAGTCGCTGACGAAGCCGTGCACCTGCGTTTGCGCCGCGGCCGGCAGCTTGTGAAAAGCCGCTGTACCCGAATCCGTGCCCGCCAGGACGCCGTGCATCACCGAAACCTGTTGATCGGAGGCGTGGAGGCCGGCCGCGGCGATTTTGCTATCGAGCTTGTTCTCGGAGCTCAACGTGAAGATCGTCGTCGTGATCCCGAGGCCGATCGCCCCGCCCGCGATCTGGAACATGTAGATGAGCCCTCCCGCGAGGCTCGAGCGCGAGGGGTCGAGCGCGGTCACGCCCGCGGTGGTGACCGACGCGTAGAAGAAGCCGGCGCCGATCCCGATCGCGGTGAGCCCGGCGATCATGCCCCCGTAGCCGGAGTCGGCCCCGATCAGCGACAGGAGGATGGCGCCGACCGTGAGGCCCACGGCGCCGATCCCGACGGACAGCTTTGGTCCGAGCCGGTTGTACGCGGGGCCGGCGATGAACGAGACGAGCGCGAACGTCGCCAGCATCGGTGCCATGCCAACGCCGGCCTTGAGGGCCGACCAGCCGAGGATCTTCTCCATGAACTGCGGCGCGTAGAGCACCGTCGAGAAGAACACGGCCGACATCAGCAACACGGCGAGGCAGGCGGATCTGAACTCCGTGTTGCGGAGGACGTCGATCGGCACCAGGGCGTTCTTGCCCTTACGCGGCTCGATGAAGCAGAACGCGACCACGAGCAGAACCGCGACGACGAGCATGGCGATCACGCGCGGGTCGCCGAACCCCCAGTCGGCGGCCTGGTCGAAGGCGACGAGGAAGAGGAGCAGGCCCGTGGCGAGGCTCGCAATGCCCGGGTAGTCGATCTTCTCGCCCGTGTTCTCCAGCTTCGGCTGGTGGACCTTGAGCCAGGTCACGAGAACGGCGAAGGCCGCGATCGGCACGTTGAGGAAGAAGATCCACCGCCACGAGAGCTCGTCGGTGAGGACGCCGCCGATCAGTGGTCCGAGGGCGTTGCCGATTCCCGCCGCGCCGAGGATGAGGCCGCCGGCGAGGCCGGCCTTCGACTCCGGGAGGGCCGCGTAGGTCATACCGAGGATCGCGGGCCACATGAGGGCGCCGCCGATGCCCATCCCGACCCGCATCGCGATGAGGAAGAACGAGTCCTGCGAGATCCCCCCCAAGAGGGAGAAGCCGGCGAAGAACGCGGCGCCGATGAAGAACACCTTCCGCCGCCCGAACATGTCGGCCAGGCGCCCACCGGCGACGATCGCCATCCCGAAGGTGAGGGCGTAGGCGTTGATGACCCACTGGACGGTCCCGACGTCGACGTTGAAGTCGTGCTCGATCGAGGGAAGTGCGACGTTGAGCGCCGTGAAGTCGTTGGCGATGACGATGACGCCCAGGCCCATCGCGATCAGCGCCATGGCAGTCCCGGGGGCCAAGCGATCGCTCGAGGCTCCGACCCCTGTGCTCACGCGGCCAATGTATCGGGGCCGCCTACCGGGAGCGAATCAGGTGGCCGAACGTCCCTCGCTGGGGGCTATGAGCGGTGCTCAGGGACGCTCGGCAGCGAGAGGAAGCGAGCCAGGTCCTTCGCCTCGGTCTCGATCGCGCGCCTGGCCGCGGGACGGTCGAACCAGGCGATCTCGAGGCGCCGCTTCGTGCCGGCGCCGGCGAGCCGCCACGTGCCCGCCACCTTCCCCCGGCTCACCACCGTCGGCTTCACGATCCCCGACCCGGGGAGAAGGCGCTTCGTGTTGTCGCCGGCGAGCAAGAGGTCGCGACTGCGCCAACCCAGCATCAGCGTGTCGAAGGCGGCGAGGAGGCGGGGCGGCGGGACCGGCCCGGGCTCTTGATCGGAGGTGCCCGGGAGGGCCATGAGATCTCCCACTTCCTCCAGCGGGCCCGCCGCGGCCAGGCCGCGGCGGGCGGCACCGAGGGGGAGGCCCGACCAGTAGGCGAGGTCGTCCGCCGTTGCCGGACCGTAGCCGGCGAGGTAGCGGCGGGCCATGGTCGCCAGCGCCTCGTCCTCGTCGACGTCCGTTGGGGGATCGGCCGCCTTGTAGCGACCGTCGGCGAGCCCGACGACGATCCCCTGCGACGCTAGCCACGGCATGATCACGTTCGACGCGTTCGGGTCGAGATCGGCGTGGCCGCGGGCATAGAGCTCCTTCAGGAGCGCCGCACGATCGCGCGGCTCCTCTGCGAGGATCTCCACCGCGTCCGCGCGCATCCCGCGAGCCGTCTCGAGGCCGCCCCGCTTCTCGATCCAGCCCTCGAAGCGCTTGCCGAAGCGAGGCGCGCAGAGCGCGTGGAGCCAGTCGCGGTCCGCGGCGGGGATCAGATGGACGGTGCCGCGGACGGTCCAGGTGCGGACGAGGTCGGCGTCGGCGATCGCGGTGCGTTCGAGGCCGCGAACGCGCGAGCGCAGGGCGAGGTGCGACGCGCGCACCTCCTGGGCCTGGATGCCGACGACGGCCGCGGTGGCCTCCTCGACGCCGGCCGCGGCGGTCTCCGCGGTGAGCCGCTGCGCCGCCAGCCGATGGCGGCGAAGGACGGAAGGAGCGAGCGCAGGAGGCATCTCGCTGCGTAGTTTTAGGTGCTATCGCACCGAAAAGCACGCAACGAGCCGCGCGGGGACCGCTCCTTGCGGTCGACACCCCCTCCATGCTCTACCGCGCCTTCTACGCGCTGCCGGACTCGATCAAGGGGGCCGACGGCAAGCCCGTGAACGCGCTGCTCGGCGCCGCGAACCTCATCCTCCGCGAGGTCGAGGAGCACTCGCCCCGCGCGGTCGCCCTCTGTTTCGGGCCCGACGCCGCCACTTACCGCGTCGAGCTCTTCTCGGGCTATCACGCCGACCGCCCCGCGATGCCCGAGGGCCTCGTGCCGCAGTGGGCCGCGGCGAAGTCGTTCTTCGAGGCCTTCGGCTGGACGGTTGCCGTTCATGACTCGCTCGAGGCCGATGACCTGCTCGGCACCTACGCTCGCCTCGAGGAGGAGGCCGGCGGCCGGGCGCTCCTCCTCACGGGCGATCGCGACATGTTCCAGTGCGCCAGCGACGAGGTGACGGTGCTCTACGTGCGCACCGGCGGCTCGCGCGGCGCCGAGGAAGTCGGTCCGGCGGAGGTCGAGAAGCGCTACGGCATTCCGCCGGCCCTCGTTCCCGACTTCATCGCGCTGCGCGGCGACCCATCGGACGGGATCCCGGGCGCGAAGGGTGTGGGCGACAAGACAGCGGCGGAGCTGCTGCGCGAGCACGGCTCGCTCGAAGCATTGCTCGACGCTGCGATCCGCATCCCCAAGCCGAAGCTGCGCACGACGCTCGTCGACTCCGCCGACGAGCTGCGGGCGTTCAAGGACATGGCGACGCTGCGGGACGCCGGCGTCAAGCGCCCTCGCGACCGCAGGACGGACTGGAAGGGCGCGGCGAAGGCCGCCGAGGCCGCTGGAATGAACCGGCTCGCGAAGACGGCTCGCCGACGCCGCGCGTTAGCGTCCCCACGATGAGCGGCGCAGTCGTCACCGGAGCGGCACGGGGCATGGGCCTCGAGATCGCGCGCGGCCTCGCGGCGAGGGGCTACGCGGTCACCCTCGCCGACATCGACGCGGGCCAGGCCGCAAGCGCCGCCGAGGCGATCGGGGGGAGCGCGAGGTCCGCCTCCCTCGACGTCGCTGACGAGGGCGCCTGCCAGGACCTCGCGCGCGAGGTCGCCGAGCGCGACGGCCTCGCCGTCTGGGTCAACAACGCGGGCATCCTTCGCACCGCACCGTCGTGGACGCACCCGCCCGAGGAGCGACGAGCGATGTTCGATGTCAACACCTTCGGCCTGATCAACGGCACGCTCGCCGCGCTGGAGCACATGCGGGCGACCGGGCGCGGCCACGTCATCAACATCATCTCGCTGGCGGGGCTCGCGTCCCCTCCGGGCGAGGTGGTCTACGCGGCCACCAAGCACGCGGCCCTCGCCTTCTCGGTCGGGACGCTCTACGACCTTCGCGAGGCGGGGCTCGACGACGTCCACATCAGCTGCGTCTGCCCCGATGGCGTGTGGACGCCGATGCTGTTCGACAAGGTCGACGATCCGCACGCGGCGCCGTCGTGGTCGGGGGTGATGCTCCAGCCCGAGCAGGTCGCGGATGTCACCGTGGGGCTCCTCGACAGGCCACGGCCGGTGACCACGATTCCGCGCTGGCGCGGCGCGTTCGTCCGCGCGTTCGACGCCGTGCCGGGAGTGGGCGTCCGGCTGGCGCCGCGCCTCATGAAGCAGGCCCGCCGCAGGCAGGCGGCCTGGGGCCGCAAGCACAAGGCGTAGGGCGGAACCTCAGGCAGCGCGCAGGTTCGCCCGGCGAGAGCCGATCACGTCGCCCCAATCGCGCTCGTCCACGGGCGCGGGCTTCGTCTCCGCCAGGAACGTCCGGAGGACGGAGGCCAGTCCGTCGGGATCCTCGAGGTGCGGGAAGTGCGCGGCGCGCGGCAGGGTCTCGAAGCGAGAATGCCTGATCGCGCGGTGGGCGTCGAGCCCGTGGCTCGACGGGATCGTGTGGTCCCGCTCTCCCCAGACGATCAGCGTCGGCATGTCGCCGAGCAGATAGAGGCGGTCGCGGGCGCCCACCCGCTGGCCCTGGACGTCGATCACCGAGCGAAGCGTCTCGATGAAGGCCCGCCGCGAGCCGGGCTCCTGGAGCGGGCGCAGAGCCCGCGCGACGGCCTCGAAGTGCACGCCCTTCGAGCTGCCGCGGGCGCGCAGGCGCTGGCCCGCAGCGGAGATCGCATCGACCAGCCTGGGCTGCGCGGCGAGGCGCACCGCGGCGGTCGCGCCGGGCAGCGCGGCCGCGCGCAGCAGCGGGCTGACCTCCCGGCCGAGGCCACCGCTCGAGACCAGCGCGAGGCGCTCGGTGCGGTGGGGGAACTGGTAGAAGAACTGCATCGCGACGCCGCCGCCGAGCGAGTGGCCGACCACCGTCGCCCGGTCCACCCCGATCGTCGCGAGCAGGTCGCGGATGCTCGCCGCGTGGGCCCCCAGCGAGTAGTCGCCCCGCGGGGTCGCCGAGTCGCCGTGGCCGATCAGGTCCGGCGCGATGACGCGGTAGGAATCGGCGAGCCCGAGCGCCACCTGCTCCCAGTGCCGCGAGGAGTTGATCATCCCGTGGATCAGCACCACCGCCGGCCCGCTGCCGGCGGTGCGGTAGATCACACCGTGGCCGTGCAGGTCGACCTGATGCGCCTCGAAGCGCGTCTCCGCCGTCACCCGCCGCAATCTAGCGATGCCGCGGCTACCGGATGACCGCGAGCGAGCTCGCCGTCGCATCGGCCGGCCGTGACGGCCGGCCGCCGTCGCCCGCGGCGCGGACGAGCGCGCCGAAGAGCCGCAGCTGCGAGGGATCGTCGAGCATCGACTCGGCGTGCCACTGCACGCCGATCGCAAACCTCGCGCTTGGCACCTCGATCGCCTCGACCACGCCGTCGGGCGCCCACGCCACCGCCTCCACCGCGCGTCCAAGGCCGCTCGCGGATTGGTGGTGGTAGGAGCTGACCTCGAGCCGGCTCACGCCGCCGAGGGCTTTGCAGAGCTCGCTCGACTCCTCGACGCGCACTGGATGAACGGCCTGCCTTCCGCCACTCGGCGGAAGGTGGTTCAGCGTGCGGCCGAACTGCTCGGGCAGATGCTGGAAGAGGGTGCCACCGCTCGCGATGTTGAGCGCCTGCGCGCCGCGGCTGATCCCGAGCAATGGGATCTCCCGGGCCACCGCGTCGCCGGCGATCGCGAGCTCGGCGATGTCGAGCTCGCGATAGGTCGGGCCGAGCTCAGGATGCGGATCCTCCCCGTAGGCCGCCGGGTGGATGTCGGGCCCGCCGGAGAGGACGACCCCGTCGAGCTTGTCGAGCAACCCAGAGATCGCCTCGACCGGCACCGGCGGGATCACCACAGGGAGCCCGCCGGCCCGCTGCACGGCCCTCGCGTAGCTCAGCCCGAGAGTCATCTCGGGCATCGCGGGCTCGCCGTAGCGGATCAGCTCAGCCGTGGTTGGCCCCGTGTACCTCGGAGGCGGTTATGCCGATGAGGGGCTGCACCCCTCGGAGCCTAGGCGCGCTCCTCCGCCGGATCCATGGACCGAGGTCGAATTCTCGCCTTCAGCGTTTGTACGCGCGGTCGGGTTCGCCTCGCGATATCGGCGAGCTTCACGATCCCGAGGATCGCCGCCAGAAGCGCCACGGTCACCGCGATGGGCGGCACCGGCAGGGGCGCGAGCGTGAGGCCTCCGGAGCCCCCTTCCTGCGCCATGGCATGGGCGCCGCCGGCGCCGGCGTTCGCAACGGTCGCCTTGGCCCCATGCGTCGCGCCTGCGCCCAGGGCGGTCATGAGGATCACGAGCGCGACCTCGACGGCGACGACCATGGCCAACGCCAGCGCGAGATGACTCGTGATCCGCATCCAGCGTGCGCGACTGCTCTGCCCGCGCAGAATGCGTGGGAGCTCGAAGATCGGCGCGAGCAGCGCCGAGAGGATGAAGAACAGGCCACCAAGCCCGAATCCTGGGAGTCCCGCCGTCATCAGTGTCCCTTCTCGTAGACCAGCAATGGCTTCCGCACGACGAGCTCGCGCCACAGGGCGGCGAGCATGAAGGCGCCGTTCACCAGGCGCAGCACGAAGAAGCTCGGGAAGCTCGCCAGGGCCTTGCGGGCCTCGCCGCGGCGAATCGCGTAGGCGAGCACCGGGATGAGGATCACCGGTGCGTCCACGAAGTAGGCGAGCAGGATCACGGGGCTGATCACGATTGCCAGAACCGGCAGGAGGACCAGGTAGGCGAGCGAGGCGAGGATCGCGTCCCAGAAGGCGACGGCGACCATCGAGCGCAGGTACCCGAGCCCGAGCAGGCCGCGCCAGTGGAGCCGGACGTTCTGGACGAACCCGTGCGACCAGCGCCGCAGCTGCTTCGACAGGAACGAGAAGTTGTGGGGCTCGATCGGATAGCAGACGGCCTGGTGCTCGAATCGGACCTTCCGCCCAGCGCGGTAAAGGCTCCAGGTGAGGTCCATGTCCTCGGCCATCGTCCGCTCGGGCCAGCCGCCGAGGGCGCGCAGCTCGTCGGTCCGGTAGGCCGAGAAGCAGCCCGACGAGATGAGGGGCTTCGCGTAGTGGTCCTGGACCCGCTTGAAGAACCCGAACGCGAAGAGGTACTCGACGTATCGTCCGCGCTCCCAGATCGTGCGCACGCGTCGCGGGAGGACGGAGCCGCACGCGGCGGCGACGTCAGGGTCGCCGAGCGCGGGAAGAAGGCGCTCGATCGCGTCGGGAGCGAGCGTCGTGTCGGCGTCGATCGCCATCACGTACTCGGTGTGGACGCGGTCGAGGGCGAAGTTCTGCGCCCCAGCCTTTGTGCCGGTGTTCCGCGGCGGACGCAGGACCGTCGCCCCAGCCGCCTCGGCGATGGCCGCCGTACCGTCCGTGGAGCAGTCGTCGACGACGAGCACCTCGGCCGGAGGCGTCGTCTGAGCCGCCAACGAGCGCACGGTTTCGGCGACCGTCTCGGCCTCGTTATAGGCCGGGACGATTACGGTCAGGCGGTCTGCGCTTGGCTCGGCGTCTCGCATCTCAATGCGAGAAACGCGCCCGGGGCGAGGTTGTCAGGACCTACTTCGAGCCGCCGCTGCTGCCGCCGCCCCCGCCGCCAGCTCCGCCGCCGGTCGTCCCGCCCTGACCGGGCGGCGTGTGCGGCGGGGGTGGGGCCGGCTTTGGCGGCGGGGTCTGGACCTGCGGGGGCTTCGTCTGGCCGGGCGGTGAGGACGGCGGGTGCGTCGAGTGGCCACTCGACGCAGCGTGGCTCGCGGAGTTGCCGCCGGCGTTCGACGACGCAGAGCGATGGGAGATGCCGGTGGAGCTCCCGCCGGCGTTGGAGTGGCTGTGACCGTAAGCGTTGCCGGCGCCGTTGCCGGTCTGGGTCCCGCCCGATCCCGACGCGGTGGGCGGGCCCGACGAGGTGACGCCGTGCGAGTTGCCGAGGGCGCGTCCCTGCCCCTGGGAGCCGTGGCCTTCGGCGCGCCCGTGGCCGCGCCCGTGGCCGCGATTCACCCGCCCCTGGCCGGCGTGACGGCCGTGGCGCGCTCCGGCCGCCGAACCATGCGCAGAACGCGACGCGGCCCCCGCGGTCCCAGCCGCGGCCGCGCCCGCCCCGGCGTGGTGCGTGGAGGGGGCCACCGGCACCAAGTTCGACGGGCTTCCGCTGGAGCCGCCCAGCCCCGGCAGGTCGACCACTCCAGTCGCCTGGGCGGCTCCGGCGCCGATGGCGGCGGCCGCGACGACCGATGCCGCCTTGACGCCGGCCGATGCACCCAGAAGACCGCCGATTCCTCCGCCTCCACCACCGGCTGCGGCGCCCGCTCCGGCGGCGCCGGCGCCCTTGGCACCAGCGGCCGCCGCACCGGAGATCGCGGCGCCGCCGGCACCTCCGCCGCCTGATCCGCCCAGGATCCCGGCGATGATTCCGGAGGCGACAAGCGCCGGGAGGGGCGGGCAGAGGGCGGCGAGGTCGGCCTGGCGGGTCGAGATGCCCGCCTTGAAGTCGCGACAGGCCTCGCAGCCGCGCAGGTGGGCCCGGATCCGCCGGCCGCGCATGATGCGGCCGTCGCGCTGGGAGATCGCGAGCCTGGCGGCCTCGCAATCCATGTCACGGCCCTCCTTCAGCTCGGTGAGCGCCACCCGCGCCTCGTAGACCGTCTGCCGAGCCGCGGCGGGCGTCGACTCCAGCGCCGCGGCGATCGAGTCGTAGTCGAGGCCGCTCATCTCGCGCATCACGAGCGCCGAGCGCTGCCGATCCGGCAGCGAGCGCAGATCGGCGACGAGCTGGCGCAGACGGTGGCGCGATTCCGTCTCCACGTCGACCCCCGCGACCGCACGGTCGACGGGGTCGGTTTCGCTCAGCGGAGATTCGCGCCGGCGCAGGATCGAGATCGCCTCGTTGTGCGCGACGCGGAAGAGCCAGGGCTTCAACGCGACGCTGCGGCTCTCGCCCGGCAGGGCCCGCAGCGCGGCCGCCATCGTGCTCTGCAATGCGTCCTCGGCGTCCTGCTCGGACCCCACGATCGCCCTGCAGTAGCGGTAGACCGCCTGGTGATGACGGGCGAAGATCGCCTCGAACGCGGCCGTGTCCCCGGCCGCTGCGAGGCGAGCGAGGCGCTCGTCGCTCAGCAGGCGTCGTGGCCCGGTGGGCACCGAGCGCGTCGCAACACCGGTAGCGTCGCTGACCGCCATCGGCCCCTATTGTCGCGGACTCTCGTTTCACCTTCAACCAATGCCACCTCGCGGCTCGCGCGGTTATGGAGGAAACGGCTTGCTCGCGCGCATGTCAGGCCCTATCGGCCAAACGTCTACTCTGCGGGCGTGGGCACCATCGACGGCTCCGCCAGCGCCGAGATCGAGGCCCCGATCGCGGAGGTCTTCGCGGTCGCGGCCGACGTCGAGGGATCGCCCCGGTGGCAGCCCGAGATCAAGGTCGCGGAGGTCCGGGAGCGCGACGGCGACGGTCGCCAGGTGCTGGTCCACACCGAGACCGACGCCAAGGTCCGCACGCTCGCCTCGAACCTGCGGTTCTCCTACGACGAGCCGGCGGGCCTGGGCTGGGTCCAGGAGGACGGCGACCTGAAGGCGGTCGAGGGACGGTGGGAGTTCGAGGACCTGGGCGACGGACGCACGCGCGCGACCTACTCGATGTCCGTCGACCTCGGCCGGATGCTCGGCATGGTTATCCGGGGCCCGCTCGTGGGCATCCTCCGCGGGCAGCTCGTCGAGAGCATGCCCGGGAAGCTCAAGGGCTTCGTCGAGAAGACCGGCTAGCGGCGCTCAGGCCAGCCGCACCGGCAGCGTCTTCAGCTGGTTGATGAACGGCGACTCCGCGAAGACGGGGTCGCCCGCGAGCTCCATCGCCGGATACCGGGCGAGGGTCTCCTCGAACATGATTCGCAGCTCGAGCCGGGCGAGCGCGGTACCGAGGCAGAAGTGGCGGCCGCCCGCGCCGAACGCCTGGTGCTCGGGGTTGCGGCGGACGTCGAAGCGGTCGGGGTCCTCGTAGCGGGTCTCGTCGCGGTTCGACGATACGTACCACATCACGACCTTGTCGCCCTCGCGGATCTGCTTGTCGCCGAGCTGGGCGTCGCTCAGCGCGGTCCGGCGGAAGTGCGCGAACGCGGGGAACATCCGCAGCGACTCCTCGACCGCGCTTGGGATGAGCGACGGGTCGTCGAGCACCAGCTTCCGCTCCTCCGGGTGCTCCATCAGCGCCCGCATGCCGCTGCAATAGGTCGCCTTGGTGCTGTCGTTCCCGGCGGCGACGAGGAGGAAGAAGCCCATGACGATCTCGTCCTCGGAAAGCTTGTGGCCGTCGACCTCCGCGTGGACCAGGACGCTGGTGAGGTCGTCAGTCGGGTTCTCGCGCCGGGCGGCGATCATCTTCCCGCAGCGCTCGTAGATCTCCGGCAGGTCGTTCTCGACCACGCCCTCGACCCCCTCGGGCGCCAGGTCGGGGTCGCCGGCGCCGAGCGCCGCGTTCATGAGGCGCGCCCATTGGGCGTCGTCCTCGGGAGCGATCCCCATGAAGCTCCCGATCACCCGCGAGACGATCGGCTGCGCCACCTCATTCACGAGATCGCAGGTGTCACGGCCGTCGAGGCGGTCGAGAACGCCGACGACGATCCCACGGATCGGCTCCTCGTGGGCAGCGATGCGCTTCGGCGTGAAGCCCGCCTGGAAGAGCGCCTTGATGCGGTCGTGCTTCGGCGGGTCCATCCCGATGAACATCGACCGCGCCAGCTCGAGCGGGAAGACGCCGCTCGCGGCGGTGACGCCGCCGCGCTCGGACGAGTAGGTCTTCCAGTCGCGGCTCACGGCGTGCACGTCGTCGGCGGTCGTCACCGACCAGAACCCGTCCTCGTCGGGGAACTCGCTGATCCGCGAGGTCCAGTGGACCGGGCATTCGTTGCGGAGGCGCTTGAAGAGCTCGTGCGGCGGGCCGTCGGGCCAGTGCTCGCGTTCGGTGACGAGGACCTCCTCGAGGTTCTCGTCCACCGGCTTGGCGCGCGCCTCCATGCCGAGGCGATCCTAATCGGTTGCCTAGGATGGCGGCCGTGGGCGAACCGGAGCTCTCGGAGGATGCCGCCGCGATGCTCGCCGAGCTCCTCGACGAGATCCGGGCCCTCGAGGACCTCCCGCTCGACGACGTCGCTCCCGCCCTCGGCGATTCGAGCCCGCGGTGACGCCCCCGACGATCGTCGAGGCGCGGGCCCAGCTCTCCGCGGGCGCGGTGTCGCCGGTGGAGCTCGTCCGGGCGGCGCTGGCGGAGATCGACGGCAACTCCGCGCTCAACGCGTACCTCCACGTCGACCCCGAGGGCGCACTGGCGGCTGCCAGGGAGGCCGAGTCTGCGCTGGCGGCCGGCAGCGGCGGGCCCCTCGACGGCATCCCGCTCTGCGTCAAGGACGTCATCGACGTGGCGGGGATGCCGACGACAGCCGGGGCGGAGGGCTGGGCGCGACACCCCTCCGCCGATGCGCCCGCGGTCGCGAGGTTGCGCAGGGCGGGAGCGATCATCCTCGGCAAGGGGAACACGAACGAGTTTGCGTTCGGCATCGACGGGCAGAACCCGCATTGGGGCGACTGCCACAACCCGGTCGACTCGAGCAGGATGTCGGGCGGGTCGAGCTCCGGCCCCGCCGCCGCCACCGCCTCAGGCCAGGCGCTGGGAGCGGTCGGGACCGACACCAGCGGCTCGCTGCGAGTCCCGGCCTCCTTCTGCGGGCTCGTCTCGATCCGCCCGACGCTCGGGCTCGTTCCGACGGCCGGCGTCGTGCCTCTCGCATGGTCATACGACACGGTCGGGCCGATCGCACGCACAGTGGCCGACGCCGCGCTCCTTCTCGACGTGCTCGCTGACGGAGCCGTCGGCTCGCCCGCGCGACTGGACGGGCTGCGTGGCCTCCGGATCGGGCTCGTGGAGCAGTTCCTCGGTGACTGCGCGCAACCGATCGTCGACGCCGTTCGCGGCGCGGCCGAGAGCTGGCGTGGGGCCGGCGCCGAAGTGGTGCCCGTCGAGATGCCCCTGCTCGAGCACATGAGCGCCCTCCACCGGGCGATCCAGTTCTCCGAGGCGGCGGCAGCGCACCGTTCCTGGTTCTCCGACCAACGCGACCGGTACGCGCCGGGCGTCCGTGAGCGGATCGAGGTGGGTGGCGCGCTGCCCGCCAAGGATTACCTGCTGGCCCAGCGAGCACGCGCCCTGGTTCGCGCTGAGGCCGCGGCCGTAATGGACGGGGTCGACGCGCTCGTCGGGCCGACCGCGCCGGTCACGGCCCCGCCGCTCGGAGCGGAGACGGTCAACGTCGACGGCTGCTCGCTGCCGCTTCGCCCCGCCCTGCTCTCCCTCACGGTCCCGCTGACCCAGCCGGGCGGCCCGGTCGCCGCCGTCCCGCTCGGAGAGGAGAAGGGCATGCCGTTCGGGTTCCAGATCCTGGGGGCGCCTCGATCCGAGGGGCGCCTGCTGAGCCTCGCGGCCGAGTTGCAGCGCGTTAGCGGCACGGCCGCGGGCTAGCTGCAAATCCGCCTGCAACCCGGCGCCAGTCAGCGCCTTCTTTAGGGCGTTGGCCGTACGGTCGGCGGTCGGGAATTCCTGGGATGACCGACCTTGCAGCCTCCAGCTACAGGCGACGGATGGCCACGCTCGCCCTCGCAGCGACCGCCCTCGCGGTCGCCATCGCGCTGCCCGCGCTCGCCTCGGGGCAAACGCTTTCCTCGCAGCTCCACGACAAGCGGGACGCGCTTCGCCAGGCTCGGTCGAACGAGGTCGCGCTCAATTCGACGATCGACCGCTACTCGCGGCAGATCGACGAGCTTTCGGGCGAGATCGCCTCGCTGCGCACTCGCGAGGCTGCGGTTCGCAGCCAGCTCCTCGTCAAGCGGGCCGAGCTGCGGCGGGCGAGGGCGCGGCTCGCGGTCCTGCGGCGCCGGCTCCACGCAGCGCTCATCACCCTCAAGGAGCATCTGGTCGCGGTCTACGAGTCGGGGCAGCCCGACGTGATGACTGTGATCCTCAACTCGAGCGGCTTCGACCAGCTGATCTCGCGCTACGAGTACGTGCACTCCATCGCGCAGTCAAACAACGCGATCGCGGAGAGGGTGACGACGTTGCGCAACAGCACGCGTACGACGGTCGACCAGCTTCAGGCCGCGCGCGATGCGCTCGCCGCGCGCCGCCAGGAGCTAGCGAGCACGCGCGCGGCCTACGAGAGCCGCGAGGCGTCGCTCACCGCCGCCCAGGCGGCGAAGCGGCGGGCTCTCGTCCACGCGCGGGCCGCCGGAAAGCATCTTCAGAGCCAGGTCCAAAGCCTTCAATCGAAGATCGCGGCGCAGCAGGCGGCGACGATGGGCCTGGGGGACAACTCCGTGGGCGCGGTCGGCACGGCGTTCCCGGCCGGCCCGCCCCCGAGCGGCCAGGCGGTCTCCCCCTTCCCGGCGTCCGAGCCGCTCACCTGGGGCCGAACCGATCAGGGCGTCGACGGCGGGACGCGGCCGGGCGCACCCCTCCTGGCGATGGGCTCCGGGACGGTCTCGATCGAGCACGACCCATACGGCTTCGGCACCTCCTACCCCATGCTCTCGACGTCGTTCGGCGACTTCTACTACGGCCACTCCGTGCCGGTGGTCGCCGACGGGGCCCAAGTCCAGGCGGGGCAGCAGATCGCGATGGCGCACTACGGCACCTGGGGCAACTCCACCACGCCCGGCGGCTTCGAGATCGGCAGCTGGCCGCCCGGGTCGATGACCGCCGGCGGCGCCATCCGCAGCTGGCTCATCGGCCTGCCCCGGATCTAGATGGTCTGCGGGTAGCCTTCGACGCGTGAACGACGAGATCGAGCACGGGTTCAAGGAGGGTCAGCTGGTCTGGGTGGAGGACGGCGACGGCCGGCATCACCCCGGCATCTTTGTCGGCGACAACGAGGGCACCGGCTGGTTCGGCGGCGGCCCGAGCGCTTATGTGGCCCATCCCGAGGGCAAGCAGGCCGAGGTGGTCTCGGTGTTTCGCATCACGCCGCGGGACGAGTAGCCCGCGCGGCTGGCTAGAAGCCGGACTTGTGCCTGACGGCGTAGCTCTGCGTGGCTTCCCAGCCCAGGCCCTTCGCCCAGCCGGGGCCCTCACCCTTGGTATCGGCGGTGTCGAAGCGAAGGCCGGCGATCGTCATCCATGCATGGCCGGAGTTGGCGTAGACCGAGATCCACGTCCCCT
The DNA here is from genome assembly GCA_963823245.1 of uncultured Actinomycetes bacterium. Taxonomy (GTDB): domain Bacteria; phylum Actinomycetota; class Thermoleophilia; order Solirubrobacterales; family 70-9; genus JAWVFM01. Next base: position 136,479 of record CAWGKQ010000007.1, on the reverse strand, counting down.
TGCTCGCGCGGCCCCAGCGTGCCAGGGACGACGGGGGCATCGCCTGCTTGATCAGTCCGCCCCCATGGAGGGCGAAGCTGACCGCGCTGGAGCAGTCGTAGCACGAGGAGTGCCATTGGGCGTAGCCGCCGCCGAGGCAGTAACCGTGGCCCTTGGCGATCTTGTTGGCCGCCGCGATGGCGCCCTTGACGGCCTTGGGAGCCGACGCGGGCGCGACGGCGAGGCCGTTCACGAGCTTCGCCTTGTGGCCCGCCACAGTCGGCGGGGGTGGTGGCGGCGTCCCGGTGCCGCCGCTGTTGGCGGTGGCGGGCGTCGTCGCGATCGCTGCGGCCGCCAGGCAGGCGAGCCCGGCGCAGCCCGCGAGCTTCGCGCGCCTGCGTGGCATCGTGGTCGAGTTCGGGAACGTCAAGTGGTCTCCTTCGTCGGCCTACGGGGTTAGCTGACGGGCTGGCGCTAAAGGAGACTGCGCCCCCACCCAGCGGGCGGGTTAGCCCCAAATCTTTGGTTCCCCCGTTCCCCGCCTCAGGCGGCGGGGACTCGGCGATTTACGAACTTGAGCGGCAGGTTAGCAACCGCTCACACTGGAGGCGCCGGACCGGCGGCGCCAGGGCACGCTCCTAGGCGGCGGGCGCCTTCGCGGAGGCAACGAAGCCCCGCACGTCGGCGACCGGCTCCGAATAGGCATCTCCCAGCGACCCCTCGACGGCCGTCAGGAACTCCTCGGCCCACGCCGGGAACTCGTAGTCGACAGCTCGCAGGAACTCGAGCGTGACCGCGAGGCGAATGTCGGCGATCGACGGCTCCTCGCCGCCGATGAACCTCTCGCCGTCAAGGAAGAACGACCGGTAGGCCTCGAGGGGCACTGCGAGCGCCTCCGTCGCGTCCTCCACCGCCTGCGCCTTCAGCTCGTCGCCGGCCTCCGACGACCCGACCTCGCCCGGGTACTGGGGAAAGCCGAGGGTCGGATAGGTGGCGCGGCCGACGAGCGGGTAGAGCGTGCCGACGAGGTAGAACATCGCGCTGTCCACCATCGCCCGCCGGCCAGGATCGGTCGGGTAGAGGTGGTCGAGCCCGTGCTTGTTGCAGAGGTACTGCATGATCGCGCAGCTCTCCCAGAGGGAGCCCCGAGGGAGCCCCTCCTCCTCCAAGAGCGGAGTGAGGTCGGCCGGGTCCTTGGCGAGGAAGTCGGGGGTCCCCTTCTTCCCCCACATGTCGACCTCCTCGAAGTCGAGGCCCGCCGCTCGCACGAAGACGCGTGCGGAAAGGTTGTTGACGCTCGGCAGCAGGACGTTCAGCGTGTTGTCAGCCATGTTCTCCTCCGTATGGGTCCTTGGGCGATCGGTCGTCCGAGAGCGACTGCTGGGATCGCGCGACCAACGCCTCGATCGCGTCCGCGAGATGGATCTGGGCGATGTTGTAGTCGCCGCGCTCGGTCCTGATCCTGTGGGCCTCGAGCAGCACGTCTGCGTGCGTGTGCCCGGCCGGCGGGACGAAGCGGTATGCCGCGAGCTCGATCAGGAGGCCGAGGGGATCCTCGAAGTAGATCGAGTCCATGAAGCCGCGGTCCTTGGCCCCGCTGTGCTTGATCCCACGCTCCTCCAGGCGCTCCGCCACCTGGTCGAAGGTGGCCTTCGAGACCGCGAAGGCGATGTGGTGCACGCACCCGGGATCGGTCGGCGTGCGCTCCGGATCGCCCTTTCGATCCTCGTTGGTGAAGACCGTGATCAGCCGCCCGTCGCCCGGATCGAAATAGAGGTGGCTCTCCGACGCGTTGTCGAGGTTCGGCTGCTCGAAGACGAAGGGCATCCCGAGCACCCCCTCCCAGAAGTCGATCGACGTCCGGCGATCGGCGCCGACGAGGGTGATGTGGTGAACGCCCTGGCTCTGAAGCTTCCTCACGGCCCACGCCGCACACTACCGCTCGACGAGCGCCGACTTGTAATCGCTTCGGGCGAGGCTCCGCCACGGCACCAGCTCGATCCCGGCCTGGAAGACGAGCACCTCGCGAAGACGGCCGCCGATCGCGTCGGCGAGGCTCGACTCGGCGACGACTCCATCCGCGAGCTCGACCGTGACCGGAAGCGGCGGGTCCTGCTTGGGACCGTCGCTCCGCGGCCGGATCCGGATCTGGCCGCTGACCGCCGGCGCGAACTCGGCCACCACCTCGCGCACGGCCGACGGAAAGACGTTGACCCCGCGCACGATCAGCATGTCGTCGGTGCGGCCGACGCAGCGGATGCGCGGGCCCGTCCGTCCGCAGGCGCACGCGCCCACGCGAACGTCGACGTGGTCGCGGGTGCGGAACCGCAGGAGCGGCGCTGCCCGGTGGCGCAGGTGCGTGAGGACGAGCTCGCCGCTCGCGCCGTCGTCGAGCTCCACCGCGCCGCCGGTCTCGGGGTCGATCAGCTCGGGGTGGACGAACCCACGAGCGCCGAGATGCATGCCGTCGCGCTCCTCACACTCGCCCCACAGCGAGACGCCGATGTCGCCGATGCCCATCGCCTCGGTGACCCTCGCACCCCATCCCTCCTCGAGCCGCGAGCGAAACGAGGGCTCGCCGCCCCCCGGCTCCCCCGCCACCAGGACCCGCTCGACGCTCGAGCCCGCGAGGTCGAATCCGCGCTCGGCCGACCACTCGGTCACGCGCGCCGCGTACGACGGGGTCAGCACGGCGGCCTCCGGTCGCAGCTCGTCGATCGCGCGGACGAGGCGCTCCGTGTTGCCGGTACCGACCGGGATGTGGGCGAGCCCGATCCGGTCGAACGACGCCAGCGCCGCGCCGGCGGCGAAGGGCCCGGCGTTATAGGTGGAGACGATGCGCTGCCCTGCGGCCACGCCCGAGGCGGCATAGCTCCGCGCCGAGCCGGTGACCCAGTTGTCGAGGTCGCCGACGGTGAGCGGGATGTAGCTGGGCGCGCCGGTGGTGCCGCTCGTCGAGTAGATGCGGGCGATCTCCGGCCGCGTCGCGCACAGGTGCGAGCCGATCGGGTTCTCGGCGGTGCGGGTCGCACGCAGCTCGTCCTTCTCGGTCAGCGGCAGGCCGCCGATGTCGGCCAGCCCGCCCGCCTCAGCCGCCGAGTCGAAGCCCGCCGCGTCGAGCTTCTTCCGGTAGAACGCCGAGCGCTCGAACAGGTAGGCGAGCTGGGCTCGATAGTGCGCGTCGTCGGCCTTGGCCTGCTCCGCCCAGGGCCGTGCCTCGACCTCAGGCTCGAGCATCAGCGCCCGTCTTCGGCCTCGGGCGCGTAGGAGACCGACTCCTCGGCGCTCGCCGCCATCTGGAAGCCGATGGGCTCCTCACGCTCCTCGGCGAGGTGGGCGAGGAGGCCGGCGGTGCGAGCGAGGATCGGGATCGCCTTGACGCTCGATGCCGGCAGGCCGATGTCGAGCAGCGCCGCCGCGATCGGCATCGACACGTTCAGCGTCAAAGGCTTGCCCCACGCCTCGGCCGCGGCGCGGGTGAAAGCGCGTGCCAATGCGACATGCGGCCCGCTCACCCCGCGCTCGTCGGCCAGCTCGAGGATGCGCTCCGCCCGCGGGTCAAGGGGATTGTGGACCGGATGCCCGAACCCCGGCAACCGCTCGCCCGCGTCGTGGACCTCCCCGGCCAGGCGCGCCGCGACCGCGCCGGGCGTCTCGCCCGCCTCGACCTCTGCCTGAGCGGCGACGAGCAGGCGCGCGCACTCGTCGGCCGTGCCGAGAATCACGGGCCCGCAGCCGAGGATTCCCGCGGCGACCGCTCCCTGGAGCGAGTCCGGGTCGGCGGCCAGCGTCATCCGGGCGGCGACGTTGGTGGGCATCATCCCGTGCTCGGCGATCGCCACCAGCAGCAGGTCGCAGAAGAAGCGCTGGTCCTCGGTCGGCTCCTCGCCGGTGAGGAGCAGGAGGAAGTACTCGGTGAAGGAAAGGTTCCCCATGAGCTCGCCGGTCAAGTCTCGGCCCCTGACCTCGACCCGGTCGGGGTACGCCTGGCTGATGCGGCTCACCGGCACCTCGCCGACGCTAACAGGCGCGTGGGTTACGCTCTGCGCGCTATCGGGCTCAAGGAGGGGCGACTGATGACTGGGCAGGGAGTGGGCGAGCAGGGCAAGCGCGGGGCTTGCGATCGGACTCATCGTCGTGGCGATGGCCGCGACCACCCTCATCGGCTCGGCGGCGGTGCGGCCGGCCAAGGCGGACGCGTGGGCGTGGCAGAACGTGTGCGTCGCCAACGTCTTCAACCAATCGGGCGCCCAGAGCGCGGTCCGGCCGACGTTCTTCACCTCGCTCCCGGAGGAGCCCGCCTCTCTCCTCCTTTACGCGACCTACGCCGCTCTCGGCATACCCACGTCCAGCGGCATATCGTTTCGGGTCACGGGCTGGCCGGCGCCGGCATTTGGGTGCCACGTGGTGCTCACGCTCACGGCCCCGGGTCCCAACCCCGCCTGTACCTACAGCGCGCCAACCGTGGGCCGCAACAGCTTCAACTGCAGCGGCGACTCGAGAGTCGACATCCTCGCGAACGCGAACAACATCGTCGCCAACGTCTTCGTCCCCCAATCGCGCGGCAGCAGCGGTCCTCTGCCCCGAGCCGGCCAGCCAAGGCGCGCCGGCAAGGCGATCAAACCGGGTCAGCTGCCGGTCGACGGCTGGCGCGACGTCAAGAAGCTGAGCCACATCGGTCTGATTGGGCGGTTGATGAAGACCGGCCGGGTGCCGGCGTCGTGTCGGAACAGCGGGGACCGGCGGACCCGCAAGGTTTCTTCGAACCTCCTCGTGAACCCCGGCGGAGGCCGCGGGGTGGGAGCCGTCGTCGGCAGCTATGCCGGCAGGCACGCCGCGCACCAGACCGCCGCCGACGCGCTCTCGCGCCACAGCATCCATTGCCTCGACCGACTGCTGACATCGAGCCGCTTCCATACGGCCGCCAACTCCCGGCGGATCCACGCCGGCGGGGGTGGCGTGCGCGGCTTTCAGATGGTCGTGCGGCGCCGGCGCCACGGGACCGTCCGACGGGCGGCGTTCATGGACGTCGTCGCGGCGTCGAACAACCGTCGGATGGGCGTGCTGATGCTGCCGAGCTCCCATCGGGAGACGGGAGCACGGGTCCTGAAGGCGTCGGTTCGCACGATGCTCGACCGCATCGGCGCCTGAGCCGCCGCTCGGCTCAGGAGCCGAACTCGATCACGCTGCGGATCCCGTCCTGCGCCTCCATAAGCTCGAAGCCGCGGTTCACCTCGTCGAGCGTGATCCGGTGCGAGATGAAGGGGTCGACGTCGATCTCGCCGGCCGTGTAGCGGTCGACGAGCTTCGGTACCCCCTCGCGCCCCTTGACGCCACCGAACGAGGAGCCGGCGACCCGGCGGCCCGTGATCAGGAGGCGCGGGACGATGTCGAGCGTCTCCCCCTTCCCGGCGACGCCCGCGACGGTGCAGAGCCCCCACCCCATCCGCGCGGCCTCGACCGCCTGGCGCATGACCGCGACGTTCCCGGTCGCCTCGAAGGTGTAGTCGGCGCCGAAGCCACCGGTCTCCTCGACGATGCGGTCGACCACGTCGTCGCCGCCGATCATTGTCTCGGTCGCGCCCTGGCCCCGGGCGAGCTCGAGCCGCTCGTCGGCGAGGTCCACGGAGATGATCCGTTCGGCGCCCTGGAGCCGGCAGCCCGCGACGGCGCCGAGGCCGACCATGCCGGCGCCGAAGACCACGCAGGTCGAGCCCGACTCGACCTTGGCCGTCAGCATCGCTGCCCCCAGTCCGGTCGAAAGACCGCAGGCGAACAGGCAGGCGCGGTCGAGCGGCGCCTCGGGATCGACCTTCGCCAGGGCGATCTCCGGCATCACCGTGTACTCGGCGAACGTCGAGGTGCCCATGAAGTGGCGGATCTCCTCGTCGTCGCGGCGTAGCCTCGTCGTCCCGTCCGGCAGGTAGCCCTTGTTCTGCTGCTCGCGGATCGCCAGGCAGAGGTTCGTGCGGGGATCCAGGCAGTGCACGCATTCCCCGCACTGAGGCGAGAAGAGGGTCACGACGTGGTCGCCCTCGTCGAGGAGCGTCACGTCCGGCCCGACCTTCTCGACGACGCCGGCGCCCTCGTGGCCGAGGACGGTGGGCGCGTACCCCGACGGGTCGACCCCCGACGCCGTGTACAGGTCGGTGTGGCAGACGCCGCAGGCGACCAGCCGGACCAGGACCTCACCCGGCCCGGGGTCGGTGAGCTCGAGCTCTTGGACCACGAGCGGCTGCCCAAACTCCTCGAGCACCGCGGCGCGCATCTTCATGACATCTCCTCCGCGCCGCAGGTTATTCGCCCAGGCGCCGCTACCTTTGATTTGATCGCGCGTCCGAGGAGGACAAGCCCGCGGGTCATGCTCGCCGTCCTCTCGGCGGGCGGCATCTCCTACGCGCTCCTTCAGTCGCTCGTCGTGCCTGCGCTGCCCGAGATGCAGGACGCGCTGCACACCTCCGAGAGCTCGATCGGCTGGATCCTCACCGCCTTCCTTTTGAGCGCGTCCGTCGCCACCCCGATCATCGGCCGGCTCGGCGACATGTACGGCAAGGAGCGCCTCCTGATGATCGTGCTTGTCACGCTGGCGGCCGGGACGCTGATCTCCGCCGTCGCGTCCTCGCTCTGGCTGATGCTCGTGGGCCGCGTCGTCCAGGGCGTCGGGGGCGGGATCTTCCCGCTCGCGTTCTCGATCATCCGCGACGAGTTCCCCAACGAGCGGGTGCCCGGAGCCATCGGCCTCGTCTCCTCCCTGCTCGGAATCGGCGGCGGCGCGGGGGTGGTCCTGGCGGGGGTCGTGACCGAGCAGCTCTCCTACCACTGGCTCTTCTGGTTCCCGCTCGGGATCATCCTCCTCACCGCCTACCTCACCGCGCGCTACATCCCCGAGTCGCCGGTGAAGACGCCGGCGGAGATCAACTACCGCGCCGCCGCGCTGATGACGGCCGGCATCTCCGGGGTGCTGCTCGCGATCACCGAGACGAGCACGTGGGGCTGGGGCTCGCCGAAGACGCTCGGGCTCCTCGCCGTCGGCATTGCGGTCATCGTGCTGTGGGTGCGCGAGGAGCTGCGCTCCCGCGAGCCGCTGGTCGACATGCGGATGATGGCCATCCCGGGCGTCTGGACCACGAACACCGTGGCATTTCTGATCGGGGTCGGGATGTATTCCTCGTTCGTGCTCATTCCGGAGTTCGTCCAGGAGCCGTTACGCACCGGCTTCAACGCCTCGGCGATCGAGTCCGGCCTCTTCCTGGTACCCGCGACGATCGCGATCGTGGTGGTCGGGCAGATGGCCGGGATCCTGGAGCGGCGCATCGGCTCGCGCGGCTCGCTGATCGGCGGGGCCCTGTTCTCGCTCGCGGCCTACGGCCTGCTCGTGGCCGACGTGAGCCAGGAATGGGAGATCTACGTCTCGATGGGCCTTCTCGGCATCGGAATCGGCCTCTCATTCTCGGCGATGGCGAACCTGATCGTTCAGAACGTGCGCCAGGAGCAGACGGGCGTGGCGACCGGAATGAACGCGGTGACGCGTACGCTCGGCGGGGCCTTCGGCGGCCAGCTCACCGCGACGCTCCTCGCCGCCAACCTCGGCCGCGGCGACATCCCCACGTCCTCGGGCTTCGCGCTCTCGTTCGGGGTCTGCGCGATCGCGCTCGTGGGCGCTCTGGCCTTCGCATTCGCGGTGCCGCGACGGAGCGGCGGCGATCGCGGCCCCGGCCTGGACTCCGAGCCCGAGCGCGCCCTGGCCTGATCCCCTCCGCAGGGTGTGGCGAGGTCCACACCTAGGGCCCCTGGTAGGGGCGGCCTTGCCGGGCGAGGATGCCCGTGCAGTTCGAAACCACCTACCAAGGAGAAGACAATGACCATCACCAAGACCCGCCGAGCCCTCACCGCCCTCGTCGCGGCCCTCGCGGTCGCCGGCGCGGCCACGACGAGCGTTGCCTCGGCGAGCCCCTCCCACGACAAGCTGACGATCCACTACACGGGCGACGGCTTCGAGGGGAAGATCAAGTCGAGCAAGGCCAGCTGCCTGTCCAACCGCACAGTCACCGTCCACAAGGCGAGCGGCAAGGTCCTCTACTCCGATACGACCGAGACCGACGGAAGCTGGGACACCGGCAACTCCGGCCAGGTCCGCGGCAAGTTCTACGCCACGGTCAACGCCAAGGGCGGGTGCCTGCCGCTCGTCTCGAAGACGATCCAGGCCTAGCTCGAGCTCACATCAGCACCCAACGCGGGCCGGGTGGCGCACAGGCGTCGCCCGGCCCGTTTCGCGTTCTGAACCTCAGTCCTTCGGCCGGTACATCCGCTCGGCCACCCGCAGCTTCACGGCCGTCGGCGCCGGGCTACCGGCCCGCATGTACCAGCGGATGACGGCGCCGGGAATGATCGAGCGCTTCCCGCGCTCGAAGGCCTGGAGCGACTCGCGCGCCACCTGCACGGGGCCGATCTTGCCCGGGACGGGCGGCAGGTAGCCGGGCTCGTAGCCGGCGGCCTCCTGCCACTCGGTCGGCACCGGCCCAGGGTTCACGCTGAGCACCGTCACGCCCGTGCCCCGGACCTCGGCCGCGATCGCGTCGCTGAATGCGCGCGCGAACGCCTTCGTTGCGCTGTAGACGGCCTCGTAGGGGAGCGGTTGCATGCCCGCCGTCGAGGCGACCGTGATCACGCCGCCCCTGCGCCGCTCGACCATCCCCGGGAGGAAGGCGTGGGTGAGCGTGACAAGCGCCTCGCAGTTGAGGCGCACCTCCTCGGCCTCGCGAGGCGCGTCGGTGTCGGTGAACCGCCCGTGCGTGCCGAAGCCGGCGTTGTTGACGAGAACGTCGACCTCGATGCCGAGCTCGGCGACCTGCGGGGCAAGGCTTGCGGCATCGTGCGCGAGATCGCACGCGATGACGCGCGCGGGGCCGCGAAGGTCGCCGGCGAGCGCCTCGAGACGCCCCTTTCGGCGCGCTACCAAGACGACCTCGTAGTCCTTCTCCGAGAGCTGGCGCGCGAACTCGGCGCCGATTCCCGACGACGCGCCGGTGACAAGCGCTACCTCAGCCATGTCGGGAGCCTACCCCCGGTTGGGAAGCGGCTTGTAGGAGCGACACGGCTCACCCCGGAGGCCTGGGCAGGGCGGCAGCCCGGTCGGCGCGCTCACCCCGGGGATGATTGGCAGAGTCAGCTTCGACGGCATCCGCTTCGACGAGGCGATCGAGACCGTCGCGTGCCCCTTCGGCTCCGCCCTCGCGAATGCCCAGATCGGCTGGGTGCCGTTCGGCGCCGAGATGACGATCCGGATCTTGGAGCCCTTACGGTAGACGTGGCCCTCGTAGTAGAGGGGAGTCGTCACCGGGACGAAGCGGTTGCTCGGAAGCGGCGATACGTCGGAGCGCCGCAGGCTCAGGACCGGCGCGAGCGGCGTCGACTTCTTCGGGTCGAGCTTGCGCTCGTCACCGCGCACCCACCCGTTCTGCACGAACGTCTCCTGGCCGTCTGGGCGCACCTCGCTGACGGTTGCCTGGAGATCGACGCTCGGAGCGGAGGACTTGACCCACACCCGCACGGCGCCCGCGCCGATCACGGTCGTGTCCTTCTTCAGCGGCTTCGTCAGATAGGACACGGCGGTGCCCTTGGGGTTCTGCTCCCAGTGGTATTGCGGCGTCGCGGTCCAGAGCCCCCCCGAGCCCGACCCCGTGTCGCCGGTGAAGTCGGTCGGCGCGGTCGCGTGCGCGTTCCACTTGAACGAGTCGGCCAGCGGCTTCTTGGGAGCCTTGGCGCTCAACCCGCCGTTCGCAGCGAGGTACCACGACTCGGACTTCGTCCCCGGAATCGGCCACTTCGAGAACGAGCGCTCGAATCCGGGCAGCGGCTGGCCCGGCGCGGAGCCTCCCGCGCCGTTGTCGAACAGGACGCGGACCGGTGGCAGCTTCTCGAACGCCGCTCGGGCGCCGGAGTAGGTCGGCTGATGCTGGATCGGGTCCTGCGGCATCAACACGCCCGAGACCCCCATCGCCTCCTGGTAGATGATCGGCGCCGCCGCCTGGAGCACAGGCGAGTAGACGATTGGCGGTTCCCGCGCGACGTAGAGCTCCAAGAAGTCGTACATACGGTTGAACGTCTCCGGGTCAAGCGAGTCGACGTGGGTGCCGTTCGTGAACGTGAACCACTTGCGGCGCGTGCCGGTGAACTGGTCGGCGAGGTCCGGGCAGTGCCCGCCGGTCTGCTCGTCGGTCCACTGGCAGGCCATGTAGACGGGCGCCTTGATCTTGTGCGCGAAGGTCAGCGGCGCGAGCGGGTCGGCGACCCTCGGCTTGTAGTGCTGGTTGGCCTGGATCTTGGCCAGCAGGTTGGCCGCCTCGCCGTGAAGGTCCTGGTTGGCCTTGCAGGTCTCATCGCCCTGCTGGATGCGCTGATAGGCCCAGGCCTGGCCGCCGTCCGGGGATGCCGGGAGCGCGTCGCGGACCCGCTCCTTGGCAAACTGGAGCGCAAACCCGGTGTTGAGAATGCCCCCGGGGTACAGCGTCGTCTGAGTCTGGTCGAGGACCGACAGCGGGGCGATCCCGGCGAGGCTCGGCGGGTTGGTCTGCGCCGTGAACAGCTGGCTGATGCCACCGTAGGAGATGCCCATCATCCCCACCTTGTGGTGGAGCACCCAGGGCTGCCGCGCGATCGTCTCGATCACGTCGTAGCCGTCGAGGCTCTGAAGCGGCTCGAAGAAGTCGTAGGCGCCGCCCGAGCAGCCGGTTCCCCGCATGTTCACGTCGACCACCGTGAACCCGAGGAGGTTGGCGAGGATCGCGATGCCGCTCTGCGGGCCGGCCGGATCGGCGTACCCGTAGCCGGAGTACTCGATCAGCGTCGGCGTCTCGCCGTTCGGGTAGACCGGCGGCTTGAAGCCCGCTACGACGCTCGTCACGTCCTGCGGCGGGTGGACGTAGATCGCAAGCTTGGTCCCGTCTCGGGCCTTCAGATAGCTGTAGCCGCTCGAGGGGATCGACTGGTCGTAGACCTTCGTGCTCGGCGGCGCCGGACGATTCGAGAACACGGTCAGAGGACCGGACTTCTCGCCGCCGCCCACGAGTTGAACGCGATACCCCTTGCCGGGCTTCACGTTGCGGAAGAGCAGGCCGCCCTGCGTATCGGCGCGCTTGCGGGCGACGGCCTTGCCGCTGCGGTCGAGCAGCGCCATCCGGGCCTCCGCCGCCAGCCCCGTCACGTAGACCTGCTCGGCGCTCCCATGGGCCTTGAAGTCGGCCGCGGCGTTCGCCGGCACGGCGTTCCCGAGCGCAAGCGCCAGCGCCGCAGATCCGAACGCCCAAGGCAGCCGCCGCCTCCTTGCGAGCTTTCCGCCGGTCATCGCAGGGACGGTTGTACCCGCACTTCGGCGTCGCAACCCCAGGGCCGAAGGACCGGCTAGCGGTGCTCGGGGTTCGGAAAGTCGAACCGGCAGCCGGCGTCCCATTCGGTGCGCTGGTTGCCGTGCGCGGGGATGCCTCCGGCGTCCTTCAGGATCCGTGCCAGGTGCATCATGTTCCAGGCCGCGAAGGTGGTATTGCGGTTCGTGAAATCGTTCTCGGGGCCGCCCGAGCCCTCATCGAGGTAGGACGGGCCGGGACCCGCCTCGCCGATCCAGCCTGAATCCGCCTGTGGCGGGATGACGTATCCGAGGTGCTGCAGCGAGTAGAGGACGTTCATCGCGCAGTGCTTCACCCCGTCCTCGTTGCCGGTGACGAGGCAGCCGCCGACCCGCCCGTAGTAGGCGTACTGGCCGGCGTCGTTCAGTAGGTGCGAGTTGCCGTAGAGCCGCTCGACGATCTGCGTCGCGATCGAGGACTTCTCACCGAGCCAGATCGACATGCCGAGGACGAGGATGTCCGCCGCCATCACCTTCTCGAAGATCTCCGGCCATTCATCGCGCTCCCAGCCGTGCTCTTTCATGTCCGGCCAGACGCCGGTGGCGATGTCGTGGTCCACCGCGCGGATGCATTCGACCTCGATGCCGTTTCGGCGCATGATCTCCATCGAGATGTCCATCAGGCCCTGGGTGTTCGACACCTCGGGGCTCCTCTTCAACGTGCAGTTGATGAAGAACGCGCGCAGATCCGAGTAGTCGGCCGGCGGGTTCTCGCAGAGCTCGATCTGCTTCTCGGTCAGGACGTCGCGGTCGTTCACTCTCTCCTCCTCATTGGGTTGCGCCGCATCCAGCGGCGGGACTGGATCGAAGTGCTGCTTGATCGTCCAGCGTTACACGCTCTCCGCCGCCGTCCAGCCGTGATGATGGAGCGATGGAGTCCTCGCACCCCGCCCTGTGGCCCGGCACCTGGCCGGCCGAGGACGGTGGGCCGCGCCGCCTGGCGCAGCCGCATGGGCTCGCGGGACTGGCCATAGGCGACGGCGAGCGCCTGAGGCTCAGCGCGATCCGCGACGCGCTCGGCACGACGATGGTGATCCTGCGCGACCCGGGCGAGGTCTACGCGCTGAGGCACACGCTCGGGCGACGGCCGCTCGAGGACCCCGTCGTCGCCTGGGTGGAGCGGCTCGACCCCGAAACGCTGGCGGTCGTTCAGCGCTCGGATCCCCTCGCCAGCGGGCCATTCTGGCCCGGCGGGCTTGCCGCGCACGGGAACGGATCGCTCATCGTCGTCACCGGCAGCCATTGCCACCGGCTATCGCCGACGCTCGAGCTCCTCGCCACGACGAGGCTTCCCGCCCCGCGCCCCTACAACTCCTTCGTCGTCCTCACGGACGGCACGGTCGCGACGAAGGACTTCGACCGCGAGCTGCGAGCGCCCGCGCGGATCGAGCTTCTCGATCCGGACTCCCTCGAGCCGCGAGCCGAGCCATTCGATCTCGGCGAGCCGGCAATCGCACGCCTCTCGGCGGACTCCGACGAGATCTTCGTCGTCGGCGCCCGGACGGTGCAGCGGCTGAGATGGGATGGGACAAGACTCGAACGAGACGCGGAATGGGGCGGCACCTATCTGGTGCCTGGCGCGAGCTACGGCTGGGACCCGGTGATCGGCGGCGGCAACCTCTGGTTCCTCGACAACGGCGCCCATGACTTCGTCACGACGATGAGGGGTGCCGCCCTATCGCCCGGGCCCGTCCACCTGCACCGCTGGTCGCTCACGGACGCGTCGGATCGAGAGCGCGTCGAGGTGTGCGGGCTCCCGCGAGGAGCCGTCACCGACCCGCCCCTCTACGACCCCGAACGTCGGATCGCGATCGCCTACGACTCGGCCAACGGGGTCGTCCAGGCCTTCGCGTTCGACGGCGCGCTCCGGCCGCTGTGGAGGCGCGAGCTCGACCACGCCGCTCACATGATCCGCTACCCGACCGGCGAGCTCGTGCTGCACGATTTCCAAGGCCCGGCACTCGCTCGGACGAGCATGGGACGCGGCCTCATGCGCTGGACGGCGCGTGGAATGCACAGGCCGCGGCTAAGAGCCCTGGCCGCGCGCGCAAGCGGCGACGAGGTCGTCGTCTTGAACATCGAAACCGGCGCCGAGCGCGGACGCGCGCGGGTGCCGAGCCCGGTGCAATCGGTCGTATTTCCAGCCCCCGGCTTCGGCCGCGACCTCTACTGGGTGACGATGACGACGATCGCTCGCCTCGAGGTCGTCTCCGGCTAGGCTCGCGCGGATGCTCCTCAGCTTCCAGATGCTTCCCGAGCAGCCGGCAGCGGAGCTTCTGGGCGCGGTGGCGCTGGCGGACGGGTTGGGCTACCACGGCTGCTACAGCGCCGACGAGATCTACCACAAGGACGCGTGGCTCCTGTTCGCCGCCGCCGCGCAGCGCACCGAGCGGATCAGGCTCGGCCCGTGCGTTGCGCCGATCTACATGCGGGAGCCGACCTACATCGCTCAACTTGCCGCCACCCTCGACGAGTTGAGCGGCGGACGTGCCGAGGTGGTCTTCGGCATCGGCAACATCGCGATGCTCGAGCAGTACGGCGTCGAGTGGCGTGGGACCCGTCCGATCGCCCGCCTGCGGGAGGCGCACCATGTGATGCGAACTGTCCTCGACGAGGGCGCGATCGACTTCGAGGGCGACTTCTACAGCTACAGCGGGGTCACCACGGCCGCCCGCCCCGTGCAGGAACACCTGCCCCTCAAGATCGGCGCCATGGGTGGTCCGAAGTCGATGCAGCTGGCCGGCGAGATCGCGGACGGCCTTCACACCGCCTGCGCTTACTCGCCCGAGGCCCTCGGCTACGCGGTCGAAAACTTCCGCATCGGGGTCGGGCGCGCCGGCCGAAGCCTCGACGGCCTCGACCTCGGCGACTCCCTGCTCGGCGCGATCGCTCCGGACGGAGAGGTTGCGCGTCGCGCGGGCCGCACCCTCGCGGCGTTCTACATCCCCTCGATGCCGCCGGCGCTGCTGGAACGGCACGGGATCGAGCCACAACAGGTCGCCTCGGTCACCGAGGCCTTCGCCACCGGCGACGTTCAGCGTGCGCTCGAGGCCACGCCGGATGAGATCGCCGACCGGATCATGGTCGCGGGTACGCCCGAGGACTGGGTGCGGTGGCTGGCGGAGACATACGTCCCGGTGGGCCTCAACCACGCGCTGGTTTCGTTCACGGACCCGTTCACCCTGAGGGCATGGGCTGGGATCGAGGTCGAGGGCCTACCCGATCTCGGGGAACAGGTTCGGCTCGTGGGCGAGCAGGTCATCCCCGAGCTGAGCTCGCTCTGAAGGTTCGGAAGCGGCTGTGGACGCCATCACGCTCGGTGTCATCGCCAGCTCCCGGAAGGAGCACGAGCAGCGGTTGGCCCTTCACCCCGACCAGATCGCCGAGATCGGCTCGGGGCTTCGGCCGAGAATCCTCCTGGAGGAGGGCTACGGCGAGCGATTCCAGGTGGCCGACTCCGAGCTTGTCTCCCTCGTCGGCGGCCTGATGCCAAGGGACCGTCTCTTCGACGAGGCCTCCATCCTGGTGCTTCCGAAGCCGACGACGGACGACGTCGCCCGCATGCGCGAGGGGCAGGTTCTGTGCGGATGGGCTCACTGCGTGCAGGACGCCGAGCTCACCCAGCTCGCGATCGACCGTCGCCTGACGGTGATCGCGTGGGAGGCGATGAACCACTGGCGGGCCGACGGCTCATTCGGTCTCCACGTCTTCCACGAGAACAACGAGCTGGCCGGCTACTGCTCGGTTCTTCACGCGATGCAGCTCCGCGGGATCACCGGCGAGTACGGGCGCAGGCTACGAGCGGCCGTCATCAGCTTCGGCGCGACCGGCCGCGGCTCGGTCACCGCGCTCCAGGCCATGGGGGTCCGTGACATCACTGGGCTGACCCGCCGGCCCGCCGAGGCGGTGGCCGATCCGATCCACAGCGTCGAGATGATCACGTTCGGCCGCGACCCCGACCACCCGTCCGTCCCGCTCGAGCTCGACGCGCCGCATGAGACCGTCGCCGAGCTCCTCGCCGAGCACGACGTAATCGTCAACTGCATGCTGCAGGACACCGACCGGCCGATGATCATGGTCAACCGCGCCGAGCTCGAGCGGTTCCGGCCGGGAACGCTGTTCGTCGACGTCGCCTGCGACGAGGGGATGGGCTTCGAGTGGGCGCGCCCGACCACGTTCTCCGAGCCGACGTTCGACGTCGGAGGCGGGCGCTTCAACTACGGCGTCGACCACAGCCCATCCCTGCTGTGGAACTCGGCGACCTGGGGGCTCAGTCAGGCCCTCATCCCCCAGCTAACGGACCTCATGGCCGGTCCCAACGCCTGGGACCAAAGCGAGACCCTGCGCCGCGCGATCGAGATCCGCGACGGCCGGGTGCTGAACCCGAAGATCCTGTCGTTTCAGGGCCGTGCGAGCGAGTTCCCACACCAGCGGCTCTGACGCACGCACCGGAACGCGGCGGGCGCGACATCGCGTCGGACCCAGGTTGCGGGGTCGCCTCGGCGCGAGATACTGCAGGCGATGTCGCAGCAGAACGTGGAGATTGTGCGCCGAGTCAACGAGGCGTTCAAACGAAAGTGGTGCGAGCGGATTCGGGGAGGTTTGGGATGAGGCGTTCTCGCCCGATGCCGAACTTCGAGATATGGCGAACGCGCCCGACCAGGCGGACGTGTTGAGGGGCCGGGAGGCGATGGAAGCGGCTCTCGCCCTATGGACGGCCGCGTTCAACGACCTTCGCGCCGATATCCGGGAATACATGGAGCGAGGCGACTTCGTCGTCTGCGACGCTCGGTGGCACGGCCGCGCCAAGGACAGCGGGGTGGCACTCGATATGCGACCTCTGGGAATTTCGCGACGGGTCATTGTCAGTGGCACGATGGGCTTCAGGTCGAAGACCGAGGCCCTCGAAGCCGCCGGGCTTGTCGACTGAAGCTTCCAGGTAGCGCCTGACATCTGCATTTGACGCTCGTTGTCCCGGTAGTGGGTCCTGCGTTCAAGGAGGAAGCGCTCTTGGTTAAGTCGGAGGAACTGGCACAACCGATTGTTCAGGCCGAGGCCGGGGAGCTCTTGATGAGTGGCCGCATGGATGCTGACGGCATCTTCTGGCTGCAGCTCTTTGGCGAGCTCGACCTCGCGGCCGCCGAGACGTTCACCGAGGTCCTCGCCAGTCCGGAGGCGGAGGGCTGCCCGCTCATCATCGATCTGAGCGGCCTCGACTTCATCGACAGCACCGGCGTCGCCTGTCTCCTGCGGGCGAATACACGTGCGGAACTGCAGCGGCGAGACCTTCGCTTCATGCGTGGCCCGGAAGCGATCGAGCGGACATTCCACCTCACGTACCTGGACCGCATGCTGCGATTCGTCGATTAGCGGGCGCGTGCGCGACGGCGTTCGCCGCCAAGCTCGACGCAGCCCGGGACGCCTCCGAGGACTCGAGCGGCGCCGGTCTCAGCGACCCGGCGCGCGACAGTCGCCTCTTACGTCACGTCGCAGGAGACGTCGAGCCTTACTAATCCCCCGCCTGTCGCGGTGCTACTCGGCGATCGCCTCGCCGGAGCCGCCCAACTCTCCCGGGAAGTCCTTGAGCTTGGGGAGACCATCCTTCATGGGCAGCACGGTCGACTCGTAATTGACGTGCACCCCGGGCGCGAACGGAAATTCGGGGATCGTCGCCGCGTAGACGTCGACCAAGTTCCACTGCGGGTGCCGCGTGAGCACGTGGCCACCGCAGGCCTTGCACCACTGCCGATAGCTCCGCTCGTTCTGGTGGTACTCGCCGATTTGGTCCTCTCCTTGGGTCACCTTGACCGCCTCGGGCTTCCAGAGCGTGAATGCGTTGACGGGGCTGGCGGACCAGCTCCTACAGGCGGCGCAATGGCAGTAGCCAGCGCCCTCCGGATCGCCCGTGACGGCAATCCTGACAGCGCCGCAGTAGCACTGCCCTTCGAAGGTCTTTTCATCCTCGGTCATGTCTTTTCATCCTCGGTCATGGGTTCTCCCTTCGCTCGAGAGCCCGAGACTATCGGTCATCCGACGCGAGATACTGCGCGGGCGATGTCGCAGGAGAACGTGGAGATCGTGCGTCGGGCGTGGGACACGTGGCTTCGGGGGGACCTCGATGCCCTGTTCGCGTCGTTCTTTTGACCCGAGGCCGTCTACGACCTGTCGCATTTTCGCGAGTGACCCGATCAGACCTACCGGGGCATCGAGGGCATCCCGCGCGGCCTCGCTGAGTGGCGCGAGGTCTGGGTAGCGTGGGTAGCGGGTGTCGACGAAATCATTCCGGCCCCCGATGGGCGTCTTGTCGTCCTCACCTGGCAGCCGGGCGAAGGGCGTGAGAGCGGCCTGCCGATGGATTTCGATTGGGCACGCAACGCGACACGCGACGGTCCCGTCTAAGACGTTGAGTCAGTGACGGTCTTGACATTCGAAGGGCTTGACCGGTAGGCTCGCCTCCGGTCGGGGGACCAGACATGGACGTTGCTCTCCTAATCGCCCGGGTCGGGCTCGCCGCGATCTTCGCCGGCGCTGCGGTGGCCAAGCTCGCCGACCGGAGTGGTACGCGCAAGACGCTGACGGAGTTCGGACTCCCGGCCCGCCTTGCCGCGCCCGGACAAGTCGCACTTCCAGCCGTGGAGCTTGCGATCGCGGCGCTGCTGCTCCCAGCCGCGACCGCACGCTGGGGCGGGCTGGCGGCGGCCGTGACGCTGCTCGTGTTCTCAGCCGCGATCGCCCGTTCGCTTGCTCGCGGTGAGGAGCCTGACTGCAATTGCTTTGGCACCCTTCACTCAGCGCCGATCGGCCGCGGTTCGCTGCTGCGAAACCTGGCGCTCGCGGCGGTGGCCGGGGTGATCGCCGTTGCCGGGCCGGGGGCGCGCATCGGCGCGGCGCTCGCCGGCGCCGACGCGGCGCTCCTCACTGGCGCCATCGTCATCGCCGCGGCGCTCGCCTTTCAGGGCTGGTTGAGCTACCAGCTCTTCCGCCAGAACGGGCGTCTGATCGAGCGGGTGCGTGCGCTCGAGGCGGCGGTCGGTGAGGCCGAGCCGACTCGCCGGCAGGGCGGCTTGCCCGAGCGGTCCGCGGCGCCGAACTTCGAGCTTCCCGATCTCGACGGGCGCCACCGATCCCTCGCGGGGCTCCTTGCCGGCGGCCGGCCGGTCGCGCTCGCCTTCTCCGATCCCAGCTGCGCAGCCTGCCAGCCGATGCTCGCCAAGCTCGCTCATCTCCGCGCCGATCGAGGCGACGAGCTCGCCGTGGCGGTCGTCACGCGTGGCGATGTCGCCGAGAACCGACGCCGGCTCAACGGCCATGCTTTCGACGCCGTGCTGCTGCAGAATCAGCACGAGGTCGCCGAGGTCTACCACGCCCACCGCGTGCCGAGCGCCGTGATTATCGGAGCCGATGGCCGGATCGCGAGCTCGGTCGCCGTTGGGGAGCGCGCGATCGAGCTACTGCTAGCCGACACCCCGGTGACCTAGGAAAGCGATGGCCAAGCCCACGAACAAGGAAATCAAGAGAGTCCGCGCCGTGCTGTACGAGAAGAAGCGCTTGCGGCGAATCTTCGAGGCGATCAGCTCGATCGACGTGCTGTTGGACTTCGACAATGCCGATGGGCAGAATCGGGGGCCCGCGTGGTACTCCACGTCCGATGGCCAACTCTCGGCCTCGGTGCTGGAGGCCGCGAAGCAGTGCCGGACGGTCGCGACCGTGCTGCTTCAGATCCGCGACGACCTCGCTCAGGTCGACTTCAACGGTGACGACAAGCGGCACTTGCGGGAGGCGCTAAAGCAGCAGGCGGCGTCGTGGTCCGCGCGAGGAGACGTCTGGAGCACGCCGGGCCAACCACCTGACGATGTCAACGCCGTCGTCGCACCGATCACCGCGCACCAGGTTTCCTGTCTGAAGGAGGCGGAGCACGTGACCGACTATCTGAAGGCTAACTCCGGCTTCAACTTCGGTCCCGGATCATGAGCGCCGGTTTCGAGCATTGGTTCGACCGGCTCGCCACGCCCCACACCCGGCGCCACGGCATCAAGGCCGCACTCGCGGGGGCAACGGCGCTGACTTTGCCCCTCGTCCGCGCGGTGCCGGCTCGTGCCGCCGACGCCAGCGGCTGTCAGACCGGTTGTCTGTGGACAAATGGAAAGAACTTCACCGACGCGATAAATGCATGCCAAGTCGCGTCCAGCTTTATCGGCGGTTACGTTGGTTACGCCGGGCCGGGCATTCTGTTTGCGTACGCCGCGCAGCGGAAGCCGATCAGCGAGAAGCTGACGATGAAATGCCTCGACGTCGCGGCCATTAAGTCCCGCTCGGACGCGTGGAATTGCAGCCAGCCTGGCTGTCCCGGCTTCAACCCAAGCCAGCACAACGGCCCCTGCGACGGGTGCGCCGGAGCGGGCGGAACTTGCTGCCCTGATCCGAGCAACAATGACACCGGCTACAGCTGCTGCACGATCATCTCGGATCGGCCGGAGTGTTGGTGCCTAAATCCTTGAGCCTGACAGTCGGCGCACCCAAGCGGACAGTCTTGAGCGGGGTCAAGCGGCTCTCCGGCTGAGACGCTGACAAGCCCGATCCTTTTCAGAAGGGGTTGTGCAAGCCACGAGCGGCTTGGTTGAGCCAACGCGCCCGACAGGATTCGAACCTGTGACCTTCGGTTTCGTGGACCTCAGGCCGGAAGGCCCGGCATGGCTTGAACAAGCCCTTTCTGGTCTCCGGATGCGCCTGCGCGACAGTCTGCGCGACAGTTGCCTCTGAGGCCAAAGCGTCACCCTCAGCTGACGTAGGGAGATACTGCGCCGGACGATGTCGGAGAAAGGAACGCGATCGAAATGAGCACGAATCAACAGGAGTCGGACGGCGCAACGCGGGTGGCCTACATCCTCGGCGTGCCCCTGGCCGAGAACGTCGTCCGCCAGTGGCCGCAGATGGGCGAGATCGTGCGCACCAGCAAGCTCGTCGCCGATGTCGAGGGAAACTTCCCCGAACTCACGCTGGAGGTCGGCAGGCGCCTCCAACTCGATGATGTCGTGGTGGTCGAGTGGACCTGCGACTACGGTGACGGACGGCTGTACCGGAACGTGACGATCGGCGAGTTGGAGGACGGGCAGGCGGTGCGCGTCACCGACTACTGGGGCGAGCCCACCAAGACGCCCGAGTGGCGGCAGCCGTTGACCGATCGACTCGAGATGCCCGGCGACGGCATCTGGCCGGACTCCGAGCACCTCGACCACTACTAGGGCGCGCGACTCGCGAGAACGCCGGGTTTGACGCTTGTTGTCAGTCCGGCGGCTTCGATCGTTCCAGTCGGTTCCGCGAGCCGCCGACCGGAGATAATGCGCCGGGCGATGTCGCAGGAGAACGTGGAGATCGTGCGGCGGGCCTACGCGGCATTCAACGACGGCGACCTCGACCGGGTCGCGGCGGTCTTGGATCCCGACATCGAGTGGAACGCCTCCGACGTCTTCTTCGACCATCCTCGAACCTACCTAGGGCTGGGCGCCTGGCGGAGCGAATTTCTCCGGGAGTTGATGGAGGTGTTCGAGGCGTATCAGGCCGAACCCGAGGAGGTGATCGACGCTGGCAACCAGGTAGTCGTCGTCGCGCGGATTGGCGGGCCGGGAAGGCACAGCGGCGTAAACACATCTGCGCGGGTCGCACACCTGCTGACCTTGAGAGACGGCAGGGTCGTGACGATTCGCCATCTCCTCCGCCTCGCGGCGGTCCCCCTCGCTGCGAACGCCCTGATAGATATCGCCGGTGGCCACCTTCTGTTTGCTCCACGGCGACTGGCACGACGGGTCATGTTGGGATCCCTTGATTGGGCCGCTGCGCGCACGGGGTCACGAAGCGGTGGCACCGGATATGCCATACGACGATCCCGACGCGGGATTCGAGGCGCGGGTCCGCCCGGCCCTGGCGGCCCTCGAGGGCGTGTCCGGTCCGGTCGTCCTCGTTGGGCACTCGGCGAGCTCCGGCTATGCGGCGTTCGTGGCCGAAGCGACCGCGGGCTCGTTGCTCGTTCATCTCTGCCCGCGGTTGGGCCCCTTCCCGCCGCCCGCCGGCGCGCCCGACACCTTCCGCAGGGGCTTTCCCTTCCCCGCCAGGAACGCGACAGGCGTCACGGTCTGGGACACCGAGGCGGCGATCGACGCGATGTATCGACGTCTGCCCCCCGAGACCGCCCGAGCGCTTGCCGAGCGTCTGCGCCCCGGCGCACCCCCGGCTGAGTACCCGCTGCCCGGTCATCCCGACGTGCCGACCGTGCTCGTTTATGCGACAGACGATGAGTTCTTCGAGCCGACCTGGGAGCGCTTCATGGCGCGTGAGCTGCTGGGCATCGAGCCGATCGAGATTTCCGGTGGCCACTTTCCGATGGTCGAAGACCCCGAAGCGCTCGCCGACCTGCTCGATCGCCTGGTGCGCGAGCAAACAGCGCCTCCGTAGTTCCCTCGGGACGAAAAGCTATGGGCATGCGGTTCGCGCAACCACTCCCGCTTCGCGCCCAGCCTCCAGGAAGCACGCGACGTGGGCGACGATCGGATCTTCACCGTCGCGGCCGTTGCATGGACGGCAAAGGCAGGCGCGACCAGTGCGAGCGCAATCTCTTCCAGACTTTCACGATCCGCGAAGGGGTGATCGTGCGGATCGACGAGTACACCGAGCGGGCCCAGGCTCTCAAAGCCGCCAGGCTGAGCGAGTAGGCGGCAGGACGCGCCGGGTGCCAACCGGGCCGACCATGCCCGAACCGGTGCGGGTGCTCGGGTAGGTCTACCTCAGCGGGTTCGGTCGATCAGGCCGCTGAATGTCGACGGCGGCGACCATGTCGCGGCGCGGATGAGACGAGATCTCCGAGGTAAGTCGAGCGACGTTGAAGTCGAGTACGACTATTGGGTCCTCGTCACCTTCGGCCACGAAAAGCGATCCGCGTTGAATGGTTCGGTACCCCCGACCAAGCCCTCGAAGCCGCCGGGCTGGGGGAGTAGGCGAGCCTCAGCCCTGGCCTCAGCGACGTAGCTCTCGAGCATCGAAGCTGCAACGGCCTCCCCGCCCGGCATTAGGCGCCCGTAGATGTCGAATGTCACCTTGATCGACGAGTGCCCCATGAACTCGCAGATCGTCTTCACCTTCCTACCGGCGGGGTGAATGGCTTATCGGGATCAACGCTGAAGCGAGGCCCGCGCGGTGCGCGACGCAAACCCCGTGGCGGGAGGCTCAGCGCCGTAGCGCCGCGCAGGCGCCGAGGCGGAACGTGCGGCGCATCTGCTTGAAGATTCGCGGCTTGGCGTCCTCGGCCAGCTGCTCGGTGGCGTACACGACGACCGAGCGACGGCCATTCGGAGTCGCGGCGATGAACACGGTGTAGCCCGGGAAGTTGCCGGTGTGGCCGAGCACCGTGCCGCAGTTGGTCTGATAGCGGTACAGGGCGAGGCCTCCCGAGTTCTGCCCCGGCCCGGGCGGCTCGCCGGCGGCACCTCGAATGAAGCGGCGCTGCTGGACCATGGTGCTCCTGTCGATCAACTGACCGCTGGCGTACGCTCGGATGAAGCGGTTCAGCTCTGCCGGGGTGGAGATCATCCCTCCGGGGGCCGCCCCCACCAGCGACGGGTCGAACAACCCGCTGACGTCCTCCGGCGGCGCCGGCGGCGCGAGGTCGTAGCCGTGCACGTAGGGCGACGGAATCTGAAGGCCTCTCGCGACGCTGGTCTGCTTCAGCCCCAGTGGCGAGAAGACGAGCTCTTGCAGCAGATCGCTGTATGTCTGGCCGGTCGCCGCCTCGGCCATGAGGCCAATAACGAGGTTGTCCGAGTTCGAGTACTCGTAGCTTGATCCCGGGGTGAACTCGAGGGGCCTTTGGGCGACGAAGCCGAGCAGGAACTCGGGCGTCACCGACACCTCGCGGTCCAGGTGCATCCCCACGTACGCCTGCCAGCCGGGGGTCTTCGTGTAGTTCGGTATCCCGCTCGTGTGCTGGAGGAGCTGGCGCAGCGTGACGGCCCCCCACGCGGCGGGCAGGCCCGGCAGGGTCCCGCCGACCGTGCTGTCGAGCGAGAGGCTTCCGTCGTCGACTAGCCGGAGCGCGACGGCGCCGCTGAAGGTCTTTCCGGTGCTGGCAGTCCGCAGGTGATCGTTGCGTCGGATCGGTCGGCCGCTTTCGACGTCGGCCACGCCTGCTCGCAGGAAGTCGATCCTCCCGCGCCGTTGCACCAGCGCCGATGCCCCTGGCGGGCCCTCTTCGAGGGCACCATGGGGACCTGCCACGACGAGTCCGACCAACCTGTGGAGCTGTCGATCCAGTTTGTGCAGACGCTTCGCGGCGTGGGCATCGGTCGCGCCGGCGGCCAGCCAAAGAGCCCCGGCGAGAACGAGCGCCAGCGCGGCCCACCGGCGGACGCCTAGCGACCAAGCCCTGCTCGTCGAATCCGACCCCCAGGCGTCCTCGACCGCCGAAGGCCAATCCGCGGCGCCGACGGCTGCACCGTCCCTGATGCTGATGCGCACATGATCAACTCTAGAGCTGTGTGAGAGTGGTGCGGGCGCGCGACCGCAGCGTTTCTAGCGCGCCCGACAGGATTCGAACCTGTGACCTTCGGTTTCGTAGACCTCCGGCCTGAAGGCGTTGTATGGCTTGAAACAAGGGATTCCCGGCGCCCCGTCTCGCCTGCGCGACAGTCGCCTCGGGCCTGAGCATCGCCGTCCGCTGCCGTAGCGAGATACCGCGCGGGCCATGTCGCAGGAGAACGTGGAGATCGTGCGACAGAGCCTCGAGGCCGCGAATGCATTCATGCGGGGTGAGCTGTCCAGCGAAGTCTTTGCCGAATCCTCCTGCTCGATCGGCACCTCACCGCCGCGGCCGACGAATTCAATCCGAACATGGACAACGAGCATGTCGTCCGGAAGCTCGTGGAGCTCTACGTCTTCCGCAAGATCCTGAAGCCACGCGTCAATATCGCCGCGGCTCACCAGCTCGTAGCCGCGCTGGGCCACCTCCACGTTTCCTGCGACATCGCCTACTCCCGCAGCCCGGCGGCTTCGAGGGCCTCTCTGGGGTCGAGGTAGGTTCGAATCCGAATTCCCTTGCCGTTCTTGTACTCGACCACCGTGGCGTGAGGCGATTCGATCTCGGCCCCGCTCACTCGCCCACGGCCTCGAACATGGCCGATTGCGACCGTCCGGTCGCCAAGGTCCCGGATCTCCGCGTAGTCGGCTTGAAACTCAGAGAGGGTCTCGTACAGGTCTCGGAGCCACTCGCGAACGCCCTCGTGTCCCCGGTACACCGTCTGCTTCCCTCCCATCGCCATCAGAATCGCCCCATGCCACTCAACCTCGGGATCGAGCTCCGACAGCAGCGCTTCGGGATCTTGGCGGTTGATCCCGTCAAACGCGCGTTGGAAGACCTCGACGTTCTCCTGCGACATCGCCCGCGCAGTATCTCGCAGGGGCTTCGGGCCTCCTAGCCCTCTCGAAGGCCAGTCGCATCAGCGGGGAGCGAGCCGGCTAATCCCGCTCCCACTCACTGTCGAGGGTGTTCGGGGACCAGAAGCCCCAGACGATCCTCAATACGAGGCCGACGCAAGGCACGCCGACGATCAGTAACACCACGCCCATTTAGGGACCTCCCTGGCCGATTTCCGCCTGGTGTCGGACTACCCGGAATGGGCGGTACTTAGCCCTCCGGCTCGGCGCGTTGCTCGACTTGGTAGCTCCCCAGGGAGATGGTGCTCGTGCCCACCCAGACGGGGCGCGGACGGGCCGACCACCCCATCGGGGACCTGAAGACGGCGATTCGAGAAACATCCCCTGACGAATCGGCGCTTTCCGCGTTCCTTCTCGAAAGAAGGGAGTCTGACTTTGACCGAGGTCAAGCGAGAAGCGCCGTGCGATCCAGCTCTCAGCTCTAGAGCAGGGGGTTCCCGCGACGAGTACATCGTCTACACCGAAGCATCGAGGCGGCTTCGGAACCAACGCGAGATGCGATGGGCGGCCGTAGGCGCTATTTCAGCCCCCCGCCTTCGCTGCGAGTGCTGGCGGCCCGACTGCGATCTCATTCTGGTCCTGTCCGAGCATGAGTGGCAGGAGGTCCACTCACAGCCGAACCGCTTCGCGGTGGCACCAGAGCACGTAGCCGCTGAGCTCGAGGTGACCGTCAAGGACTATCCGCACTATTGGATCGTCGAAAAGCAGGGGGAGGCAGGCGTCCTGGCGGCCGAGCTGGCCTGAGCAACGTAGTACTGGCCGTTGAAACGCGCGCGCGTCTTGAAGCGCCGATGTGGCCGGCTGACAATCGGTGGGTGCTCCAAACGCGCGTCTGCGACGGGTCACCGGGCGCGTGCAAGGCCCAGGGCGTCCGCGGTTGAGTCGGCGCTCGACCACCGCGCGGAGAAAGCCATTGCAATGTGGGGGAGGACGGCGCCGGCGAACAGCGCTGCGAGCACGATTCCCAGCGCCGAATATCCACCAACCGCCAACGCGCCGCCCCCGGCCCCCGCTCCGAGGACGTAGCCGAACTGGGTCGCCGCCGCCCGAGCCCTGGTCACGGCCAGCGTGTCCTCCGGCGCCGAGTGAAGCCCGACCGCGCTCCCAGCCAGCGTTCGGCCGCCGGCGAGGAAGACGAGGCCGGCGAAGACCACCGTGCTGAAGGCGAGGCTCGGGCGGGCGACGCCGAAGATGGCAACACCTACGGCGAGCGCGACTCCCAGGCCGATGAGCAGTGGGCGCGCGGCCCGATCGACCACGCCCCGAACGAGGAAGTTGCCCGGGAAGTAGGCGACGGCGGACCCGGCGAGCACCAAACCCACGCTGGCGGGGGAGGCTCCATACGATTCGACGAGCAGCGCCCCGCAGTAGACGAGGGTGCCGCTCCATCCGGCGAAGGCGAGAAGCTCGCCGAGCGCCCACCCGGCCACGGCGCGGTTGCGGGACAGGCATCGCCAATTGGTCTTGAGCGCGACCGCCGGGGCGCTGCGAGGCCGCCCCCGAACCGCTGCGAGGGCAACCAGGCTGGCAACGAGGGGCACTGTGAGCCATGCCAGTCGCCAGTTGACGTCGGCGACAACCCCCGCCAGCGGCATGCCGACCACCCAGGCCGCCGGCTGTCCAAGCAAGGTCCACGAAAGCACCGGTGTGCGTTGACCGGGCGGTGCCCATTCGGCGGCCGCCGCGATGGTGGCGGAAAGCACGATGCCGAGCCCCGAGCCGATGCCGAGCTGGGCGATCACGAGCAAGGCGAACGTCGGGGCGAGCGCGCTGGCGAGCGAACCAGCCGCAATCATGGTCAGGCCGACGGTCAGCAGGCCGCGCAGGTCCAAGCGGGCCGCGAGCGGCGCGAGCGCGAGCGCCGTCGCCCCTCCCGCGAACCCGGATGCAAGGCGAAGCTGGCCCGTGGCAGCCGTGGTGACGCCGAGCTCACGGCTCACCTCGGGAAGGATCGGGGCGAGCACAAGAAACCCGGCCTGGGCCGCGAACATGCTCGCGAACAGCACCGTCGACGGGCCCGTCCATCGCCGCAAGGTCGTCGTCGTTGGGGCTTCGCGTCCGCTCATCGGTTCCTCCTGAGGTGGCAAAAACGGATCGCGATCAACCTAGGCTCCGAGGCGGATTCCGACATCGGCGACACCACCCAATCTGGGCAGATCCGGGTGGCGGTATGCACGCAGAGCGCTCTAGCGGCGCAGGGTGGCAAAGCGCGCTGCGGCGGCGGCGCGGGCCGCCTTGCCGGAGATCCGGAGCTTCGCGTAGACGTTCGACAGATGGCGCTCGACGGTACGGACGCTGAGGTAGAGCCGGGCGCCGATCTCCTCGTTGCTGAGCCCGTCGGCGACAAGCCCAAGCACCTCGACCTCGCGCGGGCTCAGATCGTCGAGCGTGGGCGCCGCCGGCTCGATGCCGGTGCCGAGGAAGCTCCGTGCCTCTGCGAGAAACGCGGGCCAGGCCGGCTCGTCTGCGAGCAGGATGTGGTTGCGTCCCTCAAGGGGCAGGAAGCGGGCGTTGTGGATCCCGGTGGCGAGTCGTCGGCCTTCGGCAAACGGCACGACGAGCTCGTCTCGCGCGTGGGCAACCAGCGTCGGAGCGCTGACTCGACCGAGCAGCTCGGTGATGTCGATCTGACTCCAGGCCCGGCGCAGGCGAATCGCGGTTTCCGGGGTCGCCGAAACCCGCTCGAGCTCGTCGAACCACTCCATCTGCTCTGGGGTTGCCTCGGGAACGAACATCATCGTGAACACCCGCCGAAAGGTCGCATCCGGGCGGCCCCAGCCAACCTCCATCACCGATCGAAGCAGCTCCTCCTGCTCGCGCTGCGGCGCCGTTAGGGACCGTCGCATCCGACCGCGTGCATACGCGCCGCAGAGAAGAAGGTGGCTAACCCGCTCCGGGTGTCGCACCGCATAGGAGACCGCCAGCGCTCCACCCTGGGAGATCCCCAGCAGCGCGAAGCGGTCGAGCTCGGCCGCATCGACTACTGCTTCCAGATCCTCCACGTGGGCGGCGAGCGACTCCCGTTCGAACGTGCGGTCGGAGAGACCACAGCCGCGCTCGTCGTAGCGGACCATTCGATGCCCGTTCCCCAACCCTTCGAGCCAATGGCGCCAGATCGGGCTGTCCCAGTCGAACTCCAGATGGGTCAGCCAGTTGGCAGCCTTGACGAGCGGCGGCCCTTCACCGTGCTTGGCATAGGCAAGCTGGACTCCATCCGGAGCGCTACAGAAGCGAATCCGTTGCTCCAAGCCAGCTGATGCTAATGGCCGCGCGATCGGGGCGAATGATCCCGCGGCGGGCTTGGCCGGATTGGAGTGATCCGAGAAGCCGAAGCCCCAGGAATGCCACGCCTGGCGTTCCGGCTTCTTCCATCACGTTTAACCCCATTGGAGCTCGCCAGCCCCGGAAGTGGCTTCGCCGCAATCGGAATGAGGCACAGCGCAGTCGCCCCCACGCGAGAGCAAGAGCGAGTCGCGAGATCGCGCTGACTCCTCCTCCTCGTCCGTTGCGGGCGTCTGCTGCGGACCGTCAGCCAGACGCTCGCTTTTCGCGCGAAGCAGGAGCCGTGGCGCCGAGTCGTTTGGCCTCCGCTTTCGTCCTTTGCGATAGCGAGCGCAGGCTCGCAGAGACGCCTCCGGTCTCCCTGAAGCGGGAGTGGCTGCTCAGCTGCGTCTCCGGCCCGCACGCAGCGAGCGCGGCGGGGATCCGCCGTGCTCGACAAGTGCTTCCGGGCTAGGAGCGGGTGCCCGCCTCGACGCGGACCGGCTGCGGATCCCTCGGCTCCTCGTCCCGCTCGTGCTCGACCACCGGTTCCGGGCGCTCGGGGTGCGCGCGCTCGTCGTCGAGCAGATGACGAAGCTCATCGTCGAAGCGCTCCTCGCGCCGCGTCTCCCGGTGCATCCACCGCTCGATGACACACCTTCAACTCCTCCCGTAGATCGTGGGGGCTCCGCTGGGTGGTTGCACCTCTCGGATCTTCCCACAGTCGGTGTCAGCGGGAGCCCGGTCGCTTCGCCTGACCCGAGACCGCTTGCCCGGGCAGTATCCCCCTCGTCCCAGTGGCGGTCCGGGGGCTGCCGGTTCGAATGCGATCGCGGTTTATCGGTATCGGCTATGACCCACAGGAATTGGACCGAACAATCGAGTGGGCAAGCCGAGCCGCTGCTCCCTGTGGCGCGTTGCGGGAGCGGCGTCTGTCGACGACCGTCTCGCCCGCGAACCGCGCCCGGATCCGCCGCAGCGAGTCCTCGAAGTACAGCAGCCCCTTGGCTGCGGCGCCTCCCTGTTGAGGCGCCCGCGGGGCGCTGGCCGAACGGGCTGCTGCCGGTCATCAGGGACACGAGACCTGCGGCGTAGGTTAGGGCGCCCGGCCGCGAAGCTCCTCGACCAGAGCCTGCGCCTCTGCCGAGGCGACGTTGCCCTTGCGCTCGTAGAGGCGCACGGCCTCGGCGGCGGTCGCGGTCGCTTCCTCCGACTCGGCCGGCCAGACGCAGAACCTCCGCCAGGTCGAGAAGGACATCCGCGTGCAGGACGACGAACTCGCTGTCCGCAGCGAGCGCGACCCCCTCGCGGGCCAGCTTCTCCGCCTCCTCGAGCCGCCCCTGCCTGGCGAGCAGCCGCGCGGGGACGCCGGTGCGCTTGATCTGCCACTCGCGGTCGGTCGGGCGCCGGCGTCTCATCGATCGCCTCGAGCAGGGCGAAGGCGTCGTCGTAGCGCCCCTGCTCGTAGACGGCGCGAGGAAGATCGACCGCGACGGTCGATAGGAACCACCCCTCGCCGATCTCGCGGAACGCCTCTCCCGCGCCTCCGCATCTCGCGCTCGGCGGCGACCGGGTCGCCGGCCAGCAGCTCGATGTAGCCGCTGAGCAGCTCCTGGACTGCTCGCCTGCCACATCAGGCCGAGGTCCCGCGCCAGGCGCGCGGCTCTCCTTGATGTGCTTGCCGCGCCGTCGTCGAAGCGGCCGCTCATCGCCTCGAGCACGGTGACGAACCCCGACAGGTTCGCGTCCAGGGTGCGGTTCTCCGGCTCTGCTCGCGAGCAACTGCTCGAGCCAGCCCAGAGCCCGTCCGCGACCGGCATCGGGCCGTGAATCGCGCAGAGGGCGTTCTGTCCCAGCGCCCAGCCGACCTCACGGCGATTGCCGGTGCGCCGCGCATGCTCCGCCGCCGGCTTGCCGCCTCGCTCGTCTCGCTGAGCCGACCCTTGCTCCAGTGGAGGTCGGAGAGGACCATCCACGCCCTGCGCCAGCCCGGCCTCGTCGCCGAGCTCGGCGAGCACCTCGATCGCGGCCTCGGTTTCAGCGGCGAGGGCCTCGAGGTCGATGCCCTCCGGATCCCTGTACATCTCGATGCGCGCGCGGGTGACCGCGACGCGCCACTCCACGCTGCGGCTCCTCGGCCGCGCGCGCTCGTCCCGGGCGTCGGCGAGCACGGCGCTCGCCTCATCGACCTCGCCGATCTCGAACAGCGCATACCCCAGTTCCGGGAGCGCCGCGATGCCGGCCTCGCTTCGCGGGGGGCAGCGAGGCGGCGCGGCCGAGCAGGTTTGCCGTCGCCGGCATGTCTCCGCGCTGGAACGCACGCTCGACCCGCTGCGGCGAGATGGTCGCCGGCCCGCCGCGCGAGCTCGAGCTCCTGCTCGCCGACGGTGCCGAGCTCGGCTCGGTAGCGAAACGCCTGCTCGAGGTGGTAGCCGACGATCTCCGAGTGCTCGCGCGCTGCGCGGCGAGCCGGGTCGCTCGAGCCACGCCGCGAAGCGCTCGTGGAGCTCCGCCCGCAAGCGCTTGGGGTCGCTCGGTAGGCGGCCTGCTGGATCAGGATGTGGCGGAAGCGAAAGCGCTCGCTCGGTCCCGGGATGAGGCGGCGCCGGATCAGAGCTCCTTGCGGACCAGGGTCTCGAGGTGGCGGCCGACGAACGCGCGGGCGTCCTCAGGCAGCAGCTCGACCGCGGCCTCGGCGCGAGAACTCCTTGCCGATCACGGCGGCGCGGCTGATCACGGCGCGCTCACCCGGGCCGAGACGGTCGAGGCGGGCCGACGAGCAGCGCCGGATCGTCGGCGGGATCGGGAGCTCGTCCTCGTGCGCCCCTCGCTCGGCGAGCATCGCGACGAGCTGCTCGATGAACAGCGGGTTTCCCTCGGCGGTTTCGAGCACCCGCGCCATCGCGTCGCCTCGGGCAGACGCCGGGCGAGGTTCGCGATCAGCGCCTCGCCGTCGGCGTCCGGAAGGCGCTCGAGCAGCAGCGAGCTCGCGTTCGGCCGTCTCGCCGCCCCAGCCAGGGCGCTGCTCGAGGAGCTCGGGGCGAGCGATGCAGACGAACGAGGATCGGCGCGTCCCGCACCCGCTCCGCCAGGTACTCGACCAGGTCGAGCAAGGTGGGCTCGGCCCAGTGGACGTCCTCGAAGAAGACGACCAGCGGGCCGCTCGCGCGGCGAGCGCCTCGACGAGGCTTCGCGAAGGCCCAGAAGATCTCCTCCCGCTCGCCGGTCCTCGCGCGTCGCCGATCGCCTCTGGAGCCGCTCGGCGAGCGGCTCGGCGCCTCGTCGCTCGCCCGGCGAGCAGCTCGGCGAGCGGGCCCGTCGACCGTGAGCTGCTCGACTATCTCGCGCAGCGGCCAGAACGTGATCCCCTCGCCGTAGGCGACGCAGCGGCCGACGAGACCGTCGCCTCGGCGGCGACTCGCGCGGCCAGCTCCTCGCGCCAGCCTCGACTTCCCGATCCCGGCCGACCCGAGGATCGTGAACAGGTGCACCGTGCGCTCGCGGGCGCCCGCTCGAAGGCCTGCCGGAGCCGGGCGAGCTCGGCCTCGCGGCCGACGAGCGGCGCGTCCAGCGGCCCGAGCGCCGGCCGCTCGGCGCGACGTCGAGCAGCCGCCAGCCGGGCCGGTCGCCGGTCGGCGACCGGCTCGGCCTCGGCGCGCGTCGCCGAGCGAGGCGCGCGGTCTCCTCGGCGAGCAGGATCTCGCCGGCGGCCGCGGCGTCGCTCGAGCTCGCCCGCCGCGCGTCACCGGCTCGCCGACGACCGACACCGCGCCGGCGCCGGCAGCCGCTGCGCCACGGCACCTCGCCGGTCGCGATCCCGAGGCCGGCCGCGCCGAGCGATCGCGGCCCGGGCGGGCGTCACGAATCTCGAGTCGCCGCGCGACACGGCCCGCAACGCGTCGTCCTCGTGGACGCGCGGGACGCCGAAAACGGCCATGACCGCGTCACCGAGCATGCTCGTCGATCGCTGCCGCCGTGGCGCCACGATCGGCGACGCCGCTCGCGGTATCGCTCCGCGCTCGCGGCTGCAGCGCCTCGGGGTCGACGCCCGGACGGCGGGCCGGCCGGCGATCAGCACGGTCACCGTCTTGCGCGCCTCGGCGACGCGGCTCGCGGCCGACCTCGGCCGGCGGCGCCGGGCTCGGCCGCGGAGCCGCGATCGGGGACTGAGCTCCGGCTCCTGGCGAAGGATCGCCGCTCGAGCCGCTCAAGCGCCGGCCTCGGGGCGATCCCGAGCTCCTCGTCGAGGACCTCGCGTGCGTCTCCCGGTAGACGTCGAGCGCTTCGGCCTGGCGCCCGGAGCGGTAGAGGGCGAGCATGAGCTGACCGCGCAGGCGCTCGCGCAGCGGGTGCTCCCTGACCAGCGCCTCGAGCTCGCCGACCAGGTCGGCCGTGGCGCCGAGCGCGAGGTCGGCCTCGATCCGCTCCTCGAGCGCGTCGAGCCGCAGCTCCTCGAGGCGGGCGATCTCCGCCTGCGCGAAGGGCTCGTAGGTGAAGTCCGCCAGCGCCGGCCCCCGCCACAGCTCGAGCGCCTCGCGGAGTCTGCCTCGGCCGCGTCGCGTGGTCCTTCGCCTCGCGCGCGGTCCTGCCCTCGATCGAGCAGGCGCTCGAAACGCTCGGCGTCGAGCTGCCTCCGGCTCGACCCGCAGCATGTATCCGGGCGCTCGAGTCGACGAGGACTCGCTCGGCGCCCGCTTGGCGCGCTCCGGCTCGAGCGCCTTGCGCAGCTTTCCCACGTAGACCTGGAGCGCGTTCGCGGCCGTCTGCGGGTGGCTCCGGCCACAGCTCGTCGATCAGCCGGTCGCTGGAGACGAGCTCGTTCGCGTGCACGAGCAGGATCGCGAGCAACGCCCGCTGCTTCGCGGCGCCCAGCGCCAGCCGCGCCCCTGTCACGGCGCACCTCGAGCGGTCCGAGGATCCGGAACTCCATCTGCCCCTCTCCCCGACTGACCTACAGCAATTCGGGGGCCGCTTAAGCGCTCCCTTAAGCGCCGCTTTGGGCGGCCGAGCCGCATGCTCGCCGGCGCGAATGCAGTCGAACGAAGGGAGAGACCCATGAGAACCTCGATCTGGACACGGCTCCTGAGCACGGTGCCCTCGCGACGTGCGTCGTCGCGGCCCTCGCCGCCCCGGCCTCGGGGCGCCAGACCCGCCTGCGTCGGGACGGCTCCAAGGCGGTGCCGTTCGTCGCCGACGTCAGCAAGCAGGCGGCGCTCCGTCGAGCGGTCCGGCGATGCGCCGTGACGGCTCCAAAGGCCGTGCCGTTCGTCGCCAACGTCGGCACCGAGGCTGGCCGGCCGGCCGACACCGCGCCGGCCGACGGCTTCGCCTGGGGCGACGCCATCGGCGCCGCTGCGGCACTGCTGCGGTTGCGGGCGCGTACGCCGTGCGTCGCCGACCTGAGCCTCGGGTCCATTGACCCGTCGAGCCTCTGACCCGTCGCTGGATGAAGCCGAGCGCAGCCGAGCTCCCCGGCGAGCCGCGGAGCTCGGCTGCACCCCCGGGACAGGCACCCGCGGGTACTTATCCCATCGGGTACCCATGGGTACCCGGCCGCTTGGAGGGCTGGGTTCGCCCGAGGTCGGCGATAGCGGCGAATGCTCAGCGCCGCGGCTCGAGGATCACGAGCGGGATCTCGCGATCGGTGTGCTCCTGGTAACCGCCGTAGCCGCCGTACGCCCCTACTGCCCTCGGCCACAGCCGCGCGCGCTCCTCCGGGTTCGCGACGCCCGCGTGCACCGCGCGCCGCTCCGAGCCGACCCGGACCGTCGTGTCCGGATTTCGCCATCAGGTTGTGGTACCAGGCCGGGTGGCGCGGGTGGCTCTTCTCGGACTGGGCGACTCGGTTGCCAACGAGGCGCTTTTCGCCGTCTACCACCTGCACACACCGTGGGTGATCCCCTCAGCCCTGGCGGACATCTTCCTTCTCGCCTATCCCTCGTGTCGGTTCGAGAGCGCGTGGGTGGAGATCATCGTGCATCGCCCTGAGCGCTGGGGAGCGCTCGGAGCTGGAGGGCACCGCGCGCCTCGCAGGCCGAGGAAGTCCTCGGCCATCTGCCCGCTCCCGCTTCAATCCCGGGCGGTGGCGGCGACGGGTCCGCGGCGAACCAGGGGCATTGCCGCGGAAGTGCCCTGCACTCGGCTCAGAGCGTCTTCGTGATCAGCTTCGTCCTCACCCATCGTGTAAGAGGTGCGCTTGTCGATATCGCCGCGCCTCCAGATCGCCTCGTACCCCTCCCGCATCCGGTCCAGAGTCTTGCTCCCGCGTGGAAGGAGGCGTGTCGGTAACCGCAGCCGACACGCCTGCTTTGGACGAGGAGCGGAAGCGATGGCGCCTGCGGAGCCGACGCCTCCTTTCGCGTGGAAGGAGGCGTGTCGGTAACCGCAGCCGACACGCCTGCTTTGGACGATGAGCACTAGCGGCGGTCCATTCTCGGGCTTGCTTGGTACCACGGCTGGTACCACGAGCCATCTTGGAGGCTCGGGGCTCAAGGATGAAGTGCCGAAAGCCCGCTTCCGAAGCGGGCTTCCGGGTAGTCGGGGCGGCCGGATTTGAACCGGCGACCTTTCGGCCCCCAGCCGAGTTGCAATCGGTGTCGATACGTCCAGGAGCGTCCTATGCGTCCTATGCGTCCACGCGCGTGGACTCTGACGCATAGGACGTAGCGGTCGGTACCAAAGCGGTACCACGAGCCAGTCGTGGGTCTATATCGGGGGCGGGATTTGAACCCGCGACCTCCGGGTTATGAGAAGCCCTTACGCCGGCTTGCTGGCTGCTCTTGCTGCTCTCAGGCACGATGAGCTGCTCTCAGATCACCTGAGATTCGCTCACTTCGGTACCACGGCTGGTACCACGGGCACATCCCCTCGTTAGCCGCACGCTTGAGCGGGACGCGGTTGTATTGCGCGCCGGGGGGCGGTGGCCTGCCGACCCGGGCGGCCCCCAGGGGGTGAGCAGCTTCCCGGCGCCCGGTCTCCAACCGACTGTCGCCGACGAGCCGCTGCCCGCGGATAATGGGGACGAGCGTCGCCAATGATCGAGCGCCACTACGGGACGCTCCTCGACGGCACGTTTGAGTCAATCGCGGGAGCCCTCGACGCACGCGACATCGAGGCCGGCTCGCCACGCGACAGGAAGGTAGGACGACATGCCACCGAACGGCATCGACCAAGCAATCAAGGACCTAGACGAGGCTGTGCGGAGCTCTACGCAGGGGTCGAGGATGCGCCGGAACTGGAAGGCTCGCTGGAGGAGAGGCTCCAGATGGCGATGGACCGGCTAAGCAAGCTGACGAGCACCTTGAGCAACGTTATGAAGAAGGTTCGGGACCGCAGGCGGCGATCACCCAGAATCTCAAGTAACTGGCCGGATCGACCGGTGCCTTGCTGGCAGGCGCAGCCCGCTCCGCATTTATGAGCGGCATGGACCTCGGCGTCCTCGCAGGCGCGATCGTGGCACTCGCCGGGGCCCTGTTCGCCCTGGTGGTGCTTCCGGCCAAACGGGCCACCGGGCGCCGTCGCGAGTTAGGTTGAGAGGTTCCTCCGCACCGTTTGGATCACGGGCTTCTCGGTCCCCAATCGGGCGCCATGTTCTTACCCGTCGTTGTCAACTGCGTGACCTGGCGCTGCCGAGGATCGTTACGCGTCACGTAGATATCAGCGCTGTCTCGGCCAGGGTACCTCTCGAAGGCGATCCGGTCTCCCTCGGGAGCAAAGGACGGGCGAACGTCGTCGGACCCGAACGTGAGCCTGTCGTAACTGCGCCCGACAGTGGCCCATCGGACGCCGCATTTCCCGCATGGGCCGCCGGCTTTCGACACGTAAAGGCTGGAGGGGCCAAAAGAGGTCACCAGGCCACCTCGCGTCCGCAGCCCGTACACCCACTCCTTGCCGTCCGCGCTCAGCGAGTAGCCCATGACCTGTTCCGTCGGGACGAGCGTTCCCACAGAGCCGGGGGTCCCGTCGGGTTGAGCACGGCTCGAGTCGACCCACAACAGCGCGTCCTCCCCGAAGGGGGTCGCTTGGTAGCTCGTTCCCTCGAAGAGGATCTCGCTGCCATCCGGGGAGAAGCTCGGATTGAAGGCGGGATCGCACACCGCGGTCAGCTTCCGGCCGACCTCGGTTCCGTCGTTGAAGACAAAGATGCTCTCGTATGACCTGCCGAAGGCGCAGCCGTGGCCGCTGATGCTGGAGAAGGTCCACCGCTTGCCATTGGGCGAGAAGGCCGGGGTCCTGCTCTGGCGGTCGGTGATCCGCCTCTGACCTGAGCCGTCGGAGTCCATGATCCAGACCTGGCCGTACCGGCGTGCGGGATTCTCGGACGAGCCCGAGGAAAAGTCGCGGACGAAGACGATCCGTCGACCGTCGGGAGAGATCGCGGGCTACCGTCGTAGATGTCGTTCCTGGTCAACCTCGTCACGTCCGAGCCGTCGCTCCTCATCGTGTAGATCTCCCAGTTGCCGCTACGGTTGCTTTGGAAGGCGATGCGGCCGTCCTCGCCAGGGAAGGCGGCCGCCTCGCTTCGAGGGACGAGCAGGCACGCGCCAACGGCCGAGAGGGCGAAGGCAACCGCGGCCGCCCATGGAAGCCGGCAATGCCAGTCAGCGACTCTCCGCCCAGAGCTCATGTTCCTCCCTTTTATGTGTCGCCAAGCCCGCCACAGGGCGTCTTGGACCCGCGTCTAAACGCGATCGGCACCGTAGCATGCTTCAAATCGCCACTTGCGACGGTTGCGGCCGGCGCGTGGCAGGCTCTGGAGGCTATGCGGCCGCATCTATGTCCTCGGCGGGTGCAGCGCCGGCGTCGCGAGCGATCGGATCGTCGCCTTCGATCCCGCCACAGGCAAGACGGAGCCCGTCGGAATGCTCCCGTACCCCGTCCAGAACGCGGCCGCCGCAACCGCCGGCGGCACCGGGTACCTGATCGGCGGCCTCGGAGCCAGCGGCTCGACCCTCGACTCGCTCGCCACGGTCAAGCTCGCACCGCGCTGATGATCAGGACGCAGCACTACTTGCAGCGCGGCGCGGGTTGGGCGGACTCGTCGGCCACGGCTCAGCCCCCGTTGTGGTTGACGACCTCGACGTTGTGCCCGTCCGGGTCGAGCACGAACGGCTCGTACCGCGACGCTCGTCAGAGCACCGCCGAAGATCGTCGCACAATTCAGCGGTTCGCGTGAGTAGTTAATTGGCAGATTTCCGTCGATTCTCCGGAGCTACTCGATTCCACGAGCCCCCAGCTTTCGGACTTCGGGCGAGTCGGAATTCGCTGTTTGGACGGGGCGCCTTCTTGTTTCTCGGGCTCCTCCTTTGCGCGGAGGCTGTCGCACAAACCCCCTGCTGTCCGGCCATGCCTGGACCATCCGGGCATGCCACAGAACTTCCTCAGCTGCGACCGAGACCAACCGCTGCTGCTGCCGCCGGACCTGCGCGACTGGCTGCCCGAAGACCACCTCGCCTGGTTCGTGATCGAGGCGATCGAGGAGCTAGACCTCGAGCCCTTCTACGCCGCCTACCGCGCCGACGGCCACGGCCGCGCCGCCCACGAGCCGAAGATGATGCTCACCCTGATCGCCTATTCCTACGCGGTCGGCGAGCGCTCCTCGAGGGGGATCGAGCGCCGCTGCCGCGAGGACGTCGCCTTCCGGGTGATCTGCGCCAACCAGGTCCCCGACCATGCGACGATCGCCCGCTTTCGCGCCCGCCACCAGGAGGCCCTGGCCGATCTCTTCGGCCAGGTGCTCGGCCTCTGCGCCGACGCCGGCCTCGTCGAGGTCGGCGTGCTGGCGGTCGACGGGACCAAGCTCGACGCCTCGGCGTCAAACCACGCGACCCGAAGCTACGAGCAGATCGCCGCGGAGATCCTCGCCGAGGCCGGGCCGCATCGACGCCGCCGAGGACGAGGTCCACGGTGAGGCCGCGGCGACGAGCTCCCCGAGCACCTGACCACCCGCGAGGGGCGCCGCGCCTGGCTTCGCGAGGCCAAGGAGCGCCTCGAGGCAGAGCGGGCCGCCGAAGGAAGAATCGGTTCCCCGGGAGCGCCAGAAGCGGCTTCGAGCTCTGCCACCGGCGCCTGGTGGCCGAGTGGCGCACCGAGCGCCGTGCCAACCGCGATTACGAGGCCTACCGCGCCCGGGGAGTGATGAAGGACGGGCGGCGCTTCGGCCGGCCCCCGAACCCCCACACGCCGCCCGCCCAGCCCGAGGGAAAGGTCAACCTCACCGACCCCGACTCCAAGAACATGAAGGCGTTTCGCGGCTACGTCCAGGGCTACAACGCCCAGACCGTGACCACCCGCCGCCAGATCATCGTCGCCGCCGAGATCGCCCCCGACGGCCTCGACTTCGCCCAGCTCGACCCGATGGTCTCTGCCGCCGAGCGAGAGCTCGCCGAAGCGGGAGTCACCGAGCGCCCCGGAGGTCGTGCTCGCCGACGCCGGCTACTGGTCAAACGACCACATCGACGGCTCCGCGAGCGCGGCATCACCCCGCTCGTCGCCGCCCGACGCCGACAGGCGCAAGGGACCGCGAAAGACGCGACTCGGTGGGCCCTACGACTTCATGCGCAGGGCGCTCGCAAACCGCCACGGGCAAGGAGCTCTACTCGCGCCGCCAGGCGATGGTCGAGCCCGTCTTCGCCGACATCAAGCAGAACCGGCGGCCGGGCGCTTCAAACGCAGGGGCCGGGCGGCCGTCCGCTCGGAATGGCGCCTGATCGCCGCCACTCACAACCTCCTGAAGCTCCACCGGCACACCCTGGCGGCCGCCGCGGCCTGAGGCGGCCGCCTCTTCACGTCCTCGCGGTTTCCGGAGCCGCGCGCCTTCACCTGCCGACTGCTTTGCGCGACAGCCTCCGCGAGAAGCGGGAGTGCGCGGGCTCCACCGGAAGACCGCAAATTGCACAGATCCCGTGCGTCCCCGTTAGGACCGATACCCGGCCGGCTACGTCTCCCGCGGTGACGCACGGATCGTCGAGCGAACGGCGGCCTGAAGGCACTCACGGCGGGGAGCGCTCGCTTCACACGCGAGAGGACGGTGGTTCGAAACCAGCCGCGCCCATGGCTTGAAGAAGGCTCAACGGCTTGCCGGCCAAGGAGCTAGTCGAAGAGGGGCTGAAGGTGGTCGTTGAGGAACGTGCCGGCCGGATCGAGGCTGCGGCGCAGCTCGATGAACGTCTCGGCCCTGGGATAGCGAGCGAGGAGCTGGTCTCTCGTCAAGAAATGAAGCTTGCCCCAATGCACCCGGGCATCGAACTCGCCCAATAGCTCGTCGACCTCGCGCAGATAGGGCCAGTAGTCGGTTCCGGGCATCCCGGATATCGAGATCACTGCGGTGTCGCGACCGTAGCTGTGCGAGAGGAACGCCTCGTCCCGGGCGACGGTCCGGACTTCCATCGGAAATACCGACATGGGCAGTCTCGCCAGCATCAACTCACGCATCGCGGCCATGGCATCGCGGCCGTTCTCGAAAGGGACGAAGTACTCGAGCTCGTGGAAGTTGGGCTCGAACTCCATTGGATAGATCACGTGCGCGGGACCGACCCGGCGGTCGGGCTCGTCGCTATCCGCCACCGTGTCGTCGACCTCGTCATAGACCTTGACGTAGCACTGGTCAGCCAAAGACACCCCCGGCTGAGAAAGACCGTAGAGGGCCGCGGATTCCTCGGCCGGAATCCAGAAGAACGAAAAATGCCGGTGTTGCTTCGCATGGAGCTCGAAGTCCTCCCAAGCCTCCTGCCAGCTCCAGATCTCGACCCGCTCGCGAAGCCGGTAGGCAGGCGAGACCTCGAGTTCGAGTTCCGTGACGATACCGAGCATGCCGATAGCAACTTGCGCCGCGTGGAGTAGCTCCGGGTCGTCCTCGCCGATGTCGCGAACGTCGCCGGCCGCCGTGACCAGACGCAGCGCCGAACGGACGAAGAGAAGGATCCGAGTCGCAGTCCGGATCCGTGTGTGCCGGTGGCCACCGCGCCGGCTATCTGCTGGGCGACGATGTCGCCCTGGTTGGGCAGGGCAAGCCCTGCTTCCCACAGCGGCTCTCCGAACTCGCCGATTGTCGTCGCCGGCCCAACCACGACGCGGCTGCGCTCACGGTCGATATGGCGGATCCGTGGGAGACCCCGCAGGTCGAGAAGCAGCCCGTCCGTTGCAACTATCGGCGTGAACGAGTGCCCGGCGCCGGCGACCCGCACCTTGAGGCCCCGGGCGGCAGCGCCCGCGACCAATGAAGCGATCTCATCCTCGCCCGACGGGGCGGCGGTCTCGGCCGGACTACACCTTTGATTGCCGACCCAGTTCTTCCATGTGCTTGCCATGCAGTGCTCTCCTGCGTACTCTCCCTCGGCGTCGCACCGACTAGCAAGCGCATGTCAGTCGGCCGAAAGGGTACAATAGTACATGGCACATTTCAATCGCCACGATAGGATCATGAACGTGGAGCAGAGCCCAACCATCGTCCGCACCAGCGTCCGCACCCAGGTGCGGACGCTCCTCCGCGCGCAGGTCCTGTCCGGGGAGCTCCAGCCGGGGACGATCTATTCCGCGGTCGCGCTGTCCAAACGACTCGGCGTCTCGGCGACCCCGGTGCGGGAGGCCATGATGGACCTCGCCAACGCGGGCCTTGTCGAGGCGGTGCGAAACCGCGGCTTTCGCATTCTCACCATCTCGTATCAAGACCTCGATGACATCGTCACGCTGCGCCTGTGGCTCGAGGTCCCCGCTATGGCGCCGATCATTGAACACGCCAGCAACGACGAGATCGAGGCCCTTGCTCCCCTTGCCGAGGACATCGTCGATGCCGCGCGGCGGCGTGACGTATCCGATTTCCTGGTCGCCGACCAGGTCTTTCACGCTCGCCTGCTCGGGCTCGCGCGAAACGAGCGACTGGTCCGCCTAGTGAACGAACTGCGTGACCAGACCCAGCTGCTCGGCCTTTATCGCATGGGCCAGACTGGTCAGCTCGAGCGCAGCGGCGCGGAGCACCTCGACCTCCTGGATGCTGTGCGCGCGAGAGACACCGCGGCCGCGCGGACGCTCATGCGCCAGCACCTCGAGCACGCCAGAGGAATCTGGGCCGGCATCGCCGAGGTCGACGCGACAACCCCGCCACACGACGGCGACCGAGCCCAGCCGTGACCGCATCTACAGACGTACCGCTTGTCACGCAAGGCGAGTCCCTTCACCTGACTTCATTGGGCACCAGCACCGTTCTGGTGCCCGTTAGGTCATACATCCGCGCACATCCACATACATCCAGGCACATCCGATGGCGCCGATCGACGCCTATCCGTGCCTGAGGCGACACCGCTTCACACGCGAGAGGTCGCTGGTTCGAAACCCTCGCCCACGGCAATCCGTGACCAACAGTCCGGGTAGGGTTGGCCGCGGAGCCTCTCATGCCGCCACGCCATGCACGACAGGGAAGTCGGGCCGGTCGCGTCGCCATCTGCCTACTCGCGCTCTCTGCTGTCGTCGCGTGTCCCAGCTCGGCAAGTGCATCCGGATCGGCGGCCCCGGGCCTCCAGGTAGCGCCGGGCGTCTTCCTCGCCGCGGCGTCCGATCTTCCAACCTCCGCCGCCGCTCGGAGCAGTGCGAGCGCGCCGAAGGTTCCGCCGAGCCGCTTCGTGGTCGGCGGAAAGCCTGGCGCGATCGAGCGCTGGCCCTGGCTGGTCTCGATCAGCTACACGCAGTACAGCCACGGAAACGACTGGAAGACGCACAACTGCGGCGGCGCGTTGGTGGCACCGACGATCGTGGTGACCGCGGCTCACTGCGTGACGGTGGGAGCCAACCTCGACTTCAAGCCGCTCCAGTACTTCCGCGTCGTCACGGGGCGGACGAAGCTCTCGACGAGCCAAGGTCAGGACCACGCCCTCGCCAACTACTACTACTTCGTCGACGCGCAGGGCAAGCCGCTGTGGGACCCGGAGACGGGCTCGTGGGACGTGGCGTTCCTGCAGCTCGCAACGCCGTCCCCTCAGCAGACGATCAAGATCGCCGGAGCGGACGAGGCGGGAGACTGGTTGCCCGGCTATCGCGCCTGGATCACCGGCTGGGGCGTCACGAGCGAGCTCGCCGACCTCGGCCCCGACGTCCTCAGGCAGGCGCAGATCCGGACGGTGTCCGACTCGAAGTGCGACTCGGTTTACGGCCCCGTCTTCGTCCCGACCGTGATGGTCTGCGCCGGGGATCTCGCCGGCGGGATCGACGCCTGCGCCGGCGATAGCGGCGGGCCCCTGGTCGTCCCGGTCACCGGGGGCCGCTACCGCCTTGTCGGCGACGTGAGCTTCGGCCCCGGCTGCGGCACGCCGGGCGTTCCAGGCATCTACGGACGACTCGCGAGCAACCCCATCCGCGGTGCGCTCGAGCAGGGGATCCAGGACGTCGCCGGGGTGGACGTTGTCGGCTCCGGCGCGCAAGCCCTCAATTCCTTCGACTTCGGCCGCCAGGTCACCTACCCAAAGCAGGGCACCACGCGAC
This sequence comes from uncultured Actinomycetes bacterium, assembly GCA_963823245.1. Taxonomy (GTDB): domain Bacteria; phylum Actinomycetota; class Thermoleophilia; order Solirubrobacterales; family 70-9; genus JAWVFM01. The sequence continues at coordinate 93,887 of CAWGKQ010000007.1, read as the reverse complement.
TCTACGTGCGCGTCCCGGGGCGCGGTGCCGTCACTCTCGTCGGTACCAAGAGCGTCCGGACGGCGACGGCCTACCCGGTTCAATCCGGCGCTGTAGCTCTCGACGTCCTGCTCAAGGGCGAGGCCAAGCACCGCCTCGCTCGTCAGGGCTCGTTTGAGGTGAAAGCCCGCGTCACCTACCAGCCGATCGCCAATGACGACCCACGGACGAAGGCGACCACGGTCCGCATCGTGAAGCGGCGTTGACGGCGGCTCGAGTCGCCTCCATCGCGCCCACGTTGTTTGCAGGTTCTCCGCGCTGACGGAACCGACCTCGGTCGTGGTTCCGTGGAAACAGGCTGGAAAGTGACTGATGGCAGGGGAACGCAGCAGGCCCGGCACGCTGGACGCGAATTCCCTTCCTCAAGCGCAGACAGGATTAGGCGAAGGCCCGCTTGGGAGGCGGGCTGTCGATGCGTCCCGGGGCGTCCCCGGCGTCCCATGCGTCCACGCTCGTGGACGATCTGGACACATAGGACGTAGCGGTCGGTACCAAAGTGGTACCACAAGCGGTCATGGGCTCAGATCGGGGGCGGGATTTGAACCCGCGACCTCCGGGTTATGAGGCCGCGAGCGCCTCTCACGTCATAGCGTTGTTAGGCGCTCCTTGGATTCGGTGCCGAGACTTACGATCGAGCGGGGACAGTCTCCGGACGTTTGACGTTGCCGAGCCGGTCAGGTCGTCGGGTGATCAGTACGGCGGTGCTGAGTGCGAGCCCTGCGGCAATCATCAACAGCGTCGAATAGCTCGCCACGTACGCGGCCAACGTCAGCACATAGGGGGCCGCGAACCCGAGGTAGGTCAGCGCGTAGTACGCCGCGGTTAGGCTGGCGAGCGCGCGCGGGTCGGCAATGCTCTGGATCTCGATCAGGCCGGCGATCAGGCAAAGGCCGTAAGCGCTGCCGAGCACGATCGCAGAGGGCACCAGCAGCCAGGTCTGATGGCTCTGCGCCGTGAAGGCGCCGAGCGCAAGGCCGGCGACCAGCACCAGCAGCCCGCTGGTTGCGGCACGGTTGTTCCCGGCGCCAGCGTCGAGGCGCCGCGCCAGTGGCTGGATCAGCACGCCGGCCAATGCACACAGTGCGGTAACCCCTGCCGTCAGGGCGATGCCGTCCGTTGCGTCCTCGGCGCCGACGACGCTCGGCAGGAGGGCGAAGGCGATCGCGGGTGCTGCGAACACCCACGGCGCCATTGGCGCCACCACTCCGCGAAAGCGCGTGCTGAAAACGCCGGGAAGCGAGAAGCCCATGCGTCCGACGCTGGGGGTGACCGTCTCGGGGGTGGTGCGGAGCGACACGAGCACCACGGCCATCAGCACGATGTGAGGCAGATACGGCACGATCCTCGGCGCCGGCGCCCACTGGGCCAGCAGTCCCGCCACCAGCGGCCCAAGCGCAAACCCGGCGGTCATCGCCACCACCGCTCGTCGTGCGGCCGCGTGATCGCTGGCCCCTCCCAGAGGAGGCCGGGAAGCTTCGCGCAGCCAGGCCGTGCCGGCACCGAAGATGGCGCCGCTGCTCACGCCCGCAAGCAGGCGCCCGACGAACAGCAGCGCCACATTGCTTGCGCCCGCGAGAAGAGACACGCTCGCTGCGAGCGAGATCACGGCGGCCGGCAGAACCACCGTCCGCCGTCCGCGGGCGTCAGACAGCGGACCCGCGAGCAGCAGTCCAGGGATCAGACCGAGCGCGTAGAAGCCGAACATCGCCTCCAGGGTTCCTGTGCCGAGACCGAGCGTGTGGCTATAGACCAACAGCATGGGCGTGAACTGATTGGAGCCCCATCCCGTCGCGAGCAGCACCGCCGCTATTGGGACCCATGTCATCCCCGGCTGCGTGCGCGCGCTTCTGTCCCTAACCGGAGCTTGCGTCGCTGCCATTGAGCCTCCTTCGATGAGTTCAGTGATCGAACCGAGACTCTAGCATAGAAGTTCAATCATCGAACCGTCACTCGCTATACTCCGCACGATGCTCGGTAAGGACTACGAACGCCAGGACTGCTCGCTGGCCCGCGCGCTAGAGGTGGTCGGAGAGCGTTGGACGTTGCTGATCGTCCGCGACGCCTTCTACGGCGTCCGCCGCTTCAATGACTTCCAGGCCCATCTCGACATCCCCAAGGCCGTGCTCGCCGACCGCCTCGGCGGGCTGGTCGAGGATGGCATCTTCGAGCGCCGCCCCGATCCGGACCACGCCGGCCGCCACCTCTACGAGCTGACGGTCGCCGGTCGTGACCTTTGGCCCGCGCTTCAGGCGCTTCTTGCGTGGGGCGCTCGCAATCGCTTTCCGAACAGCCGCGTGTTCAAGCACGTCGCATGCGGCACCAGGCTCGACGACAGCGGCTTCTGCGCCCAGTGCGGGGTGACGCCCGGCGCGGAGGACATCCTGACGGAGCCGCGCCGTGGCCGTGGCAAGCTCCGAGATGATCCCGTGGCGATCGCCCTGCGGAAGCCGCACCGGTTGCTCGAGCCGGTCCAGACCTAGCCTCTCTCTCCTCGGCGCACCGGCGGCCGAGCTCGGCCATCTCCGGGGCTCGCCCAGGTTCCTCGGTAACGAGACTCTCTCGTTCCGTAAATGTGCTACCTTACGGAACCAGCAAGTTCTGGAAGTCGCAGATGGCCGACAAGACATCAACGAGAGTGCAGCGTTCGATCGGCAGGCCCCGTGACGAGCGTGCCGACCGGGCGATTCTCTCCGCCACGCTCGAGCTGATGGCCGAGCACGGCGTCAACGACCTGCGCACCGACGAGGTCGCCAATCGCGCCAAGGTCGGCAAGGCGACGATCTACCGCCGGTATCGGTCGAAGGAGGAGCTTGTGACCGCGGCCGTCGCGACCCTCGTCAGCGAGATCACCGTCCCGAACGAGGGCTCAACGCGCGAGGACCTGCTGGCGCTGATGCGCGAGGCCGTCGACGTATACACGGGCTCGCTCGCGCCAGGGCTGATGCCAAGCCTCGTCGCCGAGATGCGGCGGAGCCCTGATCTCGCCCGGACCGTGCGCGAGGGGTTCTTGGCCGGGCGGCGGTGGGCGCTCCGTGAGGTCCTCGAACGCGGAGTTGTCCGCGGCGATCTCGATTCGGATCTCGATTACGAGCTGGCGCTCGACGTGCTCGGCGGACCGCTCTTCTATCGCCTGCTGATCACCGGCGGTCCGATCGACGAGCAGCTCGCCGAGGGCGTCGTCGAGCTGATCCTCAGCGGCTTCGCACCGAAGACGAAGTCCTCGAAACGGAAGAAGGAAACGAGATGAAGATCCACGCAATCAAGACCGGGACCGTCGCAATCACGACGAAGTGGCGAGAAGGCGTGGGACACGGGCGACTCCGACTCGTGAACACCCTCCTTGACCGCGAGTGGACCGAGCCGCTACCGATCTACGCCTTCGCGATCGAGCACCCCGAGGGCGTGATCGTCGTCGACACCGGCGAGACGTCACGCGTCTCCGAGCCCGGCTACTTCCCGCGCTGGCAGCCGTTCTTTCGTTTCGCCGTTCGCGAGCGCGTGCAGCCCGAGGAGGAGATTGGCCCTCAACTCAAGCGGCTCGGGATCGCGCCCTCGGATGTCCGCCGAGTCGTCATGACCCATCTCCACACCGACCACGCGGGCGGCCTTCACCACTTCCCTGACAACGAGATCCTCGTCTCGAGAGCCGAGCTCGACTATGCGGCGGGACTGCGTGGGCGCCTTCGCGGCTACCCAAACAGGCGCTGGCCCGCTTGGTTTCGCCCGACCCTGATCGACCTACCGGCCGTTCGGTTCGGCCCCTTCCCCACGAGCATGGCGCTGACGGAGGCAGGCGACGTGACCCTCGTGCCGGTCCCGGGGCACACCCCCGGCCACCTCGCCGTCGTAGTCGAAGACGGCGACCATGCGGTCTTCCTCGCCGCCGACAGCTCCTACACCGAGGACGCTCTGCTTCGCGGAGTCGTCGATGGCGTCGGCCCCGACGAGGCCGCCGAGCGGCTCACCCACGAGCGCATCCGCACGTATGCGGCCGAGACGCCGACCGTCTACCTCCCGACGCATGACCCGGAGACTGCGGCTCGCCTGGCGGAACGCAGGGCGATCGGAGCCACGCGGGAGAAGGTGATCGCGTGATCACCTTCGAAACCAGCATTCGCATCGGGCGCCCGATCGACGAGGTCTTCGGCTTCGTCTCGGATCCGCTCTCCTTCCCGCGTTGGAACTCGGCGGTGGAGGCCGTCCGCGGGACCTCCGCACAGCCACGCCGCGTGGGTTCCACGTACTCAATGCAGCGAGAGCTACCGATGGGTCGAGTCGAGAACGGACTCGAGGTCTTCGAGCGCGAGGTCCCCACCGAGTTCGGTCTCCGCACAACCTCGGGACCGACGCCGTTTGTCTATCGCTACCACTTCAATTCTGAGGGGGCAGACACGATCGTCCATCTCGGCGCCACGGTCGAGCTGAACGGTGTGGCGGCCGCATTCGGGCCCCTCGCCGCGCGCGCGGTGAGGCGAGGTGTCGACGCGAACTTCGCCGCTCTCAAGGCCACGCTTGAAGCGGGCCGTGACCCAACCTCCACTCGTTTCCGCGAACGCGAATCGCGCCTCTCCCGGGCTGAGCGGAAGTGATGTCCGCAACGGCACCGAACTGGGCCGAGCAGGTCGTCGCGGTAGCCACGGCGGTGCTGGCGCTCGGTGTGTTCGGCGCAGTCGCGGCGGCCGCGTTCGGCGCCCAGCAGGTGCGCGAGGCGCGTCGAACGCGGCAGGCGCAGATGGCGGCGGAGTTCTTTCGTCGCTGGAACGAGGACTCGCTGGTCGAAGCCCGCCGCCTGGTCGCGAGCTTCGCGACGCGGGAGGAACTTGCCTCCGCGTTTGGGCGTTACGTCACCGAGAACGCACCCGAAGCCTACGTCTTCTACCGCGAGCTCGATTACTTCGAGCAGCTCGCAGCGCTAGAGCGGTCGGGGGCGGTGGACTTGGTATTGATCAAGTCGCTCGTCGGCCGCACGCTCATCGAGCGGTGGCAGATGTGGAGCCCAGCGCTCCGAGGCATCCACGGCGAGGAGGTCTATCCGCTCTATCGCGATCTTGTCGAGCGACTGCGCCCGGTATTCGAGGAACGAAACGAGTCCATGGGCCGGCTGTCGCCGGGCGGGCTGCTTCTGCGGTAATCGGCAGGGCCTCAGCGGTCGGCCGGGAGGACCGTCTCCACCAGGCCGCTGACTACGTCGTAGACGTGCCCGGAGACGGCGATCCGCCGGGGAATCGGGGACGCAGAGCGCAGGCGCTCGACGTCGCGCGTAACCGTCACCGCGGGGTCGAGGACGGCATGCTCGCGCAGGGTCGACTCCTCGGCGCCGATCCGCTTGGCGTAGCGGCGGCGGAACGTGTCGTCGGCGAGCGCACCCGTTCCGCACTGGGTGTGGTGGATCACGGCGACCTCGAACAGGGACCCGTCGGGCAGCATGCTCTCGGCGAGCTGGCCGATGAAGGCGACATCGTTGATCACCTCCGGGGTGACCCGCCCGCCGACGTTCCGCACGACCATCGCATCGCTGAGGCCGAGGCCGAGGAAGTGCGCGGGGTCGACGCGCGGATCGAGGCACGTGATCACAAACAGGCGCAGGTTGGGGAAGACGACGGCACCCTCGTGGCCGCCGGCCGCGGCGAAGGCGCGGTTGCGCTCGAGCGCGGATTCGATGTCGGGCTCGCCCGGCTGGTCAAGGCTGGCTAGCTCAAACCCCGTCGCCCGGCCGAGCCCGGAGTCAGCGGCAGTTGCCGGCGGTGTGGGCTGCTGGTTGCTCATGTGTTCTGCCTCCTGTCGTTTGGGGTCGGGTCAACTGCGCGCGGCGACCGTGGCCGGCGCGCCAACTGCTTGTGCATCCGGCGCGTCGTCGGTGCTGGCCGTCGGGTGGGCGGGCAGCAGCGCGAGCGCCATCACTGCGCCTGCCGCGGCGACGCCGGCGGCGACGTAGTTGGCCGTGTGGAAGCCACCGAAGAAGGCCGAGCTGGCCGCGTCGTGGATCGCCGCCGCGAGCGCCGGATGGCCGGCTTGGGCGAGCCCGCCGGCGGCGGTGAGCGCGGCGCCAACAGATCCGTGGGCCGTCTTCGCTGCGGTGGCCGGCAACCCGCCGGGAAGCGCACTCGTGAGCCGGCTGGCGTACAACGACGCGTACACGCTGCCGATCACGGCGACACCGAGGGCGCCGCCCAACAGCCGCGTGGCATCGTTGACCGCCGACCCTACGCCCGCTTTTGCCTTGGGGACCACGCTCATGATCGCCTCCGTCGCGGGTGCGCTTGTGAGGCCCATCCCCGTCCCCAGAACGACCATCTGGACGGCGATCGTCCCGTAGCCGGTGGCGGCCGATGTGTTCGTGACCCAGACGTAGAACGCGGCCATCGAGAGCAGCCCGGACGCGACGACCATCTTGGTGCCGACCCGCACCGCGAGCCTGGTGCCGAGGATCGATGAGATCGCGACGCAGCTCGCGACCGGAAGCAGCCGCACGCCGGCCGACAGCGGGCCGTAGCCCTTCAGGAACTGGAAGTACTGGGTGACCAGGAAGATGAACCCGGATAGCGCGAAGAACGAGATCGCGACAGAGGCGCTTGCAGCGGTGAACCGCGGGTTACGGAACAGGCTCAAGTCGAGCATCGGCTGCTCGGTGCGCCGCTCCCAGCCCACGAATGCTGCCGCGAGCAACGCCGCCAGCGCGAAGCTGCCGAGCGTCCGCGCACTTCCCCAGCCGTACTTAGGGGCCTCGATGATCGTGTAGATGAGCAGCCCGATCATCGCGGTCGACAGCGCGAACCCGGCGCGGTCGGTCCGGGGCGCGTGCGGGTCCTTCGAGGTCGGGACGTACCGAGCGGCCAGGAAGCCTGCGATTGCAGCGACTGGAGTCATCGCAAAGAAGATGCTGCGCCAGTCGAAGAGCTCGAGCAGCCAGCCGCCGACGATCGGCCCGAGCGCGATCGCCACGCCCGTGATGGCGCCCCAGAGGCCGATCGCCAACGCCCGCTCCCGCCGCTCGGTGAATACGTTCGTCAAGAGCGACAGCGTCGATGGGAACACCATCGCGGCCCCGACGCCCATCACGGCACGCGCGGCGATCAGCTGGCCGGGGCTGTCCGTCAGCCCCCCGCACGAGGCTCGCCACACCGAACACCGACAGACCCGCCGAGCAGCATGCCCTTGCGCCCGAACCGGTCCGAGAGCTGCGCCGAAGGCCAGCACCGATCCCGCGAAAAGCAAGTTGAATGCGTCCACGACCCATTGGAGCTGCGAGTTGGACGCGTGTAGCTCGCGCACGAGCGTTGGCAGGGCGACGTTGACGATCGTGGTGTCGAGGTTGATGACAAACGCCGCCAGCAGCAGCGAGATCAGGATCAGGGGCTTGCGCGTCATGGCTTCCTCCTCGGGAGCGTGGCCTGACACAGTCGGAAGACGTTCTAAAGCACCTAGACAAGAAAATCAAGGACTCGCATGAGATTCTCGTCACACTCCTGCTAGAGTCGGCGAAGCGAATGAGGTCCTACGGCGAGTACTGCGCGATCGCGAAATCGCTCGACGTCGTCGGCGATCGGTGGACCCTGCTGATCGTCCGCGAGCTCGCCCTCCGCGGCCCGTGCCGCTACACCGACGTGCGCAACGGGCTGCCCGGGATCGCCACCAATCTGCTCGCGGACCGGCTCCGCGAACTCGAGCGCGCCGGCGTGATCGCACGCGAGGACGCACCGCCGCCCATAGCGACGACGCTCTTCCACCTCACCCCCCGCGGCGAGCAGCTCCGGCCGGTGCTAGAGGGCCTGATCAGCTGGGGCCTTCCACTGATGACCGAGCAGAACCCCGGCGACGCCGTGCGCAGCCACTGGCTCGCGTGGGCTCTGGAGCTAATGCTCACGGACCGCCAGCCCGACGCTTCCCCGGTCACCCTCGAACTTCAGATCGGCGATCAGCCGATCGTCCTCGAAACGGACGACGGGAAGATCCGCGCCCGGCTCGGCCCGGGCGACGACCCTGACGCGAGCATCGCCGGACCACCCAAGCCGATCCTGGGGCTCGTGCTCGGCCTACTCAACCTCGCCGACGCCAAAGCCAGCGGAATCAAGTACCAAGGCGACCTCACGATCCTCGACCGACTCCGGCCCACAGACATCATCCCCGCCGTCGAACCCGAATGACGTTTCACGACGAGCAAGGCGTGCGTCGGCAGGATGAAGCGGATCGGTCTGTCGGGACGGTCACGGTTGTGGCCTGGACCGCGCGAACGTTTGACAGCTCAGCCGCTTGATTTGCGGCAGTCCTGTTGATCCGATCGACCCCTGAGAGGCATTCAGCCGGACAAAGAGACGGGACCATATCGGGACCACGGATTCAGCTCGGTTGGGCTTTGAAACGCGAAAACCCCTGGATTACCAGGGGCTTCGCGAGTAGCGGGGGCGGGATTTGAACCCGCGACCTCCGGGTTATGAGAAGCCCGTACGCCGGCTTGCTTGCTGCTCTTAGCCGCTTTCAGGCACGGTGAGCTGCTCTCAGATCACATGAGATTCGCTCAGTTCGGTACCACGGCTGGTACCACCAAAAGCGACCCGATCGCCCGCAAGGCCAGCCCGCGCACGTCCGGCCGCCCCTGCCTCGCCCCGAGCCGCTGACGCGCGCGCCGAAGTCGCCACCCTGTTTGCGAGCCGGGAGTACGGTCGAAGCACGCCGATGGGCAGTGGGTTCTCAACTTCACCAAGGCTGGCGCGATGGACAAGAAGCAGCTGGCTGTCGAAGCGCGCAGGCTGCTCGAGGTCGGGCTTCAGGGGGTTTGGAACCTTCGAGGGCGGGCTTACGCTGACGGAGGCATCGATCTGGAGGAGGGCGCTGTCGCTGTTTCCGGTCTGGGAGCGGACCGACGCAGCAAAGACCAATCCGAATGCCCGTTGGCTCAGCGGGGTGGTCCGCCTAAGCGACACGGACGGCGAGTTGATCCTCGAGAGCCACGAGGCCTAGCGACTGCGGAGTTAGCATCCAATCGGGCGGTTGCCACAGTCCTTAGTGCGCGTTTGAGGAGGGCAGAGCCGTGACCGAGCACACGCCATACATCGACTTCGAGAACCTGCCCGCGCCGAGCGAGGGCTTCGTCGTCACGCTGTTCATCACCGTGCGAAGCGTCGCTCGATCTCGCGCCTTCTACTCCGAGGTTCTCGGCGGCCAGGTTGTGTTGGAGGAGAACCCGTGCATCGTCAAGCTCTCCAACTCATGGGTGATCATGAACCCGGGCGGTGGCCCCACCCCGGACAAGCCGGACATCTCGGTCGTCAACTACGAGCCCGGGAACACGGTCTCGACCTTCATGAACCTGCGCGTAGCCGACATCCAGGCGTGCTATGAGGAGTGGAGCTCGAAGGGGGCCGAGTTCGTGACGCCGCCGATCGATCGTGGTGCCGAGACCCGCTGCTACGTGCGGGACCCCGACGGCTACATGATCGAAGTCGGCCAGTCAACCGGGCTGCTCGAAGGCAGACTCGCCGAGAAGCGGCCCGAAGATCTGCCGGGCTAGGGCGACGGGGCGCGCTGCGCTAGCTGAGCCGATTCGGACGGCGGCCAATAGCCACACAGCTGTCGGGCCGCTGGACGACATCGACCGGGGCCTCCGCGCCTCATTTTCATGCTCGGCGCTTCCTTAGCGGATCCCGCCTATCGACTCGTCGTCCGAGCGCGGCCCTCCTAACCCAGCAGTTAGTCTCAGCTGATGAGCGAGCCCGCCTACGGATTCAAGGAAGGTCAGGCGGTGTGGGTCGAGGACGGCGACGGGGAGCGGCATCGGGGGATATTCGTCGGCGACGCCGAGAGCGCCAGCTGGCTCGGTGGCGCCCCGTGCGCCCGCTCGTGGACCCGGAGACGGACGCGGCGGAGGTCGTACAGATCTTCCGCATCACGCCGAGAGACGACTAGCGGAGGCCGACTCGCTCCGCTCGAGCTGCCAGTGCCAACCGGAAGACACGAGCAAAGGAGTTGAGATCCTTGGACATGAAACTCGAGGTCGTGACGCTGCCCGTCTCCGATGTCGATCGGGCGAAGAGCTTCTACGAGAGTCTCGGATGGCGGTTCGACATCGACCTGGTCGTCAGCGACGACGTCCGGACGGTCCAGTTCACGCCGCCCCACTCGCAGTGCTCGATCCAATTCGGCAAGGGCGGCACGGCGGCTCAGCCAGGGTCCATGTCCGGGCTGATCCTCGTCGTCGAGGACATCGACGCCGTCCGGGCGGATCTCATTAGCCGGGGCGTCGATGTCAGCGAGGTGCGGGAGGCGCGGCCCCCGGGCTTCGACTCGCCAGGGCGCTCGTACTTCGCGCGGGCTTCGTTCAGCGACCCGGACGGCAACGCCTGGCAGCTGCAAGAGATAACGACCCGGCTCCCCGGCCGGGAATGGGAGGACTGACATGGACGTCGCGTCGCTTTCAGAGCTGCTGAACGAAACGTCTGAGCGTCACGGCTCATTCGAGGCGGTCGCCCCACCGCACGACTGGTGGGACTGGTACGCGGCGTACATGGACGCCCGGGAGAGAGGAAGTACCCCGCAGGACGCCTCCGCCGCCGCCGGGCGCTACATGGCGGAGGTCAAGCACATCGTCGTGCCGTCCGCGTGAGGGCTGAGGAGCGGCCGCGATGAGCGACTACGACGTCATTGTCGTCGGCGGCGGCTCGCCGGGCGAGCACTGCGCCGGCGAGCTGGCCGAGGGGGGCCTGCGGGTCGCGCTCGTCGAGCGTGAGCTGGTCGGGGGCGAGTGCTCCTACTGGGCGTGCATCCCATCGAAGACGCTGCTGCGCTCGGGCGAGGCGGCGCACGCCGCGCGCGAGGCGGCGGCGAGCGCCGAAGTCGATGTCAAGGCGGCGCTCGCTTGGCGTGACTTCATGGTCTCGGACTACTCCGATGCTGGCCAGGAGCGCTGGCTGGCGGGCGAGGGCATCGAGCTCTTGCGCGGCACCGGTCGCCTCGCCGGGCCGGGCGTCGTCGAGGTCGACGGGGTCCGCCACACCGCCGACAACGTCGTCCTGGCGAACGGCGCCGACCCGATCGTGCCGCCCGTCCCCGGGCTACGCGAGCTCGACGGCATCTGGACGAACCGCGAGGTGACCGGCATGAAAGCCGTTCCGCGCCGCCTGCTCGTGCTCGGGGGCGGGCCGGTCGGCGTCGAGATGGCGCAGGCCGTCCGCCGCCTCGGCGGCGAGGTGGCGCTGGTCGAGGGCGCCGAGCACCTCCTGCCCCGCGAGCCCGCGCCGCTGGGCGAGGCGCTCGGCGAGGTCCTGGGCCGCGAGGGGGTCGAGCTCGCCCTCGGCGTCCAGGCGACCGCGGCGCGGCGCGAGGGCGAGGACTACGTCCTCGAGGTCGACAACCGCCCCGAGCTGCGCGGTGACCGCCTGCTCGTCGCCACCGGGCGCCGACCGCGCGTCGACGGGCTCGGCCTCGAGACCGTCGGCGTCGAGGCCGACGGCCACGGGGTTCCCGTCGACTCGCGCCTGCGCGCGGGCGAGCGCCTGTGGGCAATCGGCGACGTCGCCGGCATCTGGCCGCTGACCCACGTCGGCAAATACCAGGGCGAGGTCGTTGCCGGGAACATCCTCGGCGAGCCGCGCGAGGCTAACTACGAAGCGGTCCCGCGCGTCACCTATACGGACCCGCAGGCGGCGGCGGTCGGCGCTGGCGAGGCGCGCTTTGCCGCCACCACCCCGGTGTCTGAGGTGGCGAAGACGGAGACCTACACCCGCGCCTACGCCGAGTCGAACGGCTTTTTGACCCTGCTCAGTGACGGCGAGCGGCTGACCGGCGCCTACGCGCTCGGCCCCGAGGCCGGCGAGTGGCTGCAGCAGGCGACGCTCGCGATCCGCGCCGACGTGCCGCTCGACGTGCTGCGCGACACGATCCAGCCCTTCCCCACGTTCTCGGAGATCTACGTCGCCGCGCTCAAGGCCCTACGCGCTGCGATCCCGGCCGCGTCATGACCAACAAGGCGCTGACCGGCGCGACGTACGACATCGACGACGGGCAGCAGTTCGTCTCCGGCTAGCGGATAACACACAGCGTGAAAGGAGCCCGACCATGCGTTCTGACATCAAACCCGGAGCCACTTTCCCCGACTATGAGCTACCGGACCAGGAGAGCGTTCCCCGAATTCTCAGCGAGCTGCAGAAGGACGATCCTCTGATCCTCACGCTCGCGCGGGGCCACTACTGCCCGAAGGAGCACCAGCAGCACCTCGAGCTCGCCGCGTTCTATCCGAAGGTCGCCGTCGCCTACACCAAGATCGCCACGATCGCGACGGACGACCATCACACGCTCCAGGAGTTCCGCAACTCGGTCGGCGCCCAATGGCCCTTCCTTTCCGACCCGGAGCGCATCGTCCAGAAAGACCTCGACATCCAGGAGTACACCGATCCCGAGAACGACCCGATGATCCCGCACACGCTCGTGCTCAAACCCGGGCTCGTCATCCACAGCATCTACGACGGCTACTGGTTCTGGGGGCGTCCCTCGGTGGTCGACCTTTGGCACGACCTGCGGGAAGTCAGTCGCGAGATCCGCCCCGACTGGGACCTCAGCACCCCCGGGCTGCGCAAGGCGTGGGACGCGGGCGACCTCTCGCCCTTCCATGGGTGGAACAAAAGCGGCACGGGAAGCCGGACCGCCGCTGAGTCGAGGAGCTACGTTGCGACGCCGCGCGGCGGGTCCGTCTCCTAGATGCGGGCAGGAGCGGGGTCACAGAAGGTCGCGGTCGTCACGGGCGCCTCACAAGGCATCGGCGCAGGCCTCGTAGCCGGATTCCGGGATGCCGGGTATGCCGTCGTGGCCACGTCGCGCTCGATCCGTTCCTCCGACGCATCGGACTTCCTCACGGTGCGCGGTGACATCGCTGAAGCCGAGACTGCTCAACGCTTGGTGGTCCAGGCAGTCGACCGATTCGGACGGATCGACAGCCTGGTCAACAACGCCGGGATCTTCATCGGCAAGCCGTTCACCGAATATACGCCTGACGACTACGCGGCGATCACCGCCGTGAACCTGACCGGGTTCTTCCACATGACCCAGCGCGTCATCCGGCAGATGGTCCACCAGCGCAGCGGCCACATCGTCAACATCAGCGCCAGCCTCGTTGAACATGCCAACAGCGAGTCGCCCTCTGCCCTGGCCGCACTTACCAAGGGCGGCCTCGACGCGGTAACGCGCTCCCTCGCCACCGAATATGCATCGCGCGGCGTCCGCGTCAACGCGGTCGCCCCCGGGGTGATCAAGACTCCGGTACACGACCCTTCCTCCTATGAGGGCATGTCCGAGCCCGTTGGCCGGATCGGCGAAATCGCCGACATCGTCGACGGGATCCTCTACCTCGAACGCGCCACCTTCGTCACCGGCGAGACGCTCTACATCGACGGCGGTCAGGCGGCTGGACATTGAGGCCCCATCCGGCTGGGGCTGTGGGAGACTCTGCGGGTGCCGTGGCTTCCCGAGCTGTTCTCTGCCCCGGTGCTGGCGCGGTTGGAGGAGAGGCGGCGCGAGAAGCTCGTCGTTGTGCCGTTCTTCGCCGGTTTGATGGCCGGCGAGACCGACGCGCTGATTGACTCGTTCGCCGGCGAGCCCGAGCTTCACCATCCGGTCCGCGGACGCGTCAAGGGCGCGCGGGCCTTCGCTGCTTACGTCGCCGAAACCAACGCATGGCTCGAGGAAAGCAATGCCTCGATCGAGGACGTCAGCCTCATCCGCACCGAGCGCCGCAGCGTTGGGGAGGCGCTGCTTCACCTCGACGGGGAGACCCCGCCAGTCGACCTCCCTGTAGCGATCGCCGCCGACCTTCAGCCCGACGGGCGGATGAACGAGATACGCGTGTACTACAGCAGCTGGCCGCTGACCGGCCGGCACGCGAATCGCCCGCCCCTGCTGCAGTCAGATCCTGATCTGCACGAGCCAGACGTCGTAGGCAAATACCAGAGTGCGCTCGCCGCCGGCGACCTCGATGCGATCGTGGCGGCATTCGAACCCGGCGGCTACGCCCGCGAACCCGCCGGCGGCCGCTACATCCACCAAGGGCCAGAGGGCCTGCGCGAGTTCTACAAATTCTTGTTTTCAAACGAAGGCGGCATCCCGCTCGAACACTGCGCTCTCACCGATGACAAGCGCGCCTGTGCCCTGGAATACAACGTCGTGCGGTGGGGCAAAACGGAGCTGACACCGGAAGCCGGTATCGCCGTCTACGTTCGAGGCGAGAGCGGCAACCTCGCTGCCGCGCGCATCTACGACGGCGCCCACCCGCCGCTCGGACCACTGCCGGGGATACCTCGCCTCGACGAAGCCGGAAGCTAAGGGTGAATTAGGGCTGCGAGGAGTCCTTAGTAATTGCTGCTCGCTACCGCGGCGGACTAGGAGCAGAACCCAGCGAGGTCGGCCCCACGTCCCATCAGCCCCGACGACCTGGTCAGAAGACGAGCGCGTCGCGCGGAATTTGTCGCTCCCGACAATCGACCCCCTCGCCGCCCTCCCTCACCTCGACTACAAATTGGTACCCGATTGGCACCCGCTGACCCGTCGGGTCCCTTCGCCCTGACACGCAAAAGGCCCGCCTGAGCGGGCCTTTTGCTGAATAGCGGGGGCGGGATTTGAACCCGCGACCTCCGGGTTATGAGAAGCCCGTACGCCGGCTTGCTGGCTGCTCTTAGCCGCTACCAGGCACGGTGAGCTGCTCTCAGATCACCTGAGATTCGCTCAGTTTGGTACCACCGCTGGTACCACGAACGGACGGGGATCCGGCAAGCCCGGCCCCTGTACCGTCTCGCGATGACACCCAGTTTCCGGCCCCACGCACGGCGTGATTTGCGTGTAGAGGTAGAGGACGTCGAGACTCGAGGTCGCCCCGTCGGACGCTCCTTCCGAGGCGACCGCGACTCATCGTGCGATCCTCCGGCGGATGGGCGCGGATCTTCCGACGGGAACGGTGACGTTTCTCTTCACCGACATCGAGGGTTCGACACGGCTCCTGGAGCAAGTAGACGTCGATTCATACGCGGAGGCGCTCTTAGAGCAGCGCCGGATCATCGAGGCGGCCTGCGTGGCGCATGCGGGTTCCGTCGTCGACAGCGAAGGGGACGCGGCCTTCGTCGTCTTCCGGACCGCCCCAGAGGCGCTGCTCGCCGCGCACGCGATCCAGGAGGAGCTCGCGGCAGCGTCGTCGAAGGTGCGAATCGGCGTGCACACGGGGACGGCGATCGTGAGCGAGGGGGGCTACGTGGGGTTGGACGTGCACCGGACGGCGCGCATAGCCGCTGCGGCGCACGGCGGACAGGTCGTGCTCTCGGCCGCGACGAGGTCGTTGCTGCCCGACGACGGCCCGAGCGGGCTCGCCCTCCGCGACCTCGGCGAGCACCGCCTGAAGGATCTCTCGGCCGCCGAGCGGCTGTTTCAGCTCGGTGATGGCGAGTTTCCGCCCCTTCGGAGCCTCAACAAGACGAACCTGCCCCTGCCCGCGACACCGTTCGTCGGCCGCGATCGCGAGCTCGCCGAGGTAACGGAGCTCCTCCGCCGAGAAGACGTCCGGATGGTCAGCCTGGTCGGCCCCGGCGGGACGGGGAAGACGAGGCTCGCGCTTCAGGCCGCCGCGGAGGTGTCCGGCGAGTTTCCGGACGGGGTGTGGTGGACGCCGCTCGCGCCGCTCGCCGAGCCGGCGCTCGTTCACACGGCGGTCGCGCAGACGTTCGGGGTGATGGCGGAGCAGGATCGGGAACTGGCGGACACCCTCGCCGCATGGCTCAGGGGAAGACGGCTGCTGCTGGTCGTCGACAACGCCGAGCACCTCCTGCCCGAGGTCGCGATCCAACTCGTCGAGCTGATCGCTGCAAGCCCCACGCCGAGACTGCTCGTGACGAGCCGCGAGCGGCTTCAGGTGGAGGCGGAGATAGCGTGGCCGGTTCCGACGCTCGCGAAGCCTGACGGCGAGCGGCTGTTCATCGAGCGTGCACGAGCCGTCGGTGTGACGCTCGAGGCCGACCGGACGATCTCGGAGCTGTGCGTCCGACTCGACCAGCTGCCGCTCGCGATCGAACTCGCGGCTGCGCGCACGGTCGTCTTCTCGCCCGAGCAGCTTCTGGAACGGCTGCCGCAGCGACTCGACCTTCTCCCGGGCGGGCGAGACGCGGATCCTCGCCAGCAGACGCTCCGGTCCGCCATCGACTGGTCGTACGACCTCCTCACGCCCGAGGAACAGCGTGCATTCGCCGCGCTCAGCGTGTTCACCGGCGGTTTCACGTTGGCGGCATCCGAAGACGTCGTCGGTGCCGACCCGGACACGCTGCAATCGCTGCTCGACAAGAGTCTCCTGCGAAGGCAGGACACCGAGCGCGGACCGCGCTACGGGATGCTCGAGACGATCCGGGGCTACGCGGCCGAGAAGCTCGAGCGAGCCGCGAAGCCCAGCGAGGTCCGGCGCCGTCACGCCGAGTGGTGCCTGCGTTTCGCGCGTGAGGTCGTCGGCTTCCCCGGCCTCACCGTCGAGCGGTCGGTCGGGCCGGTCGAGGTGGCGCGTTTCCGCGACGAGTACCCCAACGCCCGGAGCGCGCTTGCCTGGGCATGGTCCGCGGGCGCGGACGAGCTCGGTCTCGCCCTTGGCGCCGCGTGCTGCCGCTTCTGGCTCGGCGGAGCGCTCTTCCGCGACGCGACCACGTGGCTCGGCGAAGCGCTCCCGCGAATCGAATCGGCCCCGGCCGAGACCCGGCTGCAGGCGCTCAAGGTCGCCGGTCTCGTGACCTTCTTCGTGCTCGCGGACTCCGAGCGGGCCGACGTTCTCTGGGCCGATGCGGGTGCCGTCGCCGACGCGCTTCGGCTCGAGGACGAAGCCGCGTGGATCGAGCACAGACGGGCTGGGGTGGCATGGGAGCAAGGCGACCTCGAAGGCGCGGCGGCATGGCTCGAGCGCCTGCTCGCCTATCACCGCGCGAAGGGCAACAGGCTCACGGAAGCCGACATGCTCCACAACCTGGGCGAGACACGGCGTGACCTCGGCGACTTCGATGTCGCGGAGCGCCAGCTGCGCGAGGCCGAGGCGATCTACCGGGAGACTGGGAGGCCAGACGGGCTCCGACAGAACACCCACAGCCTCGCCGATCTCGCCCTCGACCGTGGCGACTACGCGTCGGCGATCGCCACGTATCGAAAGGCGATGGACGCCCTCGACCTCGACCTCGACGAGCGATTCCTCGCCTACTGTCTGTCCGGCATCGCGAGCGCGCTGGCGGAGCTGGACCGCGCGGACGACGCGGCGTTGCTTTGGGGAGCGGTCTGCGCAACCGAGGAATCGCTGGGCTTCCGCATGGTCGCAGCGGAGCGCCGCCGCTATGAGGTACACGTGGCCCGCCTGGAGGGAAGCGACGCTTGGCGCGAAGGTCGATCGCTCTCGCTGGCCGAAGCCCAGGCCGCGACCGTTACTCGCGGATGATGGCGCCCGTCGACGGGCTACCCGGTGGTCACCGTCCTGAAAAAATGGGACGACATTGGGACGACGGGATCTGGTACCCCGGTGCCCTGAAACGCGAAAACCCCTGGATTTCCAGGGGCTTCGCGAGTAGCGGGGGCCCGCTACGTCTCCCGGGGTTACGCACGGATAGTCGAGGAGCTACGCGTGGCCGCATAGGACCTTCGCTCCTAGTCCGTTTCGAGCGTCGAGCCGGTTATCCCCGAGACGCCTCCTTTCACGCGAAACCAGGACCGAGCCGCGCATGGGCCGCCTATCGGGGCGAGAACGGGCCGAGGCAGAGGCCCGGGCGTCATATCGCCTCAGACCTGGGCAAGCCAATGTGGGGGAACCGTGCCGAGCGAGATCCGCTCGGGCCGCTTTCCCAATGCGCGGCCTGCGGCCCGAAGTCCCGAACCAAAAGCGGCGTGCACCGTCCCGTAGGACTCCGGCACCGTGGCCTCCCCCGCGAGCAGGAGAGTGTCTGAGACCGGTTCCGCAAGGAGACGCATGTCGTCGACGGTGGCCCCTATCGGTACGTAGCTGTATGAGCCAAGTGCCCACGGGTCCCGCGTCCAGTCGGTGACGAGCGTCTCGTCCGGATCGGGCACGGACCCGAACATCTTGCGGAGGACCTCAAGGGCGACCTCGGCTCGCTCCTCGGGCGGGATTCCGCCGAGACCAGGTGCGATCGAGGGGTTGTACAGGCCGACCAGAGTGGGCGATCCGACATGACGGCCGAAGTCGAACCACCCCGGGAAGGCCCGATCCCCGGCCACGTGGGTGATCTGCCAAACCGACTCAGGCCAGAACCGCTCCGGGAAGCGAAACACGACCTTCTCGAGTGTTCCCATCGCCAGCCGCTCCACGGCCGCGGCGTGGTCGGCACCCAACGGTGGATCGAAGGCGAGCGCTCCAGTCCGAAGCACACCGAGCGATGCCGTCACCACCGCTTGATCGCCCTCGAACGTCTCGCCACCGGCGTGAACGACTACCTTGGCGTCGCCGTGCTCCACAGCGGTGACGGGGGCGCCGAGCCGCACGTCGAGCCCAGCGGACAATCGCTCGACGAGCATCCGGTAGCCGCCTATAGGGACGAGGTTCCCGCCGGCGCCGTGCGTGTAAGCGGCTATGCCTGCCAGGGAGATGCGATCCGGCGGCGCCGCGACCTCCAGGGCGCCCGCCACCCAAAGGAGCCCGAACCTGGCCAGCTCGCCGGCGCGTCCGTGAAGCGCGCGATCGGCGATGAACCACTCGACTCCCTCGACGAATCGATCGCTGCCCGAGAGAGCGACCAGCGCTTCCGAGGGGTCCCAGTCGGCGCCCACGGCGGCCGTGAGCGCCGTCGCGTCGGGGGCATCCACCCATCCGTCGGCCCACACCGCCATTTTCGAGTAGTAGGAGCCGTCGTTGCGAGCGCCGATCCCTGCTGTCGCGAGGGCTTCGGTCAGCGGGTTCCCGACCGGGTTGTGGACCCATGCGCCCCCGAGATCGATCGCGCCGGGCCCGAGCGGGACAGTCCAGGTCCGCCCGCCGATCCGATTGCGTGCCTCGAGGACGACAACCTCGGCACCAGCACAGCGCGCCGCATCGGCAGCCGTCAGCCCCGCCACTCCGGCTCCGACGACGATCACACGCATGGCGCGGCGAGGGGGTCGGCGTCGTTGCGGTGCGCACGATCTCCACGTTCGTGCGACATCGCCTACTCCGACAGCCCGGCGGCTTTCAAAGCGTTGGCGGGCTCGTCAAGGAAGGTCTCGAAGCGCAGCAGCTGGCCGCGAGCGAGGTGAAGAGGCCGAGCGCCAGCCCCCAGTAAGCCGAGATCAGCATGACCGCGGGGAGGTAGACGACGCCGAGCGATACGGCCGGCGCAATCGACTTCAGCGGATAGATCAGCACGGTCGCCACAGCGACCGCACTCAGCGATACAGCGAGACCGGCAACCAGACTCGGGCGCTCCGACCCGAGCATCCTTCGGTTCACGTCTGAAAAGCCTACGCGCGCCGTCCGAGGCGGCATAGGCTCACGCGCATGGGACCCGAGGCAAGGCGCACCACCGGCAGGACAGCCCTCGCCGTCGCGGCGCTCGGCGTGGTGTTCGGGGACATCGGCACGAGCCCCATCTACACGATCCAGACTGCGTTCAACCCGAGCGATCCTCACCCGATCCAGGCCTCGCTTCAGAACGTCTACGGCATCGTCTCGCTGATCTTCTGGTCGGTGACGATGATTGTCACCGTCAAGTACGTCGGCCTGGTGATGAGAGCCGACAACGAGGGGGACGGCGGGATCATGGCGCTGATCTCGCAGATCCGTCAGATCGGACGCGAGCTCCCGGGGCGGACCAAGTACCTGCTCGCCGGCCTCGGCGTCTTCGGAGCGGCGCTGTTCTTCGGCGACAGCATGATCACCCCTGCGATCTCTGTGCTCTCGGCGGTCGAGGGCACGAAGACGATCTCATCCTCGATGGCGAGCTACGTCGTGCCGATCACGCTCACCATCGTGGTGGCCCTGTTCGTGATCCAGCGCCGCGGAACGAGCTCGGTGGGGCGCATGTTCGGTCCGGTCATGCTCCTCTGGTTCGCCACGATCGCCGCGCTGGGGATCCGGGGGATCTCGATGCATCCCGAGGTGCTGAAGGCCCTCTCGCCGAGCTACGCGTTCGACTTCCTGTTCAACAGCGGGTCGACGGGCTTCTTCTCCCTCGGCGCGGTGGTCCTTGCGATCACTGGATGCGAAGCGCTCTATGCCGATCTGGGGCACTTCGGGCGCCCCACGATCACCCGCGCCTGGCTTCTCCTGGTGTTCCCCGCCTGCATCTTGAGCTACCTGGGCCAGGGAGCGCTGCTCATCGACCATCCGGACGCGATCGGTGCCCCGTTCTTTCACCTCATGCCACATGCGGGCCTGGTGCCGTTGGTGATCCTGGCGACCGCGGCGACCGTCATCGCCTCCCAAGCGGTGATCTCCGGCGCCTACTCGATCGCCCACCAGGCGTCGCAGCTGGGATATCTGCCACGGCTCCGCGTGATCCACACATCGGAGCGCCATTACGGGCAGGTCTACGTACCCGTGATCAACTGGTTCCTGATGGCGGCGGTGCTGGCGCTCGTCCTCGCCTTTCGGAGCTCCGCGAAGCTCGCCTTTGCATACGGCGTGGCCGTAACCGGGACGATCGCGCTGACGACGGTTCTCTTCTTCGTCATCGTCCGCCACCGCTGGCATCGCCCGCTCTGGCTCGCGCTCATCGGGGGAGGGCTATTCCTCACCATCGAGCTCGCGTTCCTGGGAGCGAACCTGACCAAGTTCCTCCACGGGGCCTGGGTCCCGCTTCTGATCGGGCTGGCCCTCTTCACCGTGATGACGACCTGGTTTCGCGGGCGCGAGCTGGTCACCGCCGAGCGCTTCCGCGTCGAGGGCCCGTTGCAGGACTTCGTCGACGATCTCCAGCAGATGGAGCACCCGGTGAGCAGGGGCCACGGCACCGGGGTGTTCATGAACCGGGCAAAGGACACGACTCCGCTCTCCATGCGCGCGTGCGTCGATCACCTGCACTCGCTTCCCGAGCACGCGATCATCCTCTCGCTGGAGAACCTGCCTACCCCGTGGGTCCGGCCGGCCGACCGGCTGGAGATCGACGATCTTCGCCACAAGGACGACGGGATCACCTTCGTGTGCGCCAAGTACGGCTACGCCGAGCACTACGACGTGCCCGAACTGATCCGCCAGATCGCCGAGGCCGACGTGGAGAGGCCGGTCGACGTCGAGGGTGCCTCCTTCTACCTCTCCCGGGTCGAGCTCATCGCCGGTGACGGATCGGGCATGCGCCGCTTCCGAAAGCGTCTCTTCCTCGCCACGGCGTTGATCGCGGCGGAGCCGGCCGATTACTTTCGCCTGCCGCGAAGACGGACGGTCACGATCGGGGCTGAGATCGAGTTCTGAGCTCGATCGTTTGGGCAGCGAGCCGATCTCGCTGCCCAAACGCGGCGAAATCGAGCGCAAACTGCGGCCAATCGGACCCAGCGACTTCGGCCCGATTCGGCCTGGGAAAGCGCTTGATCAAGCCAGAAACGGTGACCTCAAGGCCTCGCTTTGCAGGCTGCTACCACCCTGCCACCCGCGCCCCAGAAGGGGCTCCCCGCGCCGCCGGCCGCGATCTGACGCGAACTAACGGATCTATCTACTAGTCGGGGCGGCCGGATTTGAACCGGCGACCTTTCGGCCGCCAGCCGAGCTGCAACCGGTGTCGATGCTTACAGGAGCGTCCAATGCGTCCAAACCGTCCACGCGCGTGGACATCCTGGACGCATAGGACGTAGCGGTCGGTACCAAATTGGTACCAAAGCCGTCACGGGCGCAGATCGGAGCCCGCTACGTCTCCCGGGGTTACGCACGGATCGTCGAGGAGCTACGCGTGGCCGCATAGGGACTTTCGCTCCTCGTCCGTTTCGAGCGTCGAGCCGAGTATCCCCGAGACGCCTCCTTTCGCGCGAAAGGAGCAGCGGGCTGGCGCTCTCGAGCCGCTGCTGGCCTTCCCGAGCGGGGACTCAGCAACCGTCGTCGAGCGCGGGCGCGTCGCAGAGATCACCGAGCGGTGTACCTCGACCTGACTATCGACGCGCTGGCTTGGTGGCTCAGGCGCGTTCGTGGCGGCCGAAGTACCCGGCCGGGGGACCGAGCCGACGGTGGCTCCCGAGGCCGGCCGCGGTCGCGCGCTGCTCGGCTGCTCCCGGGCTCACCCAGTGCGGGTCGCCGAAGAGCTCGCCGTTGACGATGCGGCCAGCGGGCTTGAGGACGCGGGCCATCTCGCGCCAGGCGGTGTCCTGGTCGGGGATCTCCCCGAGGGTTGTGACGAGCACGACCGCGTCGAACGTTTCGTCAGGGTAGGGCAGATGCTGCGCGTCAGCGCAGGTCGGCGTGGTGTTCTCGAGGCCCCGTTCGCGGGCGCGGCGCATTGTGTCGTCGAGCATCGCCTGCTGGATGTCGAGGATGTCGAGCCGGCCGTCCGGCCCGATCCACTCTGCTAGCGGCAGCGTGTAGTAGCCGGTGCCGGGGCCGATCTCGAGGATTCGCTCGCCGAGCTGTGGCTTGAGGATCTCGCGCAGCCGCGCGCGGGTGATGAGCGGGTGCGGGGGCTCGAGCCAGAAGCGCTGCGAGTACGGGCACGCTGACGGATGCCGGCGCCACCAGAGCATCGCGCCGACGAGCGCCGCTGCGCCCAGCAGGCCGGCGAGGCGAGCGTCGCGAAGGAGTCGCCGATCGGTGACGGACATGCCCGCAACGCTAGTCGCCATCGGTGGGCGGCGAATCCGTGGCGGCTACGGGTGGGGTGCGACCATCCGCGGTTACGCTGCACTCATGCCGGTCGACTTCGAGGCCGAGGGGCTGCTCGACGATCTGCACGATCCGCGCGAGCGCGCCGAGCGCATCGCCCTGTCGCAGCACCTCCTGCATCGGGGCGTGCCGCTGGAAGACCTGCGTCGTGCGGCCGCCGAGGGGCGACTCGTCTTGCTCGCGGTCGGGCGCGCGCTCGACGCGACCGGCGAGGCGTACGCGCCGACGGACGTCGCCGCCCGAACCGGTATCGACGTGGAGGCGGTCCGCCGCCTGCGCGCCTCGTTCGGTCTCGCCATCCCCGCCGCCGACGAGCGCGCACTCGGCGACCCCGACGTCGAGGAGGCGCGGCACGCGCAGGAGGCACTCGCGTTGGGATTCACCGAGGAGCAGCTCCTACGGCTCAATCGCGCTGTCGGCATGGCCGCGGCCCAGGTGGCAGCGGCGATGCTGCAGGCCGCCGGCGAGGCCGTGCTGCATCCCGGAGAAGGCGAGCATGAGCTCGCGCACCGCCTCGCGCTCGCCGCGGCGCAACTGCTGCCGATGGCAGGCTCGATCGCGTCCTATGCCGTCCAGGAACACCTGCGCGCACAGCTCAGCCGCACGGCGATCACCCCGGCGGAGGTCCGCGCCGGACACCCAAGCGACCTTCACGAGCTCACCGTCCTCTTTGCCGACCTTGTCGGCTTCACCGCATTCGGACAAAGCTCCGGCCCGCAGCGGCTCGGCGACGTCGCCGAGCGCCTGGCGGCCATCGCGGCCGCCGTCGCCGATCCCCCGGTGACCCTCGTGAAGATCCTCGGCGACGGCGCGATGCTCGTCGCACCGGAGCCCGGGCCGCTGCTCGTCGCAGCCGATGCCCTCCTGACAGCGGCCGACGAGGAGGACGCCGACTTCCCGCCACTGCGCGGCGGCCTCGCATACGGCGTCGCGCTCGCCCGCGGCGGGGACTGGTTCGGTGAACCCGTGAACCTCGCCAGCCGCATCTGCGACGTGACGCCGCCCGGCGCGATCCTTGCCCCCGCAAACATCAAAGACGCATGCCCGTCCGCGCGCTGGGCATCAGCCGGCGCCGAAAGACTGAAAGGAATCCCCGAACCCGTACAACTGTGGCGGCTCGAGCTCGCGCCAGCGGCGTGAGCCTCACGCAGACGCTCGGCTCCCGCTTCCATGCGATCCAGCCGCCGCGGCGTCATTGCTCCTTCGCGCAGGAGCGGAAGCGCCCCGTAGACGCCTCGGGCGGCAATCGGCTCTGCTACCAGCTGAGCTGCCAGCCTGCTTGAGTCTCGGACTTGGTGGCGTCACGCGATGCCTGGCGAAGGTCCAAGGGAGGCCCTCCACGCGTCACGCTCGCCCGGCGAGCGCGCGCTCGGCCGCGCTCGCCCGCGCGAGGCTGTACCCGAAGAGCGCTACCAGCCCGACCTGTAGCACCCGGACCGGTGCAACGCTCACACTTGATAGCCGCCCGCCACGAACCGCGTGCGCGTCGTTGGCCATCAGCCCGACGATCACGGGCGGGGCGACTGGATTTGAACCAGCGACCTTTCGGCCCCCAGCCGAGCTGCAGTTGGTGTCGATGCGTCCAGGAGCGTCCTATGCGTCCCATGCGTCCACGCGCGTGGACGATCTGGACGCATAGGACGTAGCGCTCGGTACCAAATTGGTACCAAAGCCGTCACGGGCGCAGATCGGAGCCCGCTACGTCTCCCGGGGTTACGCACGGATCGTCGAGGAGCTACGCGTGGCCGCATAGGGACTCTTGCTCCTCGTCCGAGGCGAGCGTCGAGCGGGGTATCCCCGAGACGCCTCCTTTCACGCGAGGGGAGGAGCGCGCGGACGCCTTGGCTTCGCTGTAGGACTCGGCATCGGTCGACCAGACGGTCATGCGGCGGCTGCTGAGCGGCTAGCATCGGGCTCTCTCTCCGGGGCCGAATGGCAGCTCGAGCTGGCGGAGAGAATGAGAGCTGACATGCCGTGGGTGGAGGGCGAGATCACGATCAACCGGTCGGTGGAAAAGGTGTTCGACTTCGTCGCCGATGAGCGCAACGAGCCCCGCTACAACCCGCACATGATTCGCGCGGAGCAGATCTCAGAAGGTCCGATCGGCCTGGGGACGCGGTTTCACACGCAGCTGAAGACAATGGGCCGGACGATGCCGATGGTCGTCGAGTTCACCGGCTTCGAGCGGCCGCGGCGGCTCGCGTCGGTGACGCGCTCGTCGATGATGGAGACCGAGGGAGCGCTGACGTTCGAGTCAGTTCCTGCCGGTACGCGAATGCGCTGGTCGTGGGACGTGCGGCCACGCAGCGCGATGAAGATCTTGACTCCGTTCGTGGGCGCGATCGGCCGGCGGCAGGAGCAGGGCATCTGGGGCGCCCTCAAGCGGTTGCTCGAGTCAGGCGGCGAAAGGACCGGCGCGCTGCCGTCCGCGACGTCAATCAGCTCGAGGGCTGCTCGGTAGAAGACGTCTCGAGGTTCCTTCTTCTGAAACACAGTCCGCGCCCGTTCGAGTTGCTTGGCGGTCGGCATCGTCGACGAACGGGCTAACGGCTAAGCGGCTTCTCGGATGCTGCGACCACTTCAAGCTCGCTCGCCCTGTGACCGCAGTTCGGGCACTCGTTCCGAGTCAGGTCTTCGATCATCGCCCGTTCCTCCCGATCCCGAGCTTCGTTGCCCGTCAGGAATACGGACACGACGACGTAAGCCTCAAATCGCCGCCCGTAGCCCGGGCACTCGATCGTCCTCGGAACGATCTCCGTCATTTGCGCTTCTCTTGAGATTGCGGTCGCATCGACACTTCGTCTGGGAGGATCGCAGGCGATGGACAGGGACCCGCTGAACTTCTTCCAGCCGTTTGAGAGCCTTGCGGCAGGGCACGAGAATCAGCTGACGCGGGCGCTCCTCGTGATCCTGAGGATGTCGCCGATGGCTCACGCCGTCTGGCTTCGCCACGCCGCCCCGGAGCTGCAGCTGCAGGAGCTCCCGGTCGCAAGCTTCGAGACCCAGCGGCGCGCCATCCGCTCGCCCGACGATTCCGAGGAGCCCGCCCCTCTGATCTCGGTCTTCTTGACGCCCCAGCAACCACTCGAGGCGGGAATCGTGACCGAGTCCGACCGGCGCCAGGTCTTGGACGCGATCATCGACTACGGGGGCGAGCAAGTCGTGGTCGTCGAGAACAAGGTCGGAGAGGCCGACGACTGGCAGGCACGCGAGATCAACGTCACGGGCGCCCGAGTCGACCTCGGTCAAGGACAGGAGGCGCGTGTCGTCCTGTGGCCGGATCTCCTCGCGGAGCTGACGAGCCTCCTGGATCGAGGTCTCGTCGCGGGCGCCGAGGCCGGGCTGATCAACGACTTCCTCACCTACACGGAGGACTTCTTTCCCGGGCTTGGCCCCTACAGAACTCTCGCCCTCTGCAAGGGGAACCGCTACCGCCAGCACCGGCGGCTGCGGGCCGTGCTGGCTGAGGCCGCCGGGGTGAAGGCCAGGCTCGACTACCGCGGCATCCCGTGCATCGACCTTGCGGGCGACGTCGCCGCATACGTCTACCTGCATGCGACCGACGACCCCGAGGCCGTCGAGCTGCGGTTCTACCCCGCCGACACGCTCGGCCAGGCGCGAGCGCTCTACGCGGATCCGCAGCGCGTCGAAGCGCTTCGCGAGCTCGCGCATCGCGAGGGCTGGTCGGCGGCGCCGAACATGCACTTCGGCCACATGCAGCGCGGCTACGTGCACACCGCCTCCGAGCTTGGGCTCGAGGACTACCTGGCGTTCTGGGAGCGCGAGATCGCTACAACCGGTGCGGTGCCGCGCGAGCAGTGGGAGCGCTACTGGTCCTGGCTCGAGCGAGAGGGGGTCGTCACAGCCGCGGACAAGGCGGATTTCGACCAGACCTTCACCGAGACCGAACGGGCCTCGGCGATCCCCCGGCCGGGAGTTCGATGCACCCGGCGATGGGGCGTGGCGGACGCCGAAGAGCTAGACAGCCGAAGGCAGTTCGGCGAGCAGGTGCATGAGGCGTTGACGGACGCCCGCCGCGCGCTCGCCGTGTAGAGGGCACCTTGCAGGTGTCCGAGGCCACGGAAGCCGTTCCCTTCGATTCCGGCAGATTCGCCGGTGCCCAGGTAGCCGAGCTGTTATTCCGCGATGACGGGAGAGCGCGGAGGTCCTAATCCAGCCGCTCATCGGGGAGGCTTATGAGGTCTGAGACTTCACCAGCCCGGATAGCGGCTCCACCACGCATCGGATTCCACATCCGGCCTCCGCTCGTCCCCGAAGCACGCGACCCAATCGCGAACAAGCTCCTCGATCTCGCCGCGAAGCTCGAGCTGTTCGACCCACGCCGGCGGGATCGCGCTCGCGCCCAGGAAGGTGCCGAGGACGTTGCCGGTGATCGCACCGGTGCTGTCGCTGTCGCCCGAATGGTTGACGGCCAGACGAACGCCGTCCTCGAAGCTCTCGGCGACGAGCGCGCAGTAGACGGCGATCGCAAGCGCCTCCTCGGCCACCCAGCCCTCGCCGAGGGCCGCGAGGGCCTCTGCCCCGGGCTTCGAACCGTCCCGCGCGAGGGCGCGAGCGTTACGGAGCGCCTTGAACGTCTCCTCGTGGCCGTGGCGCTCGCTTAGGCGGCGCTCGCTCTGATCGAGCGCATCGTCGAGGGATCGGCCTTCGAGCAGAAGGGCGATGAGCTCGGCGAGCGCCCCGGCGGCCAGGTATCCTGAGGGGTGGCCGTGGGTGAGGGCGGCGATGTCGCAGGCGAGCTCGAAGCGGTCGCACCCGTATCGCGAGCCGAGCAGGCCGACGGGCGCAATCCGCATGACGCCGCCACAGCCCTTGCTGTCGTTGAGCGGCCCATCGACGGTGCCCGCACGGGCTGCAAGAAGCGCCGCGATGCAGGTGGTGCCGGGGGCTCGCCGATGGTGAAGCCCATTGACCTCCTTGGAGTAGCGATCAGCGCGCGCGAGCTGCGAGACCGCGGGAAACGGAAAAGCGTCTTCCAACAGTGTCCGTTCCCTCGGCAGGCGCGCCGGGAGAGGGCAGAGGCTGCCTGTGCGGCTGGCTCGGGCGACACGGCGAGAGAATACGTCCGCGACCGGAGGATCAGCCAACGTGGCCGCCCCTGCCGACGGGACCATGAATCTCAGAATGGTTTCTTGAGGCCGCGTGGACTCTGAATAATCTATTGTTCAACCCGTGAGGCCTCACCGCCATAAGCGGCTCCCGGTAGTCGACCTTCACCCCGGGAACCCCGTGCCGGATGTCCCGATCCAGCGCCAAGCGAAGCTAATGCGAGAGCTCCGCGAGTCTCAGAACCGTGTTGCCTCCGCCTACCGCGAACGCGACGAACTCATGGTTGCCTGGTCTCTAAGCGACAGCCTGAGCCGCCCTGACATGGCACGGGCGTGCGGCCTGGCGAAGAGCCGCGTCGACCAGATCATTCGCGACACCTTCCTGCAGGACCAGGCCAGCCGGAGTTCTTCCCGCCGGGCCGCTGTCGCACGCCACATCGCCTGAGCGACACAAAATTGATGCCCGCTTGATGCCCGGGCTGGCTCTCCCAGGGGGTTCCAACAAGCGAAAACCCCCGCATTAGCGGGGCTTCGCGAGTAGCGGGGGCGGGATTTGAACCCGCGACCTCCGGGTTATGAGCCCGGCGAGCTACCTGACTGCTCCACCCCGCGGCGTGAAGCCGATTCTAGCGGGGCATTGAGGAATAAAGGGGGGGCCGCCCCTGCGGCGACTACCCCCCGTGCGCTCCCTACCCAGCGCCGGTACCTCGTAACCCCCAACACTGGCTGCTCGGCTAGCCGTGCGCTCAACAGGCGCGGCGTACGATGCCGCCGTGGGGCCCGAGGCAAACGGTGGCGAAGGCGCGATGCGGGTCGCCGTAATCGACATCGGGACGAACTCCACCCGCCTCCTCGTCGCCGATGTTTCCGGGACGGATGTGACCGAGCTCGAGCGTCGCTCCACCGTCACCCGCCTCGGACGGGGCGTCGATACCTCCGGGACGCTGGCCACCGAGGCGATCGAGGACGTCTGCGCCGCCGTGGGGGAGTACATCGCGATCTACGAGCGGCTCGAGCCTGACCGCCTGGTTGCGATCGCGACGAGCGCGGTTCGCGACGCCGGCAACGGCGATGCCTTCCTGGCCGAGCTGCGCGAGCGCTTCGCGCTCAACGCCCGCGTCGTCGACGGCGCCGAGGAGGCTCGCCTCACCTACCTCGGTGCGACCTCAGGCCGGGCCGCAAACGGCTCGACGCTCGTGGTCGATATCGGGGGCGGTTCGACCGAGCTCGTGCTCGGGGGCGGGCCGGACGTCTCGTTCTTCGCATCGCTCCAGGCGGGGACGGTGCGCCACACCGAGCGCCACCTCCACCACGACCCGCCCCAGCCCGAGGAGCTCGAGCACCTGGCGGAGGACGTCCACGGCCTGATCGCCGACGCACTCGCCGACGAGCCCATCGCGAGCGCCAACCACGGGATCGCCGTCGCCGGCACGCCCACATCGCTCGCCGCGATCGACCAGGAGCTCGAGCCCTACGACCCCGAGCACGTGCACGGCTACGTGCTCGACCTCACCGCGATCCAGCGGATGCTCTCCTCACTCGCGTCGAAGTCGCTCGCCGAGCGGCTCGAGGTGAGGGGCCTTCATCGCGGGCGGGCGCCGACGATCGTCGCCGGAGTCGTGGTCCTCGTGGAGGTGATGCGCTGCTTCGGCCTCTCGGAGATCGAGGTCTCCGAGCACGACATCCTCTGGGGCATAGCGCTCGATGCCGCGGCGCACCCGGCGCCGGCGCCCTAGGTTGTCTCGCTGGACGAATGACCCCGGGTTCGCCGGCGGGCGAGCCGGGTACCACTCGCACATGTCACTCGTCACGATCATCATCATTGTCCTAGTCGTCCTCGCCGTGATCGCGCTCGCCGTGATCGCGAAACGCCGCGCGGAGGCAAAGCGGGCCGAGCGCGTCCGGCTTCGCAGGGAGGCCTCGGGGCACCGCCAGGAAGCCGATGCCAACGCCAGCAAGGCGCGAGACCTGAGCCGCCAAGCGCGGGCGGACCGCGACGCGGCCAGGGAGCACGCAGAGGCCGCCGAGGAGCACAACCGAGCGGCGGAGGAGGCGCGCCAGCGCGCCGATCAGGCCGAGCGCCGCGGCAAGACCGCGGGGCAGGCGGCCGCCCGGCACGACGAGGAGGCTGCGGAGCGGGAGCGCCAGGTCCGCTAGCCGGACCAGCGCAGCCGTCAGCCGTGGACGGGAAGTCCGGCGGCGGCGGCGGCGTCGATCGTCAAGACAACGCCGCGCTGGTAGACCCGGTCGACCTGCGCCGCGGCAACGTACCGCTGACCCTCTGGCGCCTCGACTACCAGGCCGTCGAAGACGTCGACGTCGGGGTCGGCGAGGATCTCGCCGACCTTGCCGAGCTCCTCGCCGCCGCTGGCGTAGACGGGAGTCCCATCGGCGAGGATCAAATAGGAGGCTGGGTCACCGAGGTCTGGCACGGGCGCGGCATGCTAGCGACCGCTTCGTAAGCGTCCGTTAACCGAGCTCGAGCTCGTACTCCAGCATCGCCTCGCTGCGGCCGCCGATCCGGTCGTAAACGGCTTGGGCGCGGCGATTGTCCGGCGCCGTGAGCCACGCGAGCGCCGGCGCCCCCCTCCCCCGCGCTCTCTGGGCGCACGCGGCGATGAGCTCCTCGGCGAGACCCGATCCGCGCGCGCTCGGATCGACGAAGAGGTCCTCGAGGTACCCGACCTCTGCCCCGCGCAGGCTCGACCACTTCCACGCCATCGCGGCGAAGCCGACAACCGAGTCGTCTTCGGCGCAGCCGGCGAGCAGCACCCCCGCGACCTCGGGGTCGGCGATGAGCGTCCGGCACATCCGCTCGAGACCCTCGTCTGACGGGCTCGCCTCGTAGAACTCGGCGTAGGCCCGCACGAGCGGCAGGATCGCCGGCAGGTCGTCCACGGTGGCGGGTCGCACGCTCATCGCGGCGCGCACGCTAGCGGCCCGGCGAAGCGGGGCGAACCGTGAGACCCTGACGGCATCGGCATTCGCCCTGCAACGCCGGATGACGCCACTCAGATCGTCGAGTTGGTGGAGCGCGCCTACGAGCCCTACGTGGAACGCATCGGCATGCGGCCGGCGCCGATGGACTCCGACCCGGAAGAGCTCATCAGCACCGAGGAGGTGTTCGTCCTCGACGATGGCCCCGCAATCGTCGGCCTGATCGTTCTGCGTTGCGGGCGCGATCACATGCTGGTCGAAAACGTCGCCGTCGACCCCGTGCTCCAGCACCGTGGCCACGGGCGCGCGCTGCTGGATTTCGCCGAGCGCCACGGGCGCGAGCTCGGCTTCGTGGAGCTTCGCCTCTACACGAACGCCGCGATGACCGAGAACATCGAGCTCTACCCGCGGCTCGGCTGGCGCGAGTACGACCGGCGGGTGGACGGAGGCTTCTCGCGCGTCTACTACCGCAAGCCGCTGCGGCCGAATTGAGGCGGCGCTAGTCTCGATGCGATGGACGTCGTCATCGCCGGCGGGCACGGAAAGATCGCGTTGCGGATGCTTCGCCTCCTCGCCGAGCGAGGCGACACCGGGCGCGGCCTGATCCGCAACCCCGACCACGCGAGCGACCTCGAGGCGATCGGAGCCCAGGCGACCGCATTCGACCTCGAGGAGCGCGACGCGGCGGAGCTGATGCCCGTGATCGACGGTGCCGACGCGGTGGTGTTCGCCGCCGGCGCAGGCGCAGGCAGCGGCGCGGCACGCAAGCGCACCGTCGACTACGGCGCGGCCGTGAAGCTGATCGAGGCCGCCGAGACCGCCGGCGTGCGCCGCTACCTGATGGTCTCCGCGATCGGCGCCAACCACCCGGACTCGTGGAGCGAGGAGATGCGGCCCTACTACCAGGCGAAGGCCGAGGCCGACGCCCAGGTGGAGGCGAGCTCGCTCGACTACTCGATCGTTCGCCCGGGCGGGCTCACCGACGACGAGGGCACCGGCCGCATCGACGTCGCCGCCGACCTCGGCCGCTCCGGGCAGGTTCCCCGAGACGATGTCGCCGCGACGCTGGTCGGCTGCCTCGACGAGCCGGCGACCGCGCGCAGGTCGTTCGACCTGCTCGCCGGCGAAACGCCGGTCGCCGAGGCTCTGCGCAACCTGTGAGCGAGCCGGCTCTCGAGCGGCGCCGCGCGCGGCGCCAGGCGCTCGTGCGCCGCCGAGTCGCGTCCCGCCGCCGAGTGGCCCTGGGCGTGCTCGCCGTCGCGGCACTCATCGTCGGCGCCGCCGTCGGCGCCGGCACCTCCGACGGCGACGGCTCGAACCTCCCCCACCTCACCAACGCCCAGCTCGCAGGCATCAGGGTCGTCACCGGCTTTCACGGCAAGCACCCGCCGAAGACGGTCCGCCGCCTCATCGCTGCCGGGCGGATCTCGGGCGTGATCCTCTTCGCCGACAACTTCGACTCGGCCTCAGGGGCGCGCCGACTCGTCCGCAGGCTCCAGCGGATCAAGCGCCCGCCGGGGCTCCGCTCCACGCTCCTCGTGATGATCGACCAGGAGGGCGGGCTCGTGAAGCGCCTGCCTGGGCCGCCGTCGGGCTCGGCCGAGGCGATGGGGCGCCACGGGGCGGCCTACGTTCGCAGGCAGGGGTCGAAGACCGGCCGCCTCCTGCGCCGCGCGGGCGTCAACGTCGACCTCGCGCCGGTGCTGGACGTCGCCCGCCCGGGCAGCGCCATCGGTGCCGAGCATCGCTCCTTCGGCGAGAGCGCCGGCAGGGTCTCGAGCCGCGCGAACGCGTTCGCAACCGGTCTCGCCGCCCGCGGGGTCGGCGCGACTGCGAAGCACTTCCCGGGCCTCGGCGCAGCTCGGGCCAACACGGATGTGGCCGTTCAGAGGATCAGGATCCCGAACCGCAAGCTGCGCTCGATCGACGAGAGTCCCTACCACCGCTTCATCGCGAACGACGGGCCGATGGTGATGCTCTCCATGGCCATCTACCCGCACCTCTCCCCCATGCCGGCGGCGATCGCGGGCCGCATGGCAACCGGCGAGCTCCGCCACCGTCTCGGCTTCCAGGGCGTCTCCATCACCGACGCGCTCGACACAACCGCCGCCCGCGCCGTGGGCGGCCCGGCCCGGCTCGCCGACCTCGGGGCGACGGCGGGCACGGACCTCCTGCTCTACAGCTCGCCCGCCGACGCGCTCACCGCCACCACGGAGCTCACCCGCGGCCTTCGCAAGCGCCGCTTCGACCTCGCGGCCTTCCACCGCTCCGAGCGCCGGGTGCTGGCGCTGCGCGCTTCCCTAAGGTAGGAGCCGCTAGTCGCCCTCCGGCGACGGCGCGATCTCACCGCGACCGGCCTGCTGGAGGTCGTGCGGCAGCCGGACGCCGAGGTGCCGCGCTACAACCTCGAGGCGAATCCGCCAGGCGATGACGGCGGCCCGCTGGCGATCTGCGGTGTGCGGGAGGTCGGCGAAGTCGCGCTCGGGAAGCGCCGCGGTGAGGGCGCTCAGGTATGAGTCCTCGAGGACGTAGGTGTGCGCGTACGCCGCCTGGGCCGCCGCGATCGAGCGCGGCACCGGCCGCACCGCCGCCACCTCGGCCGCGTAGCGGGCGAACCGGCGCTCGAGACGCCCGAAGCGCCGCCGGGCCTCCTTCGGGCCGATGCGGTGCTCGTGGTAGGCGCCGAGGATGGGGTCGGCCTCGTCGAGGAGGTCGTTGACGGCGAGGCGGAGGGGTTCGATCTTCGCCAGGTAGGCGCGTAGCCCGGCGCCGCGCGCTGGCGTGCCCGCGGCGTCGGTGGTGCCGCCGCTGCTCCCGCAAGCAGCGAGGGAAAGGGCTAAAGCGGCGCCGATCGCCCCCGCAATCACCCGAATCTGCCGGGCCGTCCTGGGCTTTGCTCGCAGGACGAGCACTAGCCAGGACGGCCTGCCGGGCTCAGTAGCCGTAGCCGCCGCTGTTGCCGCCGCCGCTCGATGTCGTGCTCGTCGGCGTCGTCGGCTCGTCGGGGTGGGACCCGCGCTCGTGCTCGAATCGCTGCTGCTCGACCCGCACCCCGCCGCCCCCACAGCTGCGAGGGTGGCCACCGCGCCAAGCGCGGCGATTCGGATCCTCATGCGCCTCATCAATGTCTCCTTCGTCGCTAACCGGCATACGGCCACCGACCCATCCGGGGTTCAACGGCGATAATCGCAACCATGAAACGAGCGAACGTCTTCACCTCCCAATACGAGTACGACGACGCCGACCCGGAGGGCTGGCGCTGCGCCGCAGCCTTCGTCGGCAAGGAGGCGGGCGGCGAGGCGCTTACGGTCAAGTCATACGAGATGCCGCCGGGCGAGAGCCTGTGCCCGTACCACTACGAGTACGAGGAGGAGTGGCTGCTGGTGCTCGACGGGGCCGTGATCGTTCGGACCCCCGAGGGCGAGGAGGAGCTGGGGCGCGGCGACATCGTCCGGTTCCCGCCGGGCCCCGAGGGCGCCCACAAGGCGACCAACCGCGGTGACGAGTCGGCCCGCATCCTGATGTTCTCGAGCGCGCGCGAGCCCTCGGTGGCCGTCTATCCCGACTCCGACAAGATCGGCGTGTGGCCCGGCAACCGCGACGACCACGTGATCCTGCGCCGCGCGGACGGCCATGTCGACTACTACGAGGGGGAGACCTAGATGAGTGAGCCAAGGACTGAGATCGACGAGGACCGCGCCCGCGAGCTCCTCACCAGCGCCCGGGAGCGGATCGAGAGCTCGCTCGCCGACCACCGGCGAGTTCGGGCGAGCGAGGTCGATGAGGTCGACGTCGACCCAGATCCCGAGGACCAGGGCGAGGAGATCGAGCAGGAGCAGGTCGACGACGCGCTGATCGAGCAGCTCGAGGCCGAGCTGGCCGCCGTCGAGCGCGCCGAGGCGCGGCTCGCCGAGGGCAGCTACGGGCTGTCGATCGAAAGCGGCGAGCCGATCCCGGCCGAGCGGCTCGAGGCGGTTCCGTGGGCGGAGCTGACCGTCGAGGAGCAGGAGCGCCACGGGCCCTAGGCCGCATCCTGTGTTCTCGAGAGCGCGCCGCGAGGACCTCCGCAACCTGGCGATCATTGCCCACGTCGACCACGGCAAGACGACGCTGGTCGACGCGATGCTCTGGCAGTCGGGCGCCTTCCGCAGCGGTCAGGACGTCGCCGAGCGCGTGATGGACTCGATGGACCTGGAGCGCGAAAAGGGCATCACGATCCTCGCCAAGAACACCGCCGTCCGCTATCGAGAGACCAAGCTCAACATCGTCGATACCCCGGGCCATGCGGACTTCGGCGGCGAGGTCGAGCGTGGGCTGACGATGGTCGACGGCGCGCTGCTGCTCGTAGACGCGTCCGAGGGCCCCCTTCCACAGACCCGCTTCGTCCTGCGGAAGGCACTGGAGGCAAGGCTGCCGCTGATCCTCGTCGTCAACAAGGTGGATCGCCCAGACGCCCGCATCGGCGCCGTCGTCGACGAGGTCTACGAGCTCTTCCTCGACCTCGACGCCGACGAGGAGCAGATCGACTTCCCGATCGTCTACACGAACGCGCGGGCCGGCTGGGCATCCCTCGAGCAGGACGCCGAGGGAACGGATCTGGTGCCTCTTCTGGACCTCATCATCGAGCGCATCCCCGCCCCCGAGCACGACCCGGATCACCCGCTCCAGGCGCAGGTGACGAACCTCGACGCCTCCCCCTATCTGGGCCGATTGGCGCTCTGCCGGGTGCGCCACGGGACGATTCACGCCGGCCAGCAGGTTGCCTGGTGCCGCGCCGACGGCGAGATCCGCCGAGCGACGGTGGGTGAGCTCTTCGTCACGGACGCCCTCGAGCGGGTAAGCGCCGAGGAGGCCGGGGCCGGCGAGATCATCGCCGTCGCGGGAATCCCCGAGGTGACGATAGGCGAGACGCTCGCCGATCCGGATGATCCCCGCCCGCTGCCCGTGATCTCGGTCGACGAGCCGTCGCTGGCGATAGTCGTTGGGGCCAACACCTCCCCCCTCGCTGGGCGAAGCGGCAGCAAGCTGACCGCTCGCCAGATCCGCGCCCGCCTCGACCAGGAGCTGGTCGGGAACGTCTCGATCCGCGTTCGCGATACCGATCGACCGGACACGTGGGAGGTCCACGGGCGTGGCGAGCTTCAGTTGGTCGTCCTTCTGGAGCTGATGCGCCGCGAGGGGTTCGAGCTCACCGCCGGTCAGCCGCGGGTACTGACCCGGGAGATCGACGGGACCGTCCACGAGCCGGTCGAGCGCCTAGCCATTGACGTCCCTGAGGACTACATCGGCGTCGTCACCCAGCTATTGGCGCTGCGAAAAGGCCGGCTCGTGCAGATGGTCAACCACGGAACCGGCTGGGCGCGCCTCGACTACCGGGTCTCGGCTCGCGGGCTGCTCGGCTTCCGAACGGAGTTCGTCACCGAGACCCGCGGCAGCGGCATTCTCCACCACGTCTTCGACGGCTGGGAGCCATGGGCGGGCGAGCTCCGCGCCCGCCCCACCGGCGCCCTCGTCGCCGACCGCGGCGGCACCGCCGCCAGCTTCGCGCTCTTCGGCCTTCAGGAGCGCGGAGCCCTGTTCATCGCGCCCGGCGAGGATGTCTACGAAGGCATGATCATCGGCGAGAACGCCCGCGCGCAGGACCTCGACGTCAACCCGACGAAGGAGAAGCACCAGACCAACGTCCGCGCCGCGAGCGCCGACCTCCTCGTGCGCCTCATTCCCGCCCGCCGCCTCTCGCTCGACCAGGCGTTGGAGTTCCTCCACACCGACGACTGCGTCGAGGTCACGCCCGACGCGATCCGCCTGCGCAAGGTCGAGCTCGACAAGACGGCCCGGGCGAAGCTGGCGCGACGCGCCCGAGCCTGACCGGGCCCTAGGCAGACCGGCGCCGGAGCGCCTCGAGGTCGAGCACGGTGATCCGCCGCCGCTCGGTGACGACCCAGCCGACCTTTCGCAGCGTCCCGAGCGCCTTCGAGACCGCCTCGCGGGAGGCGCCCGTCCAGCTCGCGAGCTCCTCCTGGGAGAGGGGTAGGCCCACGCGGATGCCCCGCGTCGCCGGCTCGCCGTAGCGCTCGGCGAGCTCGACCAGCCGGGCTGCGACTCTGCCGACCGTGTCGTGGGCGGCGAACTCGACCCGCTTGCGGTCGGCGTCGCGAAGGCGCCGGCTCAGCATCCGCAGCAGCATCAGCGCTACGTCGGGGTGGGCGATCAGGAACGACCGGAAGTCGTTGGCCGCAAGAGCGAGCGCCTCGACGGGCTCGATCGCCTCGACCGTGGCCGAGCGGGGCTCGCTGTCGATCGCCGAGAGCTCGCCGAGCATGTCGCCCGGGCCGCGGAAGGCCAGCACGATTTCGCGGCCCTCCTCGGTGGTGGTCGACACCTTGACCCGCCCCGAGAGCAGGATCACCACTCGATCGGAGGTACCGCCCTCGTGGAAGATCGCCTGGCCCTTGCGAAAGCGCCTGTTGATGCCGCGCTCGTGAAGCGCCTCGAGCTGCTCGGGATCGAGTACGCCGAGGAAGCCGATCGCCGGATCGTCGTCTGGCCAGGAGGATGCTCACGCGCCGACAATATCCGGTGTGTAATTCGACGCGCTCGCAGCGCGGAGCAATCCGCGGACGGCGCCACGGCGAACGTGAGAGGGTTGGCGCGCAAGGTGGCCATCGCCACGACAGCCACCAGGACCGCCGCCCCGCCGACCCGAGCCGGGCGATCTACCCCGACAGCGAGGGCTACGTCGAGCGCGACGGCGTGCAGACGTTCTACGAGGTCTACGGCGAGGGCCAGCCGACGTACTGCTCCTTCCCACCTGGTCGATTGTCCACTCGCGTTTCTGGAAGGCGCAGATCCCCTACCTCGCCCGCCACTTCCGCGTCGTCACCTTCGACGGCCGCGGCAACGGCCGCTCGGACCGCCCACAGAGCCCCGAGGCATACGGGCCGAACGAGTTCGCCGACGACGCTCTGGCGGTGATGGACGCGACCGGCACCGACTCGGCGATCACGGTCTCGGCCTCGGCGGGAACGCTGTGGAACCTCTACCTCGCGGCGACGCAGCCCGAGCGCGTCGACGGCGCCGTGTTCATCGGCCCGATTTTCCCCGACGGCAGCGAGTGGCCGGGGTGGACGAAGGCGGCGCTTCGCGCGCCGCGCGAGACCTACGAGGGAGCCGAGCGCTACAACGTCCACTTCATCCGCGAGCACCTGCGCGAGTTCGCCGAGTGGTGGGCCGAGCTGTGCCTGCCGGAGCCGCACTCGACGATGGAGACGGAGTACGTCGTCGACTGGGCGCTCGAGAGCGACGGCGAAACGATCGCCCGCACCCTCGGCATCGCCGAGATGCTCGGCGCCGGCTCGATGTCCGAGGTCTTCACGGCGCTGGGCGACGGCTTCCGCGAGATGGCGGCTCAGATCCGCTGCCCGGCGCTCGTGCTCCAGGGCGAGCTCGACATCGTCACCCCGCCGCTGGGGGGGAGGCGCTCGCCGAGGCGGCCGGCGCCGAGTACCGCGGCATCCCCGACAGCGGCCACGCCCCCGGCCGCGAAAGCCGGTCCCGTACAACCTCGCGCTGCGCGAATTCGCGCGGCAAGTAGACAAGGAGGCGGAGCCGACCCCACCGCCATCGCTCCGACAACGGGCGAAAGCGCGCCCTCTTCATCTCCTCCCCGATCGGCCTCGGCCACGCGCAGCGCGACGTCGCGATCGCGAAGGAGCTCCGCGCGCTCGTGCCCGACCTCCAGATCGACTGGCTCGCCCAGGACCCGGTCACGCGCGTGCTCGAGAGCGAGGGCGAGCGCATCCATCCGGCCTCCGAGCACCTCGCCAGCGAGTCCGGCCACTTCGAGTCGGAGTCGGCCGAGCACGACCTGCAGTGCTTCCAGGCTACCGCCGGATGGACGAGATCCTCGTCGCCAACTTCATGCTCTTCCACGACGTCATGACCGAGGAGCGATACGACCTTTGGATCGCCGACGAGGGCTGGGAGATCGACTACTTCCTGCACGAGCATCCC
The DNA here is from genome assembly GCA_963823245.1 of uncultured Actinomycetes bacterium. Taxonomy (GTDB): domain Bacteria; phylum Actinomycetota; class Thermoleophilia; order Solirubrobacterales; family 70-9; genus JAWVFM01. The sequence continues at coordinate 55,052 of CAWGKQ010000007.1, read as the reverse complement.
GAGCTCAAGAAGGCCCACTACGCGTGGCTTACCGATTTCGTCGGCTTCCTGCCGATGGCCGACGGCGGCGAGCGCGAGGCGTTCCTCACCGCCGACTACAACGCCGAGATGGTCGAGCACATCGACGACTACCCGCAGGTCCGCGACCGGGCGATCTTCGTCGGCAACCCCGAGGACATCGTCGACGAGCGGCTCGGCCCCGACCTGCCGATGATCCGCGACTGGACCGAGGACCACTTCGACTTCTCGGGCTACGTCACCGGCTTCGACCCCGCCGAGCTAGGCGACCGAGAGACGCTGCGCGCCGAGCTCGGCTACGGCGACGACGAGAAGGTCTGCATCGTCACGGTGGGCGGCTCCGGGGTCGGCGAGAGCCTGCTGCGCCGCGTGATCGAGGCCCACCCGGCGGCCAAGCGCGCGGTGCCCGAGCTGCGCATGATCGTCGTCGCCGGGCCGCGGATCGACCCCGACTCGCTGCCCTACCTCGACGGCCTCGAGGTCCGGCCGTACGTCCACAACCTCTACCGGCACCTCGCCGCCTGCGACCTCGCGGTGGCGCAGGGCGGGCTCACGACGTCGATGGAGCTGACGGCGAACGGCCGCCCGTTCATCTACTTCCCGCTCGAGCATCACTTCGAGCAGAACTTCCATGTCCACCACCGCCTCCAGCGCTACGGCGCGGGCCGCAAGATGGACTACGACGACTCGCCCCCCGACGCGATCGCCGAGGCGATCGCGCAGGAGGTCGGCCGCGAAGTGGACTACCGGCCGGTGGAGACCGACGGCGCCCGCCGCGCGGCGGAGCGCCTGGCGGACATGCTGTAGCCCTGCGATGCGTCGAACACGTCAGCGCCGGGCGCTCGGAGCAGACCCGCGCCCGATATCCCGACGAGACCGGCTTCGTCGAGCGCGACGGCGTGCGGACCTTCTACGAGGTCTACGGCGAGGGCGACCCCACCGTCCTCCTTCTGCCGGCGTGGTCGTCGTCCACTCGCGCCTGTGGAAGGGGCAGATCCCCTACTTCGCGCGCCACTACCGGGTGGTCGCCTTCGACGGCCGCGGCAACGGACGCTCGGACAGGCCGCCGACCCGGCCGCCTACGCGACGCGGAGTCCGCCGCCGACGCCATGCGCCGTTATCGACGCGACCGCCACCGAGCGGGCCGTGCTAGTCGGCCTCTCGCGCGGCTCGTGCGCCCCGCTGCTCGCGGCCGGCCTTCCGGAACGCGTCGAGGGGATGCTGCCATCGGGCCGGCGCTCCCGCTCCCGCCCGCCGGGCCGCGGAACCCGCCTCGAGGACTTCACGACCCCGCCGACCCGTACGAGGGCTGGGCAAGTGGAACCTCAACTACTGGCTGAGGATTACTAAGGCTTCCCCGACTTCTTCTCCCACAGGTCTTCACCGAGCGCACTCGACGAAGCAGCTCGAGGACCGTCGCCTGGGCGCTCGAGACCGATCCGGAGACCCTCGTCGCCACCCAGCTCGCTCCGCGGCTGCCGGACGCGGCAAGCGTGCGCGAGCTCGCCGGCCGCGTTCGCTGCCCGCCGCTGGTGGTCCACGGGACCGCGACGCGGTCCGCCCCACAACTCGGGTGCCGCGCTGGCGGAGATCACGGGCGGGAAGCTTGTCTCGCTCCCGAGGGTGGGCCACGGCCCCGAGGCCCGGTACCCGGTGAAGGTCAATCTTCTGATCCGGGAGTTCGTGGAGTCGCTCGACGGGCAATGAGCACTCTCGTCCGGGAGCGCACCGCCAGTCCGACGGAGCCCAGCCGGGCGCGCTACCCGGACGAGACCGGGTTCGCCGAGCGCGAAGGGGTGCGCCTCTACTGGGAGCGCTACGGCGACGGCGCGCCAACGTTCCTGTTCCTCGCCCCCACGCCGATCTCTCAGTCCCGGGCCTGGAAGGCTCAGATCCCCTACCTGGCGCGCCATCACCGGGTGGTCGTCTACGACTGCCGCGGAAACGGCGAAGTCCGATCGCCCGCGCGGCGTCGATGCCTACCGCACGGAGGAGATGGCGCGCGACGCGCTCGCCGTCATGGACGCCACCGGCACCGAGCGCGGCGTCCTAGTCGCGCTCTCAGCCGGCGCGCGCGCACAGCTGTGGCTTGCCGCCAACCGCCCCGACCGCGTCGCCGGCGCCGTCTTCATCGCGCCCTACCTGCCGGTGACCCGTTGGCAACCCGGTCGAGACCATGCGCAAGACGTACATGGAGCCGCGGGCGCGGAGCGTGCGACGCGGATGATCCCCGACACGACCAAGGCGATGTCGCGCAACGTTCGATCACGGTCCTGGCGCCATTTCTCACGCCGCGTCAGTTCCTCGAGGGCCTGCGGAAGTTCAACGGCCCCTACTGGCTCCAAGACCAGCGCGGGCTTTCTCGAGTGGAACTTCGGCCGTCCTCGACCTGAGCGATCCGCACTCCACGCGGCAGGTCGAGGACGCGTCGAGTGGGGCTCGCGGCCGACGCCGCAGACGCTGTCGACTCCTTTCGAGCGATGGACATCGAGCCCGATGCCCCCTATCGCGAGCGCGAGGAGATCCTGCGGCGTGCCGAGCGCGTAGTCGCCCGTCTTCGTGATCCAGGCGAGCACGACCTGGCGACCCCGCCCGACTTGGCCCGTGCGCTCGCCGAAGGCCCTCGGCGCCCCGCTTCGTGGACGTCCCCGAGGAGCGGGCCACGCCCCCGAGGCGCGCCGATCCCGGTGACGTCAACTTCGCGCTCGCGAGTTCGCGGAGTCGCTGCCGTGGCGTGCCGAGCCGCGCACGCTCCCCCGACGTCGCGAGCTTCGTCGAGCGCGACGGGGTCCGCGTCGGCTACGAGCTGTACGAGGGCCCCGATCCGACGCTACTGTTCGCCCCCCAGCCGGCGATCACCCACGCACGAAGCCTCAAGGGCGTCGTCCCCTACCTGTCGCGCCATTTCCGGGTGCTGGTCGTCGACGGGCGCGGCAACGGCCGCTCCGACCGGCCCCAGGAGGCCGAGGCGTACGCCCCGAGCGAGCTCGCCGCGGACTGCATCGCCGCGATGGACGCGACCGAGGCGCAGCGCACGATCGTCGTCTCGTTCTCGGCCCGCGCCATCGTGGGCCTGCGGCTCTGCCTCGAGCACCCCGAGCGGGTCGAGGCCGCCGTCTTCGCCACCCCGGACCTCTGGCCAACGGACTACTACCTCCGTCAGCTGACGCGACGGGACGACGCGGACGACTTCAACTTCGAGCTGATGAGCAGCGACTGGCCCGGGTTTCTCGAGCGCTGGGCTCGCCGGATGTATCCGAACCCGCACTCGACGAAGCAGATCGAGGACTTCGTCTCCTACGGCATGGACACCGACGCGAGCACCTTCATCGCCAGCATCGTGGGACTCGGTCTTCCGACTCGCGATGAGGCGCTGGAGATGGCGAGCCGGGTTACCGTGCCGCGCTGGTGCTGCAGAACGGCGGCGGGTCGGTTGGCCCCAAGGACGCGAGCGTGGCATTCGCGAATGCCACAGGCGCCGAGCTGCGGGTGTTCGAGGGCCTCGGCCCTGTGGTCAGCTCCCGCTGGCCTGTGGCCTTCAACCTCGCCGTCCGCGAGTTCGCGGAGGCTGTGCGGGCCGGGGCGGTCGCGCCGCCGGTCGCTACACGCAGCTAACCGGCTTCGCGTGCCGCGGGTCGAGCGCGTTCAGGATGATCTGGACGACGACGGGGTCGAACGCCTCCGCCACGTGCTCCGAGAGGTCGGTCGGGCAGACGTCCTGGAGGATGCGGTTGGTCGCGTTCGGGGCGTAGAGGATGCCGCGCGTGTAAGGCACGACGAGCTCGTCGTAGCGGGTCGGGATCGTCGTGTATGCGATGCCCGGCACGGCCGCCCCGCCCTTGTTCAGCTTCTTCACCATGTCCGAGCCGGCGAGGAACTGCGGACACGAGCCGCAGAACTGGGAGAACTGGTCGATCACCCCCTGCGAGAGCCCGAACCCGGCGAGAACCTCGCTCAGGCTCGAGACACCGTAGAGCGTCGTCCCCGCGTACAGCGGCGTCATCGCCACGTAGGCGGCGGACGTACTTGGCCCCGCCGAGGTACTTGAGCCGGTACTCCGGCATGAACGTGCCCTCAGAGTGGCCGACCAGGTCGACCCTCTTCGCGCCCGTCGCGCGTAGCACGCGCTTCACGAAACCATTCAGCTCGTGCGCACTCTTCTGGATCGGGAGCACCCCGCCGGCGAACTGGAATCGCGGGTCGACGCCGTAGGTGAGCGCGAAGACGCAGTAGCCCTGCTTGGCGAGGATCGGCGAGCTGTAGCCCCAGTTCTCGCCCATCGTCGCGCCCAGGCCGTGCACGAGGACAAGCGGGTTCGGATGCGCCTTCGTCGGCTTGCAGGAGAAGTCGTTGGCGCCCGGCGGCGGACTGGCGAGGCTCATCTCGGCCGAGGCGGATGGGCTCGCAACGGCGAGAACGAGCGCCGCGGCAAGCAGCACGAGGCCGAGCGTCTTCCTACCCCGGTTGACTACCCCGCGCCAAAGGGTAGACGGGCTGAGCGACGCAGGCGCCGGACATAATCCCGGCATGACGAGGTTCGCCGAGCTCGTCGGCTGCGAGCTGCCGGTCCAGCTCGCGGCGATGGGAAGCGTCGGAACTCCGGAGCTCGCCGGGGCCGTCGTTGCGGCTGGCGGGTGCGGGATGGTGCCGATGGGCGTCGAGCCGGTCGACGGAGCGTGCGGGGCGAACTTCCTGATGCCGTTCGAGCCGCCGCTCGAGCTGATCGAAGACGTGGCGAACAGGTGCCGCATCGTCGAGTGCTTCTACGCCGACCCCAGCCCCGACGTCGTCGACGCCGCGCACCGGGGCGGAGCCCTCGCCGGCTGGCAGGTCGGCTCGGCCGCGGAGGCACGCCGCGCCGAGGAGGCAGGGTGCGACTACGTCGTCGCGCAGGGCACCGAGGCGGGCGGGCACGTCCGGGGCGACGACCCGCTCGACGAGGTGCTCGCGGCCACCCTGGCCGCCGTCAGCTTCCCGGTCGTCGCGGCGGGCGGCATCGTCACGGCCGACCGCGTGGCCGAGCTCGTCCGCAGTGGCGCTGATGCGGTCCGCGTCGGAACGCGATTCATTCCCTGCCCCGAGTCGGGCGCGCACCCCGCCTACGCCGAGCAAGTCCTCGCGGCGGGTGAGGGCGACACCGAGCTCACGACGTGGTTCGGCGATGGGTGGGGGGACGCGCCTCACCGCGTCCTCCGCTCGGCGCTCGATGCCGCGAGGCAGAGCGGCTGGCGCTCCGTGATTCCACCCGCTCGGGAGGAGGAACGCGACGTCGGCGACATGGCGCTCTACGCCGGAAGCGGAGTCGGGGAGGTCGCGGAGGTCGAGCCGGCGCGCGATGTCGTCGCCGATCTCGTTCGCCTGCTCTGAGGGTAATTCGACGCAGAAGGAGCGCCGCGAGGGACCAGAACCGCCGCCGCCGCCGTGGGAGCGTTGACCCCGTCAAGCAAGACCTATTGGGGGTCAACTAGATGAGCACCACGAACGACGATCGACGAGGCGAAGCTCGAGGCCTTCATGGGCCAGGCCGTCACGGACATGGGCGCGATCATCAGCGCGCCGCTGTTCTTGATCGGCGAGAAGCTCGGCCTCTACAAGGCGATGGCGCACGCCGGGCCGCTCACCTCCGAGGAGGTCGCCGAGCGCTCCGGGGCGGCCGAGCGCTACGTCCGCGAGTGGCTTCGAAACCAGGCCGCGGGCGGGTACGTCACCTACGACCCGGAGACCGACACGTACACGCTGCCCGACGAGCATGCGCTGGCGCTCGCCGACGAGGACAGCCCGTTCTACATCCTGGGCGTCTACGAGCTGATCGCCTCGCTCTACGCCGACGAGGACAAGCTCCGCGAGGCGTTCCGCGGCGGCGAGGGCGTCGGCTGGCACGAGCACGACCATCGCCTGTTCCGCGGCACCGAGCGGTTCTTCCGCCCGGGCTACCGAGGGCACCTGGTGGCCGAGTGGCTGCCGGCGCTCGACGGGCGTGGTGGAGAAGCTCGAGCGCGGCGCGACCGTCGCCGACGTCGGGTGCGGCCACGGCGCCTCGACGATCATCCTGGCCGAGGCGTTCCCGAACTCCGAGTTCTACGGGTTCGACTACCACGAGGCCTCGATCGAGGCGGCCCGCGAGGCCGCGAAGGAGGCCGGGGTCGAGGACCGCATCACGTTCGCGGTCGCCTCGGCGAAGGACTACCCGGGCAGCGACTACGACCTCGTGTGCGTGTTCGACTGCCTGCACGACATGGGCGATCCCGTCGGCGCCTCGGCGCACGTCAAGGAGACCCTGGCCGACGACGGCACCTGGATGGTCGTCGAGCCGTACGCAAACGACGCGGTCGAGGAGAACCTCAACCCGGTCGGCCGCGTGTTCTACGGCGCCTCGACGGTGATCTGCACGCCGGCGTCGCTCGACCAGGAGGTCGGGCTGGCGCTCGGGGCGCAGGCGGGCGAGGCTCGCCTGGCCGAGGTCATCACCGCGGGCGGCTTCTCGACCGTCCGCAGGGCGACCGAGACGCCCTTCAACCTCATCCTCGAGGCGCAGGCCGTAGAGGCCCAGCGCCGGTCCCTTCGGACGGCTTGTGAGGAGTACAGTCTCCTCACAAGCCGTCCAGAGGGGGTCTCACGGCTGAGGGCGGAACAGAAGGCAAGCGCACCCGCCGATCTGCGACGGGTCTCGTCATCGGCGTTTTGCTGGCGGCGCTGACGCTGAGCGCACCCGCCTTCGCCCATTCCGGCGACCAGCTCTCCGAGTACGGCTCGGCCGCCGTCGACGGCGTCATCTCGCCGAAGGAGTACGGCGACTCGTGCATCGGCCCGGTGACCCAGCAGGCGCCGCCCGGTGGCATCCAGGCGAGTTACACGTTCACGATCTGCGAGACCAACGACACCGAGAACGACTACTACGCCGTCCAGATCGACGACCAGACCAACGGCCCGGTCACCCCCCACGACGACAGCCTGAGCTTCTTCTTCGACAACGCCCACGACGGCGTGATCGTGCCCGGGGCCGACCGCAGCTGCGCGCCGGTGGGCGAGCCCGTCGAGGACTTCATCGCCTTCTTCCAGGTCAGCGACGGCTCTCCGGGCTTCACGGATCTCATCTACTGCAAGCTCGCCTCCGGCGGTTACTTCGCAACCGACCAGGGCGGCGAGCCGGGCTTCCAGAACGGCAGTGCCGCCCGCACCTTCACCGCGGGGAAGGGATGGGTCTATGAGCTCTCGCATCCCCTCGACTCCGGCGATCCCGACGATTACAGCCTCAAGATCCACGACAAGGTCGGCTGGTGCTTCACCTACGACGACGGGTCCAACCCCACCGGCACCTTCCCCGGCGGGGAGCCGCAGTACCCGGCCGGATGCCGCTCCAAGGCCTTCTCGACGGGATCGGCGACGGGCTACGGCGACGTCTTCAAGATCGACGCCGTCGACGAGGCGCTCGAGAGGCTGCGCTCGCTCGTCGATTCCTGCGAGTTCTGCCCGCCGCGTGTGCTCGAGTCGCTGCGCGCGAAGATCAACGAGGCGGCCCGCAGCTACCGGCACGACCGCCCGGAGGCCACCATCAAGGTGCTCGAGAAGCTAGTCGACCGCGCCCATGAGCTGATCCAGTCGGGAGACCTCCCGAAGGCGAGGGGCCGGAAGCTCGTCTCGAAGGCGAAGGCAATCATCGACGCGATCGAGGCGGGGCGGTAGCCGCCTCGTCCATCAGCTGAGTCGCGGAGCGCTGCACCTCGATCCAGCCGCTTCGCTCCGCGGCGGCGGCGATCGGCTCCAGCAGCTCGACGGCCCGCTGGTGCTCGCCGAGAGCCAGGTCGGCCCGGGCGGCCGCGACGTAGGCGTGGGCGCCGAAGAGCCAGGCGCGGCCGGCCGGCACGCTCACGCCGGCGAATAGCCCGCCGGCGTCGTCCCGCAGGCTCGACGCGGCATCGAGCTCTCCCAGCTCTGCGCGCGCCCAGGCCAGCAGCGCCGTGCAGCGGAGGATTTGCGCCGGCGCGCGGCCGGTGCGCGCGACGTCGAGTCCGCGCTCGAGCGTCTCGGCCGCCCGCGCGCCGTCGCCCGCCTCGAGCAGCGTCCACCCCAGGCTCGCGTGGGTCCAAGCCGACCACTCGACGGTCTCGGCGGCCGGCGCGAGCTCAACGGCCTCGCGCCCGTACTCGAGCGCCCGCTCGTAGTCACCGCGGCTCCGGTAGGCCCAGCACAGCGCATCGACGAACAGCGCCTCCTGGAACCGGGCGCCCATCTTTCGCGTCAACTCGAGCGCCTCCTCGAAGAGCCCGATCGCGGCGTCATGGTCACCGCGCGCAAGCGGCACGAAGCCCGATTCGAGGAGCACCCAGGTGAGGTAGTAGGAGGTTTCGCGGGGAGCCTCGTCGAACTGCGCCTCGAGCATGGCGCGCAGTCGCGTTGTCAGCGTCTCCAGGCGCTCGATGTCGCCGGTCTGAAGCGCCACCAGCTTCTGCGCGTCGAGGGCGAGCGCGACCGCGAGGTCGTCGCCGTCCGCCTCCGCCAGCCTCAGCGCCTCCTCCGCCATCTCTGCCGCGCGATCGAATCGAAGCTGGTTGACGTTCTGGATCGCGAGCCGCGAGAGCACGTTCACCCGCGCCGGTCCCGGCACCGCGGCGCTCTTCTCCGCGATCTCCTCCATCAGCTCCGTCGCCTTGGTGAAGTCGATCGTGCGCCAGTAGCTCGCCAGGTCGAGGGCAGCCTGGGCGTGGGTCTCAGGATCGCCGTACCTCTCGGCGGCCGCCGCGGCGCGCTCGAGGTCGGCGCGCGCGGGTTCGAGATCGCCGACGGTGAAGCGGTTGCGCCCTCGATCCGCCACCAGCTCGCGGACCACCGCGTCGCTCTCGTCGAGGCCGAGCTCGCTCGCTGCCTCGAGCGCCGCCGTGTAGTGCTCGCTCGCCTCCTCGAGCGCGTAGACCCGCTCCGCGGCCTTCGCCGCGCGGCGGTGGTAGTCGATGGCGGCCCGATGGTCTCCCGCGGAGGCCGCGTGGTGCGCCGCCATGCCGGCGAACTCGTCGAGCCGCTCCGCGTAGATCCCCTCGATGGCGGTCAGCGCCGCGGCATGCAGCTCCTGGCGGCGGCGCCTCAGGAGCCCGCGGTAGGCGGCCTCCTGGATCAGCGTGTGCGTGAAGGTGACGAACGGCACCGGCCACCGGGCCGCGTCGCGCAGGAGCTCGGCCGACTGGAGCTCACGCAACGGCTCCTCGAGACCGGGGGTTCGCGAGACGGCCTCCAGCAGCGGCACCGGGAACTGGCGTCCGAGCACCGCCGCCACGCCCACGAGCTCCTGGGCGGGCGAGCTGAGCCGGTCGATCCGGGCGAGCACCACCTTCTCGACGGTCTCCGGGATGTCGACCGGCACGTCCCGGTCGAACTGCCAGTCGCCGTTCACTCGACGAAGCGAGCCGGAATCCACCATCGAGCGCACGAGCTCCTCGAGGTAGAACGGGTTGCCCTCGGCGCGGTCGAGGAGCCGACGCTCGAGCTCCGCGGGCAGCGTGCCGGCGCCAACCAGCGCGCCGAGCAGCTCGCTGCCGCGATCGCCGCCCAGTCGCTCGAGCGCGATCTCGCGCGCGCGATGTGGCAGCGTGCGCAGGGCGCCCTCGCGCAGCTCCCACGCCGGGTGCTCGCGCTCGGGGCGCATGTTCAGCACGAGCAGCACCGGGGCGCGCTCGGCGAGCTCGAGAAGGCGCTCGATCAGAGCCAGCGACGAGGCGTCCGCCCAGTGAAGGTCGTCGAGTGCGATGGCGAGCGGCCCCTCAGCCGCGAGGAGATCGAGCGCCTCCGCGACGCCGTCGCGGATCCGTTGCTGCGCGGCCTCGGCCGGCATCGCCGCCGACCCATCGCCCTCGCCCGTGTAGCCGAGGACCGCCTCGATCGCCGGCCGCAGATCATCGGCGCGGTCGGGCGCGAGCCGCGCGAGCTCGGACGCGAGCGCGGGCCGCACCTCCTCCTGGCTCGCACCCGCGAGCCACTCGCGAAGCAGGGTGCGAAACGGCCAGTACGGAAGCGACTCGCCGTAGGAGACGCAGCGGCCCTCGAGCCAGCGCGGCTCGCCGCCGGGCGAGGAGCCCGACTCGAAGCGCTCCCGGATCTCGGCCACGAGGCGCGACTTGCCCACCCCGGCCTCGCCGGTGACGATGAGGATCCGGCCCGAGCCGCCGAGCACCTCGCCCACCGGCTCGAGCGCCGCGGCCAGCTCCGCCTCGCGGCCGACGAGCGCGGCGCGAACGGCGCCCGCGGTCGCCCCGGCGGCGCGCTGGGCGCGCACGGGCCACGCCTCCACCTCCCCCGCCTTTCCCTTCAGCGTCAGGGAGCTCGGCTCGCCGAACTCGAAGCGGTCGCCGGCCAGCTCGTGGGTCCGCGGTCCGACGAGCACCGTGCCGGGCTCCGCCTCGCCCTGGAGCCTCGCAGCGGTGTTGAGCGCATCGCCCACGGCGCCGTACTCGAGCTTCGTCCCGCCGCCGACCGGCCCGAGCACCGCGAGCCCGGTCTCGATCCCCACCCGCACGGCGAATCCCTCCACGTCCCACTCGCGCGCCGCCTCGTCGCGGTAGGCCTCGATCGCCTCGATGATGCGAAGGCCCGCGAGGACAGCGCGCTCGGGGTCGTCCTCGTGCGCGGTCGGCGCGCCGAACAGCGCCAGGAGCCCGTCGCCCGCGTACTCGAACACCTCGCCGCCGAACGCCTCGACGGACGAGGCCATCCGCGCCACCGCGCCGCCGACGAGCGTTTGGAAGTCCTCCGGGTCGAGGCGCTCGCCGAGCGCGGTCGATCCGACGACGTCGCTGAAGAGCGCGGTCACGACGCGGCGCGTCTCACGGGCGGGCCCGGCGGTCGCCGCGCCACAGGATGAGCAGAAGCGCGCCCCCTCCGTGAGCTCGGCGCCGCAGCTGCCGCATACGAGGCTCACGGGACGAGTCTAAGGCCGCCGCCGCGCTCGCTCTGTGGAGGATGACGCGGACGAATCTCCCACCCGGCGGTACCGTGGCGCCATCGTGCCGGTGACGATCCTCTCCCCGCACCCCGACGACGCGGTCCTCTCGCTCTGGCACGTGCTTGCCGGGCCGGGCGATGTCGGCGTCGTCAACGTCTTCGCGGGCGAGCCGAAGGCGACGGCCGTCGGCTGGTGGGACTCGATCACGGGCGCCAGCGATCCGAGGAAGCGGATGGCCGAGCGCTGGGAGGAGGACCGCGCAGCCCTCGCCCTCGCGGGCCGCGAGCCGGTGAACCTCGAGTTCATCGACGGCCAGTACCGCCCCGGCGTCCAGCCGCTCGGCCCGCTCGTCGCGGCGATTGAGGCGGCCGCCCCTGAGGGCCCGCTGCTCGCACCGTCGAACATCGCCGGCGATCATCCCGACCACGGCCTCGTCCGCGACGCCGCGCTCGCGCTGCGCGAGCGGGGCCGCGACGTCAGCCTCTACGCCGACCTCCCCCACGCCACCCGCAAAGGCATGCCGGATTGGACCGCCGCCTGTGACGGAGCCGGCGCTCCCGAGGTCCACGAGCTCGACCCCGAGGCCGAGCGGCGAAAGCGCGAGGCGATCGCCGCCTACGCGAGTCAGCTCTCGGCGCTGGAGCGGATGTTCGAGCTCGGCGAGCACCCCGAGCGCCTGCGCTACGAGGTCGTCTGGCCGCTCCCTGCGGCGAGCCCCGCTCGCCGGTCGCGCAGCCGCCAGTAGCGCCGGGCCCAGGGAGGCCGGGTGTCGCGAACCGGCGCGCTCTCGACCTCCGTCGTCCAGCGGTCGAGCATCTCCCGTGCCTCGAGGACGGCCGCCTCGGCGGCCGGGGGTTGCGCGAGCCAGCGCGCCTCCGTCTCGTCGCGGTCTCCCTGAAAGCGCGGGAGGGTCCGCTCCGGGTCCCGGAGGGCACGGCGGTGAAGGCGCTCGTGCCGCCACCAGAGCGACCGCCCGTCATAGCGGCCATTGGGCGCCGGGCCGAGGTCGACCGCCTCGTCGAGGCGAAACGGCTTGAAGATCGAGGTGCACGGGGCGGCCGTCGCCGTCGCCCAGTGGATCGACCCTCCGGGCCGCAGGTCCGACACCCACGACGCCGTGGTCTGCGAGGCCGCGAGAACCCCGCCCGCGTGCATGCAGGGCGCCGCCATCGCCCCGTTCACCGGTGAGTAGCGCGGGCGGCCACCGGTTCCGTGGGAGCGAAGCGCGTTCATGAGCCCGGCGGGCGTCGGCTCGGCCGCTGCGTCGTGGCGCGTGATCGCCTGCCGAGCGCGGCACGCCGACACGGCCGTCCGCAGCCGGGCGCCGTGGCGCTCGGCGAAGCCGGGATCGTGAGGCCGTTCGAGATCGCGCGGACCCCGGCGGGAATCCGCTCGGTCGCGGTGAGGCGAGCCGCCGTTTCGAGCACCCAAGCCTCCGAAGGATCGGCGATCGCGAAGCTCGAGTGGTAGGTGAACGAGCGGTCCTCGTACCCGCAGCCCGCCGCCCTGCCCGTGGCGCTCGATGAGGCTCGTGATCGTCTCGACCGCCTCCGCTGCGGTCGACGCGCGCTCGAGCGCCAGGCGCAGCAGATCCATCCCGGTGAGACCGCTATCCGCGTACGGCTCGTTCGTGAAGACGGCTTCGTTGCCGATCGCCACGCCGTGCTCGTTGGCCCCCATCTCCGCGCCCCACATCCAGAACGGACGGCTGATCAGGATCGCGTTGGCTGCGCTCCGCCTGCGGGATCTCGATCCACGTGCACGTGACCGTCTCGCCGGCGCGGTGCTCCGCCGCGGGATGCCACTCGAGTGTCTGCGCCTCGTTCGGATCGCGGTCGGAGTTCTTTCCAAGGAGCACCCGATCCGGGCCGACGACCAGGATCGTGTCGCACATCAGATCCGCGTGAGCACGCGCTCGTGGAAGGCGTCCTCGGCGAGCAGGTAGCCGCGGATCGCGTGCTTCACGCCGGTGGCGATCGGCTCCGGGGGCCAGGGGAGCACGCGCCGGTTGACGAACGGGCACTCGGCCGCGCGCGAGCCGTCGCCGACCAGTAGGTCGGCCAGCACGTCGCCGTTGCGATAGCTCATCGAGACGCCGTGGCCGATGCAGCCGAGGCCGTAGACGGCGTCGCGGCCGCCGCCGATGTAGCCGAGCGCCGGCGTGAGGTCGGCGGTGACCGAGAAGGGCCCGCCCCAGCGATGGGTGACCTCCACCCCCTCGAGCTGCGGCCAGAGCCAGCGCAGGTGCTCTTCGAGGTGCGCCCAGGCGCGCTCGTCGCTGTCGAAGTCGAGCCGGCCACCACTCGGCAGCCCCACCGGCCCGCCACCGATCGCGATCCGCCTGTCGGGGGTGAGCCGGTAGTAGTGGATGAGGTTGCGGGCGTCCTCGATCCCCTCGCGGCCCGCCCAGCCGATCGAGTCGAGCTGGGCGTCGGTGAGCGGCGCCGTGGCGATCATGTACGTGAAGGCCGGCTGCTGCTTTCGCGCGAGGGGGCCGAACTGCTGCGAGTACGCGTTGGTCGCGAGGGCGAGCTTCGGCGCCGTCGCCGAGCCGGCCCGGGTCGAGAGGCGGAAGGCGCCGCTCGCGCGGTCGCGCGTGATCGCCTCGACCGGTGTGCCCTCGAAGACCCTGACCCCGGCCGCGAGCGCGAGCCGGCGCTCCTCGCGCACGAGCTTCGCCGGGTTGATCAGCGCCAGGCGCCGCTCCCACATCGCCCCGAGGTAGCGCTCGGAGCGAACCCGCTCGGCCGTCGCATCGGCGTCGATCCACTCGATCCCGTCGAACCCGAGCGACGCCCATCAGCTCGACCTCGTGCTGAAGGCGCTTCACGTAGCTCGGCGTCGTGGCGACGCGCAGGAACCCGGGGCGGATCTTGTCGCAGTCGATGCCCTCCGAGTCGATGAAGCGCTCGAGCTCGTCGACGCAGCCCTCCATATACGTGTGGGCCGCCTTCAGGAACCGCTTGCCGCGGATGAGCGCCGTCGTGCCGAACCCGAGCCCGACGACCGTCATCGCGAACGAGCCGTTTCGCCCGCTGGCGCCATAGCCGACCTCCCGCGCCTCGAGCACCGCCACCTCGAGCTTGGGGTCGCGGCGCTTCAGCGCCAGCGCCGTCGACATGCCGAGGAAGCCGCCGCCGACGATCGCGACGTCGGCCTCCATCTCGCCGTCGAGCGGCGGGGTGGGCTCATAGTCGCCGTACTCGGCGAGCCAGAGCGAAAGCGGCGAGTCGGGTAGCTCGATCAGGCGCTGGAGCCTACGCCCGTCGAGTCGATGCAGTCCTGGACGGTCGAGACCTGCGGCTTCTTCTTGCTGTAGCTGTTGAAGCTCACGACCGCGTGGCCGTACTGCGTGTAGCCGCCGCCGCCCTTGGCGTAGTAGGCGGCGTCCTTGGGCGTCTTGAAGACGTCGATGAAGATGATGTCGCTCGGGATCGGCACCGAGACCTTGCCGATCTCCTTCAGCGTCGGGTTCGGCGTGTCGTCGACCTTGTTCTTCACCTTCGCGTCGCCGAGGCACTGCGAGAGCGCGGTCAGCGGGTCGCTGGGGAAGCCGCTGTTGCTGCTCCCGCCGCCGCAGCCGGCCAGGGCGAGCGCCCCGACCGCCGCGATCCCCGCCAGAGATCCGCGCCTCCTCATCGCGGCCGATCGTATAGAGCGCGGGCCGTACCGAGCGCTACTTCACCGTGAAGATCCGTACATCCCGGCCGCGTAGTGGCCCGGGATGTTGCAGAACATGACGTAGTTGCCGGGCTTGAGGGCGATCGTCGCCGACTTCGTCTTGCCCGCCGCGACGTCCGGGATCTCGCCCGGCGAGTTGAGGACGTCTTCGTTCACCGACCCGTCGGGCTTGGTCGGAAGGCTGTCCGGCTTGGCGTTCGTCTTCGCCAGCACCATCTCGTGAGTGATCTGGCCGTTGTTCACCGCCGAGATGCGGACCTTGCCCGCGCTCGGTGACGTCGGCCGGCTTGAAGAAGTCATCGCCCATGCCGATCTGCACTCCGGACGCCGTCGCGGCCGCGCCGCCGCCGCTCGTCGCCTCGCTCTTGGCGCCCGTCGTGCTGTCGGAGCCGGTGTCGCCGATCGCGATCGCCGTGATCGCCGCTGCCACGAGAATGAGGATGATCGCCGCCGCATCGGTGAAGTCCGCCGGCCGGACGGGGAAAGAGCGCCGGCACGCCCCGTGAAAGGCCGCAACGGCGGGTGAGGTGCCCCGCGCGCGGGTAGCGTTCGGGCATGGCCATCACCGGATTCGCTGCGCGGTTCGCGAGCGTGCGCTGGCGCGTGGCGCTCGACGTCGCCCGCTGGCTCTTCAAGCAGGGCCGCGAGCGGCTCAACCGCAACCTCTCCGAGGCCGAGCGGAGCGAGCTGTGGGACCTCCTCAAGCGCTCGAAGGGCCGGCGCGCCAACCTCTCGAGCCGCGAGCAGAGCCGCTTCCTGGACCTCGTGAAGCAGGGAGCGACGGGGCGCGACTAGCTATTCGCCGGGGCGACCCAGCGGCCCGCGAGCATCGTCCGGCGCACCTCGCCCGCCTCCCCGAGCTCCACGAGGTCGGCCGGCGATCCGGGCGCGAGCGGAGGCGGCAGTCCGATCGCCGCCGCCGGCGCCTCGGCGGCCGCCAAGATGGCGTCGGCGAGGCTCGCGCCGGTCATCGCCGCCCAGTTGCGGACGGCCTCGTCGAGCGTGAGCGTGCTTCCGGCCAGGGTCCCGTCGGCGAGCCGCGCGCCGCCCGCCGGGTCGGGCTCGATCGTCTCGCCCGCCATCCGGTAGCGACCGGGCGGCGCGGCGGCGGCCGGGGTCGCGTCGCTGACGAGGACGACGCGCCGACCGGCCGCCCGGCGCGTGAGCTCGAGGACGAGCGGGTCGACGTGGATGCCGTCGGCGATGAGGCCGACGCTCACCCGCTCGTCGACGAGCGCGACGCCGGCGAGGCCGGGCTGCGCGGTGCCCGAGCGGCGCCATCGCGTTGAAGAGGTGCGTCGCCATCGTGGCCCCGGCGTCGATCGCGGCGAGGGCGGTCTCCGCGTCGGCCCCGGAGTGGCCGAGCGAGACGACCACGCCCGCGACCGGAGAGCTCGGCGATGAGCTCGAGCGCCCCGGGGAGCTCGGGCGCGATCGTCACCAGGCGGACCGCCGGCGAGCGAAGCCAGTCCGGGACCCCGTCGGCCGGCGAGCGAAGCCGGCCCGCGCGGGTGCATGCCGGCGTGCTCGCGGGCTCAGGAACGGCCCCTCGACGTGGGCGCCGCGCACCGGCGAGGAGGGATCGCGGGCGCGCTCTGCGAGCTCGGGAAGGACCCGCTCGGCGGTCTCGTCGTCGGGGCTCACGAGCGTCGGCAGATAGCTCGTGACCCCGGCCGCGAGCTGGATCCGGTCGATCTCGTCGAGCGCCGCCGGGCCGTCGGAGACCTCGTGCCCGCCGGCGCCGTTCACCTGCAGGTCGCAGAGGCCGGGCGCGAGGATCCCCTCGATCGCTTCGTCCGGGGCTCGCGGCGGCTCGCCCTCGCCGGCGGCGGCGATCGCGGCGCCTTCCACCTCGACCCAGCCGGCCCCGATGGCCCCGGAGCGCGCCACGCGCCCCGCGAGCACGACGCTCACGCCCCGGCCCCCAGCCCCGGCGCCGCGGGAAGGCGCATCGTCGCCATCGCGAGCCGCCGCTCCCGCGGCGCGAGACGGGCCTTCGCGAGCTCGTCGAGCGAGGTGCCCGAGCCATGGCCCGTGGCGCTCGAGCGCGAACGACAGGCCGAGCCCGAACGAGCGATACGGCGCGAAGAAGTACGGGCGTTCGGATGTGCCAGGCCGACGTGACGACGGTGACCCGGCGCACGTCGCCGATCGCGCGCACGAGGGGCAGCGAGCGGGTCGCGTTCTCGGCCGTATTGCGCCCGGCGTCCTCGAGCAGCGCGGGCACGTCGTCGAGGGTCCAGTCGGCCTTCATCTGCTCGGCCTCCGAGAGGCCGTGCGGCGTGCGCGTATAGCCCGGTGAGGATGACTGCCCTCGGCGGGTCGCGCCGGCATTCCTCCGCGGCCGCGCGCCGCAGGCGCTGGCCGGTCTCGGCGGAGATCCGGTGGATCGGCGCTCGTGGGGTCGCGGTGGCCGAGCACGATCAGCGCTCGATCGCTCGACCAGCTCGGCTCGGGGCGAAGCAGCGCGCGCCGCGGGCTCGTCGCAGACGACCGTGAGACGGGGATGGTCGCGCAGGAGCGACGCGGGGCAGTCGGGCCCCGGCTCGCCCTCCAGCATCGCCCGGAGCGCCTCGGCCTTCGCCTCGCCCGTCGCGAGCAGCAGGATCTCGCGCGCCTCGCGGAGCGTCCGCAGGCCGGTCGTCAGCGCCTCGCGCGGGACCGCTTCGAGGTCGCCGCCGAAGTCGCCGGCCGCGTCCTCGCGGGTCGCCTCGTGAAGCGCGCACGCGGCGAACGCCCGCCTCCGGGGGCGAGCCGGGCTCGTCGAACGCGACGTGCCCGTCGCGCCCGATCCCGAGCACCACGAGGTCGATCGGCGCCTCGTCGAGCAGCGCCTGGTGGCGCGCGCACTCGGCGTCCGGATCGGCCGCCGAGCCGTCGAGCCCGTGGAAGGTCCCGAAGTCCACGCTCGAGAGCTCGCGGCGGAGGTAGGCGCGGTAGCTTCGCTCGTCGTCGGGGCCGAGCCCCAGGTACTCGTCGAGCTGGAAGAGCGTCGCTCCCTCGGGCGCGAGGCTGCCGTCGAGCGCGTGGGCGCGAAGCGCCTCGTACATCCCGAGCGGGGTATGGCCGGTCGGGAGGATGAGCCGGAGGTCCGGCCGCGCCCGCAGCCGGTTGGCCACCAGCTCGCCCGCGAGAAGGGCGACGTTTCGGTGGTGGCCGAGCACGAGCGGCGTCGCCGTGGCCATCCTCGCCCGAGCCTATATCCGGGCGGCGTCAGCTTCCGAGATGGGCGGGGGTCTACCCTGTGAAGGCAGGCAACCGCGAGGACCGATGAAGTTCCTTCGCCGCATCTCGACCCGACAGCTCCTGGCGCTCTGCGCCGCGGTGGTGGTGTTCGTCGTCGGCGCCACCGTCGTCGCGTTCGCGATGACCGGCGGCGGGCCGAAGCCGCCCGCCGAAGAGGCTGCCGGTCGCGATCCACGACGCGCTCTCGTGCGCCGGCCGTTCCGGGCGTCAGCGCCCGCATCCAGTTCACGAACGACCTCGTGGGCGCCGCCGACGTCCAGGGCTCCGACCCGCTGTTGAGCGGCGCCAGCGGTCGCCTCTGGGCCTCGGCCCGCGGTCAGCTCCGGCTCGAGCTTCAGTCCGACATCTCGGATCACTCCGGGGTCGGCGACACCCAGCTGCTCGTCAACCGGCGCCACGTCACCGTCTACGACGCTTCGTCGAACACGGCGTATGAGGGCACGCTCCCGGACAAGAAGGGCGGCCACGCCTCGCACCGGGCCAAGGTCCCCTCCGTCCCGCGAATCGAGCGCGGGCTCGCCAAGGTCGCGAAGCGCGCCCTCGTGAGCGGCGCGATCCCCTCCGACGTCGCCGGCCGGCCCACCTACACGGTGCGTGTGAGCCCGAGGCGGTACGGCGGCCTTGTCGGCGGCGCCGAGCTCGCCTGGGACGCCTCGCACGGCACGCCGCTGCGCGCGGCGGTCTACGCCAAGGGCTCGAGCTCGCCGGTGCTGGAGCTCCGGGCAACCGACATCTCCTTCGGGCCTGTATCCAAGTCGGTCTTCGACGTCTCCCCGCCCAAGGGCGCGAAGGTCACGAGGATCAGCCCGCCGAAGCGCGGGCATGGCGCGCACAAGCGCGTCCACGACGTGCGGGGCCTCGCCGCCGTCGCGAAGCGCAGCCCGTTCAGGCCCTCGGCGCCGCCGTCGCTCGCCGGCATGAAGCGCGGCGGCGTGCACCTCGTCCAGAGCGGCCGCCACGCGGGCGTGCTCGTCACCTACGGGCGCGGCCTCGACGGGATCGCGGTGCTCGAGACGCAGGCGAAGCAGGGCTCGAGCGAGACGCGGCCTCTCGTCGCGGGGCGAGCGGCCGGGGCTCAAGCTGCCGAGCGTGGACGTCAACGGCGCGAGCGGCGAGGAGCTCGACACCGCGCTCGGCACGCTCGTGCGCTTCCGCCGCGCCGGGGTCGACTACACGGTCGTGGGCTCGGTGCGCCCGCCCGTGGCCAGGGCCGCCGCGCGCGGGCTCTGAGCCGGGTGGGCGACGCCCCGCCGATCGAGGTCCGCGGCCTCACCAAGCGCTATGGGCGCATCGTCGCGGTCGACGACGTCGACCTGACGGTCGAGCGCGGCGACGTCTTCGGCTACCTCGGCCCGAACGGCGCCGGCAAGACGACCTCGCTGCGAATGATGCTGGGCCTGATCCGCCCCACCGCCGGCTCGGTCCGGCTCTTCGGGCGCGACCCGCAGGTGGGCGTGGAGGCGCTCGACGGGGTCGCCGGGTTCGTCGAGGCGCCCGCCTTCTACCCCTACCTGAGCGGCCGCGCGAACCTCGAGCTCCTGCGCCGCCCTCGACGGCGGCGACTCGAAGTCACGCATCGACGAGGTCCTCGAGATCGTCCAGCTCTCCGACCGCGCCGGCGATCGGGTCGGCGGCTACTCGCACGGGATGCGCCAGCGGCTCGGCATCGCCTCGGCGCTGCTGCGCCGGCCGCGCCTCCTGCTCCTCGACGAGCCGGCGACCGGGCTCGACCCGGCCGGGATGCGCGACATGCGCGGGCTCATCCGCGACCTCGCCGGCCAGGGCATCACCGTCCTGCTCTCGAGCCACCTGCTCGCCGAGGTCGAGGAGCTCTGCAACCGCGTCGCGATCATCCGCTCGGGCCGGGTCGCCTACGAGGGCTCGCTCGCCGACCTCCGCCGCCAGGCGGGCGCCGGCTACCGCCTGCGGACCACCGATGACGAGCGCGCGCGCCGCGTCTGCGCCGCGCAGGCCGGTATCGAGGAGGTCGCCGAGGCGCCCGAGGGCGGCCTGCACTTCAGCGCCGCCGACGAGGCCGCCGTCGGCGAGCTCACCCTCGCGCTCGCGGAGTCCGGCGCCCTGGTGCTCGAGCTGAGCCCCCGCCACGCGACGCTCGAGGACCTCTTCTTCCAGCTCACCGAGGACACGGGGGTCGGAGAGCGCGGCGGCGCCGGTCTCGGAGCCCGTCTGATGCCCGGCGTTTTCACCATCTACCGCTGGGAGCTTCGGAAGCTGCGAGCGCAGAAGCGCACCTACCTCGGCCTCGGCGCGGCAGCCCTGGCGCCGATCATCTTCGCCGTCGCCCTCGCCACCCAGAAGGGCGGCCCCCACGACGTCGCCTTCGGCCGCTACCTGCACGACACGGGCCTCGCGATGCCGCTCGTGCTGCTGCTCTTCGGCTCGATCTGGATGTTCCCGCTGATCACGGCGCTCGTCGCCGGCGACATCGTCGCCGCCGAGGATCGCCACTCGACCCTGAAGACGATC
Source organism: uncultured Actinomycetes bacterium (assembly GCA_963823245.1). Taxonomy (GTDB): domain Bacteria; phylum Actinomycetota; class Thermoleophilia; order Solirubrobacterales; family 70-9; genus JAWVFM01. The sequence goes on along the minus strand of CAWGKQ010000007.1, from coordinate 34,690 downwards.
CTCACCCGCTCCGCCGAGCGCCATCAGATCTTCGTCGCGAAGGCCCTGGCCACGGCGAGCTACGCGGTGCTCGCGATCATCATCACGGGCGTCGTCGCCGTCATCGGCGGGATCCTCGTCTCGGGCTTCAACCCGATCACGACGCTGTCGGCGCTCGCAGGTCTCGGCCCCGCGCGGGCTCGGGCTCGTCTGGGCGAGCCTCGGCGTCTACCTCATACCGATCCTCTCGATCGCGTGCATCGGCCTCCTCTTCTCGACGCTGTTTCGGAACAGCGGCGCCGCGGTCGTCGGCACGCTGATGTTCTCGCTGCTCGTCCAGCTGATCGGCATCCTCCCCGGGCTCGGCTTCCTGCACCCCTACCTCCTCAGCACGCAGTTCTCCGCCTGGCAGGGCTTCCTCCGCGTCCCCGTCGACTGGGCGCCGATCCTTCGCGCGCTCTGGGTCTGCGCGCTCTACGCGCTGCCGGCCCTCGTCGCCGCGTTCCTCGTCTTCCTGCGCCGCGACGTCGCCGGCGACTAGATCGCCGTTTGTGCACGGGGCAGGAGCGCAACGCCGTCGAGCGTCGAGGTTGATGGATTTCACCCCCTCTGCGGGGTACAAGCCATCAACGAACGTTGGGTCGGCCCCGGCCGGCGGTAAGGTCGCCGCCGCATACCCCTGCCTACCCGGAGGACCGATCCTTGGCCGACCCCGACGCCGCGAGCCGCTCGAGCCGCGAGCCCGTCCGCTTCCTCGTCTTCTCCGCCTCGCTTCGTGCCGGCGCGCTCAACACGCGCCTCGCCGAGCTCGCCGCGCGATGCCTCGAGCGCCACGGCGGCACGGTCGATCTCGCGTCGATGGCGGACTTCGACTGCCCCTCCTACAACGCCGACGTCCAGGACTCCGAGGGCTTTCCCGAAGGGGCCGACCGGCTTCGTGAGCTGATCCAGACCACCGACGCGTTCGTCATCAGCTCGCCCGAGTACAACGCCTCGATGCCGGGGGTTCTGAAGAACGCGGTCGACTGGGTTTCGCGCTTCAAGCCGCAGCCGTTCAACGAGAAGCACGGCCTGCTGATGTCGGCCTCGCCCTCGATGGTGGGCGGCAACCGAGGGCTGTGGACGTTGCGGATGCCGTTCGAGCACCTGGGCGCGCGCATCTACCCCGACATGTTCTCGCTCGCCCAGTCCCACCAGGCTTTCGACGGCGACGGGCGGATCGCCAACGACCAGCTCCAGGAACGCTTCGATGCCACCCTCGTGGGCTTCATGGACCTCGTCGAGGCCGCGAAGCACTACCCGTGCGTCAAGACCGCCTGGGTCGAGTACCTCGGCGAGCACCCGGACCCCGCCCTCGATCGGGTCGAGTAGACGGTGGCCGAAGGCTCCCGCGGCCCGAGCCGCACCGCGCGCTTCGTCGCGCTCTTCCGGGCGCTCGAGACGCGGCTGCCCGCCGGCAAGCGCCTTTTCGCAGACCCGTTTGCCGAGGACTTCCTCGATCGTCGGCTGAGCGCCCTGCTCGCGGCGGCGAAGGTGCCGGTCACCGGCGGGCTCGTCCCGGCGGCGATCGACCGCAACACGCCGGGCGCGCGCGTCTCGGTGATCGTCCGCACGCCGTTCATCGACACGGCGCTCGAGAGCGCCGTCGCCTCGGGCGTCGACCAGGTCGTGCTCCTCGGCTCCGGCTTCGACGCCCGCGCCTACCGCCTCGATGCGGCGTCGCGGGCGAGGGTCTTCGAGGTCGACGAGCCCTCGACGCTCGCCGAGAAGCGGGAGCGGATCGAGCGGCGCCTCGGGACGACGCCGCCCCACGTCACCTGGGCGCCGGTCGACTTCGAGCGCGACGACCTCGAGGCCGCACTGCGCTCGGCCGGCCTCGACCCGGCGAAGCCGGCGATGTTCATCTGGGAGGGCGTGACGAGCTACCTCACGCCGGAGGCCGTTGACGCCAACCTGCGGCTGCTACCGAAGCTCGGCGCGGCGGGCAGCCGGCTCGCCTTCACCTACCTTCACCGCGCGGCGCTCGAGGGGTCGGAGAAGCTCACCGGCGCCCACGCGACGGCTCGGGCGGTCCGGATCGTCGGCGAGCCGTTTCGGTTTGGCATCGAGCCGTCGGCGCTTGGCGGCTACCTGCGCGAGCGCGGGCTCGAGCTCATCGAGCAGTCCACCTCGGCCGAGCTTGCCGAGCGCTACCTGCACCCGCGGGGGCGGCGGCCGCCCGCCTCGCCGTTCTTCAACGTCGCGCTGGCGGCGAGGCAAGGAGACTAGGATCGCGCCACACCAACGATTGGGGAAGAAATGGCTGCAGAGCGAAAGTCGCTCGACTCACCGGATGAGACGCGACCGATCGAGGACGGCACCGTCGAGGTCGTGAACCTCGAGGCCGGGAGCGTCATGCGCACGACGTTCGAGCCGGGATGGAAGTGGTCGAAGTCGGTGAAGCCGGTCGCCGGCACCGACAGCTGCCAGACGCATCACCTCGGCTACTGCATCTCGGGCCGGATGCATGTCGTGATGGACGACGGCACCGAGCTCGACGTCGGCCCAGGCGATGCGATCGAGATCCCCCCGGGCCACGACGCCTGGGTCGAGGGCGACGAGCCCTACGTGGGGATCGACGTCGCCGGCGCCAAGTCGTACGCGAAGGGCGACTGAGGCGAGCCTTCGGCCGCGCGGGGCCTCAGGCCTCGCGCGGCTCGAGGATCACGAGCGGGATCAGCCGATCGGTCCGCTTCTCGTAGGCGCCCCAGTGCGTGTTGTATTCGATGGCCTGCGGCCATAGGCGCGCCCGCTCCTCGGCGTCCGCCTCGTGGGCGTGCACCTTGATCCGCTTCGAGCCGATCTGCACCTCGGTGTCAGGGTTCGCGCGCAGGTTGTAGAGCCAGCCGGGGTTCTTCGGATAGCCGCCCTTCGAGGCGACGATCAGCATGTTCTCGCCCTCGGGCATGTAGGCGAGCGGCGTCGTCCGCTTCTTGCCGCTCTTCGCGCCGACGTGGTCGAGCAGCAGCAGCGACGGCAGGCCCGCGAGGCTCCCGCCGCATCCGCCCGTTGGTCGCCCGATAGACCGCGGCGTGGGCGCGCATCAGCGGGCCGAGCACCGGCCAGGCGCGATCGGCGATGTCCAGGTAATCCATCCCCGGGGACTATTGCGCGGCGAGCTCCGCAACGTCGCTGACCGAAAGGACTACAGTGTCTTCAGGAGCGACCGCTGGACCGCTGACTCAGAGTTCGCGCGCCACGCGGCCTCCGCTCCACACTCAAGGTCTGCCCGACTAGAAGCGATCCGCTTCACCGGGGGCAGCCCGCAATGGAAGGGAAGTGGCTAAATGGCCACCACCGCAGAGAACATTGGCGTCTCGCGACGCCTAGTTGAAGAGGCATTTGGAGAAGGAAAGCTCGACCTCGTCGACGAGTACTGCACCGACGACTACGTCGATCACGACCCGGTCGTGGGCGAGCAGGACCGTGCGAGCGTCAAGCAGACGATCGCCGGCTACCGCCAGGCGTTCCCCGATCTCCACTTCACGATCGTGGACGCCTTCGGCGTCGATGACAAGGTCGTGCTTCGCTGGAAGGGCGAGGGCACCTTCGAGAACGAGTTCATGGGCCAGTCCCCCACCGGCGAGAAGGGCGAGCCTGTCTATGGAATCGGGATCGACCGCTACGAGGACGGCAAGGTCGCCGAGTCCTGGACGCAGTGGGACACGCTGCGCTTCATGAGGAACATCGGCGCGGCTCCTGACCCGACAGAGGTGGCGAGCGCGGCCTAAGCGAGTCCGCGACTCAGGCGCGGGCCGGGCGATGAATCCCGGCCCGCGCGAGGGTCTTAGTCGAAAGACCCCGAACGAAGGAGGCGCACATGCCCGCCACCGACCGCCTGCAGCTCGCCCGCAACGCCTACGGCGCCTACGAAACCGGTGACCGCAGCGTCATCGAGCGCCTCCTGAGCGACGACTACGTCTTCTCGAGCCCCTACGACGTCGGCATCGACCGCGCCACCTACTTCGAGCGCTGCTGGCCGAACTCCGAGCTCATCGAGTCGTATGAGTTCAAGCGGCTCGTCGAGGTCGGCGACGACGACGTGCTCGTCACCTACGAGGCGCGAAAGAGCGACGGCAAGCGCTTTCGCAACACCGAGATCCTGACCTTCGACGGCGACCGCATCAGCCGCACCGAGGTCTACTTCGGCTGGGACCTCGACTAGGGACCGGCTTCGGCGCTCGCCGCCGCCGCGGCCCATCGGTCCTAGGACCAATGTCTCCTTGAAAGGCCGACCCGACCTTCGCGACCCTGCTTTCGCAAGCTAGTTGAAGGAGTAGGGAATGAGAAATCGAATCGCACGAACCATCACCGCGCTGGGCGCGGCGGCGGCCATCGCCGGCAGCGGCGCGGCCTTCGCCTCGGCGAGCGGCGGCAGCGACGATCCGGCATCCCACGAGCGCCATCACCACCGCCACCACTGTCATCACCATCACCACCGGCGCCACTGCGAGCCCGGTGACACCGCGGTGAGCAAGGCGAAGCGCGGCGGGGCCGATGACCCGGCCGGCCACGATCGCAACGACGACCGCGGTGGCCAGCGCGGCGACCGCCACGGGCGCGGCAACGACGACGGCCCGAACCACACCTAGTCGGACCGGCCTTCCCCGCCCAGGCCGCGCTCGCGAGCCCAGAGCGCGGCCTGGGTGCGGTCGCTCACACCGATCCGCTCGAAGACGTGCGTCAGGTGGGCCTTCACGGTCTTCTCCGAGATCTCCAGGCGGCGGGCGATGAGCTTGTTCGGCAGCCCTTCGGCAACCAGGCCGAGCACCTCGGTCTCGCGCTTGGAGAGGTCGGCGGAGCGCTGCTCGCTGCGCTCGCTCGAGCACCGCGCTCGCGGCCTTCGGCGCCAGCGGCGCCTCCCCGCGGGAGGCGGCCCGGATTCCGTCGAAGATCTCGGCGGGCTCGGCGTCCTTCAGCAGGTAGCCGGCCGCGCCCGCGTCGAGCGCGTCGAGCACCCGAGCGCGGTCGGAGGACGCCGTCAGGACCACCACGCGTACCTCGCCGTCCGCGCCCACGATCTCGCGGGTGGCCTCGATCCCGGTGAGCTTCGGCATCGCCAGGTCCATGAGGACGACGTCGGGCTTCGCCTCGGCGGCGAGCTCGACCGCCTCGCGTCCGTCAGCGGCGACACCGGCGACCTCGAAATCGGGCGAGCCCTCGAGCAGCTCAACGAGCCCGGCCCGAACGACGGAGTGATCCTCGGCGACGAGCACCCGGATCAAAGCGGCGCCCTCACCCCGACCGTCGTCCCCTGTCCGGGCACCGAGTCGATGTCGAAGGCGCCGCCGGCGTCGCGCGCGATGTCGGCGAGCAGGCGGAGGCCGAAGTGGCCCTCGGCCGTCACCCGGCTCGGCGGCGGTGTCGAAACCGGCGCCGTCGTCGGTGACCGTGAGCGCCACCTCGTCGCCCTCGCGCTGCACGCGCACGTCGATCCGGTCGGCCCCGGCGTATCGAACCGCGTTTCGCACCGCCTCCTGGGAGACCCGGTACAGAAGCGCCTCGGTATCGCCGTGCAGCTCGAGGTCTTCGTCGAGCTCGAGGCTTGTATCGATCCCGCGCCCGCGGCATGGCGCGAGCAGGTCGGAGAGCGCCTGCTCGGAGGCCCGCCTCGCGAAGCGATGCCGGATAGATCTCGACCAGCAGGCTTCGCAGCTCGCGAACGCTCTGGCGGGTCTGGGCTGCGCCGCGGCGAAGGGCGGCTGCGGCCGGCTCGCCGCCGTCGCCGTTGCCTCCCTGCCGCTCCGCGGCCGCCTCCAGCGAGAACGAGGTCCCGGCGAGCTGCTGGACGACGCCGTCGTGCAGGTCCGATGCGATGCCGACGCCGCTCGAGCTCGGACGATTCGACGGCGCGCTGGAGCAGCGCCTCGCGCTCGCGATAGCCGCGGCGCAGGCGCTTCGCCATCGAGGAGGCGAGCGGCACCTGGATCAGCTCGAGGATGATGAGCGCGCCGATCAGAGCCGGCGCGAACGCGAGCCAGATGTCCGACCCGCTCGAGGCGACGGAGCTGAAGCGCTGGTAGCTCTCGAAGAGCAGCGGTTGGCCGTTCGGCGCCGAGATCGGCAGGTAGACCTCGAGCAGCTTGCCGAAGCCCTGCTCGAATCGGTTCTCCGGCGCAGAGAGGTCGCTGACATCCGCGGCGACGGCGCCGCCGCGGATCGCGGCGATCTCGTCGGCGCCGAGTGCGTACCTCGAGCCGATCAGGCGATGGTCGTCCGAGTAGACGATCGTCCCGTCGGGTCGCCAGATCTTCAACCGCACGACCGAGCCCCCGAGCACGCGCCGGCGGACGACGCGGTCGAGCTTCGCGATCGCCGGCGGCTTTTCCTGGAGAACGCCCCGCGTCAGGCTCGGCTCGACGATGCCGGGTCCGATGACGCGCGCAACCTGCTTCGCGTTGTCGATCGCCTGCGACGTACCGATGTTCCGCATCACGAGGAATGCCGCGACGCCCACGAGCGCCAGCGCGACGAGCCCCGCGAGGGCGAACTTCGTCACGGCAGCGGCCGTGGAGGGCGCCTCGCCTCCGGCGCCCGAGCCCTCCCGTGTGTGATCGCGAATCGCCAAGTGGTCCCTATGACTCTCAACCCGTACCGGACCTGGAAATCACTACCCCCTCACGGTACGCCGAGCCGGATGTAGACTCGTCGCTCGCGATCACGCCGAAGGTCGTCCCCGCGGGACGGCACTAGCGCGGCTACCAACGCGACGCGGGCCGGCTGAGCCGACCCGCGCGCGTTGTGATTGGCATCGTCAGCCTCAGCTGACGGCGAGATGCAGGGTGTTGTCGTCGGATGCCTGACCGACCATCGTGATCGTGTAGGTCCCGGGCGCGAGGGACACCTGGTGGCCGACGGCATCGGTCTTCGCGCCGCCGGGGCCGCTCACCTTGAGCGCCGCCTCGTCGGTGTTCAGCAGATTGACGGGGCCGGAGACGGCCATCGTCTTCTTGTAGCTCGAGCCGGCCTTGAACCAATGGCAGCCCGGGTCGCGCATGGCGACGGTGACCGTCTTGGGGGGCGCAGCTGTGGCGGCCGCCATCATGCCTGAGCCGTTCGCGGCCATCGGCATGTGGGAGCCGGTGAGGTTCTGGTTGCCGTTGGCGTTGAACGCCACCAGCGCGGCGGCCGCCAGGAGGCTCAGGACCCCGATCAGGCCGAGAAAGAAGTGGCTGATCCCGTTGCTGATCCTGAGTTGAGCATCTTCTCTTGTCTGCTCGTCTGACATCTTCAGACTCCTTCGATATTTCCACGCTTAATGTTCGGGGCGAGGGAGTCCGATGACCACGGGGCACGGCCACAGACCCGCGGCACATCAACCGCAGCCACGTGTGCGGCCAACTACGGACCGGCGTGGTTAAGCGCTGGAGCGGTCGCTGAGGCGCTATGCGGAGGGAACGTCGGCGGCGATGATCCAGGTCGAGGCGGGGCCGAAGACCCCGTCGGGGCCCTCGTATTCCGCGAGGACCCCGCGGATCTCGCGCTCGAGCTTCGGCCGGATCCGCTCGGCGTCGTCGCCGCTCAGGCGGATCAGCTCGGCGGCCGGCCCCAGCGACATGCTGAATGCGACGGCCTGGTCGAGGTCGTCGCCGAGCTTGAGCGCGATGTCGCAGCGGGTGAACGTCGGACGCTCGAACCCCGCGATCTGCAGCTGGTCGCTCACCGTGTCCGCGTTCGCCATCGAGAACGGGCCGGGCCCGCAGGTGGGCTCGTCGGTCTCCTCGGGCTCCTCGAGGTACTGGTCGACGACCTGCTCCGACCGATAGACCCAGTCGTTGTCGATCTTGCGCCGCCAGACCACGGCGCACAGGCGCCCGCCGGGAACGAGGGCCTTACGGATGTTGCGAAGCGCCGCCACGGGGTTGGCGAAGAACATCACCCCCATCCGCGAGAAGGCGTAGTCGAACGGGCCGGGCACGTCCGTCACCTGAAGGTCGCCGGCCAGGAACTCGACGTTCTCGACGCCAGCCTGCCGCGCGTCCTCGGTCGCTGCCCCGACGAAGGGCTCGGAGACATCGATCCCCACAGCGCTGCCCTCCGGGCCGACGAGGCCGGCGAGCCGCTGGGTCGTGTCGCCGAAGCCGGGCCCAACGTCGAGAACCCGGTCGCCGGGGCTCGGAGGATGGAGGCGGATCGCCGCCTCGCTGAACTCGGTGGCGCCGGCGATGATGAGCTCCTTGAACTGAAGGAAGCGATCGAAGAGGATCCCGCTCCAGGCCTCGGTCGCCTCCTCGTTCTCGCTCGCGACCGGGACGACGCGGGTGGCGGATTCCATGGCCGAATCGTACGCCGCAAAAACGTGAGTGGGATACTCGGAGGCGTCATGGCAACGTCTTCAGGAGGTGAACATGAAGTACCTAGTAAGCGCGAAGCCGGGTCCGATGCCGCCGTCACCCGAGCAGTGGGACGCGGCCCTCGAGTGGCTCAAGGGGAAGCTTGACGACGGCACGTTCGACTGCATCTACGGATACCTCGAGGGCGGCGGCTTCAGCGTCACCAACGCCAACTCGAACCGCGAGGCCCTGGACGTGATGGCGGACTATCCGCTGTTCGGCCTCGTCACCTGGGAGGTCAAGCCGCTCCTCGAATTCATGGAGGGCACCGACGTCATCCGCGCCAAGCTCGTCGAGGCACAGGCCGCGATGGGCGGCGGCTAGGACGATGGCACCGCCGCCTGCGGGAAAGCCCGCAGGCGGGCGGTTCCGGTTCCGATCCGCCGTCCGCGTCGTCGGCTACCGTCGGCTCGAGTTCGCCCTCGTCTGATGGAGGTTCGGTAGATGGTCGCCTCGACTCGTGAAGCGCAGGTCAGGGAGCTGACCTGGGGCTGGTCGCTCCTCGTTTTCGTCGGGCTCCTCAGCGTGGTCGCTGGGGTGGTCGTCCTCTTCAAGCCGTCCAACAGCCTCGCCACCCTCGCCGTGATCGTCGGCATCTTCCTGCTCGCCGACGGCATCCTCGAGCTGGTGAGCTCGTTCATGCGCGAGACCCGCAACCGCGGGATGATGGCCCTGCTCGGGGTCCTCACCGCGATCGTCGGCGTGCTCCTGATCCGCCACCCGATCGGCGGTGTCACTGCGATCGCGCTGCTGATCGGCATCTGGCTGATCGCCGTCGGCGTGATCCGCTTCGCGGCCGCCTTCGAGGAGCCCGAGCACCGCGGGTGGTACGCCTTCGTCGGGATCCTCGAGCTGATCGCCGGCATCGCGATCGTCGCCGACCCCAGCATCGGCTACGCCACGCTCGCCGTCCTGGTCGGGATCGGGTTCATCCTCAACGGCATCGGCATGGTCGCCCTCGGCTGGGCGATGCGCAGGGTCCGGCGGGCGGCGGAGACGCTCGGCTAGGACGCCGGCGACCAGGGCGGTAGGTTCCGCCGCATGCCCGAGGGACTGTCGGCCGGCGAGGTCGGCAAGGAGATCGCGGAGCACGCCACGGAGCACGGCCCGCACGATCCGCACGAGCGCCACGACCGCCTGGTCACGATCGCGGAGGCGGTTCTCCTGTCGATCGTCGCCCTGCTCGCGGCCTGGTCCGGGTACGCCGCGGCGAAATGGAGCACTGAGTCGCGGGTGGGCCTCGCCAAGGCCGCGGCGGCGAGGTCGAAGGCGAACCGGGCGGATCTCAATGCCGTCGATCTTCGGAACTTCGACTCCTCCACGTTCGAGGCGTGGTTTGCCGCATTCTCCGCCGGCAATCGCCAAGCGATGGCCCTGGCGGAGCACCGCTTCCGTCCGGATTTCCGTGTCGCCTTCGACGCATGGCGCCGAACGAAGCCCGAGACGAATCCGAATGCCCCTCGAGGCCCCACCTTCATGCCGCAGTACCGGCAGCCGGGGCTCGCGAGGGCGAAGGCGCTCGACCACCAGGCGGACGCGGCCTTCGCCCGCGGCGCCGCCGCGGGCGAGACATCCGACAAGTACGTGCGCACCACCGTCTTTCTTGCCAGCGTTCTCTTCCTCGTCGGCATCAGCACGCGGTTTCCCTCGCGCGGGGGCCGATACGCCCTGGTCGGGCTCGGCGCGGCGCTGCTGGTGCTCTCAGTTGTGCTGCTTCTGGGGCTGCCCGGCCCGCCGACGTAGGTAACCGCCATCGTGCTCCTCGCCAATCAGCCCGACTACGTCCACGAGGCCGAGCGCATGCTCCGCGACTCGAGCCATTTCAAGTGGTACATCGTCTTCCTCCTCGTCCTCACCTTCTACCTCTATACGGTCGAGGTCGAGCGCCGACGCTTCGACATCGTTGCCGCCGGCCTCGCGATCTGGTTCGCGGACTGGCTGAACGAGATCCTCAACTCGGTCTTCCTCCACGCGACCGACAAGGCGCCCTTCTGGGCCGAGACCGGCCCGACCGCCTACCAGATCCTCATCGGCCTCAACATCGAGACCTCGTTCATGTTCGCGATCTTCGGCCTCGTCTACGCGAAGTCGCTGCCGCCCGAACGCGACAAGCGCGTCATGGGCATGCCGAACCGGCTCGCGATCGCGCTGCTCTACTCGCTGATCGCGGTCGCGATCGAGGTGGTCTTGAACGCATGGGACTACCTCCACTGGCACTACTGGTGGTGGAACTTCCCCTTCGTCCCGCTGATCTTCGTCTTCGGCTACCTCTGGTTCTTCCTCTTCGCCGCCTACGTCTATGACCGGCCGACGAACGCGCAGCGGTTCCGCGCCGTCGGCGCGCTGGCGGCTTTGAACGTCGCCCTGGCGGTCGTCTTCGGGCCCGTGGTGGGCTGGCTGTAGCCGGGGCACCGGTGAAACGTCTGAGACCGCCGGCGGACTGACCATCCATGAGCACCATCGCCGCGAACGGGCGCCCGGTGGAGTCCGTCTGGGACTACCCGCGACCCCCTCGGGTCGAGCCTCTTCATCGGCGCGTGCGGATCGAGCTGGGCGGCGAGGTGATCGCGGCATCCGACCGCGCGCTTCGAGTTCTCGAGACCGCAGGCGCGCCAACCGTCTATCTGCCGCGCGAAGATGTTCGCGCCGACGCGCTGCGGCCGGCCAAGGGCACGACCGAGTGCGAGTGGAAGGGCACCGCGTCGTACTTCGACGCGATCGTCGGCCAGAGGGTCCGCCCGCGAGCGGCGTGGACCTACCCGAACCCGAAGCCGGACTTCGAGTCGCTCCGCGACCACATCGCCTTCTACGCGGGCCGGGTCGACGGCGCCTACCTCGACGACGAACGCGTCGAGCCGCAGCCCGGCGACTTCTACGGCGGCTGGATCACCGCCGAGATCCAGGGCCCGATCAAGGGCGAGCCGGGCAGCGAAGGCTGGTAGGCGGCCAACCACCCGGCGGCCGAGATCGTCCCGCAATCGAAGATTCCCTGATGAAGAAAAGCGAGCGCCCGCCGAGCTACGTCCTCTCCACGCGCTTCGAGAAGGCGCTCGACTGGGCGGTCGACCTCCACCGCGACAAGGACGAAAGGGCTCGCGCACGCCGTATGTCGGCCACCTGCTCGGCGTCGCCGGCTACGTCTTCGAGGACGGCGGCTCAGAGGACGAGGCGATCGCGGCGCTGCTGCACGACGCGATCGAGGACCGTGACCGCGCCGGGCTGACTCAGGAGCTGGTCGCGGCGTTCGGCGAGCACGTCGTCGCCATCGTCGAGGGCTGCTCGCACGAAGGCGGCGACGCCGACTGGCGGACGCGCAAGGAGCGCTACATCGCCCATCTCGCCGACCCCGACACCCAGCCCGAGGTCCTTCGCGTCTCGCTCGCCGACAAGCTCCACAACGTCCGCAGCATCCTCCGGGACTATCGCGAGCACAAGCACCGCCTCTGGAAGCGGTTCAACGCCAGCCCGGCCGACATGCTCTGGTACTACCAGAGCCTTCGCGACATCTACCTGGAGCGATTCCCGGGCGCGATGGCGGAGGAGTTCGCGGGCGAGGTGGAGCGACTCGAGCGAGTCATCACGTAGGGGCCGGCTTCAGGCCTTCAGCCGCATGAGCGCCTCGACCTCGCGCTCGAAGGCCTCGATGATCCGCTCGGGATCGGGAACGAGTCCGGCGTCGGCCATCACGCCGACCGTCAGCGCGCCGGCGTAGCTGAAGATCGAGATGCTCATCGACACGCTGCCCGAGCAGGGCGCCCAGACGAGCACGCCGCTCATCGGCGTCCCGGCCAGGTAGACGGGCTCGCGCGGGCCGGGGACATTGGTGACGACCGCCGTTCCTCCCGACGAGAAGAGGTCGACGAGGCGCTTTTCGACCTCCACCGGCGTGGTCCCGATCGCCTCGAGCACCCCGTAGGAGATGGCGCCCTCGGGTGAGTGCTTGATCTCCTCCATCCGCTCATGGACCTCGCGCAGCCGCGCGCGGCGGTCGCCCATCCCCACCGGCAGGCGCAGGGAGACGAGCCCGAACCGGTTTCCGAGGTCGGCCGGAAGCGGCTTGTCGAGCGGGCGCAGGTTGAAGGGGACGATGGCGGTGAGCTCGTCGACCGGGCTCTCGCGGGCCCGCAGGTATCGCCGAAAGGCCCCGGCCACGGCGGTGACGATCACGTCGTTCACAGTCGCCTCGTGGGCGTGGCCGAACGCCTTCACGTCCTCGAGCGGGATCGGCGCCGACCACGCGACGCGGTCGGCGACCCCGAGCTCGCCCTTGAGCGCGCTCGGCACCTCGGGGTTCGGCAGGATGACCTTGGCCAGCGCCGCCGCGTCATCGCGTGCCGTGGCGGCCAGATCGCGGAGCTCCGAGGGGTCCCGGACTACCTCCACCGCCTCGTGCACAACCGCCCCCGCGACCCCGCGTGCGGCAGCCAGGGCGCCGCGGGCGGGCGCCAGCAGCGCACCGACGATGCCCGGTCCGCCGTCGCTCCGACCGTCGCCATTCGCCTCCACGGCGATCCCGGCGTCGGGCGCCTCGTCGGTCAGCGACAACATCACCCTGGAGAGGGCGATCCCGTCGGCGATGCAATGGTGGATGCGCCCGACGATCGCCGCCCCCTCGCCGTAGTTGTCGACGAGGTGGAAGTGCCAGAGCGGCTTCGAGCGGTCGAGCGGCTTCGCGAGCTGATCGGCAAGGAGCGCCTCGAGCGCCGCCTGGTCGCCCGGCGCCGGAAGCGCCACGTGGTGCAGGTGCAGGTCGAGGTCGAAGTGCGGATCGTCCTCCCAGTGGGGGCCGGTCAGCGGGCCGCGACCCTCGACGACCCGCTGGCGAAAGCGCGGGTAGCGGTCGACGAGGCGGGTGCGGACGACCTCGCGCACGCGGTCCCAGTCGACCGGCTCGTCGAACCACATCGCCGACGTGATCACCATCAGGTTCGTCGGCTGATCCATATGCAGCCAGGCTGCATCGGCCCGCGACATTCCATGCGCAGTGGCCATGGCCCCAGCATAGGCCGTGATGGGAGTACGGTCCACGAGACGGTGACGGACCACCTGACCCCGCTCGACGCGTCCTTCCTCGAGTTGGAGGAGGCCGACGAGTCCTCCCACATGCACGTCGGCTGGGCGATGGTGTTCGACCCGCTGCCCGGCGGCGGCGCTCCGTCGCTCGAGGAGCTTCAGGCGCTCCTCGACGCCCGCCTCTCGCACCTCCCCCGCTTTCGCCGCCGCCTCTCCGAGACGCACACCGGAGGGCTGAGCTGGCCCGACTGGGTCGACGACGACGGCTTCGACATCGCGGCCCACGTGCGCCGCGCGGCGCTGCCCGAGCCCGGCGGACGGGCCGAGCTCCTCGACTGGCTCGGCGACTTCTACTCGCACCGGCTCGAGCGGGCGCACCCGATGTGGAAGATGGTGCTGCTCGAGGGCCTCGAGGACGGGCGCTGGGCGATCGCCGTGAAGATCCACCACTGCCTCGTCGACGGGATCAGCGGCGTGTCGGTCACCGGGTTGATCCTCGACCCCGAGCCGGAGCCCGCTCCCGACTCGAAGGGGATCCTCGAGATGATGGGGCCGCCGCCCGACCACAACGGCGGATCGACGAACCCGCTGTCGACGCTCGCCCACGGCGCGAAGGCGGGCGTCGACCTCGCCCTCCACCCGGGGAAGGTCAAGGACCTCTTCTCCCGCTCGCGCGGGGTGGCCGAGCTCCTGGTCAAGGACGAGCTGCGCGGCGCCCCGAAGACGAGTCTCAACGTTCCGATCACGGCCCACCGCCGCCTCGCCGAGGTCTCGGTCCCGCTCGGCGACTTCAAGGCGATCAAGAACGAGCTCGGCGGGACTGTCAACGACGTCGTCCTGGCTGTTTCCGCGGGGGCGCTGCGAGCGCTGCTACGTGAGCGAGGCGAGGAGCCCGACCTCGCCGGAATCCGGGCGATGGTGCCCGTGAGCATGCGGCAGGCCGGCGAGAGCCTCGCGCTCGGCAACCGAGTCAGCTCGCTGTTCGTCGAGCTGCCGGCGGCCGAGCCCGACCCGCGCGAGCGCTACCGGCAGACCGTGGAGGCGGCCGAGTCGCTCAAGCACAGCGACCAGGCCGCGGGCGCCGCGGCCGTGGTGGACCTCGCCGGCCTCGCGCCGCCGGTGCTGCACGCAGCCGTCGGCCGGCTCTCGCTCTCGCCCCGCCTCTTCAACGTCACGATCACCAACGTCCCCGGCTCGCCGACCACCCTCTACGCGCTCGGCGCGCCCCTGCGCCACATCTTCCCCCTGGTACCGATCTTCGCCAACCACGCGGTCGGGATGGCGATCACGAGCTACGACGGCGAGATGGTCTTCGGCATCAACGCCGACCGCGACGCGGTGCCGGACCTCGACGTGCTCGAGCGCGGGCTCGTCGAGTCGATCGATGAATTGCGCGAGGTGGCGGGGGTCGCGTAGACCCGGGCTCACCGTCGCTCGGGAATCACCAGCGTCATCGCACGGATCTCTGTTCGTGCGCTGGTGAAGAACGCTCTTCGAGTTCTTTTAGCGCGCCGAGAGACCCTACTTAGAGATGGCTCACAGCGCGGTCGTATGAATGTGGTTGGTTGGTCCCACAGCTACCTAGACGAAAGGACGCAGGATGGATCTACTGGCCTGTCACCACTGCGGTCGACGCCTCGCGATGCACGCCGCCCGGAACGGCGATCCAAGACGATGCCCTCGGTGCGGCTCCGAGCTGTTGCTCCTCTCTCACGGCGACCGACACGAGCGCCTGCGGTTCTGGCCGCCCTCCCGAGGTGATCGAGGTAAGCGACAGGCGATGGGGGGCGCCGGCGTCGCGCGGGCCTGACACAGCTTGCAGGAGCCTGGGCGGTCCGTGGAGAGCCTTCGAAGCGGCTCCACGTGTCCGGTTGATCACCGCGTCGCGAACTCGCGCAGGGCGGCCTTGCCGCCGCCGATCAGCGGCTCGCCGTGCGCGAACAGAAGGCTGTCGAAGTCGAGCTCCAGCAGCCCCCGAAGCGACTCCCGCAGCCCGTTCCGCACGGCCGCGGGATCGTCGCCCATCAGGTATCCGGGCACGAAGCCGAGGCCGCCACCGCGCGGGCGGGTGATGCCGTCGGCGAACGCGAGCGCGCCCCCGTCGGCGGTCCGGATCTCGAGCGTCGTGTCGTCCGGGCAGATGACTCCCAGCTGGTGCGCGGTCACCCCAGGCGCGAGCTCCTCGCCGAAGGCGAAGCCCTCCACCTTCGGGCCGCGCTCGAACTCGTGCAGGCCCACCTCGACGCAGCGGATCGGGCAGCCGAAGGCCTCCGAGTAGCGCTCGGCGTGGCGGAGGTGGTGGCGGTTGGTGAGGACGATCTGGCTCGGCGTCGCCCGCCCCTCGAACCACTCGAGGCCCTCCCGCGGCACCAGCGGGTCGACGACGACCCGTGCCGGCTCGATGTAGAGCGAGTCGACGGGGACCCTGATTCGCGGGTGGATCGCCGTCCAGTGGTGGACACCCGGGAGCACCTCCCGGATCGGGCGGTGCGAGGCGAGCTCGAGCGCGAGCGGGCGGATGAACTGCGGCCACGCCGCCATGGCGAGGTCGAGGCCGTTGCGAGCGTGGCTTTGAAGGCGATCGAGCACCGCGATCGTGGGCACCCTAGCCGGGCGCGGACGGCTTCTCGCCGCGCCGTAGCTGGTACAGGCCCCACGGCGGGTTGGCATTCACCACTTAGGCGAGCGCGCTCGCCAGGTCCCGCGTCAACTGCTCGATGGCGCCGGCGCCTTCCTCAACGTGGGCGGGATTCAGCTCTGTGATCGTGATGCCGGCGAGGCGGGGCGAGTGAAGTAAGACGCTGAGAGCCCGCATTGCGTCCTCGTATGAGATTCCCTCGTTGCGGCCGGTGTTCTCAGAGAGCGGCGTATCGGTGAAATCGATGACGTCGACATCGAAGTGAACGAGGAGGCAATCGGAGCGAGCCTCGAGAGCGTTTAGCGCGCGAGCGGCGGCGGCGGCCGGGTCGCCGCTCACCTCCTCAGCCGGAACCACGTCGATGGCGAGACGCTCGATCGCGTCCCGCTCACGCGACGTCGCCTGGTCAGGACCCCAGCCGAGGAGGACGACCTGGTCCGGCTCCAGCAGTGGCGCCCTCGGTCCAACCTCGACGAGCTCGCGGCAGGCACCGTCCTCGCCCAGCATGTGCGCCAATCCCATCCAGTCCAGCGCGCCGGGCCGAACGCTCTCGGGGACATTCAGGTCGGCGTGCGTGTCGAAGTAGACGAGGCCGGGGCGGTCACCGCGCTCGACGCGCCCGGCCACCGTTCCGATCCCGACCGTACAGTCGCCACCGAGCACCAGCGTCGCCTCGCCGTCGCCGGCCGCCTCGGCGACGCGGCGCGCGGTCTCACGGACGATCTCAACGACGTTGACGAGGTTCTGCGCGAGCCGGTTCTCGCGGTCGGGTCGCCAGCGCCAAAGGTCGCAGTCGCCGCGGTCGCGCACCTCCACTGCGGCACCGCGAAGCAGCTCGATCAATCCAGCCTTCCGCAACGCGGCTGGGGCCTCCTCCTGCCCCGGTGCGAAGGCGCCGGCACTCGTCGGGACACCGATCAAGCCGAGGCGTCCGTTCATCGTGCGGCTGTACCAGACGCTACGACGTGGGTGCCGCGCTCGCCGCGCTGGATGCCCGCGGCGTCGCCGAGCGCGCCGATGCCCGCGAACCGGCCGGTGCGCTCGACGAACCGGCAGGCGGCCTCGGCCTTCGGGCCCATCGATCCCGACGCGAGGCCCATCCCGCGAAGGTCGGCGACGCTCGCCTCTCGCAGAGCGTGCGCTCGCGACGTGCCCCAGTCGGCCTCCACCGCCGGCACGTCGGTCAGGAGCAGGAGCGCATCGGCCCCCAGCTCCGCCGCCAGGAGCGCGGCCGCGAGGTCCTTGTCGATCACGGCCTCGACGCCGTGCAGCCGGCCGTCGGCCTTGACCACCGGGATCCCACCCCCGCCGAGGACGATCTGGCTCGGCGTCGCCCGCCCCTCGAACCACTCGAGGTCCTCGCGCGGCACCAGCGGGTCGACGACGACTCTGGCCGGCTCGATGTAGAGTGAGTCGACGGGGACCCTGATTCGCGGGTGGATCGCCGTCCAGTGGTGGACACCCGGGAGCACCTCCCGGATCGGGCGGTGCGAGGCGAGCTCGAGCGCGAGCGGGCGGATGAACTGCGGCCACGCCGCCATGGCGAGGTCGAGGCCGTTGCGAGCATGGCCTTGGAGGCGATCGAGCAGCGCCACGGTGGCCACGCTAGCGGGCTGAGCGCACGGCTAATCAGGCGGTCGCGTCGCGTCCGCAGTCGCTGTACACCCGCGCTCTCGCGAGCTGATCGCCCGCGGCGACGAGAGGGCCGGCTGAGCGCCGGCCCTTTCGCCTCGATCGTCGTGGCCGCGGCCGCTACGGCGTCGGATCCGGATATGACCCACCGAATATGTCGGTGTTCCCGAACACCTTCCCGGAGGTGGTCGGGCAGTCCTGCTCGGGCGCCGGCTGCGGCGCGCTCGGGCCTCCTTCGAGCGACATCCGCCAGGCATCGACGGCCGGGCAGTCGGCCGCCCTCCGGACGTCGTTCCACACCGCGGCGCCGTAGGTGTTCGTCGCTACCGCGTAGACGTAGTCGCCGAGGAACTCGTCCGTGAGCGCATTCGCGCTGGAGGCGCGGGCGTCGCCGGACGTGCCGCGGTTCAGCTCGCCGAACAATCCCACGCTCCCGTCCCCGGCCACGTCGGCGTGCTTCACGACGCCGACGAGCGGACGGGGCTGACTCGTGTCCGTCTGGTAGGGCGCGAGGAACGCGTTGTAGGTCAGGTACACGTCCTGACCGTTCGGCGAGATCGCGACCGCGGAGTAGTAGCCGCGATCGTCGGCGGTCTCCACCGCGCTCGGCTGAGTCCACTGCTGGCCGCCGTCGGTCGACGTCGTGAACATGACGTGCTCGTTGTTGATGCCGTCGCGACCGTCAACCCAAGTGAGCACGATCTGGTTCGTCGCTCCCGCGCCCGTTGGGGCGCCGTTTGCGATGTCGATGCTAGGAGCGTCGGAGAGGTCGTCCCTGGCACCGGCGATGCCGTCCATCACGAACCGGCCCTGGACCGGGTCGAAGAGGCCGGTATGCACGACCTGGAAGAGCCGCCGCGGCGACGTGAACGCCTTGCCGCCGTTGCTCGACGTGGCCATGTAGATGCCGTTCTGCTTGAGCTGCTGGTCCCAGCCGAGCCAGAACACGTAGACGGTCCCGTCGCTTGCGGTGCGGATCGTGCAGCCGCTCGCTCCGCTCAAGGCGCCGAACTGCGTCCCGGAGGCCGACCCCGGGATGCTCGCCACCTGAGTATTCGACCAGTCGTCGCCACCGTCGGTCGACCTTGCGACGAGGAGGTCGTGAGCGGCGGAACCGGCGCTCGGGCCGCCGCGGTAGTTGGCGTAGCAAACGTACGCGTTGCCGAAATGCGGGCTCGACTCGAGCGTTGTCGGCCCAGACCTGCTCCTTGTCGGCGAACGCCGCGCCGCTGGTGCTGGGGAGGAGGACCGGATCCATCCACGCCGACTTCGTCGCCGCCGGCAGCGGCGGCCGCGTCGTCCGTGCGCGAGATACCGATTCCCTCGACGCCCTTGATCGTGAAGTCGCTCCGCTTGGAGGCAAAGTTCGCCGTCAGGTTCGCGTAGTAGAGCCGCTCCCCGTTCGCCCACGAGAAGTTGCCGCTCGAGTCCGGCACCGGGCCGAAGGCGAGGGCCGGATCGCCGTCGGAGACGACGCCGTTCTCGTAGTACCAGGGCAGCGTCCCGATCTGCCCGCCTTCGGGGTCAGCGGGTCGCACGGCGGATCACTCGAGCCCCACCGCACCCAGGCAGGTGCGGGCGCTGAAGCCCGAATAGGTTGGCTGCGTCCAGTTCGTACCGCTGTCGAGCGAGAACGACAGGCCGGAGACAGCCGACTCCCGGAGTGAACGGGCAGGTCGTGTCGTCGGCCGCGTTGCACGCCTCCATGTCGATGTTGTCGTTGGCGCCCTGCGCGAGCACGGCCGGGGTGTGCTGATCGACCGCGAGCGCCGGCTCGTTCTGCTTGTTCTGCGAAAACGGCGTGGTCGGGCTGCCGACGGAGACGAGCGTGTCGCTCGCGGCCGCCGGTGCCGCCCAGACGAAGGCCGCGAGCGCGCCCGTGGCGAGCGCCCAGCTGAGCTTCTTCATCCCTTCCTCCTTTACACGGCCCCCTGCCGGAGCCTGGTCAGCTACCGCCCGGACATTACGCCCAGTCCGGCATCTGTCAAGGCCTTTGGCTGGGACGAATCGGGGATAGTTCGACCGGTCTTTGGCCGCAATGGCCAGCCAGGGCCAAGAGCGGTCGCCTCGCAAGCGATTCGATGCTGCCTACTCCGGCGAGATGGTCCGTGAGCTGCGCGAGGTGGCGCGGGGCGCGTAGTCAGCGCCCGGCCGCAGACGCTACGACGTGAGTGCCGCGCTCGCCGCGCAGGATCCCCGCGGCGTCGCCGAGCGCGCCGATGCCCGCGAACCCGCCGGTGCGCTCGGCGAACCGGCAGGCGGCCTCGGCCTTCGGGCCCATCGATCCCGACGCGAGGCCCATCCCGCGAAGCTCGGCGACACTCGCCTCTCGCAGAGCGTGCGCTCGCGACGTGCCCCAGTCGGCCTCCACCGCCGGCACGTCGGTCAGGAGCAGGAGCGCGTCGGCCCCCAGCTCCGCCGCAAGGAGCGCCGCCGCGAGGTCCTTGTCGATCACGGCCTCGACGCCGTGCAGCCGGCCCTCCACCTTGACGACCGGGATCCCGCCCCCGCCGACGCAGACGACGAGCACGCCCGACTCCACGATCAGCCTGATGGTCGGCAGCTCGACGATCTCGCGCGGCTCCGGGGAGGCGACGACGCGCCGGAAGCGATCCCCGTCGGGCGCCACCTGCCAGCCTCTCTCGGCCGCGAGCCGCTCGGCCTCCTCCCGCTCGTAGACGGGGCCGATCGGCTTGGTCGGCCGCTCGAACGCCGGGTCGTCGCGATCCACCACGACCTGGGTCAGAAGAGTGGCCACGGGCCGGCCCGCCGAGCTCGTTGGTCAGCTCCTGCTCGAGGAGGTACCCGATCATCCCCTCCGTCTCGGCGCCCAGCACGTCCAGCGGGTCGGGCGGCCTCGCCGGCGGACGCATCTGCCTGGAGGGCGAGCAACCCGATCTGCGGGCCGTTTCCGTGCGTGACCACGACCTCGTGGTCGCGAGCGAGCTCGGCGACCGCGCGCACCGCGACCGCGACGTTGCGCCGCTGCGTCGCGGCGTCGGCGCGCTCGCCCCTGCGAAGCAGGGCGTTGCCTCCGAGGGCTGCGACCACGCGCATGACGGCTTTGTACCGCGTAGGCTGGCCTGACCGTGGAAGGGAAGCCCGGCAGCCCACCCGAGAGTGCCCGCGCGCGGCGCGTGATCGTGATGGGCGCGGGCGGCCGCGACTTCCACGATTTCAACGTGCTGTACCGCGACGACCCCGGGGTCGAGGTCGTCGCCTTCACCGCCACCCAGATCCCGGGCATCGCCGACCGGACCTATCCGCCCTCGCTGGCGGGCCCGCGCTACCCGGACGGGATCCCGATCCGCCCGGAGGAGGAGCTCGTCGAGCTGATCCGCGCCGAGAGCGCCGACCAGGTCGTCTTCGCCTACTCCGACGTGTCCTACCCCTACGTGATGCACGTCGCTGCGCGCGCGCAGGCCGCCGGGGCGGGCTTCGTGCTCCCCGGCCCGGAGGCGACGATGCTGGAGGCCGCGAAGCCGGTGGTGTCGGTGTGCGCCGTGCGCACCGGCGCCGGGAAAAGCCAGACCAGCCGCGCGGTGGGCAGGGTCGCTGCTCGACGCCGGCCTGACGGTCGGCCTGATCCGCCACCCGATGCCCTATGGAGACCTCGAGGCGATGCGCGTGCAGCGATTCGCCTCGATCGCCGACATCGACGCCTCCCACCCGACGATCGAGGAGCGCGAGGAATACGAGCGCCCGGCCGAGATGGGGATGCTCGTCTACGCCGGCGTCGACTACGAGGAGATCACGAGGCTGGCCGAAGACGAATGCGACGTCCTGATCTGGGACGGCGGCAACAACGACCTCCCGTTCCTGCGCCCCGACCTCTCGATCGTGGTCGCCGACCCGCTGCGCCCAGGCGACGAGCTCGCCTACTACCCGGGCGAGGCGAACCTCCGCATGGCCGACCTGGTGATCGTGAACAAGGCCGACAGCGCCACCGATGAGCAGGTCCGCCGGGTCCTCGAGGACATTGCGGCCGCCAACCCGGATGCGTCCGTCATGCAGGCCGACTCACCGGTCACGCTCGACGACGGCCCGCCGCTCGACGGACTGACGGCGCTCGTGGTCGAGGACGGTCCGACGATCACCCACGGCGGGATGCCCTTCGGGGCGGGCACGGTGGCCGCCCGGGAGGCCGGAGCGTCGCGCGTCGATCCCCGCCGCTACGCCGTCGGCTCGATCCGCGACACCTTCACGAAGTACCCGCACATCGGCCCGGTCCTCCCCGCGATGGGCTACGGCGACGACCAGCTTCGCGACCTCGAGCGGACCATCAACGACACCGAGTGCGACGTGGTCGTCGACGGGCACCCCGATCGACCTGGCTCGCCTGATCGACACGCCCCACCCGATCCGCCGCGCGACCTACGAGCTGAGCCACCGCAGCGGCCCGAGCCTCGACGAGGTGCTGGCGCCGATCATCCGCCGGGCTGGCTAGCGAACTCGATCAACTCCTCGGGGCCATGAGTCCTGCTCACGGTTCGAGCCTCGAGAAGGTGAGGCGCGGCTTCCCGCCCGCCGTCAACGAGCGGCGCACCTGCAGACGTTTCCCCGCGTAGTTCTCGATCGCCCGCACCATGGCGTCGCGGCCATACGCATTCGCGGAGTGGATGGTGATCCCGTCCCGCGGCCACAGCGGCCGGTCGTGAACCTCCTGCTGTTCGGCAAGCCAATCGACGACGTCGATACCACGGCCAAAGCGATCGTCATCACCGAGGTCGTGGTCGAGGGAAAGCTCGACCACCCGGCGCGTGTCGAGGAGCCAGATCGCCTCCGGAGCCGTCGTGACGTGCACCCAGCCTTCCGGAGCGGCACGATCGATCAAGTCGTCGTCGAGCCAAAGTCGGATCTCGTTTGCGCGGTTGATCACCGTGGTCTCAGAGAGGGGCGCCCCCATCGTCCAGTACTCCCACCCGTCGATCTCGAGGTAGGTGAGGTGGTACCGCGGCTTCGGCGCCTCCCGCGGCCATGGCTTCACGACCCCCTCGCGGCGGATGAGCTCGACGAACTCGAAGAACTGCGGCTCGAGCTCCGGCCGCCACTCGCGCACCGTGTACTCGTGCGGCCACTGCGGCATCGTCTTCGCGAACTGCCAGCGGACCTGGCGATGTAGGCGCGGGCGTCGTCGGCGGTGAACGTCGCGCTCACGGCTTCTGCCCGGCTTCGTCGGCGGCGCGGCAGTCGCGACATTTCCGCTGGTAGCCCATGAACCATGCGCAATGCCACCAGTGGCCGTCGTCGGGGTCGAAGTAGTTGCTTATCGGCCTCCGCATGCGGCGGCGCCCGCAGGAGTCGCAAACGCGGCCCTCGCAGAGGCACGTCGACTCGAAGCGCTCGACGGCGCCTTCCACGCGTCGCCACGTTTGGCCGCGCACGGTTCCGCAGGAGTCGCAGAGCTCCAACCCAGGCGGCAGCCAGCCGCGCAGCGGCTTGATCTCGAGCCTTGGCTCCCGAAGCAGGCCTTCGATGTCCCAATCCGTCGGGTCCGGTCTGTCCCCCGAAGGCTCCACCGGCTCCTCGAACCGCCGGCTCGCCAGCTCGCGCAGGACGAGGTCGAGTCGCTCGCCAAGGGTCACGGTCCTCGCTTCGCACTCACGGCAGACCCAGTGGAGCCCGCGGCGCGTATCGGCGAGCGCATCCGACCGTTCCGCGGCAGATCTCGCAATATCGCCAGACGCGCCTCCTCAGACCACTCGCCGCGGTCGTCCAGGTGCACTTCTCGTGGCCCGAGGAGAAGGCGAGGAAGTCTCCGGCCGAGTCGCAATGCGCCGCCGTGTGCTCTTCGATCGTCGCGTAGTAGCCGATCTCCCCACAGCCCTGGCAGACCTTGCCGCCGGGAGCCAGCGGCTTCGGCTTTGGGCCGAGGCCGAGGATCTGCTTGAACCATTCCGCTTCGCGCGCGAGCTCGGATTGACTGGGCATGAGTACCTCCATCGATCCCGGCTGTAGCACCGTGCCTCGATCCGGAGATCTCGGTCGGTTGCCGCGGCGTCGTCGGTCCGGGTCCCTCGGCCGCTCTTGATGGACAACTGGCAGCGACCGTAGTCGCCGCGAGACGATCTTGTGACACGTCTGTCAGGTCCGCCACTCACCCGCCGACCTGACGATTGAAAGCAACTCTCGTTCGGCGAGGGGCCCAATGCCCGCGAAAGTTTCGTCTGCCACAAGCGCTATCTTTCGCCGCCGCCCGGGGGTCGTAGGGACCGGGAGGTCTATGCGCCGGCTGGCCACTCGCCCACCGGCGACAGAACTCGACATGCCGTTCAGACGACGCCAGCGACTTCGAACTCGCCCGCCTCCACAGACGAGGAGCTCCTCGCCTACGCAGTCGCTGCCCGCGAGGCCGGCGAGACCGAGGCGATGCAGGAACGCGCTCGCGATCCTCGTCTTCCGCCGCTACGCCGACCTCGTTCGCCGCGCGCGGCTCAAGGTCCCGACCGAGTCCGACGCCGAGGACATCGCCGCGAAGACCTTCGCCGACGCCATCGCTCGCCCGCTTCAAGGGCACGAGCCAAGGCGAGTTCTGGAATCTCGTCAGCACGTCCTCGCGCGCCGCGATCGCCGACTTCCACGAGCAAGCGCGAGCGCACGCTCGACGAGGCGCCGTTGCCCGAGGAGCATGCCGACGACGAGCACATCCACGGGGGGCCCGCCGCCGTGACCAAGGACCCGACGACCGCAATCGGGGCCCAGGACGTGATCGACCGCCGCCTCGACGCGCTGAGCGACGTGCACCGGCGCGTCGTCGAGCTCTCCGTGTTCGAGGACCTCGAGGCGAAGGACGTCGCCGAGCGGGTGAACGAGGAGCACCCCGGCCTCAATCCGCCGATGAGCGTCGACAACGTCCACCAGATCACCAGCCGATTCCGCAAGGATCTGCGCGACGACCTCGAGGCTTCCGGCTAGAGGAAACTCCATGACCGACGTCGATCGGCTCCTGCGCGAATACATCCGAGAGCACCAAGCCGGCGGCGAGGCGGACCCGCTCGCCTACGTCGAGCGCCTCGAGGGCGCCGACCGCGCCGAGCTCGAGGCGCTCATCGACGGCTACCTCGCCCGGGCACCCGGTCAGCCGTGGGACCCCGAGGCGTACCGGGGCTCGCCCGCCGAGCAGGTGGTGACCGCGCTCACCGAGTCGCTCGCGGGCGTCTCGGGCTCGTGGCCGATGCTCCTCCCCGAGCTTCGCAACCGAGCGCGGATCCGCCGCGACGAGCTGGTCGCTGGACTCGCCGAGAAGCTTGGCGTCGGCGGCCGCGAGGAGAAGGTCGCCTACTACTACAACCAGATGGAGCACGGCCTGCTCGAGCCCTCCGGGGTCTCCGACCGCGTGCTCGACGCCCTGGCCGGCATCGTCGACACGACGCGCGACGCGCTGCGCAGAGCCGGCGAGCGCGTCGCCCCGCCGGATGCCGGCGAGGGCGCCGTGTTCGCGAGAAAGGCGTATGCCGATGCCGACCACGGCGGCGAGGCTCCGGCGGCGCCGGCCAGCGCCGCAGCGCCCGCCCGCGATGAGGGCATCGAGCGCGACGAGGTCGACGAGCTCTTCCTCGGGGGCTGAGAGCGCCCGTCAGCCACGGGCCGCGCCGAGCGACTCCGACTTCACATGAGGACCGGCAATCGAAATCACGTGAGAAGGGTGTTCGGCTTCGCCGTCCGCGAGCGCGACTGGCCGCTCGCCGGGCTGCTCGCCGTGGCCACCGCGGGCGAGCCGCTCGCCGACGCCGCGCTGCGCTTCGAGCTCAACCGCCTCGTCGGAACCGGCGGGGGCATCAGCTTCGGCTCGCTGCGCGCGCTCGGCCACCTTCTCCGCGCGATCGCCCGCCTCGACTCGGCCCGCGACTAGGATCGCCCCGCCGATGAAGCAGGCCGAGATCGAGGCGATCGAGCGGCGCGCGGAGGGCGTTCTGGCGAGCCTGCCGAGCTGGCTATGGGACGGCGAGAGCCTCCCGGTTCCTGTGGAGGCGATCGCCGACACGCACTTCGGCTTGCTCGTCCGCGACGTCGAGGACCTGACCACGGCGCCCGGCTGCCCCGAGCTCGCCGAGGGCCAGGGCCTCTCGGGCCTCCTGCTCGCCGGCGCCGGCGAGATCTGGGTGAACGCCGAGGAGGGCCGCGAGTGGCCGCCGCGGCGCCGCTTCACGATCGGCCACGAGCTCGGCCACTTCGTCCTCCACAGCGACGGCGAGCGCTCGCTCTTCTGCCGCTCGACGGCCGTCCAGGCCGACGAGCAGCCCGACCCGAAGGCGCCGCCGCCCGACCTGCCGGACATCGAGGAGGAGGCGAGCGTCTTCGCGGCGGCGCTCCTGATGCCCGCGCGGCTCGTGCGCCGGGAGTACGAGGCCGATCGCGAGTTCTCGAGGCTCTGCGGCTGCTTCGGCGCTTCGGGCGCCGCGATGGGCCGCCGGCTCCACGCGGTGATCTGAGGCTCAGGCCGCCGGCAGCTCCTCCGGGAGCACCATGAACCCCTCACGCGACGCCGCGTCGCGGAGGCGACGGTCGAACGACACGAACTGCGGTCCGTTCGGCGACCTCGCCGCGCCACACCCGTGCGGCGGCGAGCTGGAACGCGTCGCCGGCGCGGAGGGCGTGTACCGCCAGACGCACGTTCCGCTTCCCGCCGCACTGCCTCGGCGGGGGCGACCTCGGACCAAGCGCTTCTCAGCTTCTCGAGCACGGTGGCTGCCCGCTTGACGCCCGCGGCGTCGACGTCGCCGGCGCGCTCGCGGCGACGAAGCGCGGACGTGCATTCGACGCGAGTCCCCCACCAGACAACCACGGCGCCGTCCGAGCGAGCGAGCTCGGCCGGGATCTCAGTCCACGCCTCCTCCGCCAGGAGGGGCACGATCGCGGACGTATCCCAGAAGCGCACTGCCCTACCAGCCTTCGCGCCGCTCCTCGATCACCGTCTTCGGCGAGACTCGGTCCCTCGATCGTCGGCCGAGGCAGATCGAAGAACCCCTCGGGCAGCTGCATCGTCCCCACGCGAATGAGCCCCTTGCGCTCGAGCTCGGCCAGGTGCTCCTCGTCCGTGACGGCCGGGACGATCTTCGCGACCGGCCGGCCGTGGTCGGTAATGAGGACGTCCTCGCCGGCCCGCACCCGAGCCAGGTACTCGCTGAGCTTTGCCTTGAGCTGAGCCACTCCGGTGACGATCATGACCCATCTGATCATACCGATCTAGTCAGAGTGGTCACATTAGCGTCACTCGCCTGCGCCGACTTCGCGACGGCTGGGTCAGAGCAGCATCACGCGGAGGCGAGCACTTCGAGCACCACCGCGCGGTCCGGCGCCGCCAGCGCGGATCGCGCGGCAGCCTCGAGCGCCTCGCCGTCCAGGCCGAAGCGTCGCGCGGCGACGCCGAGGAGCTCGAGGTGGTCGGCGGGACTCAGAAGCTCCACGTTGACCGGCCGCTCTCCAGCCAGCGCCACCGTGCAGTAGTCGTCGTCGATCGCCTCGGCGCCCTCCCATTGCGCGGCCTCGATCAGATCGATCGAAAGCGCATCGGCTTCGCTGTCGTACGCGGCTCGCATCAAATCCTCCTGCGCTCATGGACGGTAACGACGAAGTCGGGCTTGTCAACGTCGCACACGAATCAACCCCGCCGTTGGCCTCTCGCGCCCCGCGGGGATCGGCCCGCCGCGACTGGCGAGGCCGTCAGGAATCGACCTATGCGACCGACTCCCGGGTCATGAATGACTCAAACGCACCCACCGACCGATACCCCGACCCTCTCGACCTTCCTCGCGAAGCCGCTGCGCGTCGGCGACCCCGACGTCGCCGGCAACCTCGCCGTCTTCCCGCTCTTCGGGCCCGCGCCGACGCTCGAGTACCTGAGCTTCGCCCAGGGCCGCGCCGCTCGGCGTGAGCGTCGGCGAGCTCGAGGGCGGCGCGTCGGTCAACGACCTCTTCGTCCACAACCCGGCCGACAAGCCCGTCCTGCTCTTCGAGGGCGAGGAGGTCCTCGGCGCGCAGCAGAACCGCACCTTCGACGTCCCCGTCCTCGTCGGCGCCGGCAAGAAGGCCCGGGTGCCGGTGAGCTGCATGGAGCGCGGGCGCTGGGACGGCTCGCGCCACCGCGAGCGCTTCATCCCTTCGCCGCAGGCCGCCGGGCCGGCGATGCGCAGGATGAAGTCGGCCCAGGCGCGCGAGATGGTCGCGATCGGCGGCGAGGCCCGCGCGGACCAGGCCGAGGTCTGGAGCAGCATCGATGAGACCTCGCGCCGGCTCGAGGCCCACTCGCCGACCGACGCGATGCACGACGTCTTCGAGTCGCGCCGCGACGAGCTCGCCGAGGCGGCCGAGAGGATCCGCCTCCGCGAGGGACAGACCGGCGCCATCGCCGCGATCGGCGGCAGGCTCCACGTGCTCGACTACGCGAGCCGCGCCGACGTCTTCGCCTCGCTCCACGGCCCGCTCGTCCAGGGCTACGCGCTCGACGCGCTCGACGCGGCCACGGACGAGGCTGACGTCGACCCGCCCGAGACCGAGACGGCCAACGGCTTCGCCCTGCTGGCAGCCGACGCACCGATCGGCCACCGACGCCACGGCGTCGGCCTCGGCGAGGAGATCCGCTTCGAGGCGAACGGCCTCGCAGGCTCCGGGCCTCACGCACGAGGGCGAGCTCGTCTGCCTCAGCGTCCACCCGGGGTCGGACTGATGCAGGAGAAGCTCCCGCTCTCGACGATCGTCATCGGCGTCATGGTCCACGTGATCGCGTTCGCGATCGTGGTGCTGGTGGCCGCGGGCGTGCTCTCGCCCTGGTTCCTGCTCTAGACGGCGACGACCTCGACCAGATCCTCGAGGCCGCGGAGGTCGCCCGGGTTGCGCGTATAGAGCGGCAGCTCCGCCGCCAGCGCCGTCGCGGCGATGAGCAGGTCGACCGCGCGCCGGCCCCGCGCCCTCCGACCGCTCGCCGGCGACCGCGGCGTAGACCCGGCCGAAGGCGCGTGCCGCGCCGGCGTCGAATGGAATCGGATCGAACGTCGCCTCGGTGCGCTGGAGGCGCTCCTGGCGCCGCGCCCGCTCGGCGTTGTCGCCGGTGGCGTGCGGGCCGGCAGCGAGCTCGGCGAGGGTGACGGCGGAGATCGCGAGCTCTCCCGGTAAGCGCTCGACATCGACCTGCTCGAGCGCGATCACGACCGACGTGTCGAGAAGCCCGCGCGCGTGACGCTCAGCCACGCGGTGTGGCGTCCTGGTCGAGCGCACGGTCGATGTCCGCTCGGAACCGCTTCTCGTCAATCGCGGCCGCACCGCTGAATGCCGCGACCGCGGATTCGACCGCCACGAACCGGCGCGTTCGAGCAGGGGCGAGCTCGCCGACGGGCACGCCGTTGCGCGTGACCGTGAATCGCTCCCCGCGGTCGAGGGCACGCATGATGTCGCCGCTTTGGTTACGAAGCTCGCGCTGGGTGATCCGTCGCGCCATGGATGGAAGCGTAGCACTGGTGCTACGCATCAGCCATCAGGGAACCAGTTCGAAGGCATCGACATGCCGCGGGCGCACGACGCCGAAGTGGCGGCGGTCGAGGGTGGCGATCGTCGTGATGCCCCGGCGTTCCGCGACGGCGACGACCGACGCGTCCACGGTTCCCAGTGGAAGGTCGCGATAGGCGCCGACGAGCTCCGCCATCCGCTCGAGGTCGGCCGGATCGACCGGCTCCAGGAGCAACTCGCCGGCGGCGAGGGCCATGAGGAGCCTGACCTCGGCCTGCCAGTCACCGCGGATGAGGTGCGAGACCTCCGCCAAGCAGAGCGCCGGCACGATCAGCGGCCCGGGGTACGCCTCGAGGAGCTCGACGCAACGACGCGTGGTCACGATCGCCGGCGTCGAGAACAGCGACGACCGGACTGGAATCGACTACGAGCGCGACTCCGCCGCCTCCGCCGCGATCGCCTCCGCCACGATCTCCTCCGCCCGCTGGGCCAAGTCGCTCCGCCCGCTTCGGAAGGAGCCGGCGGCGGCCATCAGGAGCGGACGGCGCGCGCCGAGATGAGCCTCGAGCGCCTCGCGAGTGATCTCGCTGATCGTCGTGCCGCGCCGCTGCGCCTCGTGTCGCAGGCGCGCGTCGAGCGCCTCGGGGATCTTCACGGTCGTCCGCTTCATGGTATGCCAGCATATCTCAGCTCGAGGGAGCGGTGGCGTCCCGGACGTCGATCGGTCCCGCGGGGCCGAGCTCGATCTCGATCGCGACTTTCGGCTCGTCCAGACGAAGACGACGCGCGGCGGGTCGACCTCGTGGCGAACCTGGTCGGGCTGCTGCATCCCCTCCTCCCACAGGAGGTTCCGGAAGTGGCACTCGACCTGGATCGGCGTTCGGGTTCTCGGGTAGCTCGGCGATCCGGTGACGTTGCACGAGCCTCGCTTCGCCCGTGGTGCGCACTTCGCACCAATCTGCGCTCGACTTCCGCACGATCGCGCGCGCGGCCCGCGTCAGCCGAGCGCCTCGCTTCGGCCGACTCACCCCGTGTGGCTCCACCCATCCTCTACTTCGCCTACGGCTCGAACCTGAACGAGGACGGCATGCGCCTGCGCTGCCCGGGCGCGCGCCCAGACGTTGTCGCTCGTCTCACGACTGGCGACTGGCCTTCCAGGGGGTCGCCAACATCGAGCCGGCGCCCGACCGCACGGTCTACGGCGCCCTTTGGTGGCTGAACGCTGCCGACATCGACAGCCTCGACTCCTACGAGGGCGCGCCCGACCTTCTACCGCCGGCGAGACCGTCGAGGTCGAGACCGACGAAGGCCGGCGCTCGGCGATGACCTACGTCATGACCCGGCCCACCTACCTCGGCCTCCCGTCCGATTGGTACTTCGAGCTCCATCGAGGAGGGCTACCGCCACTGGGGCCTGCCGGTCGACGAGCTCCAGCCGCTCGCTCACCGAGTCGCAGCGAGGAGCTCGACCGCCGCGGGATCAACCGCTACGAGCCCGACGGGCGGAAGCGGCTGCGCGCGATCATCGCCGAGACGCGGCAGGTCGAGGCCGACTGATGGGCTCGGTGACCGCGCAGATGATGGTCGGCTGGCGGAACAGGTTCCACGGCGGGATCTACCCGACGCACCTCGCCTCGCTGCATGAGAACTCCCGCCCCGGCTGGGTTCTCGAGCCGATCGAGCAGGCGCGGGTGGTCGCCCGCGGGCCGGACGGGACACCTGAGCCGGTCAACTGGACGGTCGACCCGATCGTCTGGATCCCGAGCGCGCCCGAGAACATCCTCGCCGACGGGCTGCTCCTGATAGCCGTCCACGTCCTTTGGGGCGAGCAGCGTGGGCCCGACTACGACAAGCTCGGCGTGCCCGAGGTGATCGACTTCTCGCGCCTCGAGCTCGAGAAGATGCCGGCGAAGCCGCTCGACGAGCTTCGCGAGGCGAGCAAGGAGATCGACGTCGAGTACAAGCTCGTCGTCACCGTGCTCGAGGGCTCATCGCTGCGAGGCCAGCTCCCGATCCTCGAGGACTACCGCTGCGAGCTCGAGGTCTGCACGGTCGCCTACTCGCGCCTGCGGCGCGGGTTCGCCGGCAGCGGCCCGCTCGAGGCGCGCGGCTCGCTCGAGCCGCCGCCGGGCTCCGGCCATCGCTACCACGAGCTGAACATCTACTAGCGCGACTGCCGATCGCCGATGCGACCGCCAAAGCTCTACCTCAACCACATCGCCGACCTCGACTGGCTCATCGCGCTCGAGTTCGGCCGCGTCGACGACGGTCAGCCGTCCGGATGCTGGCGCGGCGTGACCGACAGCTTCGGCTGGTGCGACGAGGTGCCCGGCGGCCGCTGCGTCGGCTTCAAGGTCGCACGAATTCTCGGCGTTCGAGCCGAATGATCCGGACGTGGCGGCGATCTGGGAGGAGCCGCACTTCGACGCGCCCGTCCTCGGCCTCAGCTCCGCCAGCGCCGGCGAGATCGTCGTCGCGGCGAGAACCCTCTTCGGCGGTCAGAGCACGCCCAACCGGTGGTACTTCAACGCGGCGGTGGACGCATCGGGCGAGGAGGCGCTTCAGCACTGGCTCGCCTGCCTTCAGTGCGGCGACTCGATGGCGCACTTCGCGCTCGGCTACACCCTCTACGAGCTGGGGCGGTTCCACCTCGCCTACCGCCACCTTCGCCACTACGCCGAGATCGCCCCGAACGGAAGCTGGAACTGGCGCTGGTTCGGCCAGGCCGCGGAGGCGATCGGCGAGACCGACGAGGCTCGCCGCGCCTACGAGCGGGCAATCGAGATCGAGGAGGCCGGCGGCCACGAGACCGACGCCTTCGAGCTCCTGCGAGCGCTCAACGGCGAAGGCCGCGAGCGGCGCGCGTCGTAGGCGCGTCAGGTCCGCGCCGGAGCGCGCGACTCAATCTCCGTGGACGATTTCGACGGATCCGACGACCTAGAGGAGATCTTCAGCCCCGATCCGGATGAGGAGCGAGCCCCGCCCTGCTACCGGCTCACGATCCGCGACGGCCGGGTGATGCTGACGAACTGGGTCCCCTGGCTCGCGCGCAACGGCCCGAACACGAAGCTCCTGCAGGAGCGCGACGAGGCGGGAGTCGCGATCGCCGACCTCACGGTCCTCGGCGAGGACGACAAGGAGATCGCGGTCCGCTTCTACACCGACGGCGGCGATCTCGCCGAGGCCGAGCGCGTGGTCCTCGACTGGGCGACGACGGTCGGCTACCGGCGGGTCTGGCTCTCGGACCGGCTGGAGTCGATCGAGCCGGCGCCGGAGAAGCTCGGCACCGCCCACGTGCGATGCCCCGCCTGCGGCGTCACCTGGCGCGACTCGAGCCCGGAGTTCTGGCTCACGGTCCGCGGCAACGGCGCCTTCCCGCACTGGTGCGCGATCTGCGGCTGCGAGATGCCGCAGTGGATCCTGGCTCCGACGAAGCCGAAGCGCCGGCGGCCGCCAGCCGACCGACGCGGCTCGCCCGACGGCTGGCGACAGGGCGCGGGCGAGCGAAGGCACCGCGAGCGAAAGACCTAGTCAGATGGGCCTCTGGTTCAGGGTCGGCCGCAACTGGGGCGTCACGCTCGGCTTCTGGGGCTCGCTCGCCTACGGGTTCGGCTACCTGATGTGGATCATGTTGGTCGGCGCGTTGCTCGTCGGTGCCTGCCTGGTGATCGCGGCGCTGTTCCTGATCGCGGTCGTCGGCATCCTTGCCGCGAGCGTCGTCACGTGGGCCCGCGAGCCCGGCGAGGGCTACTGGAGCCACGCTGGGCCGAGGCTGCAGGCGCGCTGCGGGATGGGTCGGCCGGGCCCGGAGCTGAGGCGCCGCGTCAGATTCGCGGCCCACGGCGCGACTCCACAAACGTGGCAAACCGTGCAGACACCCTCGCCGAGGCGTTCGACCGCATCGACGACTTCTACGCCGTCCACCGCTCCCGGCCCATCGGCGAGATGGCCGACTCGGTCGATTGCTTCCTCGAGTCCGTTGACCTCGACGATGACGCGCGCGCCGTGCTCCGTGAGCGCCTCCCGCAGCTCCCCGAGATCGGGGACCGCACGGGCCAGGTGATCCTGGGCATCGTCATCGGCCTCATGGCCGCGCAGCTCGCGGCCGAGGCCGGCGAGGAGGCCGCGCTCAGTGGTTAGCCTCGCCCCGAGCGCCGTGGAAGCGCCGCCGATCCGCCTCGTCCCGACCGACTTCTTCGGCCTCCTTCGCCCGTCGGAGTGCGAGCTTCGCGTCTGGCTTCGCGCGCAGGGCGTCGAGGAGGCGCCGCCCGGCCCCTACACCGAGGTCCTCTTCCGCCTCGGCGCCGAGCACGAGCGCCGCCACCTCGCCCGCTTCCCGAACGCGCGTCGACCTCGGCGAGCTGCCGATCGACGAGCGCGTCGAGCGCACCCGCGAGGAGATCGCCGCGGCGAGCGCGTCATCTACCAGGGCGCCCTCCGCGCCGAGACCGAGCTCGCCGGCCAGCGCGGTCGAGATCGTCGGCGTCCCCGACTTCCTCCTCCCCGCCCGCCGCGGCTACGCGATCCGCGACTCGAAGCTCGCCCGGCGGATCGGCAACGGCGCCCACCCCGAGATCACGCTCCAGCTCGCCACCTACGCCTGGCTCTACGAGCAGACGCTTCGGCGAGCCGCCGGTCGCGCTCCAGGTCCACAACGGCATCGGCGAGATCGTCGACATCCCCTACGAGGGCGGCGACGAGGCGCTCGCGGCGCTCGAGCGGATCCTCCGCGTCCGCCTCGCCGACGAGGCGCCGCACGAGACCGTCGGCATGGTCGAAGTGCTCGGGCTGCGGCTTCTTCGACCGCTGCTGGCCGACGGCGGTCGAGCGGCACTCGGTCGGCCTTCTGCCCTGGGTCGACCGCGGCCTCATCGGCGAGCTCGAGGCGCGGGGCGTCGAGACCTACGACCAGCTCCTCGAGCGCTTCGACGCCGAGTCGCTCGCCGAGCTCGAGCGCCCCTGGGGCAAGGGGCGCGCGAAGCGTCGGCGCCGCGCGCCGAGCGGATCCTCGACAGCGCCCGCGCCCTCGCCGAGGACGAGCCGATCGTCCTCAAGCCGCCGGCGATCCCCGAGCACCCGAACTACGTCATGTTCGACCTCGAGGGCCTCCCGCAGCAGCTCGACGAGCTCGAGAAGATCTACCTCTGGGGGATGCAGGTCTTCGGCGAGCGGCCGGGCCCGTTCCGCGCCGCCACCGCCGGCTTCGGCCGCGACGGCGACCGCGCCGGCTGGGACGCCTTCCTCGCCGAGGCCGAGGCGATCTTCGCCGAGCACGGCGACATCCCGTTCGTCCACTGGGCGAGCTACGAGCTCACGAAGATCGACCTCTACCTCGGCCGCTACGGCGACCGCGACGGCATCGCCGAGCGCGTGAAGCGAAACCTCCTCGACCTCCTGCCGATCACCTACGAGTCGGTCGCCCTGCCGACCTCGAGCTACAGCCTGAAGACGGTCGAGCAGCTCGCCGGCTACGAGCGCCAGCTCGAGGAATCGGGCGGCGAGTGGTCGATGGCCCGCTACATCGAGGCGACGGAGACCGCCGACGAGCGCGCTCCGCGCCGAGATCATGGACGAGATCCTCGCCTACAACCGGGAGGACCTGGAGGCGACCTGGG